>NZ_JACYUP010000003.1:0-871956 GCF_014841795.1 Sphingomonas sp. CFBP 13733
CTTCTTCTCTGCCGTCGCGCTCGCGGCCACCGTCATCTTCTGGCTATGACCAATGAGTCCTGACCCTAGCGGCGTGGATCGGATATGGGGCATTTCCCGCCAGCAGGGCCCGCGTGCGCGCCATAGCTTGCCCCTCCCCGGCAATGCCGGGGAGGGCGCGGTCGAGGACAGCTGTCAGAGGGCGAGGTCGGGGCTGCGGTCCGGCTTGACGCGCATCGCGGCGGGCCGGGGCTTGGTCGCGACATGGACCACCGGCGAGGCGATGGCGAGTTGCAGCGTCTCGGCGGTATTGCCCCAGTGATCGGCGAGCAGTTCGGGATGCTCGTTGAGCTTGATGCCGTAGCTCGGCACGATCTCGCGGATCTTGGCCTGCCAGCCGGCAGTCGACAGCCGGTTCGGAAACACCTTCTTGAGCAGGTCGAGCATGATCGACGGCGCGGTCGACGCACCGGGCGACGCGCCGAGCAGCGCCGCGATCGAGCCGTCCTTCGACGCGACGATCTCGGTGCCGAGCTTCAGCACGCCGCCCTTTTCAGGATCGCGCTTGATGATCTGCACGCGCTGGCCCGCCTGCCACAAGCGCCAGTCGCCGTCCTTGGCGCCGGGGAAATATTCGCGCAGCGCCTCCATCCGGTCGGCATCCGACATGATCAGCTGCCCTGCGAGATATTCGACCAGCGCGAAATCGTCCCAGCCGACCGCGACCATCGGCCGGAAATTGTCGATCGTCACCGATGCCGGCAGATCGAAATAGGACCCCTGCTTCAGGAACTTGGTCGAGAAGGTCGCGAACGGTCCAAACAGCAGCGCCTGCTTGCCGTCGAGATAGCGGGTGTCGAGATGCGGGACCGACATGGGCGGTGAGCCGACCGCGGCCTTGCCGTAGACCTTGGCGAGATGGCGGTGCGTGATCTCGGGCTTGTCCGCGACCAAGAAGGAGCCGCCGACCGGGAAGCCGGCATAATCGTCCGCCTCGGGGATGCCCGACTTCTGCAGGATCGGCAGTGCGCCGCCACCCGCGCCGGCAAAGACGAAGCGCGCATTGATGACCTGCTTGTCGTCGGTCTTCATGTCGCGCGCGGTGACTTCCCAGCCGCCCTTGGCGTTGCGCTCGAGCGACCGGACCTCATGCCCCGTCGTCAGCGTGAAGTTCGCCTGCTTGTCGAGCGCGGCGATATATTGCCGAGTCACCGCACCCCAGTCGCAATCCGTGCCGAGCGGCGAGCGGGTCGCTGCAAGCGGCAGCGACGCGTCGCGGCCCTGCATCATCAGCGGCACCCATTTGGCGATCTGGGCGCGGTCGGTGGAGAACTCCATGCCCGAGAAGAGCGGACTGGCGCCCAGCGCTTCCCAGCGCTTGCGCAGGAAGGCGACATTGGCGTCGCCCCAGACGAGGTTCATGTGCGGGGTCGAGTTGATGAACGTCCGCGGTGCGCCGAGCATGCCGGCCTTGACCTGGTGGCTGAGAAACTGGCGCGTGACCTGGAACTGCTCGTTGATCTCGACCGCCTTGGCGATCTCGACACGGCCGTCGGCCGCATTGACCGGCGTGTAGTTGAGTTCACACAGCGCCGAATGGCCGGTGCCCGCGTTGTTCCAGCCGCCCGAGCTCTCTTCGGCGACCTTGTCGAGCCGCTCGACCAGCTCGATCGTCCAGCTCGGCTCGAGCTGGCGCAGCAGCACGGCGAGCGTCGCGCTCATGATGCCGCCGCCGATCAGCAGCACGTCGACCGAGCGTTCCGTCGTCGCGGCCTGCGCCGACGACAGGGGGACCATGGCGGAGGACCCCGCGACGCCCGCAACGATCGCCGAGCCTAGAAGATTGCGGCGCGTTACGCCCGTGCCGGCCGCCGGAGCGTCGCCTGACTGCTCGGCGGTCCGCGTGTCGTCGTTCGATCCAATTCGCACTATGATGCCTTTTTCGTTACCGCCTGCCCGCCCCCGATCCCGGCCCCCGAGGGGCGGAGACGGCTAAGGGCGCATCGCCGGATGATGGATGGGCTGCGCAGGATCGGCCGAAAGACGCACAGAAGCGATCGACCGAGCACAACCGTTGCTCAAAGTCCTCGCCCATTTGCCGGAATTTATTGGGAGGCCCGCAAACCAGTAAAATTGACGGGTATCCGAGACTTACATGCCATCGCAGGCGCAATTTTTCAAGCTTTGGATGGCGGATGGCCGGATCGGGGCCCGCCATGCGCGCCGGATCGAGCCGTGCGGCAGCGGCCGCGAAGACGCCCGGTCGGCGCCGGCCGCAGGCATCTTGTTCGTTCGTCCGTCAAGCTCGACCGGTCACCCGGCCGGCATGAGGATCAGCAATCCACCAGACCCGCGAGCAGATCGCTCATCCGCTGACGCCCGACGACCGACAGCTGGATATGCGATCGTCGACCGTCATTCTTGTCGCGGGTCCGCAGGACGAGACCCGCCTCCTGCAGGATCGCAAGGTAGCGCAGCGCCGTCGCCGAGGGCGCCCGCGCGCCGATGCACACCGCGGACACGCTGAGCTGACGCCCCTCGTGATGCGAGATGAACAGGTCGAGCAGCATGTCCCAGGCGGGTTCGGAGAACAGGTCCGCACCGAATGCCGCGTCGCGCTGGCGACGCAGTTCGTACAGATGCTTGGCAGCGCTCACCAGGCGGGCGGGATCGACGGCGGCGGGTGCAAGAGCCGGCCCGGGCCGTGCGCCGTTCAAGAGTCGCATGAAAGGAATGGCATAAGACATTTAAAGCCTCAGATGCAGGGCTAAGGAAGGGTCGGGTCCTGGCGGCTCCAGTCGAGATCCCAGCCTCGCGACCGGACCCGTCTGGCATGCCGCATCGTTCCGACGGCGAGCAGCAGGACGATGGGGTAGCTCCACATGACCGACAGGACCGCATAAGCGAGCCGGATCACGTCGGGGTTGATCGCCCGGGCCAGATGCGCCCCGGTCCCCAGTGCATGGAGCGCGGTGACCCAGGCCGGCCAGAACCGATCGGCGTGCAGCGTGATGGCGATCATCACGCCGAGCAGGACGATGTCGACGGTCATGATACCGATCTCGACGTCGACGAACTCGCCTGCGCCAAGCTGGTGAAACATCCGCGTGGCCAGTGCCGCGAGCAGCAGGGCAAGCCCGGTCAGCCGCTCGGGGGCACCGCCACGCCAGAATGCATAGCCGGTCGCCGCCAGTTGCAGCGCGTTGAAGATCCAGACGCGGTCCACGTTATCGGGTCAAGCGATCCACCGGCCGCGTCGTCAGGCGGCAACGACGAGGTGCAGTCGCGCATCGTCGCGCAAAGCCCCTTCGTTGGGCGGACACTCGCCCTCGTCACCATAGGCATAAAAGGCACCGAGGCCGATTTCGCTGCGTACCGCGACCAGCGCCCGGTGCGCGTCGACGAAGCGCTGGCGGGCCTTGATCAGATCGGACGATGCATCCGCGACGAGTTGCAGCGCGGCGATCCCGGTCGCGACCGGCAATCTTGCCGCCGCACGCTGCTGCAACAAGGTCGCGACGCAGGAAGCAGCGAGCGACGCGGCCTGGTCGACCGCTGCCTCTGCCTTCAGAAAGTCCGCGGTAACCCTGTCGGTTGCCTGACGACGTTCCTTCAACATGTCGAATTTCCCACCCCAGCGCGACGAATGCTCAACCCGGGGAGAGGCGGCGCTGCCGCGAACCTGCCTGAACAGGCTCGTCATGGTCATCGTCATCGTCACCAGCGCCACCGTGGTGATCGCCAGCAACGCCATGAGCCCGACCAGTCGGATCAGCCTGTCCCCCTTGGACAGGCGGTTCCGCGCCGCTCCCTCCGGTCCGCCTCCGGGCGTCATCCCCATGAAGCGGCGGACGAGCCCCCATGGATCGTCCTGGCCGACCTGTGGCGGATGCGACGGCGCGCGCGCTACGTCGATTGGTTCGGATGGGAGCCGATCATACGTCGCGACCAGCAGGTCGGACGACGGCGTTGGCGACGTCCCGTCCTCCGTCCTGTCGTTCGCAGCGCGGGGCGCGGGCGTGGCGGAGGGCATGACGCGGGGCTCTGCGGGCGCGTCGATATCCCCGGCGGTTTCGTGCCGTTGCAACAGCCGCGCAGCCTCGAACCGCGACCCCGCGCCCAGCACCTGAACCGCGCGTTCGATCCGCTTGTCGATCGCCGACGGCGACACGCCGAGCAGCGCTGCGATCTCCTTCGAATTGTGATGCGTCAGGACCAGTCGAAGACAGGCCCGTTGCGCTTCGGTCAGGAGATCAATGCGGCTGGCAGACATAGACCTACATTAACCGCAATTCCGCGGTTAGGCATCCCTGTTTGAGGCGCGCCGAATGCCGTCGCGGGACGCGTTTTCGCGCATAATGTCCGCACGACATCCCGGCACAGATCTGAAGGTTGTGAGGTTCGCGCCTGGCCTTGCTACCGGCGAAGGACCAAAGCTTGGACGGTGATACCGCAAAGCTTTGGTGGACAGGGCTGGATTCGAACCAGCGTACGGGAAACCCGGGCAGATTTACAGTCTGCTGCCTTTAACCACTCGGCCACCTGTCCAAAGGGGCCACTCTTTCGAGCGAGGCGGCTCAATGGCGAAGCTTGTCGGTGCTGTCAACGCGGGTTGCGCCAACTTCCGCCCCCGCATAGCCTTTCATGCATAAAAAATTGCCCAGGGGGACCTTCATGCACCAATCGCGTCCGTGCCGACTTGCCATTTTCGCCGCAACCGTAACGATCATCGCGCTCAGCCCCGCGGCCGCCAAGGAGCGTGGCGGCACCGCAAAGCCTGATCAACCCATGGTCAACCGCATCATCGACGAAGGGACCAATCACAGCCAGGTCATGGTGACAGTCCAGCATCTGACCGACGTGATCGGCCCGCGGCTCACCAATTCGCCGTCGATGCGCACGGCGGAGGCGTGGACGCAGCGCCGCTTCGCCGACTGGGGCCTCACGAATGTCCACAAGGAAGGGTTCGCATTCGGTCGCGGCTGGTCGATCGAACGGTCGAGCGTGCGGATGACGACCCCGCGGGTGGTGCAGCTGACCGCGATTCCCATTGCCTGGACTCCCGGCACGAACGGCACCGCGCTGAGCGCGCCCGTGATCGTCGCACCGATGGCGCGCGAGCGCGACTTCGCGAAATGGCGCGGCAAGCTCAGCGGCAAGATCGTGATGCTCACGCGGCCCGGCACCGGCGACGAACCCGCCGAGCCCGCGTTCAGGCGACTGAGCGGCGAGGATATCGCCAGGCTCGACCGGTTTCAGCAGCCGAATTACGACCCCGATGCCGCCGACCGCCGAATGAAGCGGCTCGATTTCTCGAAGAAACTCGATGCGTTCCTGAAGGGTGAAGGCGCGGTCGCGACCGCGACGATGGCCTATCACGACGGCAAGCTGGTCAGCGGCGAAGGCTATCTGTTCGGTGTCGGCGACACGCCTGCGCTGCCGGGCGTGCAGATCGCCGCGGAGGATTACCGCCGCCTCGCCCGGCTTGCCAAGGCAGGCCCCGCCCCGACGCTCGAGATCGTCAGCGACGTCCGCTTCGACGACAGCGATGCGCAGGCGTACAACATCATCGCCGACATTCCCGGGACCGATCCGAAGGCCGGCTATGTCATGGCGGGCGCGCATCTCGACAGCTGGGTCGCCGCGGACGGTGCCGCCGACAATGCGGCGGGCTCGGCGATGATCATGGAGGCCGCACGGATCCTGGCCGCAACCGGCGTCCGCCCGAAGCGGACGATCCGGTTCGCGCTCTGGTCGGGCGAGGAGCAGGGCATTCTCGGTTCGATGGCCTATGTCACCCGCCATCTGGCGACACGCGGCAGCCCCAACGACCCGCCGCAGACCGGGATGCAGAGCTATTACGGCTTTTCGCAGAAATGGCCGATCACCCCGCTGCCGGGCCATGCCGACCTCGCCGCCTATTTCAACATCGACAATGGCTCGGGCAAATTGCGCGGGCTCTATGCGGAAACCAACCCCGCGGTCGTGCCGATCTTTCGCGACTGGCTCAGCCCGTTCGCATCGATGGGCGCGTCGAACGTCGTCCTGCGGCCGACCGGCGGCACCGATCACGTCTTCCTGCAACAGGTCGGCGTGCCGGGGTTCCAGTTCATCCAGGATCCGCTCGATTATGGCAGCCGGATCCATCATACGTCGGCCGACACCTTCGATCACCTGAAGGCCGAGGACATGCGCCAGGCGTCTATCGTGCTCGCATCGGTGTTGCTCAGCGCGGCGAATGCGGACAAGGCGCTGCCACGCACGCCACTGCCGACCAAGCCGGTGGTGACCGACCCTTATGGATATAGCGATGACGATGACTGATATGATGACGGGAGCGCTCTGATGGCAGCACGCAAGGGCCACCGGCCGAGCAAGGCCCCCGCGGGGCGTCCGCGCTTCTGGGGCAAGCATGCGGTGGGCGCAGCGCTCGCCAATCCCGAACGCACGGTGCGCAAGATCATGGGCACACGCGAGGCGCTGGCCGGGTTCGACCTGCCCGCGGCCGTGCCGGTGACCTTCGCCGAGGCCACCGATCTCGCGCGACTGGTGCCGGGCGACGCCCCGCATCAGGGCGTGGTGATCGAGGTCGAACCGCTCGAGGACATGTGGCTCGCCGACCTGCTCGAGCATGGCAAGGACGACAACCGTCCGCTCGTCATCCTCGACGGCGTGACCGATCCGCACAATGTCGGCGCGATCCTCCGCTCGGCGGCGGCGTTCGATGCGCTCGGCATCGTCACCCCCGACCGCAACGCACCGCCCGAATCGGGCACGATCGCACGCGCCGCGTCGGGTGCGCTCGAGACGGTGCCGTGGATCCGCGTGGTGAACCTCGCCCGCGCGCTCGAGGAAATCGCCGAAGCCGGGTTCTGGCGTATCGGCCTGACCGGCCATGCGACACAGACGCTGTCCGAGGCGATGGGCACGCAGCGCATCGCGATCGTGCTCGGTGCCGAGGGCGAGGGCATGCGCAAGAACACCGAGGATCACTGCGACGAACTCGCCAAGCTCCCCATCTCGGAAAAGGTCGAGAGCCTCAACGTCTCGAACGCCGCCGCGATCGCGCTCTACGCGGTCACGACGCGCTGAACGTCCCCCTCTCCCCCGCGGGGGAGAGGGACCGGATCAATCCTCGGCGGCGATCCGGACCTTCAACCCGTCGAGCGCGTCGGTCATGTCGATCTGGCACGACAGCCGCGAATAGTCGTCGCGGTCGCTGGTCGAATCGAGCAGGTCGTTCTCGTCCTCGCTCATCGGCTTGAGTTTGGCCGCAAATTCCGGGTCGACATGGACGTGGCAGGTGGCGCAGGAGCAGCAGCCGCCGCACAAAGCGAGGATCTCGTCGATCCCGGCGTCGCGGATGACTTCCATGACCGAAAGACCCGTTTCGCCCATGAGCTCGCGTTCTTCCCCGTCCCGCGTCACGACGATAAGCTTGGGCATGCTGTCCTCCGAAAAACCGTGCGCGGTCCATGCCGCGCGCCGCCGCCCCGATCAAGCTGCAAGGTTCGCGTCATGGGCCTGAACGCCGACCAGTTGCAGGCTGCCATGACCGCGCTGTGTGCGATCGAACCCGCCTTCGCGGTGGCGGTCGCGAACAAGGGCCACCCTGCCCCGCGGATCAGCGAGCGCGGCTTCGCGACCTTGCTTCGCACCATCCTCGGCCAGCAGGTCAGCGTCGCCTCCGCGCAATCGGTCTGGAACAAGCTCGACGCGCTTGTCGGCGGTGCCGCGGACCCCGCCAACATCGCCGCCGCCAGCGACGAAACGCTGCGCAGCGCGGGGCTGTCGCGGCAGAAACTCGGCTATGCCCGCAGCCTCGCCGACGAGGTGACGAGCGGCCGCCTCGACCTGACGAACCTGCCCGCCGACGACGAGGAGGCGATCGCCGCGCTGGTCCGGGTCAAGGGAATCGGCCGCTGGTCGGCGGAGATCTACCTGCTGTTCGCCGAGGGCCGCACCGACATCTGGCCCGCGGGCGACCTCGCGGTCCAGATCGAGATCGGCCGCATCCTCGGCCACGACGCCCGCCCGAGCGAGAAGCTGACCCGCGAACTCGCCGAAGCCTGGCGCCCGCACCGCGGCGCGGCAGCGATCTTCCTCTGGCACCATTACCAGGCCGACATGAAGGTCGTCTGAGCGCGGCCTTGCACGAGGCCATGCACCCCCTCCCGTCATCCTGACGAAAGTCAGGATCCAGAGCCCAGCAGCCCGGCGCTCATAACCCTGGATCCTGACTTCCGTTAGGATGACGGGAGCAAGAAGAGCCGCGCGCCGCCCGCCCGATACCCGCCTGCCAACCGAACCGCTTGTCCCCCCCGCTCCCATCCGGCAAAGCACCCGCGATGCCGCCGCCCAGCTCCGCCCTCGCCCATTCGCTGTCCGACAGCTATCGCACCGTCGCGATCCCCGAAGGCGCGCCGTTCTGGCGGCGGCTGTTCGCGTTCGTCGGGCCGGGCTATCTCGTCGCGGTCGGCTATATGGATCCGGGCAACTGGGCGACCGACATCGCCGGCGGCTCGGCATTCGGCTACACCCTCCTGTCGGTCGTTTTGCTGTCCAATCTGATGGCGATGGTGCTTCAGGCGCTGTCCGCACGGCTCGGCATCGTCGCCGGGCTCGATCTCGCCCAGGCCTGCCGCGCGCATTATTCGAAGCGCGTTTCGGTCGTGCTCTGGTTCCTGTGCGAGATCGCGATCATCGCCTGCGATCTGGCCGAAGTGCTCGGCACCGCGATCGCGCTCAAACTGCTGTTCGGTCTGCCGCTGGTCTGGGGTGTCGTGCTCACCGCGCTCGACGTGTTCCTGATCCTCGCGCTGCAACGCTTCGGCTTCCGTAAGCTCGAGGCGTTCATCGTCGCACTGCTCGTGATCATCGCCGGCTGCTTCATCTTCGAGCTGTTCCTCGCGCGGCCCGACATGGCGGGCGTGCTCGGCGGGCTGGTGCCGACGACCGAGATCGTCACCAACCCGGCGATGCTCTATATCGCGATCGGCATCCTCGGCGCGACGGTGATGCCGCACAACCTCTATCTCCACTCGTCGATCGTCCAGACGCGCGCGTTCGCGGCGACCGAGGCGGGCAAGCGCGACGCGGTGACGATGGCGACGATCGATGGCACGATCGCGCTCGGCCTCGCCTTCTTCATCAACGCCGCGATCCTGATCCTCGCGGCCGCCACCTTTCACGTCGCGGGGCGCACCGACGTCGCCGATATCGACCAGGCGCATGCGCTGCTCGCGCCGATGCTCGGCATGGGGGCTGCGAGCGTCGTGTTCGCAGTCGCACTGCTCGCCTCGGGCCAGAATTCGACCGTGACGGGCACGCTCGCCGGCCAGATCGTGATGGAGGGATTCCTCGACCTGCGCATGCCCGTCTGGGCGCGGCGGCTCGTCACGCGGCTGCTCGCGATCATCCCCGCGGTATTCGTGGTCGGCGCGGCGGGCGATGCGGGTGCGACGCGGCTGCTGGTGCTGAGCCAGGTCGTGCTGAGCCTGCAGCTCCCCTTCGCGGTCGTGCCGCTCGTCAAGTTCACCGGGGACGCGCGAATCATGGGATCGCTGGTCAGCCCGGTCTGGCTGAAAGCGCTCGCCTGGGTCATCGCCGCGGTCATTATCGGCCTCAACGCGACGCTGCTGATCGGCATGCTCTGAGATAAACTGACATGGATCAGGGGATGCACGGCTAACTGGCCGATCGCGTCCCGCGACCTCGCAAGTCCGCGTGACAAAGGTGTCCGCGCGGCTAGGATCACCGGTGACGACAACGAGATCCGGAATTCGCGTGACCGCAAACCCCGCCCTGCAGCGCTC
Organism: Sphingomonas sp. CFBP 13733; assembly: GCF_014841795.1. Classification (NCBI taxonomy): domain Bacteria; kingdom Pseudomonadati; phylum Pseudomonadota; class Alphaproteobacteria; order Sphingomonadales; family Sphingomonadaceae; genus Sphingomonas; species Sphingomonas sp. CFBP 13733. Next base: position 9,795 of record NZ_JACYUP010000003.1, read on the forward strand.
CGTCCAGACGCTGGCCGATTCGATCCTCGACACGCTCGTCCACCGGATCGGCAAGGATGCGCAGGCCGCGCTTCCGCACGACTGGCTCGCGGCAACGATCCTCACCGTGCGCAACGACATCGTTGAACGCTGGATGGCGTCGACTAAGGCGGCGCATGCGGCGGGTGCCAAGCGCGTCTATTATCTCAGCCTCGAATTCCTGATCGGCCGGCTACTGCGCGATGCGGTGACGAACCTGCAACGCAGCGGCGAGGTGTCGCGGGCGCTCGCGCTGCACGGCGTCGACCTTGCCGCGCTTGAGGAGATCGAGCCCGATGCGGCACTCGGCAATGGCGGGCTCGGGCGGCTGGCGGCGTGCTTCATGGAGAGCATGGCGAGCCTCGCGCTCCCTGCTTACGGCTATGGCATCCGCTATGTGAACGGCATGTTCCGCCAGCGGATCGACGATGGCTGGCAGGTCGAGATGCCCGAAAGCTGGCTCGCGCACGGCAATCCCTGGGAGTTCGAACGCCGCGAGAGCGCCTATTTCATCGGCTTCGGCGGCGAGGTGATCGCGACCGACAGCGGCCAGGTTCACTGGAGTCCCGCCGAGGCGGTCGAGGCGATGGCGGTTGACACCCCCGTCGTCGGCTGGCGCGGCGAACACGTCAACACGCTGCGGCTGTGGACCGCGCGCGCGTTCGATCCGATCAAGCTCGACCGGTTCAACGCGGGCGACTTTTCCGGTGCGCTCGCCGACCAGCTCCGCGCCGAGACGCTCACGCGCGTGCTCTATCCCAATGATTCGACCGCCGCGGGGCAGGAACTGCGGCTGCGGCAGGAGTATTTCTTCTCGTCGGCCTCGATCCAGGACATCGTCCGCCGCCACATCCAGTATTTCGGCGACATCCGCACGCTGCCCGACAAGGCCGCGATCCAGCTGAACGACACGCACCCCGCGGTGTCGGTCGCCGAGCTGATGCGGCTGCTGATCGACCATCACGAATTCGCGTTCGACGAGGCATGGAAGATCACGCGCGCGACCTTCGGCTACACCAACCACACGCTGCTGCCCGAGGCGCTGGAGAGCTGGCCGTTGCCGCTGTTCGAGCGGCTTCTGCCGCGCCACATGCAGATCGTCTACGCGATCAACGCAAGGCTGCTGCGCGAGGCACGCGGGGTCACAGGGATAGACGACCGCGCGATCGCCGCGATCAGCCTGATCGACGAGGGTGGCGAGCGGCGCGTGCGGATGGCGAACCTCGCCTTTGCCGGATCGCACAGCGTCAACGGCGTCGCGGCGCTGCATACGCAGCTGATGAAGAAGACGGTCTTCGCCGATCTTCACCGCCTCTATCCGACGCGGATCAACAACAAGACCAACGGGATAACCCCGCGCCGCTGGCTGCAGCAGTGCAATCCGGGCCTCACCACGCTGATCCGCGACGCGATCGGCGACGGCTTCCTTGATGATGCCGAACGGCTGATCGATCTCGATGTTTTTGCCGACGATTCCGCGTTCAGGGAGCGGTTTTGGGCGGTGAAGCGTTCGAACAAGGTGGCACTGGCAAATCATATCAAGGGCAGCATGGGGTTGCGCATAGACCCCGACGCGCTGTTCGACGTGCAGATCAAGCGCATTCACGAGTATAAGCGCCAGCTGCTCAACATCATCGAGACGGTCGCGCTGTACGACCAGATCCGCAGCCATCCCGAACGCGACTGGACGCCCCGCGTGAAGCTGTTCGCGGGCAAGGCGGCGTCGAGCTATCACAACGCGAAACTCGTCATCAAACTGGCGAACGACGTCGCGCGGCGGATCAATTCGGACCCGTCGGTCGGTGGACTGTTGAAGGTCGCGTTCCTGCCCAACTATAATGTGTCGCTCGCGGAGCAGATCATCCCCGCCGCCGATCTCAGCGAACAGATCTCGACCGCGGGGCTCGAGGCGTCGGGCACCGGCAACATGAAGTTCGCGATGAACGGCGCGCTGACGATCGGCACGCTCGACGGCGCGAATATCGAGATCAAGGACCGGGTCGGCGACGACAACATCTTCATCTTCGGGATGACCGCGGACGAGGTCGAGGCGAAGCGCGCATCGGGCTATGATCCGCGCAGCGTGATCGACGGGTCGAACGAGCTCTGCCAGGCGGTCTCGGCGATCGCCTCGGGCGTATTCTCGCCCGATGATCGTCAGCGCTACGCCGGACTGATGGGCGGACTGTACGAGGGCGACTGGTTCATGCTCGCCGCCGATTTCGACAGCTATGCCACCGCGCAGCGCAGCGTCGACACGCGCTGGAACGATCGCGACGCTTGGGTCGCCTCGACCGTGCGCAACGTTGCGCGTGTGGGCTGGTTCTCGTCGGACCGGACGATCCGTGAATATGCCCGCGATATCTGGACGGTAATGTGAAGCCACCCGAAGGCGCCATCGTTGCCCTGCTGGAGGGGCGTCACGACGATCCCTTCTCGCTCCTTGGCGTGCATGCCGGCCCCGGCGGCACGTTTGCGCGCGCCTGGCTGCCGGGTGCGACGACCGCCGAGGCGCATGCGCTCGACGGCACGACGCTCGGCACCCTCCCCCGGATCGACGATCGCGGCCTGTTCGAAGGCCCGATCGACGGCGATCCGCAACCGGTGAAATATCACGCCGAGGGCGGCGGCACGGACTGGTGGGTGACCGACCCGTACAGCTTCGGTCCGGTGCTCGGCCCGATCGACGACCTGCTGATGGCGGAGGGCAATCACCACCGCCTCCATGATAAGTTGGGCGCGCACCTGATCGAGCACGAAGGCGCGCCGGGCGTGCATTTCGCGCTCTGGGCCCCCAATGCGCAGCGCGTCTCGGTGGTCGGCGACTTCAACGACTGGGATGGCCGCCGCCATGCGATGCGCAGGCGCGGCGATGTCGGCGTCTGGGAGATCTTCATCCCCGACATCGCCGAATATCGCGCGTATAAATACGAGATCGTCGGCCCCGACGGCCGGCTCCAGCCGCTGAAAGCCGATCCCTTCGCCTTTGCCAGCGAGCTGCGTCCCGCGACCGCATCGATCACCCGCACGCTCGCGCATGAATGGGCGGATACGAGCCACCGCAAACACTGGGCCTCGGTCGATCCGCGCCGCGTGCCGATCAGCATCTACGAGGTGCATGCCGGATCGTGGGACCGCGATGCCGAGGGCTGGTTCCTGACCTGGGATGCGCTCGCCGACCGGCTGATCCCCTATGTGGTCAAGATGGGCTTCACGCACATCGAGTTCATGCCGATCAGCGAACACCCCTATGATCCGAGCTGGGGCTATCAGACCACCGGGCTCTATGCGCCGTCCGCGCGGTTCGGCGATGTCGAGGGGTTCGCGCGGTTCGTCGACGGTGCGCATCTGGCGGGGATCGGCGTGCTGCTCGACTGGGTGCCTGCGCACTTCCCGACCGACGCGTTCGGGCTCGCGCACTTCGACGGTACCGCGCTCTACGAACATGAAGACCCGCGGCTCGGCTTCCACCCCGACTGGAACACCGCGATCTACAATTTCGGGCGGCGCGAGGTGTCGTCCTTCCTCGTCAACAACGCGCTGTTCTGGGCCGAGCGCTATCATATCGACGGGCTTCGCGTGGATGCGGTCGCGTCGATGCTGTACCGCGATTATTCGCGCGAGGCGGGCGAATGGATCCCCAACGACACCGGCGGGCGCGAGAACTGGGAGGCGGTCGCCTTCCTGCGGGACATGAACCGCGCGGTGTATGGCCAGCATCCCGGCATCTTCACGATCGCCGAGGAATCGACCTCATGGCCGGGCGTCTCCGCGCCGGTCGGCGACGACGGCAAGAGCGGCGGCCTGGGCTTCGGGTTCAAGTGGAACATGGGCTTCATGCACGACACGCTCCAGTACATGGCGCGCGATCCGCTGCACCGGAAGCATCATCACGGCGAGATCAATTTCGGCCTCGTCTATGCGTTCAGCGAGAATTTCGTCCTGCCGCTCAGCCATGACGAGGTCGTCCACGGCAAGGGATCGCTGCTGACCAAGATGCCCGGCGACGACTGGCAGCAATTCGCCAATCTGCGCGCCTATTACGCGTTCATGTGGGGCTATCCGGGCAAGAAATTGCTTTTCATGGGGCAGGAGTTTGCGCAGCGCCGCGAATGGTCCGAAGGCCGCGCGCTCGACTGGTGCCTGCGCAACAGCCGCAGCCATGAGGGCATCCGCAACCTCGTCCGCGATCTGAACATAGTCTATCGCGACAAGCCCGCGCTTCACGCGCGCGATTGCGAGGCCGACGGCTTCGAGTGGCTGATCGCCGACGACGCCGCCAATTCGGTCTTCGCCTGGCTGCGCAAGGCGCCCGGCGCGAAACCGGTCGCCGTCATCGCCAACATGACGCCGATCGCGCGCGCGCCCTACCGCATCCCGCTGCCGCTCGACGGTCGCTGGTGCGAGATCATCAACAGCGACGCGCATGAATATTGGGGCAGCGGGCTCGGCAACCTCGGCGGCGTGGTCGCGGAGGACGGTGCGGCTTGGGTCACCTTGCCCCCGCTCGCGACGATCATGCTCGAGTTTGAGGGCTGAGACGGAACAAGCCGCGGGTAACGGGGCGTTATACGGCGGACGATTAGGGAGAGACGGACATGGTTGAACGGCGGGGACAGCCACTGGCGCGCGACGCAATGGCGTATGTGCTGGCCGGTGGTCGCGGCAGTCGGTTGATGGAGCTGACCGATACCCGCGCAAAACCCGCGGTATATTTCGGCGGCAAGGCGCGGATCATCGATTTCGCTCTGTCGAATGCGATCAACTCGGGCATCCGCCGGATCGGCGTCGCGACCCAGTACAAGGCGCATTCGCTGATCCGCCATCTTCAGAGCGGCTGGAACTTCCTGCGCTCCGAACGCAACGAGAGCTTCGACATCCTGCCCGCCTCGCAGCGGATCAGCGAGTTTCAATGGTATGAGGGCACCGCCGACGCGGTCTACCAGAATATCGACATCATCGAGAGCCACGCCCCCGAATACATGGTCATCCTGGCCGGCGATCACATCTACAAGATGGATTACGAGCTGATCCTGCAACAGCATTGCGAGACCGGTGCGGACGTCACGATCGCCTGCCTCGAAGTGCCGCGGATGGAGGCGGTCGGCTTCGGCGTGATGGCGGTCGACGAGCATGACAATGTCACCGCGTTCGTCGAGAAGCCAGCCGATCCGCCCGCGATCCCGGGCAATCCGGACATCGCGCTGGCGTCGATGGGGATCTACGTCTTCCATACCAAGCTGCTGTTCGACGAATTGCGCCGCGATGCCGAGACGCCGGGATCCGCACGCGATTTCGGCAAGGACATCATCCCCTACCTCGTCAAGCACGGCAAGGCGGTCGCACATCGCTTCTCCGACAGCTGCGTCCGCTCGGGCAGCGAGGTCGAGGCCTATTGGCGCGACGTCGGCACGGTCGACGCCTATTGGGAGGCCAATATCGACCTCACCGACGTGGTGCCCAAGCTCGACCTCTACGACCGCAGCTGGCCGCTCTGGACCTATTCGGAGGTCACCCCGCCGGCCAAGTTCGTCCATGCCGATGATGGACGCCGCGGCGAGGCGGTGTCGAGCCTCGTTTCGGGCGACTGCATCATCTCGGGATCGTCGATCCACCGTAGCCTGATCTTCACGGGCACGCGTGCGCACAGCTATTCGATGCTCGATCAGGCGGTGATCCTGCCGCATTGCGAGATCGGCCGCGGCGCGCGCCTGTCGAAGGTTGTGGTTGATCGCGGCGTCGTCATCCCCGACGGGCTCGTCGTCGGGGAAGATGCCGAACTCGACGCGCAGCGTTTCCGCCGCACTGACAGCGGCGTGGTGCTCGTAACCAAATCCATGATCGACCGGCTGATCGCGTGAGGGTGTATACGACGCTTTCTCGATCAGGACAGGGGCCCGGCTGATGCGTGTTCTCTCGGTAGCGTCAGAAGCCTATCCGTTGATCAAGACCGGTGGCCTTGCGGATGTCGTCGGCGCGCTGCCCGCGGCGCTTGCGCGTCACGGCGTCGCGATGACGACCTTCCTTCCCGGCTATCCCGCGCTCACCGCGGTCATGCGGACGGCAAAGGTCGTCCACCGCTACACCGACCTGCTCGGCGTCGAGGCGCGGATCCTCATGGCGAACATCGGCGACCATCCGCTGCTGATCCTTGACGCGCCCGGCCTGTTCGCGCGCGGCGGCGGTCCGTATGGCGACACGACCGGCGCCGACTGGGTCGACAACTGGCTGCGCTTTGCCGCGTTCAGCCGGGCCGCCGCCGACCTCGCCTCGGGCGTCGTCGACGGCCAGCAGTTCGACATCCTCCATGCGCATGACTGGCAGGCGGCGATGGCGCCGGCCTATCTGCGCTACGCCCCCGGTCCGGGCGCGCCGGCGAAGACGATCGTCACCATCCACAATATCGCCTTCCAGGGCCGCTATGGCGCAGAGATCTTCGCCGACCTCGCGCTGCCCGACGCGGCGTTCGCGCTCGACGGGATCGAATATTATGGCGGCGTGGGCTTCCTGAAGGCCGGGCTCGAGGCTGCCGATGCGATCACCACGGTCAGTCCGACCTATGCCGCCGAGATCCGTCGCGGCGAATTCGGCATGGGCCTCGAAGGGCTGATCAACGTCCGTGCCGATCGACTGACGGGGATCGTCAACGGCATCGATCCCGCGGTCTGGAACCCCGCCACCGATGCCGCGCTGCCGTCGCGCTACACCGCGCGCACGCTCACCCGCCGCCGCATCAACAAGCGTGCGGTCGAGACGCTGTACGGCCTCGACACCGGCGACGGCCCGATCTTCACCGTCATCAGCCGGCTCACTTGGCAAAAGGGCATGGACGTCCTCGTCGCGGCGATCGACGAGCTGGTGGCGCTCGGCGGCCGGCTCGCACTGCTCGGGTCGGGCGATAGCGCGCTCGAACACGCCTTTGTCGCCGCTGCCGAGCGGCATCCGGGCCGGGTCGGCGTCCGCATCGGCTATGACGAGCCGGTCTCGCATCTGCTCCAGGCGGGTGCCGATGCGATCCTGATCCCGTCGCGGTTCGAACCCTGCGGCCTGACGCAACTCTACGGGCTGGCTTATGGTTGCATCCCCGTCGTCGCGCGCACCGGCGGCCTGGCCGACACGGTGATCGACGCGAACGAGGCGGCGGTCGCCGCAGGCGTCGCTACCGGTATCCAGCATGACGGCATCACGCCCGAAGCGCTCAGCCATGCGTTGCGCCGAACGATCGCGCTCTATGCACGCCCCGATCGCTGGGCCATGTTGCAGCGCAATGCGATGCGCGCGGACTTCTCGTGGGACGAGAGTGGCCGGCGTTATGCGACCCTGTATTCGAGCCTCGTGGAGCCGACATGATCCGTACCGTTACAAGCACGCCCTATACCGACCAGAAGCCGGGCACATCCGGTCTGCGCAAGAAGGTGAAGGTCTTCCAGCAGGCCAATTATGCCGAAAACTTCGTCCAGTCGGTGTTCGACGTGGTCGAGGACAAGGCCGGCGCGACGTTGGTGATTGGTGGCGACGGCCGCTTCCTCAACCGCGAGGTGATCCAGGTCGCGATCCGCATGGCGGCCGCGAACGGCTTTGGTCGCGTGATCGTCGGGCGTGGCGGCATCCTGTCGACGCCCGCCGCCAGCCACATGATCCGCAAACGTGGCGCGATCGGCGGGCTGGTCCTGTCCGCCAGCCACAATCCCGGTGGTCCCGACGAGGATTTCGGGATCAAGTACAACATCGCCAATGGCGGTCCCGCGCCCGAATCGATCACCGACGCGATCAACGCGCGCACGCTCGAGATCGACCGCTGGCTGACCGTCGACGCGGCCGACATCGATCTCGACCAGGACGGTGAGGTCATGGTCGGCGACATGCCCGTCGAGGTGGTCGATCCGGTCGAGGACTATGCCGCGCTGATGGAGACGCTGTTCGACTTCGACGCGATCCGCGCTGCCAAGCTGACGATGGCGTTCGACGCGATGAGCGCGGTCACCGGGCCCTATGCGACCGAGATCCTCGAACGCCGCCTGGGCTTTGCCGCGGGCACGGTGCGCAATGGCACCCCACTGCCCGATTTCGGTGGGCATCACCCCGACCCCAACCTCGTCCACGCGCATGAGCTGTACGAGACGATGATGGCGCCCGACGCCCCCGATTTCGGTGCGGCATCGGACGGCGATGGCGACCGCAACCTGATCATCGGCCGCCACCGCTTCGTAACCCCGTCGGACAGCCTCGCGATGCTGGCGGCAAACGCGCACCTCGCCCCCGGTTATGCGGGTGGCCTCAAGGGCATCGCCCGCTCGATGCCGACCAGCGCGGCCGCCGACCGTGTCGCCGAGGCGCTCGGCATCCCCGCGTACGAGACGCCGACCGGCTGGAAGTTCTTCGGCAACCTGCTCGATGCCGGCATGGCGACGATCTGCGGTGAGGAAAGCGCCGGGACCGGCTCCGATCATGTCCGCGAGAAGGACGGCTTGTGGGCCGTGCTCCTGTGGCTCAACATCCTTGCCGTCCGCGGCGAGAGCGTCGACGCGATCGCGCGCGATCACTGGGCGAAGTACGGCCGCAACTATTACGCCCGCCACGATTACGAGGGCATCGAGACCCCGCGCGCCGACGCGCTGATGGCCGCGTTGCGCGCCAGCCTCGCCACCCTGCCCGGCAAGCAGTTCGGTGATCTCACCGTCGAGACCGCGGACGAGTTCGCCTATACCGACCCGACCGACGGCTCGATCAGCCGCAACCAAGGCGTCCGCATCCTGTTCGCGGGCGGCAGCCGCGTCGTGTTCCGTCTCTCGGGCACCGGCACCACCGGCGCGACGCTTCGCGTCTATCTCGAACGCTATGAGCCCGTCGGCGGTAATCTCGACCGCGAAACCGGCGACATGCTGGCGAGCATCGTCGCGGCGGCCGAGTCGATCGCGGGGATCGCGCAGCACACCGGCCGCAGCGCACCCGACGTCGTCACCTGATCGCGTCGCCCGCGGCAGGCAGGCCGGGGTTCAAACCCCGGCCATAGTCTTCTAGGCTGGGCGTCATGATCCTTCGCCGTCGCCGCAGCGCGCTCTACATGCCCGCCTCCAACCCCCGCGCCATCGCCAAGGCCCGCAGTCTGGCCTGCGACGTCGTGATCCTCGACCTCGAGGATGCGGTGGCGCCCGACGAGAAGGCGGCGGCGCGCGACCGTGTCGTAGCCGAGGTCGGCACGGGGGGTTTCGGCACGCGCGAACTGGTGGTGCGGATCAACGCGCTCGATACCCCATGGGGTGCCGACGACATCGCCGCGCTACGCGGTATCGGCGTCGATGCGGTGCTCGTGCCCAAGATCTCCGGCGCCGTCGATCTTGCCGACGTCCGCGCCGCACTGGGTACCGACGGGCCACCGATCTGGGCAATGATCGAGACCTGTGGCGGCGTGCTCGAACTCCCGGCGATCGCTCGTGCGGCCGCGGGATCGCGGCTCACCGCGCTGATTGCCGGCACCAACGACCTCGCCAAGGAGCTGCGCTGCCGCCCGGGCGTCGATCGAATGCCACTCATCCCCGCGCTGATGGCGATCGTGACGGCCGCGCGCGCGGCCGGGCTGGTGGCGCTGGACGGCGTCTGCAACGCGCTCGACGATCCGGCGCGCCTCGCCGCCGAAGCCGAACAGGGCGCTGGTCTCGGCTATGACGGCAAGACGCTGATCCATCCGGCGCAGATCGCGGCGGCGAACACCGCGTTCGGCCCCACCCCCGACCAGCTCGAATGGGCGCAGACGGTGGTCGCGGCGTTCGCGGACGGCGCCACTGCGGACAAGGGCGCGATCCGGCTAGACGGTCAAATGGTCGAACGACTTCACCTCGCCGAAGCTGAGGCGATGCTCGCACAGGCGGGTCAGCCCGCGGGCTGACCCTGGCTCAGCGCGGGCGACCGACCCAGTCCGCGACCTGCTGTGCGACGCTATTGGCCGCGGTGTTGATCCCCGCCGCCGCGGACGGCGCATCGATCGCCGCGACCGGGACGCGCGCCTCGAAGCGACGCTTCTCGACCGACTGCATCCCTGCCCGCGTCAGCGAGGCATCGAACGTCACGACCGCCTCGCGCGTCGTCGCGTCGAGGCCGAAATTGCGCAGTTCCCCGCCCAGCATTGCACTCGGATCACCGACGGCCTGGACCGTCGACAGCACGACCATCCCGGTGCGCGCCGCGACCGTGTCGGACATCAGTCGCGCGAACAGTCGCGCGGGCGGCTCGGCCCATTGCGCGTCCTTCACATAGGCGATCGACGTTGCGGTCGCCTGCACCGGCACGCGCGCGGTCGCCAGCGCTTGCGGCACGGTCGGCACCTGCAGTGTGATCGACTTCGACGTCGCCGAATTCTGGTTCTGCCCGACCGCGACCGCGGACTGCGCCGTCAGCGTCAGCAGGGTCGGCGGCGGTGCGGCACCAAAGCTGATGCAGGCGCTGAGCGGCAGCGCCGCGAGGAGGATGAACAGCGGTGTCTTCATGGCGGTCATCACTTACCCTTATAGTCCGGAAGCTTCTGCTGCCCGACGAGCGAGCCTGCCCCCTGCTGGTCGACACGTTCGGCGACCGAGGACAGCGCCGCGGCGGTGGTGCGCAGATCGTGGACGAGGCGGTTGGCTTCGGGAATTGTGGTCTTCGAGAAGGCCTGCAGCCCGGGCCGCGCGTCGCCGATCGCCGCGTTCAGCGTTTCGGCGCTGGTCTGTGCCGACTGGATCGCCTTGTTCAGATTGGCCATCGCCGGTTTCACGTCTTCGGAGAGCACCCCGTTGGTGGTCTGCGCGAGCACGCCGAACTGCTGCGCGGCATCGCCCGCCTGCTGGATCGCGACCCGCGTCTGCGCCAGCGTCGCGGCGATTTCCGGCCCGCGATCGGCCAGCGCATCGGTCAGGCGATTGGTGTTCTCGAGGATCCCGGCGATCGACGCCTGGTTACGATCGGTCAGCAGTCCGGTCAGCCGCTCGGTCAGCGTCGACAGACGCTCGAGCAACTGCGGCGCCGAATTGAGGATCGCGCCAAGGCCACCCTGCTTGGTCGGGATGACCGGCACGCCGTACGGGCATGGCTGGCCGTTCGAATCCGGGCAGCCGACCGCGGGCGCACCCTTGCGCGCGCCATCGAGCGATACCTGGCTGACGCCGGTGAACCCGACGCCCGAGATGGACGCGGTCGTGCCCTGGAGCACCGGCGTCTCCTCGTTCACGCTGATGCGGACGCGCACGAACTGCGGGTCGTTCTTCCACAGCGAGATCGACTTCACCTGCCCCGATGGCACGCCCGAAAAGGTCACAGCGGAGCCGCGCGCCAGACCATCGACCGACTGGCGGAAGAAGATGTCATATTCCTTCTCTTCCGTGCCACCGAGCCGCGCGATCCACACGGTGAACAGCGCGAGCATCGCCAGCAGGATCAGCACGACGGCGCCGACAAGGACATGGTTCGAACGGGTTTCCATCAGAGCGTCCTTGCTTCTTTCTCGGCATATGTCGCGTCGGCGTCGTCCGGCGCGGACTGCTTGGACTGGACTTCGGTCGGGTGGGCATCGGCAACCGCGTCGGCGCTGCGATGCGCCTCCTTGGTCGCCACCGCGGCGCGGCCGCGCGGTCCCTTGAAATATTCCTCGATCCACGGATGGTCGAGCGCGAGCAGTTCGTCGATCGTGCCGACCGCGATCACCTTCTTGTCGGCGAGCACCGCGACCCGGTCGCAGATCGCGTAGAGCGTATCGAGGTCGTGCGTGATCAGGAAGACGGTCAGGCCCAGCGTCTTCTGCAACGACTGAGTCAGCGAATCGAACGCCGCCGCGCCGATCGGGTCAAGCCCGGCGGTCGGCTCGTCGAGGAACAGCAGCTCGGGGTCGAGCGCGAGCGCGCGCGCGAGCCCGGCGCGCTTCTTCATGCCCCCCGACAGTTCGGCGGGAAACTTGTTCGCGGCATCCGCGGGCAGGCCGGTCATCACGACCTTATACGCGGCGATCTCGGCGAGCAGCGCGGGCGGCAGGTCGGGATAGAATTCGCGCAGCGGCACTTCGACATTTTCGGCGACCGTCAGCGTCGAGAACAGCGCGCCACCCTGGAACAACACGCCCCAGCGCTTGCGGATCTCGGTCGCCTCGGTCTCCTCGCGGCCGATATTCGATTCCCCGAACACCGTGATCGCGCCCTCGGCGGGCGTCTGCAGCCCGATGATCGAGCGCATCAGCACCGACTTGCCGGTCCCCGACCCGCCGACCACGCCGAGGATCTCGCCACGCCGGACGTCGAGGTCGAGACCGTCATGCACGACCGAATCGCCGAACTCGTTCCTCAGCCCCTTTACGGAGATAATGCTGTCGTCAGTCTTGCGGGCCATCAGTCCCAGCCGATCCAGGTGAAGAATACCGCGAAGAACGCGTCGAGCACGATGACGAGGAAGATGCCCTGCACCACCGCCGAGGTCGTGCGCAGCCCGACCTGTTCGGCGTCGGCCTCGACCTGCATGCCCTGGAAACAACCCGCGACCGCGATGATCGCCCCGAACACCGGGGCCTTGATCAGCGCGATGTACAGATCGGTGATCGGCACGACCTCGCGGATCCGGGCGATGAAGGTGACGGGCGGGATGCCGAGCTGGATCCAGCACAGCAGCCCACCGCCGATGATCGCGATCAGCGACGCATAGAAGGCGAGCAACGGCATCATCACGATCGCCGCCAGCACGCGCGGCAGGACCAGCGCCTCCATCGGCGACACCCCGATCGTCCGCATCGCGTCGATCTCTTCGGTCAGCTTCATCGTGCCGAGCTGCGCCGCAAAGGCGGAGCCCGACCGGCCCGCGACCATGATCGCGGTCATCAGCACGCCGAGTTCGCGCAGTGTCAGCCGCCCAACCAGATTGATCGTGAACACCTCTGCGCCGAACTGGCGGAGCTGGACCGCACCCTGCTGCGCGATGACGACGCCGATCAGGAAGCTCATCAGCCCGACGATGCCGAGCGCGGCGATGCCGACGACCTCGAAGCGCTGGACGACCGCGTTGAAGCGGAAGCGCTTGGGGTGGCGAATGACGCTGCCAAAGGCGATCGTCGTCGCGCCCAGAAAGGCGAGCAGGCCGAGCATCGTCCGGCCGGTCAGGACGACTGCGTCGCCGATCTCGCCCAGCACGCGCTTTACCGAACCGACCGGCTTGCCGCGTGCCGCCAGCGGCTGGTCGGAGGCGACGACCTGGTCGAACAAATTCTGGCCGTCGGCATCGAGCCCGTCGATCGTCGCGTCGTTGCGTGCGGCGAAGCGGTGGACGATCCAGGCGCCGATCGTGTCGATCCGGTCGACCTGGCTCAGGTCGACCCGCTTGATCGACGCGGCATCAACAGCCTCGAGCCGATCGGGAAGATTTCCGATGTTGGCGAGCGACAGATCGCCGGTGAAGCGAAGCGTACCCGTGTCGGCACCGTCCTGCTGAAAATCGGCCATCGCGCTCATCGGCGGCACCTTTGCGGCAAACGGACTGGATCGGCAAGACGAATGCTGTGTAAGCCGGCCCAATGACCCAGCTTCTCGCCATCTACGACATGGACAAGACGATCACCCACGCGCCGACCTGGACGCCGTTCCTGATCCACACCACGCGGACCGGCGGCGCGCCGTGGCGACTCGCGCTGGTGCCGGTCGCGGCGCTCGCGGCGGCGGGATATCTCGCCAAACTGATGAGCCGGGGCCGCCTGAAGCACATCATGCAGCGGATGATGCTCGGCAAGACGCTGACCCCGGCGCAGGAGCGTCGTGCCGCCGAGGCGTTCGCCGACCGCGTGATGCGCAACGGTGTCTTCGCCGCCGCGCTCCGTCAGATCGAGGCGGATCGCGCAGCGGGATACAGGCTGGTGATGGCGACCGCTTCCTACCGCTTCTACGTCGAGTCGATCGCCGAACGGCTCGGCTTCGATGCGGTGATCGGTACCGAGAGCCTGCGCGACGCGAACGGCCATCTGCTCGCCGGCATCGACGGCGAGAATTGCTACGGCCCCGCCAAGCTCGCGATGATCGAGCGCTGGATGGCGCGTGAGGGGATCGCGCGGCACGATGCGCATGTCCGCTTCTATTCGGACCATGTCTCCGATGCGCCGACCTTTGCCTGGGCCGACGAGCCGTTCGCGGTCAACGCGCATGGTCCGCTCCGCCTGCTGGCAAAGGCAAAGGGCTGGCCGATGCCCGACTGGGAGCGATAACCGGGGCGACTAGAGGATCCGGTCGACGGTGTGGATCACCAGGCCGACGAGGCCGCCCACGATCGTGCCATTGACGCGGATATATTGCAGGTCGCGACCCACCGCATTCTCCAGCCGGCTGGTGATCGTCTCCGCATCCCAGCCGCGTACGGTCTCCGACACGAGCCGGACGATCCCGTCGCCATAATCCGCCGCGATGCCGACGACCGCGCGGCGGACGAACCGGTTGATCGTATGCGACAGCCGCGGATCGTGGAGCAGCGTCTCGCCGAGCTGGCGCAGCACGTCGCCTAGCTTGCCCGCCATCGCCCGCTCGGGATCGCGCGCGATCGCCAGCAGCGCGCCGCGCGCCTGCTCCCACAGACCGTCGAGCCAGCGCTGCATCGCGGGGTTATCGAGCAGGTCGTTCTTCATCGCCTCGACCCGCTCGCGCATGCGGCGGTCATATTGCAGGTCCCAGGCCAGCCGCTCGAGCGCTTCCTCCGCTTTTAGCCGCAACGGGTGCTGGGGATCCTCTGCCATCTCCGCGAGCAGGCGGTCGAACCCGTTGATCAGCTTGTCCGCGACCGTGGTGTCGAGCCCCGTCCAGCGCAGGATCGAACCCGACTTCTCATGCACCATCGCGCGGACGAGATGGTCGTTCGCGGCGAGCGTGACCGATGCCCAGCGGATCGCCGCCTCGAGCAGCGGGGCGTGACGACGTTCGGCGATCGCGGCCTTGAGCAGCTGGCCGAGGATCGGCGATATCTCGGTCTGGCGCAGCCTTGCGCGGATGCCGGCCTTCACCATGCCGCCGAGCCGCGCG
This sequence comes from Sphingomonas sp. CFBP 13733, assembly GCF_014841795.1. Taxonomy (NCBI): domain Bacteria; kingdom Pseudomonadati; phylum Pseudomonadota; class Alphaproteobacteria; order Sphingomonadales; family Sphingomonadaceae; genus Sphingomonas; species Sphingomonas sp. CFBP 13733. The sequence goes on from NZ_JACYUP010000003.1 coordinate 24,821, forward strand.
GGGTCGAGGCCTTCGAGAATCTGCGCGACCAGCTTCGACGCGCCCGACCGGAACCGTCCCCCTGCCCCTTCGGGCGGATCGGTCAGCCAGTGTGCGATCGCGCCCGCGACGTCGAGCCGCCGCATCCGGCGCGAGATGACCGAGGGTAGCAGGAAGTTGTCGCGCAGGAATATCGCGAGGGTGTCACCGATCCGGTCCTTGTTCCGCGGGATGATCGCGGTGTGCGGGATCGGCAACCCGAGCGGATGGCGGAACAGCGCGGTGACTGCAAACCAGTCCGCGAGTCCGCCGACCATCGCCGCCTCGGCAAAGGCCCGGACGAAGCCGATCGCAGGGTGCCGGTCGACCAGCGCGCGGCTGATCAGGAACACGACCGCCATAAGCACCAGCAGCCCGGTCGCGACGATCCGCATGCGAATGAGAGCCGGGTTGGTTGCTTCCTTGGCCGGGCGCACGCGGGAATTCGATGTCATGTCCGAAACAATCCCCGAGCGCAGGGATAGTTCACCCGTGAGGTGTCACGCCGGCGATCATTCCGCCGGCTGTGTTCCGCCATCGCCGTCGCGAAAGCCGATCTTGGGCGATGCGGGTCCGAGCGCCGGCGCGTTGGGGCCGGCGATCCCGACCACTTCCGCGCCGTCGTCGCCGGGCCGGAAGGTGAGCAGGCGACGACCCAGTCGCGGCCCTGCCCAGCGCTCGATCCCGACCGCGATGCTGAACGTCGCCGGCACGATCAGCAGCGTCAGCACGGTCGACATCACTAGACCGCCGATCACCGTGATGCCCATGGGCGCGCGGAACGATCCGTCGCCGCCGATCGACAGCGCGGTCGGCACCATGCCCGCGACCATCGCGACCGTGGTCATGACGATCGGCTGCGCACGCTTGTGCCCGGCATCGACGATCGCCGTCCAGATATCGACGCCCTTGCCCATCTCCTCGAGCGCGAAGTCGATCAGCAGGATCGAGTTCTTCGCGACGATCCCGAGCAGCATCAGCAGCCCGATATAGACCGGCATCGAGATCGGATGACCCGTAACCCACAAGGCGAGCAGCCCGCCGAGCGGCGCGAGGATCAGCGAGCCCATGTTGACGAACGGCGGCAACAGACGGCGATAGAGCAGCACGAGCACCGCGAAGACGAGCAGCACGCCCGCCACCACCGCGACGATGAAGTTGCTGATCATCTCGGCCTGCCACTTGGCCTGGCCGAGCACGAGTTCGCTCACCCCGATCGGCAGCGCGTTCATCGTCGGCAGCGCATGGATCTGCTTCTGCGCATCGCCGCTGATCACGCCGGGCGCGAGATCCGCACCGATCGACAGCTGGCGCTGCTGGTTGACGCGATCGATCTTGGTCGGCCCCGAGCCCAGCCCGATATCGGCGACGAGGCTGAGCGGCACCGATCCGCCCGTCGCGGTGGCGACCGGCAGGTTCTGGATCGTCGCGAGGCTCGTCCGCGCATTCTGGTCGAGCGCGACGCGGATCGGGATCTGGCGATCGCTGAGCGAGAAGCGCGCGCTGTTCTGGTCGATATCGCCCAGCGTCGCGATGCGGATCGCACTCGACAGGCCCTGCGTCGTCACGCCGAGATTGGCGGCGAGATCGAGCCGCGGGCGGATGACGATTTCAGGCCGCTGCAGATTGCCCGCGACGCGCGGCGCGACGAGCGACGGCAGTTTCGCCATCTCGGTCACGATCTTCTGCGCGGTCGCGTCGAGCTTGACCGGGTCGTCGCCGCCCAGCGTGATCGTCACGTCGCGATTGCTGCCGCCCCAGCCAAACTGCGACCGGAACGACACACGCGCATCGGGGATCGCCGCGAGCTGCGGCGCGAGGCTCCGCTCGAACGCGGTGCTCTTCATCGAGCGATCGTCCTTTAGCGTCGCGGTGACGCGGCCATTGCCGACCGCGGTGCGCGCATAGACCGATGCGACATCGGGTTGCGCCTGGAGGATGCTCGCGACCCGGGTCACGACCGCCTGAGTCTGCGCCAGCGTCGTGCCGGGGACCATGTCGATCGTCGCGGTGCTGGTGTCGCTGTCGCGCGGCGGCTGGAAGGTCGAGGGCAGGACGAAGAACATCGCGATCGTGATCGCGGTCGCGGCCGCACCCGCCACGACCGGCAGCCAGCGGTGCCGCAGCGTGAAGCGCAGCGACGCCATGTACCAGTCCATCAGCTTGCCTTCGCCGTGGCTGGCGGTGCCGTGCGCCTTTAGGAAATAGGCTGCGATCATCGGCGTGATCAGACGCGCGACCGCGAGGCTCATCAGCACCGAGGCAACCACGGTCAGACCGAAATTCTTGAAGAACTGGCCCGAGATACCCGGCATCAGCCCGACCGGCAGGAACACCGCGACGATCGACATCGTCGTCGCGAGCACCGCCAGCCCGATCTCGTCGGCGGCGTCGATCGACGCCTGATAGGCGGATTTGCCCATCCGCATGTGCCGGACGATGTTCTCGATCTCGACGATCGCGTCATCGACCAGCACGCCCGCGACCAGGCTGAGCGCGAGCAGCGTCATCTGGTTCAGCGTGAAGCCGAGCAGATCCATGAACCAGAAGGCGGGAATCGCCGACAGCGGAATGGCGAGCGCGGAAATGATCGTCGCGCGCCAGTCGCGCAGGAACAGGAACACCACGATCACCGCGAGCACCGCGCCCTCGATCATCGCGTCGATCGCGCTGTGATATTGCTCCTCGGTATATTTCACGCTGTTCGAGCGCAGTACGAAATGCACTGCCGGGTTGCGCTTCTCCAGCGCCTCCAGCTTCTTGACCGCGTCGTTGAACACGGTGACGTCGGACGCGCCCTTGGCACGCTGGAAGTCGAAGCTGATGACCTGGCGACCGTTGATTGCCGCCGCGGTCCGCTGCTCTGCATAAAGGTCGCGGACCTGCGCGATGTCCGCCAGCCGCACGGTCCGCCCGCCGACCGAGATCTGCGTCTGGCCAAGGTCATAGGCGTTCTTGGCATTACCGAGCACGCGGACCGACTGTTCGGATCCGGCGATCTCCGCGCGGCCGCCCGCCGCGTTCAGATTGACCTGACGCAGCTGCGCGTTGACCTGGCTCGCGGTCAGGCCCTGGCTCTGCAGCTTGACGGGATCGAGGATCACGCGAATCTCGCGGCTCACCCCGCCATTGCGGTTGACCGCGGCAAGCCCCGATACCGATAGCAGCTCCTTCGCCACGGTATTGTCGATGTACCAGCTGAGCTGTTCGACGGTCATGTCGCTGGCGATCGCGGAGTAGCTCGCAATATCCTCGTCGGTGGTGTTGGCGCGGAACACCTGCGGCTCGAGGATCCCCTCGGGCAGGTCGCCGCGGATTTGCGCGATCGCGTCGCGCACGTCGTTGACCGCGCGGTCGATCGGCGTGCCGATATTGAGCTGGATGACCGTCTGCGACGTGCCTTCGGTGACCGTCGAGCTGATCTGGTCGATGCCCTGCAGCGTCCGCACCGCCGCCTCGACCCGCTGCGTGACCTGGGTTTCCAGTTCGGTCGGCGCCGCGCCCGGCTGGCTGATGACGACGATCGCGATCGGGAAGTCGATATCCGGATCGTTGTTCACGTCCATCCGCATGAAGCTGACGATTCCCGCCAGCGTCAGCGCGAGGAACAGCACGATCGGCGGTACCGGGTTGCGGATCGCCCAGGCCGAGATGTTGCGGAAACCCATGGTGCGTCAGCCCCGTTTGCTACTGGTGGGTGTCGTCGTCGCGCTGGTCGTCGCCTTGGTCACGGGCTTGACCTTCTGCCCCGGTGCGAGGAACCCGCCGGCCGATTGGACGACGCGTTCGTTGCCCTGCAGCCCGCCTGCGATCGTCACCGCACTGTCGGAAACCTGACCGATCTTCACGTCGCGGCGCACCACCTTGTCGTCGGGACCGACAACATACACGAAACTGCCCTTGTCGTCGCTCTGCAACGCCGAGTCGGGAAGCTGCGGTGCGACCGTCGCGCCACCGACGATCGACGCCGCGGCGAACCCGCCCGGGCGCAGCGCGGGATCATAGGCGAGCGCGATTCGCGCGACGCCTTGGCGCGTCTGCGGGTCGATCACCGGCGACACCTGCCAGACCTCACCCTTATACCCCTTGGCCGACCCGACCGGCGTGACGGTCGCGCGCGCGCCGACCGGCAGGCCGAGCAGATCGCTTTCGGCCAGCGCCGCGCGCATTTCCATCTGTCCGCCCATCGCCATGCGGAACAGCACGCCGGTCCCCGAGCTGACGATCTGCCCGGGCTCGACGCCACGGGTCAGCACGAGGCCGGCGGCCGGTGCACGGATGTCGAGTCGCCCGTTGCGCGCGCGGGCCTCGCCGAGCGACGCCTGCGCCACCTTCACGCGCGCCGCCGCCGCATCACGCGTCGCCGCCTTGCGCTGGAGATCCGCCTTCGAGATGAACCCGCGATCGACCAGCTGCTGCGCGCGGTCGAGCTCCGCCTGCGCGATCGTCTCGTCCGACCGCGCCACGGTTACGGATGCCGACAGCGATGCCGCGGTCTCGGTCTGGACCGAGCGGTCGACCGTCGCGAGCACCTGCCCCGCCGCGACCCACTGGCCCGGCTCGACCAGCACGCGCGTGATCATGCCGCCCTCGCCCGCGACGCCGACGGGCATCTCGCGCCGCGCGGCCAGCGTACCGGTCGCGGCGATCACGCGGTCGACGGTCTGGCGACCGGGCACGATGACGGTGACGCTCGGAATCTGCTCGGTCGGCGCGCCGGGCGCCGCCGCATCCTTCTTGCCCGATCCGAACGCGAACCAGGCGATGGCCAGCGCGGCGAGGATGACGACCACCGCGATGATGATGTTGCGACGGGTATGCGACGGCGGCGTCTGATCCGTCAGCACCTGCTGCGGCTCGCCGCCGATCGTCCTGGCTTCGTAGTTCATGCGCGCGCTATCCCCGTCCCGACCCGAATCCGCCGGACCACTCGCCAGCTGTATTATATAAATAGATCACCGTGCTCAAGCCCCCCGGCACGCCGCGCAGCCAAATGTCAGACATGACCAGGATCGCACCTGTCTGCAAGCTGCACGCGATGTTCAGCCTGCGTTGACCCGGCTTCGATCAATCGCGAAAGCAGGCTGACTTACAGGGAGACACGATATGACCAGGTTCACCATGATCGCGACGCTGGCGGCGGTGCCGCTTGCCGCCGCGATCCCCGCCGCCGCTTCGGCACAGGCGCAGGCGTCGACGGTCGAACCGATGGTCCCCGCGACCGGGACCGTGCTCGACGTCAGCGCCGAGGGCCGCACCACGCGCGTGCCCGATGTCGCGACGATCCGTGCGGGTGTCGTCTCGCAGGCGACGACCGCCGCGGCTGCGCTGGCGGACAATGCGCAGCGGATGAACCGCGTGCTCGCGGCATTGAAGAAGGCCGGGGTCGCGCCGCGCGACATCGCCACCGCGACGGTCGGGCTCGCGCCGCAATATCGCTATGCCGACAACCAGCCGCCGGCGGTCACCGGCTATCAGGCGACCAACAGCGTCTCGATCCGCTTCCGCGACGTGGCGAAGTCGGGCGCGATCCTCGATGCGCTGGTCGCCGAGGGCGCGAACCAGATCGACGGGCCCAATCTGTCGATCGACCAGCCTGATGCGGCGCTGGACGAGGCCCGGGCCGACGCGGTCAAGCGTGCGCGCGCCCGCGCCGAGATCTATGCGCGGTCGGCCGGCATGCGCGTCTCGCGGATCGTCTCGATCACCGAGAATGGCGAGAATGCCGGTAACCCGAACCCGCCGGTGTTCATGGCGCGCGCCGCGATGGCCAAGGACAGCACGCAGATCGTCGCGGGCGAGAAGGACGTCACCGTTTCGGTCTCGGTCCGCTTCCTGCTGAACTGAGCGCACAGAAAAAGGGCCGCCCGGTTGCCCGGACGGCCCTTTTTCAACGCTGTGTAACGACCGCTCTTAGCGGACGCTGCCGCGGCGCACGAGGTTGACGATCGCGAGCAGCACGATCGCGCCAAGCAGCGACACGATGAAGGAGGTCAGCGTCAGCGGTGCGCTGTTGATCGAGCCACCCGACAGGATCAGGCCGCCGATGAAGGCGCCGACGATGCCGACGATGATGTTCAGGAAGATGCCCTGCTGCGCGTCAGTGCGCATGATCATGCTGGCAATCCAGCCGATGACGCCGCCGATGATCAGCCAAAGAATGATACCCATTTTACTTTCCCTCCGTTGTTCCCGTAGCCGGGCGATGGCGGAAAGACGTGCGAGCACGGACGTTTGTTCCGCCCGCGTTTTGATTATGTAGGCTGATTCGGGTCAGTATTTTTGCTGCCTTTCGTACAGCGACTTATAGTGCTGGATCCGCGTCACGCGCAGGCCTGGCATCCCGGACCGGTCGATCGCGCGCTGCCATCCGGCAAATTCCTCGACCGTCAGTCCATAGCGGTCGCAGACCTCGTCGACCGACAACAGACCGCCATTGACCGCGGCGACGACCTCGGCCTTGCGGCGTACGACCCACCGCGTCGTGCTGGGCGGCGGCAGCGAATCCAGCGTCAATTGCTCGCCAAGCGGTCCGATGACCTTGGCAGGGCGGAACTTCTGGTTCTCGATCATTTACAACCTCTGATCGGGGCGGGGGCCCCCTCTCGATACGTGGCTACGACCCGTAGCCAAGGGAGTTGAAGAATGGCTGAAACGCCGCGGTAAACGCCGCGGTCATTCCTGTTTCCATCGCGTCAAGGCATCCGCCATTGGCCCGTTGAACGCCCCGTGGACGGGGGCGAACAGCTTGGGATCGATCGCACCCCGCGAAAACCCGGCCTGAACCGCCGCGGTCGGGCTCGCCGCCTGACGCGCGGCGATCCCGACGATCAACACCGCCAGGTCACCGGGCAGAACGGTCAGCTCGGCCTCTCGATCGAAACGGGGGAAGCTCAGATCCAACGCGACACTCGCAAAACACCAACTAGAGGTTCCGTCTAAACGCCGGGGAATGAAAACGAGGTAAAGTTCGGGACAAAGAGTTGTCGCGCCTGTCGCTTTTTTTGCAACGCCTCGTCGCAGAGACTATGGTGTACCGATGGAACAGGCGGATTTTCAGCTCGGCGGCGCGACACCAGGGTCGGGGTCGCTGGCCGGTCGACGGATCGTCGTCGCGATGTCGGGCGGGGTCGACAGCTCGGTCGTCGCGGCGCTCGCGCATGCGACCGGCGCGGAGACGATCGGCGTGACGTTGCAGCTCTACGACCACGGCGAGGCGGTCGGCCGCGCGGGCTCGTGCTGCGCGGGCCGCGACATTCGCGACGCGCGCGCGGTCTGCGACCGGCTGGGCATCGCGCATTACGTCTTCGACCATGAATCGAGTTTTCGCGAACAGGTCGTCGACACCTTTGCCGACGCTTATCTCGCGGGGCGCACGCCGATTCCGTGCGTCCAGTGCAACATGGGACCCAAATTCACCGACCTGCTGAAGCTCGCGCGCGATCTCGGCGCGGACTGCCTGGCGACCGGCCATTATGTCCGCCGCGTCGAGGGGACGCAGGGCGCCGAACTCCACCGCGGCGCGGATCCTGCCCGCGACCAGAGCTATTTCCTGTTCGCGACGACGCAGGTGCAGCTCGACTATCTGCGCTTCCCGCTCGGCGGCCTGCCCAAGGCGCGCGTGCGTGAGATCGCGGCCGAGCTTGGCCTCGGCGTCGCGGCCAAGCCCGACAGCCAGGATATCTGCTTCGTCCCCGACGGCGATTACGCCGGACTGGTCAAGAAGCTGCGCCCGGAGGCGGATACCGCGGGCGATATCGTCGATATCGGCGGCATGAAGCTCGGCGAGCATCGCGGGCTGATCCACTTCACCGTCGGCCAGCGTCGCGGACTGGAGATCGGCGGCAGCCCCGAGCCGCTCTATGTCGTGCGCGTCGAACCCGACACGCGGCGCGTCGTGGTCGGTCCGCGCCGTGCGCTCGCGGTTTCGGCGGCGCAGCTGAGCGACATCAACTGGCTCGGCGACGATTTCACCGGGCCGCTCACCGCCAAGGTGCGCTCGATGGCCAAGCCCGTCCCGGCCCGCCTGATCGGCGACCGCGTCGTGTTCGACTCACCCGAATATGGTGTCGCACCGGGACAGGCGACCGTCCTCTATGCCGGCGACCGCGTGCTCGGCGGCGGCTGGATCTCGTCGACCGAGGCGGCACTCGCCGCCGCCTGACGCGTTGAACGCGGTATGGATATCGACGACCTGCGCCGCCAGATGGAAGCCGCCGCCGCGGCGATGGACTTCGAGACCGCGGGGCGACTGCGCGACCAGATCAGCCTGTTGCGCGGCGGCGGCACGGTCGCAGACACCGCGGGACTGACCCGCCAGCAGCCCGGCGCGATGGGTCTGGGCACCAGCCAGCAGCGTCTGACGCCGCCGCCCGGCTGGGTGAGGCCCAAGAAGCCTGACCCGATGACCAAGGGCCGCAAGCGCTAGCCGCCACGCCGCTCCCCAACCCGTCATCCTGACGAAAGTCAGGATCCAGGGTGACGGGGCGAGACGATCCTGGCTCTGGATCCTGACCTTCGTCAGGATGACGGGCTGATTTATACCGTGATCACGGCAGCAGGAACGTTCCCTCGATCACCGTCACGCACGCACCGCCAAGCACCACCCGGTCGCCTTCGAGCCGGCACGTCAGCCGCCCCCCGCGCGCGCTTGCCTGGAACGCGGTGAAACTGTCGCCCAGCGTCTGCGCCCAGTACGGCACCATCACCGCATGCGCCGACCCCGTCACCGGATCCTCGTTGATCGCATAATAAGGCGTGAAGACGCGGCTGACGATCGCGGTCGCGGATCCCTTCGCCGCGACGATCGCGACGATAGGAAACTTCGCCAGCGCGACGAAATCGGGCTTCAGGTTGCGGACGATCGCCTCGTCCTCGACGATCACCAGCGCATAGCCCTTGTCGTGCCACAAGGTCTCGACCGGCGAATCGATCGTCAGTGCCGCGACGATCTCCGGCATCGCCTTCGGCGCGGGCGCCCAGGCGGGCAGCTCAAGCGTGTATCCGCCATCCGCGCAGGCGACCTCGAGGATCCCGGCCTGCCGCGTCGCGAACCGGACCCGGTCGCGCGCGCTGTCCGACGACAGCACGAAATGCCCGCTCGCCAGCGTCGCATGCCCGCACAGCGCGACCTCTGCGCCCGGCGTGAACCAGCGCAGGTCGAAATCGACGCCCTCTTCGGCGGAGGGGACGATGAACGCGGTCTCGCTCAGGTTGTTCTCCTGCGCGATATCCAGCAGCACCGCATCGTCGAGCCACGCGGACAACGGCATCACCGCCGCCGGGTTGCCCGCAAAGGCCGTGTCGGCGAACGCATCGATCTGCGCGAACGGTATTCTCATGCTGCTACCCCTATACCCGCTTGCCAAACCCCAGCGGGTTTAAACCCGCTTGCCAAACCAATGCGGCGTCACGTCCGCCTCGACCAGCGGATTGTCGGTATCGACATGCCCCTCGGGATCGAGGTGGATCAGCACTTCGACCTTGGGGAAGGCGGTGCGCAGGTTGCGCTCGACCGCCTCGACGATGTCGTGGGCATGCGCGACGGTCAGGTCGCGCGCGACCTCCATGTGAAACTGCGCAAAATCATGGCTGCCCGACCGGCGGGTGCGGAAATCATGGATGCCGCGGATACCGGGCTGGCGCGCCGCCACGTCGAGGAACTGCGCACGCAGATCCTCGGGCCATTCCTTGTCCATCAGCTGGTCGATCGCATTCGACGATGCCGAGAAGGCACCCCAGGCGAGCCACAAGGCGATGACGATGCCGAAGATCGGATCCGCCCCGCTCCACCCCAGATACTGGTCGAGCACCAGCGCGACGATCACCGACCCGTTTAGCAGCACGTCCGACTGGTAATGGACATTGTCTGCGAGGATCGCGACCGATCCGGTCTGGCGGATGATCCGGCGCTGATAGGCGAGCAGGAACACCGTCGCGACGATCGCGACGACCGACACGCCGATACCGAAATCGGCGCCCGTGGTCGGCTGCGGATCGTTGAACGCGAGGATCGCGCGCCAGGCGATGCCGGCCGCCGACGCGGTGATCAGCATGACCTGGAACAGCGCGGCGAGCGCCTCCGCCTTGCCGTGGCCGAAACGGTGATCATGATCGGCCGGCGTCGCCGCCAGCCGCACGCCGTAAAGCGTGACGAGGCTCGCGAGCAGGTCGAGCGCGGTATCGGCCAGCGAGCCGAGCATCGCCACCGATCCGGTCGTCCACGCCGCAAAGCCCTTCAGCAGCAGCAGGAAACACGCCATCGCGACGCTGGCGAGCGCCGCGCGCGTCGCCAGCGGGATCACCCTGCGGCGTTCGTCCTGGGTCATGGGAACAGCAATCCTTCGGTCCAGCCTTCACCGTCGCGCACGAACAGTCGCCGCTCATGTAGGCGGTGTTCGCGGTCCTGCCACAGCTCGATGCGATCGGGCGCGATCCGGTACCCGCCCCAGTGCGGCGGCCGCGGCACGTCGCTGCCCTCGAACCGCGCATGCGCCTCGGCAAAGCGGCGTTCGAACGTGTCGCGCGTGTCGAGCGGGCGCGATTGCTCCGACGCCCATGCCCCGAGTTGCGAATCACGGCCGCGCGTCGCGAAATAGGCGTCCGATTCCGCATCGCTCACAAGGCTGACGCGCCCCTCGATCCGGACCTGCCGGCGCAGCGACTTCCAGTGGAAGAGCAACGCCGCATGCGCGTTCGCGGTCAGCTCGCCCGCCTTGCGGCTCTCGCGGTTGGTGTAGATGACGAAACCGTCGGGGCCATGCCCTTTCAGCAGCACCATCCGCACCGACGGACGTCCCTGCGCATCCGCAGTCGCGAGGGCTACAGCGTTGGAGTCGTTGATTTCTGTCTGCCTGGCCTCGGCGTACCAGGCCTCGAACAGCGTGATCGGGTTGTCGGACATGGCAGCGCCATAGCGAAACTTGGCGGGCCGCGAAACAGCGCACGGCACGTGGGGTTACGGAACGACTCGCGACGCCGACGATTGAATCGGTTTCGCAACGAAGGAAACCGCACCGTGGCAGCGCGCGCCTATTGGCAGGGACAGATCCGGCTCGCGCTGGTCTCGATCCCGGTCGAGATCTACTCCGCCACCAAATCGGGTGCGGCGGTCTCGTTCAAGCAGATCCACGAACCCTCGGGCCAGCCGATCCATTACGACAAGGTCGTCACCGGCGTCGGCCCGGTCGACGCGGACGAGATCATGAAGGGCTATGAGGTCGAAAAGGGCGAATATGTCCTGCTCGACCAGGACGAGATCGACGCGGTGAAGCTCGAATCGAAGAAGACGCTCGAATTGACCCAGTTTGTCGATGCGAGCGAGATCGACGTGCTCTATTATGAGAAGCCCTATTTCGTCGTCCCCGCGGACGATCTGGCGGAAGAGGCGTTCATCGTTTTGCGCGAGGCGCTGCGCCGCACGAAGAAGGTCGGGCTCGGCCAGCTGGCGATGCGCGGCCGCGAATATGTCGTCAGCCTCAAGCCGTGCGGGCGCGGCTTGGTGCTCGAGACGCTGCGCTACGCGGACGAGGTGCACAAGGCGCAGGGCTATTTCCGCGACATCCCCGACGACAAGCCCTCCGAGGAGCTGCTCGAACTCGCCGAGGCGCTGATCGAGAAGCGCAGCGGCGACTTCCACCCGCAGGACTTCCATGATCGGTATGTCGACGCGCTGAAGGACCTGATCGAACGCAAGCGCAAGGCGAACGGCAAGACCATCATCGACGACAAGGACAGCGGCGAGAGCAAGGGGTCGAACGTCGTCGACCTGATGGCGGCACTGAAGAAGTCGATGGAGAAGTCGGGCGGCACGGCCGCGGCTGCGAAGAAGGCGCCCGCCAAGAAAGCCCCGGCCAAGACCGCGACCAAGACTGCGACCAAGACTGCGACCAAGACCCCGGCCAAGAAACGTGCGTAACGCCCCCTGGTGTGCCCCCGCGAAGGCGGGGACCCAGCCTGGGCTCCCGCCTTCACGGGAGACCGATGGTGGCTGACACCCCCGACCCCCTCGCGCTCTACAACGCCAAGCGGGACTTCGCGAAGACCGCCGAACCCGCCGGCACGCTGACCCCCGGCAACGGCAACAGCTTCATGGTCCAGAAACACGACGCCACCCGCCTCCACTGGGACCTGCGCCTGGAGATCGACGGCGTCCTCAAAAGCTGGGCGGTCACCCGCGGCCCTAGCCTCGACCCGGACGAAAAGCGCCTCGCGGTCCGCACCGAGGACCATCCCTTGAGCTACGCCACGTTCGAAGGCGCGATCCCCGCGGCAGAATATGGCGGCGGCACGGTGATGCTGTGGGACCGCGGCACCTGGGCCCCGATCAAGGGCAAGTCGGCGAAGGACCTCGACAAGGGCCATCTCCACTTCGTCCTCGATGGCGAGCGGATGAAGGGCGAATGGCTGCTGATCCGCCTGAAACCCCGCGCGAAGGAAAAGCGCGAGAACTGGCTGCTCCGCAAGATCGACGACGCCGCGGCGGGCGGCACGGATACGCTGGTCGACGAAGCGCTGACGAGCGTTTCCACGGGGCGTACGATGGCGGAGATTGCAGAGGGGAAGAAGCCGGCACGCGCGAGCAAAGCAGCCCCTCCCCCGTCATCCAGGCGAAAGCCGGGATCCAGAGCGAAAAGCGTCGCGGCGGATACTCCGGATCCTGGCCATCGCCAGGATGACGGCACGCTTCCCGAATTCCGCGAGCCCCAACTCTGTACGCTCGTCGACGCCGTCCCCACCGGCACCGCGTGGCTGCACGAGGTCAAATATGACGGCTACCGCGCGCTCGTCGCGGTCGCGAACGGCAAGGCCAAGGTCTTCACCCGCACCGGGCTCGACTGGACCGACAAGTTCGCGAGGATCGCCGCCGCCGCCGCGAAGCTCCCCGTAAAATCGGCGCTGATCGACGGCGAGATCGTCGCCTTCAAGAACGGCCACCCCGATTTCTCGACGCTGAAGGACGCGATCTCCAACGGCGGCGACATGACGCTGTTCGCGTTCGACCTGCTCGAAGTCGACGGCGAAGACCTGACCGGCCTGTCCAATCTCGACCGCAAGGCACGCCTCGAACCGCTGGTCCCCGCCGACGAGGATCGCCTGCACTATTCGGACCATGTCGTCGGCGCGGGCGAGCAACTGTTCGAGACGATGTGCCGCGAGGGCCTCGAAGGCATCGTCTCGAAACGCGCCGACGCGCCCTATCAGGGCAAGCGGACCAAGACGTGGCTCAAGGTCAAATGCACGCACCGTCAGGAATTCGTGATCGTCGGCTGGCTCCCGTCCGACAAGAAGCGCGGCTTCAAGTCGCTGCTGCTCGGCGTCCGCGACGGCAAGACCTATCGCTATGCGGGCAAGGTCGGCACCGGCTTCGACCAGGCGCTGATGGACGATCTGCGCGGCAAGCTCGATGCGCTCGACCGCAAGACCCCGACCGTCGAGGCCCCGAAAGCCGCGGTCCGCGGCGCGCACTGGGTCACGCCGAAGCTCGTCGCGGAAATCGCCTTTGCCGAAACCACCCCCGACGGCGTGCTGCGCCATTCGAGCTTCATCGGCCTGCGCGAGGACAAGGCGGCGAAGGACGTTGTCGCCGAGACCCCCGCCCCGCTCCCCGATGCTGCGCCTGAGACCACGATAAAGATCACCAACCGCGACCGCGTGATCTTCGACGAGTCCGACGTCACCAAGGGCGATCTCGCCGACTATTATGCCGCGCTGTCGGGCCTCATCCTCCCCTTCGCGGGCAACCGCCCGACCAGCCTCGTCCGCTGTCCGCAAGGCCGATCGCGTGCCTGCTTCTTCCAGAAACACGATGCCGGCAGCTTCGGCGACGCGGTCCATCAGGTACCGATCCGCGAGAAGGATGGATCGACCGAGGACTATCTCTATGTCGACGACGCCGACGGGCTGGTCGCCTGCGTCCAGATGGGGACGATCGAATTCCACGGCTGGGGATCCTCCAACGAGACGCTCGAAAAGCCCGACCGGCTCGTCTTCGATCTCGACCCCGACGAGGGGCTCGACTTCGATGATACCAAGAAGGCCGCGGAGTTTCTGAAATCGCAGCTCGCCGAACTCGGCCTCGTCAGCTTCGCGATGCTGTCGGGCGGCAAGGGCGTCCATGTCGTCGTGCCGCTCACCCCCAGGGCGGAATGGCCCGCGGTCAAGGATTTCGCCGACCGCTTCGCCCGCGCGCTGGCGAGTGCCGAGCCCGACCGGTTCGTGGCATCGATGGCCAAGGCCAAGCGCAAGGGCCGCATCTTCATCGACTGGCTGCGCAACCAGCGCGGCAGCACCGCGGTGATGCCCTATTCCGCCCGCGCCCGCGCCGGCGCCCCGGTCGCCGCGCCAGTGTCGTGGAGCGAATTGCGCGACATCGACACCGCCGCCCGCTGGGGCGTGCGCGACGCCGAAGAGCTGATCGCACGCGCCGGCTCGCGCGGGTTGAAGGGCTGGGGCGTGGCGGACCAGGTCCTGCCGGATTTCTGAAGGCGCGGCAGCCTCCCCTAACCCCCGCACTCCACCCCGGCGAAGGCCGGGGCCCAATTGGGGGACGCCCGTGATAAAGGGTAGCAAGCCGTTACGCCCCTCCAACCAATTGGGCCCCGGCCTTCGCCGGGGTGGCAGCGGCGCAAAACCCGCCCCGCAGACACGCTTTTAGGTTGCGCCGCACCAGCGAAAGGTGAAACACCCGCCGCCACTATTCGAAGGCATCAAGGCATGGAGATGGCGACGCAATCCACGCCCCCGACCGATACGGCGCAATCGAGCGCCTATGACGCGACACGCCATGCCGAGCGCTGGATTGCCGACTATTGCGCGCGCAGCACCGCCGCCGACATGCTCTGCCCCGCCGCCGACGGCAGCATCGACCCTGCCTGGACCGCGACCTTCGCCGAGCTCGCGATGGTCGCCTCGGACGATCTCGGCCATGTTCGCGAACGCGTCCAGCGCCACGCGGTCGACATCGGCACCGGCTTCCGCATCGCCGACGAACCCGACGAGCGCCCCTGGCCCGTCTCCCCCGTCCCGCTCCTGATCGAGGCGGACGCGTGGGCGCGGATCGCCGCGGGCGTCGTCCAGCGTGCGACGTTGATGGAATCGGTGATCGCCGATCTGTACGGCGAGGGAAAGCTGGTCGCCGACGGCCATATCCCCGCCGCGCTCGTCACCGGCAGCCCGTTCTTCCTGCGGCCGATGGTGGGGCTCGATTCGCCCGGCGGCCGCCATCTCGATTTCATCGCGATCGATCTCGGCCGCGGGCCCAGTGGCGAATGGCGCGTGCTCGCCGATCACCTGCGCGCACCCGCGGGCGCGGGCTATGCGCTCGAGAACCGGCTCGCGGTCGGCCGCACGCTCGGCGGGTTGCAGGCGCGGTTGAACGTCCAGCGTCACGCGCCGTTCTTCGCCGCGTTCCGCGCGGGGCTGGCGGCGATGTGCAAGCGCACCGATCCGCGGATCGGGCTGCTCACCCCCGGCCGGTTCAACCCGAGCTATCCCGAACAGGCGCATCTCGCGCGCTATCTGGGGCTGCTGCTCGTCGAGGGCGCGGATCTCGCCGCGCTCGAGGACAAGCTTTATGTCCGCACGATCGGCGGGCTGAAGCGGATCGACGCGTTGTGGCGCCGGCTCGATCCGCGGCTGCTCGATCCGCTGGCATTCGACACGCATTCGCAGATCGGCGTGCCCGGCCTGATCGACGCCTATGCCGCGGGCAATGTCGTGCTGTCGAACGCGCCCGGCTCCGCGGTGCTCGAAGCCCCCGCCTTTTCCGCCTTCCTGCCGCAACTCGCGCGCACGATCCTCGGCGAAGACCTGCTGCTCCCCAACATCGCAACCTGGTGGTGCGGGCAGGACGCGGCGCGCACCGCGGTCGAGGCCGATCTCGACCGGCTGCTGATCGCCCCTGCCTATCACACCCGCCCGCTCGGCCTGCCGAACGGCGCGACCGCGGGTGCCGACATCACCGGCGCCGACCGTGCTGCGCTGCTCGCCGACATGGCCCGCCGGCCGCAGGATTATGTCGGGCAGGAGATCGTTCGCCTCTCGACGATGCCCGTCGTCGTCGGCGACACGCTCGAGCCGCGCCCGTTCACGCTGCGCGTCTTTGCAGCACGCGGCGGCGACGGCGAATGGACCGTGCTGCCTGGCGGGTTCGCGCGGATCGGCGAGCATCCCGACGCACGCGCCGCGGTGATGGGCGAGGGCATCTGGTCCGCCGATGTCTGCGTCTATGGGCCCGAGCCGGTCGCACCCGTCTCGCTGCTTACCGCGCCCGATTCGCTCCACGTCCGCCGCAATCCCGGCACGCTGCCCAGCCGAGTCGCGGACAATTTCTACTGGCTCGGCCGCTATCTCGAGCGCGGCGAGGCGTTGCTGGCCGCGATCCGCGTGATGCTCGGCAATTCGATCGACGCGGACGGCGGCGCAGTGCTGTCGGCGCAAACCGTCGGCAAGCTTGTCGGGCTGATCGTCGGCAGCGGTGCCGCACCGCATCCCCCCGCGCTGCGCCGTGCCGACCTGACCGCGTTCGCGCGCACCGCGATGGAGGACGAGGGCTGGCAGTCGGTCGCGACGATCAACCGCCATGCGCGTGCGATCGGCGAGGGATCGCGCGACCGGCTGTCCTCGGACATGGTCCGCCTGCTCGAGGCGCCCTTCCCCACGCATCGCGGGATGCTCGAGCGCGCCGGTTCGCTCCAGCGCCGCTATGCCGCGATCGCCGGGCTGTCCGCCGAGCATATGGGACGGACCGCGGCATGGCGGTTCCACGATCTTGGCCGCCGGATCGAGCGCGCGATGGCGATGGCGCGCGCGATCCGGCTGTTCGGCATGCCCGGCGCCTCGCCCGACGACCTGTCGGTGCTGCTCGACCTCGCCGACAGCCAGATCACCTATCGCCAGCGCTATCCCACGGGAATCGCGCGCGTGCCGGTCATGGATCTCGTCGCGCTCGACCCCGGCAACCCGCGCAGCCTCGCCTTCTCCGCCGAGCGCATCGCTGCCCGGCTCGCCGAGCTGCCGGTGCTGAGCGACGACGAGATGGCCGAACCGCAACAGGCACAGGCGACCGCACTCATGGCGATCGTGATGACCGCGACCGCCGCCGAGCTGGACGCGGATACGCTGGGCGACGTCGAACGCCGGCTGGCGGGTGTGTCCGACGCGCTGGCGAGACGCTATTTCCTGCAGGGCGCAGAACCGCTCCGCACCAGCGAACTGACGCTCGCATGATCTACGACATCCGCCACGTCACCACCTTCGACTATGGCGCCAGCGTCAAGTTCGCGCGCTGCAACCTCCGGCTGAAGCCCATCGACTGGCCCGGCCAGCGGCTCGACGCCTACACGCTGTCGGTGCATCCCGCGGGACGCGTCAGCCCCGCGCGCGCCGAGGCGGGGCTCGCCAACGTCACCCGGCTGGTGGTCGACAGCCCGGTACGCCACCTGACGATCGAAAGCCGGTCGCGGATCACGGTCGACCGGCTCGTCCCCGTCCCCGCCGCCGGCGACCCGACGCTCGCCGAGATCGCGGCGTTGGCGCGCGCGAGCACTGACCTCTCCGCGGCGAGCCCCGCCACCTATCTCTATCCCTCGCCGCTGATCCCGCTCGACCATGCGATCGCCGATTATTGCGCGGCCGATCTCGACCCCGCGCGCGGCGCGCTGGAAGCAGGGATCGCGCTCGCCCGCCGGATCCAGCGCGAATTCGTGTTCGATGCGGACGCGACGCTGGTCGACACCCCGCCGCACGAGGCGTTTCTCCACCGCAAGGGCGTGTGCCAGGATTTCGCGCAGATCATGATCACCGGCCTGCGCGCCGCCGGCCTGCCTGCCGCCTATGCGTCCGGCTATATCCGCACCATCCCGCCCGCGGGCCAGCCGCGGCTGGTCGGCGCGGACGCGACGCATGCCTGGGTCCTGCTGTGGTGCGGGCCGGTGCATGGCTGGGTCGGGATGGATCCGACCAACGGCATCTGGATGGCCAGCGACCATATCGTCATGGCGGTCGGCCGCGATTATGCCGAGATCGCGCCGGTCGACGGCGTGGTGCTGGGCTCGGGCGCACAGAGCATGGACGTCAGCGTCGACGTCGCTCCGCTGGACGAGGCACCAGTCCGGGTCGCCGGGTAACCTTCTCCACGGTCGTCATCCCCGCGGAGGCGGGGACCCATATACTCGTACGGTTGCGATAGTCTCGCAGGATTGCCGGTATGGGTTCCCGCCTGCGCGGGAATGACGAGACGCGCGTCAGTCCTTCCCCTCATGCGGGTTCGGATAGGATCCGCCGCCACTCTCGCCGCCCTTGTCCTTGGCCGGCGCGTCGTTCACCCCGTCCTTCTGCTTGGCACCGTCATCGCCCTCGGGCACGCCCTGCATCGGTTGCTTGTCAGCCATCATCGTCTCCTCTCGCCCGCCAAACGCACGGCACGGGAATTGCGTTGCGCCCGCCGCGGCCCCACATAGACGCGCAAGACAGAGTGGGGACCTAAGTGGCCGATCCGTACAAGACCCTGGGCGTTGCCCGCGACGCGAACGAAGCCGACATCAAGAAGGCGTATCGCAAGCTCGCCAAGGAGCTTCATCCCGACCGCAACAAGGACAATCCGAAGGCATCGGAAAAGTTCAGCCAGGTCACCAACGCGTACGACCTGCTGAACGACAAGGACAAGCGCGCGCGCTTCGATCGCGGCGAGATCGACGGCGACGGAAACCCCGCTGCGCCGTTCGGTTTCGGCGGAGGCGGCGGCGGACGTCCTCAGCCCGGCGGCGGCTTTCGCAGCGAAGGCTATGAGAGCGGCGGCCCCGACATGAGCGACATCTTCGAAGGGCTGTTCGGCGGCGCCCAGCGCAGCGGTGGCGGCGGGTTCGCGAGCGGCTTCGGTCGGCGCCCGCAGCCCAAGGGCGAAAACGTCGCCTATCGCCTGCAGGTCCCGTTCGTCGACGCGGCGACGCTCGAGCCTCAGCGCGTCACGCTCTCCGATGGCAAGACGCTCGATCTGAAACTGCCCGCAGGCGTCGAGAGTGGCACGCAGATGAAGCTCGCGGGCAAGGGCGAGCAGGGCCCGGGCGGCGCCGGCGACGCGATCCTGACGATCGACGTCCAGCCGCACCGCTTCTTCACGCGCGACGGCGACGACGTCCGCATCGACCTGCCGATCAGCCTCGCCGAGGCGGTACTCGGCGGCTCGATCAAGGCGCCGACGGTCGAAAAGCCTGTCATGCTGACGATCCCCAAAGGCACGACCTCGGGCAAGACGCTGCGCCTCAAGGGCAAGGGCTTCCACAAGAAGACCGGTGGCCGCGGCGATCAGCTTGTCACGCTGATCATCGACATTCCGGCCGACAACAAGGCGCTCGTTGACTTCGTCGAGGGCTGGGCAAAGAGCAATGCCGGGAACCCGCGGGGGGCCATGGGCGTCTGAACGCCTTGTGAACGACAGCAATCTTACGCCCGAGGCGCGCGCCCACGACCATGGCGGCGCGCGCAGGCGCCTCAATCGCGGCATGGCGAAGGTCAAGCCGGGTAGCCACGCCTTCGAGGTCGTCAAGCGCGCCGCGGTCGGCGTGTTCAACGACGGCTTCATCCACGCGGGCAACCTCGCCTATCTCGCGCTGATGACGGTCTTTCCGTTCTTCATCGTGGCGGCTGCTATCCTGTCGCTGTTCGGCCAGAGCACCGAGACGATCCGTGCGGTCGAATCCTTCCTCCATGTTCTGCCCCCCAACGTCGCCGACCTGTTGCGCAAGCCGATCGCCGACGTGCTCGCCGCGCGCACCGGCTCGCTGCTGTGGCTCGGCGCGCTGGTCGGGCTGTGGACCGTCGGCAGCTTCGTCGAGACGATCCGCGACATCTTCCACCGCGCCTACGGCATCAAGGCGACCGCACCCTTCTGGAAATCGCGTCTCGGATCGTCCGCGGTGATCGTCGGCTCGGTGATCATGGCGCTGCTCTCCTTCCTGGTACAGGGCATCCTGACCGCGGCCGAACAGTTCATCTACCGCCTCGTCCCCTTCGCGCAGGACGCCGCGGGCTGGGTCGGCCTGTCGCGTCTAATCCCCGCGCTGCTGATGTTCGGCGCGCTGTACTTGCTGTTCTACTCGGTGACGCCGTCGCGCTATCGCTATTCGAAATGCCGCAAATGGCCCGGCGCGCTCTTCACCGCCGTCTGGTGGATCAGCGCAACCGCATTGCTGCCGATCGTCCTGTCGAGCCTTGGTGGCTATGACCTGACCTATGGCAGCCTGGCGGGCGTCGTCATCATGCTTCTGTTCTTCTACGTCATCGGTCTGGGGCTGGTATTCGGGGCGCATTTGAACGCGGCACTGGCGGAACCCCTCGAAACAGCGCTAGAGCAACCGGCTGACGAGGTAGAGGCGAAGGCGAGAACGGCGTGAACGGTTTGATGGCGGGCAAGCGTGGGTTGATCATGGGGCTGGCGAACGACAAGTCGCTGGCCTGGGGGATCGCCAAGAAGCTGTCCGAGGCCGGCGCGGAGCTCGCGTTCAGTTATCAGGGCGAGACGATGGAGAAGCGCGTCCGCCCGCTCGCCGAGCAACTGGGCGTCGCGCGGCTGTTCGACTGCGACGTCTCCGACATGGGCGCGCTCGACACGACCTTCGCCAAGCTCGGCGAGGAATGGCCGACGATCGACTTCGTGGTCCATGCGATCGGCTTTTCGGACAAGAACGAGCTGCGCGGGCGGTTCGTCGACACCAGCCTCGACAATTTCCTGATGACGATGAACATCAGCGTCTATTCGTTCGTCGCGGTCGCGCAGCGTGCGGCGAAGATGATGAACCCGGGCGGCTCGATGCTGACGCTCAGCTACTACGGCGCCGAGAAGGTCATCCCGCATTACAACGTGATGGGCGTCGCCAAGGCCGCGCTCGAGACGAGCGTGCAGTATCTCGCAGTCGATCTCGGCCGCGACAATATCCGCGTCAACGCGATCTCGGCGGGCCCGATCAAGACATTGGCCGCCAGCGGGATCGGCGACTTCCGCCTGATCCTGAAGTGGAACGAGCTCAACTCGCCGCTCAAGCGCAACGTGACGATCGACGATGTCGGCGGCGCGGGGCTGTACCTGCTCAGCGACCTGGCATCGGGCGTCACGGGCGAAACCCACCATGTCGACGCCGGCTACAACGTGATCGGCATGAAGGCCGAAGACGCCCCCGACATCGCACTGGTGTAAACGGCAGAAGCACAGACTACCCCCTCTCCCTTCAGGGGAGAGGGAGGGGCCCGTGCGAAGCATGGGAGGGTGAGGGGATGAAACGGCCACCCGGTGTCGCAGCGCGAGATCGTCAACGCGATGCACGCAAAGCGCCCACCGAGCCCGAACATCGCCTCTGGCAAATCCTCCGCAACCGCCAGCTGGCCGGCCTCAAATTCCGCCGCCAAGTCTGGATTGGTCCCTATATCGTCGACTTTCTTTGCGCCGAGATTGCGCTCGTCATCGAAATCGACGGTGACACGCACGCGTCCGCCGATGCGCAGGCCTATGACAAACGGCGAACCGCGTTATTAGAAGCCGAAGGCTACCGGATATGCCGGTTCGGGAATGATGACGTGATGACGAATATCGATGGTGTTGCTGCGGCGNAGCGTGAACAGCTTCGGGCGGATGTTCCGCTTCACCACCTGGGGCGAGTCCCACGGACCCGCGCTCGGCGCGGTGGTCGACGGCTGCCCCCCCGGCATCCCCCTCACCGAAGCCGACATCCAGCCCTGGCTCGACAAGCGCCGCCCCGGCACCTCGCGCTTCACCACGCAGCGGCGCGAGCCCGACGCCGTGCGGATCCTCTCGGGCGTGTTCGACGGCCGCACCACGGGCACGCCGATCAGCCTGATGATCGAGAATGTCGACCAGCGCTCGAAGGACTATTCGGACGTCGCCAAGGCCTATCGCCCCGGCCACGCCGACTATGCCTATGATGCCAAATACGGGTTTCGCGATTATCGCGGCGGCGGCCGCTCATCCGCGCGCGAGACCGCGGCGCGCGTCGCCGCCGGCGCGGTGGCGCGGCTCGTCGTGCCGCAGGTCCGCGTCCGCGCCTGGGTCGAGGCGATTGGCGGCGACGCGATCGACCCGACGAACTTCGACGACGGGCAGATCGACGAGAACCCGTTCTTCTGCCCCGATGCCGAAGCGGCGCTGCGCTGGGAAGCGCTCGTCGACACCGCGCGCAAGGCGGGATCGTCGCTCGGCGCGGTGATCGCGTGCGAGGCGACCGGCGTCCCCGCGGGCTGGGGCGCGCCGCTTTATGCCAAGCTCGACGCCGAACTCGCCTCGGCCTGCATGAGCATCAACGCGGTCAAGGGGATCGAGATCGGCGACGGGTTCGCCGCCGCCGCGTTGTCGGGTGAGGCCAATGCCGACCCGATGCGACCGGGCGTGGAAGGGCCTGAATTCCTCGCCAACCATGCCGGCGGGATTGCCGGCGGCATCGCCACCGGCCAGCCGATCCGCCTGCGGGTCGCGTTCAAGCCGACCAGCTCGATCCTCACCCCCGTCGAGACGATCAGTCCGTCCGGCGAGGCCGCGACGATCGCTACCAAGGGCCGCCACGACCCCTGCGTGGGCATCCGCGGCGTGCCCGTCGTCGAGGCGATGGTCGCACTCGTCCTTGCCGATCAGGCGCTGCTCCACCGCGGCCAATGCGGCTGACCCGGGAACATAAGTCGAACCGAAACGCTGTGTCTCCAACACGATAGGAGAGAAACATGCGTATTCTGACCTCGATCGCAGCGGCAGCCCTGATCCTTCCGGCCGCCGCCATGGCCCAGACCACCGGCGGTACCGCAGGTGGCACGATGGGCGGTACCATGGGTGGCGGCACCACCGGCGGCGCGATGGGCGGCATGTCCACGGGTTCGACGGCGCAGTCGGGCACCACGGCCACCGATTCCGCGACCCAGACCCGCACGCAGCGCGGTACCCGCGCCCGTAGCCGCACGCGCGGCACGACGGGTACGACGACCGGTACGACCACGGGTCCCGATACGGTGACCGGCACCGGCACCACGACCGGCACGACCTCTGGTTCGATGTCGACCGGCAGCACCGGCCCGGGCACCATGGGTGGAACGATGGGCGGCACGGCCGCAAGTGGCACGATGGGCGGCACCATGGGCGGCTCGGCAACAACTGGCGGCACCGTGGGCGGCACCCCGCCGCGCTGAGCCACACGGGCTGATCCCCAAAAAAAAGGCCGGGCAATCGCCCGGCCTTTTTCGTGTCAGCGACCGTCGCCTCAGTCGGAGAACGGATCCCGCACCAGGATCGTGTCCGCCCGCTCCGGGCTGGTCGAGACCAGCGCCACCGGGCAACGGATCAGCTCCTCGATACGCCGGATATACTTGATCGCCTGCGCCGGCAGATCCGCCCAGCTGCGCGCACCGGCGGTCGTTTCCTGCCAGCCTTCCATCGTCTCGTAGATCGGCTCGACCAGCGCCTGGTCGGCGGCATGCGCCGGGAAATAATCGAGCGTCTCGCCGCGCAGGCGGTAGCCGGTGCAGATCGACACCGTCTCGAACCCGTCGAGCACGTCGATCTTGGTCAGCGCGATCCCCGTGATGCCGCCGACCGCCGCCGACTGGCGCACCAGCACCGCGTCGAACCAGCCGCAACGACGCTTGCGCCCCGTCACCGTCCCGAACTCATGCCCGCGCACGCCCAGCCGCTCGCCGGTCTCGTTCTCGAGCTCGGTCGGGAACGGCCCCGACCCGACCCGCGTCGTGTACGCCTTGGCGATCCCGAGCACGAACCCGACCGCGCTTGGCCCCAGGCCCGAACCGCCCGCCGCAGCGCCCGCAATCGTGTTCGACGAAGTAACGAACGGATAAGTGCCGTGATCGACGTCGAGCAGCACGCCCTGCGCACCCTCGAACAGGATCCGCTTGCCGGCCGAGCGCGCCGCGTTCAGGTCGCGCCACACGGGCTTGGCGAACGGCAGGACGAAGCCGGCAATCTCGCGCAGCTCGGCGATAAGCGCCGCACGGTCGATCGGCGGCTCGCCGAACCCGGCGCGAAGCGCATCGTGATGCGCGGTCAGACGGTCGAGCTGCGGCCCCAGATCGTCGAGATGCGCCAGGTCGCACACGCGGATCGCACGGCGACCGACCTTGTCCTCATAGGCCGGGCCGATGCCGCGACGCGTCGTCCCGATCTTGCCCGCGCCGCTCGCATCCTCGCGCAGACCGTCGAGATCGCGGTGGAACGGCAGGATCAGCGCGCAGGTATCGGCGATGCGCAGCGTCTCGGGCGTCGCGACGACACCCTGTGCGCCGAGCCGCGCGATCTCGTCCTTGAGCGCCCAGGGATCGAGCACCACGCCATTGCCGATGAACGACGGCGTGCCGCGGACGATGCCCGACGGCAGCAGCGATAGCTTGTACACATTCTCGCCGACGACGAGCGTGTGGCCGGCATTGTGACCGCCCTGGAACCGCACGACCATGTCGGCACGCTCGGCGAGCCAGTCGACGATCTTGCCCTTGCCTTCGTCGCCCCATTGCGCGCCGATGACTGCTACGTTGGCCAAACTCTATCTCCTGAGAATTACCCGCAGCGCCTACAGCGCGCGGGGCGCATCCGCCACCCAAAGATGCGTGCAGACCTGCGCTTCGGGGGTATCGCCCGCGTCGAGCGCAGCGACCGTGACCCAGCCCTGCGCCCGCATCGCCGCACCATCCGCCGCCGGCGTACCCAGCGGCAGGAACAGCCGGCGACGATCGACCCTGACGACCCGGTCGACCAGCGGGTCGGCGAACAGCGAGAAGCCCGTTGCCGCTTCCTCGGCACCGCTTTCATGCACCACGGTATAGGTGCCGCCACGCCCGACCTCGCGCGCGCTGCCGTCCGCGAACAGCGAGAAGCCGAGCCAGGTCTGATATTCGAACCCGTGCCGCTCGGTCGGGTCGAGCGTCAGCGCGACGCGGCCGTCAAGCGCCGCGGCGATCCGCGTGAGCGCGTCGAGCCGCGACGCGAGCGCGCCCGTCGTATCGAACATCCGCAGCCGCTCCATCGCCGGCGCGAATGGCCCCGCCGCCTCGATCAGCGGCAGATAGGCGGGCGCAAGCGCGGCGACCGCGCCGGCATCCTTGGCATCGAGCCGGTCGCGCAGCGTCGCGACCTGGTCAGGCGCGACCGGCAGCGGGCCCGCCGCCAGCGTCGACACCAGATCGGGCAGCGTGAAATCGATCGACGCGCCGCGGACCTCGGCCGCACCGAGCATGTCGACCGCGACCGCCACGACCTCCTGCGCGGCGGCGACCGAATCGAGCCCGATCAGCTCGCAGCCGATCTGCCGCGTCTCGCGCGCGGGCGCGAGCTGCGACGCGCGCAGTTTGAGCACCGAGCCGGCATAGCTCAGCCGCACCGGCCGCGGGTGATGCCCCATCCGCGTGGCCGCGATCCGTGCGACCTGCGCGGTGATGTCGGGACGGATCGCGAGCGTACGCTGCGACACCGGATCGACGAACCGCACCGCATCGTGCAGCCCGCCCGCCTTTAACCGCATCTCTAGCCCATCAGCAAATTCGGCCAGCGGCGGATCGACGCGCTCATAGCCGTGCAGGCGTGCAGCCTCGAGCACACGCGCTTCGAGCGCGGCTGCCGAATCGGCGAAGGGGGGCAGGCGGTCTCGAAAACCTTCGGGGAGCAAAGCAGTCATGCGCGTGCCTCTAACCACTTCGCCCCCCGTTCGCGAGCCTTAGAAGTTGAGACCCATCGCGGTCTTAACCCCCGGCAGCGCGCGCACCTTCGTCAGCAGCTCCGGCGTCACCGCCTCGTCGACCGACAGCAGCAGCACCGCCTCGCCGCCCGCCTGGCGGCGGCCGAGATGGAAGGTGCCGATATTGACCCCCGCCTCGCCCAGCGCCGTCCCGAGACGACCGATGAACCCCGGCGCATCCTCGTTGACGACATAGAGCATCGGCCCCGCCAGATCCGCCTCGATCTTGATCCCGAGCAGTTCGACCAGACGCGGCGCCGAATCGCCGAACAGCGTGCCCGCGACCGAGCGCTCGCCATCCTCGGTCCTGACCGAGACGCGCAGCAGCGTGTGGTAATCCGCCTCGCGCTCGGTCCGCACCTCACGCACCTCGAGCCCGCGTTCGCGCGCCAGCACGGGCGCGTTGACCATGTTGACGGTGGCGGTCTGCGTCTGGAGATAGCCCGCCAGCACCGCGCTGGTGATCGGCTTGGGGTTCAGTTCGGCCGCCGCGCCCTCGGTATGCACCGAGATCCGCGTCACCGCGCCATGAGTCAGCTGTCCGACCAGCGCACCGAGCTTTTCCGCCAGCGCCATGTACGGCTTGAGCTTGGGCGCTTCCTCCGCCGACAGCGACGGCATGTTGAGCGCGTTGGTGACGCCGCCCGACATCAGGAAATCGGCCATCTGCTCGGCGACCTGGATCGCGACATTGACCTGCGCCTCGGTCGTCGACGCGCCGAGATGCGGCGTGCTGATGAAGTTCGGCGTGTTGAACAGCGGCGAAGCCTTGGCGGGCTCCTCGACGAACACGTCGAGTGCGGCGCCGCCGACCTGGCCCGAATCGAGCGCCGCCTTCAACGCGACCTCGTCGATCAGCCCGCCGCGCGCGCAGTTGATGATCCGCACGCCCTTCTTGGTCTTGGCGAGCGCGTCGGCCGAGAGGATGTTGCGCGTCTGGTCGGTCAGCGGCGTGTGCAGCGTGATGAAGTCGGCGCGCGCGAGCAGCTCGTCGAGCGTGACCTTCTCGACGCCGATCTCGATCGCGCGCTCAGGCGTCAGGAACGGATCGAACGCAACGACCTTCATCTTGAGCCCGCGCGCACGGTCGGCGACGATCGAGCCGATATTGCCCGCGCCGATCAGCCCGAGCGTCTTCGACGTCAGCTCGACACCCATGAAGCGGTTCTTCTCCCACTTGCCCGCCTGGGTCGAGGCGTCGGCTTCGGGCAGTTGGCGGGCGAGCGCGAACATCAGCGCGATCGCATGCTCGGCGGTGGTGATCGAGTTGCCGAACGGCGTGTTCATCACGACGACGCCCTTGGCCGATGCGGCGGGGATGTCGACATTGTCGACGCCGATGCCCGCGCGGCCGACGACCTTGAGGTTGGTCGCGTGCTCGAGGATCTCCTTGGTGACCTTGGTCGAACTGCGGATCGCGAGACCGTCATAGTCGCCGATCATCGCCATCAGTTCGGCGGGCGTCTTGCCGGTGATCTCGTCGACCTCGACGCCGCGCTCGCGGAAGATCTGGGCGGCGCGGGGATCCATTTTGTCGGAAATGAGGACTTTTGGCATGTGCTGTACCTTCGCTAACAGCCGTCATCCCCGCGTAGGCGGGGATCCATAATCACTGACGGCAGAGTATATGGGTTCCCGCCTCCGCGGGAATGACGGACTTCAACCCGCCTTGGCGGTCGCGTAGGCCCAGTCGAGCCACGGCCCGAGCGCGACGATATCGGCCGTGTCGACGGTCGCGCCGCACCAGATGCGCAGGCCCGGCGGCGCGTCGCGGTAGCCCGCCACGTCATACGCCGCGCCCGCCTTTTCGAGCGCGGCGGCCATGGCCTTGATCATCGCCTCGTCCGCACCCTCGACCGTCAGGCAGACGCTCGTCTTCGACCGCGTCGCCGGATCGGCGGCGAGATGGCCGAGCCAGTCGCGCTCCGCCACGATCGTGTCCAGAGCCGCGGCATTCGCGTCGGACCGCGCGATCAGCCCGTCCTTACCCAGCGACTTCGCCCATTCGAGGCTGAAGATCGCGTCCTCGACGGCCAGCATCGACGGCGTGTTGATCGTCTCGCCCTTAAACACGCCCTCGGCGAGCTTGCCCTTCGACACGAGGCGGAACACCTTCGGCAGCGGCCAGGCGGGGGTGTAGCTCTCGAGCCGCTCGACCGCGCGCGGGCCGAGGATCAGCACGCCGTGTGCGCCCTCGCCGCCGAGGACCTTCTGCCATGAGAAGGTCGCGACATCGATCTTGGTCCAGTCGATGTCATAGGCGAACACGCCCGACGTCGCGTCGGCGAACGACAGGCCTTCGCGGTCGTCGGGGATCCAGTCCGCGTTGGGCACGCGCACGCCGCTGGTGGTGCCGTTCCAGGTGAACAGCACGTCGTTCGACCAGTCGACCGAGTCCAGATCGGGCAGCTGGCCGTAATCGGCGCGCACCACGGTCGGGTCGATCTTGAGCTGCTTGACCGCATCGGTCACCCAGCCCTCGCCGAAGCTTTCCCAGGCGAGCGCGGTGACGGGCTTGGCGCCCAGCATCGTCCACATCGCCATTTCGTACGCGCCGGTGTCGGAGCCGGGGACGATGCCGATGCGGTGCGTATCGGGAAGCTTCAGCAGCTCACGCATCAGGTCGATGCTGTACTGGAGGCGGGTCTTGCCGATCTTCGAGCGATGCGAGCGGCCGAGCGAATCGGTGGCGAGCTTGTCCGCGGACCAGCCCGGAGGCTTCGCGCAGGGACCGCTGGAGAAAAAGGGGCGTGCCGGCTTGGTTGCAGGCAGCACAGGCGCACCTGTGGCGGTGGCGTAGGTCGTATCAGTCATGTATCTCTCCTCACAGAGAGCACGCGCGGCGTTGGGACCGCGTGGCCCGTCGCCGGCCCTAACGACGTGGCGCGGCGAGTCAACCATGTCCGCGCATGCGCTTCCGTCGCCACGCTCCCCCGTTCGCCCCGAGCGAAGTCGAAGGGCCGCGCCGCACACGCCCATGCCTCGACTCGCCGCAACGCCGCCCCGCGACGCGTGACAAGCCGGTGCCACGCGGGGATGATGGCCCCATGTACCGCGTCCTTTACCCTGTCCTGCTCGCGCTCGCGCCCATTCTCGCGCTCGCCGCCTGCGGCCGCGCCGATCGCCCCGCCGCGCCGCAACAGACCCGCCCCAACCTCTCGGTCCCGAGCAATCGCGAGACCGCGCAATGCCTCGCTGACCTGCGTCAGCTCCACGTCTCGTTCCAGCTCCTGCCCGACCGCGAAACCGGTCCCGGCTGCGGGCTCGCGGGCACCGTCAAGCTGGTCGATATCGGCGTCCCGGTCGCCAACCTCACCGCGGTCCGCTGCGGCGCGGCGCGCGCGCTGATCGGCTGGACGCGCAACGCGGTCGCCCCCGCCGCCTATCAGATGCTCGGCAGCGAACTCGCGCGGATCGACAGCATGGGCAGCTATGCGTGCCGCAACGTGGTCGGCTCGGCCCGCAACGCGAGCCGCCGCTCGGGCCATGCGGTCGCCAACGCGGTCGATATCGGCGGGTTCGTGCTGAAGGACGGACGACGGATCAGCATCCTGAACGACTGGACCTCGCCCGACCCGCAGGTTCGCCAATTCCTCCAGACGATCCGCGCCTCGGCCTGCAAGCGGTTCGGGACGGTGCTCAGCCCCGATTATAACGCCGCGCACCGCAATCACCTCCACCTCGAGGACGATCGCGCGAATTTCTGCCGCTAGTACACCGGTCTAGCCCTGCGCACGGCTTTCGACTAAATCCGCCGAAATGACAGATACCCGCATTCCCTCACGCGTTTTCGCGAACGCCAGCCAGGACGCTGAAACCGCCCGCGAGATCGTTTCCACGCCGCAGACCCAGCATCCGCATTACCGGCTCGCCTTCCAGGACATGGACTTCCTGCTCCGCGAAGATCTCCGCCCGGTGCGGTTCCAGCTCGAGCTGCTCAAGACCGAACTGGTGCTCGAGGAAGCGAAGATCGCCTCGACCTTCGTCTTCTACGGCTCGGCGCGCATCCCCGAGCCCGCCAAGGCACAGGCGCTGCTCGAACTCGCCAGCGACGAAAAGTCGAAGAAGATCGCCGAGCGGCTGGTCGAGAAGTCGAAATATTACGACGTCGCGCGCGAGCTTGCCGCCAAGGTCAGCGTCCTGCCCCGCGACGAGCGCGGCTGGCGTCAGTTCGTGGTGTGTTCGGGCGGCGGTCCGTCGATCATGGAAGCGGCGAACCGCGGTGCGACCGATGTCGGGGCCGAGTCGATCGGGCTGAACATCGTCCTGCCGCATGAGCAGGCCCCCAACCCGTACGTTACCCCGTCGCTGTCGGTGCAGTTCCACTATTTCGCGCTCCGGAAAATGCACTTCCTGCTGCACGCCCGCGCGCTCGCCGCATTCCCGGGCGGGTTCGGCACGTTCGACGAGCTGTTCGAACTGCTGACGCTGATCCAGACGGGCAAGATCCAGCCGATCCCCGTGCTGCTGTTCGGTCGCCAGTTCTGGGAGCGCGTGGTGAACTTCGACGCGCTGGTCGAGGAAGGCGTGGTCAGCGAAAAGGACCTGTCGATCTTCCGCTATGTCGAGACCGCCGATGAAGCCTGGGCCGCGGTCCAGTCCTTCTACCGCGAGCGCGCTGCGGCCGAAGCCGCAGAGGCCGCAGGAGCCTGACCTTCTGCCCTCTCTCCCCTCGGGGGAGAGGGCCGGGGCAAGGGGCCGCCAGGCGGCGCACACCCCGAAACAGCCCCTCTCCTCACCGAGGAGAGGGAGCCGCGATTACTGCTCCGTCCGCGCACCCTTGCGTGCGGCTTCAGGATCGACCGACGGCGCACCCGAAGCCGCCGTACCGGTGTTCGCGATATCGGCGGTATCGCCGCCGTTCTCGACCGCAGCCTCGGCGGCGTTGGCGGTCGCAGGCTGATCTCCAGCAGCGGCGGGTTCTGCACCGGCGGCAGGCGCTGCCGGCAAGGGCAGGTTCGACCCCTGCTGGTTGAGATACAGGATCACGTTCGCGCGGTCCTCGGCACTGCCCAATCCCGCAAAGGTCATCTTGGTGCCCGGCGCGAACTTACGCGGGCTGGTCAGCCACGCGTTCATCTTGTCGAAGTCCCACTTGCCGCCGACGCCCTTCAGCGCGTCGGTGAAGGCATAGCCGCCCTTGCCCTGCGCGATCCCTTCGCCCAGCGTCGCGTACAGGTTCGGACCGATCCCGTTCGCGCCGCCCTGGTTGATCGTGTGGCACGCGGCGCACTTCTTGAAGACCTCGGCGCCCTTGGCAGCATCGGCGGTCGGCAGCAGCGACGCGATCGCCACCTCGGCAGCGCCACCGCCGGCACCCTCTTCGACGACGCCCTCGATCGCATAGCCCATCTTCTCGGGGCGCTCGCCGTGGAACAACATGCCCCCCACGATCGACAGCCCAAGCGCCGCACCACAACCTGCGAGCACCCAGCCGGCGATCGTATTGGTCCTGTCGTCCATAAAGCGCACCCACCCCTATTTGATTTAGGACAGCCATAGAAAAGCCTGACCGACACCGCAAGCAAACGCTGCGCCCCCTCTTGCGCGGGCGCCGCGCGCCCTTGATTGCATCCGGCCCGCTGGCTACGCGCCGTGGCGATGGAAAACTTCGCCGCCCCCGCCCGTCCGATCGTCGCGCGGATGACCCAAGCCGCGATGGCGGAGCCCGCGCGCGCGGTCGCGTTTCAGGGTGCGCCCGGCGCCAACAGCCATGTCGCGGCGACCGAGGCATTTCCGGACGGCCTGCCGCTGCCCTGTTTCGACTTTGCCGATGCGATCGACGCGGTGAAGGACGGCCGCGCCGACTGCGCGATCATCCCGATCGAGAATTCGCTCCACGGCCGCGTCGCCGATATCCACTTCCTGCTCCCGGAATCGGGGCTGGTGATCACGGGCGAGCATTTCCTGCCGATCCGCCACGCGCTGATGGGCTGTGGTCCGCGCGACGGTATCCGCCAGGCGATGAGCCATCCGCAGGCGCTCGGCCAGTGTCGCCACTGGCTCAAGGCGCACGGTATCGAGCCGGTAAGCTACCCCGATACCGCGGGCGCCGCGGCCAAGGTCGCCGAGCTTGCCAACCCGACGATCGCCGCGCTCGCGCCACCCGCCGCCGCCGCGCTCTACGGGCTCGATCTGCTAGCGACCGACATTGCCGATGCCGATCACAACACGACCCGCTTCGTCACGCTCGCACGCGGCGGCAAGCCACCGGCGGCGCAGGATCCGGCGGGCGGCGACTGGATGACGACGCTGATCTTCGAGGTCCGCAACGTCCCCGCCGCGCTCTACAAGGCGATGGGCGGCTTCGCGACCAACGGCGTCAACATGACCAAGCTGGAAAGCTACCAGCGCAACGGCAGCTTTGCCGCGACCGAATTCTACGCCGATGTGGTCGGCAAGCCAGGCGACGCGAACCTCGACCACGCGCTCGAGGAGCTGGGCTTCCATTCGAAATGGCTCCGCGTGCTGGGCACCTACCGCCAGGCGCGCACGCGCGGCTGAGTCACCCCTTCGCCCAGACGGTCAGCAGGGTGTGCGCGATCGCATAGGGCGGCGGCGGCAGGAACGGCCCCTCCTCGCCGCGCAGCACCGCGCGCACCATCTCGCGCGGCACCCACATCGCATCCTCCAGCTCGTTCACGTCGAGCGTGATCGCGTCGTCGACGGCCTCCGCGACGCACGCGATCATCAGCGACGAGGGAAAGGGCCAGGGCTGGCTCGCGACATAGCGCACCCGCCCGACGCGCACGCCCGATTCCTCGGCGATCTCGCGCGCGACCGCCTCCTCGATCGATTCGCCGGGCTCCAGAAACCCCGCCAGCGCCGAATAGCGCCCCGGCGGCCACCCCTTGCCGCGCCCGAGCAGCGCGCGGCCGTCATGCTCGGCGATCATGATGACGACCGGATCGACGCGCGGGAAATGCTCGGTCGCGCAATTGGGGCATTTGCGCGCCCAGCCTGCGCGGAACATCGCCGTCGCGGTCCCGCACTTCGCGCAGAAGCGGTGCCGGACATGCCAGTCGAGCACGCTGCGCGCCGCGGCATAGGTCGCCGCCTCGCCCGGCGCGAGGCTGCCCAGCACCGCCATCAGCGCGGGCGAGCGCATCGCCGGGGCGTTGTCGACCCCCATGCCCGCCAGCAACGCGGTGAAATGCGGCCGCCCGCTCTCGTCGAGCCCGAGCAGGATCGGTTCGGCATCGTCGGGCAAGTCCGCCATCGACGTCCATTCGAGCCGCCCCTCGCCCGTCACGGCGGGCAACAGACCGTCGAGCGCGAGCAACCGCGCCCGCCAGTCGCCCTGCGCCGCCGCCAGTGCGTCTGCATCGTGGCGCAGAGCATCGGCACGATCGAGCGTCCCGCCGGTAAAACCCGGTGCGACATCGGGCATGAGATCCGCGGTCAAGTTCATCGGCGCACGCCCCCCGCGGATCCGCTTCGCGCGACATCGGCGACCAGCGCGCCGACCACCTCTTTCCGCAACGGCCATTTCTCCCCGGGGAAATAATTGACCATCACCGTGCTCCGGACATGACGGACCGGGTCGACCCAGGCGAACGTCCCCGCCGCGCCGCCCCAGCCATAGGTGCCCTTCGATGCGCCGCCCGGCACGTCGGCGAGATACACCGACCCGCCCGCGCCGAACCCCATCGCATTACCTGCGGCCGCCGCACCGGTCCCGGTGCCGATCCCGCCGAACGACACCCCCTTGGGCATCAGGTTCGACATGCCGAGCGCGACCGTTTCGGGCTTCATCACCCGCACGCCGTCCAGCGTCCCGCCATCCTGCAGCATGTGCAGGAACCGGTCATAATCGCGCGCCGACATCACCAGCCCCGCGCCGCCATAGGGAAAGCTTGGCCGCTCGGCGAACACCGACGTCGCCGCAGGGTCGAGCGGGGTGCGGTTGTTGCCGACGAACGCATAGTTGGTCGCCAGCCGCTTCAGCTGGTCCTGTGGCACCATGAAGAAGGTCGAATTCATCTTCAGCGGCGCGAACATCCGCGTCTGCAGGAATCGCTCGAACGACATTCCGCTCGCCACCTCGATCACCCGGCCCATCACGTCGAGCCCGATCGAATAGCTCCATTTGGTGCCCGGCTCGGCGACCAGCGGCAGCGTCGCTGCACGGTTCGCGAAGTCCTCGAGCGAGGTCGGGCGCACCTTGGCCATCTGCGTTTCCATCTGCGCATTGACCGACATCGGCAGCACACCGCGCTGTTCATATTCCTTGAGCAGCGGCCCCTTCACATTGATGCTGTAGCCAAGCCCCGCAGTATGCGTCAGCAGCATGCGGATCGTGATCGGCGTCGTCGCGGGCCGCGTCGCCAGCGACGTGTCGGGGCTGGTCGCGACCGTCATCGTCTTGAATGCGGGGATGTATTTGCTCAGCGGATCGTCGAGGTTCAGCCGACCGTCCTCGACCAGCATCATCGCCGCCATCCCGGTGATCGGCTTGGTCATCGAATAGACCCGCCACAACGAATCGGCGTCGGCGAACGGCCGCCCCGGCTCGTCGCCGATTTTGCCGCTCGCCAGGAACAGGGTCGGCCGGTCGCCCAGGTCGAACGCGCCGACGATACCGGGCATCTTGTTGTCGCGGACATAGCCGTCGAACAGCCGTTCGACGCTCGGCAAGGCGGCGCGTGCGGGATCGCCCGCGCGTTCGGTGACGGCGATAGGGCCGGGGGCGGCCTGTCGCTGCGCCTGCCCGATGGCTGCGGTCGCCGCCAGTGCGGCGATGACGCCAGTCGAAATCCAGTGTGCACGCGTCATGCAGGCCTCCCTATCGCGCCCGTATAGCCTGGGCGGCCTTGGCGAAAACGGTCGGCAGCCCGGCGGTATCCAGGGTCTCGACGGGCCACCATTCGCCGGGTTGATGCGCCTCCACCCGCGCCACCGCAAGACCGAGTTCGAGGTCGAAATGCGTGAAGCCATGCGTGACGCGGTCGTCGAGCATCTGCCAGTCGGCCTGTGCCGGTGCGGCCTCGAACCCCGGCGGCTGGTCGGTCCAGGGCCCGGTCGGGAGCGCGCGCATGCCGCCGAGCAGCCCGGTGTCGGGCCGGCGCACCAGCAAGACCTGTCCGTCGCGCTCGAGCCAGAAGATCGTCCCGTGACGCTGCGGCTTGGCGGCTTTCTTTGCCTTGACCGGCAGCCGTTCGGGCTCGCCTTGCGCAAAGCCGTCGCAGTCGGGGCGGAGCGGGCACAGCAGGCATTTGGGGTTGCGCGTCGTGCAGATCGACGATCCCAGGTCCATCATCGCCTGCGCGAAATCGCCGGCTCGCATGTCGGGCGTGATCGTATCCGCGGCCGCGCGGATCGCCGGACGCGCGGCGGGGAGCGGCGTCGTGATCGCGAACAGCCGCGCGACGACGCGCTCGACATTGGCATCGACCACCACCGCGCGCTCGCCGAACGCGATCGCCGCCACCGCCGCCGCGGTATAGGCGCCGAGCCCGGGGAGCGTCCGCAGCTCGGCCTCGGTCCGCGGAAACACGCCATCATGCTCCGCGACGACCGCCTTCGCCGCCTTCACCAGGTTGCGCGCGCGGGCATAATAGCCGAGCCCCGCCCAGGCGGCCATCACATCGGCATCGTCCGCCGCGGCGAGGCTCGCAAAATCGGGCCAGCGCGCGGTCCAGGCGAGGAAGCGCGGGGTGACCGCGGCGACCGTGGTCTGCTGCAGCATCACCTCCGACAGCCAGACGCGATAGGGATCGACCGTCTCGCCCGGCCGGGCGCGCCACGGCAGCACGCGACGATGCGCGTCATACCAGTCGAGCAGGGCCACGGGGACCGAAGAGCGCTTGGCGTTCACGCGCCGCCTATGGCATGGGTGGCGCGATGAGCAACCCGCCCGGTATCACCACCGAACAAAAGTCCGCGACCGCGGCCAGCACGACGGACGTTCCGCCCGCGCGCAAGACCGCCGCCCGCAAAGCTGCTGCCCGCAAACCCAAAGTCGACGCCGATGCGCCGCGCGCCAACCGGTCGCGCGCCGTCGCCGAGCTGCTCCCCGCGATCGGCGGCGCGGCGTTCCGGCGCTTCGGCTTCATCCAGTCCTCGGTCGTCAGCCGCTGGCCCGAGATCGTCGGCGAGCGCTTTTCCGGTGTCAGCACGCCCGAATCGATCCGCTTCCCGATGGGACAGAAACAGGATGGCGTTCTGACCCTGACCGTGCGCGGCGCGCATGCGCCGATGATGCAGCACGTCATTCCCGAGATCACCGAGCGCGTGAACCGCTTCTTCGGCTACGCCGCGGTCGCGCGCATCACCATCCGCCAGGGCGAGGTTGCGAAGCCGCGCGTCAAGGCGGCGCCGCCCCCGCTCCGCACCGTTCCCGCCGATCTCGGTCTCAGCCTGAAGGGCATCGCCGATCCCGAACTGCGTGCGGTCCTCGAATCCCTCGCCGCCGGCGTCGCCTCGACGAGCGGCCTTCCCAGGATCAGCTGAATGCGTCTGTTCTTTGCGTTGTTCGGTCTCGCGCTGCTCACCGCGGCCGCGCCCGCCCCGAAGCCCGTGCCCGTCACCCGGACGGCGAGCGGCACCTATGTGCTCGGCAGCCCCGCAGCCCGGGTCAAGCTCGTCGAATATGCCAGCTACACCTGTTCGCATTGTGCCGATTTCTCGACCCAGTCGCAGGCGGTGCTGAAGGGCAAGATGATCGCGTCTGGATCGACCAGCCTCGAATTCCGCCACATGATCCGTGACCGGCTCGATCTCGCTGCGGCGGTGCTCGCCCGCTGCACCGGGCCGCGTGGCTTCTTCCCGACATCGGCGGCGATCTTCGCGGCGCAGCCCGCCTGGCTCGAAAAGGGGATCGAGTTCCAGCAGGTCAACGCCGCGCGCATCAACCTCTATCCGCGGCCGGCGCAGCTCAAGGCCTATGCCGATGGCGCGGGGCTGACCGATCTGGTCAAGGCGCGCGGGCTGTCCGCCGCCGCGATCGACGCGTGCTTCGCGGATACGGCGGAGATCGACCGGATCCTCGCCATCACCGCGGCGGCACCGCCCGAGGTCGATTCGACGCCGTCCTTCTTCATCAACGGCAAGGTCATGCCGCATGGCGGCTGGGCCCAGCTCGAACCCGCGCTGCGCACTGCCGGCGCCCGCTAATTTCGTTGGAGTATCCCGCATGAAGTTCGTCACTGCCATCGCCGTCCTGCCGCTCGCGCTCGCTGCCTGTTCGGGGGGCGATTCGTCGAACACCACCCAGGCCGCGGCCCCCGTCGCCGCGGCGGCCGCACCCGCCGGTCAGAACTGGACCGAAACCGTCGTCAAGACCGACGAGGGCTATCTGATGGGCAACCCCAATGCCCCGATCAAGCTGGTCGAATATGGCGCGCGCTCCTGCCCGACCTGCGGCGCGTTCGGCCGCGAGGCGTTCAAGCCGCTGACCGACAATTACGTCTCGACCGGCAAGGTCAGCTTCGAATTCCGCGACTTCCTCGTCCACGGCGCGCCCGACGTCGCGCTGACGCTGCTCGGCCAGTGCGGCGGGACCGCGCCGTTCTTCCCGATCCTCGAGCAGATGTACCAGAACCAGAACGCCTTCCTCGACAAGCTCCAGACGATGCCCCCGGCGATGCAGCAGAGCCTCGCCAATCTCGCCCCGACCGCGGTCGCGACCAAGCTCGCCGAGCACATGGGGGCGATCGACTTCGTCAAGCAGCGTGGCATCCCCGAGGCCAAGGCGCGCGCCTGCCTCGCCGACCAGAAGCAGCTCGAGATCATGGCCAAGCCGACCGAAAACGCGATGCAGTCGGGCACCGTCACCGGCACGCCGACCTTCCTGCTGAACGGCAAGAAGATGGAAAACGTGCTGTCGTGGAGCGAGATGGAAAAGGCGCTGAAGGCCGCCGGCGCGTAAGCCGCATCCCGTCCGGCGGGCATTCGGCAGCCCGGAATGTGTCCCTGCGAAGGCGGGGACCCAGTCCGGGCTGCCGCCTTCGCGGGAGAGCAGGAGCGCGCTACGCTCGCCAATCGTGAAGGGAGAGCGCGCGCCATGCAGATCAAACGCCTCCGCATCACCGGGTTCAAGAGCTTCGTCGAACCCGCCGACCTGGTGATCGAACCCGGGCTGACCGGCGTGGTCGGCCCCAATGGCTGCGGCAAGTCGAACCTGCTCGAGGCGCTGCGCTGGACGATGGGCGAGGCCAGCGCCAAGTCGCTGCGCGGTGCCGGCATGGACGACGTGATCTTTGCGGGGACCGCGACCCGCCCCGCGCGCGATTTCGCCGAAGTGTCGATCCTCGCCGAGATCGCCGGCCCCGACGGCGCCGACGAACGTGAGATCGTCCGCCGGATCGAACGCGGCGCAGGGTCCGCCTACCGGATCGACGGCCGCGACGTCCGCGCGAAGGATGTCGGGCTGCTCTTCGCCGACGCCGCGACCGGGGCGCATAGCCCCGCGCTGGTCAGCCAGGGCCGGATCGGCGCGGTCATCGCCGCCAAGCCCGCCGACCGCCGCGCGATGCTCGAGGATGCCGCCGGGATCGCCGGACTCCATGTCCGCCGCAAGGATGCCGAGGCGCGGCTGCGTGCGACCGAGGCCAATCTCGCACGGCTCGATGCGGTCATCGCCGACCAGGACGCACGCGCCGCCGCGCTCAGACGCCAGGCGCGCGCCGCCGAACGCTATCGCCTGCTGTCGAACCAGATCCGCGTCGCGGAGGCACGGACGATCTTCGCGCGCTGGCGCGACGCCGCTGCCGCCGCCGAGGCCGCGACCGCCGACGCCGCGCAGGCCGAGGCGCAAGTGGCCGCCGCCGCCGCCGCCGAATCCCTTACCGCGAAGGCGCAGCACGACGCCGCCGCCGCGGTCGCGACCGCCCGCGCCGCCGCGCTCGCCGCGCGCGACCATGCCGCCGAAACCGGCCACACGCTGGCCGGCCTGCGGACCGAACGCACCGCGCTCGACCGCCGCCTCGCCGATCTCGCCGACTCGCGCCGCCGCATCGCCGAGGACCGGCTGCGCGAAGGTAGCCTCGCCAGCGACGCCGCCGACGCGCTGACCCGGTTGACGACGGAGGTCACCGCGCTCGATGCCGCGATCGCCACCGCCACCGCCGCGCTTCCCGCGCTCGATGCGGCGCAGGCCGAGGCCGAACGCGCCGCGCGCGACGTCGAGGTCGCGCTGGCGCAGGCGATGACCCGCCATGCGAGCGATGTCGCCGAGGCGCGCGTCGCCGCCGCCGCGCTCGCCGCCGCGCGCACCCGCACCGATCGCGCCGCACGCGACGCGGCGCAGATCGCGGCGGCGCACCGCGCGCTCGGCGACCCCGCCCCGCTCGAGGCGGATCGCGCCACAGCCGCCGAGGCGCGTCTCGCCGCGCTGGAGGACGCCGCCGCTGCCCGCCACGCGCTCGCGCAGGCCGACAGCGACGAACGCACAGCGATCGCCGCGCGCGATGCCGCCGAGACCGCGCGCGCCACCGCCCGCGCCGAACTCGCCGCGCTCGACAGCGAGGCCGCCGCGCTCACCCGCGCAACCCAGAGCGGCGGCCGCGACCGGCTGCTCGACCATGTCACCGCCACGCCGGGGCTGGAGCGCGCGCTCGCCGCCGCGCTCGGCGACGATCTGGATACCGACCCCGCCGCCTGGGCCGGCGCTGTGCCCGCGCCCGGCGATCCCGCGCCCCCGCCCGACACCACCGCGCTCGCCGCCGACGTCGACGCCCCCGCGTCCCTCGCGCGCCGGCTCGCCCAGGTCTTCGTCACCGACCAGGACGACGGCCAGCCGCTCGCAGTCGGCCAGCGCATCGTCACCCGCAACGGCATGTTGCGGCGCTGGGACGGCTTCGTCGCACAGGGCAGCGGCGCCGCGGCCGCCGAGCGGCTCGAACGTCGCAATCGTTTGCACGCGCTGGAGGCCGCGCGCCCCGCCGCCGCCGCCACGCTCGCCACGCATGACGCGGCGCGCACCGCGACCGACCAACGGATCGCCGCGCACCGCCAAGCCGCCCAGGACGCCCGCGCCCACCTTTCCGCCGCCGAGACCCGCATCCGTGACTCGCAACGCAACGAGGATCGCGCCGCCGCGGCGCTCGAACGCCGCGCCGGACAGCGTGCCGATCTCGACCAGCGCGCGCACCGCGTCCATGCCGAACAGGCCGACGCCGCCGCGGACCTCGCCGCCGCCGAGGCCGCGGCCGCGGCATTGCCCGACGGCCGCGCCAGCGCCGACGCGGTCGCGACGCTCCACCGCGACGCCGAGGGCCGCCGCGGCGCGGTCGCACAGGCGCGCAGCGACCGCGCCGCGCAGGACAGGCTGCGCGCCGAAACGCGCGAACGCCTCGCCGCCGCACAGGCCGATATCCGCAGCTGGCGTGCGCGCGCGGGCGAAGCGGCAACCCGCATCACCGCCTTGGACCGCCGGGCCCGCGACGTCGCCGCCGATGCAGCGGCGCTCGCCGACCGGCCCGCCACCCTCGATGCCGCGATCGCCACGCTCGATACCGAGCACACCGCCGCGCGCGCGGACGCCGACACACTCCGGACCGCCGAACGCGCCGCCGAAGCCGCGCTCCGCACCGCCGACGACGCGAATCGTCGCGCGGCCGAAGCGCTCGCCGAGGCACGCGAGCACCGAGCCGGCGCGCTCGTCCGCGTCGATACGCAGGACCAGCAGCGCCGCGAGCTCGGGCGGCTGTCGGGCGAGCGTTTCGCCTGCCCCGCCCCTGTCCTGCCCGAACGCCTCGACTTCGCGGCCGCCGATGTCCGCACCCCCGCAGACGAGAGCCGCGCACAGGACCGCCTGACCGCCGAGCGCGAGCGGATCGGCGCGGTCAACCTCGTCGCCGACCAAGAACTCGCCGCACTCGAGAGCGAGGCGATCGGCAA
Source organism: Sphingomonas sp. CFBP 13733 (assembly GCF_014841795.1). NCBI lineage: Bacteria > Pseudomonadati > Pseudomonadota > Alphaproteobacteria > Sphingomonadales > Sphingomonadaceae > Sphingomonas > Sphingomonas sp. CFBP 13733. Next base: position 65,416 of record NZ_JACYUP010000003.1, read on the forward strand.
TGCGGTCGAACGCGACGAGCTGGGTCAGGCGGTCCACCGGCTGCGCGGCTCGATCGGCACGCTCAACCGCGAGGGGCGACAGCGATTGCTCGCGGCGTTCGAGACGGTGAACGGGCATTTCCAGCGGCTGTTCGCAACGCTGTTCAACGGCGGCAGCGCGCATCTCGAACTCGTCGATTCGGACGATCCGCTCGAGGCGGGGCTCGAGATCCTCGCCCAGCCCCCCGGCAAGCGGCTCCAGTCGCTGACGCTGTTGTCGGGCGGCGAGCAGGCGCTGACCGCGGTCGCACTCATCTTCGCGCTGTTCCTGACCAATCCCGCGCCGATCTGCGTGCTCGACGAGGTCGACGCGCCGCTCGACGACGCCAATATCGACCGGTTCTGTGACCTGCTCGACCGGATGGCGCGCGACACCGCCACGCGCTACCTCGTCGTCACGCACAATGCGGTCACGATGAGCCGCATGCACCGGCTGTTCGGCGTGACGATGATCGAACCCGGGGTCAGCCGCCTCGTCTCGGTCGATCTTCAGGCCGCCACCATCCTCGTCGCGGCATAAAGGCGTCACCCGCTGCGAAACGCGAGCAATCGCGCTATAATGGTCGGATGTTCCTCGACGACTCGACGATCTGGCCGCGCAAGGACGATCTTCCGCCGCGCAAACCCGCCTTCCGCCATGAGAAGGCGCTCAGCCGCATGCTCCTCGTCTATGCGCTCGCGCTGATGCTCCTCCCGATCAGCCTTGGCAGCTTCGTCGACATCATCCGCTACGTCGCTGGCCTGTTTGGATAATCCCCCGGACAGTTGATCCGCATCAATCGACAGGCCCCTGCGCGGAACGTAAGATGAACGCATGGCCCAGCTCGACACCCGTGAGAAACTCGAGATCCTGGCCGATGCCGCCAAGTACGACGCATCCTGCGCGTCGTCGGGCACTGCCAAGCGCAATTCGAAGGACGGCAAGGGGCTCGGCTCGACCGAGGGCATGGGGATCTGCCACGCCTATGCGCCCGATGGCCGCTGCATCTCGCTGCTCAAGATCCTGCTGACCAACAGCTGCATCTTCGACTGCCATTACTGCATCAACCGCAAGAGCTCGAACGTCCGCCGCGCGCGCTTCACCGCCAAGGAGGTCGTCGACCTGACGATCGCCTTCTACAAGCGCAACTATATCGAGGGGCTGTTCCTCTCCTCGGGGATCATCGCCTCGTCCAACTACACGATGGAGCAGATGGTCGAGGTCGCGCGCAGCTTGCGCGAGGATCATCATTTCCGCGGCTATATCCACCTCAAGACGATCCCCGACGCCGATCCCGAGCTCGTCCACCAGGCGGGGCTCTATGCCGATCGCCTGTCGATCAACGTCGAGCTGCCGACCGCAGGCGGGCTCAAGCGGCTCGCCCCCGAAAAGGACGGCGTCCGGATCGAGACCGCGATGCGCGAGGTCAAGGCCTCGATCGTCGACGGCAAGGACGCCAAGGCCAAGTACAAGTCCGCGCCGCGTTTCGCCCCCGCGGGCCAGTCGACACAGATGATCGTCGGCGCCGATGCCGCGACCGATGGCGACATCGTCCGCAAGGCCTCGACATTGTACGACCGGTTCGGTCTTCGCCGCGTCTATTATTCGGCGTTCAGCCCGATCCCCGACGCCAGCGCGGTGCTCCCGCTGCAGCGCCCGCCGCTGATGCGCGAACACCGGCTCTATCAGTCCGACTGGCTGATGCGCTTCTACGAATTTCAGCCGCACGAGGTCGTCGCCGCGGCGGACGACGCGACCGGCATGCTCCCGCTCGACATCGATCCGAAACTCGCCTGGGCGCTGAAGTTCCGCGGCAGCTTCCCGGTCGACGTCAACCGTGCGCCGCGCGAGATGCTGCTCCGCGTCCCCGGGCTCGGCGTGAAGGCGGTCAACGGCATCCTGACCAGCCGCCGCTGGCGCCGCCTCCACCTCGCCGATGTCGCGCGGCTGACCGTTTCGGTCGCCAAGATCCGCCCGTTCATTATCGCCGAGGACTGGCGCCCCGTTGTGCTGTCCGACCGCGCCGAGCTCCGCCCGATCGTCGCGCCGAAGCCGCGCCAGATGGAAATGTTCGCCTGATCTTCCAGCCGTGGCGTGCGCTGTCGCGGCTGGTGGATCGGGGGCGATGCGCTAAGGTCAGCCCATGGCCTTTGGCGTATTCATTCACCGCTCGGACTCGATCTACGACGACAGCCCGGCCGAACGATACCAGTTTCCCGCCCAGTATCTGAGCCGTGCGCAGCCCAGTATCGGCGACTGGATCCTCTATTACGAACCGCGCAAGGTCGCGGCCACGCGCGGCTATTTCGCGGTCGCCAAGGTCGAGCGGATCATCCCCGATCCGTCGACGCCGGCGATGTATCTCGCGCTCATCGAACCCGGCTCCTATCTCGACTTCGCGACCCCCGTGCCCTTTGCCGGCGTTGACGGTCCGGTCGAACGGGGCGTCCTGAACGATCAGGGGCGGATATCCGGCCGCGCCCAGTCCGCCGTGCGCCCGATCTCGCCTGCCGACTTCAACCGCATCGTCACGCTCGGCCTCGACGACGAGACCCCGCTGCTGCCGCGCACCGGCGATGCCGTGGCCGACACGGTGGACGACAGCCATTGGCACGAGGAGCGCAGCCCGTTCCTGATCGAGGGCGCGCGTCCGCGCATCGCCAGCCTCACCTCCCGCATCGTCCGCGACCGGATATTCCGCCGCACCGTCCTGCGCGCCTATGACGAACGCTGCGCGATCACCGGGCTGAAGCTGATCAACGGCGGCGGCCGTGCCGAGGTCGAGGCGGCGCATATCCGCCCGGTCGAGGCGAACGGCCCCGATATCGTCAGCAACGGGCTCGCGCTGTCGGGCACCGCGCATTGGATGTTCGACCGCGGGCTGTTGTCGCTCGCCGATGATCTCGCCATCCTCGTATCGCGCCAGGCCAATGATCCCGACACGATCCGCGGGGTCGTCAACGCGAGCGGCTATGCCACCGCGCCGGCCCGCGCCGCCGATCGGCCGCACCCGCATTTCCTGCAATGGCACCGCGCGCACTGCTTCAAGCACTAGCGTCGGCATCGCGGCGGCAAGCCCATTCTCGCCACCTGCCAAAAACCATGCGGGATCGCGCGCGGCGGTGCGTATGTCTGGATACAGAGGGAGCAGACGATGCAGGATCCTGTCGATGAAGGACTGACCCGGCTGGCGGCGATGCCGGTGCCGCGTGCGCTCGATGGTGTCGAGGCGTCGGTGTTCGAGAGCATCGCCGAGAATGCGCGCAGTCGGCACACCAGCCTTCTGGTCGGGCGCTGGTCGGTCGGTACCGCGCTGGTGCTGGGATTGATCGGCGGGGCGGCACCGATCGGCCATGGCGCGCCGGCGCAGGCGTCGATCCCGATCGGAATCGACGGCGCGCTTGCCCCCTCGACATTGCTGCTCGGGCGGTGACGTCCGTGGTCCGGCGTGCGGCACCGACGATCGTCCTTGCCTTCCTCGCGGCGATCGCCGGTGTGTTTATCGGCGGCTGGATCCGGGCGCCGGGCGCAGCGCACGGCACCGAACTTCACACGCTGCTCCACCGCGACGTGATGCTCGACGCCCCGCAGGAGGCGGCACTCGACCGGCTCGAGGCCGAGTTCGCGGTCCGCCGCGCGGCCCTGGAAGCGGAGCTGCGCGCCGACAATGTCCGTCTCGCCGCCGCGATCGAGCGCGAACATGCCAATGGCCCCGCGGTCGCCGCCGCGGTCGACCGGTCGCACCGGACGATGGGCGCGCTGCAAAAGGCGACGCTCGCGCACGTCTTTGCGATGCGCGGCGTGATGCGCGCCGACCAGACCGCGGCGTTCGACCGGGTCGTCGTGCAGGCGCTGACCCCCGCGCATTGATCCCGCCCCGCCCCGACAGGACCGCGCGCCGCACGAGCATCGATCTCGATGCCTATGACGACGCCGCGCTGGTCACCGCGCATCTCGCCGGACCGGCGGCGGACCGGCAGGCGGCGTTTGCGGCGCTGATGCGGCGGCACAAACAGCCGCTCTACCGCCTGATCCTCGCGCAGATCGGCGATCCCGACGAGGCGCTCGACCTGTTGCAGGACAGCTTCGTTGCGGCGCACGCCGCGCTGTCCCGCTATGACCGCGACCGGTCGCTGCGCGCGTGGCTCGCGCGGATCGCGATCAACAAATGCCGCGACTGGCACCGTCGCCGCCGGGTCCGCCATATGCTCGCCCGCGTGTTGCCGATCGAGGCGGGCGAGCGGGTCGCGGACGGGGCGGCGGATACGGAGACGAACGCGATCGGTCGCGACGACCTCGCCCGCACGATGGCCGATATCGCGCGGCTCCCCGCCCCGCTGCGCGAGCCGCTGCTGCTGTGCACGATCCACGAACTGAGCCAGGCAGAGGCCGCGCAGGCGCTGGGGATCAGCGCAAAGGCGGTCGAGACCCGGATCCGCCGCGCGCGCGCAGCGCTCGCCGCCGCGGCCTGATTTGTCTAACGTCATGAGGGGCGAGCCGATCGGCGGCGTATGACCTGACAGACGTGGCCGCTCCCGGCCCGAGGATCCGCATGACCCGACCGACCCGCCGCCAATTCCTGCGCGACGCCACGCTTGGCGGCGGCGCGCTTGCGCTGCCCTGGCTGCCCGCCTGGGCCCAGCCCGTGTCCACGGGGATCGCGACCCCGCTGCCGATGCTGTCCGGCACCGATATCGCGCTGACCGTGGCGCATCTGACGCGGACGATCGACGGCACGCGCAGCCACGCGATCGGCATCAACGGCACCAGCCCCGCGCCCCTCATCCGGCTGAAACAGGGGCAGCAGGTCCGGCTGTCGGTGACCAACAGCCTCGACGAGGAGACGTCGATCCACTGGCACGGGCTGCTCGTGCCGTTCCAGATGGACGGTGTGCCCGGGATCAGCTTTCCCGGCATCCCGGCGCGAACCACCTTCACCTACGACTTCCCCGTCGTGCAGGCGGGGACCTATTGGTATCACAGCCATTCGGGGCTGCAGGAGCAGATGGGGCATTACGGCCCGATCGTGATCAATCCCGCCGGCGCCGATCCGATCGTGTCCGACCGCGAACATGTGATCGTCCTGTCGGATCACAGCCCGCTTCACCCGCACGCCATCTTCCGCAGGCTGAAGCTCCAGGGCGGCTATTTCAACTATCAGAAGCAGACGCTCGGCGGCCTGCTCGCGGGTCGGGATCAGCCGGCGGGCGAACGGCGGATGTGGGGCGGGATGCGGATGGACCCGACCGACGTGTCCGACGTCACGGGCGCGACCTACACCTATCTCGTCAACGGGCATGGCCCCGCGGACAACTGGACCGCGCTGTTCACGCCCGGCGAGCGCGTCCGCCTGCGCATCATCAACGCCTCGGCGATGACCAATTTCAACGTCCGTATTCCGGGGCTGAAGATGACCGTCGTGCAGGCCGATGGCCAGAACGTGCGCCCCGTCGCGGTCGACGAGTTCCAGATCGCGGTTGCCGAAACCTATGACGTGATCGTCGAACCCGCCGCGCCCGTCGCCCACACGCTGGTCGCCGAGGCCTGGGACCGGTCCGGCATGGCGCGTGCCACGCTAACGCCGCGCATCGGGATGGTCGCTGCGGTTCCTGCGCTGCGCAGACGCCCGCTCGCGACCATGAAGGACATGGGCATGGGCGACATGGCCGCGATGGATCATGGCGCGATGGGCGGCATGGTGGGGATGGACCACGGCACGATGCCGGGCATGGACAAGCCCGCGCAGTCTCCCGCCGGCGAGGCGCCGATGCCCGCTATGAGCCACAGCATGCGCGACTTTGCCAACGCGCCGGGCCTGCCGAAGACGCCGACCGTACAGACCGTCGCGCCGATGCCGATGGATCGCACCGGCGAGCCGCCACAGGGCCTGAGCAACACCGGCCACACGGTGCTCGTGTACCGCGATCTCGTCGCGCTCGAGCGCAATACCGACCTGCGCGCGCCGACGCGGCAGCTGCAGATCCACCTGACCGGCAACATGGAACGCTATATGTGGGCGTTCGACGGCGTGAAACTGAACGAGGTCAAGGCGCCGATCCCGTTCCGCCAGGGCGAACGCGTCCGCGTGACTTTGGTCAACGACACGATGATGGCCCATCCGATCCACCTGCACGGCCATTTCTTCGAGCTGGTGACCGGCCACGGCGATCATTCGCCGCGCAAGCACACGATCAACGTCGCCCCCGGCGGCACCGCGACCTTCGACCTCACCGCCGATGCGGTCGGCGACTGGGCGTTCCATTGCCACATGCTCTACCACATGCACGCGGGCATGATGCAGGTCGTCACCGTCCGCCCTGATAGCGAAGCGGGAGCAGCGGCATGAAGACGCTCGCTTTCTTCCTCGCGACCGTCACGGCCACGCCCGCCGCGGCGCAGATGCATGAGATGCACGGGATGAAGATGCCCGGCATGGCGATGCCCGCCAAACCCGCGCCCAAAAAGCCCGCACCGAAAAAGCTCGCCCCGGCGAAACCCACGCCAAAACACGCGACACGCAAGGCGGCGCCGGCGCGGGCGCGCGCTGCGAAGCCCGCTGCATCGGCAATGCCGGCGATGGACATGTCCCCGACCGCCGCCTGTTCGGCCGAGCATGCCGCAATGGGCCACTGCCAACCCGCCGCCGGCGCGACCACGCCCCCGCCAGCCATGCCAGACGCCGCCTGCTCGCCCGAACACGCCGCGATGGGCCATTGCACCCCGGCCGCGTCTGACGATTCCGCCGCGCCGACAGGCACGAACCAGCCCGCCGGCACCGCACCGCCCCCCGCGCCGCCGACCACGCTGGCGGCGGCACGCTTCTACGATTCCGCGACGATGACGAAGGCCAATCGGATGATGCGCGACGAGCATGGCGGCATGCGCTTCAGCCAGATCCTCTTCAACCTCGCCGAGGTGCAGGTACGCAGCGGTCGCGACGGCTATCGCTGGGACGGCGCGGGCTGGTTCGGCGGCGATATCGATAGGCTGGTCGTCAAGACCGAAGGCGAAGGCGGTTTCGGCGACCGGGTCGAGGCCGCCGAAGTGCAGGCGCTCTATTCGCGCGCGCTCGACCCGTACTGGAACCTGCAGGCCGGCGTCCGCCAGGATCTCGGCGCAGGCGCCAAACGGACCTATGCCGCACTCGGGGTCGAAGGTCTGGCGCCCTATTGGTTCGACGTCGAGGGCACGCTGTTCCTGTCCGACAAGGGCGACGTGCTGGCGCGTGCGGAGGCCTGGTACGACCAGCGCATCACCCAGCGTGCGATCCTCCAGCCGCGTGTCGAGCTGAACCTCGCCGCGCAGGACATGCCCGGCAGCCGGATCGGCGCGGGGCTATCGACGGCGGAGCTCGGCGTGCGGCTGCGCTACGAGATCCGCCGCGAACTCGCGCCCTATGTCGGGCTGTCCTGGGAACGGCGCTACGGTGCCACCGCGCGTTATGCGCGCAGCGATGGCGATAGGACCGGCGGGGTCTCGCTCGCGCTCGGTGTGCGCGCCTGGTTCTGACGCGCCGCCTGCCACTGTCGATAGCCCAGCAGCGCGAGCAGGATCATCGCCGCGTAGAGACCCGCGGTCAGCATCAGGCCCTTCACGACGAACATCCCGACATAGACGATGTCGACGGCGATCCACAGCAGCCAGCTCGCACTGTGCCGCCGCGCGGTCCAATATTGCGCGACGAGGCTGAAGCTGCTCAGCGTCGCATCGATCCAGGGCAGCGCCGCGTCGGTATAGCGGCTCATGACGAACCCGATTCCCAGCGCGGCACCCGCACCGGTGCAAAGCCCCGCCAGCGCGGGGACCGGCCGGAGCGGCACGACGGCGACGTCGCCCGCATCCTGCCGCCCGCGCGTCCAGTTGCGCCACCCATAAACCAGCGCGCCGGCGAACACCGCCTGCAGCATCATGTCCGCATAGAGCCGCACGTCGAGGAACAGCTTGAAGTACAGCGCACAGGCCAGCAAATTGACCGGCCAGCACCACAGCCGCCGCACCGCGGTCAGCCAGATGCCGAGGAAACTGACGGCGACCGCGGCGATCTCGAGCATCGTCATGCGCCGTGCTCCGCATCGGCGATCCGGCGGAGGAACGCCTGCCCCGGCGCGGACAGGAACCACGCCGCATGGCCGATCAGATAACCGTTCCAGGCCAATGCCGCCGCGCTCATGTCGCCGAGCACCCCTGCGAAATACGCGACCTCCGACAAGGCGAATTCGAGATGCACCAGCGGCAGCAGCCGGACGAGCGTCGCCCGGTCCTCCGCACCGAACGCGGTCGTTGCCGCATAGCCCGCCAGCAGCGCGCACGCCGCCTCGGGCTGGCCGATCGCGGCGTCCGCGCCCTGCCCGAGCGCCAGCCAGGCGACACCACTGCGTTCGATCGCAATCGCCACGTCGTGCAGCGCGCAGGTCCGGTCCGCCAGCCCGAAATCGATGACGGTCCGCACGTCCTCCTCCGCCCAGAGCAGGTTGGAGGGATGCCAGTCATTATGCGTCCACAAGGGCGGCTGCGCGGCGAGCCGTGGCTGCAACCCGTCGCCGAGCGCGCCGAACAGCGACGCGAGCTCGCGCCGCCACGGCCGCGGGGCGAGGAACGCGGCGAGCGCCGGCCGCGCCGCGACATAGCGTTCCGCCGCCGCGATTGGATCGGGATCGGGCAGGATGGTGAAGCTCGCGACCAGCGGTTGTGGCGCGCGCGCGGGCGCGGCGAACCCCTGCGACGCGCGGTGCAGCCGGGCCAGTGCCACGCCCGCCGCGTGTGCCTGCGTTAGTGACAGGAACGGCGTCCAGGAGGGCCGGTCGCGATACAGGTCGACGCCGGGGGCCTTGCGATGCAGTTCATAGGTCCAGTCGCCGCGGGCCAGCGCGCCGTTGTCGCTGGGGGCGAGCGTCATGACCTCGGGCACCGTGATGCGCGTCCGCAGGTGCGCGATGAACCGGTGTTCCGCGCCAAGCTGATCGGGCGTCCGCATCCGGCGATGATGGCGCTTGAGCAGGAACATCCCCTGCCCGGTCTCGATCAGCGCTGCCGCGGAGAAGGGCCGCGGCGAATGCCAGTGCACGCGCTCGAGCGGACCGGCGACCGGAAACTGCGCGACCACGGCCGCGGCTTCCTCGGCGGTGATCGCCGGCCAGCTCGGCGCAGCCATGTCAGTGCCCATCCCGTGGACCAGATGCGCCGCCGGCGAGCCCGCGCCGATCATCGCGCGCGCTCCGGTCACAGGCCGCGCGAGATGGTCGCCATGACGGCCGCACCACTCCCGACATAATAGGTCGGCGCAGATCCCGCGATCAGCGTCCCCCCGCGCCCGATCACGTCGCGCGCATTGGTCGAGACCGACTGCACCCCCGCCAGCACGCGCGGATCGGTCACGTTGATCGCGTTCAGCCGCAGGTCGGTCCGCTTGCCATCGAGCATCGACGCCAGATGCACGCCGACCGACAGGTCGAGCGTCGCATAGCCCTTGATGCTCTCGTCGTTGACGAACGTCGCATATTGCCGGCCGACATATTTGACCGCGACACTGCCGAACAACCGTCCGTCGTCATAGGTCCCGCCGCCACCGATCTGCACGGTCGGGCTCGAGACCGCATGCCGGCCGCGGGTCGGCAGATAATCGTCGCCGACCGGCAGGTCGTCGCTGATCCGTGCGCGCAGATATTCGCCCGAGACATAGACGCTGACACCGCGCGCCGGGCGATAGTCGATCTCGGCATCGATCCCGTAGGAGCTCTGTCCCCCGGCATTCAGCGTCGAATTGACCAGCGCGCCGCCATTGTTGATGACCGTCGCCAGCTGGCGGTTGCGGAAATCATAATGGAACCCCGTCACCGATGCGGACAGTGCGGGGCCGATATAGCGATAGCCCAGCTCCTGCGAGACCGCATATTCGTTCTTCAGCGCGGTCGTCCCCGCGCTGACCAGCGCACCGCCCGCATAGCTGTCGTAAAGCGTGAACTCGTTCGGCGTGCGGAAGTTCGTCGTGATGTTGGCGAACAGCTGCTGCCGGTCGTCGATCTCGTAATGCACCGCCGCCCGCGGCAGCGCGGCGAAGCTGTCGAGGCGGACGCGGTCCTGCGGACCCGGCAGGTAGTTGCGCCCGCTGCGCAGCACATTGACGCCCTTGAACCCGATATCGACCGCAAGACGCGGTGTCAGCGTGATATGGTCGGCCAGGAACGCCGCCTTGGTGACGGTCACGGTCCGCTGGTTCTCATAGGCGAGCAGCCGGCCGTCGGCGGTCCGGATCGCCTTTGCGCGATAGCCCCAGCGATCGGCCGGCGCGCCATCGGCACCGACCGCGGTATAGGACTGGACGACGCGGTCGGTGCCGTGATCGAACCACAACCCTGCGGTCAGCCGGTGGATGCCGCGCTCGATCGTCAGCGTGTTGACCGTGCCCACGCGGCGCTGGTCGCCGGTATAATTGCCCAACACCGTCGCGACCCCGTCGACCGCACCCGGCAGCGCGATCGGATCGGCGAGCGGCTCGATACCCAGGAAGTTGCCGGTCGTGCCGAGCTGCGTCCCATAGGGCGAATTGCCGTAGCCGAACTGCAGATAGCTGGTGCTGTCGAGCGTTACCCCCGCGCCCAGCGCCAGATGCACCGGCGCCGACGCATAGAGGTTGCGGAACGGCGCGCGGTAGAGCCGCCAGTAATTGGTGTTGCCCGCGCTGTACCGCGCATCGAAGTTGAAATCGCGTCCCTGCGCGCGCCATTCGGCGAGCGTCGGGCTGCGATAGGTCGACGAGTTCGCGTTGTTGAACGACAGCGCCAGGCTCGCGCGGTTGCCGTTGCCCCATTCGCCGAGCAGCTTGGCATCGACATGCTGGCGCGTGTCATGGCCGGCACCGCGCCAGTTGTTCGCGCGCGTGTTCGAATAGGAGACGAAGGCCCGCAGCCCCGTCTGGCCGATCCGTCCGGTATCGAGCCGGACGAAGCCGCGCCGCGCCGCATAGGATCCGATCGACAGGTCGACGAGCCCGCGCGGCGCCGCACTCGGATCGTCGAGCCAGAGCGACAGCGACCCGCCCGCACCCCCCAGCGTCGGCGACGCGATATCGACCGCGCCCTGCGCCAGCGCGATCCGCTGGAGATTCTCGGTATCGGCGAACTGCGAGGGATAGGCGTAATAATAGCCAATGTCGTTCTGCGGCGCGCCCTCCATCGTCACACCGATCTCGTCCTGCCCCAGCCCGCGCAACGTCAGGCTCGAACTGGTCGACAAGCCGTAAGGATCGCTCGACGCGACGGTCGCGCCGGGCAGGAGGTTGACCAGCTGGAACGCGTTGAGCGTCGGCGCCTGCTTGGTGATGAACGCAGCGGCGATCGCGCTTTCGGATTTGGGCACCGTCTGGTCGGGGAGCAGCCCCTCGGGATCGAGAAGACCGACGACGCGGATATCGACCGGGTCGGCGCCGTCCCGCGCATCCGCCTGCGTCTGCGCGCTGGCGGGGGCGAAGGCCACCACAGCAGCAAGTGCCACTGCCAGCGCGCTGCATGCAACACGGGGCGGCCGGCCCGTCATCAGGTCAAATCGAAGGATCATCACGGTCTTGCGTCCACTCCACACGGAGGGACGACGGACGCGCCGCCAGCCCTCCCTACGCCGGTATCAACCGGATCAGGTTCAGCGGGTCATGGGCTGCAGCCCACCTCTCAGCCGCGCGTCAGCGGCCCCCCGGGGAGCGCGCCGTCTAGGCGGTTCGGTCCTCCGGCGATAGCGTTATTGCCCGTTTGCCCGTCCGCAGCGCCTTCCCGGCACACGCGCGGCAGAATTATATGACAATCCACCCCGCCCAGAGGCTTGCAGTGGGTGACAGCCGGACCGGTTTGCGCCACACAGGCTTTATGGAGCGTGTGCTGACCGACGTCGTTGCCCTGGAGAATCGGGATCTGGGACGGAACCTTACGCATGGCATGCTCGACCTGCTCGGCAAGGCCATCGTGACCGGCCAATATACGGATCGGCCATTCCCCACCGAGGCGGAGATCGCGGTGGCGCATGGCGTCAGCCGATCGGTGACCCGTGAGGCGGTCAAGATGCTGACCGCCAAGGGACTGGTCAGCGCGCGCCCGCGACAGGGCACGATCGTGCAGCCATCGAGCAGCTGGAACCTGTTCGACACCGATGTGCTGCGCTGGCTGCTCGACCGCAAATTCTCGGTCGAGCTGCTCCAGCAGTTCAACCAGCTGCGGATCGGGATCGAACCCGAAGCGGCGGCGCTCGCGGCGCTGTACCACACCGAACAGGACATGGTCGCGATCGAGGCGGGGCTGGCGCGGATGGCCGCGGCTGAGCGCAGCTATGACGATCCACTCGACGCGGACATCGCGTTCCACGTCGCCGTCCTGCGCGCGTCGCGCAACCCCTTCTACGCACAGTTCCAGTCGGTGGTCGAAACCGCGCTGCGCACCTCGATCCGCTTCACCAACCGGATCAAGGGGCGCAGCGCGAACATCGCCGACCATGCCGCGGTCGCCGTCGCGATCGCCGCGCGCGATGCCGATGGTGCGCGCGACGCGATGCGACGCCTGATCGGCGACGTTCTCAGCCTGATCGCCGAGGCCTGACACCCGAATCGTCGCGACCCGGTGTACGATCAAGGGACAGCACCGTGCGACGCCGTCACTCGACCTGATCGCGCTTTTCACTTATCGAGACGCGGTGCCCTTGGGCCCGGTGCCGCGAGTCGAGATTTGACAAGCGCCGGAATAGCTCGAAGGACGAAATGCGACCGCGCATCATGCGGGTAGCAATTGAAAACATGACGGGAAACAATGCGAAGGGCTCGAGACGAGCGAACTGCACGGATCGGCAAGGTCGCGCTCGCGGCGGCCATGACCGGCGGTTTGGTGAGCGGTGCGCAGGCACAGACGGTCAACGTCAACACACCCGTCAGCGTGCCCGTCGCGGGCAATGTCGACCGGTTTCGTGTCGTGCCGGTGATCACCAGTGTCTATGACAGCAACGTGCTGCGTCTCAACGACGCGCGCGGGAGCGGGCCGCGCGACAATATCCGCGTTTCGCCGGCGTTGGCGGTCGATCTGAACCGCATCTTCGGCCGCACCCGCGTCACCGCCGGCGGCACGGTCGGCTATGATTTCAACACCCGGTTCAGCGGCCTCGATCGTGAGCGGATCAACCTGACCTCGAGCGTGACGACCCCGGTCGGCGCGCCCTGCAGCGTGACCGGCAGCGCGGCGCTCGAACGCGCGCAGTTCGATCTCGGCGACACCAACACCGTGGTGACCGAGAGCTTCCTGCGCCAGGTCTATGACGTCGGCGCGAGTTGCCGCGCCGCGGCGGGCTTCTTTCCCGCGGTGGGTGTCAACCGCGTGTCGCTCACCAACAGCAGCCGCAAGGTTCTGGACACGAACCAGTCCGCGCTGCGCGCGGGGATCGGCTATGGGCGGCCCAGCCTCGGGACGCTGCAGCTCATTGGCTCCGTTGCGAAGATCGCGCGCCCGGGTATCGAGGATCTGACCGGGATCGACGATTCGACGATGATCACCGACGTCCAGCTGGTCTTCGAACGTTCGGTCGCGCCGCGCGTCAGCTTCCGGCTAGGCGGCGGCATCACGCATGCCGACCCCAAGCGCGCGGCCGTGCCGTCCTTCAGCGGCCCGTCGTTCGACGCGCAGGTGACGATACGCCCGGTGCCCCGGTTCACGATCGTCGGCTCCGGCCGCCGTGCGGTGCAGAATCAGAGCTCGTTTGGCGCGACCTATATCATCGCCGACAGCTACAACCTCAACGTGTCCTATCTGCTCTCGGCGCGCAGCACCGCCACCCTGTTCGCCCAGCGCGCGCAACGCGATCCGCGCGGCGAGGATCTGGCGCTTACGCTTCAACCACCACGCGGCAAGGACAAGCTGAACCTGGTCGGTGGCAGCTATGCATTCGATTTCCACCGGTCGCTGCGGCTCAGCCTGAGCGTCACGCATCAGCGCCGCACGGCCGACAATGCGATTTACGATTATACGGCCACATCCGCATCGGCGGGTGTCACGGCCCGTTTCTAAGGGGATGATGATGAAGATCCGCATGGCGCATTCGCTTGTTCTGCCGTTGCTCATGGCCGCTACGGCCGCCGGGGCGCAGGTACCAACCGCGCGCCCGACACCCGCGCCGGCGGGTGCCGTACCCAACGACGGCTATCGCCTGGCCCCCGATGACGAGGTCGAGGTGACGATTTTCGGCCAGGGCCCGGGCCAGGTGGTCAAGACGCGCGTCAAGAGCGACGGTACGATCACCCTGCCGTTCCTCGGCGCGGTCCAGGTCCGCAACCAGACCGCGCGCGAACTTGCCGCGGACATCGCCGCCCGGCTGCGGAGCGGCGGCTATTTCGTCAAGCCCGTCGTCAATGTCGAGGTCACGCAGTTCGTCAGCAGCTCGGTGACCGTGTTCGGCGAGGTCGGAACCCCCGGCATCTATCCGCTCGATCTGCAGCTGACCGTCGGCATGACGCTCGCCCGCGCGGGCGGCACGCGTGGGACCAGCGCGGACTATGCGATCCTGAAGCGCGTCGGCGATCCGGTCGAACACCGCATCCTCCTGTCGGACCTCAGCGGCGAATGGAGCGCGGCGACGCTGCTCGAGGCGAAGGACACGCTCTTCGTTCCGGTCGCGCCCGTCATCTATGTCTATGGCCAGGTGAATTCGCCGGGATCCTTCCCGTTGAAGACCGGGATGACGGTTCGCCAGGCGCTGGCCCGCGCCGGTGGTCCGACGCTCGCCGGATCGACGCGGAACGTCACGATCTTCCGCGACGGCGAGAAGTTGAAGAAGGTCGATCTCGACGGCGAACTGAAGGCCGAGGACTCGGTCTTCATCAACGAGAAATGGCTCTGAATCAGTGATCGGCGTCCGGGGGTCGGAATGTCTCGTTTCATGCGATGCCCTGCGCATTCGTCGTCGCCAGGTCTGTTTCGCAACAGCCTGACGTCTGCGGCCACGGCCTGAGAAGAGGGCGCTCCGGCAACGGGGCGCCCTTTTTCATACCCTAGTGCCCCGCCATGTCCCGTGCCGCCAGCGCCGGCGCACCCCGCTACCCGGGCCAGCCGTCGCGATTCCCCCGGCGTTGGTCGTGTGATGCTTGCACGGGTCACCGGCTTGGGTGATGGGCGTGCCGATGCGACATAACGGCCTGTTCATCGCGCTGGGAGGCGCTGCGCTGGTCGCGACGGCCGGCGTTGCGGTCATGATTGCGCCCTCGCGAACCGGTCTACCGATCACGCTCGATCCCGCCGCCGATGCCCCCTCCGCGACTGGGCCGCGCAAGCCTGCGCATCCGCGCTATACCGGCGTCAACATCGCGACGGGCGGCTTTGCCTCGAAGCGCATTCCCGGGCGCTACGGCTTCGACTATTTCTACCCCAAGCCACAGGAGACCGCGCCCTTCGTCGCCGCGGGCATGAACGCGATCCGCGTGCCCGTTCTCTGGGAACGGCTGCAACCGCGGCCCAATGCCCCGATCGACGCCACGGAACTCGCACGGCTCGACGAATCGATCGCGGGGCTCGGCGGGTTCGGCCTGATCATCCTCGACGTGCACAATTACGCCAAATACCGGGGCCAACGGCTCGACCAGATCGACCCGCGCGGCGCGATGCTCGCCGACCTCTGGACCCGCCTCGCCCGCCATTATGCCGGGGACAAGCGTATCGCGTTCGGCGTGATGAACGAACCTAATGGCCTCTCCGCCACCGCGTGGCGACCGATTGCGGAGGCGTCGTTACAGGCGATCCGCGCGACAGGCGCGCGCAATCTGGTGCTCGTCCCGGGGACGAACTGGTCGGGTGCCCATTCCTGGACGAAAGGCAGCGACTCGAACGGCGAAGCGCTGAAAACGCTCGTCGACCCGGCGAACAACATGGCGTTCGAGATGCACCAATATCCGGATGCCGACTCCTCGGGAACGCATCCGGAATGCGTGTCGCCAAAGGCCGCCGCACAGGCATTCGATTCGGCCACCGCCTGGCTGCGCGCCAACAAGACACGGGGATTTCTCGGCGAATTCGGCGCCAGCAGCGACCCGAACTGCCTCGCCGCGCTCGATGCGGTGCTCGGCACACTTGACGCGGGCTCGGACGTCTGGCTCGGTTGGACCTATTGGGCAGGCGGCGCCCTGTGGGGGCCGTATATGTACAGCGTGCAACCCGACAAGACCGGGGACAAACCGCAAATGTCTATCCTGATACGGCACAAATCTTAATGATCACAGGGTATAGTGGCCCCGTGGAGCCGTACGGCAATCCTATTGTGCGTTGCAGCAACGTCGCGTACCCGCTCCCCGGATCGGCAAGGCAGATACAAGAATTATGTTGAAGTCATGGATTGCATCGCTGACGCGCTGGCTGGACGGCCGCGGATGGGCCGAGCCCCCCGTGATCGAGCTGACGCATCGCTACACCCCGCCCGCCGCGCCGGTCGTCGACCTGCCCGCGGATCCCGCCCCGGCAAGCACCGCGACGCGGCTGATCGGCGACCGGCGCAGGATCGCGGACACGTTCGATGCCGCACGCCCGGTGCGAACCCGCGGCGAACTGTTCGGACGCGCGGTCGAGCTCGACCATCTGCTCGCCGCGACGCTCGACTTTCACCAGCATGCGGTGATCCACGGCGCACGCGGCTCGGGCAAGACGTCGCTGGTGCGCGTGCTCGGTGAGCATGCGGATGAATCGGGCGCCGTCGTGCTCTATTTCGCGTGCGAACCGCATGCGACCTTCGCCGACATCATCAGGCTCTATCTCGATGCGCTCCCGCCCGCAGCCTTCGCGCCCGGCGGACAGCGTGCCTTTGCGCAGAAGCTCGAACAGATGCCGGAAAATTTCGGCCCGCGGGCGTTCGTCGATCTGGTGGCAGACCGCGTCACCGCGCCGACGATTCTGATCTTCGACGAGTTCGACCGGATCGAGGATGCGAGCGTGAAGAGCGACGTCGCGGCGGCGATGAAGCTGCTGTCCGACGCGCTCGTGCCGGTGCTGTTCGTGCTGGTCGGGATCGCGCGGACCGTGTCCGACGTCGTCGCCGGCCACCCGTCGCTCCGCCGTCACATGCGGATCGTGTCGCTGGGCCGGATCGGCGCCGACAGCGTCGACGCGCTGATCGCACGCGGCGAGGCCAATACCGGCGTCCGCTTCGATACCGATGCGCGCGCGATGATCGCCGATGCCGCCTGTGGCTCGCCCTATCACCTGCGCATGCTGGCCGGGCATTCGTCGCTCGCCGCTGTCAGCAGCGACGCGGATATCGTCACCAAGGCGCATACCCGCACCGGCTTCGTCGATGCGTTCAGCCACTGGGCGCAGATGAACGAGCCCGATGCGCGGCTGTTCGCGAAGGTCGTGCTCGGCTGCACGCTCGAACAGCGCGATGCGCTCGAAGCTTTGGCCCGCGCCGCCGCGACAATGGACGTCGTTTTGCTTGATACCGATCGATATGATCGTGCCATTTCGATGCTAGACCCCGCATTGGTCCGCGAACGGGGCAATGACGGCGAACACGATGGCGTGTATTTCCGTGACAGTACCGCGCCGCAGATGCTGATCGCGCTGTTGATGACGACCCCTGTTTCCACCACGGCGGCCCGGCTTGGCGCACCGCAGGAGAGCAACCTTGCTAATACCCGCTGATCTGATCGCGTCGCTCAAGGCGCGCTGGCGTATCGAGCTGGCGATCATTCTGCTGATCGTCGTGCTGGTCGCACTCTGGACGGCCGTCACGCCCAAGACCTATGTCGCGCAGTCCTCGCTGCTGTTCGACGGCGGCCCGGCCCAGTCGGTTACCGACGAGGCGGCGCCGCAGCAGGATGGCGTGGCCGCGCTCGTCGCGACCCAGGCCGACGTCCTGCAGAGCGAGGCGATCGCCGCCGCGGTCGTCCGCGACCTGAAGCTTGCCGCCAACCCGCAGGTTGCTGACCAGTGGCGTGCGCGCACCGGTGGCGCCGGCGACGTCAACGCCTGGTATGGTCGCCAGCTGCTCGGCGGGCTCGAGGTCATACCGGGCCGGACCTCGCGCGTGCTCGCGATCCGCTTCAAATCGGCCGATCCGCAATTCTCGGCCCAGGTCGCCAATGGCTTTGCCACCAGCTACCTCGATGCGCGCCTGCAACTGCAGACCGATCCCGCCCGCACCTATTCGCGCTGGTTCGAGGATCGCACGCGCGAGGTCCGCACCGCGCTCGAGCAGGCGCAGGGCCGGCTGACCGCGTTCCAGCGTCGCACCGGGATCGTCGACACGACAACCAACAATACCGACGCCGCCCGCCTGACCGAATTGTCCGGCCAGCTGACCGCGGCCGAAGCGGCGGCGGCGGATGCCGGCGCACGCGCTGGCGGCGGCAGCACCGGGCTCGACGTGCAGTCGGCCGGTGTCGTCCAGGGTCTGCGCACGCAAATCTCGGCCAAGACAGCCGAAGTCGCACAGCTCAGCGCGGATCTCGGCCCGAACCACCCGCAGCGCCAGGCCGCCGAGGCGGAACTGTCGGCGCTGCGTCGCCGGCTCGCGGTCGAGACCGGGACGAGCACCAATGCGGTGCGCGTCGCCAGCGGTGCGGCGAGCAGCAAGGAAAGCCAGATGCGCGCCCTGCTGAACCAGCAGCGCGGCAAGATGCTGTCGCTGGCGGGTGACCGCGCCGAGCTCGACGTGCTCCAGCGCGACGTCGATTCGGCCCGTGCGGCCTATGACACCGTGACCCAGCGTCTCGGCACGATGCGGCTCCAGAGCGAGGCGCCGTCGACCAACGTCGTCCAGCTCGACGTCGCGCAGCCGCCGATGTTCCCCTCCTCGCCCAACGTACCGATGCGGTTGGCGCTCGGCCTCGTGCTGGGCGGAATGCTGGCAGCGGGGACGGCGCTGGCGCTCGAACTGTGGCGGCCGCGGGTGCGGACGTCGAGCGGCGCAGCGACGGCCATGGGTGTGCCCGTGCTGGGCTCGGTATCGTTTTCGCAGTCGCGCGTCGCGTCGCTGCTGGGTGGAAGGCAGACGTTATGAGGCTTCGTTCGAGCGAAACGGCAAATGTCGTTCGTCCCGCGGTCGCGCCGGGTGCCGAAGCGCCCAGCCAGCGGCAGCTTCTGGGCAAATTGCTGTCGCTGTCGCCCGAGGCGCATCGCCAGATCGAGCATCGCCAGGCTGAAACCGGGCTGTTGTTCGGCGAGGCGGCGGTCGAGCTCGGCTTTGCGACCGAGGAGCAGGTGCGCCGCGCGATCGAGCTGCAGCAGGGCTTCACGGTTCTTCCCGAGGGCGATGAGCGCGTCGATCCGCTGGTCGTTGCAGCATTCGCGCCCGATGATCCCATCGCGGTCACCGCGCGCGACATTCGCGCGATCGTGACGCGCGACGTCCGTCCCGACGGCTCCCCGCTTCAGGGGATCGCGATGATCGGGATCGACGACGAGACGCTGCATACCACCGTGCTCACCGCCAATCTGGCGGTCGCGTGCGCGCAGGCCGGCTATTCGACGCTGCTGGTCGATGGCGGCATCGGCGCACCGCGTCAGCACGGGCTGTTCCGCCTGCCCAACCGCACGGGCCTGTCGACGCTGTTGTCGTCGGGCGGCCGCGTCGAGGCGATCGCCCAGACGACCGCGATCCCCGGCCTGTCGCTGCTGTCGGCGGGCCCGAGCGTCCCCAACGCGTCTGAGCTCTTCGATCGCCAGCGTCTTGCCAACACGCTCGATCCGCTGCGCGATCATTATGGGCTGGTGATCTTCGATGCCGGCCCCGCCAGCGCGACGCAGCTCGAGGCGTGTTTCGGACTCGACGCGGCGATCATCGTCGCGCGCCGCAACCGGTCGGACGCGCGCGCGCTGCGCAACGCCGCGGCCGTGCTGCAGGAGCATGCCACCCCCGTGCTCGGCTCGATCCTGATCGATTGAGCATGGTGGGCATGATGGAGATTCGGCGAATCGGCCACATCGACGTGGTCGCCACCGATGTACCAGGTGCCGTTGCACAGGTCGTTGCCGCGGTAGACGGCGACGGTCCGGCGATCTTCGGCTTCTGCAATGCGCACAGCGTCAACCTTGCGCGGGCGGATCCCGCCTTCGTGACCGCGACGCGGGCGGGCGTGTTCTTCAACGACGGCAGCGGCGTCGATATCGCCAGCCGGCTGCTCTACGGCACGCGCTTCCCGGCCAATCTCAACGGCACCGACCTGACGCCCGCGGTGCTCGCCGCGCTGCCGGCGGGAACGGGCGTCTTCCTGCTCGGCAGCCCGCCAGGCGTCGCGCAAAAGGCCGCTGCGATCCTCGCGGAGCGCTTCCCGAACATCCGCATCGCGGGCAGCCATCACGGCTTTTTCAGCGCCGACGAGGCACCCGCCCTGTCGGAGCGGATCCGCGCATCGGGCGCGCGGCTCGTGCTCGCGGGCATGGGACAGCCGCGGCAGGAAAAATGGGCGGCCGCCAATGCTGGCGCGGTCGATGCGGTGATCCTGTGCATCGGCGCCTTTCTCGATTTCACTGCGGGCCAGTTCGTCCGCGCGCCGCTCTGGATGCAGCGCGCGGGCATCGAATGGACCTTCCGCCTTCTGCAAGAGCCCCGACGGATGGCGTCACGCTATCTCGTCGGGAACGCGACCTTCCTGGCCGCGACGCTCGGACAACGGATGAAGCGATGAAACAGATGATGCCTCCTCGCCTGCACCGCGCGCTCTCGCGTCTGCGGCATGCCCCGCCGCCCTCCTATGACGACCGCTATCCGCGCGTCGACGTCTTCGAATGGCGTCCCGCGGGCAGCGCGATCAATTTCGGCGACCGGCTGGCGACGGTCGTCGCCGAGCGTGTCCTCGCGCTGCACGGTCGCAGCCTCGACGAGGAGACGGCGCGCGACGCGACGCTGTTCACCGTCGGATCGGTGATGCATTTCGCCAAGACCGGCGACACCGTCTGGGGCTCGGGCGTCAACGGCAAGATTCCCGCCGACCGCCACGCCTTCGACGCACTCGACATCCGCGCGGTCCGCGGTCCGCTGACGGCGGCGTTTCTTTCGGAGCGCGGGCTGGACGTCCCGGCGGTCTATGGCGACCCCGCGCTGCTGCTGCCGACGCTGTTCCCCGACCGCTTCAAGCGGCATAGCGCCCTGCCGGTCCTGTTCGTCCCCAACCTCCACGACCTCACGCTCGCGCCGACGCTCGGCTTGCCGTTCGTGTCGCCGCTGCGCGGCTGGAACGCGGTCGTCGAGCAGATCGTCGGTGCCGATCTGGTGCTCGCCAGCTCGCTCCACGGCGTCGTGATCGCCGAGGCCTTCGGCATTCCCGCGCGGCATGTGCGCTTGACCGAGACCGAACCGCCGTTCAAATATGACGATTATGCGCGCGGGACCGGACGATCCGGCATCGACTCCGCGAACAGCGTCGCCGAAGCGCTCGAAATGGGGGGCGCACCGCCGATATCCTTCGATCCCCAGGCGCTGCTCGCGACATTCCCGCACGATCTGTGGGAGTGAGTTATGGCTGCCCCCTCATTAGGTAAACAGGTCGGACGCGGCGCAATCTGGTCGGTCGTCAACAGCGCGCTCGTCCAGGTCATCAACCTCCTGGTCTTCCTGGTGACCGCGCGGTTCGTCCCGGTCGCCGATTTCGGCATCCTCGCCACCTGCCTGCTCTTCGTCGAGCTGTTCAAGCAGATCTCGGTCGAAAGCTTCGCTACCGCGATCGTCTCGCGCGGTGCGCCCGACGCCGGCGACTACAATGCCTGCTTCCTGCTGATCCAGATCGGCGCGGTGATCGGCGCGGCGCTGATGCTGCTGTCGGCGCAGTTCATCTCGGAGATCATGCACAATGAGCGGATCGAGTTCGCGCTCCGGCTGACCTCGGTGCTGCTCCTCAGTTCAGGACTGTCGCGCACGCATGAGGCGTGGATGACGCGCCAGTTGCTGTTCAAGCCGCTCGCGATCCGCTCGATCCTCGCGCTGCTCGTCGGCGGCGGTGCGGGCCTGTTCCTCGCGATGAACGGCTGGGGCCTGACCGCGCTCGTCGTCCAGCAGCTCACCACCTCCTTGCTGTCGACGATCCTGCTCTGGGTCGTCAGCGACTGGCGGCCGAGCCTGCGCGTCGAACGCGCCAAGCTGCTCGCGACCTGGCGCTATGGCCGCCATGTGGCGATCACCGGCTTCACCAACTTCGCCAACACGCAGAGCGACACCTTCTTCTCGTCCTATTATCTCGGCGCGTCGGCGACGGGCATCTACAACGCCGCCAAGCGCATCCTGCTCGGCCTCAACCAGCTGATGGCGTCCGCGCTGTCGCGCGTCGCGCTGCCGACCTTTGCCGGGCTTCGCGACGACGAGGAACGCCTCCGCGGCGCGTTTCTGAACGCGGTATCCTTCACCACCGCGATCACCGCGCCGATGTTCCTGTCGCTCATCGCGGTCAGCGATCTGGTCGTGCGCGTCGCGCTCGGCGCGAAATGGATGGAGGCGGCACCGATCATCTCGATCATCGCCGGCACCGCCTATCTGACGACGATCGGCCAGTATAATCAGGCGATCATCCTGGTGAAGGACAAGCCGCACTGGCAGACGGTCCTCACCTCGATCTACGCGGTCAGCAACATATCGCTGTTCCTCGTCGTCGTGCGCTATGGTCTCCAGGCGCTCGCGATCGGCTTCACCGTCCGCGCCGTCCTGCTCTACCCGCTATCGGTCGGGGCGGCCCTCCACCTGCTGAGGATAAAACCGATGGCCTATGCTGCCCGCATAGCACCCTCGCTTGCCGCATCCGCGGTGATGGTCGGGGCGCTGCTTCTGCTGCACCGGACGATCGACGTCCCCTCCCCGCTGCTCGCGCTGGTCATCCACGTCGCGGTCGGCGCGGTCGTCTATGCCGCGGCGCTGTTCGTGATCGGCCGCCGCGACATGCTCGCGCTCATCCGCTTCGCCCGGACGGCGGTGGCCCGTGGCTGATCCGCTCCGCGTCCTCGCCTGGCCCGCCGGTGATCCGAGCGACCTTAACCCCTATGTCCGCCGCATGTACGGCGCGTTCCGTGCGCCCGCGGCCTCGGTCACCGCGTTCCGTCCACTGATGCGGCACATCCCCGCCGCGGACATCTTCCATATCCACTGGCCCGAGGGGATCTTCGAAGGCTCGGGCAGCAACAACCCGGCGATCGTCGCGGCCAAGGCCGCGCGTGTGCTGAACGCCGCGCGGGGGATCCGTCGATCGGGCGGCAAGCTCGTCGTGACGGCGCACAATGTCACGCCGCACCGCGACCTGACCGGCTGGCGGCACCGGGTCTGGCACGCCTATCATGCACGGCTTCTCGGCCAGATCGATCACCTGATTGGTCTGTCCGCGGCCTCGCTCGAGCGCTATCGCGCCGCGCATCCGGCGATCGCCGCGGTGGCGGGGACGATCATTCCGCACCCGCATTACCGCGAGGACTATCCCGCGGTGCCCCGCGCCGAAGCGCGCGCGGCCTGGGCGATTCCCGACGGTATCTGGGTGCTCGGCATGATCGGGTCGCTGCGCCCCAGCAAGAACCTGGTCGAGGCCGCCGAGGCGTTCCTCGCCATCCGCCGGCCCGATGAGATGCTGCTGATCGCGGGCGATGCGGGCGATGACGACATCACCGCGCGGCTTACCGCGGTCGCGGACCGGTCCGACGGGACGATCCGTATCATGACGGGTCCGCTCGACGATGCGCGCTTCGCCTCGGCGATCGCCGCCTGCGACGCCTGTCTGATGAACCAGACATCGACGCTCAATTCGGGCACCGCGCTCGTCACGCTGTCGCTCGACCGCCCGCTGCTCGCCCCCGCGGTCGGCACGCTGCCCAGCCTGGCGGCGGAGATCGCCGGCGGCTGGGTCACGCTGTTCGATCCTCCGCTCGCGCCGCCGGCGCTGCGCGCGAACATCGACACGCTTCGCACCAGTTCACCGGGCGGCCGCCCCGATCTGGAGCCGCTCGACCCGATGCGACTGTCCGAGGCAATGCTCGCGCAATTCAAGAAGGTGGCGTCGGGCTGACCTTGGGCGCGAAGCCCTTCGCATAGTCGATCTTCGCCGCCTTGCGCAGCGCCGCCTGACGCTGGCTGGTTCCCGATCGCAGCTTCGTGGTCGCGAGCCAGCTAGGCCTCGACGTTGCGCCCGCTCAGCCTCTCCCGCAGCGTCGCGGTCGTCGTCAGGGCAGTCCCACCGCGAGAGCGGGGGCAAGATACTGCATTTGCCCGAGACGATGAGAAAATCTAGAAGGACCGGGCATAGGGATCGCCTCTGACGGAATGTGGCGCCGGCCGGGTTCCGGGCGGCTTGGGAAGTATATCATGGAAACAATTTACGATTGGCTGAGCGTCGCGGTATTTGCGGGCCTGGCGCTGCTCTATCTGCAACGCTCGATGGAGGATGAGCCGGTCGATACGGTGTGGCATTATCTGCCGCCCGCGATCGCCTGTGCGTTGAGCAACTGGCTCGGCAACGAAGGCTATGCGATCCCCGCCGTGCTCGTGCTTGCAGCCAGTGTCGGCTATATCATCTACGTGCTGCGCCCATCCCTGCCCGGGCGCTGATCCGGCCGGCTGGACGCGCCGGCCCCGGCAGCAGCGGTTGATCATGGTAGAACAGGATCTGCATTACCCTAAACCCGCCGCTAACCAGGTTTGAAGAGACCTCCTTTGCATCGGCCGAGTGAAGGATCGGGTGCCAACGGAGAATTTCCAATGCCCCTGATCCACGACGCGCATCGCGCCGTCGCGTCCGCCGCGCCGGCCCCGGCCGCTCGCCCGCATGCCCTGAACCGTGTCCTGACGGACTCTCTTTATGATGGTGGCCGACCCGCGCGCGCCGGCGCCGCCCTGCGCGGCATGGTCGGCATCGCAGCGCTGGCGATGCTCGCCGCCTGCGGATCCGCGGTCGAAGCGCCCGAACAGGCGGGAATCGTCGTCGTGAGATCGGGGGCCGGACCGAGCGAATCCGGTATTGCGGTTGCGGCAGCGGCAGCGCCTGCAGCGGCGACCGGCGCCGACGCGGGCACACCAGCCACCAGCGATACCGACGATGCGGTCATCCCCCCCGACACAATGCGGGACCCGGATCATATGCAATATGCCAGCCTGGTCGAATAACCCGACTGGCCCTTGGCTTAATTAGACAGGCGGCGCACCGATCGGCGCGCCGCCTGTCCCGGTCGATCAGCGGCCGACCGCGTGATAGGTCAGCCCGGCCTTCTCGACCATGTCGCGCGGATAGATGTTGCGCAGGTCGACGAGCACCGGCGACGCCAGCAGCGACTTGACGCGCTTGAAGTCGAGCGCGCGGAAGATGTCCCATTCGGTCACGATGACAAGCGCCTCGGCACCCTCCATCGTCTCATAGGGACCGGTGCAATAGGTCACGTCCTTGATGACCGCCTTCGCCTGCTCATGACCCTCGGGATCATAGACGTTGATCGTCGCGCCCGCATCCTGCAGCGTCTGGATCAGCGCGATCGCCGGGCTGTCGCGCATGTCGTCGGTGTTCGGCTTGAACGTCAGGCCGAGTACCGCGATCGTCTTGCCGCGAACGTCGCCACCGACGGCGGCGATGACCTTGCGACCCATTGCGCGCTTGCGATTGTCGTTCACCGCGACGACCGCCTCGACGATGCGCTGCGGCGCGTCGTGATCCTGCGCGGTCTTGAGCAGCGCGAGCGTGTCCTTCGGGAAGCACGAGCCGCCATAGCCCGGGCCGGCATGCAGGAACTTGGAGCCGATGCGGTTGTCGAGGCCGATGCCGCGCGCAACGTCCTGCACGTCCGCGCCGACCTTCTCACACAGATCGGCGATCTCGTTGATGAAGGTGATCTTGGTCGCGAGGAACGCGTTGCCGGCATATTTGGTCAGCTCGGCAGCACGCCGGCTCATCTCGACGAGCGGCGACCGACCGAGGGCGAGTGGACGATAGATCTCGCGCATGACCGCCAGACCCTTCTCGTCGTCGCTGCCGATCACGACGCGGTCGGGACGCTTGAAATCGTCGATCGCGGCGCCTTCGCGCAGGAATTCGGGGTTCGACACGACCGCGAAGTCGGCATCGGGATTGACGCGGCGGATGATCCGCTCGACCTCGTCGCCGGTGCCGACCGGGACCGTGGACTTGTCGACGATCGCGGTAAAGCCATCGATCGCGCCGGCAATTTCCTCGGCGGCGGCATAGACATAGGACAGATCGGCATGACCGTCACCGCGCCGCGACGGCGTACCGACGGCGATGAAGACCGCGTCGACGCCCTTCACGCTCGCGGCAAGATCGGTACCGAAGCGCAACCGCCCGGCCTCGACGCCGCGCGCCACCAGTGCATCCAGACCCGGCTCGTAGATCGGCATGATGCCGTTTTCGAGCGCCGCGATCTTGCCGGCATCCTTGTCGATGCAGATCACGTCATGTCCGAAATCGGCGAAACATGCGCCCGACACCAAACCAACGTAACCCGATCCCACCATCGCTATGCGCATTATAATCCCTCAGACGATGTTGGTCCCTACGATCGTCGTACGGACATTGATATTCGGCGGAACTCCTAGAAGATGAACCGCCGGCCATCAATAAGGTGGTTCACCTGATGCGGCGGGCCGGTACGCTGCTCCAGCGATCCGTGCCGATACCGATCAAACGCCGATATCCGAGAGGGTTGGCGGGCCGGCCCGCGCCCGCGGGCGACGCGCCGGCCCCGCCCATTTAGTCCGCGACGATGCGGGCGTCAGGGTAGTTTTCGGGACGAAGCACGCGGTCGGCGACCTCTGTCCAGGTCGAGAAATGCCGCGCGGGCACCTGCCCCGCCAGCGCCAGCGCCTTTTCGGTCGCCGCGATCATCGACGCCGGATCGTTCGACACATAGCCCGCGCGGAACGGGTTCGTCCCGACCGCGAAATCGGGGCAGACAGCGGGGATCTGCAGATATTCATATTGTCCCAATTTCAGACTCGACTCGGCAAGATACTCGACCCCCGGCGCCAGCCGGTAGGGTGCGATGCCGATGCTCGCATGCTTGATATAGGGCAGCGTGGCGCGGAACGGCATTTCCTTGTGGACGAACACGTTGTCGGGCCCCTTGAAGCTCTTCCCGCAGCCGATCACGTGGAAATGCACATCGGGAAACTGCGGCGCGACCGCATGGAAGAAGCTTTCGTCGAACAGCATCGACCCGACCGCGACGGCATTGCGCTGCGCGGTATAGGGCGACGGCCCGACGGTCTCGAAGTCGGCGGGATCGATCCCGAATTCGGCGCGGTACAGGCGATCCTTCGCCCACAGGAAATCCGACACCATCTTGGTCGACCGCAGGCAGACATGGTCGATATGCCGCGCGTTCTTCACCAGATGGCGGCGGACATAGGGATGCGCGCCGACGGTATCGAGCCGGTCGGTGGCGTAATAGATGATCTTGGCGGTCGGGTTGAGCCGCTTGATCCGGTCGATGAAGATCGCCGCGACGCTCGATTCGATGACGATATAGTCCGCCGCCTGGAACGCGCCGTCGATATCGGCATTGGGCAGCCTGGCGAACAGCGGAAACAGCTTCGCCATCACCGCATCGGCGACCGCATTGTTGGTCGCAAAGGGATGCAGCGGCGTCCGCCAGAGATAGCAATTGACGCCGTCCACCTTGTGCCAGGCATTGGCCTGGTCCCACAGGAACAGGCGCGAATCGCCCTTCTTCTTCGAGATCAGGCTGAACCGGGTCGAGATGAACGACACGTCGCAGCCATCCTGCGCCAGCGCATGCGCGACCTGATGGATGCTGGCGCGCTTGGGCGTCCGGTAATCCTGAAATGCCGACAGGATGACGACACGGGAACGCTTTGGCTGCGCCGGCGCTGGCTTATCGGACATGCATGACACTCCATCGACTTTGGGCTGGACGGTTGGCCGTAATCAGACAAAGGGGCTGGCAATCTGGATCACGTTGGGAAGCCGATGCACGTTCTTCACGTCGTTCGTCAATTTTATCCGGCCATTGGCGGGCTGGAAGACGCCGTCAGCAATCTTGCGGTCGCGCTCAAGCGGGACTGCGGAATCACGACGTCGGTGGTCACGCTCGACCGGCAGTTTTCGCGTCTCGACGCGACGCTGCCGCCGCGCGACACCTATCAGGGCGTGCCCGTGCAGCGGATCCCGTTCCGCGGCTCGACGCGCTATCCGCTCGCACCCACCGTACTGCAGCATCTCGGTCAGGCGGACATCGTCCATGTCCATGCGATCGATTCGTTCTTCGACGGCATGGCGCTCACCCGCCCGCTCCACCGCCGGCCGATGGTCGCCTCGACGCATGGCGGCTTCTTCCACACCGATTTCGCCAGCCGGCTGAAGCTCGCCTATTTCGCCAGCGTCACGCGCGCGTCGTCGCTCGCCTATGACCGGATCATCGCCTCGAGCGAAAGCGACGCCGCCCGGTTCAACGAGATCGCCGCGAGCAAGACGGTGACGATCGAGAATGGCGTCAATATCGGCAAGTGGCAGGGTGCAGGGTCGCCGCAGCCGACGCGGACGATGATCTATATCGGCCGCTTCTCGTCGAACAAGAACATCACCGGCCTGATCGACCTCGTCGCCGCGCTCGGCCGGCTTCACGGCGACTGGCGGCTGATCATCGCGGGCGGCCCGGCCGACGTCACGCCTGCACAGATCGAGGAGCATATGCGCCGGACCGGTACCGAACGGGCGGTGAAGCTCGTACCCTCGCCCAGCGACGAGGGTATCAAGGCGTTGATCGGCGAGGCCAGCTATATCGGCTCGGCGTCACGCTACGAAGGCTTCGGGCTGAGCGTGGTCGAAGGCCTGTCCGCTGGCCTGACCCCGATCGTCAGCGACATTCCGCCCTTCCGCCGGCTGGTCCGCTCGTCCGGCAGCGGCATCCTGTTCGACATTGACGATGTCGAGGCGGGCGCGGCCCGGATCGAGGCCGCGCACCGCGATTCAAGCGCCGCCTATGAGTCGAACCGCGCGAACAACATCGCCGCTAGTCTGGCCTATGACTGGCGTAGCGTCGCGCGGCAGTTCGCCGATGTGTATGAAGATGTTCTGCGGAAACGCGGCGCGCGGGGCTGACAACGCCGGAGTGCCGCACGGCTTGTTCGCAGGTGATTCGGTGAGGAAGAGCGTATCGTCGCTCTGCATCGATTACGATGCTTATACTGCCGACGGCGACGTCACCGCGAACGTACAAGGCCTGTTGCGTCGAGCGGGTCAGGCCAACGCTCAGGTTTGAGGATCACCGCGGCCCTAGGGCAAAGGCCAACCGTCGTACCCCGGGCGCCCAAGCACTTTGGCAATCCGACGACCGAGATCGTCAGACACAGGCGGACGCGAGGTAGCGACCGCCTGTGTGCTTGAAATCAAGCCAGGAAAAACGCCATCAGGACGATCAGTGCCCAGAGTGCAACGCTGACCGCGAGGCCAGTGATAAGACCGAGCACGGCCGAGGGGATTTCGGGATAGGATGGGGCCTGGATAGCCGGGCCGGGAAGCGCAGTCATGAACACTCTCCTCAGCGGTCGTTTCAACCGTCTTGTCTCAACATGGGACAGGGGTCATAAATAATCAATACTAATATCTAGACTAGCGCAAAATTAGCTAAGATCCTGAAAGTCTTGTGCGTTCAGCGGGTCGACGAGGCCGGCAAACGCCCCCGGGGCAGGGCTGCACCTCGCAGATCACCACACCGGCGTCAGCTGCGGTTCAGAACGATGAAAGTCCGCGCAGCAGCAGCGTCGCCAAGGCCCAGCATGCGCAGCTCGCCACGACCAGCAGGATAAGCCGCACCGGCGCTGCAAAGCGCTGCGGCGGGGCCAGCGCCGCACCCGCGGCGGGCATGGGCACCACCGCGCTGTCGGGAATCAACGACAGGACCGCAGATTCGCAGATCGTGTGTGTGAAGGCCGACTGGATCTGGTCGTTCGTCAGCAGGGGCTGGAACGCACAGCCATGCGCCTCGCCATCGCGCCATGCGATCCGCGCGGTCGCCTGCCCCGCACCGGCCAGGCCGACGCGGATATGGGCACCGACCGGCAGGACGCTGGCGCTAGAGAATCGGAAACCGCCTTCGGACAGATCCTCGACACGGACGTCGATCGCCCGCGCATCGGCCGCACGGACCGTGCTCGCGCGCGCTATTGCCGCACGACTCGGCTTTCGCCGGCGCTCGGCCACCGGCTCGATCGCCGTCATCTCCGCCCGCACGCTAGATGATCCAGGCAAGGACACCAGCGAGCGCCGCGGCGAAGACCGCCACGCCGGCGATGGTCGAACCGGCCCGGATCGCGCGTTCACCCAGCGAGGCAGGCTCGACCGGAAGGAGCCAGTTCTCGTAGTCGATCCGGTCGCCGGCCAACGGGTTGGCGGCACGCGGGTCGACGACCTGAAGCTCGGCCGCGAGCGGGTCTGCGACGGAACGCGCCCCGTCGAACGAATCCGTCGTAGCGCCGGAAAGCGGATCGCCGCCACGAAACGCCGCATGTGGCGATACGGGGTCAGCCAGGTTAGCAAGAGGTGCGTGAAGGGGCATGACGACACCATGCCATACTGGTGGTTAAGAAAGCGTATGTTAAATTGCTGTCGCGGCATTTTTTGTACGTGTTTTACGGTGCACTAGAACGCGTTGCGGTGCACAACGACCCGTACCGTAGACACGAGAATGCCAAAGTCGCGCCATACGGACCAGCCCAGGATATATTCCAGATCGGCCTGAAGGCGCTGCGTCAGATCGTCGCGACGATGCGTCGCACCCCGGAATCCGCGCACCTGCGCAAGACCGGTGATTCCCGGCTTGAGCGCGTGGCGGTGCCAATAGCGTTCATCGACCTCCCAGAACAGCTGCTGCCCCGCCAGCGACCCCAGTGCATGCGGTCGCGGCCCGACGATGCTCATCGATCCGAGCAGCACGTTCAGCAGCTGGGGCAGCTCGTCGACGCTGGTCGCGCGGATCACGCGACCGACGCGCGTGATCCGGTCGTCGGTGCGGGACGCCGAAACGCTGCCGCTCGCATCGGACTGGTCGACCCGCATCGACCGGAACTTGAACACCTTGAACAGCGCGTTGCCGCGGCCGACGCGATCCTGCCGGAAGAAGACCGGTCCGCGGCTGTCGATCTTGATCGCGGCGGCGGTGATCAGCAGCAGCGGTAGCACCACGATCAGCGCGGGCACCGCAAAGGCCAGGTCGAACGTCCGCTTGATCATCCGGTTGCGCGTGCTCAGCGGTCCGACCGCGACAACCAGCGTCGACCGCCCGACGAAAGTGTCGAGCCCGATCGCGCCGACCTGGTCGATTTCGTTCGAAATAATCTCCCCGCGAATGCCCGCGCCCTTCAGCAGCATCGCCCATTCGCGCTCCTTGTCGGGCCGGCAGGCGATCACGACGCGGTCGACACCACGCAATTGGCGCGCGAGTCGATCGAGCATCATCGGATCCTGCATGTTCGGGCGAAGGTTCGCGGCCCGCGTCTCGACGACTTTGCAATGTGCAGGCACCGCGAATTCGACGTCGTCCAAGATCACCAGATCGGTGGTCACGTTGCCGCCAATCGTCAGGCGGACAAACCGATCGATGACCAATCGAAAGACTGCCAGAAGCACGAAGCTGCCGAGCATTCCGATGCTGATGACACCACGGGATTCCGCCTGCACCGCCCGAAAATAGTAGGAGATGAACAAGAAGCTTGAAAAGGCTAGTAAAAGCGCCGTCGCCGAGCGCATGATGCCGGCCCGGGCCTTGCGAAGCACGTCGATCGAGTAGGCGCCATTGTTGAACGCCGTCAGCACATATATCGGCGCAGTGACGATGACGACGTTCATATGCGACGTAACAGCAAAACGGCCATATTTTGCAAATATACCGAGCTCGAATGCAGCAACCACCGCGAGCAGATCAGCAAACACCAACAGGATATAAAGAGCGATGCGCAGTTGGTGGCGATGCGAGGTCGAGCCAATACGATCGAACACTGCACCGCGCGTGCCGGTAACTTTAGTATTTTCCACAGTGCCAGCTCCCTGCCCGCCACAATCTCGACTTATGCTCAGCAGGGCCAAGGCTCTGCCATAGGCGGTTTGAAGAAACCAGAGCCGAGATGCGCGGCTCATCCCATCGGGGCGCCACCCGGTCGGCACGCACCGCGCCGCCTGCGCAACGCGGCCCGCCGCCGCTATGCCACCGCCACCACCTTGCCGTCGCCGCAGCACCCCCAGCATGCGCGCAGCACCGCCCAGCAGCCCGGTGCGGCTCCCCCGGCAATGGACTGAAACCGGTACGACCGGACTCCCCCCCTTGGCGCAACATACCCCTCTATAGCGGACAACCGGCGCCGGCGGGCCGTCCCATCCCGGAACATGCCCCCCATCATAAGAAAAACCGCGCCGTTGCCGCCCGCGATCAGCCGCCGCCCGTAGCCGCGACACGCCCCCGAACGCGGAACCGATCGTCGCGCAAGGATTGATCGCATGCTCTTTCGCGCTAGGGGGCGGCGGGATGAAACGGACGCGCGCGATCCCGCGTTGTACAATCCAGTACATAAAAAGGTTCGAGACAAGCATGCCAGAGGCTTTTCGTACGGCGCGCGACGCGCTCGCCTTTCTCGAGGCACATCGTCTCGCACCGGTGGCTGAAAACTATACCTTCGCGCTTGCCGTGGTCGCCGATCCCGGATCGGACCTGGCGCGCGCCGTGGCGGCCGAGACGGATGGCGGCCTGAGGCTGACCGCACGCGCGCTCGAAACGCTCAGCGAACGCCATCTTGCGATCAAGCGCGACACGACCGCTGAACGCGACAGCGCGGTCACCGCACGCGCGAACCAGCTCGGCGCGCTGACCACCGATGCGCAGACGCTGACGCGGTCGCTCAGCCACGACGTCAGCGCGATGGCGAGCGAGGCGGAGAACTGGCCCGATGCGACGCTGCTCGTGACCCGGCTGGCCGATGCCGAACGCGAGCTGGCCGAGTTGCGCCGCGACGTCGCCCGGCTCCAGTCCGACCTCGGCTCGCTCGGTACGGCGCGGCACGATCCCATGCGCGACGCAGCCACCGGCGCGCTGACGTCCGAGGGCGCGCGGCCGATCTTCGCACAGCTGGCCGAACAGGCGCGAAGCTATGTCCTCATGATCTTCAGCGTCGCCGATCTCGCCGGGGTCAATCAGCGCTTCGGCCACGCCGTCGGCGACAATGTGCTGAGCGCCTTTGTCGCGAACCTGCGACGGGTGTTTCCCGACGAGGAGATCATCCGCTGGACCGGCAATGAATTCGTCGTCGTCGTGACCGACGTCGCCCTGACGGCAGCCCGCGATCTCGCCGACGAAGCCATCGCCGCGTTCGAAACCCGCCGCCTCAAGCTGCGCGGCAGCGGCGCATGGATAGGCCCGGTCCGCGCGCTCGCGGGACTGGTCGTCGGCCAGGGTGACGATCAGGACGCCGCCCTGAGCCAGGCCCGCGCCGATTTGTACCGTGCCACCGTCGAGGGTTTCGCCCCCGTGGACGGCTGAGCGGGTCGGACCCGACGGTCCGCTCGCTCCGGCCGCGATCATAAGTTCGATAAGTATCTGCATTATGGCGTTTCTATCCCGCGACCCACGCGTTCCAGCGTGATGAGCACTTCGCACCATGGCCGCTACGCCTATCGCCCGATCGTCGACCGCCCGGACTATGACTGGCCCGACGGCGGCCGCCTCGCCATCTATTTCGGGGTGAATTACGAGGTGTTCGATTTCGGCGGCGGGCTGGGACCGGAACTGGCCCCCGCGCAGACCGACCCGGACGTGATGAACTATGCCTGGCGCGATTATGGCAACCGGGTCGGGGCGTGGCGATTGTTCGATCTGTTCGATCGGCTGGGCCTGCGCACCACCGCGCTGCTCAACGCCGACGTCCTCGATCGCTGCCCCGGGCTCGCCGAGGCGTGCCGCGACCGCGGCGACGAAATCGCGGCGCATGGCGGCACCAACGCGACCGCGCAAGGATCCCTGGCGCACCCGCGCGAGACCCAGATGATCGCCGACGTGACCGAGCGGCTGGCGACACTCGGCGTACGTCCCACCGGCTGGCTGGGGCCGTGGATCTCGGAGAGCGACACCACGCCGGATCTGCTCGCAGAAAACGGCTATCGCTATGTCCTCGACTGGGCACATGACGACCAGCCAACCCGGCTCGCGACCTCTCATGGCGGACTGCTCTCCATCCCCTATTCCCAGGAGATCAACGACCTGCCCGCGATCATCGCGCGCAAGCAGGAGGCGG
Organism: Sphingomonas sp. CFBP 13733; assembly: GCF_014841795.1. NCBI lineage: Bacteria > Pseudomonadati > Pseudomonadota > Alphaproteobacteria > Sphingomonadales > Sphingomonadaceae > Sphingomonas > Sphingomonas sp. CFBP 13733. The sequence continues at coordinate 99,644 of NZ_JACYUP010000003.1, forward strand.
TGACGTTCGCCGCCATGATCCGCGACGGCGTCGAACAGCTGCTGTCCGAATGCGACCGGCGTCCGCTCGTCCTGGGCATCGCGCTCCACCCCTATATCATGGGACAGGCACACCGCGTCCCCGCACTGGCCCGCGTACTGACCGAACTCCGCGCGGCGAACGATCCGCGCATCTGGTGGACCACCGCCGGCGACATCGCGACGCATGTCGAGGCGAACGGGCTGGCCGCCTGACCCCGCACTCACTCAGGCTTCACGACCGCCGCGCCACAGGCTCTCTTTCAACGGGCCGATCAGATAGTCGAGCGCGGACCGTTTCCGGAGCGGGACGAGGATCTCGGCGGGCATGCCCGGCGTCAGTGCGCCGGGCCCCTTGAGCGCGACGAGCGTCCGATAGCTTTCCGGCAGCAACGACGCCTCCGCCCGGAAGAAGCGGTTGCCGGTCCGCTCCTCGGTGAAGCTGTCCGCCGACACCGTGTCGATCCGGGCGTCGAGCGCGGGCATCGCGCGGTCGTGGAATCCGGTGAAGCGGACCTGCGTCGTCTGGCCGGGGCGCATGTCGTCGGCATCGTCGGGCGAGACCTGCACCTCGATCACCAGCGCCCTGCGATCGGGCACGATCTCCATCAGCGTCTGCCCCGGCGAGACCACCCCGCCGATGGTGTAGATCGTCGGGCCGACGATCGTGCCGGCCACCGGCGCGCGCACCATCGAACGGGCGAGCTGTTCGCGCGCCGCGAGCAATTTGGGTTGCAGCTCGTTCATCCGCACCAGCAGATCGCGCAGGCTCCCCTCCACCTCCTCGATCTGGCGACGATCGACGCCCGCGGCCGACAGTTCGGCTTCCCCGATCGCATCGCGCGTCTGGAGAATCTGCGCACCCAGCGCGCCATGCTCCCCGTCGAGCGCGGCCTGCGTACGCTCGAGCGCGCGGATCCGGTTGATCGAGGCAAAGCCCTTGGCGGCGATGACCCGCATCCCCGTCAGCTCGTCGTCGAGCAGCGCGCGTTGCCGGCGGTTCGCCGCGATCTGTTCGCCGAACCCGCCAATCTGTTCGGCATTGGCGTGGGCGCGCCGCATCCACACCGCCTTCTCGGTCTGCGCGGTCCGCAGGCGCGCCGCCAGCAGCAACCGCTGCCCGCGCAGCGCATCCTCCGCCAGCACCCGGTCCGCCGCCGGCAGCGCGCGGAATTCGACCGGCTCGGCCATCACCGCACGCCGGTCGCGTTCGGCGAGCAGGCGTTCGCGCTGCGCGAACAGCATCATCAGCTCGGCGGTCATCCCGCGTTCGAGCGCGTGCAGGTCCGCCGACGCGATCTCCAGCAGCACTTGCCCGCGGGCGACCTTCTGGCCTTCGACGGCGCGCAATGCCGTGACGATGCCGCCGTCGCGATTCTGCACCGCCTGCCGCTTGCCCGACACGATCACCGCGCCGCGGGCATAGACGCCGGCGTCGAGCGGCATCATCGACGCGCCCCCCAGCAGCCCGATGAAGAACAGCGCCGCGACGCGCAGGCCGCGCCGGATTTCCACCCGCGCCGAATCGTCGATCATGGTCATGACACCGCCCCCTTCAGTCCGACGACATTGCCGCGGCTTCCGCCGGCGCGACGCGCCAGCTCGGCCAGAACTTCCTCGGCCGGACCTTCGCAGTCGACCGACCCGGCGTTGAGGACGAGCAGCCGATCCGCGGCGGCCAGCACGCTGGTGCGGTGCGCCGCGATCACGATCGTCGCGCCGCGCTGGCGACTGGTCTCCAGCGCGCGCATGAGCGCCGCCTCGCCCTCCGCATCCAGCGCAGCATTGGGTTCGTCGAGCAGGAGGATCGGCGGGTCGTCGAACATCGCCCGCGCCAGCGCGATCCGCTGCCGCTGCCCCGCCGACAGCGCCAGGCCGCCGCGCCCGATCGGACAGTCATAGCCACCGGGCAGCGACAGGATCAGCGCGTGGCACCCCGCGACCTTGGCCGCGTCGATCACCCGCCGGTCGAACGAGACCGGGTCCACCGCGTTCGGATCGGCGAACCGGGCGATGTTCTGCGCCACCGTGCCCGTCAGGAAGCCGGGCTCCTGCGGCACATAACCGCGGTACCGCGCGAGCCGCTGCGCATCCCAGAGGATCGAGTCCGCGCCGTCGAGCAGCACCTGTCCGGATTCGGGCGCGATACCCCCGGCGAGGATGCGGATCAGCGTCGTCTTGCCCGCCCCCGACGCGCCGACGATGCCCAGCATCTGCCCCGCCTGCAGGTCGAAGCTCACGCCCTTGAGCAGCATCGCCGCGCCATCGCCGCTGCGCGTGGTGATCTTGCGCGCGGTGATCCGGCCGAGCGGCGCCGGCAGGACGGTCGCGGGCGCCGCCGCCGCGTCCGTGTCGAACAACTGCTTCAGCGATTTCAGCGCCTCGTTCGCGTTCTGCAGGTTCGACCAACCGCCGATCAGCAGCTCGACCGGCTGCAACGCACGGCTGAGCAGCACCGATGCGGCGATGATCGATCCGACCGAGATCTGCCGCTGGACCGCGAGGATCGCGGCGAGCCCCAGCGCCAGCGACTGGAGGAACAGCCGCATGAACTTGGCGATCGCGGCATAGCGCGCGGTCGCCATCTGCGCCGCGGCCAGCGCTGCCTGCCCGTCGCTGCGTTCGGTGATCTGCCGGTCGACCATCGCCCGGCCCATGCCCAGCGCGCGGACGAGCTCGGCCTGCTGGGCGATATCCTCCTGGACGATCGCCGACCGGGCATTGGCGGTGTGCGCGACGGTCATCAGCCCGCGCGTCCCCCGCTCGGACATCCATGTCAGCACCGCGAGGCACGCGCCCGCGGCGATGATGAACAGCCCCAGCAGCGGATGGATCAGCACCGCGGCCAGAACATAGATCGGCGTCCAGGGCGCATCGAAGATCCCGACCAGCGTCGGCGCGGTGATCACCTGCCGCAGCGTGTCGAACTCGCGCATCGCCTGTGCGGTCGTCGGGTCCCGCTGCCGGGTGTGACCGCGCTCGATCAGCCGCGCCAGGATCGCCCGGGACACACGCTGGTCGAGCCGCAGCGACACCTTGACCATCAGCCGCGACCGCAGGGCCTCCAGCACCCCGATCGTGGCGATCGCCGCGCCGAGCACCAGCGTCAGGATCACCAGAGTGACGACGCCCCCGGTCGGCACCACCCGGTCATAGACCTGCATCATGTACAGCGTCGGCGCGAGGTACAGGATGTTGACCAGCGCACTGAACAGCAGAGCGGCCACCACATGCGACCGGCACTGCCTGAGCGCGTCACGTACCGGCAGTGGCAGCCGGTCCTCGAACATCTGCATCATCGATCAGAACCCGAAATCGCTGTGGTCGATCGTCGTCGCGTTCACCCCGGTGAGCGTGATCGTCTGCGTGCCGATCGTGATCACCGTGTTGACGCCGACCTGCGAGATCAACACCTGTGCCCCGAAATTGGCGGCGGTGATGCCGCAACCCGAAACATCGAGCAGGTCCTGCCCCCCGGCCGCATCGAAGTCGAAATCGACCACCGTGTCATTGCCCTGCCCGGTCACGAACACGAACACGTCGTCGCCCGTGCCCCCGGTCAGCCGGTCGCTGCCGGTGCCGCCGACGAGCCGGTCCTGCCCCGCGCCGCCCAGCAGCTGGTCATTGCCCCCCAGCCCCTGCAACAGGTCGTCGCCGTCGAACCCGGACAGGATATTGCCCGCGCTATTGCCCGTCAGTGCGTTCGCGCCGGCATTGCCGTTGCCGTGCACCCCGGACGTGCCCGTCAGCGTCAGGTTTTCGAGCCCGTCGGCCAGCGTGAAGGTGATGCTGCTGGTGACCAGATCGACGCCGTCCCCGTCGGTCTCGTCGACGCTGTCCCCCAGAGTGTCGACGATGTAGATATCGTCGCCCAGGCCACCCGCCATCACGTCCGCGCCGGTGCCCCCGTCGAGCGTGTCCGCCCCGGCGCCGCCGAACAGCCGGTCGTCGCCGGCCATGCCGCGCAGCGTGTCGGCCCCCTCCATCCCCGACAGGATGTTGACGCCGGCATTGCCCGTCAGGATGTTGGCATCCGCGCTGCCCGTCGCATCGATCGCCGCCACCCCGCTCAGCGTCAGACGCTCGACCCCCGCCCCCAGCGTGAAGGACACGCTGCTGGTGACCGTATCGAGACCGTCCCCACCGGTCTCGTCGACCACGTCGCCGATATCGTCGACGACATAGCTGTCGTTGCCGCGCCCGCCGGACATCACGTCCTGGCCCGTGCCGCCGTCGAGCGTATCCGTGCCCGCACCGCCGAACAGCTGGTCGTTGCCGGCAAAGCCCGACAGCGCGTTGGCGCCATCATTGCCGGTGATGACGTTATCGGCGGCATTGCCCCGCCCCGCGATTCCCCCCGTCCCGGTCAGGGTGAGGCGTTCGACGCCGGCGCCGAGCGTGTAGGTGATGCTGCTGGTGACGGTGTCGATACCGTCGCTGCCGGTCTCGTCGACGATGTCGCCGGTCGTGTCGACGCTATAGAGATCGTCGCCGTCGCCGCCGGTCATGATGTCCGATCCGGTGCCGCCGTTCAGGATGTCCGCGCCCGCACCGCCGTTCAGCCGGTCGTTGCCCGACAGCCCGATCAGCGTGTCGTCGCCGTCGAGACCCGTCAGCGTGTTCGCCGCACCATTGCCCGTCAGGATGTTGGCGGCGGCGTTGCCCGTGGCGCTGGGCGAACCGCTCCCCGTCAGCGTCAGATTCTCGACGCCCGTGGCGAGCGTGAAGGTCACGCTGCTCTTGACCAGGTCGACGCCGTCGCCGCCGGTCTCGTCGACGACGTCGCCGGCATTGTCGACGGTATAGGTGTCGTCGCCCGTGCCGCCGGACAGGCTGTCCGCGCCGGTACCACCGTCGAGGTCGTCCGCCCCGCCCCCGCCGAACAGCTGGTCGTTGCCGGCCAGCCCGCGCAGCGTATCCGCGCCGTCGAGCCCGGACAGCCGGTTTACCCCGGCATTGCCCGTCAGGACATTGGCATCGGCATTGCCCGTCGCGTTGATCGCCGCACTGCCCGTCAGCGTGAGGCTGTCCACCCCGGCCGCCAGCGCGAAGCTCACGCTGCTGTTGACCAGATCGACGCCATCGCCGCCTGTCTCGTCGACGACGTCACCGACATTATCGACCGTATAGGTGTCGTTGCCGAGCCCGCCCGCCATCGCGTCCGCACCGGTCCCGCCGTCCAGCCGGTCGTTGCCGCCGCCGCCGGTCAGCCGGTCGTCCCCCGCGAGCCCCGCCAGAGCATTGTCCCCGTCATTGCCGGTGACGATGTTCGCAGCGGCGTTTCCGGTGGCGTTCAGCGCCGCGATCCCGGTCAGCGTGACGTTTTCCAGCCCCGTCGCGAGCGTGTAGGCGATGCTGCTGATGACGGTGTCGGTCCCGTCGCCCCCGCTTTCGCTGACGACATCGCCCGTGCTGTCGACGACATAGGTGTCGTCCCCCAGCCCGCCCGCCATGGTGTCGGCGCCCGCTCCCCCATCAAGGAAATCGGTGCCCGCGAGCCCCGTCAGCGTGTTGGCGGCGCCGTTGCCGGTCAGCACGTTGTTGCCCGCATTGCCGGTACCGCTGATTCCCGCGGAGCCGCCGAGCACCAGATTCTCGACCTCGGTGCCCAGCGTGTAGCTGATGCTGCTGGTCACCGTGTCGGTGCCGCCCAGGCTGCCCTCGACGACCGTGTCACCGCCGTCATCGACGACATAGGTGTCGTCGCCCAGCCCCCCCGCCATCCGGTCGGCCCCGCTGCCGCCGTCGAGGCTGTCGTTCCCGTCTTCGCCGAACAGACGGTCGTCTCCGTCCAGCCCGAGCAAAGTGTCATCGCCGCCGCGCGCGAAGACGAGGTCGGCGTCCTCCGTGCCGGTGAGCGCGTTGGCCTCCTCGTCACCGAGGATCGCGTAATCGGGGATCGCGACCGCCATCGTCGCGTCGGAATAGACCACCGATTCCGGCTGGTTCGTCCCCTGCGTGCTGAACCCGCGATTGTCGGTATAGTTGGTCGCGACGCGCAGCGGCTGGCCGATATCGTCGACCGTGACCTTGTACGTGTCGTCGGTCGCCCCCGCGATATCGACCCACGTCCCTTCGACCTGACGCTGCCACTGCCGCGCAAAGCTCGTCGTGCCGTCATAATCGATGAAGCTGCCCGTCGTGACCGTCAGCACCTGATCGATTTCCGGCTCGACGTTATCGATCTCGAAGCTGCCGACATGCTGGCGGTTGATCTCGGCGACGCTGTCGGCGAACTGGATCCGCTCGACGTTGCGCAGCATGTCGCTGCCCTCGTCGCCGACATTGTCGACGACGCTGACCCGCCCATCGGGCCGCAGCGTGATCGTGAAGTTGGAGCGGTTGCCGATATAGACCGCGGTATCCATCCCCGACCCGATCGTCGCCGCACCCGTGGCATAGCCGTTGACGGTCTCGCGGTAGACGATCTCGCGCGACGCGACGAGCTGGCCGGGGTTGATCGTCCCGTTCAGCAGCCGCGCCTGGATCTCCGTCAGCGAATCCGCGCGGAACAGCTCGGCGCCCGACCCGTCCTTGTTTTCGCGCACGCTGATGAAGACGTGCATAAAGGCGTCGCCGTCGATGACGTCGTTGCCCGCGCGCCCCTTGATGACGTCCGCGCCGCCGCCGCCGATCAGCAGGTCGTCGGTCGTGCTGCCGTCCATCACCAGCGCGTCGGCATCGCTCGCATCCCAGGTCTTGAAGCTCAGCAGCTCGCGCAGCCCGGTGATGAGCCGGACGCCGTCCTCGTACAGGTTGTTGCCGAGGATCCGGGGATTGTCGTCGCCGAGCAGGTCCGGGAAATTGGCGCCCGTGCTGACGAGCCCGAGCGGGATCTGCCGGCCGGTCAGCGTGTCGGCATATTTCCAGCCCGACAGCGCCTCGACCAAGTCGTTGCGGTCGCGCAGCGTGAACGCCTGCTGGTTGACCGCGGCACTCAGCCCCAGATCCGAATTGGCGGCGGTCGTGTCACCCTGGTGGATGACCCAGTCGAACCCGGCCATGCCGTTGTTGCGCTGGATCCCCGCCCCCTGGATCATGATGTCGTCGCCGCTCTCCCCGTCATAATCGGTGTCGTTGCCGCCGCCGTTCAGGATGTCGTTGCCGATGATCGGGCTGTTGAAGAACAGGTTCGAATTCTCGCCCGTCACGCTGTCGAAGCCGTCGCCGCCCTCGATCCAGTCGTCGCCTTCATTGCCCATCAGACCGTCGCTGCCGCTGCCGCCCAGCAGGAAGTCGTTGCCGCGGCCGGCGAACATCTCCTTCGCGTCGGTGCCGCCGACCATGAAGTCCTGGCCGCCGCCACCGAACATGATGTCGAGCCCGGAGCCGCCGCTGACGACGTCATTGCCCTCGCCACCGCGCAGGAAATCGTCGCCGAACGGATCCTCGATGATGTCGTCGCCGTCACCGGCATAGACCTGATCGGACTCCGTGCCCGCGTTCAGGTAATCGTCGCCGCCATCGCCCCACAGCGTATCGATGCCCTTGTCGCCATAGAGCCGGTCATTGCCCTCGGTCCCGCCGAGCACGACATGCTCGCCGCCGCTATATTTGAGCATCCCGCCATCGTCATGGCCGTCGCCGTCGACGTCCGCGCCCGGGGCGATCCGGTCCACCTTGGGATCGAACGCCTGCTGGAAACTGTCCTCCCAGACCGGATCGAACGTGCCGCCCGCCAGATACGTGCCGTCCTCGCCGATATTGGTGACCTGCGGCGTCAGCGGATCGAGCTCGAGGATATAGTCCGCGGTGTTGAAGATCTGGCCGTCGACATGCGTCGAATGCACGTCGCCCAGGTCGGAATTGCGCATCACGAGATCGGCGAAGCTGCTCTTCTCCAGCTCGTTGAGCATGTTCATGCCCTGCGTACGGCTGAGATAATAGAAGCGGTCGCCGTTCTGCAGGCTTTCGAGCTGGTGTTCGAACACATAGTTGAACGTCGAACCCAGCATCCCGCCGAATTCCATCTTCTCCTCGGCCAGACCGCCGATCCACAGATCGACCAGGTTCAGCCCGGTTTCGTGGCTATTGACCCCGTCGACGATGTTGGGCGCCCAGTTGCCCTTGCTCTGCAGGAAGTTGAGCCGATCGGCCGGCGCCTGGAGCACATGCTCCTCGACGCCCATCGCGGCATTCGCATGCACGACGATATCCGCGCCGCCCATCACCAGCAGGGTCGCGGCGGCGCGCTTGCCTTCCAGCGTCGTCTCGCCGGTGATCAGCGGATGCGTGCCATAGGCGGCGATGAAATTGACGATCGACAGCGGGTTCTTGATGTTCTGCGCGAAGTCGAGCCAGCTCGTATAGGGTTTGAGCTGCGACTCGTTGGTCGAGGCATAGAGCTCCGCACGCACCACGTTGAACGCCGCGACCCCAGCATCGCGGCCGCGCGCGATGTTGAGCGCGGCGAGATCGAGCGGCAGCCCGACGAGAAAATTGCGCAGCGAATCGGGCACGAACTCGTCGATCTCGCTCCCCTCGACGCGCGTCATCCCGCGGATGATGGCGCCCGCGGCGATCGCCGCATCCTCCTCGCCGGTGACGGGATCCAGACCCGCTTCGCCAAACGCCTGCGGGTTCAGGAACGCCTCGACCAGGCTCAGCGATTGCGTCGACAGCGTCGGATCGGTGATCTCGATCGTGTCGGTCAGCATCGAATGGCCGAACCGGTACACGGCGTGCGCGAACTCCGCGGTGATCGCAGGGTCGATGTCGGCGGTGTTGCTGAAGATGGACGGATCGATATTGGGCTGGATCCGGCGCGCGAATTCCTCGAACACCAGATGCTGATACTGCATCTCGGTGCTGAACCGCCCCGCCTGGAACAGCCTCTCGCCATCCCAGTCGAGCGCGGCGATCGCCTGCGTCTTCGCCGTCCCGGTCAGCGCCTCGATCGCATCGAGCTCCGCCTGCGTGATCGCGCTGCGCGTGCCGTCCGCGGCGGGCCGCAGCCATTCGTTGACGATGGCAAGGTCACCCGATGCGATGATCGTCAGCTTGTCCGCCTCGACCACGCGGTTGTGCTCGGAATGGAAGACCGTGTGGACCGCGGTCAGCCCGATATTCTCGTTGCCGCGGCCATCGCCCGTGACGAAATGCGCGTCGAGCATCTCGTCGTCGTAGGTCAGCGGGTTGTTGTCGTCGGCGATCAGGTCGCGCGCGTTGATCACGCCGTCCAGATTGACGTCACGCAGGTCGTCGAGCGTGATCACGTCGTCGCCATCCACATCGACGATCCGCCCCTCGCCCGCGACCAGGTCGGCCTCGTCGGACACGCCGTCGCCATTAAAGTCGAGCATATCCGTATCGGCGGTCTGCCGCACCGCGGGCGTCGCCGGGTTATGGTCGAGGTCGACCAGCACCGGTTCGGCATGATGCGCGATGTCGTTGAGGAACGCGTGGCCGGTGAAATAGGCGTTGGCAGGCACCGTGACGCCCTCGGCCGTCCCCTCGAGTAGCGTGCCATCCTTCAGCATGATCTGCGCATAGCCGTTCGCGCCGGGGATGAACCGGCCGTACGCGTCGGTCAGCAGCAGCGGCACATTGTGCACGTCGTAGTCGTCGAGCCGGATGCCGAGCATCGTCAGCGCCTGCGCCTTGGTCTCGGCCCAGTTCGCCATCCCGCCGATCGCGCCGTCGAGCAGCCGCCCGGTCGAGATCGCATGCGAATCCTTGACGCCGTCGCCATCCGAGTCGACCGAGAATTTATACTCGCGCAGGAACACCTGGTGCGACGCATGCGACGTATAGGTCTGGTTCTGGTCGATGAACGGCGTCGTGGTGTTGACTGTCTCGGTCCCGCCGACGACCGGGTTGCCGTTGGCGTCATATTGCGTCGACCGGGTCAGCGGCATGAAGTTGGGGCCGCCAGGCACATAGAGCGGATCGTCGGGCTGGAGCGGGATCAGCACCGTGCCGTTGCCGCCCTTGGTGATCAGGTCGAGCCCGTGATCGAAGAACTGGCCGAAGAACGTCATCCACGCGTTGAACGACGGCGACAGGCCGATGTCCGGCGACAGGTTCGGGATCGACGCCAGTTCCTCGTTGGTCGGGATATAGCCGTCGGGTGGCGCGTCGCCGCCATGCGCATCGGCATAGGCCGCCTGCGCATGCGCGTTGACGTACCAGGCGGCGATCGCCGCGGGATTGGTGCTGGTCATGTCGGCGATCAGGTTGCTGATCAGCCGCGGGTCGGCATCGACCACGCTGCCCGGCGTGCCATAATCGGTGTTGGTCAGGACCGGCCCGCCGGGCCCGGTGCCGAACGTCGCGCCGTCGTTCAGATTGCGGAACACCGGCGTCGTCAGCCGCGGCAGCAGCTGGTCCGCCGCGCCCAGCACCGCATTGCCCGGCAGCAAATTGTTGTAGCTGCCATCGACGGTCCGCAGACCATAGGGGATCAATTGCGCCTGGGGGCCCAGGATATCCGCGAGTGACTCGCCAGCGGCATTGCGCTCGCTGATCCTGATCTGCGCCAGGATGAAGTTCAGATCTCCCAGATCGACGGTAAAGTCACCAGACATGATGCAATTTCCCCTCTGAATGACGAAACGCGAAACGTCTCGACCGATCGTGATCGGGTCGTGATCGAAGACCGGCACACGTCGTGACGCCAACCTTCCATTCTTCGTTCGGCGGGATAAGGCCCATGAAGGACCTACGCCGGCCCCTGGCAGCCTAGGCCCTGTCCTAGGCCGAACGGCCGGGTTCGCGGCCGCTCCGCCTGGCGATGGATCCGAACACGCTTCGAATCCCGGTCTGTGCGAGGTCGAGCGGGGCCATGCGCGGCGCTACCCCGCCGCCAGTGAGGGGGGGCTCGTTCCGGCGGCGGGGTCCCGATCCGGCGAGCGAGTCAGCCGGTCGAGACGATACTGGACACAAAAGCCGCCGGGTCAGCCCCGGCGGCGTGCCAGATGACGGATCATGTCCTCGAGCGCGACCGACGGCTGGTCGTGCATCGCATAGCCCGCGACACGCGTGTCGGGCGCGAGGACATAGATGAGCGAGGAATGGTTGATGCTGTGCCCCATCTCGCCGGGCCTTGGCGGGATATGCTCGCGCGCGACGTTGAACGCCTGGGTCGCGGCGGACAGCTGCGCGCGCGTCCCCGTCGCCACCACCAGCCGCCCGTCGAACTTCTTGGCCAGCGCGCGCATCGCGGCAATGCGGTCGAGCTCGCCATGGCCATGATGCGGCGGCGCCTGCAACGCCATCGCCGCCGCCGCGCCCGGCCGGCGGAATCGCACCACGCCGAGCGGCGGCACGTCGATGTCGACGAACAGCGCACGCGCCGCGATCCCCGACTGACGCAGCCGTTCCGCCGTCTGCACCATGCGCGGAATGGCCATCGGGCAACTCGCGCTGCAGCGGCTGTACCCGAAGAACAGCAACGTCCAGCGATCGCGAAAGTCCGAAGGCCCGATCGGACGGCCTGCGACATCGGAAAAGTCGAACGCCCCGCCCAGTTGCATGGGCATTGCCGCATGCGTCGCATGGCCGGGACGTGCGGACGGGAGGGCGGATCGGGTCGGGGTCATGGTCATGATACGACAATCTGCGTCTTGGCCACGCCGCGGCCATTGTCCTGGACGCGGCGGGTGATCCAGTGGAGATATTCGATCGTTGCGTTGATCGCGCCGCGCTGAGTCGCGGTGATCAGGAAATCGAGCCGAGCGGCGCTGGTGAGCTCGATCGGGGTGCCCGCGGGAAAGACGATCGGCGCATTCCAGTTTTCCTTGCCCAGCCGGTGCCCGTCGCACGACACGCAGGTCACCGGCACCTGGAACGTCACCCGGAGGATCGAGTAGCTCGCGTTGAGCAGCCGGATCAGGATCGTGTCGCCGACCCGCGCCTTGGCCGCGACCCGCTGATCGGTCATCGTCTTGGTCGGGAACACACCGTTGATCAGGAAATATTTGGGCTCGAACCGGTTCAGCCCGACATTCTCGCCGCACATGCCCGCATCATGGTTGTTGCTCAGCACATTGTGCCAGCGCGCATCCATGTCGTCGCACACCCAGAGCCGCTCGACCTGATAGCGCTGGTAGGGCGCATTCTGCATCGGCGTCGAATAGAGATAGCCGGGGCCTTCGGGCGGATCGACGATCAGCCCGCCGAACATCCCCATCTCGAAATGCAGCGGGGTGTTGCGGTGGCAGTGATAGAAGAAGGTGCCGGGGCTCGACGCTTTCCACTGATAGGTGAACTGGTTCGCCACCTCGAACGACACATGGCCGACGCCGTCATGCATCGTCGTCGGCTCGATCCCGTGATGATGGATCGTGTGCGCATGCTTGGCGGTGAGCAAAGTGACATGCACGATCTGTCCCTCCCGCACGCGCATCAGCGGCGAGGGATAGGGCGATTTGATGCCGCTCGCCGGATCCTCGAACGCCCAGTAGCGCAGCCGTACCCCGTCGGGCGCGACCAGATTGCCGCTGGTCGTCACCTGCCGGACGAAGCTGATGTCGGGCGTCAGCCGGTCGGGCGTCGGCAGGCTCGCCTTGAAGACGTTGCAGCCGAACGTCTGGAAATTGGTGACGCCCTGTGCCGCGGTCTTGGTCCAGTCGATCCCCGACGGACTGATACTCTCATCGCCCATGGTCATTCCCCATCGTCTCGACCGGATCAGAAGGCGTAGATCGGGCTGGTCATCGTCCAGTGCGTGACCAGTCCCTGCGGATAATTGCCCCCGCCCGCGGTCTGCGACATCTCGGTGTGGCAGTGCATGACGTATTTCAGCGGGAACGGCTCCTCCCTCGGCGGCCAGACCGGCACGTCGGGCGGCCGCTCGAACGGCAGGATCATGTCCTTGCGGTCCATCGGCCGCATGACCCACACGTCGCGTTCATAGACGTTGGTCTCGCAATAGGGGACGCCGCTCGCATCCGCCTCGGTGCACTCGAACAGGTGATTGCCGTGGATGTGCGCCGAATGTTTGCACAGCCCGGCATTCATCACCCGGAGCAAGGTCGGTTGCCCCTGCTTCCCGACCGGCTCGATAGCCTGCGCGGCCGCCCGGTCGACGCTGGCCGTGGTGTCGTGGACCGCGGTATCGAACCCGCTCAGGCCGTTGATGTGGAAGTAATCGGGCAGGAACGCATCGATCAGCGCCTGGCCCGATATCCGGTAGCCCGCCGCCACGCGCGCGTTGATCGCCGAATCGGTCTGCGAGAACAGCCACAGCTTGTCGCGGGCCGGATCCCCCGCCTTCCACCGCTCGCCGGGAAAGCGCGGATGCCGCCCGAACGCATCGAACACCGCGGCGATCTGCGGCGTGTGCATCGCGCGGCTGAACGGCGTGGCCGAGCCCGCGACCGTCGTGCCCAGCGCAGGGTCGACGATGAAGGCGCCGTGCAGCCCCAGGATGCGGTTGAGCGGCGGCTCATACGGGTCTTGATAGAGATAGGAGCCGCCGACCGGCGCGACGAAGTCCGGCACCTGCCGCGTCTGGCCGGGGGGGATTTCGGGCACCGTCGCCTGCGGGATGCCGGTGATCGCAAAACCGTGCGGGACGAGGTCGTTGTTCGTGATGCTGATCGAGACGGGTTCGCCCTCGCGGTACCGCAACACCGGCTGCGGCTGGCCGCTTTCGTGGAAATAGAACACCATGTAGACGATCTTGCCGTCGATCATCTCCTTCTCGACCGGCTCGATGACCAGCCGGAGCGACTGCGCAAGATCGGACGCCCCCGACAGCGACATCGGCGTCGGCGCCGGGCTGCTGAGCGGCGTGTCGGTCGGCGTGATCATCTGCTGCGCCGTCGCCGCCAGCGCCACCGTCGTTGCGCCGGCCCCAATCTTCAGAAAGTCCCGGCGCTCCATCGACTATCCCCATGACGTTCGCGCAGCGCAATATCTGCCCGATTTCCCGGTATTTAGGTGCCAGACGCTGCTCAAGGATCAAGTAGGCCGCTCGGTCTAAGACCATGGACGATGCAGGGCCCGGGCGGGCCGCCGCGCGGCATGGCTGCAGGCCGGGTCAATAGGCCTGCGCATGCACCGACGCCACCGCACCGGTGCGGTTGTGCACCCCGAGCGCCTTGAACAGCCCCGACAGATGCACCTTGATCGTCCCCTCGGCGAGGTTCAGCGCATGCGCGATCTCCTTGTTCGACGCGCCCCCGACGAGCAGTTGCAGCACCTGTTGCTGCCGCCGGGTGAGCGCGCCCTCGGCCCGCACCGAGTCCGGTTCGGGCACCGACAGGTCGCCGACCATGTCGGGCAGGTAGATATGGCCCGCGGCGACCATCCGTACCGCCTTGGCGATCTCGTCCATCGGCATGGATTCGAGGATATAGGCGTGTGCACCCGCGCTGATCAGCGACAGGATCTTCATCCGCTCGCGCGTCTGCCCGACGACGATGATCCGAAGGTGCGGGTAGGACAGACGCAGCCGACGCATCATCCCGTGACCCTGGCCGTTCAGAACATCGGTATTGATGACGGCGAGCTTGGTGCAGTGCGCCCTCAGGAGATGCGCCTGGACGCTGCTCCAGTTCGATGTCGTCAGAACCGTATCGGCTAGATGCTGCTGGCTGAGAATGCTCGATATGGCGTAGCGGAATATTTCGGCATTGCTTGCGACAATAGCTTTGGATCTATCCAATTCGTCATTGCGAATGATCTGCTCATTCATGACGCCCCTCCATTGGATGTTTTTGTAATATTACGCGATAATCTTACCAAAGCTGCCTAGACCATTGGCCGAGGCTGCGACCACGCCGGGTCTTAGGCAAGTCCGTACGGATACGGACCCCAGACAGTCTGTTCAGGCTTGGCACACCATGACCGTCACACCGGGTTTGCTTCAATTTGAGACGGTTGCACTGCACGAAGACCCCGGCCGGTGTCTGGAAACCCCTATGCGGAAAGCGTAGCATTTTGGTTCTTTCCGGCGGATTCGAATTTGGAGCGATCGTGCAGCGGCTATGGGCCATCGTCGACCAGCAGGAGACCGCGTCCGACTGGCGCTGGAACCTGCTGCAGGGCGTGGGTTTCGGCAGCGCCGCGCTGGTTGCGACGGCGGTCGGCCGGCACCTGTTCGGAATCGACCTGCCCTTCACCTTCGCGCTGGCGGCGATCGCGATCGGCGCCGTCCTCGGGGGTGCGCTGACCGCATGCGTGGGCGCCGCGACGACGATCCCCACCGCGCTGGTGTTCAGCGCGCACCATCCGCTCGTGACGCCGCTGAACACGCTGGTCGTGACCGGTTTTGCGATCATCCTCGCGCTGTTCGGCGGTCGGATGACGCTGCTGCGCCAGCGCGCCGGCCTCGCGCAGGGCCGGTCGCACCAGCGCGAACTCTGTCTCCACTCGATCTTCAACACCACGCCCGCGGCGATGCTCATCGTCGACGCGGCGGGCGACGTGCTCGCGATCAACCGGAGCGCGCGCGGCATCCTCGGGATCACCGACCCCGATACCGGACGCCTGCGGCTCGCGGACCTGCTTCCCGGCCTGCCCGACCTGTCCGGCGACACCGCGACCGCGCACGAGCTGTGCCGCGCCGATGGCACGCGTCTCGCGCTGTCGCTGTCGAGCGGCCCGCTGCCGTTCGCCGCGACCGGGCTGCGCACGCTCCATCTCCGTGACGAGACCGAACAGGTCGCCGCCGCCGAACGGCTCGCGCTGTTGCAGGCGGAGCTCCACCAGCTCGCACGCGCCACCGCGCTCGGCCAGCTCGGCTCGGCGATCGCGCATGAACTGAACCAGCCGCTGGCGACCGCCGCGAACTTCGCCACCGTCGCGCAGGCGGCGCTGGCGCGCGGCCGCGATGTAGGCGAGGTCGGCGCGGCGCTCGACGGCGCGGTCCAGGAGATCTTCCGGGCGGCCGCCGTGCTCAAAAGGCTGCGCCGGTTCGTCGAGCGCGGCCCGTTACAGGCGCAATGGGTCGATGCGCGCGACATCATCACGGAGGGGGCGATGCTCGGCATGCTCGCGGTCCGTCAGGCCGGAGCGGAGCTGAAGGTCAATATCGCGCCCGATCTCGGCGAATTGTGGATCGATGCGATCCAGATCCAGCAGGTCCTGCTCAACCTGATCGTCAATGCGGCCGATGCGGTGTCCGACACGGCGATCCGCGTGATCGATCTGCGCGCCGTCTCGGGACCGGACGGGCAGTGCACGATCACCGTCTCGGACACCGGCCCCGGCATCGCACCCGGCCAGGAACAGGCGATCTTCGCCCCGTTCCGGACCAGCAAGCCCCATGGCCTCGGTGTCGGGCTCGCCATCTGCCGCGCGATCGTCGACGCGCATGAGGGGACGATCACCGCCGCGACGAACAGCGGCGGCGGCGCGACCATCCGCGTCTCGCTGCCGCAACGTCCTGGTATCGGGGCCAGTGGAGAAATGGTCGCCCATGCCGCGTGACCGGCCGATCTACATCATCGATGACGAGCCCCAGATGTGCCGCTCGCTCGAAATGCTCCTCGCGCTGGAGGAGTTCGAAACCCGATCCTTCCCCAGCGTCGAGGCGTTCATCCGCGACCTCCCGCGGCTCCCGCCCGGGATCATCCTCAGCGACGTCGCGCTGGGCGGCCTCAGCGGGCTTGAGCTGCTGCAGACCCTCCCTTCGCTCGACCGGTCGGACCCGGTGATCCTCGTCACCGGGCACGCGGATATCCCGATGGCGGTAGCGGCGATGAAATCGGGCGCCGCCGACCTGCTCGAAAAGCCGTTCGAGGCACAGCGGCTGCTCGGCGCGGTGGCGGCGGTCCGCGACCGGATCCTGCAATCGACCCTGCTCGAGAAGCGCCTCGCCTCGCTCTCGCACCGGGAACGCCAGGTCCTGCGCCAGATCGTCGAGGGGCTGACCGCGAAACAGATCGCGACGCGGCTGGATATCAGCCCGCGCACGGTGGAAACCTACCGCGAGCATCTCATGCGCAAGACGGGCGCGACCAGCCTGGCGCAGCTCGTCCGGTTCGCGGTCGAGGCGCGCGTCACGTGCGTGCCGTTGTAAGAAACAGGTGATCTTAGGCTATGCTTAACCCCGCCGCCCCATAGCGCAGTCGCAGGGAGACCGTGGCTATGGTACTGGAACAATACAGTTTTGATAATGTCGCGCTGCCCGAGCTCGACACGATGCGCGTCGAGGACCGCGACACCCTGCCGTTCGGGGTGGTCGGGTTTAATGCCGACACGCTCGTCCAGGTCTATAACGCGACCGAGGCGCGGATGTCGGGCCTGGATCCCGCGACCGTGATGGGCGTGCCGTTCTTCGATGCGGTGGCGCAGTGCATGAACAATTTCATGGTCGCGCAGCGGTTCGAGGACGAGCCCGAGATCGACGACATCGTCCCCTATGTCCTGACGCTGCGGATGCGCCCGACCAGGGTCCGGCTGCGTCTGCTCGCGACACCCGGCATTGCGCGCCGCTATATCCTCATCGAACGCTAAGCCGCTTCGATGAGCGATAGGTCGAGCGAGGAAGAGCTTCTCGAGTTTCTGTACGCCTGCCCCGTCGGCCTGATCGAGTGCGACAGCAGCGGCGCGATCGCGATGATGAACCCGCACGCGATGCAGCATCTCCTGCCGCTCGCCGGGCCGCGCGATCCCGGTAACCTGTTCGCCGCGCTCGAACATCATGCGCCCGAATTGCGCAGCATCGTCGCGGCCTATGCGCCGGCGACGGGCCGGATCTGCGATGGCCACCGGATCTTCGTCGATCTCGCCGCGCGACGGCGCACCACCACGCCCAAGGTGCTGGCGTGCACCCTGGTCAAGCTCGGCCCCGATCGGCTGATGGCGACGCTGTCCGATATCAGCGAACAGGTCGCCCAGGAGGCGCGGCTGCGTCAGGCGGATACCTGGTTTGCGACCCTGCTCGACAGCGTCAGCCATTATGCCGCGCTGACGATCACGCCCAGCGGAGAGATCCAGTCCGCCGACGCCTGCTTCGCCCGCCAGACTGGACACGCCGCCGCCGATGTCATCGGACGCCACCTCGCCGAGATTGGCGGGAGCGAGGCGAGCGGCGGCGATCTTCGCCTGGACGAGCAGCTGCTGATCGCCGCGCGCGAGGGCTGGCATCTCCAGGAGGGATGGCAGCAGCGCGCGGATGGCGAGCGCTACTGGTGCCAGCGGCTCGTCGTCGCGCGGTCCGAGCGGGGCGAGCCCCGCGCCTCCGGCTTTTCCGTCATCCTGCGCGACGTGCCGCGGCGTGGCGAGGCGGCGGCGGACATGCGCCGCCTGTTGAACCATGATCACCTGACGGGCGCCGCCAACCGACGGCATTTCGGCGAGGTGCTGAAACGCGAACAGCGTCATTGGCGCGAGCTGCGACAATCGCTGTCGCTGATCGTTCTCGACCTCGATCATTTCAAGGCAGTCAACGACACGCATGGCCACCCGGTCGGCGACACACTGCTCCGCCGCGTTACCGATGTCTGTACCGCGCTGCTCCCGCCCTGCGGGATATTCGCGCGGCTCGGGGGCGAGGAGTTCGGCGTCCTGCTGCCGCGCTATGACGAGGATCAGGCGGCGGCGCTTGCCGAGGCGATGCGCGCGGCGATCGCCGGCATCGCGGTCGACACGCCGCGCGGTGGCTTGCACGTCACCGCCAGCCTGGGCTGCGCCACGCTGAACGAAACCGACGGTTCGATCGATGCGCTGCTCGCGCTCGCGGATGATCGCCTCTACGCCGCCAAGCATGCCGGGCGGAACCGGGTCCGCTCGCGCGAGACCGCGACCGCGTGACCCGGCCCGGCCTGTCGCGCGCCGCGGTGCACCGCATCGCCGGCGCGGTCGTCGCGACCGAGATGGCGCGGCTCCGCGATCCCGCCCCGCCCGCCGCGACACGCGGCGACTGGCCCGACATGATGCCAATCGGCGACGAGGGCCTCGGACTCGATTCGATGGAGCAGCTCGGCGCGCTGGGCGCGCTGGCCGAGGCGTTCGACCTCGACGACGATACGCTTGGCGATGGACCGCCGCAGACGGTCGGCGCCTGGACCGACTGGATCCTGCGTGCGCACGCCGCAGGGCCCGGCCGGATCGCGGTGCGGACGTCCGGCTCGACCGGCAGCCCGCGCCTCTGTATCCACGCCGTCGCCGACCTGCTCGAAGAGGCGGCCTTCTTAGCGACACGGTTCGCCGACCGGCGCCGGGTCGTCGCCCTGGTCCCCGCCGATCATCTCTACGGGCTGGTCTGGACCGCGCTGCTGCCCGACGCGCTGGGCGTTCCCGTCGTCGTGCGGACGGTCGGCGCACCGCTGTCGCTCGAGGCGGGCGATCTCGTCGTCGCGGTGCCCGATCAGTGGCGCGCGCTGTCACGGATGACGCGCCGCTGGCCGGGGGATGTCGTCGGCGTCAGTTCGGCCGGGCCGCTCGACGACACCGTCGCCGCCGTGCTGCTCGCGGCGGGGCTTGCCGGGCTGGTCGATATCTACGGCGCCTCCGAAACCGGCGGTATCGCGATCCGCGCGCTGCCCGCGCTCGATTATGACCTGCTGCCCCGCTGGCAGCTCACCGCCGCCGACCCGGATGACTGGCGGCTCGTCGACTGCGACGGCCGGCACCACGACCTACCCGACCATGTCGCGCGTCTCGGCGAGCGCGTCATTCGCCCGGTCGGCCGGCGCGACGGGGCGGTCCAGGTCGCCGGGCACAATGTCTGGCCAGGGCGCGTCGCCGGCGTGCTGCGGACGGTGGAGGGTGTCGCGGACGTCGCGGTGCGGCTGCACGGCAATGGCCGGTTGAAGGCGTTCGTCGTGCCGCACCCCGGTCAGGACCCCGCCCGGCTGTCCGCGCGGATCGAGCAGTTGGCGGCGAACCGGCTCACCGATCCCGAGCGTCCGAAGGCCTATCGCTTCGGCACGGCGGTGCCGCGCACGGCCATGGGAAAGCTCGAAGACTGGGGCTGATGCCGCCCCGCCGGCGTCTAGCGCCCAGTCAGCGCATAGCCGCGGGTCTTCTCGCCGAGCGCGGCGTAGATCGCGGCCTGATCGAGGAGCAGGTGACGCTGTTCGTCGGTCTCCGCAGCCGCGGCCGCGGCCAGCGCGTCGATCGTCAGCCGCTCATAGTCGGGGGTCGGGTCTTGGTCTGGCATGGGCCTGCCGTTCATTCCTCTTCACGATGTCCCGTGACGATAAATGGCCTGCCTCCGGCCGCAACCTGCTTAAAACGCTGCTTAACCGGCCAGAGAGGTTGCGCACCTCCGGGCGCCGTCGCACGGCTGCGGATACTATTCCGGCATCGGCATCGCGGATTTCCGCCGTCACGGTCGCCGTCACGGCCGTGTAACCTGAGTTAAGATTCCGACCCATATAGACGCGTGACAACAAACCCATCCTGCCACATCGCGCGCAGCACTGGATCGCGAATCTCGTCATAGGGGCAAAGCGCGAGATGGGCGACCGGATCGCTCGCGGCGATACGGCCGTCATTTCTGGCTTTCAAACAGTCTCTTGCGAAATCCGGCATCTTGCGGCCCCACTGCTGTCGTCGCGTCGTCCGCCCCATGCTCAGATCCTTACAAAAAGGGCAATGGCTTGTCCCAAACCGACACAGCGCCCCACGCCGCGCCGGGACATGGTTCGCCACGCCGCGAGCGGCACGGTCCGCACTGTCTCTACAGAAGCGACGATCGCGGCCGACGCTCTACGCAAATACAGCCGGACCAGCGAGACTCACCCGACGCCCGGATGCGGCAGGTGAACCAGCAACGCCTGCCATCTCTCACAAGGATGTTCGCCAAAGATTTGAGTCTTTACGTTCTTCGACGTTACCGCACTGCAGCAAAGTCTGTGCGCATTGCAGCGGTGATTTATCGCGCCCGCCTTTCACCTTCCCCACGACCGCCGATCGCAAGGAAAAACCGTCCCGCAGCCATTGTGCAGTGATAGCGCTATCGATATCATCCCGAAAACAGTCGAAAAGGGGAGAGCGGATATGCGCATCGGATGTCGCGGCAACGAAGTCGTTCGAGGGGCAAGACATCGTCTTGCATGGCTGGTCGGCCTGACGATCGCAGTCGCCCCGCCCGCGCTGGCGCAGTCCTCCGACACCATGGCGTCGATCGCCATTCCCGCGCAGCCCGGCGCGATCGATCTCGGCACCGGGAAGCTCCCCGGGGCGACCACCCCCGAAGCCTGGCACAGCCAATATGGCAGCGTGTTCGCGCGCAACGTCACGGTCGCGACGCTGACCCCCGTCCTGCCCGATCCCGCCAAGGCCAACGGCACCGCGGTGATCGTCGCGCCGGGCGGTGGATTCCGCACGCTGTCGATGGAGAATGAGGGCTGGGACGTGGCGCGCGCGCTTGCCGCGCGGGGCGTCGCCGCGTTCGTGCTCAAATACCGGCTGAACCAGACGCCGGCGGATCTAGAGACCTTCGCACGTCCCGCTCCCGCTGGTGCCCCCGCTGGCGCAACCCCGCCGCGCCGGGATCCCGCGGCGATGATGGCGGGCCTCGCGCCGCAGATCGCCGATGCGCGCGCGGCTTTCGCGCTCGTCCGCAAGCGGTCGGGCGAATGGCATGTCGATCCGGCGCGCATCGGCATGGTCGGCTTTTCGGCGGGCGCGATGCTGACGATGGCGACAACACTGGCAGGTCAGGACGCGAAGCCCGCATTCATCGGCAACATCTACGGCCCGCTCGGCGCGATGACGGTGCCCGCCGACGCACCGCCGATGTTCGTCGCGCTGGCGGCGGACGATCCGCTGTTCGGCAATGCCGGCTATGGCCTGATCGACAGCTGGCGCACCGCCAAACGCCCGGTCGAGTTTCACCTGTTCGAACAGGGCGGGCACGGCTTCGGCATGTATCCCAAGACCACCACGAGCACCGGCTGGTTCGACGAATTCGCGCGCTGGATGGCGATGCACGGCTGGATCAAGCCGGCGCAGTAACCGCGCCCCTTACGACGCGATCGCCGCCTCCAGCGTCTGCAGGAACCGCGCCGGCGCCTCGACCTGCGGCGCATGACCCAGCCCCTCGAGGCGGATCAGCCGCGCGTCGGGGATGCGTCGTGCCGCGGTCACCGCCGCCTGCGGCACGGTCTGCACCTGCGCCCGCCGGTCGGGTGCGGCGCGGTTCGCCCGGAACGCGGTGAGATCACGGTCGCCGATGATCAGCCGCACGGGCATCGCCAGCCGCGGCAGCTCGGCCGCGACCGGCTGGGTCTGGATCATGTCCGACAGCCGCGCCTGCGCATCGCGCACCACATCGCCGTCGGGACCGGCATATTGCCCCGCCAGCATCGCCACCCAGCGATCATAGGCCGGGCGCCATTCCCCGTGATAATAGTTGCGCAGCTGATACGCCTTGATCGACGCGGCATCGGTCTTCGCCTCCTCGGTGCGCAGCGCGCCGAGATCGGTATAGGGCACGCCCTGCGCCAGCGTATCGTTCAGCCCGAGCGGATTGACGAGCACGAGCCGCGACACGCGCTCGGGATGGAGCAGCGCGAACCGGGTCGCGAGGATCCCGCCGGTCGAATGGCCCACGAGGATGACCCTGCCCGCCCCGGCCCGGTCGAGCAGCCCGCGGGTCAGCTCGGCCATCGCGTTGAAGCTGTACTGATAGCCCTTGGGCTTGGACGATTTGCAGAAGCCGACCTGGTCGGGCGCGATCACGCGGTAGCCCGCGCCCGCCAGCCCGCGCGCGGTCTCGTCCCAGGTCGCGGCACAGAAATTCTTGCCGTGCAGCAGCACGACCGTCGTGCCGTTCGCCCGCGCGGTCGGTGCGAGGTCGAGATACGCCATCCGCACCGCCTGCCCCTGCGACGATCCGTCATACCAGCGCAGCGACGCGGGATAGGCAAAGCGCTCGAGATTGGCGCCGAGCGGCACGGTCTGGGCGAAGCCCGGCGTGGCGGAGACGGCGAAGGCAGCGACGGCGATCGCGGCGGGGATTTTGAAACGGATCATCCGCCTCTAACGACCGGCCGCGGCGAGGTGTCCCGTCCTACAGGCCCGGACTGTCCCCCTCATATTTGAGTTCGAGATACCGCCCCTGGATCGCGATCTCGTCGAGGCTGCTCCGCCCGAGGCATTCGCCGGCGCGCGCGAGCTCGGCATCGATCAGGCGCAGACCGTTGATCAGGTGATCGTCGGGCGTCCGGCCATCCGCCTGCATTTCGCGCCGCGCCGAAATGCCGACCATCCGCCAGCTGTCGACCAGCGCGGGCAGCTCGACCGCGACCAGCTTGCGGATCGACGCCGCGGCCGGGCTGCGCGGATCGAGCTGGGCGAGGCGCGGCGCCAGCGCCTCGAACCGGCTGCCCAGGGCATCGGCGAGCCGCAGCGCGGGCAGCGGCATCCCGCGGCGTTGTGCGGCGAGCCAGATCCCCGCCTGCTCGGCGAGCCCGGCCAGCCCGGCCTCCACCAGCGCCTCGCGTCCCGGCGCGCGCGGATCGGCCTGCGCGACGATCACGATCACCAGCAGCAGCATCAGCGCCGCGGCGACGGCAAGCGCCAGCATCGCCGGCAGGACCGCGGCGAGCGCCGCGCCGCCGAGCAGCGACACGATCGCCGCGAAGACCAGTCGGACCATCAGCCGCTTCTGCCGACGCGCCCGCGCCTCGCGCTCGCGCCGCGCCTGCTCGCGGCCTTCGGGCGACAGCCGCCGGAGCAGCTCTTCGGCCTGGGTGAGCCCGACATCGGCAAACCCTGCCGCGACGCTGCGGGCACGGTCGATCATCGGGGCGCGCTGACCGCTATTGTCGTCCATCGCGCGAGGATGCCGGTCTTTGCGCGCCCGGTCCAGACCCGCGCGGCGCGACAGACGCACCCAAAGTGGTCGCAGATCGACACCAAATTGATCTATGTCAATTACGACGGCCGGTGCGATGGAACGGTTCCGCGCCTGCATCGTCCGGTAGGGGTCAGTTTCGCGAGGCCCCATGACCCCACCCACCTTGTTGTTTTTACACGCCCTTGGCGCCAGCGCGCGCGAATGGCAGCAAGTCGCCGATCACCTGTCCGACCACGATTGCGTTGCGCTCGACCTGCCGGGGTTCGGCGACGCGGCCGATACGGGGCATGCCGATGTCGGGACGATGACCGACTGGCTGGCGCAGGAAATCCGCGCCCGCGACCTCACCGCCTGCGTGCTCGTCGGGCACAGCATGGGCGGCAAGATCGCCACGCTCGTCGCCGCGCGCGCCGCCGCGGGCGAACCGGGTCTCGCGAACATTCTCGGCGTCGTGCTCGTCGCCGCCTCGCCCCCCTCGCCCGAACCGATGGACGAGAAACGCCGGGCGGAGATGATCGGGTGGTTCGCCGATGGCCCGGCGTCGCGCGAGAATGCGGAAACCTTCGTCGATGCCAACAGCGCCGAGACGCTCCCGGAGGCCCTTCGCGACCAGGCGATCGACGACGTGCGGCGATCGAACCGCGAGGCCTGGCTCGGCTGGCTCGAACGCGGCAGCCGCGAGGACTGGGCCGCCGCCGTCGGACAGCTCGCGCTCCCCGCGCTGATCATTGCCGGGACCGAAGACGGCGATCTCGGCGAGGATGCGCAGCGCCGGCTCAACCTGCCGCATTATGCCAATGCCCGGATGCGCGTCGTCCAGGGCGCCGCGCACCTCATCCCCTATGAACAACCCCGCGCGCTCGCCGCGCTGATCCGCGAGCATGCGGCACTGGCGACGACGGCTGCGCTGCCCGAAGATTTCGCCCGGCTGCTCGACTCCGATCGCGTCAGCAGCGGAACGCGCGCCGCGATGCTCGACCGGATCTACCCGATGCCCGTCGGTACCGCGTTATGGGACGACGCCGACCACGCGACCGTCGCGGCGCTGGTGGCCCGGATCCTCCCCGATTGCGGCGCCGACCGTGCGCTGGCGGGTCGCATCCTCGACTCGGTCGCGCAGGGTGTCGGCGACGGCTGGCGCTTCGCCGAGCTGCCGGACGACCGCGCGGCGTGGTCGCGCGGGCTCGCGACGCTCGATACGGCGACCGGCGGTTTCGTCGCGCTGGCCGATCCGGACCAGGACGGCTGGCTCGATCGCATCGCCGGCGGCACGGTCGGCATCGAGGAGGACGCGACCCGCCTGTCGCCCGTGCAGATGCGCCTCTGGTTCGAGGATGTCCGCGCCGAGACGGTCCGCATCTGGATGGCGCAGCCATCGACGATGGCGGCGATCGGCTATGACGGCTTTGCGGTCGGCGGCGATGGCCCCCGCAAGCAGGGCTATACGCGCACCGGCGCCGACGATCCCGAAGCGTGGCAGCGCCCGTCGCAGGAGCGCGGGGCGTGACGACGAAGCGCCATGCCGCGAATGACGTCGTCGATGCGGTCGTGATCGGCACCGGCGCGGGCGGCGCCCCGCTCACCGCCCGGCTCGCACAGGCGGGCCTGTCGGTCGTCGCGCTCGAGGCGGGCCGCGCCTTCCGCCCCGACGAGCATGTCGCCGACGAGGTCGCGGCCGATATCTACTGGATGGAGGAACGGCTGAGCGGCGGATCGACGCCGACCGCGTTCGGGTCGAACAATTCGGGGATGGGCGTCGGCGGCTCGACGCTGCACTGGGGCGCCTTTTGCCCGCGTCCCGATCCCCGCGACCTGCGGCTCAAGACGCTGACCGGCGAAGGCGCCGACTGGCCGATCGATCCTGACGAGCTGACCCGGTACATCGCGGAAGTCGAGGCGTACACCGGCGTCTCGGGCCCGGCCGACTATCCGTGGGACGCCACCCGCCGCTACGCCTATCCCCCGGTCGCGCGCAACGCCGCCGCCGACGCGATGGCGCGCGGCTGCGCGGCGCTCGGCATCACCGCGACCGACGCCCCCGCCGCCCTGGTCTCGCGCGATCGCGATCAGCCGCACTGGGGACAGCGCCAGGCCTGCGTCAATTGCGGCGCCTGCCACCAGGGCTGCCGCAACGCCGCCAAGACGAGCATGGACACGACCTATCTGCCCCTCGCGGTCGCGCATGGGGCCGAGATCCGCGCCGGTGCGCGCGTGATCGCGTTCGACTATGACGGCCGCGGCCGGATCAGCGCGGTCGTGTACAGCCAGAACGGGCAGGAGCATCGCCAGCGCTGCTCCGCGGTCTTCCTCTGTGCGGGCGGTATCGAGACGCCGCGGCTGCTGCTCAACCTCGGCATCGCCAATTCGAGCGGTCAGGTCGGGCGCAACTTCATGGCGCATGTCGCAACCCAAATCTGGGGCCGGTTCGACGCCGAGATGCGGATGAACCGCGGCTATCCTTCGTCGCTGATCAGCGAGGACATGATGCGACCCGGCGATGCCGGCTGCGCGGGCGGCTATCTGATCCAGAGCCTCGGCGTGCTCCCCGTCAACCTCGCCACCGGGCTCGCCCGCGGTGCCGGCCTATGGGGCGAACGACTCCAGACGCTACTGCGCGGCTATAACCGGATGGCCGGGATCGGCATCAACGGCGAATGCCTGCCGCATGCCGACAACCGGCTGACGCTCGCCGACGAGGTCGACGCATTCGGCCACCGAAAGGCGCGGATCGACTTCAGCTATCACGCCAACGAACAGGCGATCGATCGCCACGCCCGGCGCACGCTCACCGACATCTGGGCGGCGGCAGGCGCGCAGGACATCTTCGCGGTCGATCGCTCGGCGCATACGATCGGCACCTGCCGCATGGGGCATGACGGCGACACCGCGGTGGTTGATTCCGACGGCCGCAGCTTCGACATTGCGAACCTGCTTATCTGCGACAACTCCATTTTTCCCAGCGCACTGGCGGCCAATCCCGCGCTGACGATCATGGCGCTGTCGCTGCGCACCGCCGACCGTTTTCTCGCATCCGACGATTGAGGAGTTTCACATGAATCTGGGTATCAAGGGGCGCATCGCGCTGATCAGCGGCGCGGATTCCGGCATGGGCAAGGAAACCGCGCGGCTGCTGCTCGAGGCGGGCGTGCGCGTCGCGATCACCGACCAGCCGGGCGGCACGCTCGACGCGGCGCTCGCCGAACTGTCGCCGCTCGGCGAGGTCGTCGCGGTGACCGGCGACGTCACCAGCCTCGACGATGTCCGCGCGATCTGGGCGGAGGTGCGCGAGCGGCTCGGCGATCCCGACATCTATGTCAACGCCGCGGGCGTGACGGGCGCGACCGGCGACTTTCTCGACGTCGACGATGCCGGCTGGGAGCAGACGCTCGACATCAACCTCATGGGCGCGGTACGCATGTGTCGCGAGGCGATTCCGGCGATGCGCAAGGGCGGCTGGGGCCGGATCGTGCTGTTCGCGTCGGAGGACGCGGTGCAGCCCTATGTCGACGAACTCGCCTATTGCGCGTCGAAGGCGGGGATCCTCGCGCTCGCGAAAGGGCTGTCCAAGGCCTATGGCGGCGACAATGTCCTCGTGAACACCGTCTCGCCCGCGTTCATCGCGACGCCGATGACCGACACAATGATGCGCAAGCGCGCCGAGGAACGCGGCGAGAGCTTCGACGCGGCGATCGACAGCTTCCTCGAGGAGGAACGCCCGGGCATGATGCTCAAGCGCCGCGGCAAGGCCGAGGAGGTCGCCGCCGCCGTTGCCTTCCTCTGCTCGGAGCGCGCGAGCTTCATCAACGGTGCAGGTATCCGCGTCGATTCCGGCTCGGTGTTCACGATCGCTGGATGACGGAACAGCGCGTGCACCGGATCGGGTTCGGCGGCGGGTGCCACTGGTGCACCGAGGGCGTCTTTCAGGCGCTCCGCGGCGTGCAGACGGTCGAGCAGGGCTTCCTCCAGTCCGAGGCCCCGTCGGACGCCTGGGCGGAGGGCGTCATCGTGACGTTCGACCCCGCCGCCATCACCCTCGCGACACTAGCCGAGGTCCATCTGCGCACGCATTCGGCGAAATCCGGCTATTCCCCCGCCGGCCGTTACCGCAGCGCCATCTATGTGTTCGAGGACGGCCAGCGCCCCGAAGCCGAAGCCGCGATCGCCCGGTTCGCGGCCGAGACGGCGGCGCCGGCCCGCACCCTGGTCCTGCCATGTCTAGGGTTCCGGGCCTCGGACGCGCGCTTCCAGAATTACTACCGGACCGATCCCGACCGGCCCTTCTGCCGCCGCTACATCGATCCCAAGCTCGACTATATCCGCACCCATTTCGCCGCCGTCGCCATGCCCGCGGAGCCGCGCGCGTGAGCGTCTTCTTCACCGCCGACACGCATTTCGGCGACCACCGCACGATCAACATCGCGCGCCGGCCGTTCGCCGACACCGCCGCGATGGACGCCGCGCTGATCGAGCGGTGGAACGCCGTCATCGGGCCGCAGGACGTGGTGTGGCACCTTGGCGACGTCGCGCGTCGCCCCGCGGACGTGGCCGGGCTGCTCGCGCGGCTGCACGGGACCAAACACCTGCTGCGCGGCAACAACGATCCCGACGCGACGCTGGCGGCGCCGGGCTGGGCCAGCGTCGCCGACTATGTGGAGATCACGCTCGACGACCGGCGGCTCGTCCTGTGCCATTACCCGTTCCGCAGCTGGAACGGCCAGCACCGCAGCGCGCTCAACCTGCACGGGCACAGCCATGGCCGGCTGAAGCCGATGCTCCGTCAGTTCGACGTCGGCGTCGATGTCGAGGGTCACGACTATGCACCGGTCGGTCTCGACCGCCTGCTCGCGCCCCGGCGATAGGTGCGAGGGGAATGGGCGGGCGCGTGAAACGGATGGCCGGACTGGCCGAGGCGGCGGCACGGACCGCGCAGGCTGCGGACGACCTGCCCTGCGCGCTCTGCGGCCGCCCGCTCGGCCACCGTGTCGAGCGCCACCACGTCGTCCCCAAGAGCGAGGGCGGTACGCAGACCGTGCCGGTGCACCCGATCTGTCACCGCACCATCCACGCCTTCGTCGCCAACCGCGACCTCGCCACCAGCTACGCGACGATGGACCAGCTCCGCGCGCGCGAGGATATCGCCCGCTACCTGCGCTGGATCATCGACAAGCCCCCCGACTTCCGCGCCCCCACGCGCAAGCGCAGCACCCCCTGAACGGACCTTGGTGGTGTAACCCGCAAGCAACACCCATTTCGCAATTTACCATTGCTGATCGTAACGGAGCAGCAACATATGGTCATAAAAACCATTTTCGTCGTAACCATGGTGCACCGCCGTAAAACGGGGTGTCACAAGGGGGACAGAAATGCGTTGGACGAAATGGATGATGCGCTCGTCGCGGATGGCGATGGGCGCGGGCCTGCTGATCGCGGCCAATGGCGCCGCGGCGCAGCTGGCGACCGACCCCCAGACGCCCACCGCCCCCGCGGCGACCGAGGCCCCCACCGAAGACATCATCGTCACCGGATCGCGCATCCGCCGCGACCCGCTCGATCAGCCATCGCCCGTCATAACCGTGGATGAGAACGCGATCGCGCGCACCGGCCTGTCGTCCGTCGCGGACATCCTGCAACGCCTGCCCGCCTCGTCGGGCGGCCTCAATTCGAAGTTCAACAGCTCGGGCAATTTCGGCAACCCGCCCGATGGCGGCGGCGTCGGCGCGGGCTCCGCGGTGCTCGACCTGCGCTATCTCGGCCCCAAGCGGACGCTCGTGCTCGTCGACGGACTGCGCTTCGTCAACGGCGCGTCGGCCAGCGGCATCCCGGCGACGGTCGATCTCAACTCGATCCCGTCCTCGATGATCGAACGGATCGAGGTGCTGCAATCGGGCGCCTCGACGCAATACGGGTCCGACGCGATCGCCGGCGTCGTCAACATCATCACCAAACAGAACCAGAAGGGGTTCAAGGGATCGGCGCAATATGGCCAGTATCTCGGCGACAATGACGGCAAGACGCAGGATTACCAGCTGAGCTACGGCTTTGGCAGCCAGGGCGTGCACGTCGTCGCGGGCGGCTATTACACCAAGCAGGAATCGGTCAGCGCCGCCGATCGCGACATCTCGCAATTCCCCAATCCGGGCCAGACCAGCTGCGCCGAACCCATCGGCGGCTGCTCCAGCTTCACGCCCTTCGGCCGGTTCCTAGTGAACGGCCAGAACATCACGCTGCGCGGCCCCGTCGCCAGCGGCCGCCCGGTCTATGACCCGACGCTCGCCACCGGCGACTTCAAGGCGTTCACCGCCGCCGATCGGTTCAACTTTGCCCCGCTCAACTATTTCCTGACCCCGGTCGAGCGGTTCGGCGGCTTCGTCAACACGCGCGCCGAGTTTTCGGAGGCGCTCAACCTGCGCGTGAAGGCGGTCTATAACCGCCGCAATTCGCAGAACCAGGCGGCGTTCCTCCCGCTCGGCATCGGTCCCGACGTCGGCAACGGCAACATGCTCGACACGCTCTCGGTCGATGCCACCAACCCGTTCAACCCGTTCGGCGTGACGCTCGTCCCCGGACAGAATTACACCGGGATCTTCCGCCGCCTCGTCGAGGCGGGGCAACGCACCTATAGCCAGCAGGTCGACACCATGTCGCTGACCGGCACGCTGGACGGCAAGTTCCAGATGTTCGGGCACAACTGGTATTGGGATGCGAGCGCGGTCATCGGCTATAACGATGCCAAGCAGCTGTTCACCGGCAACATCAACGCCGCGCGCCTCGCCCGCGCGATCGGCCCGATCAGCCAGTGCACGGGGGAATGCGTGCCGTTCAACTTCTTCGGCGGGGTCGGCTCGATCACCCCGGCGATGCTCGGCTATATCGGCTTCGACGAACGCGACCGCAGCCGCCAGAAGCTGAACGACTATACCGCCAATATCTCCGGCGAGCTGTTCGACCTGCCCGGCGGGCCGGTCGGCATCGCGATCGGCTATGAGCATCGCTATCAGTTCGGCAGCTTCACGCCCGACCCGATCATCCAGGCGGGCCTCGGCGCGGACATCCCGGCACAGGCGGCCAGCGGCAAGTTCAACGTCGACGAGGTCTATGGCGAAATCCGCCTGCCGCTGCTGCGCGACATTCCCGGCATCGCCTCGCTCGAGCTGAACGGCGCGGTCCGCCACTCCAACTATTCGACCTTCGGGGGCAATACGACGCTCAGCGGCGGCGCGTTGTGGAAGCCCGTCAGCGACCTGCTGCTGCGCGGCCAATATGCCGAATCGCTGCGCGCACCGTCGATCGGCGAGCTGTTCGGCGCGCAGTCGCGGTTCGACGCCTCGATCGACGATCCCTGCACCAGCGCCGCGGGCGGGCTGTTCCAGTCCAACCCGACCGTCCGCGCGAACTGCGTCGCCAACGGCGTCCCCGCCAGCGGCAGCTACGCCGAACCCTCGGGCCAGCTGCCGGTGCTCACCGGCGGCAATAGCGAGCTGCGCCCCGAAACCGCCCGGACGCTGCTGTTCGGCGGCGTCTACAGCCCCAGCTGGGCCCGCGGCGGCACGCTCTCGGCGCTCAGCCTCGAGGTCAATTATTACGACATCAAGGTCGACGACTCGATCGCGTCGATCCCGGCCCAGGTGCTGCTCAGCCGCTGCGCCCAGACTGGCGACGCGCTCAGCTGCGCAGCGGTGCGGCGTGCCCCCAGCGGCATCGTCACCGCGATCAACGGCCTGCTGCTCAACACCGGCGGCATCCGCACCAAGGGCATCGACGCGACGCTGACGGTCCGCTCGGGCGAAACCGGCGCCGGGCGCTTCGGCCTCTACGTCTCGGGCAACTATCTGCTCAAGTATAGCGAGCGCACGCCCGCGACCGACGGCTTCGTCACGACCGACTATGTCGGCACCGAACGCGGCTCGCCCGATCAGACCTATCCGCACTTCAAGGGGCTGGGCACGATCGACTGGTCGGTGGGGCCGGTCACCGCGAGCGTCACCGGACGCTATATCGACAATGTCGATGAAATCGCTGCGGAGAACCAGATGAAGAGCCGCCTCTACGGCGACGTCCAGCTCCAGTTCCGGCCGGCCTGGCTCGATTCGAAGCTCGCGCTGACCTTCGGCGTGAACAACGTCTTCGACAAGGATCCCCCCGCCTGCTTCAGCTGCAGCCTGAACAACTTCGACCCGACGACCTATGACATCCCGGGCCGGTTCGGCTATCTGCGGCTCTCCTACGGGCTGTAGGACGAAGGCTGCCGACCGGCGCGTCGGTCGGCAGCCACACAGGCGTCGGAAACATAGGATGCTCCGATCGCCAAAAGACCCTCGTCTCACCGATTGTGAGGAACGAAGTAGGCCGTCCCCGCGCTCGACCCCGACAGAAGGAGACGAGCAATGGACGACACCAGGGTCTGGGCATTTGAAGAAAGCCTGTGGACGGGCGACGCGGACCAGTATCACACGCTGATCGACGACGAATGCGTGATGGTGCTCCCCGAGCAGCCCTTCGTGATGACCGGCGCGCAGGCGATCGAGGCGGTCGCGGATACGCCGCGCTGGTCGGAGGTCCGGTTCAGCGAACAGCAGATCATGCGCCCGCAGGAAGGCCTGATCGCGATCGCCTACAAGGCCGAGGCGAGCCGCGAAGGCGCAACCGGCTATACCGCCTATTGCACCACCACGATGCGCCGGCTCGAGCATGAGGAATGGCGCGTGGTCCAGCACCAGCAGACGCTGGCCCCGGTCGCCGGCGGCGCCTAAGCCGACCAATACGGCGGTCACCCGACGACCGCCGTTGATCAGGAGCGCGTCGCCAGCCCCCCCGCCAGCGGCATGCTCCTGGTCCTGACCCCCGTCGCCGCCGCCAGCGCATTGGCGAGCGCGGCGGCGGTGGGCCCCTGCGCACACTCGCCCGTGCCCAGAAACGGCGTACCCGGCCGGTCGATGACCTCGACGACGACGCTGTGCAGCACGTCCGCGAACCGCAGGATCGGATAGCCGCTCCAGTCATAATCGGTCCGGCGCGCACCGTCGTGCCCCGCCGCCTCGTAGGCGGTCCAGCTCAGCGACTGGAGCACCCCGCCCTCGACCTGGTTGCGGATACCGTCGGGATTGACCGCCTCGCCGCTGTCGACCGCGACGACCGCGCGGTGGACGATCAGCCGCCCCTCGTCGGGGATCCGCTCGATATCGAGCGCGACCGCGCAATAGGCGCCGTGATTCTTGTACCGCGCAAAGGCGAAGCCCCGCCCGCGATTGGGCCGGGGCCGGTAGCGGCTCCAGCCGAACCGCGCCGCCGCGCGCCGGATCACGTCTGCAGCGCGCGGATCGTCGAGATGCGCGAGCCGGAACGCGACCGGATCACGCCCCGCCGCCGCCGCCAGCTCGTCCATCGCGCTTTCGAGCGCGAAGATGTTCAGATGCGCGCCCAGCCCTCGCAGCGCCGACACCCGCACCGGCATGTCGGGCAGGAAATGGCTGACGATGCTCTGGTTGGCGAAGCGATAGAGCGGGATGGCGTTGCGATCGCCGCCGCCATTGGGCTGCGGGATCGGCTTGGGCGGCGTCGGCGCGAACGGCGGCACCACCTCCACGCCCGCGAGCAGGTCGCCCGCCGCCACGGGCCGCGTGCTGTGCGTGTTGCTCCAGACCTGATGCCGCCAGTCGACGATCCGCCCCGACGCATCGAGCGTCGCGTCGATCTGCGCGAGCATCGCCGGCCCGAGCGGTTCCCAGCCATGTTCCTGCTCGCGGCTCCATTGCAGCCGGACGGGCACGCCGGGCATCGCACACGCGACCAGCGCGGCATCGCCCGCGACGTCGTCCGCCCCATTATGCCCATAACAGCCCGCCCCCTCGCGGTGGACGCAGCGGACGCGGTAGGCGGGCATCGCGACCAGCTCGGCGATCGCGGTGCGCAGCGGCTCGACGCCCTGGCTGTGCGTCCACACCGTCAATTGCCCCTCGGCCATCAGCGCCACCGCGCAGGACGGTCCGATCGCGCCATGCATCAGATAGGGCCGGTCGTACCGCGCGGACAGCCGCCGCACGCCCGGCGCCGCGGACGCGTCGCGCCGCGTGTCGATCACACTGCTCTCGCGCCGCATCTCCAGCAATCCGTCGGGCATCGGCGGCAGCGCGGGCAGGGCCGCGTCGCGCGTCCATGCACCCTGATTGGCGACGCGCAGCGCCTGTTCGAGCGGCCATTCGCGCGGTCCGACGATCGCCGCGAACCGCCCGACCTGCACGACCCGCGCGACGCCCGGCTGCCGTCGCAGCGCGGCAAGATCGGGCGTCAGCCGCGTCCCCGAGGACGGTCCGCGCAGGACGCGCGCATGCACCATGTCCGGCAGCCGCATGTCCTGCACATAGCTTGGCAGCCCGGTCAGCTTGGCGGGCAGGTCGACGCGCGGCACCGGTCGCCCGATCAGCCGCCGCGCCGCCACGGGCTTGCGCGGCACGTCGGCGCGCGCGCGCACCGCCAGCGACGTCGACGCGGCGAGCTCGGCATAGGTCGCACGCCGTCCCTGCCCGTCGAGCACGACGCCGTCGCGCGTGAACAGCGTCGTCGCCGACACGCCCCAGCGCGCCGCCGCGGTCTCGGCGAGCAGCAGCCGGACACAGGCGGCGGCATTGGCGATCGCGGTACCGCTCTGCTCGAGCGTCTGGCTGCCCGCGGTCACGCCCTCGTTCGGGGTCAGCGCGGTATCCGCGGTGATCAGGTCGACCCGCCCGATCGCGACGTCGAGCTCGTCCGCGGCCAGCTGCGCCATCGCGGTCTTCACGCCGGTGCCGAGCTCGACCTTGCCCGTGAACACCGTGACCCGGCCATCGGCACCGATACGGATCCACGCGTCGAGATCGGGGAATTTGGCGAGCGTCCCCGGCAGGTCGGGCGCGACCGTCGGCGGTCCGCCGCTGCCCTCGCCGCCGCCGGTCTGCGCGAGCGCGGCCGTCGGCGCGAGCGCGAAGGCGACCAGCAGCCCGCCGAGTACGTCGCGCCGCGACGCCTGTCCGCTCACGTCACCGGCTCCGCAGGCTCGACCACCCCGCCGCCACGCATCACCGCCGCGCGCCGCACCGCGCGCAGGATCCGCATATGCGTCCCGCACCGGCAGAGCGACGGCGCCATCGCGCTGCGCAGCTCGGTTTCGGTCGGCGTGACCGTCTTGCGCAACAGGCCCTCGGCACGCGCGATCATCCCGGGGATGCAATAGCCGCACTGCGCCGCCTGCTCGTGCAGGAACGCGCGCTGGACGTCGCCCGGCGCCGCCGCGCTGCCCAGTCCCTCGACCGTCGTGACCGTGCGCGTACCGACCGCACCGACGGGCAGCAGGCAGGCAAAGACCGGCCGGTCATCGACCAGCACGGTGCACGCCCCGCATTGCCCC
Source organism: Sphingomonas sp. CFBP 13733 (assembly GCF_014841795.1). Lineage (NCBI taxonomy): Bacteria > Pseudomonadati > Pseudomonadota > Alphaproteobacteria > Sphingomonadales > Sphingomonadaceae > Sphingomonas > Sphingomonas sp. CFBP 13733. The sequence continues at coordinate 134,745 of NZ_JACYUP010000003.1, forward strand.
AGCCCGCACCCGAACTTGGCCGCATGCAGCCGCAAATCGTCGCGCAGCACATAGAGCAGCGGGGTGGCGGGATCGACATCGACGCGCGCGGTCGCCCCGTTGACGGTCAGGTTGATCATTCACCCTCCTTGCGCGCTGCAGCGACGTCTGTCTCGAGGTCCGGCCAGGCCGATCCCGTCCCGTGCCGGACCTGCAGATAGGCGACGACCTCCGCCACCTGCCGGTCGTCCAGCGCATCGGCAAAGGCGGGCATATACGGCCCGCGCGGCGCGACCGGCGGTTTCAGCCCCTTGAGGATGACCTGGATCGTGTCGCGCGGATTCGCCTCGTGCAGCGGCGTGCCGAGCGGCAGCGCGGGCCGCCCGGCGACCATCATCGCCGCCCCCGGCTCGTGGCAGACCGCACACGCGCCGTCATACAGCCCCGCGCCCTCGGGATGCCGCTGCCTCGCGAGCGCGCGACGATCGGGCAGCCGCGGCTCGACCCGCGCGGCAGGCGCAGCGCGCATCTGCCACGCATAATAGGTCGCGAGCGCGCGCACATCGGCCGGCTTCGCGCGCGCCAGATTATAAGTAACCGGCCCCATCGGCCCCGCGGCCGCTGCGTGCGCGGTGCTGAGCCCGGTCCGGAAATAGGCGTCGAGCCGCTCGACGGTCCAGGCACGGACCGCGGGCGAGCGTGCGTTGATCGGCGGCGCATACCAGCCGCCCGACCAGCCACCATCATAGCCCCGGTCGCCGCGCTTCTCCTGCTGCAACAGCCCGCGCGGACTGTGACAGGCGGTACAATGCGCCAGCGTCTCGCCGATATAGCGCCCCCGGTTCCACGCGGCCGACTGGCGCGGATCGGCGACGACCGGCTGCGGATCGAAGAACAGCAGCTTCCAGCCCGCCAGCAGCGGCCGGAAGCCGAGCGGCGGGATCATCCGGTTCGCGGGCGGCACTGCGCGCACCGCTGGCCGGGTCATCAGGAATGCATAAAGCGCGTCCACATCGCCGTCCGCCACACCTGCATAATGCGTATAGGGAAAGGCCGGATAGAGATGGCTGCCGTCGCGCCCGACGCCCTCGCGCATCGCCCGGCGAAACGCGGCGGGCGACCATGATCCGATCCCGGTCGCGGAGTCGGGCGTGATGTTGCTGCCGTAGATCGTCCCGAACGGCGTCTTGATCGGATAGCCGCCCGCATAGGGACGCCCGCCCGCCGCCTGATGGCAGCTGACGCAATTGCCCAGCCGCGCCAGATTGGCGCCGCGCGCGACCAGTGCGGGATCGAACTGCCGGGGATCGGGGCGCGTCACGCGGGCGATGGCCGGCCGGTAGGCGATTGCGGCAAACACGATCCCGCACAGGCCCAGCAGCACGACGGCGATGACGACGATGCGCCTGATCCCGGGCCGGCTCATCCTCGCCTAGACCCTTGCGTCGCCGAACGCCGTCATACGCATCGTCTCGTCTCCCCCGTGTGACATCGGACGCACGGGCCGACCGGACAGGGATTGAACGATCCGGATGCCCACAATCTCCCCGCGCCGGGAGATAATCCCGCCCCGCCGCATCGATTCGCACCGCGCCCGCGCTGTGCTAGGCTGACCCGACACTATGAGGGGGCGGAGATGCGCGAGATCCTGACGGCGGCGGCCCTGCTGGGCGCCGCGTTGACCGTGTCGGCAACAGCTGCGCAGACCCCCGCGCGGACCACACCCCCACCGGCCCCCGCGCCGGCACTCCGGGGTACGCTGGCCGGCCCGTTCGAACTTCGGTCGCAGCGCTTTCCCGGTACGGTCCGGCGCTACTGGGTCTATGTCCCGCCAGGCTATGATCCGCGCCGCCCGCCCAATCTGCTGCTGTTCCAGGACGGGCAGCGCGCGACGAATCCGGCAGGGTCGCTCAGGGTGCCCGCGGTCCTCGACACGCTGATCCTGCAGCACGCGATTCCGCCAACGCTCGGCATCTTCGTCACCCCCGGTCACCGTGCGGCGCACTATCCCGACACGCTCGGCATGGCCAATCCGGATCACCGGGTTGAGGAATATGACGCGCTGTCCGACGATTATGGCTGGATGACACTGAACGAGCTGCTGCCCGCGGTCGCGGCACGCTGGCGGTTCGCCGATGATCCCAAGCGCCGCGCGATCGGCGGCACGTCGAGCGGCGCGATCGCCTCCTGGACGATCGCCTGGCGGCATCCGGAAGCGTTCGGCAACGTGATCAGCTTCATCGGCAGCTACACGTCGATCGGCCTCACGCTCGGCCCGGACGGCACGCCGCGCACGCTCGGCGGCGACCTCTATCCCGGGCTCATCCGCAAGAGCCCGATCCGCCCCTTGCGCATCGTCCTGCAGGACGGGGCCGCCGATCTCGACAACGAACATGGCAACTGGTTTCTCGCCAACCAGCAGATGGCAAAAAGCCTCGCTTGGGCGAACGCGCAGGCCGATGCGGAGCACCGCCCGGGCCCGCGCTACGACGTCAGGACGGCGTGGACGGACGGTGGCCATTCGGACGCGGACGGCGGCGCGATCCTGCCCGACATGCTCCGCTGGATCTGGCGCGACCAGCCCGCAGCCGCGGACGCCCCGCCCCCTACTGCCCCGCCCCCTACCGTTCCGCCCGCTACTCCACCGCCACGACGATCTTCGGCAGGGTCGTGATCGGCTCGACCGTGATCGCGCGGAACCAGGTCTCGGCGCCTTCGGATTGCAGCTGGATCCGGCCATGCGTCAGCGGCCGTCGGCCGTCGGGGCCGATCGTCGCCAGATCATGCACTTCGCCGACCGGTACGCCGTTGACGACATGCACCGCGCGGTCGCCGACGACATAGAGGTCGAGCGTGTTCCACGCGCCGATCGGACGTTCGGCGTCGGTCGCCGCCTCGACATTCCAGGTCGGCGTGCCGTTGACGATGTCGATCTCGCGTCCCCCGGCACGGTAGCGGAGATGCGGTTCGACCAGCGACGGATCGAACGTCACCCCGGTACGGCCGCGCAGCTTGCTGCCGACCGCGACGATCATCCCGGTCGATCCGGTCATGATCTCGAACTCGACCGAGGGCCGCCACGTGCCGAAGACCTCGCCCGGCGCGCCATGCGTATGATAGAGCAGGCCGTTGTTGCGCGGCTGCGTCGCCCGCGGTGCCCAGGTTTTGGCACCCCATTTGAACTGCAGCCGCAGGTGATAGTCGCGAAGGTCGGCCTGGTGGACCAGGCTGCCCCAGGTCTCGCCCTTCACCCAGATCGCCGGCGCCCCGTCGACGCTGCGCACCGCGAAATCGCCCTTCGTGTCCCGACTCGTGCCGATCGGCGGCGTGCCCGGCTTTGCCTGATAGGTGATCGAGGGGTCGGGATAGCCGAGCCACGCGGTCCAGCCCGTGAGACTGCGCCCGTCGAACAGCGCGATCGACTGGCCCGTCGCCACGGGGATGTCGGTCAGCCTGAGCCGCTGCGGCGCCGCGGCGGGCTCCCCCGCGATCGCCCGCGCCCGGTCCTGTGACGTCTGCGCGGTTGCAGGCGCGGACACCAGCATCAGCGCGACCAGCGCGCGCTTGGATCTTCCAGACATTCGCTCTCAACTCCCCCGTCATATTTATGGCTTAGCATAGCGCGTTATCGCTACCAGTTGAACTCCAATGGTCCCGCGCGCTAGGACCGGGTGGGAGATTGCACGATGCTCAAGATGTTGGCGCTGGCCGCCCTGCTCACCACGGCGCAGGCCGCGCCCGATCCGCATTTGCCGAAGGCCACGACCGACACCGTCGCCCCCGTGCTGCCCAAGGACTTGCATGACGCGGTGCTGATCGTGTCGAAGACCAATGGCTGGCGGCATATCGAACATATCCCGCATTCGAACCGCGTGCTCGCCGACATCGTGCAGGGCCTGGGTCGGACGAGCTACGCGACCGAGAATGCGGCGGTCTTCAACGACGAACAGCTGCGCCACTTCTCCGTCGTCGTGCTCAACAGCGCCAGCGGTGGATTCCTGACGCCAGACCAGCGCGCCGCCTTCGCCCGCTTCGTCGCGCGCGGCGGTGGCGTCGTCGCGCTGCATGCCGCGGGCGACGACAGCCACACCGACGCCTGGTACAGCGACACGGTGATCGGCACGAAGTTCATCGGCCATCCGGGCGGCGAGGATCAGTTCCAGCGCGCGCGGCTCGTCGTCGATCGCCCCGACCATCCGGTCATGGCGGGGGTGCGCTTGCCCTGGACCGCGGTCGACGAATGGTATTCGTTCAATGCCAATCCGGCCGCCCGCGGCATGACCGTGCTCGCGACGCTCGACGAGGCGAGCTACCGTCCGGGCGCGAAGCTCGCGATGGGGACGCACCCCGTCATCTGGACCAACCCGCGCACCAAAGGCCGGGTGGTCTATTCGGCGCTCGGCCATTTACCAGAGGCCTATGACGACCCGACCTACCGGCGCGTGCTCGTCAACGCGATCCGCTGGGCGGGCCGGCAATAGCCTCATTCGATCGCGAGGAACGCGGTGATCGTCAGCCGCCCCGCCGCCGGATCCGCCGACAACACCGCGTCGCGCGCGATCGCGCCGCTGTGCAGCACATAGCTGCGGTACAGCAGCGCCCGGTTATAGGCGGCATCGACCAGCGCGGTCCGCTCGAACAACGCGGTATCGTCGGCGATATAGCCATGCGGCGGCATCGCCGCGACCTCACGGCCGAGCCGTGCGAAAAAGTCGGGCGCGCGCGTCTCGTCGACCGTCTCGAACCCGGTGGCGCGATGGCGGAAGAAGGCGGTGCCGTCGCGGTTCGTCGGCGACAGATAATGGATCAGCGCGATCCGGTCGCGCGCATAGGCATCGACATGCGGCAGCCGTTGCCGGATCTCGAGCGCGTCGGGCGTCACCGTGACGATCGAGAATTGCGCATCGACGACATGGATGCGGCGGCACGGCCCGAAATCGCGGCCCAGCGCGCGGGCGATCCGCGGAAGCTGGTCGGCAAGATAATGTTCGGGCAGCGCCGCGCGCAGACCGGGATAATGCTCGCCCGCGGATCCGAACGCCGCGTCCGCCGCGGCCTCGCGCAATCCGTCCGGATCCTCGGCAAAGCCGTCGATGATCACCAGCGGCTCCGCCTCGCGGCCGATACGCCGCCTGGTCACATCCCCCAGCATCATGCCTCGCCATCATTCATCTTCACCGTCCTCTAGCGATCCCGGTGACGCGCGACATAGCGAAATGCACGGGCGCAGCGTAGGGGCGGCACGCTCAGCCACACGGACGATCGCTCATGCCCCTGCCCCATGCCAAAGCCTTCTGGGCGAAGGCCTTTCCCGCCGACCGTCTGCTCGGGGGCGTCGGCGCCTGTATCGGCATCGCGCTGACGATGCTCGTCTGCGTCGCGCTGCTCCCCGTCGGCGACGTTCCTCAGATCGTCGCGCCGCTGGGGGCGTCGGCGGTGCTCGTCTTTGCGGTCCGGTCCAGCCCGCTGGCACAGCCCTGGCCGGTCATCGGCGGCAACACGCTGTCCGCCGCGATCGGCGTCGCCGCGTTTCAGCTCATCCCCGACGCCACGCTGGCCGCGGGTGTGGCGGTCGGGGCTGCGATCCTCGCGATGTCGCTGCTCCGCTGCCTGCACCCGCCCGGCGGCGCGGCGGCTCTGACCGCGGTGATCGGCGGGCCCGGCATCCATGCGGCGGGCTACGCCTTCGCGCTCGTCCCCGTCGCGCTCAATTCGGTCGTGCTCGTGCTGGTCGCCGGCCTCTTCTACCGCGTGACGCGGCACCCCTATCCGCATCACAGCGCGCTGCCCCCCGCCGCGATCGCGGCCGACCGCCGCGCCGCGGGATTTCACCCCGACGACATCGACGCCGCGCTCGAGGATATGCACGAAAGCTTCGACATAGCCCGCGACGATCTCCACGCGCTGCTCGCCAAGGCCGAACTTCACGCGCAACGCCGCCAGCGCAGCTGAGCGCGGACCGGGTCTCGCGGCGCGTCAGTCCGGCAAGATCAGGCGACTTGCCGTTGCTTCCGATCAGGACCTGCGTCATCGCCAAGGAAATGGCTGGTAAAGGCATGCGCGTCGTCGGCCAGTGACTGCAGCGTCCGCTTCAGCATCGCGCCGGTCCGCTGGACCTCGTCGACCGAAGCGAGGTTGCGATCGACCGACGATGCGATCTGCTGGCTTGCCTCGGTGAGCATCTGGCTGCGGTCCTCGACCGCCTCGATCCGCCCGTTGAGCTGTTCGATCGCCTGCGCCTGCGCACGCGACATCGCCGCAACCCGGCCCGCGCCGTCGTCCATGCCGTTGATCAGCGCCCCCAGACTGCCCGTGCTCGCCACCACCGACCGGATCTGGTCCTGCACCGCCTCGATCTTCGAGCGCACGTCGCCCGCGCTCGCGCCCGTCCGCGTCGCCAGCGACTTGATCTCGGCCGCCACCACCGAAAAGCCCGCGCCCGCAGGGCCCGCGCGCGCCGCCTCGATCGTCGCGTTGAGCGCGAGCAGATTGGTCTGCTTGGTGATCGCGCTGATCACGTCGACGATCTGCTCGATGCTGCTGGCCTGTTCCTGCGACAGCGCGACGGTGTCGTTGGCACTGCGCGCATGGTCGCTGATCGACCTTGCGGCGAGGCTGGTCCCCGCCACCTCCCGGTCGATCTCCTCGAAGGTGTGCGCCAGCAGATGCGTCTCCTTGCCCGCCTCGAGCATCTCGGTCGCGAACAGCTGCGCGATCGCGTCGAGCTCCTGCGCCAGCCGGCGATTGCCCTCGATCGTCTCGTGCAGGCTGATCGCATTCGCCTCGAGCAGCGCCATCGCCTCCTGCGCCTCGCGGATGATGCCGCCGACCTGGCGTTCGAACGCCTCGGCCAGCGCGGCCAGCGTGGCCTCGCGCTCGCGCCGCGCCTGCGCCTCGACCTCGGCGATCGCGCTGGCCTGGCGCGCCTTTTCCTCTTCGGCATGGAGGCGCAGCAGTTCGGCCTGATCCGCGAGGCGTTTCGCATCCTCGCGCTGCGTCTGGAACGTCGTCAGCGCGGTGACGACTAGCCCCAGCTCGTCATGCCGCTTGAGCGTCGACAGATCGATCGCGGCCTCGTGCATCACCGCATCCGTCGCCGCCGCAATGTCGGTGATCGAACCGATGATCGATCGCCCGATGACATAGGCCATTACCAGGCTGCCGCCCGTGCCGACGAGCAGGACGAGCAGCAGGATCGCGATCGTGACATGCGTGACCAGCAGCGCCCCCGATGCCGCCTGCCCGGCGCGGCCGATACCCGCGGCGGTCACGCGCCGGATCCGCGTATCGATCTGCTGCGCATTGGCGCGAAACGGGTCGACCATCGCCGCGGTGCTGGCAAAGTCGACCTCGAGCATCGACGTCAGCACGTCGACGGTCGCGGTATATCGGTCCAGATCGGCGAGCACCGGGCCCAGCTGTGCGCGCTGCCCGGCATGGCTGCGGCGGTAGCCGACCAGCGCCGTACGGACCCGGGCCAGGTCGCGGTGGATCGCCGCCACCTGCCCGTCGACCGCGATCGTCGGCGTCGCCGCCTTCGTCACCAGCAGGTGATAGACGTTCGCGTTGGCGATATCGAACCGCTGCGTGATCGCGTTGAGCTGCTTGATATCGCGCATGTCGCGGTTGACGATGTCGTCGACGCTGCGCCCGGTGATCAGCAGCGCTGCGGTGCTGGCCAGCGCCATCACCACGAACAGCACCAGCATGATGACCGGCGTCGCCGCGACCTTGACCGCGATCGGCCGGTCGGCGAGCGCCAGCCTGCGGTCGAGCCGGTCCGACAGCCGGAAGAACGCGTTAAAGCGCAACTCGCACCCCTGCGCGCACGCGACGATCCGCCGGGATCGGCGATACCGCGGCGCCGTCCGCCAGCGCCAGATTTTCGCCCGCGACATAGACTTCGAGCGCGGAGGTCAGCCGCAGCCCCGCCCGCGCATCGAGCGCCACCGCGTCGTCGACCCGGTAGAGCAGCAGCTGCGGCGTCGACGAGAAGGCGAATTGCCGCGTCGACGACGTGTACCGGGCGACACCCGACAGCGACAGTCGCCCGATGTCATAGCCGAGCGCCAGATTGGCCTTGTGGACCGGCGTCGTCGACTTGGGCGACAGCGCATAGGGGATCGGCAGCGTCAGCGACGCCAGCTGCTCGTCGGTGTGCGTCCAGGTATAGTTGGCGCGCCACGTGAGCGCACCGACCGCCCCCGACGCCGACACCTCGGTGCCATAGGTGGTATAGTCGCCGATCGCCGTGAACCGCGCGACGAGCGAGGGCAGCGGGGTCAGGAACAGCTCGGTCTGCAGGCCGTCGCCCGGCGACGCGATCGCATTGTCCGTCTTCGTCACGAACGCGTTCGCCTCGATCTGCGTGCCGCCGATCGTCCGCGCATAGCCGACCTCGCCGCTCCACACGCCGACCGGATCGATCCGCGGCGACCCTGCCACGAAGATCGGCACCGGCGTCGGGGTGATGATCGGCAGGCGAATGCCGTAATTCACCAGCGACGGCAGCTGGTAGCCGCGACCGCCATTGATCCGCAGCTGGCCGCGCGCATCGGTCTGGACGAGCAGCGCGACGTTGAAGCTGAACCGGGTGAAGGCGCGGTCGAAATCGCTCGCCACGTCATAGCTCGGCTGCGCGATCGCGCCTGCCTGGTGCAGCCAGAGCCGGTCGATCCGCGCCGCCGCGGTGATCGAAATCGCCTCGTCCGGATGCAGGTCGAGCATCGCATTGGCCGATCCGACATCATACGAGATCCGCTCGGCGAACTGATAGGCCGAGCGCAGCCGGTTGTTGCGATATTCGCCGCCGAGCCGCAGCGTATCGCTCTTGCCCAGCCGGACCAGCGTCGACGCCTGGGTGACGATGATCCGGTTCTTGAACCCGAGCGGCTCGGTCGCATCCGCCGTCGCGCCGACGCCATATTGCACATCGAGCCAGTTGACATAGCCGCCCAGCGTCACGCCGCCCCAGCCCGTGTCGCGCGTGGCCGAGGCATGGACGTTGTCGCTGCGATAGCGCTGGTTCGACAGCAGCTGGCTCGGCAGATACTCGGCCTGCCGATTGGTCGAATGGCCGCCGCCCAGCACCGTCTCCAGTCCGTCGAACGAACCGGTGATGTCGCCCGACACCTGGTCGCTCGCGACGTCGCTGACCATCGCCGGGCGCAGCAGCGTCGCCGGGATGCGACGCTCGTCCTCGCGCGCGCGGACCCCGGCCAGGCGGATGCCGATCGCCGGGGTGACGGGCAGCGTCACCGACCCGGCGAGCCGGCTGATGTCGTGATTGCCGAGCTCGGCGGTCGCGGTGACGGTCGGCGTCTGGCCGACGCGCCGGGTGATGATGTTGACGACACCGCTGGCGGCGTTGAACCCGAACAGCGCGTTCGCCGGCCCGCGCACCAGCTCGATCTGCTGGATCTCCTCGAGCTGGACGCCCAGGAGATTCCAGTCGGTCATGCCATAATGATCGAGATAGACCTGGCGTCCGTCGACCAGCACGAGCAGCCGCGCATTATAGGTCTGCACGCCGCCGCGCACCGACACGTCGCTCTGCCCCGCGGTCCAGCTGTTCACGTCGATGCCGGCATGCGTCTTCAGCAGCCCGGGCACGTCGCGGGCGGGCGACCGGGCGATATCCTCGCGCGTGATGATGATCGCGGAGGCGGGCAGTTCGGACGCGCGCTGTGGCTTGCCCGTGACGCTGGTCGTCACCGGCTCGCCGATCGTCTCCTGCAACGCCTGGTAATCGACGGCCTGCGCACCTGCGACGGCCGGACACAGCACTGCACCGGCCGTCAGCATGGCGCGCAATCCGGTGGCGAAAGTCGAAACGGTCATCGTTAAATTTCCTTGATCAGCATCAGGAATGCCGACCCGAATCTGATATTGGCAGCGCGCGCCGCGGCGCGATTGACGGTGATCTGGGTCTTGGGACCCGAGGTGATGCCGACCACGCACCGCGCGGTCTGCACGCAGGCGGGATCCGACGAGATCGTCAGGACCGACGATCTGGCGGCCGCGGCGGCGATGCCGGCATGCTCCGGGCGCAACCCCGTCGTGACGAAGGCGAGCCGGAACCCGGCCAGCGACCCGATCGCGCCGACCGGCACGCGGCGCGCGCGGATCGCGCTGCGTCCGGCGGCCAGTCCCGATCCGATCGCCCGCTCGATCGCCGCCGCCTCGGCCTCCGATGCCGCATTGCCCGGCTCGAACACGATCGCCGCGGCGACCGTCCCCGCCGGGCCGGGCTGAAGGAACGACACGACCCGCGCCGCGATCGGCACGTTCAGTTCCGCGGACAACGGCGTCGCGCTGCCCAGCGCGGCCACGCCGCACATCCATATCCAAGGTCTAAACACGCTGTCCCCCACTGAGGGGACAGCGAGTATCACCCGATATTGTCCAATTAGTTAATGGCTTAGAGACCGCGATACACAATCTGCGGCCCCATCGCGCGGGCCGCCGCGCGCCCAATTAAGACGGTCGCGTAACAGAACGGTCCTCGGCGCGTCATCTGGCACGGCCATAGCCCGCGGACCACGCCGGCCGGGCGCCAACAGGGCAGGACAATCATGCGTATCTCGACGATGCTGCGGGCGACCGCGGCGGTTCTCCCCCTCGCCCTGCTCGCAGGCCCCGCGACCGCGAAGGATGCCGGCCCACCGCTGCGGATCAACGACATCGCCGTCATCGGCACGCACAACAGCTACAAGCAGCCGATGCCCGCCGCGACGATGGCGAAGGTGCGCGCGGCCGATCCGGCGATGGCCGACGCGCTCGACTATGCGCATCGCAGCCTCGTCGACCAGCTCGACGCGGGCGCGCGCCAGCTCGAGATCGACGTGAACTATGATCCGCAGGGCGGGCATTATGCGCGCGGATCGTCCGATCCCAAGCTACAGCGGCCGGGCTTCAAGGTGCTGCACATCCCCGGCATCGACAATGCGTCGAGCTGCGTCCTGCTCACCGAATGCCTGGGAATCGTCCGCGACTGGTCGGCCCGCCATCCGCGTCACGTCCCGATCCTGCTGATGTTCAACGCCAAGGACGAACAGAACGCCGCGCGCGGCGGCATCGACGCGCTGCCGTTCGACGCAGCCGCCTATGACGCGCTCGATGCGGAGATCCGCTCGGTGATCGCGCCGGGCAAGCTGGTCGTGCCCGACGACGTGCAGGGACGCTATCCGACGCTCCGCGACGCCGTCCTCGCCGACAACTGGCCGCTGCTCGAGGCGTCGCGCGGCAAATTCCTGTTCGCGCTCGACGAGCCCCCCGCCAAGGTCGCGGTCTATCGCGGCACGCGGCGCTCGCTCGAAGGCCGGGTGTTCTTCATCAACACCGACGAGGCGTCGCCCGCCGCCGCCTATCTGACGCTCAACGACCCGGTCCGCGACGCCGAACGCATCCGCCGCGACGTACGCGCGGGCTTCCTCGTCCGCACCCGCGCCGACGCCAACACGCGCGAGGCGCGCGCCAATGACGGCGTGCCGCGCGACACCGCGCTGGCGGGCGGCGCGCACTATGTCTCGACCGACTATCTCTGGCCCGACCCGCGCTTCGCCGGCGGCTACCGCGTCGCGCTCCCCGACGGCCATGTCGCGCGCTGCAACCCGGTCCGCATCGCGAAGCCATGCGGCGACCTCGAAGGATCCGCAAAGTGAAACCGGTCGTCGTCGCCACGCTGCGCACCGCCCCCGACTTCCGCCGCGACATCGATGCAGCGCGCACGGAACTCGCGCACGCCGCGGGCGCTGTCCTCGATGTGTCGCAGTGCCGGATCGAGGCCGGCGCCAGCTAGCAGACGGACCAGCACGCGGATGATCGACCACCCCAAGGCCACGACCCTCACCATCGCCGGCGGCGCGATCCGCGACATTGCGAGCTTCTACGACGAGATCAACCGCGTCTTCATGGCGGGCGAGGACTGGTCGCTCGGCCCCAGCCTCGATGCGCTCGACGACCTGTTCTACGGCAGCTACGGCGCGCTTGCGGGCAAGGCCCCGGTTATCCTCGTCTGGCAGGATATCGAGACGAGCCGCGCCGCGCTCGGCATCGACGCCACCAGAGCCCATCTCCGCGCCAAGCTCCAGAACACGGCGTTCGACGCCGCACGCATCACCACCCAGCTCGACGCGCTCGAACAGGGCCGCGGCGAGACCTATTTCGACACCATCCTGACGATCATCGCCGACCACCCCAACATCCACCTCGTCCGCGCCTGACCCGGCGCAATCGGGTTATCGCGGCGTCACCGACGCGCGAATGTGGAACAGGTTGTCGGCGACCTCGTCCATCTGGAACGGCACCGCCAACCGGTATCCGTCGGCAGCCAGCACCGTAGCGAGTCCACCGAGCAGCATCTCCTGCCGCCGGTCAAGATCGGCCTGCCCGGTCACCGGACGGATCGTCGCGGTCAGCGTGCAGCGATCGTCGCGGCAGGCGATCGTGACGTCGGACAGCAGCGGGTAGACGGTGCGAAGATGCGCGGCCGCGACGCTCGCGGCGACCGGAGTGACTGCGGCCGGCCTCGCTTCTGGTAGTGGCGGGATGCTGGCGACGGGGATGGTCGGCGTCCGCACGACGGCGATCGCGGTCGCTGCGACGTCGCGCTGCCGCTGGCGCCAGCCGACGACGATCGCGCCGAACAGCACGACCATGATCGCCGCCACGATCCAGCCGAACGACGGTGAAGGACGGACGGGGCGCAGCGGCATGCGGCCTCCGGTGCCGCCCCGCGTCGCCATTGGCGGCGCGGGGCGGGGCTGGATCAACAGAGCGTCGAGCCCGACGGGCAGCCCGGCGAATCGGCGCCGGCATCGACATTCGCGTTGAACCCCGGCGCGATGCCGCCGGCATTGGCGGCGGCCAGCGTGCTGGCGAAGCGCGCTTCCTTGTTGTCGAAGTTCGCGCCCTTGAAGTCGTAGTTCGACACCGCGTTGCGGACCGCGACCGACGGATAGCCGTTCCAGCTCACCAGCGGCTGGATGAGCCACTGGCCGGTACCGTTCTCGGCCGGCTCGTCGCCGCCATCGGTCTTGGAAAAGCGCCACAGGTGCGAAAAGCCCCAGGTCTCGTAATGGAAGACGAGCTTGACGTGTTCGCCACTCGCATCGCTGACGAAGCGGAGCTGGCCGCCGCTGGTCGGACGCGTATCCCAATCGCCGTGATCGCCGCGGGTGACACCGACGACCCGGCTGCTCGTGCCCTGGTCGGTGGTCCAGACGATGATCGATTCCCAGTCGAACGCATGCGAGAAGTCCGACTGCCAGAAATAGCTGTAGACCCGCCCGCAATAGCCGTTGTTGCAGCGGCTGCGCGCATAGACGTTGCTTTGCGTGCGGTAGTTCGCGGCGCGGCACGATGCCGGCGGGCGCGTCGCATAGGTCGAGGCGGCCGGGCTGATCGCGCCCGACGCGTCGACCGCGGGGACGTTGAAGCAGACGTCGGTGTCGAAGTCGACCGCGGGCTGGAAACGCTTGTCGAGCGCGGTGGCGCGTTCGGGCAGCGGCGCAACCGGCGACGGCCAGCCCTGTCCAAGCGCGGGCGATGCCAGCAGCGCCGCGGCCAGGCCGACGGCGGACAACAATGTAGCTTGGCTTTTCATGCAAACTCCCGTGGCAGCTGTGTGGAGATACGCCGTACGCCCGCGTCCGCGGCGGGGAGCGCCGCGGACGCGAAGGTCAGAAGCTGGTGGTCACGCCGAAGGTGAAGATGCGGCCGCTGCGCGTGTAGACGAGCGTCCGGTCGGCGCTGAGATCGGCGAACTGCTCGATCGGCCGGTTGGTGACGTTGATCCCCTCGATCACGAAACGCAGATTCTCGGCCGGGCTGTAGCGGATCTGGAAATCGACGTTGTTGGTCGGCCGGATGCCGTCGCCGACATTGGCGTTGCTGCCCGCGCCGGTGATGTAGCGGCTGCGATAGGCGGTCGAGACGCGCGCGCCAAACCGCTCGGTCTCGAAATACAGCGTCGCGTTGGCGGCCCATTTCGACAGGTTGAACAGCGGGATGGTCTGGGCGACGCCGTTGTAGATCGCCTTCTGGTCGCCATCGATCCAGGTGCCGTTGGCGACCACGCCGAGATGGTCGAACGGCGCGGGCAGGAAGGTGAAGTCGTGCTGGACCGCGGCCTCGACCCCGCGGATGCTGGCGCCGTCGCCATTGACCGGCCGCGTATAGTTGTACGGCGTGGTGCCGTCCTGCCCCGGCAGCAGCAGCGAGACCGGGAAGCCGGTGGCGCTGTAGGGCACCTGCGACGTCTCCGAGGTGATGAAGCTCGCCAGATCCTTCCAGAACACGCCGACCGACGCAAAGCCGTTGCGATCCATATAATATTCCAGCCCGCCTTCCACCGAGGTCGAGCGGAACGGCTGGAGGTTGGGGTTGCCGACCGACACCGTGCCGCCGAACGGCGCGACCGTCAGCGTGCCCGCGGCGGCAAGCTGCGGCAGGCCGGGACGGTTGACGTTGCGGCTCGCCGACGCGCGCGCGATCAGCTTGGGCGTGAGGTCGAGCGCGATGTTGAGCGCGGGCAGCCAGTCGTCGTTGCTGGTCTTGACCGTCACGGGCTGCAGCACCGTGACGCCGTTGGTCGCGGTCGCGAGCGACCCGCTTGAGACGAGCGCGGTATGATAATAGCGCACGCCCGCATTGCCGCGCAGCCGCATCGAACCGAGTTCGGTATCCAGATCGAGCTGCGTGAAGCCCGCCCAGCTCGTCTCGCGGATGCGGAAGTCGCTGCCCGCGGTCAGGTTCGCCGCGGTCAGGTTCCGGTTGTTGCCGAGCAGCGCGTAGATGCCCGCGACGTCGCCGCCGATATAGGGGATCAGGCTGTCGCGGTTGATCACGTATTTCAGCGCGTCGGGTACCGCGCGGTCGCTGGTCGCCTGCGTCCCGTAGAAGATGTTGGTGAGATACTGGTACCCGCTGTTGGTGAAGCGCTTATACTCGCCGCCGAGCTCGAGCTTCAGGATCGGCGACACGGTATAGACTGCCTGGAGCTGGCCGTTGCGATAGGCGTTGTCGATCGTGTTTTCCTGCGTCACCAGCCGCTGGACGTTCCAGTTCGCCGGCTTGGTCAGGTCGAAGCCATAGGTGTTGACCGGGATCGTCGGCTGCATGTCAAAACTGAACGCGGTGTTGCGCGCCTGCAGGAAGATCTTGTCGAACGTCGGCTGCGCGAACGCCGACTTCTGATAGCCGGCGAGCGCGGTCAGCGTCAGGCGATCGCCGACCTTCCATTCGGCATTGGCCACCGCCTGATAGAAATCGGTCTGGTTCTCGACCCGGTGATGCTCGGTCCGCTGGTCGATCCCGGTATAGCTGGCGGCGACGAGCGAATTGCCCTGGATCGTCGCGGAGCGGATGACCTGCGTGCCGCTGACATTGCCGGTCAGCGCGTTATAGCCGCCCGCCGCGATCGCCCAGTCGTCACGCTTGTCGGCAAGGTGTCCGTAGAGCAGGTCGACATCGAGCTTGAACCGATCGCCCGGATGATATTGCAGCGCGCTGGTGACGCCGATCCGTTCGCGGTCGGTGTACCAGGTCGAGGGCGACTGCGCCTGGGGTGCGAAGATCGTGCCGCCGCGCAGCAGCGCGCGTGTCGCTGCATCGATCTCGGGCCCGATATTGTTCGCTCCGTAGGTGACCTTGCCCCAGTTCCAGTTGCGATAGCCATATTCGTTGTTGCGGATCTTCGAATAGGCGACCGAGACGAGCGCGCCGAAATCGCCCTGGCGCTGCGAGAACAGCCCGACGAGCCGCGGGGTGATGCCGCTGGTCTGGTCGTTGGTCTGGCCCTTGGCCGACAGCACGATCGTCTGGCCGTCATAGTCGAACGGCTTGGCGGTGAAGAGCTGGACCGTCCCGGCGATCCCGCCCTCGTCCTGATTGGCGGCATAGCTCTTCTGCACGCTGACGCGGTTGAACAGCTCGGACGCGAACAGGCTGAAGTCGAAGCCGCGGCTGCGGCTGACGTTGCCGCGATTGTCCATCCCCGACGCGGTATTGCCGAGCACCTCCATGCCGTTCAGCTGGGTGCGCGTGAAATCGGGGCCGAGCCCGCGCAGCGCGATCTGGCGGCCTTCGCCGGTGTCGCGGGTGATCGCGACGCCGGGGACGCGTTGCAGCGCTTCGGCGAGATTGAGGTCGGGAAAGGCGGCGATGTCGGACGCGACGATATTGTCCTCGGTCCCGACCGCACGGCGCTTGAGCTCCTGCGCGGCGAGCAGGCTGCGGCGATAGCCGTTGACGACGATGTCGTCGGCGACCGCGACCGGCTCGGTCGCCAGCGTCGACACGCCCCCCGCGACGCCCCCCGCAACCGCCGGCGTGGCTACCGGCGCGGGTGCGCTGACGGTGCGCAGGCCCGGGCGCGGTGGCGCGCGTCGCAGCACCAGCACGCCGTTGCTCTCGACCGGGTGCAGGCCCGTGCCGCGCAGCAGCACGGCGAGCGCCGCCGGCGCGGTCAGCCGCCCGCTCACCCCGCCGGTCCGCTGTCCCTGGATCAGCGCGGGCGCCGCGATCACCTGCATCCCCGTCGCGCTCGAATAGGCCGACAGCGCCGCCGCGAGGTCGCCTGCGGGAATGGCGAACGCGCGCGTTCCCGCCGGCTGTGCCCCCGCCGGCCGGGCGTGTGCCGCCGCTGGCGCCATAAGCGCGCACACCGCCAGAGCGAGTGCCGACGTTCCGTAAAACCGCGTCATGATAATCCCCCGTCATGGCGCCCCCACGCGCCATTCGGGAGGAAGACGGCGCAGCCCGACGGATCCGGACAGTGTTTTTTTCAGCGTGCGGGTTCGAGCGCGAGACCCCCGTCCCGCTCGACCACCGCGAACCCGAACCCGCCGCCGATCGCCGCCAGGAGCGGGCGCGGATGATCGGTCCGGAAACGGCCGAACACCGTCGTCGAGGCGAGCGGCTCGGCAGGGCGCGCGATCCTGACGCCGCCCTGCCGGTCGAGGATCTCGACCAGATCGTCGAGCCGCATGCCCGCGGTGTCGATCCAGCCCTGACGCCAGTCGGGCAGCGCCGGATCGAAGCGCTCGGGTACCGCCGTCACGCCGCCGCGGATGCTGCTGCGATAGCCCGCCCGGACCACGACGCCGCGCCCCGCGCCCGCTGATGCCGGGTCGAGCGGATCGAACCCGACCGCGCCGCGATAGACCGCCAGTGCGACCTGCCGCCGCGTCAGATCCAGGTCGAACGCGGTGCCGAGCACGCGCGTCCGGCTGGCCCCCGCACGCACGACGAACGGGCGCGCGGCATCGTGGCGCACGTCGAAGAACGCCTGGCCCGCCAGCAGCCGGGCGCTGCGCCCCGCGGTCGTGTAGACGACCTGCAGTCGCGTCGCACCGTTCAGCCGGACGGTGGTGCCGTCCGCCAGCGTCGCGGTCGCGCGCTCGCCGGCCCGCGTCGCGAACAGCTGCGGCGACGGTGCCACCGCGGCGGGCGGCGGGGCCATGCGGAGGCCGAGGACGAGCAATACGGCGACGACCGGCGCGGTCGTGGCCGCGACGACGACGGACCGCCGCCGCCGCCTGAGCGCGCGGACCTGCTCGTCCGACAGCCGGCCACAGTGCAAAGCGGCGGTCCGCAGCGCATCGGTCAGCGCGGCATCGGTCACGGCCGCGCCCCCGCCCCCGCTGCTGCTGCCGGCGGTCACGCCCCCGCCTCCATCGTGAAACCCCGCCGCGCCAGCGCGGTACGGAGGTCGGCAAAGGCCCGGACGACGTGTTTCTCGACCGCGGCGGTGCTCATGTCGAGCCGGTCGGCGATCGCTGCGGTGGTGAGGCCGTCCAGCCGTCGGCGCAGGAATATCTCGCGGCGCAGCGGCGGCATGCGTTCGAGCGCGCCCGCCATCAGCGCGACCGCGCGGCGGAACGCAACCACCCGATCCGCCGCCGGCAGCGGACAGACCATCGCCTCGTCCAGCTCGACATTCGCGCCGCGCCGGGCGACGCGGTGATGATCGCGCAGCAGATTGCGCGCGATCGCGAAGCAGAGCGCCTTGACGTCCTCGACCCGCGCGCTCGCCTGATAGGTGAACAGCCGCAGATAGGTTTCCTGCACGACGTCGTCGCCGTCAGCGTGATGCCCCAGCCGCCCGTGCACGAACGCACGCAGCGCGCGTGACAGCGCCGCATCCGGGCATTGCATCGCCAGCGCCGGCGTCACCGGCCGGTGCTCGCCGACGCCCCTGAAAACCCCCGCGTCCCTGTTCACCACGCCCCCCGCTTGCGATTCGGGGCGTCTTATGCGTCCATCGTGAAGCCGGGATGACACCGCGCAGCCGCGCGGGTCTCGGCAGGCGCGGCCATGCGGCGAGATCGATCCCAGGGGTAGATCGTTACCAAGTTATACTCGATCACCGTATTGCGACTATCGCGCGTCGCATCCATGCTGATAGTGGCGGCCCTACCAGACGGCGTCGGAAAGCTCCTGAATTGACTGTTGCAGGGCGGCATATCGCCATCATCGCGCCGCCGACCGCCGGGCACATCAATCCTCTGGTCGCGCTGGGCACATCGCTCGTCGCCGCGGGACACCGGGTCACGCTGGTGCATATGGCCGATGTCGCGGCGATGCTGCCCCGTGGCGACGTCGCGTTCGCGCCGCTCGACCATCCCGCCGATCGCCAGGGCCTGCTGGCCGAACATTATCGCAAGCTTGCCCAGCCCTCGGGGCCGGTCGGATTGCCGCGCATGATCCGCAGCACCGCGGCGATGACCGAGCTCCTGCTCGCGGCGCTGCCGGCCACCCTCACGCGGCTCGGCGTCGATGCGGTCGTGGCGGATTCGGTCGAGCCGGCGGGGGCGCTGGTGGCACGGCATCTCGGCCTGCCGTTCGTGACCGCGATCACCGGACTGCCGCTGCTCCGCGAGCCGATGATCCCCCCGCCCTTTCTCGGCTGGGCGTACCGGGCCGATGCGCTCGGGCGGAATCGCAACAATGGCGGCTATGCGGTCAGCGACCTGCTGATGCGCCCGGTGACCCGCATCGTGACGACCTATGCCCAGCTTTGGGGGCTCGATCCCGACCCGCAGCAGCAATGGTCCGACCGCCTGCAGATCGCGCAATGCCCCGCAGGGCTCGACTTTCCGCGCACTGCCCTGCCGCCGAGCTTCCGCTACGGCGCGCCGTGGCGCCTCGACGAACCCGTGGACGAGGTTCCCGAAAGCGACGGCCGACCGCTGATATATTGCTCGCTCGGGTCGCTGCAGGGCGCGCGCCGGTCGCTGTTCGCCGCGATGACCGCCGCCTGTGCCGCGGTCGGTGCGCGCGCGGTGGTCGCGCATGGCGGTGGCCTGAGCGACGGCGACGCGGCCTCGCTGCCCGGCGACCCGCTGGTCCGCGCCTTCTGGTCGCAGACGCGCATCCTGCCGCACTGTTCGGCAGCGATCCTCCACGGCGGCTTCAACACCGTGCTCGACGCGCTCGCGGCGGGCGTGCCGATCGTCACCGTGCCCTTGGCGTTCGAACAGCCGGCGACCGCGGCGCGGCTGAAGCGGATCGGCGCGGCGCGCATCGTGTCCGCCGCCGACGCCGCCAGAGGCGGGCTCGAACCCGCGCTCCGCCTTGTCCTGACCGATCCGGGCTATCGCCGCGCGGCCGGCCTGCTCGCGGCGGAGATGGCGATGGCGGGGGGCGCCGCCGACGCGGCCGCGCACGTCGAGGCGGCGCTGCGCGACGACGCGGCCGTTACGCCGGCACGCCTGGACCTGGCTCAGGACAGGGCTGCCTGCGCTGCGTGAGGCGCTGTGCCGCGACGATCGCGGGCGGCGCGAGCAGCAGCCCCATCAGCACATCGACGCCGTAGTGACCGCCGAACACCGGCGTCGCGATGATCGTCAGGATCGCCCAGCCGCGACCCGGCCCGGCAAGGCGCGGCATCGCACCGAACGCCCAGATGAAGATCGCGGCGAGCGTCGCATGGAAACTGGGAAAGCTGACGATCCCCATCAGCATGGTGAGATCCAGCACGCGCAGCGATCCGTCGCGCAGCCCCGAGATCAGCCCCTGTTCCAGCCACGCGATCGACGGCCAGAGATGCACGTAGCGCGCCGGGTCGAACAGGTTTCCCATCGCGGGCGTCAGACCCGAGATGAGGATCGTGACGAACCCCGACAGGATCGCGGCGCACACCATCGTCCGCAGCGTGTCGAACTTCCCCATCCCGCTCAGCGCGACGATGACGACGATCATCTGCACCGTCAGGCTGTGATAGGCGAGGCCCAGCAGCCAGATCAGCGGCGGACACTGGTCGAGCAGCGCAAGCACGACCGGCCAGTCGAAGCCGACCGCGCGATCCGCCGCCGCCAGCCGGGCATCCCACAAGGTGCCGGACTTCGCGGCCAGCGCATAGGCGAGGACCACGCCGAACAGCGTGAACAGCGTCATCTGCAGAAACGCCCTCGCCCCCGCGGCAAGCCGCGGTCGCGCGCTATACCGGCCGATCGCCAGCGCGCCGCCCAGCGCGAGCAGCGACAGGATCGCCGGCACCGCCCGCAGTGGATCGACCGTGAAGCGGTCATCCTGCTGCGCGACGAGGAAACTGAGGATCATGGCTGCGACCAGCAACCAGGACGGGGTGTCGCGGTGGTCGGCACGGAAGTTCGAAGCGGGCATCGGGGTCGAACGCAGCGTCCCGCCCTGCGGTGCCGCGATCGATCGCATCCGTATGATTTACCTGTGTATGCTACCGCGAGCCACCGACTGCCGCGGCGGCGCCGCGCGTGCTTTTATGGCGGCGCGCCCTCGCATCGTCCGCCGCGAACGGTTATATATACGCCATGTTGAATGCACTGCTTCTGGTCAGCGCCGATTTGCCCGATCGCGCGTCGTGACCTGGGTCGAGAAACTGGCGATCGTCGTCGGCATGGTCCTGTTCATGGAGTGCTTCGCCTGGGCGACGCACCGCTATGTGATGCACGGCTGGGGCTGGGGCTGGCACAAGTCGCATCACGAGGAGCATGAGGGCTGGTTCGAGAAGAACGACCTCTATGCGATCGTCTTCGCGATCGTCCCGATCGTGCTGTTCGTGGTCGGGCTCTGGTACCCGGCGCTGTGGTGGGCGGCACTCGGCATCACCGTCTATGGCGGCATCTACGCCTTCGTCCATGACATGCTCGTGCATCAGCGCGGCGGCTTTCGCTGGGTCCCCAAACAGGGCTATTTCAAGCGGCTGCTCCAGGCGCATCGCCTGCATCACGCGGTCGAGGGCAAGGACGGCACCGTCAGTCACGGCTTCCTGTTCGCGCGCAAGCCCGCGGTGCTGAAGGCGCAGCTGCGTGCCAATGCCGATGCGCAGCGTCGCGCCGCCCGTCCCGCGCGGACCCCGAACACCAGTCCGGCCGACCAGCGCGGGTGAGCATCACCGCCGCCCACCCGTCGGACGCGATGAAGCGCCAGATGCGGATCGGCGTGTCGCTGTCGGCCGCGATCATGGTCGCGTGGCTCGCTATCCACATCACCGGCATCTTCTTCTGGCAGTGGAGCCTCGCGACGCTGCCGGTCGCGGTCCTGATGGTCCTCGTCCAGACCTGGCTCTCCACCGGGCTGTTCATCGTCGCGCATGATTCGATGCATGGGGCGCTCGCGCCCGAGCATCCAAGGCTGAACCGGGCGATCGGCGCGACCTGTCTCTCGCTCTATGCCTGCCTGTCCTATGCGTCGCTGCTCCCGCAGCATCATCTCCACCACAAACAGACCGGACGCGCCGGGGATCCCGATTTTCATGGCGGCGACCCGCGGCTGACCCGCTGGTTCCTGCAGTTCTTCAAGACTTATTATTCGCACGGCCAGATCATCCGCATCACATTGGTGGCGCTGGTCTATACGTTGCTGCTCGGCGCACCGCTCGGCAACATCGTGATCTTCTGGGCGCTGCCCGCGCTCGGCGCCGTCGCGCAGCTGTTCGTCTTCGGCACCTGGCTGCCGCACCGCGAGCGCGACCTGCCCTTCGCGGACACCCACCGCGCACACAGCCTCGACATCGGACCCGCGCTGTCGCTGATGACCTGTTTCCACTTCGGCGGCTATCATCACGAACATCATCTGTCGCCGGGCACGCCGTGGTGGGGGCTGCCCGCGCGGCGGCGTGCGCTTGCGGTTCGCGCCGCCGACCGCCGCGGTGTAGAGGACCCCGCATGACGCTTGCCATCATCCTCTCCGCCATTGCGATGACCGTCATCGTCGGGGTCCGCTATCTGCTCGTGTCGGGCGCGTTCGCGTGGATCACGACGCGCAAGCATCCGGGGCTGTATCTCGGGCTCGATCCGCAGGTCCGGCGCGAGATCGTCTGGAGCCTCGCCTCTGCCGCGCTCTACGGCATTCCCGCCGGCGTCGTCGCCTGGGGCTGGCAGCATCGCGGCTGGACGCAGGTCTATGACGATGTCCACGCCTATCCGCTCTGGTACCTCCCGGTCTCGGTGTTCGCCTATCTGCTCCTCCACGATGCCTGGTTCTACTGGACGCATCGCTGGATGCATCGCCCCGCCCCGTTCAAGCTCGCGCATGCGCTCCATCATGCCAGCCGTCCGCCGACGGCATGGGCCGCCATGGCGTTCCACCCGATCGAGGCGCTGAGCGGCGCGATCGTCATTCCGCTGCTCGTCTTTTTCGTGCCGATCCACATCTACGGGCTGGGGGTCGTGCTGACGATCATGACGGTGATGGGCGTGACCAACCACATGGGGTGGGAGATTTTCCCGCGCTTCATGTGGAGCGGCCCCTTAGGCGGCTGGCTGATCACCGCCAGCCATCATCAGCGCCATCACGAGCTCTATGGCTGCAATTACGGCCTGTATTTCCGCCACTGGGACCGGCTGTGCCACACCGATCGCGGCGTCGGCGATTTCACCCGCGAACACGCCCGCGCCGCCAGGCGTGCCGATGCGGCCTGACCGGCCGGCTGCGCGATAAGCGACGCCAGCGGCGCTCCTCACACACGCCGAACGCAAAAAGGGCATCCGGGTCGCCCCGGATGCCCTTTTCTGCACGTCGCTCGGGGTCGCAGGCAGCTTGGCCCGCGACCCTGAGCGCTGTGGCTCAGATACCGTTCGACAGATTGGTATCCGCGTCGTTGGTGCGCATGTCTTCAGCCTGGTTCTGGCCGGTCGCACGCACCGCGTCAGCCTTGTTCTCGAGGCTTTCTTCGGCTGCTTCGTTGCCCGTGACGTCGGCAGCGTCCTCGAGGTTGTCAGCGACCGCCTCGGTGTTCGACTCGATGTTGTCGGCTGCCTGCTCGCGCGGGCTGGTGTTGCAAGCTGCGAGCGAGAACAGGCCGGCAGCGACGGCGACAGCGAAAATCTTCTTCATGATCAACCCTCTTAGTGGTGCCACACGCATACACGACAACAGCCGATATTCAACGCCGATCCGTTAGGTGGGATATCGAAGAGGGGCGGACGTCAAAGTCGCGCCTGGCCCACCGCGCAAGCGGCCCGCTACCCAGCGTCGGCACGCTACAATGGGGGGCACATCACCGATACGCTGCGGTGACGAAGATGGCGGAGACGGAGGGATTCGAACCCTCGGTACCAGTAAACCCGGTACGGCGGTTTAGCAAACCGCTGGTTTCAGCCACTCACCCACGTCTCCGGCTGCAGCAGATGCGGGGCTATAGCGAGGGTCTGCGGCGGGGGCAACCGTCGTTACGCGGGTACCGGACGCGAATTCGACTCTTCCCGCCGTTTCATTCATTGCGGGGTCAGGCGGGGGTTTGTTAACTCACGCGCACTCGGCATTGGGGAAGATAGCATCATGCGCAGTTTCTGGCTTGGCCTCGGCGCCTTCGCAGCGTCGATCGCGAGCAGCGCGCCCGCACAGGTCCGCACGATCGATCCCAACCAGGCGATCGACGGGGATCTCGCGCCCCAGACCAGCACCGCCCCATCGCGGGGCCAGCAGGTCCCCGACCAGCGCTATCCCGAGCCCGCGCCGGTCGAGCCGGTCCAGCCCGCCGCGCCGCCCCCGCCCGCGTCTGGCCCCGGCGCGACGACGCGCGCGGAGGCGACAATGAGCGCCGCCGACACCTATGAGCGCGACGACCTGCTCGCCGCGGGCGAAGGCGTGTTCGGCAAGGGCGCGGCCGGGCTCGGCGGCATCCTCGAGAACATCCTCAAGGATCAGGGCCAGCCCAACGCCTATATCGCCGGGCGCGAGGCGTCGGGCGCGTTCATCCTCGGCGTGCGCTACGGCTCGGGGCTGATGAACCACAAGGTCGAGGGCGAGAAGCCGGTCTACTGGACCGGGCCGTCGGTCGGCTTCGACGTCGGTGGCGACGCGAACAAGGTCTTCGTGCTGGTCTACAACCTCTACGACACCGAGGAGCTCTACAAGCGCTTCCCCGCGGTCGAGGGCCGGCTCTATCTCGTCGGCGGATTCGCCGCGACCTATCTCCGCCGCGGCAACGTCGTGCTGATCCCGATCCGCCTCGGCGTCGGCTGGCGCGCGGGGGTGAACGTCGGGTACATGAACATCACGCACAAGAGCCGCTGGTTGCCGTTTTAAGGCGCAGCGCGGCAGCGGGCCACGCCCCGCTGACTCGCGCAAGCCCGGCCGGCGGCGCGTAGCGCCGTCCGACGACGCGGGCTTTGCCCGCGGCACGGCGCCACCCCCGCGGGACACCAGCCCCCGGTAGCGCCCACCCCCACAATTCCCTAACACCCCCGCCATGGCCAAACCCGACCGCCTCGCCCGTCTCGACGCCCAGCGCGAGGATCTCGAAACCGAGTATCGCGCGACGCTGATCGCCGCGCTCGAGAAGACCGCGAACGGCGCGCTCGGGTTGTTCGACCGCAGCAGCGACCGCCGCGTCCGGTCCGCGATCGCCCCGACGATCGCCGCGCTGACCGAGATGGGCACCGAGATCGACGCGATGCGCGACCGGCTGATGCTCGACCCGTTCGCGCTCCACCGCGATTTCTTCGCCGCGCGCGGGCCGGTCAGCGCGAGTGCGCCCGGCGAGCAGAAGGAAGCGCGGCTCTGGCTCGACCGACTCGCGCAGGAGGATCCGTCATCCTGACGAAAGTCAGGATCCAGAGCCAGGCAGGACAACGCATGTAACCCTGGATCCTGACTTTCGTCAGGATGACGGGAGAAGGGAAACGGACGGCGCGCCTTAGCCCGCGAACCGCCACCCGGCATCAGTCCCCGCCAGGAACGGCACGACCGACATATCCCCCTCCCCGACCCGCTCGGGCACCATCACGCTCTCGCGCACCAGCGTCACCGTGCCCTCGTTCAGCGGCAACCCGTAGAACCGCGCGCCGTGCTCCGACGCGAACCCCTCGAACCGGTCGATCGCGCCCTCCGCGTCGAACACGCCGAGATACGCCTCGAGCGCGAACGGTGCGTTGAAGATCCCCGCACAGCCGCAGCCCGATTCCTTCGCGCCCACGACATGCGGTGCGCTGTCGGTGCCGAGAAAGAAGCGCGGGCTGCCCGACACCGCGGCTTTCCGCACGGCGAGCCGGTGGGTCTCGCGCTTGAGCACGGGCAGGCAATAGGCGTGCGGCCGAAGCCCGCCGTCGAACAGCGCGTTGCGGTTGATCAGCAGATGCTGCGGGGTGATCGTCGCGGCGATCGGATGATCCGCCTCGGTCACGAACGCCGCGGCCTCGGCGGTGGTGATGTGCTCGAGCACGATCTTCAGCCCCGGATAGTCGCGCGTCAGCGGCGCGAGCGTCCGCTCGACGAACACCGCCTCGCGGTCGAAGATGTCGATCGACTTGTCCGTCACCTCGCCGTGGATCAGCAGCGGCATGCCGATCCGCTGCAGCGTCTCGAGCACGCCGGTCAGCGCGCGGATGTCGGTGACGCCGTGCGCGGAATTGGTCGTCGCATGCGCAGGATAGAGCTTGCACGCGGTGAACACGCCCTCGGCATGGCCGCGCGCGATCTCGGCGGGATCGGTGCCGTCGGTCAGATAGCAGGTCATCAGCGGCGTGAAGCCCGCCTCTGGGCCGCCGACCGCCGCGAGGATCCGCTCGCGATAGGCGCGCGCGGCGGCGATCGTCGTCACCGGCGGGGTGAGGTTGGGCATGATGATCGCGCGTGCGAACTGCCGCGCGCTGTGCGGCGCGACCGCGTCCAGCATCGCGCCGTCGCGCAGATGGAGATGCCAGTCGTCGGGGCGGCGGATCGTGATGCTGTCGGTCATGCGCCCTCCTACCGACGCGCGGCAGGCGACGCCAGACGGTTGCGCGCCTTGGAAATCGCCGGGCGCGCACTAGGTGAAGGAGATGACCCAGACCGACAGCGCAACCCTTCTCGCCGACCGCGCGGTGCTGCGCATCGCGGGCGAGGACGTCCGCGGCTTCCTGCAGGGGCTGGTGACCGCCGACACCGCGTTGCTCGCGCCCGGCGCGCCCGCCTGGGCCGCTTTGCTGTCGCCGCAGGGCAAGGTGCTGTTCGACTTCATCCTCTGGGCGGACGGGGCCGACGTGCTGGTCGATGTCGAAGCCACGCAGGCCGAGGCGCTGGCGAAGCGGCTGACGCTCTACCGTCTGCGCCGCGCGATCACGATCGCCCCCGATCCGCTCCGCGTCCACTGGTCGCCGACGGGGACTGAGGGCAGCCCCGACCCGCGGCTTCCCGCGCTCGGCCACCGCTGGCTCGCCCCCGCGGACGCGGCGGCAGGCGATGCGTCACCCGCATGGCACGCGCACCGGCTGTCGCTCGGCGTGACCGAAGGCGTTGCCGAGCTCGGCAATGGCGAGACTCTCTGGCTCGAATGCAATGCGCGCGAGCTGAACGGCGTCAGCTTCACCAAGGGCTGTTATGTCGGCCAGGAGAACACTGCGCGGATGCACCACCGTTCGAAGGTCAACCGCCGCCTCGTCGTCGCCCCCTTCACCGAACCGAGCAGCCGCACCCGCGTCACCTATCCCGACCTCGCCCTGATGATCGACCACCGCCGCACAGATGCCTTAGGCGACGCGCTCATCCCCACCTGGCTCGCCCCCGCGCTAGAGGCCGACGATCCCCCCAAGGCGTAAACGCCGCCGCCAGGCGCAGTGATTAACATCTCACGCGAAGGCGCGAAGGCGCGAAGGCGCAAAAATTGCACGTCAGCCGGACGACCGCCCCGACCACGATCGACGAAGCCGCGCCCCGCCGCCCGGCGGCACACAAGAACGCAGCCCCAGGATCTTCGCGCCTTCGCGCCTTCGCGTGAACACTTCCAACGCACGCCCATGCGCGACCGCGCCGAAGCATCCCGTGCGGCACGCCAAATCCTGCCGAAACCTCCGTGATGCACCCCCGCGGCCCACCCCAAAAGGTTCCGCGCGAACCAACCTTCTTCCCCGCCCCAAGAACGCCAGACAAAAGAAAAGGGAGGCCGGCTCGCGCCGACCTCCCCGATCTTTTCCCGCATCCGATCCAAAAAGGACCGGAAGGCGGAAGTCTTACTGGCCCGAACCCGGACCGTAGGTGACTTCCACGCGACGGTTCTGCACTTCGCGCACGCCATCGGCGGTGTCGACGCGCGGACGGCTCTCACCGAACGCTTCGGTCGAGATCACGCCATCCGGGATCGCATGCGACGACAGATAGGCGCGGACGCCGTCTGCACGACGCTGCGAGAGACCGACGTTGTACGACGCCGAACCCGACTTATCGGCGTGGCCTGCCAGCATGACCTGTGCGTTGCCGCACGACTGGTACTGCGTGACGGCGTTGTCGAGGATCGACGCAGCCTCAGGCGTGATGTCCGACTTGTCCCACTCGAAGAACACGATGAACGGACCAGGCGAGCAAACGACTTCGACCGGCGCCGGCGGCGGCGGGGGAGCCATCGGCTCGGGTGCCGGCGGCGGGGGAGGAGGTGCCATCGGCTCGGCAGGGGCGCCGAAGTTGTACGTCACACCACCAAGGATGCTGTGCGAACGGTAACGACCGTCGAACAGGCGGTTGGTGTTGTCGACCAGCTTGACGTTCTCGGCGTTGAAGAAACGATACTTCAGCGTCGCGTCGATGTGGTCGGTCAGCGGTGCACGGATACCGGCGAGGCCCTGATAGGCGAACACGGTGTCCGAATCGTTCAGGAACGAACCGTTGTTGTTGAGGGCGTAGTTCGCCTTGACGCGAGCAACACCGACACCACCGCCGACAAAGCCCTGGATGCCGTCATCCGGACCGAAGTCCAGAAGGCCGTTCAGCATGAAGCTGAGTGCCGACGAAGAACCGCCAGCATAGTCATAGTTGCCAGCCGGTGCGTTGACGAGTGCGCCTGCACCCGTGAAGTACGGCGTGGTGGTGGTCGACGAATAGCCGTCCACAGTAGCCTTGCGGTAACCGACTTCGGTTTCGAGGCGGAAGCCACCGAAATCGTAGCCCATGACTGCGTCGACGTCATAACCATAGTCATGGTCGACCGAACCGGCATTGTTCAGAGCACCGATGTCGTAATCGATGTCTTCAACGATCATCGCACCGCCTTCGATGCCAACGTACCACGACTTGTCGCGGGCGAGGGCAGGAGTGGCGAGTGCGGTGGAGGCGAGTGCCAGAACGACGGCAAGCTTCCGCATATAAATCCCCTTTCATGAGTGTCACACGGACATCGCAAACTCCCTATCCTTCGGCTTGTTTCCACGCAAGCGCACAAAAGTTCGAGGTGTTGCTGGAACGCCACAGTTTTTAGAGTGTTTAGGCGGCGATCAATCCGTGGCTCCTCAATAGCACCAGAACGGCGGAAAGTGTAGCCCGGGCGGACGTATCGACCACGGCGCCACCGACCGGATCGGCAATTGCCGCGCCTTGCGCGCCGACCACCTGGTTACCACCGATCACGACTCGCCCGCCGGTGATATCGGCGGCTGTCCAGCTGGTGCCGTCATGCCGGATCAGCGTCGCCAGATCCTCGCGCCACACCGTCATGCCGGCCCGCGGCGCGGCGAACCGCCAGCCCCCCGCCGTCCAGCCCGCCAGCGCCTGCGCATGGCTCGCCCAGTCGCCGGTCGGCGCGGTCCCGACGATCCAGCACGCGCCGGGCGCGGGCGCGGCCGGCGGCACGTTCAGCCCGACCGTGACCACGCTCGGCTGGAGCAGCAGGTCGATCAGCGCGAGCGCCTCGTTATGCCCCATCTCCTTCTGCGCCTGCCCCGGCTGCAGCAGCGGCAACCCCGTCCGCGCGCTCGTCTCGTCCGTCATCGCCACTCTCCCCCTCGTCACACCATCAGCACCGCGGGCAGCGACACGCCGAAGTCGCCGCGCTGGCGCACCTCGACGCGCACCGCCCCCGCTACGCGCTCCGCCGCGGACAGCGTCGCCACCGGCGCGGTCGTCTCGACGAGGCGCGTCACCCCCGCGCCGGTCAGAACCGTCACCGCATAGGCTTCGCCGCCCTCGCCCAGCGGCACGTCGCCGCCATCGATCCAGCGCCACCCCGCCCGGCTCCGCCGCGTCCAGCCGAGCGTCGCGCCGCCATCCGCCGTGATCGTCGCGCGCAAGCCGACCGGCGACGGCGGCAGCACCGACGCGCCCGCCAGCACCAGCCGCGTCTCGACCGGCACCGCGTCGCCCACCCCCGACGCCATCACGCGCACCGTCCCGCCGATCGCCGCGACCGGCAGGTCGATCGTCCGCACCGAATCCGCGCTGATCAGCACGAAGCCGTCGCCCGGCGCCTGCGTGCCGATCGCCGCCTCGGTCCCGCGCCGCCCGCGCAGCAGCTGTGTCAGCCGCCACCGCCCGCCGCCGAGCGGCGCCGCGCGGCCGAACTGGATCAGCTCGCCCCCCGCCATCGCCAGATTGGCCCCCGCATCGAGCGCCGCCGCATCCGCGTCCGCGAGCGCCAGGTCGCCGCGCACCAGCACCACCTCGAACGCGCCCGCCCGGTCGGTCAGCGTCGCCGGCGCCGCGCCTGCGACGACCGCGATCGTCCCGATCGTCGCCGGCGCCGCGCTCGCTCCCGCCGCAATCCAGCTCGCCCCGTCGTCGAGCGAATAGAGCAACGCCGCATGCCGCCACCCCGCCCCCGTGCCCGTCGCCGCCACCGACAACCGCGGCGCGGCGAGCGGCGCATCCTCGAGCCCCGGCGTCTCGAACGCTGCGATCCGCGTCGTGCCGATCAGCGCATCCGCCGCGCCGACGATCCGCCCGCTGCTGCCGCGCACCGGCAGCGGCGCGGGCGTAAGCGGGGTCAGCACCAGGCTCGTCACCATCGCCTCGACCCGAGTCTCGACGATCCGCCAGACGCCCGGTTCTCCCGTAATCTCGACGCAGCCGCCGGGCAGCAGCGCCAGCCCCGACAGCCCCAGCCGCACCGTCCGCCGCACCCGCGCGGTCTCGGCCCGTGCGAGCAGTCCGGTCGCGATCGTCTTGGCGGTCCCGGCATCGATCACCGCGGCCACGTCGATCCGCGCGTCGCGCACCCCCGCGCCCGGCCGCGCCACCCGCTGCAGCCCCGCCTGGTAATCGCGCGCGGCATCATAATAGCCGAGCGTCATCGTCCGCGGCACCGTCTCGATCGCCGCCACCGTCCGCGTCCGCCGCGAGCCCGCTTCCCCCTGGCCCTCGACGACTCCCGCATCGGCAACGCTCGCAACCGGCCCCGCTGCATCGCGCATCACCAGCGCATCGCCGTCCCCCGCGGACACGAACCACGCGCCGCTCGCCTCGGCCAGCGCCGCCAGCACCGCGCCGACGCTCCCCCCCGCCGCCGCGAACCCGTCGAGCGCCAGCGCCACCGCCCCCGACACGCCCCCGTCCGACACGTCCTGCGCGATCGCGGCGACCGGCACCGGCCCCGGATCGGCGATCACCTCGAAGGTCAGCGACGGGATCCGGTTGCCGTAATCCGCCAGCGCCATCCCCTCGAACACGGCATAGGCGCAGCCGCGATGCGCGGGCGTCATCCCGCCGCCCTCCGCCGCCGCGATCAGCGGATCGACCGCCTGGTCCTCGCCGCCGGTGTGCAGCCGGAACCCGGTCGCGGTCTTGAAGTCGCCACCCGCGCCGCGCAGCAACTTCCCCTCCGCCCAGATCCGCCCGATCCCCAGCACCGGCCGCGCCGACAGCAGCACCGCGAACGACGCGGCGTAGCTATAGGTCGACACGCTCGGCTGCCCCTTGCCGCCGCCGCTCGTCGCCCGGCTCTCGATCAGGTCGGTCGCCCAGATCACCGTCCCCGCGACGCGCATCGTCCCGAACAGCTTGGGCACCTGGCTGCCATAGGACGACGTCTGCACCGCCAGCTCGGTCAGCCGCGGCCCCTCGCGCCGCGCCGGGCGCAACAACGTGCCGTCGATCGTCCGCCCGACCAGCGCGCCGATCGTCCCGCCCAGCGTGCTCCCGCCCAGCGGCCGGCCGATCACCCGCCCGACCGCGTTCAAGATCAATGTCGCCACGGCCCCACCTCCCCGCTGTTGCCTTCGCCGATCCGCCAGCACCCCAGCACCGGCGCCTCGACCGGCCCCGGCCGCTCGACCACGCGGCGCAGTGCGGCATCGGCATGGACGAGTCCCCGCGTCGTCCTGACCGCGAAATGCAGCTGCCCCGGCCCGGTCCGCAGCATCAGCACGTCGCCCGGGCTTGCCTCGTCCACCCTCACCAGCACGCGATCGAGCCACGCCGCCACCCGCACCGGATCGCCGCCCCGCAACGCATAGCCGGTCGGCACCTCGACCCCGCACCCGCCCGCCTTCAGCGCGAGCGCGACCAGCCCGACGCAATCCAGCCCCGTCGCCGCCACCCGGCCATGCACCCGGAACCGGCTCCCCACCGCCGCCAGCGCCGCCGCCTCGACGTTCCCGCCGCTCATGCCCCGGGATACCGCGTCAGCAGGTCGATCCCCGGCAGATAGGGCTCCCCGCGAAAATTCACCGCATTGCCGAAACGCGTCGCGCAGGTCGCCAAACTCCTGTCGCACCCCTCGCTCAGCTCGACGAGCACGCCCGGCACCACGACGAGCATCGGCGCCCGCGCCAGCGTCACGCGGGTGGTCCCCCCCGCCCCCGGTTCCGACGCTGCGACCGCGCTTTCGAGCCCGCTGTTCGCCCCCCCGAACCACCGCAGCAGCCCGCCCGCATAGACATCGCCCGCTCCCGCCACCGCCAGGTCGAGCGTTACGACCGCCCCCTCGCACGCGGTCACCCGCGCGAACCGCCGCCGCGCCGCCATCGCCACGCGGCACCGCCGGTCGCCCAGCGTCGCGCGACATTCGGGCGACGTCTCCTCGACCACCGGCCGGTCGAACGCCGCGCTCGCGCCGCGCAGCTCTGCGGTGAACCCGTCCTCGCCCAGCTCGACCGCGCCGATCACCCCCTCGCCCAGCGTCAGCGGCGCGCGCGGATCGGTCCAGTCGACCGCGAACACGCGCACCCGCGCGCCGTCCCACCGCCCGCTCAGCAGATCGCGCTCGCCGATAGCCGCCGAACTCAGCGCCCCCGCCACATCCATCGTATCCGCCTCCGCCCCCGGCTCGAGCACCCCCGACCGCGCGATCGCCGACGGCGTCATCCCCGGCGCCGCGCGGTGGACCAGCCCGTCGACCAGCAGATCCCGGTCATGCCCCGTCAACCCCACCGCCACCCCATCCCGCCGCTCCACCCGCCAGCACAACGCCACCGTCGTCACCCCAACATCCGCCATCATCCACCACTCCCCCATTGCCTGGCCCTGGATCCTGACTTCCGTCAGGACGACGAACGCAAAAACCCCTCTCCCCTTGGGGGAGAGGGAGGGGCCCGCGCGAAGCGTGGGAGGGTGAGGGCACGTGAGGCTCCAGGCCCAACGCCCAGCCCCCAGCCCCCGTTCGCCCTGAGCGAAGTCGAAGGGCAGGCCGCGCACCAGTGCTTCGACTACGCTCAGCACGAACGGAACGGAGGCGCGCGCCCAAGCCCAGCCCTACCCCTCCCGCACCTCCACCAGAGGCACCGAAGCCGCGACCCCCGCCAGAAACGTCGCCCGCGCCACGCTCAGCCGGTCCTCCGCAAACCGCACCGGCACGTCGAACGCGAACCCCGCGCTCACCACCGCGCCCGCCGCCGGCGCCGCGTCGAGCACCACCCACCCCCCGGCCACCACCGAGAAGCCCGACGTCGCGACGCCATCGACCGCGACCGACACGCTCCCCGCCACCGGCCGCGTGATCCGCCGCGTCGCCGCGTCATAATGTTTCACCAGCGCGAACCGCCGCGCGATCCCGTCGCCGAGCCCCAGCACTTGCCCGACCGCCTCCGCATCGAACGGGTCGCGCAACCGGAAGCTGCGCGCCGGCCCCATCCGCGCGCGGAAGAACGCCAGCAGCACGCCGATATCCGCCTCGCTCCGCAGCCCCGGCCCGACATCATAGCTCGTCCGCGCCTCCGCCCAGGCCGCGTTGCGCTGCTCGGCGCCGCCCGCGCTCGTCAGGATCGCGGTCGAAAACCCCGGTATCACCTCCGCCTCACGCCCCAGCGCGAGCGGAAACAGCACGTCGTCATGCGCGTCCACGGCCCCGTCTCCTTCCTCAGTCTCGAAATGCACGAAGCCGTCGCGCATCACCTGCGGCAGCGCCCAGACGAACGTCTCGCCGACGCCGCGCCCCCGCGCCGCCACCGCCGCCGCCTCGATCCGCGCCCAGTCGCCCACGCGCTCGGGCGCAGTCACGAACCCCGACAGATAATGTTGCCGGTCGACCGGATAGCCCAGCCGGCCCTCGACCAGCGCGACCGCATCCGCCGACGACGCGACATCGCCCGCGGTCACCCAGTCATAATCCTCCAGCTGGAGCACATCGAACGCCGGCGACGCCCAGCCGACCGGCATGTTCGCGCGCTTCGCCTCGGGCGCCCCCGCATCGAGCACCGTCGGCAGATAGGTCAGCAGATGCGTCACGCACCCGCCCGCTTCCCCCTTGACCGCCGCGACCAGCGCCGCAGTCGACGCCGCCAGACACGCCCCCGCCGCCTCCAGCGTCGCGATCTGCTCTGCGCTCTTGGCCCCGCGGATGCTCGCCATCGCCACCGGCGCGAACGCCGCCACCGCGCTCGCATCATAGAGACACGGCCGCCCGTCGGGCATCACCCACCACCAGGGCTCGCCGACCTGGAACTGCGCCGGCAACCCGGCCGCCACCGCGAGCCCGACAAACGCGCGCGCCACCGCCTGCAGATACGCCATCGCCCCGCCATGCGCCGGCGACAGCAAGGTCGAAGGCGGCTCCCACCCCGTCAGCGCCGGCGCGCCATCCGCCGCGCGCTGTTTCCAGTCGTTCCAGCAATGCGCATCGAACAGCTCGTAGCTCAGCGACCAGATCACGCCGTAGCCCAGTGCCTTTGCGCGCCCCGCGAAATCCCGGTGCCACGCTGCGCACGCCGCGTTCAGCACGCCCCCCGCCAGCGACACGTAGAATCCACCGCCCGCCGGCTCGAGCCGGAAATAATGGCTCATCCCCACATAATGGACGATGCTCCCGCGATACCCCAGGTGCAGCGCGTTGCGCAGCAGCCGTGCGGGCGTCAGATTATAGCTGTCGTCATAGCCGCTCGCGATCCGCAGCCCATGCTCGGGCACCACCGCCTCGCCGATCGCGAGCACCGATCCCGGCCCCTCGCACGCCATCTCGGTCAGCTCGACCCAGCCCTCGCGCATCCCCGCGAGCGGCGCGTCGACGCCGCGATAGTCGGGCGGCACCAGCGACACGAACATCCGGTCGATATCCCCCGCCCAGACGGACTCGCTGTCCCCGGGCAGGTCGAACCCGCCGACCAGCGCCGCGAAATCGAGCGACACCTGCGCATCCTCCGGCGTCCCCACCGCATAATTCCACAACCGCACATACCAGGCCCGCGCGACCCCCGCCGCATCGCGCCCCTCGATCGTCAGCGTCGGCCCATTGATCGCATCGAGCGGCATCACACCCCCCGACCGCCACCGGAACCGCAGCCGACACGCCCGAAAATCCCGCGCGGTCTCGTACCGCAGCAACGGATGATCATAGCGATCCTCCGCCGCCCAGATCAGCCCCGCCAGATCATCCGCCCTGTAGAACACCGCATCGACGCGCAGCGCATCCGGCGCGATCGTGACCACCGACGCCATCATCGGCCGCGGAAAATCCACCGTCCAGAACCGCGGATCAAACCGCGACACCGTCCCCTCGACCTGCCCCACCCGCCCCGAACACACCCACTGCGCCATGAACCATCTCCAATTCGAAGGGAGAGCAACCAAAACCCCTCTCCCCTCGGGGGAGAGGGAGGGGCCCGCGCGCTCTTGCGCGTGGGAGGGTGAGGGCACGTGAGGCTCGCGCCCCTCACTCCACCGCCCCCTCACTCCACCGCCAGCGCCGCCCGAACCGCCCGCGCCACCTGCCGCCCCGACTGCGCGAGCACCCCCGGCGCCGCCCCCGCCGCCGCATTGACGGTAATCGCCACCCGCACCTCCCGCACGCCAGCCGAGCCGCCAGCCTCGACCCGCCCGCTGCTGGAAGGCACGAACAGCTCGGGCCCCCGCTCGCCGACGACATAAGCCCGCCCCGGCGACACCGGCCCCCCGGTCGCCCGCCCCGGCAACCCGCCGACCAGCCCCGCCAGCGCCTCCCCGAGCCCGCCGCCGCCCCCGCTCCCGCCAAACAGCGACCCTATCCCCGCCTTCACCGCCGCCCCCGCAATCGCATCGAGCGCGGACAGCGCGACGCCCTTCAGTTCCTCGAACCCGAACGTCCCCGTCTTCACCGCGCGCAGCAGCGCCGTCTCGAGCCGCAGCGCCGCGCGCTCCGCCCCCACGCCCAGCACCTCGTCCAGCTCGCCGCGCATCGCCGCGACGTCGCGCGCAAACGCCGCGCTGTCGCCGCGCACCCGCACCAGCACGGGCTCCAGATCGTCATCCATCGGGAAAAGCCTCCTGCAACCGCGCGATCGCCGCCGCATCGGGCGGCGTCGGCATGTCCCCCGTCATCGCCGCAACCACCGCGCCCAGCTCGGCGGGCGTCGCGCGCCAGAACGCGTCGGGGCTCCACCCCAGCACCGCGCCGGCAAACCCCGCGAGCCGCCCCGCGGCGTCCGCGAACGTCCGCATCACCGCCCCGCCAGGATCTGCCGCAGCAGGCCGCGCAGCACCGGCGTCGCGACGGCAAGCCCCGCCTCGACCACCGCCTCCCCCAGCCGCTCGCGCGTCAGCCCCTCGGGGCACTCGCGCAGGCAATGCCAGAACAGCGCGACCATCTCGCCAATGCCCAGCTTCCCCTCCGCCGCGCGCTCGACCAGCGCGAACAAGGGCCCCAGCTCCTCCTCCGCCGCCACCAGCGCCGCAAAACTCGGCCGCACCACGAGGGTCTCCCCGGACACCCGAAGCGCCCCCTCCCCCCGCGCAACATTCGCCACATCGCTCATAAAAAATCTCCAAAAACCCCTCTCCCCCCGGGGGGAGAGGGAGGGGCCCACGCGCCCTTGCGCGTGGGAGGGTGAGGGCAAGTGAGGCTAAAGACCCCAATCCCGCGCGCGCCCCGTCATCCTGACGAAAGTCAGGATCCAGAGCCGCCCAAGACAACGCTCGTGGCCCTCGATCCTGACTTTCGTCAGGATGACGGAAATGGGTCGGGATGACGGAAGGGGGGATCAGGACAGCGAAAACCCGCCAACCCAACACCCCACCCTCACCCCGCCACCACCGCCCCAGAACTCTCGAGACTCAGCGTGTAGGATCGCTCCCCATTGAAATCCCCGGCATAATCCAGCCGCGACACCAGGAACCGGCCGGTCATCGTGTCGCCCCCCTCGAACGCCAGCCGGTAATCGTCGAGCACCCCCGACAGCGCACTCGCCTTGATCCTGAGCTCCGCCGCCGAGCCCGTGAACACCCCCGCCCCCGATACCGAGACGCTGCGCACCCCCGCCCCCGACAGCAATTGCCGCCAGCCGCCCGAATCCTTCGTCGTCACCACGATCGCCTCGCCGTTCACCGACATCTGGGTCGTCCGCAGCCCCGCCACCGTCGCATAGACGGGCGTCGCCGCGCCGTTCCCGACCTTCAGCAGGAACGCGCTCCCCTTCTCCACCGCCATGTCCGTCTCCCCCCCAAATCCGTTCAGCTCTCGCGGTACATCCGCACCAGAAACTCGCTCGTCCCGCGCCACCGTTCGCCGACGCGCAGCACGCGCGAGCGCAGCATCTGCACGCGCACCAGCCGCCACCCTTCGCCGAGATCCGCGTCCAGCGCCTCGACCGCCTCCTCCGCCGCCGCCAGCGCCGCGCGCAGCCGCACCGGTCGCTCGCCGCCATCGTGCAGCGTCACGACGACGCGCCCCTCGCGCCCGCGCCACGTCGTCGTGCTCCAGTCGCTCAGCACCGGCTCGTCGACCACCGCATAGGGCAGCGCGCTGCGCACCGGCGGCGCGTCATACACCCCGCCCTCCAGCACCGCCTGCAGCCGCGCGACCACGCCCGCCTGCAGCACCCCCCGCGCGCTCACGCCGTCACCTCCGGGCTCAGCCGCAGCCGCCGATAGGGCCGCCACAGTGCCGCCACCGCCGCGGGCGGCACCGCATCGCTATCGCGGTGATCGAACAGATGCGCCGCCAGCATCGCCACGCCCTGCGCGACCGGCGCCGGCACCGCGTCCCAGCGCTCCGCCGCCCCGTCGCCCGCGACCCGCGCGACGATCGCCCCGCCGACGAACGCCTCGCACAGCAGGATCGCCGTCGCACAGACCCGCCCCAGCAACGCCGCCTCCGCACTCCCCTCCAGCCGCAACACCTCCCGCACGGCCACCACCGCGTCCGCCACCACGGCCACCGGCACCCCCTGCTCACCCATAGGATTCTCCCGAAAAAACCCCTCTCCCCCCGGGGGAGAGGGAGGGGCCCACGCGCCCTTGCGCGTGGGAGGGTGAGGGCAAGTGAGGCTAAAAACCCCACCCCCCTCACACCCCGATCAGCTGACCGAAAACTTCATCAGCTTGATCGCCTCAGAATTCGTCACGCACCCGCCGACCCGCTTGGTCGCGTAGAAATTGACGAACGGCTTGTTCGAGTAGGGATCCCGCAGGATCACCGTCTCCGCCCGCTCGGCGATCAGATACCCCGCCCTGAAATTCCCGAACGCGATGCTCAGCGCATTCGCCGCGATGTCCGGCATGTCCTCCGCCTCGATCACCGGATAGCCGAGCAGCGTCGCCGGCTGCCCCGCGGCGAGGCTCGGCGCCCACACGAACGCCCCGTCGCTCGTCTTGAACTTCCTGATCCGCGCCAGCGTCGCCGCATTCATCACGAAGCTCGCCCCCTGCCGATACGGCGCGCGCAGCGCCTGGACGAGGTCGATCAGCCGCTCCTGCGGGCTCGCCGAGAAATCCCCCGCGGTCCCGGAGGCCAGATATTGCAGCGTCCCGAACGCCCGCGTCCCGTCCGCGGTCGCCGCGGTCGGCTGGGTCAGGAACCCCTTGGGCCGCCCGCTGCCCGATCCGCCGACGAACGCCGCGCCCTCGGCCTTGGCGAATTCCATCGCGATCTCGCCCGCCAGCCACGCCTCGACGTCGAACGCCGCATCGTCGAGCATCGCCTGGCTCGCCGCCGGATTGGCATAGAGCTCGCCGGTCGGCGGCACGATCTCGACGAACACCGGCGTCGCCGTCTCGGGCCGCGCCGCATTCTCCGCCGCCCAGCCGGACGGCGTGCCGCCCGTCGTGACGAGCTTGCGATACCCGGCGCTGCCCACCTTCACGACATTGGCGATCCCCCGGATCGGCGAGATACCTTTGAGCACCGCATCGATCTGCGCATCCACCTCGCGCGGCACCGCATAGCCCCCCGCATCGCCCGAGACCCCGGTAAACGCCTTCATCTCGATCGTCGCACCACTCCGCACGAACCCCGCAAACGCGCCCGAAGGCGCCGCCCCCTCCAGCATCGGCCGATCCATCACCGTCATGTCCATCTCCCTGCTAAGAAACAAAAAAAGGCGCCCCGAAGGACGCCTGAAACACCGTGTGTGGGCGCCAAGCCCAAGCCGAACACCACCCCAAAACCCCTCTCCCCTAGGGGGAGAGGGAGGGGCCCGCGCAAAGCGTGGGAGGGTGAGGGCACGTGAGGCTAGAAACCCCACCCACCCCCGCGTCATCCTGACGAAAGTCAGGATCCAGAGCCCCAAGCGCCGTCCCCTACGGCTCTGGATCCTGACTTTCGTCAGGATGACGGAAAGGAGTCAGGATGACCGGAACGAGTCACGATGACGGAAGCGCGTCAGCACGACGCGCCACCCCCACCACCTCCACCCGAGCCAGTCCCTGCATAGGCACCCCCACCAGACTCACCTCGACCAGCTCCACCCCCAGCAGCACCCGCCGCGCCCCCTGCACGACCCGCACCGCCCGATACCCGACCGACAACCCCGCGACCGCCCCCGACCGCACCAGCCCCGCAAGCTCGGGATCCTCGACCACCCCCTCGACGCGCAACCCCCGCGCATCCTCCGCAACCGACGCCAGCACCCCCACCGCGCGCCCCCGATGCTGCCACAACAACGGCACCACCCCGGCCCCGGCAAAAGCCCCCCGCCGCATCACGTCGCCTGCGCGATCGACCACGTCGAACACCGCCGCATAGCCCGCAAACGCGACCCCGCCCCGTTCGTCCCGAGTAGCTGTCGAGCCTGTCGAGACGGCGTATCGAGGGATCACTTCAGCCACGCCGCAAACCCCAGTTTCACCGCCAGCCCCGCGAGCATCAGCGCCACGAACAGCCGCGCAATCCACCCCGCCACCGCCTTCCACACCGACCGTTTCGCATCGCGCCACGCCGCCAGCAGCTCGCGCAGCTCCGCCACGTCACCCCGCGCCCGCTCGTCGCTCAGCCCCAGCCGCGCCAGCGCGCGCGTCGCGCCCAGCTCGCCCGCCTCCTCCGCGATCGCGCGCAGCGTCACCAGGTCCGCCCCCCGCTCCGCCCCCTGCGCCATCAGCTGCGCCAGCACATGCCCATCCATCACGCCCCCTCCTTCACATCGAGCATCGCGCGCTTCTCCGCATCGCTCAGGAACGTCGCCGCGCTGACCATCCCCCACAGCCGCTCGCGGTCCTCGACCAGCGCCGGCACCCGGTCGAGATCCACCCGCAACGCCGCCCCCTCGAACCAGCCCGACAACCCCTGCGCGATCCCCGTCAGCACGCTCGTCGCCAGCGGCAGGATCGCCAGCCGCCACAGCGCCCGGTTCGCCTCGCGGTAATTGGCATAGCTATTGTCCCCCGGCAGCCCGAGCAGCATCGGCGGCACCCCGAACGCCAGCGCGATCTCGCGCGCCGCCGCCGACCGCGTGCCGGCAAAGTCCATGTCCGCCGGCGTGAGGCTCAGCGCCTGCCATTTCAGCCCGCCCTCGAGCAGCATCGGCCGCCCCGCATTCCCGCTCCCCGCAAACGACGCCTCCAGTTCGCTCTTCAGCCGCGCGAACTGGTCCGCGGACAGCGCCGACCCGTCGCCGGGATCATAGACCAACGCCCCCGAGGGCCGCGCCGCATTGTCGAGCAACGCCGTGTTCCACCGCGCCGCCGCATTGTGGATCCCGACCGCAGCGGCGGCGGCGCCCAGGCACCCCAGCCCGTAATGATCGTCGACCGGATGAAACGCCTTCAGGTGGATCACCTGCGGCCGCACCGGATCCGCCGACAGCCGCGTCACCCGCGCGCCGACCGCATAGCGATACGCCGCCGGCCACCCGCCCGCATCCGCCTCGACGCTCACCCGCTCGGGCCGCAGTGCGTACAGCTCGGCCGCGCCGCCATCGGCATCGCGCAGCACCTGGACATAGGCATTGCCGTGGAGCAGCAGTTGCGCCGCCACCGTCTCGATCAGCATCTGCCCCCCCGACCGCGCGGTGACGAGCGCGACGAGCGCCGGATCCGACCCGTCGAGCGGCGCCGACCCGACGCCTTCGACGACGAGCTTCACCGCGCGCTGCGCCACCGCATTCCCCAGATACGCCTCGCGCACCTGCGCCTCATACCCCCGCGCCCCCGCGACACCGCCCGCCCCCGCCCAGCCAAGGCTCCCCGCCCCCGACAAAGCCGGCCGCGCGCCCTCCCGCCCGGACTTCCACCCGAACAACCCCATAACACCCTCCCGAAAACCGTAACAAAAACCCCTCTCCCCCGGGGGGAGAGGGACCCAAAAACCCCTCTCCCCCAAGCGGAGAGGGACCCAAAAACCCCTCTCCCCCCGGGGGAGAGGGAGGGGCCCGCGCGAAGCGTGGGAGGGTGAGGGCACGTGAGGCTCGAAACCCCACCCCCACCCCCTCCGTTCGCCCTGAGCGAAGTCGAAGGGCCTGCCCGCCAAAAGTGCTTCGACTACGCTCAGCACGAACGGGCGGGGGGACCGCACATGGGAAAACGAAAGAAAGGCGCGAACGAACGGACGGGCGGGTGCAAAGCCCACACCCCCCCCCTCAAACCACCCGCACCCCCACCTTAACCCGCCGCCGCAAGCACAACTCCGTCAGCGCCCACACCAGCGCATCCGCCCGATCCGGCGAGCGCCCGGGCCCGACATACCCCCCGCTCACCAGCCCGCAGAGCTCGTCCTCCAGCGCCGGAAACGCCCCGACATGAAAGACCCGCCCGCCCTCGTACAAGGTCGCCACCGGCTCCGCCCGCGCCACCTTCCCGCGGCTCGCATGCACCAGCCGCACCGGCAGCGCACAGTCCGCCGCCATCAGCACGCTGCGCACCATCTCCCCGCCCTGGTTGCACTCCGCGACCACCCGGTCCGCGCCATGCCGCGCCGCACAGTCCGCCACCGCGCGCGCCCAGCCCTCGGGCGACAGGCCTGCAACGCTCGCATCCTCGAGGACATAGGCGAGCCCGTCCTCGCCCAGCGCGACGCACACGATCCCGCACGCATCGCCCCCCGTCCCCGCCGGCGGATCGACCCCCACGACCACCCGCACCAGCGCCGGCACCACCCCGCCGCGCTGCCGCTCGAGCAGGTCGCGCGTCCACAGCGCCCCCTCGACATCGTCGATCAGCTCGCCGTCCAGCTCCTGCCGCCCCAGCCGCGTCCCCGCATAGGTCTGGGTCATCGCCGCGACGAACGACGCGGGCAGGAACGGATTCTCCCCCGTCCCCCCGCGCGATTCAAACAGCCCCGGCAGCGCGAGCAGCCGCCGCATCAGCGGCACCGGCCGCGGCGTCGTCGTCACCAGCACGCGCGGCCGGTCGCCGATCCGCAGGCCCATCATCAGATTGTCCCAGGTCGCGTCGCCATAGCGCCACTTTGCCAGCTCGTCGCACCACGCCGCATGATGCTCGGGCCCGCGCAGTTTCTCGGGCGCCTCCGCCGAATAGACGAACGCGCGCGCGCCGCTGTCGAACACGAACTCGCCCGCATCGCGCCGCCAGCGATAGGTCTCGCCCGCCTGCGCCACCGCGATCAGCCCGCTCTCGCCCTCGACCATCACCTTGCGGACGTCGTCCATCGTGCCGCCGACCATCGCGATCCGCG
Source organism: Sphingomonas sp. CFBP 13733 (assembly GCF_014841795.1). Classification (NCBI taxonomy): domain Bacteria; kingdom Pseudomonadati; phylum Pseudomonadota; class Alphaproteobacteria; order Sphingomonadales; family Sphingomonadaceae; genus Sphingomonas; species Sphingomonas sp. CFBP 13733. The sequence continues at coordinate 177,139 of NZ_JACYUP010000003.1, forward strand.
CGCCCGGCATCGCGCGGGCCAGCGCGCTCACCCATTCGGCGCCCGCGCGCGTCTTGCCAAAGCCGCGGCCCGCGCGGATCAGCCAGACCTGCCAGTCGCCCGCGGGTTCGCGCTGCCCCGGCAACGCCCAGATCGCCCAGCTCTCGTGCAGCGTCCTGAGTTCCGCCTCGGACAGCCCGCGCAACAGCGTCACCAGCTGCCCCCGCGGCAACCCCCGCAACCGCGCGAGCACGGCAGGATCGAACGTCGCGCCCCCGCTATCCGCCATCACGCATCCCCCGTGACGGACGCCGCCTGCGCGTCGAGCGCATCGAGCCGCGCGACCAGCACCGCCTCGAGCTCGGCCAGCGACACGCGCTTGCACAGCGTCCCCGCCCCCGCTCCGCCAGCCGCGCCACCAGACGACCCGCCCCCGCGCTTGCGAAACCCCAGCGCCTGCACCGCGACCCGCGGATCGAAATGCGCCCCGCGCAACTCCGCCTCCGCATCCCCGTCAGCTTCCGCCTCAGCTTCCGCCTCAGCTTCCCGCTCAGATTCCCCCTCAACTTCCCCCAGCGCATAGGCCAGCAACCGCACCTCGAGCGTCTCGTACGCCGCCTCGATCGCCCGCGCCCAGTCGGCCGCGAACACCGCGTCGCGCGCCTTCAGCGCATGCGCCCCGCGCGGCGCCATCCCGACCGCGCGCGCCGACGCCGCGATGTTGCACGTCGCCGCCAGATGCTCGAGAAACGCCGCGCGCTTGGCGGGCGTCCAGCCGCCCCTGGCGGCCTTGCGCACCTGCAACCGCCCCGCTTTCCCGCCCGCCCCCGCCGCCATCCGCCATCCCCCAAATGGATCGGGCCGGTCCGCCGCCGGGGGATTACCCCGACCGCGTCCGGCCCGACTCGCAATTCGTCATCGTTCCCGTTATGTGCCAGAACAGCGTGACGATGTCAAGGGTGAATAACCGATCTGGTTAGCGCGTCGGTACGGGCTCCGCGCCCGAATAGTCATAGAAGCCGCGCTTAGTCTTGCGGCCGAACCACCCCGCCTCGACATATTTCACCAGCAGCGGCGCGGGCCGGAACTTCGGATCGCCGGTCCCCTCGAACAGCACGCGGGTGATCTCCAGGCAGGTGTCGAGCCCGATGAAATCGGCCAGAGTTAGCGGCCCCATCGGGTGATTGAGCCCCAGCTGGCACGCCAGATCGATGTCGCGCACCCCCGCCACGCCTTCGCCGAGCGCAAAGCACGCCTCGTTGATCATCGGCATCAGCACGCGGTTGACGATGAAGCCCGGCGCGTCGTTCGCATGCACCACCTGCTTGCCGAGCTTTTCGGCGAACGTCTCGACCGCGGCGACCGTCGCGTCCGACGTGGCGAGCCCGCGGATCAGCTCGATTGGCCGCATGACAGGGACGGGATTGAAGAAATGCACCCCCATGAACCGCGCCGGATCGGGGGCCGCCTGTGCCAGCCGCGTGATCGGGATCGACGAGGTGTTCGACGCCAGGATCGCGTCCGCTTTCAACACCTTGCCGACCTCGGCGAAGATCGTCCGCTTGATCGCCTCGCGCTCGGTCGCGGCCTCGACGACGATGAAACAGTCGCCCATCTCGGCGACGCTCGCGACCGGCTCGATATTGGCCAACGTCGTCTCGCGGAAGTCGGCGGTGATCTTCTCCTTCTCGACCAGCCGCGCCATCGCCTTGGCGATCCCCGCCTTGCCCGCCTCGGCCTGGGGCAGGCCCATATCGGCCAGCAGCACGCGGTAGCCCGCCTGCGCGGCGACCTGCGCGATCCCCGCGCCCATCTGTCCCGCGCCGATTACGCCGATCGTCTGCATCGCACTCTCCATCTTGATTGCCGCCCTTACCATTGACGGTTGTTCGACTATGGCCTCGCCCCTATCGAAGCGGGACCGTCGCCGCCAGACCGGTCAGGAGGTCGCATGCGCTATCCAGTTCTCGTTTCGCTTCTGCCCGTTTCGGTTCTGGTGGCTGCGACGGCCTGCAGTCCCAGCGGCAACACCGGCGCGCCCAACGACGCCACCGTCCCGCTCGAAACTCCCGCGCGCCCCAAACCGCGCCCCGTCGTGCGCGGCACCGCCCCGCAGGCCCCCGCGGAGCCCGCCGTCGATTCAAAGGCGCGACCCCGCCCGACCAGCGTAAAGACCTTCGGCGCTTGGGGAATTGCCTGTGACAACGGTGCCTATTGCACCGCGGTCTCGATGGCGCCCGACGATTCGAGTATCGCCGAACTCTCGATCGTCATCGAGCGCGGCCCCGCCGCCGACGCGCCCGTGTCGGTGACGATCGGCACGCCGGGCAGCGCGCTGCGCCGCGTCGTCGTCGCGATCGACGGCACCCCGCTCGCCAGCGGCAATCCGGGCGACGACCGGCGCTTCACCGTCACCGGCCCGGTCGCGATGACGCTCGCGCGCCGCCTCGCCACCGGCACCGCGATGACCGCGCGACTCGACGGCCGGACGATCCCCGTCGTCATCACCGGCGCCGCCGCCGCGCTCCGCTATGCCGACGCGCAACAGGGCCGCGCGGACACCGCCACCGCGCTCGTCGCGACTGGCGACACGCCGCCCGCGACCACCCCGCCCGCGCTCCCGACGATCCTCGCCGCCCCGCTCACCGACCGCCGCGCTCAGGCCCCCGCCGCGCCGCTCGTCGCACAGATGCGCCAGCGCACGGGCTGTGCCGCGGACCAGTTCGGCCCCGTCACCAACGAGACCCATGCGCTCGACGCGACCACCGATCTCGTCCTGCTATCCTGCGGATCCGGCGCGTATAATGTCATAACCCGCGCGCTGATCGTCCGCGACGGCAAGGCCAGCGAAGCGCCGTTCGACCTGCCCCCGCAATTCGGCGAACCCGGCGCGAAACCCGCGCTCGTCAACGCCGGGTACGACCCGAAGACCGGGCTGCTCAGTTCCTACGCCAAGGGCCGCGGCATCGGCGACTGCGGCGTCGGCCAGGACTATGTCTGGGACGGCACCCGCTTCCGCCTCGCCGAAATGCGCATGATGGGCGAATGCCGCGGCGCGATCACCTGGCCCGTCATCTGGCGCACAACCGTCGCCCGCAACTGACGCGCGCCCGTCATCTTCTTCTTCCGTCATCCTGACGAAAGTCAGGACCCAGAGCCAAACAGGACAGCGCGAAGTAACTCTGGATCCTGACTTTCGTCAGGATGACGACCCCTCCGACGGCCCCCTACCGCCCCGCCAGTTTCACCAGCGCATCCCCCGTCAACCGCTGGATCGTCCAGTCCTCCATCCCCACCGCACCCAGCTTGCGATAAACCGCGATCGCATCCGCATTCCAGTCGAGCACCGACCATTCGAACCGCGCGCACCCGCGGTCGATCGCGATCCCCGCCAGATGCGCGAGCAGCGCGCCGCCGACCCCCTGCCCGCGCGCTTCGGGCGTCACGTACAGATCCTCCAGATACACCCCGCGCTTGCCCGTCCAGGTCGAGAAATTGTGGAAAAACACCGCGAAACCGACCGGCCCCTGCGGCCCGTCCGCGATCACCGCCTCCGCCGCGGGGGTATCCCCGAACAGCGCCTCGGCCAGCGTCGCCTCGGTCGCCTCGACCGCATCGGGCTCGCGCTCGAACGCCGCGAGTTCGCGGACGAAGCGCAGGATCGTGCCGGTATCGGCGCGGGTGGCGGAACGGATCTGGGTCATGCGGCGGCCTCCATCGACGTCTGCGCGATATCGCGCCGCCGCGCCGCATACAGGCATGCGACGACGATGACACCCGCGCCGCACGCGGTAAACGCCGACACCCGCTCGCCGAACACCAGATAGCCGAGTCCCGCGGCATAGACGAACGAGCTATATTCGGTCGTCGCCAGAAATCCCGTGTCGCCGTGGGCATAGGCCCAGCCGAGCAGCCACAGCGACGCGGTCGCCAGCCCCGCCGCCAGCAGCAGCCGCGGCCACGTCGCGGCGTCAGGCACCACCGCCAGCCAGGGCGCGGCGAGCGCGAGCGTCGCGGTCACCACCAGCGCCTGGAAGAACGCGATCTCGCCCGGCCGCGCCGCCTGCGCCTGCACCCGCGCGATCACCAGGTTGACCGCATAGAGCAGCGCCGATCCGAGCACAGCGGCGACCCCCGTCAGGCTCGCCGCCCCCGCCGCACCCTCGCGACCATGCCCGATCATCACGATCCCGACCCCGCCCAGCGCCAGGATCGATGCAACCACGACCCGGCGCCCGACCCGTTCGCCCAGCGTCACGGCGGCGAGCAGCAGCGCGAGGATCGGCGAGATGTAGGTCAGCGAAATCGCCTGCGCCATCGGCACGCGCGCCAGCCCCCAGAAGAACAGCAACGCCATCGCCGCGGTCACCAACCCTCTGGCAAGATGGAGTTTCAGCGCCCGCCCGCTCGGCCGCCCGCTCCGCCCGAGCTTCCAGGCGACCGCCCCCAGCCCGACGCTCGCCATCTGCCGCCACAGCAGCGCGTTATACACCCCGATCCCCAGCACCAGCGACTTCATCACCGCGTCCATCACCGAGAACAACCCGATCCCGAGCGCCGCGACCGCAAAGGCCAGCGCCGGCGAAACGCTGCGCCCCGTCACGCCGCCCGCCCCGCCGCCGAGAGAATGTCGATACCCATCCCCCCGCTTAACCGGCATCCCCCACCGGCGCCATCACCGTCGGGGGCGAGAGTTCCCCCGCGAAAGCGGCGGCCGAAAGCCAAGCACTGCCACGCCCCCCCGCTCGTGCTGAGCGAAGTCGAAGCACCGCCAAAACCCGAGACGTCCGTCGCCCAGCCCTGTCATCCTGACGAAAGTCAGGACCCAGAGCCAAATAGCGCCACCCCCCGCCACCCTGGATCCTGACTTTCGTCAGGATGACGACGCGTGAGTGTCAAAAAATAGCGCAATACCCGCGCGCCGATTTCGACGCATCGATGACCTGTCTCATTCGCCCCAGTCGGCGCGTCGCTCGTGAAGAAACTGGTCGACGCTATATCCGCTCAGCCCGCGACGCAGGCGCGCCAGCGCCGCATCGGGATCTTCACGGCGGAGCAGGATCCCGTCGGCGCTCGCTTCGAGGACAATCGAGTCACCGTCCTTGATGCCCAATTCCCGGCGCAGGTCCGCCGGAATCACGATCTTGCCGCCAGTGATCACCTTGGCATGATAGGTCATGGCCGAGCCTCCAGTACCCGACGCATAGCACCGGACCTATTCCGCCGCCATCTCCGGCACCAGCGCCGCGACCGCCGCATCCGCGGCCTCGATCTCCGCCGCCTTGGCCTCGACCAGCTTGACGATATGGTTCACCATGTCCGCGTCCTGGACATGATGGTCGGTCACCCCCGACAGATACACCATGTGCTTGCCGTTGCCGCCGCCGGTGATCCCGATATCGGTCTCGCGCGCCTCGCCCGGCCCGTTCACCACGCAGCCGAGCACGCTGAGCGACATCGGCGTCCGGATATGCTGCAACCGCTCCTCGAGCGCCTGGACGGTACGGATCACGTCGAACCCCTGCCGCGCACAGCTCGGGCACGACACAACGCGCACGCCGCGGTTGCGGATGCCCAGCGCCTTCAGGATCTCGAACCCGACGCGCACCTCTTCCTCGGGCTCGGCCGACAGCGAGACGCGGATCGTGTCGCCGATCCCGTACCAGAGCAGGCTGCCCATCCCGATCGCCGACTTGACCGTGCCGCCGACGAACCCGCCCGCCTCGGTGATGCCGAGGTGCAGCGGGCAGTCGACCTGTTCGGCGAGCTGCTGATAGGCCGCGACCGCGAGGAACAGGTCGGACGCCTTCACCGCGACCTTGAACTCGTGAAAGTCATGGTCCTGCAGCAACTTGATATGATCGAGCGCCGATTCGACCAGCGCATCGGGGCACGGCTCGCCATATTTCTCGAGCAGATGCCGCTCGAGGCTCCCGCCGTTCACGCCGATCCGGATCGCGCAGCCATTGGATTTCGCCGCGTCGACGACCTCCTTCACGCGGCTCGCAGACCCGATATTGCCCGGGTTGATCCGCAGGCACGCCGCCCCCGCATCCGCCGCCTCGAGCGCGCGCTTATAGTGGAAATGGATATCCGCGACGATCGGCACGCGGCTCGCGCGGACGATCTGCTTCAGCGCGCTGGTCGATTCGACATCGGGGCAGCTGACGCGGATGATGTCGACGCCCGCCTCTTCGCAGCGGCGGATCTGGTCGACCGTCGCCTTGATGTCGTCGGTCGGCGTGTTGGTCATCGTCTGCACGGTGACGGGCGCATCGCCGCCGACGGGGACGTTGCCGACCATGATCTGGCGGCTCGTACGGCGGGTGATATCGCGCCAGGGACGAAGGGACATGAAGATTCCTCGTGGGTTCACCGCCGTATATAGCGGCTGGACGCGGCGAGCGAAACAACGCTGGCACATGCCGCCGCACGGCCATAGGTTGCCGCATCTCAGCGGAGCCCGATCGATGACCCTGTCCCTCTACGATGCGACGATCCCCTCCAACCTCCAGGTCCTGCGCGCGCTCGACGCGCTGCTCGACAAGGCCGAGGCCTTCGCCACCGAGCGCGGGATCGCCCCCGCCACGCTGATCGATGCAAAGCTCGCCGACGACATGCTCCCCTTCGGTTATCAGGTGAAGTCGTGCGTCGCGCATTCGGCGGGCGGCGTGCAGGGCGTCCGTGACAGCGTCTTCTCCCCCGACCGCAGCGCCTGGCCGACCGATTTCGCCGGGCTCCACGCCGCGGTACAGGGCGCGATCGCGACGCTCGAGGGCTATGACCCGGCCGAGTTCGACACGCTCGCCACCACCGCGACGAAGTTCGAATTCGGCAGCTATGTCATGCCCTTCACCGGCGCGAACTTCCTGCTGTCCTTCTCGCAGCCCAATTTCTACTTCCACGCCAGCATCGCCTACGCGATCCTGCGCGCGCAGGGCGTCCCGCTCGGTAAACGCGACTTCCTCGGCGTCCCCCGCATGGCCGCCTGACCGGGCCGGGCCGGGCGGGCCCGCGCCGGCGTGACGGGGCAGCGCGTGCTTGCAGCCCCGTCACCCGCCGCCTAGGGCGCTGCGATGACCCGGCATTACGGCATGGACTGGCTGCGGATCGGCGCCTTCGCCCTGCTGATCCTTTACCATATCGCGATGGTCTTCGTGCCGTGGAACTTCCACGTGAAGTCGACGCATGTCGAGGACTGGGTCCGGCTGCCGATGCTCGCCACCAACGCGTGGCGGCTGACGTTGCTGTTCGTCGTCTCGGGCTATGCCAGCCGCGCGCTGCTCCGCCGGTCGAGCGGCCCGGTCCGCTTCTTCGCGACGCGCTGCTACCGGCTGCTCGTGCCGCTCGCCTTCGGCATCCTCGTCATCGTCCCCCCGCAACCCTGGGTCGAGCTCGTCACCCGGCACGGCTATGCGGGCAGCTACTGGACCTTCTGGACGCACGACGCCTTCCGCTTCGCCCCGCTCGACGGGCTCTGGCTCCCGGCGTGGAACCACCTCTGGTTCGTCGTCTATCTCTTTGTCTACACGACGGTCCTGACGCTCGGCGTCGCGCTGGTCCGGGGCCCGCGAAGCCTGCGCAGCCACCAGAATGTCCGCAGCCGTGGTGCGCAGCGGCTCTTCGACCGCGTCTTCGGCGGCTGGCTGGTGCTGCTCCTGCCGCTCGCCTGGCTGGTCTTCGTCCATGGCTGGTGGTTCCAGATGGCGGCCGAGAGCCAGGCGCTGCTCGGCGACTGGATCGCGCACATCACCTATTTCCCCGCCTTCCTGTTCGGCTTCGGGCTCGCACGCTCCGAACCCGCAATCGCCGCGATCGCGCGGCTGTGGAAGGTCGGCGCCGGCCTCGCGCTGCTCGGCTATGCGACGATCCTCGGCATAGAGCTCGGCTTGCCCGCCGGGGTTGCGAAGCCGCACTGGGTCTATACCGCCTACGGCATCGCGCATGCGCTTGAACAATGGGGCGGAATCGTCGCGCTGATCGGGCTCGCCGAACGCCATCTCAACCGCGACCATCGCTGGCGGCCGATGCTGACCGAGGCGGTGTTCCCCTTCTACCTGATCCACCAGACGATCATCGTCCTCGTCATGTACGCGCTGCTCCCCGCCGGCCTTCCCGGCTGGGCGGAGTTCGCGGTGCTGCTGGTCGCGACCGTCGCCGGCTGCTTCGCCTTCTACCGGATCGGCCGCAGGGTCGCGCCCTTGCGCCCGCTGATCGGGCTGCGTCTCCACCTTCGTCCCACCCCGCCAACCTTGTGAAAGCCCCCATGCCCCAACCCAACTGGACCCTCGTCATCCACGGCGGCGCGGGCAAGCTCGACCGCGAGATGCTCTCCGCCGACCAGGATTCGGGCGCGCGCGCCGGCCTGTCGCGCGCACTCGACGCCGGCGCCGCGGTGCTTTCGGGCGGCGGCACCGCGCTCGACGCGGTCGAGGCCGCGGTCCGCGTGCTCGAGGATGATCCGCACTTCAATTCGGGCCGCGGCGCGGTCTTCACGCATGACGGCGGGATCGAGCTCGACGCCGCGATCATGGACGGCCGTACGCGCGCCGCCGGCGCCGTCGCCGCCGCCACCGCGACGCGCAGCCCGGTCGGTCTTGCCCGCGCGATCCTCGACGACGGCCGCCACGTCTTCCTGGCAAGTACCGGCGCCGACGCGTTTTCGCGCGAACATGGCCTCGAACAGGCGGATCAGGACTGGTTCGCCACCGACGAGCGCCGCCGCCAGTTCGCCGAGCTCCAGGCGAGCGGCGACATGTTCGACGTCGACATGAAATACGGCACCGTCGGCGCGGTCGCCTGCGACGGTAACGGCCATGTCGCCGCCGCCACCTCGACCGGCGGCGTCACCGGCAAGCGTTGGGGCCGGATCGGCGATTCGCCCGTCATTGGTGCCGGTACCTTCGCCGACGACCGCGCCTGCGCGGTCTCGTGCACCGGCTCGGGCGAGTTCTTCCTGCGCGTCGGCGTCGGGCATGAGATCGCCGCGCGCGTCCGCCTGACCGGCGAACCGCTCGAGACGGCGACCGAGGCGGTCCTCGCCGAAGTCCGCGCGCTCGGCGGCACCGGCGGCGCGATCGTCGTCGCCCCCGATGGCAGCATGGCCTGGTCGTTCACCACGCCGGGCATGTACCGCGGCACCGCGTCCGCAAAGGGCGCGCGCAGCGTCGCCATCTACGCTAGTGAGCAGCCATGATTCGCAAGCCCCTGACCGCGCTCGGCCTGCTCGCCGCGACCGCGCTGACCGCCGCCCCCGCCACCGCCTATTGGGAATATGGGCATGAGACGGTCGCGCAGATCGCCTATGCCAATGTCGCGCCGCGCACCAAGGTCGCGATCCGCCGCATCCTCGCGCAGCAGGCGCTGCTCGACACCCCCGAATGCCCCGCCGGCACGATCGAAGAGGCAAGTGTCTGGGCGGACTGCATAAAGCCGCTCAAGACCGCCGACGGCAAGTCGCGCTTCGGCTTTGCGTACAGCTGGCATTACCAGAATGTCGATGTCTGCGCGCCGTTCGACCTGACGCCTGCCTGCAAGGATGGCGACTGCGTCTCCGCGCAGATCGACCGCGACGTGACCCTGCTCCGCGACCGCAAGACGTCGCCGCACGATCGCGTCCAGGCGCTCGCCTTCCTCATCCACTTCGTCGGCGATCTCCACCAGCCGCTCCACGCGGGCGATCGCCATGACAAGGGCGGCAACGACGTGAAGACCGATTACGGCATCTACGCCCCCGCCCGGCTCAATCTCCACTCGGTCTGGGACGGCACGCTCGCCGAGCGCGCAATCTCCGCGCCACCGTCGCTCGTGCGCCGCTACCCCGCCGCCGAACGCGCGCGCATCGCCGCCGGCACCGTCGCCGACTGGAGCCGCGAAAGCTGGCAGGTCGCGCACGACGTCACCTATGCCTCCGCGCTGGGCGGCAACGCCTGCGCCCCCGTCCCCCCGCGCGTGAAACTCGACGAAGCCACGATCGCCCGCATCGCCCCCGTCTCGCGCGAAGAAGTCCGCAAAGGCGGCCTCCGCCTGGCAAAACTTCTAGACAAAGCCCTGACCTAAAACCCCTCTCCCCTCGGGGGAGAGGGAGGGGCCCATGCGCCCTTGCGCATGGGAGGGTGAGGGCACGAGGCTCAAGACACCCCCAGCCCAAAGTCATTCCCGCGAAGGCGGGAACCCAGACCGGCTACCCTCGCGACCATGTCCGACCGTTAGCCAGTCTGGATCCCCGCCTCCGCGGGGATGACGAGGCGTAGGGAGCAAAAGCCCAACACCCCACCAATAAACGCGTTTAGTTCAGCACAATCGTAACCGCCCGGCGGTTCTCCGCCCAAGCCGCATCGTCCGACCCCTGCGCCACCGGCCGCTCCGACCCATAGCTGATCGTCGTCATCCGCGACGCCGACACGCCGCGTGCCGCCAGATAGTTCTTCGCCGAATTGGCCCGCCGGTCGCCCAGCGCCAGGTTATACTCGCGCGTGCCGCGCTCGTCGCAATGCCCCTCGATCGTGATCCGGACATTGGGGTTGCGCGCCAGCCACTCGGCCTGGCTGTCGAGGATCGCGCGCGCGGTCGGATCGATATCGTACATGTCGAGCGCGAAGTTGACCGTGTTGCTCTGCACCGAGCGACGGAAATCGGCGTCCGACCCGGGCACGATCGCGCCGTTCGCCCCGCCATTGGCCAGCCCGCCGGTCGGGTCGACGCCCGCCGACGAATCGACGGGGGCGGGCGGCAGGGTCTCGGGCCGCTTCTTGGCGCAGCCCGCGACGGCGATCAGCGCGGTCGCGCACAGCAGCGTTGTCGTAAACTTGGCCATCACATCTTCTCCCGTGGTCGGAACATATTCCAACATAGATTACATAATCGGTCTAGGGCCGCAGCGGGCCCCAGGCTGGATCCGACCCGTCGAGCGGGGTCGGAATCTTGCGCTCGTTGACGCCCGTCAGGTCGACGGACCAAAGATCCGCCTTGCCCCCGCCGCCGCGTCCCGAGCGGAAGAAGTTGATCACGCGGCCGTTCGGCGACCAGCTCGGCCCCTCGTCCTGCCAGTCGTTGGTCAGCAGCTTCTCGCCACCGCCGCTCGGGCTCATGATCCCGATCCGGAACCCCCCGCCCAGCTTGGTGAACGCGATCAGGTCGCCGCGCGGGCTCCATACCGGCGTCGCATAGCGCCCGCCGCCGAAGCTGATCCGCTGCTGGTTCGATCCGTCGGCGTTCATGACATAGATCTGCTGCCCGCCCGACCGGTCGCTCTCGAACACGATTTTCGATCCGTCGGGCGAATAGCTCCCGCCGGTGTCGATCCCCGGCGAATTGGTCAGCCGCTGCGGCGCGCCACCCTGCGACGACACGCGGTACACGTCCGTATTGCCGCCCTGCGCCATTGAGAACAGGATGTTGCGGCCATCGGGCGAGAAGCGCGGCGCAAAGGTCAGGCTGGCATTCTGCACCACGAGCCGCTGCCGCCCGGTGCCGATGTCATAGACATAGATCGCCGGCCGGTTGTTCACATAGCTCATATACACGATCGACTGCTGGTTCGGCGCGAACCGCGGCGTCAGCACGATCGACTGGCCATTGGTCAGGAACCGGTGATTGGCACCGTCCTGGTCCATGATCGCCAGCCGCTTGATCCGGCGATTCTTCGGCCCGGTTTCCGACACATAGACGACCCGGCTGTCGAAATAGGCGCCCTCGCCGGTCAGCCGCGTATAGACCATGTCCGCACATTTATGCCCGGCACGCCGCCAGTCGGACGGCGGCACGACGAACCCCTGCCGGGTCAGCTCGGCGCGCGACGACACGTCGTACAGATAGCAGCCGACGGTCAGGTTCCCGTCGCCATTCGCGCGGATGAAGCCCTGCACCAGCGCCTGCGCACCCGTGCTGCCCCAGTAATCGAACCCCGGTGCGGTAACCTCGGGAAAGCCGATCGCGCGCAGCTGCCCGGGGGCGAGCGGCGTGAACAGCCCCGAATTGCGCAGGTCGTTGGTGACGATATCGGCAAGCTGCCGGCCGAGCACGTCGGTCGACCCCGCCGGCGTCGACACCACCGCGGACGTCGGCATCACCGGCACTGCGATCGGCATCGGCGCGGAAATCCCGCCCGTCACGTCGACCACCAGCCCGCCGGACTGATCCTCCGCCGCCGCCGGCGTGCCCGCCTGCGGAACGGGCGCCGGCGCATCCTGCGCACTGGCCGCACCGCCGGCAACGAGTGCCATCAACCCGACCGAAGCAAGCACCGCCCTCACCCCAGACCCCACCCCGGCGAAGGCCGGGGCCCAGCTGGGGGACGCTCCCGCAAGAACGGTGCGCGCCGTTACGAAAACCTCTCCACCTGGGCCCCGGCCTTCGCCGGGGAGGAGGCTGGAGATCATGGCGGGCCGGCGGGGGGACAGCGATCGGAACATAACGGACATCCTCATCCGGGAAGCTTGTAACGCAGGCTGAAATTGCTCCAGCCATTCTGCACGTCATACAGGTCGTCGGGCAAACCGCGCAGCGGCGAACAGCCCGTGAAGGTCGCGATCGCGAGATCGTCGACGCGGTCGACATAGCGCCTGTTCTCGTCGTCGACGCCCGCATGCCCGGTGATCGTCGGCCGCGACTTCAGCGTCCCGTCGCGGTTCAGCTTCAGGTTGATCGTCACGCGGATCCGCTCCGCGCCCGGCCCCGGCGTCACCTGCCGGTTCGCGCAGGGCTGCACCTGCCGCAGGATCGCCGAGCCGATATTGGCCGCCGCCTGCGCACCCAGCTTGGCCGCCTTGGGCGCTTCCGACTTGCTCGGCGACGGATCCGCCGACAGGCCTTTCAGGAAATTGTCGCCCAGCCGCGACCCGCGCGGCCGTGCCGCCTTGGCCTCTGCGGTCGATCCGCTGCCCTTGGTCGCCGAAGGCTTGGCGGGCTTTGCCGAGGACGCCGCACTCTTGGCGGGCGCCGCATTCGATTTGGCCGCGCTCTTTGCCGGTGCCGCCTTTGCGGGCGATGGCTTGGCCGCCGGTTTCGCGGGCGCAGGCTTGGATTTCGCCGGGCTCGGCTTGGCCGGCGCAGGCTTGGCCACCGGCTTCGGGACGGGCGCGGGCTTCGATACCGGCTTCGGCGGCGCGGGCCTGGGCTTGGCCACCGGCTTGGGCTCGGGCTTCGGCTCGGGCTTTGGCGCCGGTTTGGGGGGCGCAGGTTTGGGCGCAGGCTTGGGTGGGGCCGGCTGCGGCGCAGGCGGCACCGGATCCGGCTGCGGCTCGGGCTCGGCCTCCTGCGGCGCGGGCGGGGCCGCATCCTCGGGCGTGCCCTCGTCGGGCGCGACCGATTCGGCGGGCGTCTCCGCCGATTGCGGCGCGGTCGCCTCGAGCGCCACGTCGGGCACCAGGCTGATGTCGATCGGCTGCTGGACGGGCTTGGGCGGCTCGGGCGTGTCGAGAAACCCGACCGACAACAGCGCGAACAGCACGACATGCCCGACCAGCGCGACGCCGAACCCGATCTTTTCGGAGCGATCCATCACCAAGGGCCCATCACCGCCGCGACATCAGTTGGGGGTGCCCTCGACCGTCACCAGCGCGACGCGGTTCAGCCCGGCGCGGTTGAGCTCGCCCATCACGCGCATCACCCGGCCGTAGTCGAGCTTGCGGTCCGCGCGCAGCAGCACCTGCGGCTCGTTGCCGACCGCCCGGCTCGCCGCGATCGAGGCGAGCCGTACCGGCAGCGCGTCCTCGCCGATCTGGTCCTGGTCGATGAACACCGCGCCCGTCGCATCCATCGAGATCTCGACGGGTTTCTGCTCCTGGTCCAGCGCCTTGGCACGCGCATCGGGCAGGTTCACCGGCACGCCCGCGGTCATCAGCGGCGCGGTCACCATGAAGATGATCAGCAGCACCAGCATCACGTCGACCATCGGCGTGACGTTGATGTCCGCCATCGGCGCCCGGCGACCGCGACCGCGACCCGAAGGAAGGTTCATCGCCATCTACGCGCCTCCCATGCACAGCACCGGCCGGCCGCTCATCGCGCGCCGTCCAGCTGCCGCGACAGCGTCGCGTGGAAGCCGTCGGCAAAGCGGTTGAGGCTCGCCTCGATCCGGTTGATGCCGTGGCTGAAGCGGTTGTACGCGATCACCGCCGGGATGGCCGCGAACAGGCCGATAGCGGTCGCGAACAGCGCCTCCGCGATCCCCGGCGCGACGACGGCGAGCGAGGTGTTCTGCGCCGCCGCGATGCTCGTGAAGCTGCGCATGATGCCCCAGACGGTGCCGAACAGCCCGACGAACGGCGCCACCGATCCGACCGTCGCCAGCACGTTCAGCCGGTCCGACAGCGTGTCGATCTCGTGCGCGACTGCCGCGCCCATCGTCGTGGCGAGCCGCTCGCGCGTCCCGGCCTTGTCGATCGTGCCGCCCGCGGTCGACCGCCGCCACTCGGTCACCCCGGCCGAGAACACGCGCGCCGACGGCAGGTCGGTCTCGCTCTCGGCCTTGTAGAACACGTCGATGTCCTCGGCCTTCCAGAAGTCGCGCTCGAACCGCACCAGCCCCTTGCGCGTCTTGCCCAGCCGCCGCCAGAACGCGACGATCAGCGCCCAGGTCCAGACGCTGGCGAGCAGCAGCCCGATCATCACGCCCTTCACGACCAGATCGGCCTGTAGGAACAAGTGGATCGGCGACAATGTCGCGCTATCCATAGTCAGAACCGGATTCATGCTTCCCCCTGCCAGACAAGGCGTTCGTAGATGTCAGTCCATGCGCGCGGCTGGCGACGCGGCCGGCCGTTGGGGGCGATCAGCGCCGCCACCACGTCCGCCTCGGCCAAGACAAGCCCGCCGCACATGACTCGTTGATGAATGGCGACGCTGGCCGCGCGGACCTGCGTGATCCGTGAGACGATCACCAGCGCATCGTCGAGCCGCGCGGGCGCGGCATAGCGGATGGCGAGGCTCGCAATCGCATAGGAGCCCTCGCCCGCCTCGAACGCGGCGCGCTGGTCGATCCCGCCGACGCGCAGCATGTCCGACCGCGCGCGCTCCATGTAGCGCAGATAATTGGCATGATAGACGACGCCCGACAGGTCGGTGTCCTCGAAATACACGCGCAGCGCGAACCGGTGCTCGCGCCCCGCAAAGCGCCCTCCCGCCGGTTGATCCTGCTCTGCGTCAGCCATTCCGGGGGCTGTTAACCCAAGCATCGCCGCGAAGAAAGCATTCGCGTCGCCCGGCCCGCGGTTTCGCACCGGCGCAGGCGGATACGCCTCGTCTTATTGCAGGGCGCCCGGATCGACCTGCAGCTGCGGACGCGGCGCGGCGGGAAGCGGCGGCTGCGTGACGGGCCGGAGCTGCGCCTGCAACCCCGGCGTGGCGGGCGCGGCGGACGGCAGCGGTGCCGTGCCGGAACCGCCGACCGGCACAGCGCCGTTGCTCGCAAAGATCACGCGCTGTGCCGGAAGCGGCTGCACCGCGGTGCCGCGCCAGGCGTCGAACGCACGGTAGAAATCGGTGAAGGGCTGCTCCAGCATCGGCAGCCGCGTCGCCGCAAAGCTCGCCAGCATCGGCCCCGGCACGCTCGCGCCCTCCGCCAGCACGCGCCCCGCCGCCTGACAGAACGCATCGCGCGACGGCGACTGCGAGAAGAAATTGTACAGCCGCGTCATCGAATCGTCGTAGCGATCCTGCCAGTCGCCGCCGCCCGCGCGATATTCCGCCGAATAGGTCGCCTCGGCCTTGGCGAGCACCGGCTTCTGCGCGGCGAGCATCGCGTTGTAGCCCGCGACGATCACCGCCTCGTCGGGTCCGCGGCACGCGAGCGCCGCGACGTTCAGCGCCGCGCGCAGGTGCCAGATCTTCGCGGATTCGGTCAGGTTGCGGTTCGGCGTCGGATAGGTACCATCGGCGAGCACCGCGGGGATCTTCATCCCCGGAAACGCACCCTTGGGCAGCGGGGCCGCGACCGGCACCGGCGCGACCGGCGCCGGTGCGGGCGCCGCGACCTCGACCGGCTTCCGCGCGCACCCGGCGAGCAGGGCTGCGGTCACCGCAATCATCGCAAACTGACGCTTCATCGACTTAAGTCCTCGCTGTCCCCCGACCGAGACAGACCTGCCGCGATAAGGTTAACAGGGTATAAAACGCGTACGCGACTGCAACCCTAATGCGACGAACGGCACGATCGCAGCGTGTTAGGCCGGCGAAAGATCAGGCCGCACGCGCCTCAAGCGCCGCCGCTGCCTGCGCCATCAGCTCGGCGATGATGTCCGCGACCGGCTCTTCCTTGGTGACCATGCCGACCGACTGGCCCGCCATCACCGACCCATGCTCGACATCGCCGTCGACCACCGCGCGGCGCAGCGCACCCGCCCAGTAATGCTCGATCTGCAGCTGCGCCTCGCCCATCGCCACGCGCCCCTCGTCGAGATGCCCCGCAACCTCGCGCTGCTTGGCCGAGAACAGCTCGCCCGCCGCATTCTTCAGCGCGCGCACGGGGATAACCGGCAGCCGCGCGTCGAGCTGGACGCTGGCGATCGCATCGCGCGCCGAAGCGCGAATGAACGCCTTCTTGAAATTGGCATGCGCGATCGATTCGGTCCCGCAGACGAACCGCGTGCCGAGCTGGACGCCCGCCGCACCCATGTCGAGATAGCCCGCAATCGCCTCGCCGCGGCCGATCCCGCCCGCGACGAACACCGGCACCAGCTCGGCGATCTCGGGCAGCATCTCCTGCGCCAGCACGCTCGTCGACACCGGGCCGATATGCCCGCCGGCTTCCATGCCCTCGATCACCAGCGCATCGACGCCGCTGCGGATCAGCTTCTTGGCCAGCGCCAGCGTCGGCGCGAAACAAATGACCTTGGCGCCGCCCGCCTTGATCGCCTCGAGGCTGCCCTTGGGCGGCAATCCGCCCGCAAGCACGACATGGCCGACCTTGTGGCGCGTGCACACCGCGATCAGTTCGACCAGGTCGGGATGCATCGTGATCAGGTTCACGCCGAACGGCTTGTCGGTCATCGCCTGCGTCGCGGCGATCTCGGCATCGAGCAGCGCGGGCGTCATCGCCCCGCACGCGATTACCCCGAACCCGCCCGCATTCGAGATCGCGGAGACGAGGTTGCGCTCGCTCACCCACGACATCGCCCCGCCAAGGATCGCGACCTCGGACCCGAGGAATGCGGCGCCGCGCGCCATGCGGCGCTGAAGCCGGTCGCTGCCGATGGTCATTACAAAACTCCCGTTCGTGTCGAGCGAAGTCGCAAAACCCCGCGCAGTATCCGTGACATATTTCCCGACAATGCTCGAAACGAACGGACGGTGTCCGTCAAGCCGCATCCTCGGCATCGAGACCATAGGCGGTATGCAGCACGCGCACCGCCAGCTCGGTATAATCCTCTTCGATCAGCACGCTGACCTTGATCTCCGACGTCGCGATCGCCTGGATGTTGATGCCGCGTTCGCCGAGCGTCGTGAACATCGTCGAGGCGACGCCCGCATGGCTGCGCATCCCGACGCCGACCACCGACACCTTGGCGACGCGCGTGTCGTGGACCAGGCTCGCGAAACCGATCGCGTCCTTCGCCTTGTCGAGCACGTCGAGCGTGCGCGCCAGATCCGCCGAGGGCACGGTGAACGTCACGTCGGTCGACCCGGTCGAATGCGCGACGTTCTGGACGATCATGTCGACGTTGATCCCCGCATCGGCGAGCGGCGCGAAGATCGCCGCGACCGATCCCGGGCGATCGCTGACCTGGGTCAGCGTGATCTTCGCCTCGTTCTTGTCATGCGCGATGCCGGTGATGAGCTGGCGTTCCATATCGTCGATTTCCTCTTCGCCCACGATCAGCGTGCCGCGGTGTCCGTCACTGGTATCGCCATCCTCGAACGAGGACAGCACGCGCACGCGCACATTCTCTTTCATCGCCAGGCCGACAGACCGTGTCTGCAGCACCTTGGCGCCGACGCTGGCGAGTTCCAGCATCTCCTCATACGTCACCTTGCCGAGCTTGCGCGCCCGCGGCACGATCCTCGGATCGGTCGTGTAGACGCCGTCGACATCGGTATAGATGTCGCAGCGATCGGCCTTCATCGCCGCCGCCATCGCGACCGCCGACGTGTCCGATCCGCCGCGCCCCAGCGTGGTGACGCGCTGGCCGTCCGCCACGCCCTGGAACCCCGGGATCACCGCGACGACGCCGTCCGCGAGGCTCGCATCGAGCGCGACCGTGTCGATCTCGCCGATCCGGGCCGAGCCATGCGCGTCCGACGTGTTGATCGGCAGCTGCCACCCCAGCCACGACCGCGCCTTGCAGCCCGCGGCTTGGAGCGCGATCGCGAGCAGCCCGCTTGTGATCTGCTCGCCCGCCGAGACGACGACGTCATATTCCTTCGCATCGTACAACGACGACGCCTCGCGGCAGAAGCCGACCAGCCGGTCGGTCTCGCCCGCCATTGCGGAGACGACGACCGCGACCTCGTTGCCCGCATCGACCTCGCGCTTCACGCGCGCCGCGACGTTGCGGATACGTTCGATCCCGGCCATCGACGTCCCGCCGAATTTCATCACGATACGGGCCATGGGTAGCGTAAATCCCTTTGGGTCGAAGCGGCGGCCCTGATAGGTAGCGCGCATGATACTGGCAAGTGACCGCAACGAAAGCGCAACAATCGATCCCCGGGAGGCCGCGCATTTCGGCACGATGGCGGCCGACTGGTGGAACCCCAAGGGCTCGTCCGCACCGCTCCACCAGCTCAATCCGCCCCGCCTGCGCTACATCCGCGACCGGGTCGACACGCACTGGCACGGTGACGGCACGGGCTTCACCCCGCTCGCCGGCCGGACCGCACTCGACGTCGGCTGCGGCGCGGGGCTGCTCTGCGAACCGCTCGCGCGGCTCGGCGCCAGCGTGACCGGGATCGACGCCGCGCCCGAAAATATCGCCGCGGCAGAAATACATGCGGCGCAGAGCGGACTCGCGATCGACTATCGCGCAGGCGGCGTCGAGGGGCTCGACGGCCAGTTCGACCTCGTCACCAGCCTCGAGGTGATCGAGCATGTCAGCGACCCTGCCGGCTTCGTCCGCGGCCTTGCGCGCGTACTTGCCGACAATGGCCTGCTGATCCTGTCGACCCCCAACCGCACGCCCTTGTCGCGGCTCGCGATGATCACGATCGCGGAAGGCACCGGCCGCATCCCGCGCGGCACGCACGACTGGAACAAGTTCCTCACCCCCGAAGAACTGACCGCGCTGCTGCGCGACGCCGGCCTCCACGTCGTCCACACGCAAGGCCTCGGCTTCTCGCCGGCGACCGGCTTCACGCTCAGCGATTCGACCAGCCTCGACTATTTCCTGACCGCGGTAAAAGCCTGACCCCGTTCCTTCCCACACCAGCCCGCCCGGCACCACCCCGGCGGGCACCACCAACCCATTCGGCACGACCGCTCCGGCAGCCACCACCACCCCGGCGAAGGCCGGGGCCCAGTTGGGAAAGCCAGGGTAACCAAACGCGACCCTCAGCCATGACCGTCCCCCAACTGGGCCCCGGCCTCCGCCGGGGTGGAACCAAATCCCGCCGAGGTGGAACCGAAACCTGCCGGGGTGGAACCGAGTAATGGAGCCCAGCCCTCCCCACCCCTGTTCACCCGCGAAGGCGGGTGCCCAGACTGGACACCCGCCTTCGCGGGTGAACATCCTTCTTCTAGGGGGTTTAGCCGCGCTCTACATCGCGCTCGCCCTCCTCCGCCCCGTCGACCATGACGAAAGCCAGTATGTCGCCGCGGCCGTCCTCACCGCGCACGGCCTGCTCCCCTATCGCGACTTCGCCTATCTCCAGACCCCGCTCCAGCCCTTCGTCCTCGCACCCATCGCCGTTCTAACCGGCGCCTGGACCTGGCCCGCGCTCCGCCTCACCAACGCGCTGCTCGGCCTCGCGAGCGTCGCGTTCGTCCACGCCGCCGCGCGCCGCACCGGTGCCGGCCCCGCCACTGCACGCCTCTGCGCCGCGCTGTTCGCGACCACCGACATCCTGCTCTTCAGCATCGGCACCGCGCGCAACGACGCGCTTCCCGCCGCCTGCCTCGCCGCCGCGCTCTGGCTGATCCTCCGCGACAACCGGACCCGCGCCGGCGCGCTGGGCATCGGCCTTCTGCTCGCCGCCGCGGTCGCCGCGAAGATCTCCTACGCCTTCCCCGCCGCCGCCTATGGCCTCTACGCGCTGGTCCATCTCCGCCACCGCGTCTGGCTGGTCGCGCTCGGCGCGCTCCCGGTCGTCGCGTTCGTCGGCTGGACGTTCGCGCTGTCGCCCGAAGGCTTCCTGTTCGGCACGCTGCATTTTCCCGCCCAGGCGCCCGCAGAATATTACGCGGCACGGCCCTGGAAGCTCTCGCTTGCCGCCAAGGCGCTCGATACGCTGAAGTTCCTCGCGCTCGGCGCCGCGCTGCCCGCCCTCGTCCTCGTCGCGCGCGCCGCGATCCGTCGTCGTCGCGCCACCCTGCCCGACCTGCTCGTCCTCGCCGGGCTGGTTGCCGCGCTGCTCCCGGTGCCGACCTGGCGGCAATATCTGCTGCCGATGCTCCCCCCGCTGTTCGTCGCGCTCGCCGCCGTCTGGACCGCGCAACCGCCGACCCGCGCGACTACCCGGATCATGGCCGTCTTCGCGCTGCTCGGCCTCGCACCCACGCTCTCAGCGCTCGTCGAGCCCGGCCGCCTCCCGCTCGTCACCGCCATGCGCGAAGCCGCCACGCTGAGGCGAACTCTCGATGCGCGCCGGATCGCCGCCCCGATCGTCACGCTGTCGCCGCAGATCCTGCCAGCCACCGGCCGCCTGCCCGATGCCCGCTTCGCCGCCGGCCCCTTCTACTTCCGCAGCCGCACCCTGCTCGACCCTGCGGCAGAGGCGCGGCTCCACCTCGTCGCGCGCGATCGCCTGCGCCTCGCCCCCGGCACTGTCATCCTCACCGGTGGCGAATCCGCCGCGACCGCGGGCGATTCGCAACTCGACGCCGCGCTCGAGAAGGCGGCATCCGGAACGGTCGCCGTCCCCGGCACCCGCTTCCGGCTGTCGGTCACGCCGCCAGCCGCCCCCGTCGCGCCGCGATCAGCCCGGCATAATAGTCCACCAGTTCCACCGCATGCGCATGATCCGAGCGGACCTGCGCCGACGCCACGACCGCCGCGCGCCTGAGCATCCCGCGGTCGCGCGCGAACAGCCGCGCGATCGCCGCCGCCGCCGCGGTCGCATCGCGCGCGGTATAGAGCTCGCTGGCATGCCGGTCCGCGATCTCGGCGCACCCGCCCGTATCGGGCACGATCAGCGGCAGCCCCGACGCCATCGCCTCCGACGCGACCAGCCCGAACGGCTCGGCCTCCGACCCGTGGATCAGCGCGTCACAGCTCGCCATGATCGCGGCCAGCCGCTCGCGGTCATAGACCGGCGCGAACATCCGGATATGCGGCGATCCGCCGATCCGCCGTGCGATCGCCTTGCTCTGGCTGCCCGTGCCGAACAGGATCAGCCCGATCGGCAGGTCTGTCCCCGCGCGCGCGACCGCGTCGACGACCAGCGGCCAGCGCTTCTCGCCGTGATGCCGGCCCAGCCCGATCAGCAGCATCGCGTCCGCCGGCAACCCGCATTGCTGCAACAGCCGGCCGCGCAGCGCCTCGTCGCGCAGCCGCGGCGAGAAATGGCCGCGCTCGATCCCCAGCGGCATCGCCGCGTCGATCCGCACGCCGCGCGCGCGCAACCGTTTCTCCAGCGCAGGCCCGTTGGTGACGACGGTATCGAACCGCGTCAGGAACCGGTTCATGTACCGGCTGTACCAGCCGAACGCGCGCTCGATCCGGTCGTGGCTCGCAAACCCTGCAAACCAGCGCTGCGCATAGGCGGCGATATTGTCGTTGTGCATGAAGAAGGATTTCAGCGCGCGCTGCTGCCCGTCAGGCCCCGTCCAGTCGCCGACGAACCAGGCCGGCCGCCACGGCGAACAGCATTCGACCACGTCGGGATCGAGCTCGTCGAGCACCCGGTGGATCGCCGCACGGTCCCAGAACAGCCCGTAATTGCGATCGAACGGCATTCCCGGCGACTTGAGGTAGATGACGCGCCCGCCACCCGGCCGCTCCTCGACGCGGTCCTCGCGACCCGGCGCGACGACGATCAGCTCGTGCCC
Source organism: Sphingomonas sp. CFBP 13733 (assembly GCF_014841795.1). Classification (NCBI taxonomy): domain Bacteria; kingdom Pseudomonadati; phylum Pseudomonadota; class Alphaproteobacteria; order Sphingomonadales; family Sphingomonadaceae; genus Sphingomonas; species Sphingomonas sp. CFBP 13733. The sequence continues at coordinate 199,259 of NZ_JACYUP010000003.1, forward strand.
CAGATCGGCGAGGATCCCCATCTTCCGATCGATATAGGTGCGCACCCCACCGCCGGTCGGCGAGTAGAATTCGTTGACGTCGACGATCCGCATCTCAGCCCGCCCGCCCCCTCACTTGCCGTCCAATGGGCCAAACCCGCCCAGCCCGCGCAGATATTGCGCGCGGATCGTGACATGCGTGAGTCCGGGCCCGACCTCGACGATCGCCTGATCGACCTTGGGTCGCGATCGGCCGAGCCGGTCGCCCTTCACGAACCCCGCGCCGTCCGACCAGACACTGAACTTGGCCCGGCCGTCGCGGTCGTGCGTGAACAGCAGCGCGTAGCGGCCCGGATGCGGCACACGGATGCACAAGGCGGTCGGGCCGGTCGCGGGGGCTGGCACGCTGATCCGGCGAAACGTCTTGCCCGCCGCGATTAGGTCGCGGTCGCCGCGCAGGAAATCGGCCTCGTCGGGCGGATAAAGCTCGAGCATCAGATTGCCCTTGCGATCCTTCAGTCCGACGATCGTCGCCGCGATCGCCGGCCCCTCGTCGCGCTCGCACGCCTGCGCGTCGCTGCCGAGCATCGGCTCCTGAGAGGCCGCCCGGCCGCCGGCCCATGCCGGGGCGGCACCCGCGACCAGCCCCGCCAGCATCATCCCCGCCCCAAGGAATCGGTTCACGCACGCGTCCTCATCGCGATCGCATGCCCGCTGAATATGACAATCAGAATGACGTGGACGAGCAGCGTCAGCGCCGCGGTGAACGCGACGAGCTCGGACAGCGCCTGGTCCTGGCCGATCAACAGGATCGCGAAATTGGCGAACAGCAGGTCCTTGTTCGGCACGAGCGGCAGCCGCGACACCAGCAGCCGACCCGCCGCGAGGAACAGCCACATCGCGATCGACACGCCGGGCAGCGCGAAATGCCAGGCGAGCGCGATCAGTAGCGATCCGCACATCAGCCGGATGCAGTGGATCATGAACACCCACCACAAGGTCGCGCGTGGCAGCGAGAAGACGCGCCGCGAGAAGATCAGGAACGGCAGCGAGATCGCAAAGGTGATCGCCGCCGACCCCAGCACCGTCTTGAACACGTCGGGTGGCAACAGGTCGCGGCTCAGCGGCAGCGCGATCGCGACCATCGCCAGCGTGATCGCGTTGCCCGCGATCGCCGACAGGATCGTGACGTCCTTAACCGCACCGAACGGCGACGCCACCATCCGCGCCTTCGCGCGCGCCCAGGCATAGAAATAGGCGTCGCCCGAATAGCCGAACACCACCTCGTTGGCGATCCGCTTCTTGATCAGCGCGACCAGCCCCGCGACCGGGATCCCCCACAACCGGCGGAAGATCACGTAATCCCCCGTCGGCGGCGACATGTAGAGCAGCGCGAAACACAGATAGAATCGCGGATCGGACGGCACCGACCGCGACAGTCCAGCCAGCCCGTGCGCGAACAGTTCGCGCGCGAGCCCCGCGATCATCGCCAGCGTCAGCACCGCGCCGATGATCGCCGGCCACCGGCTGCGGAAGGTCTTCAGCGGTTCGAGCCCGACGATATCGGCCCCCGCCTGCACCACGCCCGCCTGCACCACCCCGGCCGCGGAACGACCCGGCGGGTTCCCGGCCGTCAGCGCGGAGCCCGTCATACGCGTACGCATCGAACGATCCTCGTCCTGTACCGCGCACCCGGCCTTTCCGGGCATGCCATCACGCCGCGCCAATAGCCGCCCCGCCGCCGGCTTGCACGTGAAGATCGAGTCATCCGTCCTCGAACCCGCGCGGTTCGCCGCCGCTTACCCTCTCGCCATCCCGCCCCGGCCGCGCCATCTGTGCGCGATGCCCGGCGCGCACCACATCCTCACCTATGCAGACGACCTGTCCGGCGGCGGCGTCGAGCGCGCGCAGTTGCGGCTCGCGCGCGGCTGGCTCGCCGCGGGGCGGCGCGTCACGCTGGTGATCGGCGACCCGACCGGCCCGCTCGCCGCCGAGCTTCCCGCCGGCCTTGCGATCGTCCCCGGCACCGCGCGCACGCTGCCCGGCCTCGTCCGCCGCCTGGCCCCCGACATCCTCTTCTGCCCCGGCAATCATTATACCGGCATCGCCGCCTGGATCCGGCTCAGGCTCGGCCGCGCCTGTCCGCCGATCGTCGCCAAGATGTCGAACGCGCCCGACCGCGGTGACCATGGCCGCCTGCTCCACGCCGCGCACCGCGTCTGGCTCGCGCGTCACGGCCGGTTCCTCGATCACCTCGTCGCGATGACGCCGGCCACCGCGGTACAGGCCGCCGCCGCGACGCGCATGCCGGGGCGGGTCAGCGTCATCCCCAACCCGCCGGCGCTCGCGGCGCCGGGCGCGACGCTCCCCGTGCTGCCGTCGCGGTTCATCCTCGGCGTCGGCCGGCTCGAACCGCAGAAGCGCTGGGACCGGCTGCTCGCCGCGGTCGCAGCACTCGCCGACCGCGATATCGCGCTCGTCATCCTCGGCGAGGGCAATTGCCGCGGCGCGCTCACGGCGCAGGCGACCGCACTCGGCCTCGCCGCCCGCGTGCACCTGCCCGGCCATGTCGCCGATCCGCTCCCGGCAATGGCCCGCGCACAGGTCGTCGCGCTGACCTCGGACTTCGAAGGCGTGCCGGGGGTCCTGCGTGAGGCGCTGTCGGTCGGCACACCCGTCGTCGCGACCGATTCGAGCCATGCGATCGCCGAGATCGTCGACACCCCCGCACGCGGCACGATCGTCGCACGCGACGACGGCCCGGCGCTCGTCGCAGCCCTCGACGCCTGGCTCGCGCCCGGCATTTCGCGCCCCGCACCCGTCCCGCAACCCGGCAGCGACTCGGCACAGCGCTACCTCGCGCTGTTCGACACGCTCGTCAGTCCGCGGCCTTCTCGTCCTCGCGGTCAGACCGACGCTCGAGCGCGGTCTTGAGCATCGCGGTCATCGGATCGGCAAGCGCGAGGCCGAGGATCCCGAACAGCGCGCTCGCGAGGATCTGCGCGCCCAGCGTCAGCGCGGGCGGCAGGTCGACGGTGCGCTTGGCGACCATCGGCACGATCACATAGCCGTCGATCGTCTGCACCACGAAATAGGTGCCGATCGCCCAATATCCGGTGTCGACGCCCGCGCTGAAGCCGACCGCGACCATCAGCACGCCGGTGACGATCGCACCGATATTGGGGATGAAGGCGAGGATGCCCGCGATGATCCCGAGCAGCATCGCCATCGGCACGCCGCCGATCGCCAGCGCGATCCCCGTCGCGACCCCCTCGACCGCCATGCCGAGCAAGCGCCCCGCGAGCAGCCGCCGCATCGTCTCGCCCATCGTCACCATCGTTCGGGCGAATTCGTCGCGCAGGTCGGTCGGCACCATCCACTGCACGCCGCGCGCATAGGTGCCCGGGTCCATCGCGATGAACAGCCCGAGCACCAGGATCATGAACAGGCTGGTCAGCGCGCCGATCGCGGTGCCGACCCACGATGTCACGCGCCCGACCGACCCCAGCGCCTGTTTGGCGATCCCGCTCACGTCCGACACGCCCGGCATCAGCCCCTGCGACGCCAGATAGCCCGTGAACCGGTTCGCCTGCAGCTCGAGCGTCGAGCGCAGTTGCGTGACCTGTTCGGTCACCTGCACCCCGGTCAGCACGAACGTGCCGATCATGAACACCAGCACCAGCACCACGACGATCAGCAGTCGCCATCCGCGGCTGATCGGCAGCACGCGCCCGAGCAACCGGACGCCGCCGTCGAGCAGCGACGCGAACACCACCGCGGCGAAGATCAGCAGCAACGGCTGCACCAGCACGATCGCCAGCGCGATCAGGCAGGCGAGCCCCAGCCAAATCGTCGCGCGCCGCACTTCAGTGCGCAGCGCCGGGTCGCGCATCTCGACCGGGCTGGCCTCGTCGACGCGCTTGGTCGCGCCGCTATCGTCGGCCATCTCAGTTCGCCGTTGCAGGGTGGAGCGACGTACCCGCGCGATCCGACCGGAGCGATCCCCACCAGGTCAGCGGGTTGTAGGTCGCATCGCCGTCGAGGCTGAAGGTGATGAACTCCGCGCGCCCGCCCAGATTCTCGTACGGCACCGGCCCGCCAAGGCCGAGCTGCGTCAGCGCGAAGCGGCTGTCCGCGGACCGGTCGCGATTGTCGCCCATCAGGAAGACATGAGCCGCAGGGATCGTGATCGGCCCGTAATCGTCGCCCGGGCTCCAGCCCATCTCGATCGTGTCGAACCGCCGGCCATTGGGCAATGTCTCGGTGATCGTCGGCAGGCGACAGATCATCGCGCCGTCGGCCCGCGTCTCGCGCGCGCCGGGATATTCGTCCTCGCTGCACGGGCTGTTGGTGTCGACCGGGATCAGCGTGTCGTGGACGGGGCCGCGCTTCACCGGCACGCCGTTCAGGATCACCGTCCCGCCGCGCACTTCCAGCCGGTCGCCCGGCAGGCCGATCACGCGCTTGATATAATCGTTCTGCGTTCCCGGCGGCGTCACGATCACCACGTCGCCGCGCGTCGGCAGCGACCCGAACAGCCGCCCCTTGATGAAGGGGATCTGCACGCTCCAGCTGTCTTCCTGCTGGCGGAGCACGACGCTCTTGAAGATCGCGACCGGGTTGGGGATCGTCGGCGACACGAATGACCAGCCATAGGCGAACTTGGTGACGACCAGCCGGTCGCCGATCCGCAGCCCCGGCAGCATCGATTCGCTCGGGATATAAAACGGCTTGGCGATGAAGCTGTGGAAGCCGAGCACCACCAGCACCAGCCAGAATATGCCCTTCACCTCGCCCCACCAGTCGGTCCCGCGCCGCGCGGGTGCCGTCGTTATGGTGGGAGGGGAACCGTCGGTGCCCGGGGGCGGGACGGGTGTGGCGCCGACCCGCGATGCTGCCGGATTCTCGAGCGACTCTTTGCCGTCCAACGCCGCTTCCTTCATCGATCTTTATCCGCGGATAACAGGGGTATCGCTTCGATTATCACAAAGGCCTGCGCCCAGGGATGATCGTCCGTCATGGTCAGGTGCACGCGTGCGGCGTGGCCTTCGGGGGTCAACGCGTCAAGCCTCGCCTTGGCCCCGCCCGTCAGGGCCAGCGTCGGCGCGCCGCTCGCGGCGTTGACGACGCCGATGTCCTTCATGAACACGCCCGCGCGAAACCCGGTGCCGACCGCCTTCGAAAACGCCTCCTTCGCCGCGAACCGCTTGGCGAGCGTCCCCGCCTTCGTGAACGGCCGCCGCGCCGCCTTGGCCAGCTCCACCTCGGTAAACACCCGCTGCTCGAACCGCTCGCCGAACCGGTCGACCGATGCCTGGATGCGCTCGATATTGCACAGGTCCGACCCCAACCCGATGATCATCGCGACGCCTGGAGTCGGAAGACAGAAGAGCCTGTTCGCGCGGAGGCGCGGAGGCGCGGAGAATTTGAAGGCCGCAAGTGCGGCAGGATGGAAAAGCACGCGGGACCGTACCCGACACCCCTCTTCTGCTCCGCGCCTCCGCGCCTCCGCGCGACCAAAACCTTCTTAAGACTACCGCGCCGCATCCATAGCCTCGCGCATCCGCCGCACCGCCTCGCCAAGCCCGACGAACAGCGCCTCGCCCACCAGGAAATGCCCGATATTCAGCTCGCGCACCTGCCGGATCGCCGCGATCGGCGCGACATTGTCATAGGTGAGCCCGTGCCCGGCATGCACCTCGATGCCGTTCTTCGCCGCCAGCGCCGCCGCGTCCTCGAGCCGCCGCAGCTCGACGCTGCGCGCATCGCCCGACAGCTCGGCATAACGCCCCGTGTGCAGCTCGACGACCGGCACCTTCAGCCGCACCGCCGCCTCGATCTGCCGTGCGTCGGGCTCGATGAACAGCGACACGCGGATCCCCGCCCCGGCCAGCGCGTCGACCAGCCGTGCCATCCGGTCATAATGCCCCGCCACGTCGAGCCCGCCCTCGGTGGTCAGCTCCTCGCGCTTTTCGGGCACGATGCACGCCGCATGGGGCCGGTGGCGCAGCGCGATGCCGAGCATCTCGTCGGTTGCCGCCATCTCCAGGTTCAGCGGGATCGCAAGCTCGGTCGACAGCCGCGCGATGTCGTCGTCGGTGATGTGCCGGCGATCCTCGCGCAGATGCGCCGTGATCCCGTCCGCCCCCGCCGCCGCCGCGACCAGCGCCGCGCGAACCGGATCGGGATAGCCCGCCCCGCGCGCGTTGCGCACCGTCGCGACGTGATCGATGTTGACGCCCAGGCGCAGATGCGCGGTGCCGGGGGGGCTCATGCGACCGCCCTGCTGCCGGGCTTGATCGCCGGGATCGCCGCGAGTTCGGGGGGCAGCGCGTCGGCCGCATAGGTCGGCACGTCGAGCCGGATCAGCGGGAAGAACGGCACGCCCAGATCCGCCGCGCCGTTCGACCGGTCGACCAGCGCCGCCGCCGCGACCGTCTCGCCGCCCGCGCGCCCGATCGCCGCGATCGCCTCCTTCGACGACAAGCCGGTGGTCACCACGTCCTCCATCATCAGCACGCGCTGCCCCGGCGCCAGCCGGAAGCCGCGGCGCAGCTCGAACACGCCGTCGGGCCGCTCGAGGAACATCGCCTCGACGCCCAGCGCGCGCGCCATCTCATGACCGCAGATCACCCCGCCCATCGCCGGCGACACCACCGCGCTGATCGACGCGCGCAGGCTCTCCGGGATGCGCGCGACCAGCGCCTCCGCCAGCCGCGCGCCACGCCTGGGGTCCATCAGCACGCGCGCGCATTGCAGATAGCGCGAACTGCGCAGGCCCGAGGACAGGATGAAATGCCCCTCGAGCAGCGCTTCGGCAGCGCGGAATTCGGCGAGCACGTCGTCTTCGGTCATCGCGGGTCATCGCTCCAATGAAATCTGTCGCGCTGTACGATCGCGGCAAAGTCCACGCAATGACAACCGCCACCGCCCCCGCCACCGACACCGCGCCGGCCGCCATGCCCCCCGAAAAATTTGCCGGCCCATGCAACAAATTCAACAAAGCCCGCACCGGGGTTGAGGCTCGCCCCGCCGCCGCCTATAGCCGAATGTCAAAATGATAAGCAGACATCCGCGCGTCCGTGATACGGGTTCGCACCAAACCGGGGTCAAGAAAAACGATGCGCATACTGGGGATGAGAGGATTGGCGATCGCAGCGGGGCTCGCACTGGCGAGTCTTGGCGGCGTCGCCGGGCAGGCTGCACCGGCTTCGCAGGCCGCCGCGACCGCGCCTGACACCGGCGCCGCGGGCGCTGCACCACAGGCCGCGGCCGGTCCGGCCGGCGTGTCGAACACCGCACCCACCAGCGCTGCCGCCCCGGCGACCGCGAATCCCTCCAGCCCCGCGCTCGCCGAGGATGGCGGCTATGCGATGGCCCCGACCCCCGGCGTGGGCCAGCCCACCCCCGGCACCGTCGGCCTCCAGCCACAGGTCACCAAGAACGGCGTCTTCGCGCACTGGATGCACAATGCGATCCTGATGCCGACGATCACCGCGGTCTCGCTGCTGGTGCTGGCACTGCTCTTCTGGGTGGTGTTCCGCTATCGCCGCGCCGCCAACCCGGTGCCGTCGAAGACCAGCCACAACACCGTGATCGAGATCATCTGGACGCTCGCCCCGGTGATCATCCTCGTGCTGATCGCGGTCCCGTCGATCGGTCTGCTCTCCGCCCAGTTCAAGCCGGCGCCCGCGGGCGCGGTGACGATCAAGGCGATCGGCAACCAGTGGTACTGGACCTACCAGTATCCCGATAATGGCGGCTTCGAAGTCACCGCGAACATGCTGAAGGAGGCCAAGGACGTCGGCGCGGGCGAACGTGCGCGCACCGATGCCGACGGCCCGCGCCTGCTCGCGACCGACAACCGCATCGTCCTGCCGGTCGGCGTGCCGATCCGCCTCATCACCACCGCGAACGACGTGATCCACAGCTGGGCGGTCCCCGCCTTCTGGATCAAGCTCGACGCGATCCCCGGCCGCCTGAACGAGACGAGCTTCACGATCGACAAGCCCGGCCTCTATTTCGGCCAGTGCTCCGAGCTCTGCGGTGCGCGTCACGCGTTCATGCCGATCGCGGTCCAGGCCGTCTCGCCCGCACAGTTCGCGGCGTGGGTCCGGGCCAAGGGCGGCACGATGCCGACCCCGGGCCAGGCCTCCGACAAGGTCATTCCGCAGCCCGGCGCCGACGGCTCCGCGGCCAAGGTCGAGGAGGCGGCGGAAACCGCCAACGCCACCGGCCCGGTCGAAAACGTGACCACCGCAGCGCCCGCCACCACGCAGGGCGCGACCTCCAACCCGGCCGGCGCCGGCAACGCGGGACTGTAAGATGACCGACACCGCTCTCAACCCGTCGGCGTTCGTCGCCCATGATGCGCACGCGCATCATCACGATGCCGATCACAAGCCTGGTTTCTTCGCGCGTTGGTTCATGTCGACCAACCACAAGGACATCGGCACGCTCTACCTGATCTTCGCAATCGTCGCGGGGATCATCGGCGGCTCGGTCTCGGGCCTCATGCGCGCCGAGCTCGCCGAGCCCGGCATCCAGTATCTGCAGGGCTGGGCCGGCATGCTCCACGGCGGCAGCGCCAGCCTCGACGAATCGCTCCACCTCTGGAACGTGCTGATCACCGCGCACGGTCTGATCATGGTGTTCTTCATGGTCATGCCGGCGATGGTCGGCGGTTTCGGCAACTGGTTCGTGCCGATCATGATCGGCGCGCCCGACATGGCGTTCCCGCGCATGAACAACGTGTCGTTCTGGCTGCTGATCCCCGCCTTCACGCTGCTGCTCGCCTCGCCCTTCTTTGGCGGCGCCGGCAATGGCTGGACGCTCTACGCCCCGCTCTCGACGTACGGCGAGCCCGGGCCGTCGACCGACATGGCAATCCTCGCGCTCCATCTCGCGGGTGCGTCGTCGATCCTCGGCGCGATCAACTTCATCACCACCATCTTCAACATGCGTGCGCCGGGCATGACGCTGCACAAGATGCCGCTGTTCGTGTGGTCGATGCTCGTCACCGCATTCCTGCTGCTGCTCGCGCTCCCGGTCCTTGCGGCCGCGATCACGATGCTGCTGACCGATCGCAACTTCGGCACGACCTTCTTCGATCCGGCCGGCGGCGGTGATCCCGTCCTCTACCAGCATCTGTTCTGGTTCTTCGGCCATCCCGAAGTCTACATCATGATCCTGCCGGGCTTCGGTATCGTCAGCCAGATCATCTCGACGTTCAGCCGCAAGCCCGTCTTCGGCTATCTCGGCATGGCCTATGCCATGGTCGCCATCGGCGTGGTCGGCTTCGTCGTCTGGGCGCACCACATGTTCACCACCGGCCTGTCGGTGAACACCAAGATGTACTTCACCGCCGCGACGATGGTCATCGCGGTCCCCACCGGCATCAAGATCTTCTCGTGGATCGCGACGATGTGGGGCGGCTCGATGAGCTTCAAGACGCCGATGGTCTGGTCGATCGGCTTCATCTTCATGTTCACCGTCGGCGGCGTGACCGGCGTCGTGCTCGCCAATGGCGGCATCGACGACTACATGCAGGACACCTATTACGTGGTGGCGCATTTCCACTACGTGCTCAGCCTCGGCGCGGTGTTCTCGCTGTTCGCGGGCTTCTATTACTGGTTCCCGAAAATGTCGGGCAAGATGTACAACGAGTTCCTCGGCCAGCTCCACTTCTGGGTGTTCTTCATCGGCGTGAACGTCATGTTCTTCCCGATGCACTTCCTCGGCCTTCAGGGCATGCCGCGCCGTTACCCGGACTATCCCGACGCCTACGCGCACTGGAACTATGTCGCGACGGTCGGCTACATGATCATGGCCGCGGGCATGGCGATCTTCTTCGTCAACCTGATCTGGTCGCTGATCGCGGGCAAGAAGGCGGCGGACAATCCCTGGGGCGAAGGCGCGACGACGCTCGAATGGACGATCTCCTCGCCCCCGCCCTATCACCAGTTCGAGACGCTCCCGAAGATCGACTGAGGGCGGATCAAGGGCCATCAGGCCCCCGCCCGGCCGGCGCGGCAACGCCGCGTCCGACGACACGGGACTTGCTCCCGTGTCGGGGCCAGCCAGAAAACGCCTCGGGGCAACCCGGGGCGTTTTTCGTATCCGCACCCCAATCCGTCATCCTGACGGACGTCAGGACCCGGAGCCCGGCCGCACAGCGCTCGCCCGAAAATCGTCCCACCCCGGTACGCCCCAAAATCCCCCGCTAGCCAAACCCCGCACGCATCCCCACACACACCAGATGCCGACCCTCCAGCACCTCGCCGTCTCGATTCTCGGCCTGACCCTCGCCGGCGGCACCGCGATTGCACTCACCGGCGCCCGCCCCGTGACCGCCACCCAGGCCCCCGCCGCACCCCGCACCGCGCCGAAGGCCCGCCCCGCGGCACCCGCCCCGAAACCGGCCGCCCCGGATCCCGCCGCCTACACCGTCAAGCGCATTCTCCAGATCCCCGGCCCCATGCGTCAGGGGGACCATTACTGGGACGAGACCGGCGCCCCCCAGGGGCCCGTCGTCGTCACCGTCGACCTCGCCGCGCAGACCGTCTCGGTCTTCCGCGCAGGCTATGAGATCGGCACCGCGGTCATCATCTACGGCGCGGACGAGAAGCCGACTCCCCTGGGCGTCTTCCCGATCACGCAGAAGGACGCCGACCACGTCTCCAACCTCTACAATGCGCCGATGCCGTACATGCTGCGGCTGACCAATGACGGCATCTCGATCCATGGCAGCGACGTCGGCGACGGCTATGCCACGCATGGCTGTATCGGCGTGCCCAGGGCGTTCGCGAAACGGATCTTCGACGCGGTGAAGCTCGGCGACCGGGTGATCGTCACCGATGGCGAGCGACTCGACCTCGGCCAGCCGATCACCGCCGCCTGATCGCCGTTCGCCACCATACCGGGGTTTCGATTTCCCCAGCAGAACCATCGCTTTCCCCGAAGGGCAGGGTCGCGTATAGGCCTGCGCAACCATGACCACTGCGACGCCCCTGCTTCCCCCCGCCGAATGGCGCGACTTTCTGGCGCTGACCAAACCCCGGGTGATGACGCTCGTCGTGTTCACCGGGCTGTGCGGCATGCTTGCCGCGCCCGTCGGCATCCATCCCGTGATCGGCTTCACCGCGATCCTGTGCATCGCGCTCGGCGCGGGTGCGGCGGGGGCGCTCAACCAATGGTATGAATCCGACATCGACGCAGTCATGCGCCGCACGCAGAAGCGCCCGCTTCCCGCCGGCCGGATGGACCGTCAGGCCGCGCTGCATTTCGGCGTCGGGCTCGCCAGCTTCTCGGTCCTGCTGATGGGGCTCGCGGTCAACCTCGCCGCGGCCGCGATCCTGACCGTCTCGATCCTGTTCTACGTCCTCGTCTACACCGTCTGGCTCAAGCGCCGCACGCCGCAGAACATCGTCATCGGTGGTGCGGCGGGCGCGTTCCCGCCGCTGATCGGCTGGGCGGCGGCGACCGGCGACGTCGCGCTGCTTCCGCTGCTGCTGTTCGGGCTCGTCTTCCTGTGGACGCCGCCGCATTTCTGGGCGCTCGCGCTGTTCGTGAAGACCGATTACGCCAATGCGGGCGTGCCGATGCTCCCCGTCGTCGCGGGCGAGCGCGTTACCCGGACCCAGATCGGGCTCTACACCATCCCGATGGCGCTCGCCGCGGTGCTCCCCTGGCCGCTCGGCCTGGTCGGCAATTTCTACGGCGTCGTCGCGACCGTCCTGACCGGGATCTTCGCCTGGCTCGTAGTGGTCGTCGCGACGCGCACGACCGGCACCGACGACGCGATGAAGCCCGAGCGGCGCTTGTTCAAATATTCGATCCTGTATCTCTTTGCGATGTTCGGCGCGCTCGTCGTCGATAGGTGGCTGGCATGAACGACGACAAAACCCGCGAAGACCTGATCCGCCGCCGCCAGATGGGCCGGGCCAAGGTGATGGCGCTGCTGCTCGGCGCGTTCGTCATCCTCGTCTTCGCCATCTCGATCGCCAAGATCCAGGCGGGGATGCCGCACTGATGCGGGTCGAACGCACCACGCGAACCGCCCTGCTCGCGGTGCTCGGCATCTGCTTCATGACCGGGCTCGCCTTTGCCAGCGTGCCGCTCTACCGCCTGTTCTGCCAGGTCACCGGCCTCAATGGCACGACGCAGCGCGGGCTCGTCGCCCCGGGCGGGACCGATCGCCAGATCCGCGTCGATTTCGATGCCAATGTGAACCCGAAGCTGCCGTGGAAGTTCGCGCCCGAAAACCCGTCGGACACGATCGCGGTCGGCGCGCGCGACATGGCGTTCTTCACCGCGACCAACACCTCGGACCGGCCGATCACCGGCACCGCGACGTTCAACGTAACGCCCGCGCAGGCCGGCAAATATTTCACCAAGATCCAGTGCTTCTGCTTCACCGAGCAGACGCTCAAGCCCGGCGAGACCGCGCGGATGCCGGTGATCTTCTTCGTCGATCCGAAGATCCTGAAGGATCCCGACGCGGCGGATATCCAGACGATCACGCTCAGCTACACGTTTTACCCGGTGGATTCCGCGAAAAACGCAAGCTAGGACAGTCGTAAAGAACATAGGGGAGTAACATGGCCGGCGCCAAGAACCACGATTATCACATCCTGCCGCCCAGCGTCTGGCCGCTGGTCGGGTCGATGTCCGCACTCGTGATGGCGGTCGGCGGCGTCATGTGGATGCATGGCGGCCATGTCGACAAGCCCAATGGCGGCGGCTGGATCTTCTTCATCGGTCTCGCCGGGCTGCTCTTCACCTTCTACAGCTGGTGGGCGCAGGTCATTGCCGAGGCACGCGCGGGCGATCACACCCCCGTCGTCCAGCTCCATTTCCGCTATGGCATGATCCTGTTCATCGCCTCCGAAGTCATGTTCTTCGTCGGCTGGTTCTGGGCGTTCTTCGACTTCTCGCTCTTCCCGACCGCGATGAGCATCGTCGACGGCCAGGTCGAACGCGCCGCCGAAGGTGCGGCTGCGGTCGCCGCGCAGTGGCCGCCCAAGGGCCTCACCGTCATCAACCCGTTCGAGCTCCCGCTGCTCAACACGCTGATCCTGCTGACGTCCGGCACCACCGTCACCTGGGCGCATCATGCGCTGATCCACAACCAGCGCGGTGGCGAGAAGACCGGGCTGTGGGGCATGATCGGCGTCGGCAACCGCGACGGCGTGCTCAAGGGCCTGTGGCTGACCGTGATCCTCGGCGCGCTGTTCAGCGCGATCCAGGCCTATGAGTACATGCACGCGCCGTTCCCGTTCAAGGGGATCAACTATGGCGCCGCGTTCTTCATGGCGACCGGGTTCCACGGCTTCCACGTCCTCATCGGCACGATCTTCCTGATCGTCTGCCTCGTCCGCGCCTATCGCGGTGACTTCACCCCGCGCCAGCATTTCGGCTTCGAAGCCGCCGCCTGGTACTGGCATTTCGTCGACGTCGTCTGGCTGTTCCTGTTCGTCACCGTCTATGTCTGGGGCGGCTGGGGCGCCCCCGTCCACGGCGGTTGAGCGTTCACGCCCACCCCCTCCTTGGACCCCACCCCGGTAGGCACCACCCCGATAGGCCCCACCCCGGCGAAGGCCGGGGCCCAGTTGGGAAGGCCGCGGTAACGACGCGCTACCCTGCGTTGGCAACGTCCCCCAACTGGACCCCGGCCTCCGCCGGGGAGGTGGCCCTTGCCGGTAATTCGATGCCGCAAGCCAGATGCAGCACCCGCCACCCTGTTCTCCCGCGAAGGCGGGAGCCCAGTCTGGATCCCCGCCTTCGCGGGGAAACACGGACGGACCCGCTGACCGCATGACCCCCGACCCCTACCCCCTCGCCTCAGCCCCCCCGATCGCCCAGGTCGCGCTCAAGGGCCTGTGCCCGCGCTGCGGCAAGCCCACCCTCTTCGCCAGATGGGCCGAATTCGCCGACCGCTGCTCCAATTGCGGCCTCGATTTCAGCAAGTTCAACGTCGGCGACGGCCCCGCCGCGTTCCTGACGCTGATCCTCGGCGCGATCGTCGTCGCGCTCGCGATCACGCTCGAGCTGACGCTGCACCCGCCGCTCTGGGTGCACATGCTGGTCTGGATCCCGTTCACCGCCGCGGGCGTCATCCTGTCGCTCCGCGCCGCCAAGGGCGCGCTCATGTCCGCCGAATATCGCAACGCCGCGCGCGAGGGTCGCAGCCAGCCGTGACGACCACCCGGCGTTTCCCCGTCCTCCCGACGCTGCTCGTCGCGGTCGCGGTCGCGGCGATGATCGCGCTCGGCCTGTGGCAGCTGCTCGACCGCCTCCCGAAGAAGGAGGCGTTCCTCGCCCAGCTCGCCGCCAACCCCGCGCGTCCGCCGATGGCGTTTCCCCGCCTGCCCGACGAGACGCTGCTGTTCCGCCGCGCGACGGGCGTCTGCCTCGAGCCGACCGCGATCCGCCTCGCCGGCGCGGGCAAGGCGGGCTTTCGCGTCATTGCCGACTGCCGCACCGGCGCCGAGGGCCCCGGCATGATCGTCCAGCTCGGCACGACGCGCGATCCGAAGCTCAAGCCCCAATGGCCCGGCGGCGCAGTCTCGGGCTATATCACCCACGCCCCCGACGGCCGCTCGCTGATCGGTTCGCTGTTCGACCCGACCCCGGCGCGGCTGATGCTCGTCGCCGACACGCCGCCCGCCGGCCTCGCCCCCAACGGCAAGCCCGACCTCGCCTCGGTCCCGAACAACCATCTCGCCTATGCCGGCCAGTGGTTCTTCTTCGCCGCCATCGCCGCGATCATTTATGTCCTGGCACTGGGCAGGCGCGGCAAGGTTGTGTCGAAAGCTGCGTCCCGCTAACCGGCTTGGCCATGCGTTACATCAGCACCCGCGGCTCGGCCCCCGTCCTCGATTTCGAAGCGGCGACGCTCGCCGGTCTCGCATCCGATGGCGGCCTCTACCTCCCCGATACATGGCCGACGATGAGCCGCGACGAGATCGCCGCGCTCGCCGGCCTCTCCTATGTCGACACCGCGGTCGCCGTCATGGCGCCGTTCGTCGGCGACGCGATGACCCGCGACGAGCTGAAGGCGCTCTGCGACCAGGCCTATGGCCGCTTCTCGCACGCCGCGGTCGTCCCGCTGGTCCAGCTCGACCATGACCAGTGGCTGCTCGAACTCTTCCACGGCCCGACGCTCGCCTTCAAGGACGTCGCGCTCCAGCTGCTCGGCCTCTTCTTCGAACGCTTCCTCGCCGGCACCACCAAGCGCCTGACGATCGTCGGCGCGACCAGCGGCGACACCGGCTCGGCGGCGATCGACGCGGTCGCGGGGCGCGAGGGCATCGACATCTTCATGCTCCACCCCGCCGGCCGTATCTCGGACGTGCAACGCCGCCAGATGACGACGGTGCTCAGCCCCAATGTCTACAACATCGCGATCGAAGGCAGCTTCGACGACGCGCAGGCGCTCGTGAAGGCGATGTTCAACGACCCCGGCTTTTCCGACCGGTTCGCGCTGTCCGCGGTGAACTCGATCAACTGGGCCCGGCTGATGGCGCAGGTCGTGTACTTCTTCTACGCCGCGGTCCGCCTCGGCGCGCCCGACCGCGCGGTCGCCTTCTCCGTGCCCACGGGCAATTTCGGCGACGTCTTCGCGGGCTATGTCGCCGCCCGCATGGGCCTTCCCGTCGCGCGGCTGATCGTCGCGACCAATGTCAACGACATCCTCCACCGCGCGCTCAGCACCGGCGACTATTCGAAGACCGGCGTCGAACAGACCCCGACCCCGTCGATGGACATCCAGGTCAGCTCGAACTTCGAACGCCTGTTGTTCGACCTCGGCAGCCGCGACGGCGCAGCACTCGCCGCACAGATGGCAGGCTTCGAATCGTCTGGCGCGATGCGGCTGACCAACGCGCAGTCGCAAGGGGCGGCGGCGCTGTTCCAGAGCGACCGCGTCGATCTCGACGACATGACGCTCGCGATGCGCTGGGCGCATGAGCATGCCGGCCAGGTGATCGACCCGCACACCGCGATCGGCCTCGCCGCCGCGCTGCGTACCGAGGTGCCGCCCGGCACTCCGATCGTCACGCTCGCGACCGCGCATCCCGCCAAGTTCCGCGACGCGGTCGAGCGCGCGACCGGCGTCCGGCCGTCGCTCCCCGCGCGTGTCGGCGACCTGTTCCAGCGCGAGGAGCGTTACGTCACGCTCCCTGCGACCTTCGACGCGATCACCGCCTATATCGCCGACCGCGCAAAGCCGTCGGCATGAAGACGCTCGACACCCTCATCGGCGAACCCTGGGCGGATTACGGCCTGATCGATTCGGGCCACGGCAAGAAACTCGAACGCTATGGCCGCTTCCGTTTCATCCGCCCCGAACCACAGGCGATGTGGGCCCCCGCCTCTACCGACTGGAAGGCGCAGGGCGAGTTCGTCCCCGGCTCGGACGAGGATGGCGGCGGCCGCTGGGAATTCTCGGAGCCCGTCCCCCGCGAAGGCTGGACGCTCAAGTGGAACGAGGTGTCCTACACCGCGCAGACCACCCCCTTCCGCCATCTCGGCTTCTTCCCCGACATGGCGCCGGTGTGGAGCTGGATGCGCGAGCGCGTCGCCGGGCTCGACAGTCCGGAATGCATGAACCTGTTCGGCTATACCGGCGTCGGCACGCTCGCGATGGCGACCAAGGGCGTCCGCATGGTCCATGTCGATGCGTCGAAGAAATCGGTCGAGGCGGCCAAGGCCAATGCGCGCCTGTCGGGCATGGCCGACGCGCCGATCCGCTGGATGACCGACGACGCCGCCAAGTTCGTCGCGCGCGAAGTGCGCCGCGGTCGTCGCTATGACGGCATCCTGCTCGACCCGCCCAAATATGGCCGCGGTCCCGAGGGCGAGGTCTGGCGGCTCGAGGAGGATCTCCCCCGCCTCATCGCCGACTGCCGCAAGCTGCTCGACGAGAATTCGCGCTTCCTGTTCCTGACCGTCTACGCAGTCCGCATGTCCGCGCTCGCGATCGGCGAACTGCTCAACCAGGTCTTCGCCGACCTGCCGGGCAAGGTCGAGGCGGGCGAACTCGGCGTCCGCGAGGAAACCCGCGGCCTCACCCTCCCCACCGCCATCTGGGCCCGCTGGTCCCGCGACTGACGCGGGACCCGCGCGTCCCTCCTAAATCCGTTCGTGCTGAGCGAAGTCGAAGCACACCCCCGCCCCAACCCAAAACCGTTCGTGCTGAGCGAAGTCGAAGCACCAGCCCCAACACCTGCCCCACACCCAACCTACTCCATCCCCGCCCGCATCGCCGCCCCCGCCACGAACGGCGCCCCCGCCACCAGCACCAGGCTCACCGCGCCGAGCAGCTTGAACGCCCCCGCCCCGCCGACCGGATCGAGCCCGCCTGCGCCAAAGATCAGCAACGGCACCGCGAGCGGCAGCATCACCAGCCCCGCCACCGCGCTCCCGCCGCGCAACCCCGCGACCAGCGCCCCCGTCGCGACCGCGAGCGCCGCGAGCCCCGGCGTCCCGATCGCCAGCCCGATCTCGACCCGCAGCAACGTCGCCCCCGACAGGTCGAGTAACCCCGCTGCAATCACCGCCGCCAGCATCAGCGGCGGCGCGAACGCCGTCCAATGCGCGACGATCTTCGCCGCCGCGACCAGCGCCAGCGACACCCCGCGCACGCGCAACTGGTCGAGCACCCCGCTCTCCAGATCCGGCCCCACCAGCCGCTCGACCGGCAGCAGCGCCGCGAGCAACGCCGCGGCCCAGATCACCCCGCCCCCGACCCGCGCAAGCACCGCCGCATCGGGCCCGATCGCGAACGGAAACAGCACCGCGACCAGCAGGAAGAACGCGACGACCAGCGCCGCCCCGCCCCCCGCATAGCCGCGCCGCACGTCGCGCAAGGTCAGCGCCAGCATCACGCCGCCTCCTCACCCGACAGGACGATTGTCTGCGCCCCCGGAATCGCGAGCGGCAGATGCGTCGCGGCAAGGACGATCCCGCCCCCGCCCCGGTGCCGCGCGATCAGCGCCTCGAGCCGCCCGACCGACGCCGCATCGAGCCCGTTGCCCGGTTCGTCGAGCAGCCAGATCGGCGCGCCCGACGCGACCACGCGCGCCATCGCCACCCGCCGCCGCTGCCCGGTCGACAACATCCGCACCGGCACCCCCGCCAGCGCCGCGAGCCCGACGGCATCGAGCGCCTGCGCGACCGTCACCCCGTCCGCCCCGTCGAGCGCCGCCCAGAACGCGAGCCCCTCGCGTACCGTGCGCTCCGCATCCAGCGCCGCCGCCTCGGCGAGCAGCGCGATGCGCCCGATCGCCGTGGCCTCACCCGCGGCGGGCGGCAACAGCCCCGCGGCGATCCGGATCAGGCTCGATTTGCCGACACCGTTCGGCCCCGCAACGACCGCCGCGTCGCCCGCCGCGAGCTCGAACGACACGTCGTCGAACAGCCGCCGTCCGCCGCGGTCGCAGGCGACACGGCGACACGCCAGGCTCACGCCGCGGCGTCTTCCAGCGCATGCATGTCGTCGTCGCTCAGCCCAAAATGATGCCCGATCTCGTGGATCGTGACATGCGCGACCAGATCGTCGAGCCGCACCCCGGTCTCGATCCATTCCTCGAGGATCGCCCGCCGGTACAAGGTGATGCGATCGGGCATCGCGCCGGTATCCATCGACGATTTCTCGCCCAGCGGCCGCCCCTGATACACCCCCGACAGGTCGAGCGGATGCTCGATGCCGAGCTCTGCCAGCGTCTCCTCGTCGGCGAATTCCTCGATAGCGAAGACGACGTCGCCCAGATGCACGCGGAATTCGGCGGGCAGCCGCGCGATCGTCGCGCGCCCGATCGCTTCGATCGCAGCCGCATCGGGCGCGAGCCCCTGCGTATCGCCATGGATTGTCGCTTGCCCGCTCATGGCTCCAGCCATACGCGTTGGCGATCCATAGCTGCAAGGGTACGCGAATGATCGAGGCACTGAACGAGACCGAGCGGGCCGAGGCGCTCGATGGACTCGACGAGTGGGATTATGACGATGGCCGCGACGCGATCACGCGGACGATCGTGTTCGCCGATTTCGTCGAGGCATTCGGCTTCATGACCCAGGTCGCGCTGATCGCCGAGCGCGCCAACCATCATCCCGAATGGAAGAATGTCTGGAACCGCGTCGAGATCCTGCTCACCACCCACGACGCCGGCGGCCTCTCCCCCCGCGACATCGAAATGGCCGAAGCCATCGACGCCATCGTCGGCGACTCCTGACGGCACTAACCCCGTCATCCTGACGCCCCCCGTCATCTGACCCCTCCCGTCATCCTGACGAAAGTCAGGATCCAGAGCCCCAAACGGCAACGCCCGTGACTCTGGGTCCCGGATCAAACCCGGGATGACGGAAGCCCCCCCCTAGCGCTTCACACTCCGCCGCATCCGCTTGCGCAGCGACCCCGGCATCCAGCGCGCGGCGAATGCCATGCGGTGCGCGGTCTTGCCGACATAGGTGTGGACCGCGTTGCCGTGCACCGCCGCCCAGGCCGCGTCGGCGACCGCCTCGACCCCGGTCAACTCGAGCCCCGCGCCCGTCACCGTCTCGCGGATCGACCGGTTCGATCCCCCCGCGGTCGTGTTCAACAACGGCGTGTCGATGAAGCTCGGCACGATCGCGCGCACCTTGATCCCGTCGCCCGCCCATTCGCCGTCGAGCGCCTCGGTGATCGCGCGCACCCCGAACTTGGTCGCCGAATAGGGCGTCAGCCCCGACGAGCCATAGATCGCCGACGCCGATGCGGTGTTGAGCAGGCACGATCCCGGCGTCCGCTTCAGATAGCCATGACCGATCTTCGCGCCGTTCAGCACGCCGACCAGGTTGACCCCGACCACCCGGTCGATCTCGGCGAAGTCGGTCGTCGCGAGCGGCCCGCCAGAGCCGATCCCGGCATTGTTGAACAGCACGTCGAGCCGCCCGCCCGTCACGGCCGTGAACGCATCGAGCGACGCCACCCACGCGTCGCGGTCGCGCACGTCCATCACATAGGTCGACGCCCCCTCGGGCAGCAGCGCCGCGGTCTCGGCCAGCCCCGCGGCGCTGACGTCCGCCAACCCGATCCGCCAGCCCTTGCGCGCGAACAGCAAAGCGGTCGCGCGGCCGATCCCCGAACCGCCGCCGGTGATGAATATGCTCTGCTGGCTCATGGCCGATCCTCTCCGTTTGATTTTGCGGTATGTTTCCCGCATCCTGCGCCCAGATGCCAGATCAATCTCCAGCGCTCGCTTTCGAACGCGTCACCAGGGCTTACGGCGCGACGATCGCGGTCGATGCGGTCTCGCTCGAGATCGCGGGCGGCAGCTTCGTCGCGCTCGTCGGCACGTCCGGATCAGGCAAGTCGACCCTGCTGAAAACGATCAACCGCCTCGTCGAGCCCAGCGACGGCCGCGTCCTGCTCGACGGCACCGACGTCACGCACGGCCCCGCGCCCGCGCTGCGCCGCCTGGTCGGCTATGTCTTCCAGAATATCGGCCTGTTCCCGCACATGACGATCGCCGAGAACATCGCGATCGGGCTGCGCATCGCCGGCCGCGGCGACGAGGCGGATGTCGGCGCGCTGCTCGAACTCGTCGACCTGCCGCGCGGCATCGCCGGACGCCTGCCCGACGCGCTGTCGGGTGGCCAGCGCCAGCGCGTCGGCATCGCCCGCGCGCTCGCACCCGGGGCAAAGCTCCTGCTCCTCGACGAGGCGTTCGGCGCGCTCGATCCCGTCACCCGCGACGCGCTCGGCACGCGCATCCGCGAGCTGCACGACCGGCTGGGCCTCACCACCATCCTCGTCACGCACGACATGGCGGAGGCCTTGCTGCTCGCCGACCGCGTGCTCGTCATGAAGGCCGGGCGGATCGTCGCCGATGCGACCCCCGCCGCGCTCGTCGCGGGTGAGGGCGGCGACGACGCCCAGGCTTTGGTCCAGGTCCCGCGCGCGCAGGCCGACCGCCTCCGGGCGCTCGTCGCATGAGCGCGTTCCTCGACGCGCTGACCCGCGTGCCGCCCTTGCTCGCCAGCCACGTCCTGCTGTCCGCGGCGGCGCTGATGCTCGGCATCGCGATCAGCCTGCCGCTCGCCATCTGGTCCGCGCGCAACGCCGCGGTCGCGCGCGTCGCGCTTGGTTTCGCCAGCCTCGTCCAGACCGTCCCCAGCCTCGCGCTGCTCGCACTCTTCTATCCGCTGCTGCTCAGCCTGTCCGCGCTGGTCGGCGGCGGGATCCCCGCTTTGGGCTTCCTCCCCTCGCTGATCGCGCTCACGCTCTATGCGCTGCTGCCGATCCTGCGCAACGCGGTCGCGGGGCTGCAGGGGCTCGATCCCGCGGTGTCGCAGGCCGCCGACGCGGTCGGCATGACGCCCGCGCAGAAGCTCCGCCTCGTCGAGGCCCCGCTCGCCGCCCCCGTCGTCGTCGCCGGCATCCGCACCGCCGCGGTCTGGACGATCGGCGCGGCGACGCTGTCGACCACGGTTGGCCAGCCGAGTCTGGGCGACCTGATCTTCGCCGGGCTCCAGACGCAGAACTGGGCACTCGTCCTCGCCGGCTGCGTCAGCGCGGCGGCGCTCGCGCTTATCGTCGACGCGCTGATCGGCGGGATCGAACAGGGCATCCGCGCACGTCGCCGCTGGCTGTGGATCGCGAGCGCCGCGCTGCTGGTCGCAGGGACCGCGCTCGCCACCGCGCCGCTCTGGCCCCGCGGCGGCGGCGGCGACCGGACGGTCGTCGTCGGCGCGAAGAATTTCTCCGAGCAATATATCCTCGCGCGGCTGATCGGCGACCGGCTGACGCGCGCGGGCTACACCGTCACCTATCGCGACGGGCTGGGCTCCGCGCTCGTCTTCGGTGCGCTCGCAGGCGGCGATATCGACGTCTATGTCGATTATGCCGGCACGATCTGGGCCAACGAGATGAAGCGCAGCGACGTGCCCGAGCGCACCAAGATGGTCGCCGATATCGGCGCTTGGGCGAAGAGCACGCACGGCGTCGGCCTGGTCGGCACGCTCGGGTTCGAGAACGCCTATGCCTTTGCGATGAAGGCGGACGTGGCGCGCCGCCAGCGCATCGCGAGCCTCGACGATCTGGTGAAGGCCGCGCCCGGCCTGACGCTCGGCAGCGACCTCGAATTCCTCGAACGCCCCGAATGGGCGGCAGTGAAACGCGCCTATCCGCTCCGCTTCGCACGCACCACGCCGTACAGCCCGACCTTCATGTACCGCGCGCTGCAGAGCGGCAAGGCGGACGTCATCTCCGCCTTTTCCTCGGACGGCCGGATCGCCGCGGACAAGCTGACTGTGCTCACCGACCCGCGCCACGCGATTCCGGGCTATGACGCGATCCTGATGGTCGCCCCCGCCCGCGCGAATGACGCGCGCTTCACCGCAGCGCTCCGCCCGCTTATCGGCCGCATCCCGGTCGAGGCGATGCGCACCGCCAACTACCAGGTCGACCGCGACACCGACAAACAGACCCCCGAAGCCGCCGCCCGCTGGCTCGCGAGCAAGATCGGCCTCTAACCCCACCCGTCATCCTGACGAAAGTCAGGATGACGCGAGCCTCAGAAAAACAGCTTCCGCACGCTCAACCGCACCGTCCGCCCCAGCGGATCGAGATAATCCGGCTGATAGGTATTCGGCACCGCCCCGCTCGCATCCGTCACCCGCTGCCGCGTGTTGAACACATTGTCGACCGACAGCGTGACGCGCATCCCGCGCAGCCACGGCCGCGCCTTCACCCATTCGAGCCGCTGCCCCAGATCCGCGAACAGCCGCACGTTTGCGGTCGCCAGCCCGCCGAAATTGAGCGTCTCGGGCGCCGCCGCGGTCCCGCCATCGACCCGCGTGCCCTCCGCGTAATTCGCCGACAGCCGCGCGCCGAGCCCGTTGTTGCTATAGCCCGCCTGCGCCTCGAGGCTGTGCCGCGCCGACCCGCCATTATTGCCGATCGCATCGCCGTCGAGCAGGTTCAGGCTCGGCCCGCCCTCCGCGACCAGCACGCGGTCGGTAAAGCGCCAGGTGTGATACAGCGCGAACTGCACGCGCCCGCCGCCCTGCCCGCGCCCGCCGCGCCCGAAGCCGCCGCCCCCGCCGCCCGGACCGCCCGGGCCACCGCCGCCACGTCCCTCACCCGGCCCGGCGCCTTCGCCCCGCGGTCCTTCACCCCGCGCGCCTTCACCCCGCCCGCCTTCACCCCGAGGCCGCCCGCCGCCCGGCGGCTGCATCCCGGCAAACGGATTGGGCCCCGTCCCCGCGCGAAACGCCTCGAGCTCGCGCTGGATCTTCGACTTCAGCGGCGCGGAGAAATTGATCCCCCAGCGCAGTTCGGAGCGTTCGCTGCGCGCGAAATTGATCGGCCGCCGGTCGACCTGCAACAGTGCGCCCGTCGCGTCGCGGACGAACCGGTCGGGAAACGCCGCCTCGATCGCCGCGGTCGCGGCCGGGAAGGCGGCGATCGGATTGTCGGTCCGGCTGTCGACATAATTGGCGGTCAGCGTCACCTCGCGCCCTGCCCAGGGCTTCACCGTCAGCCCCAGCTTGGTCACGCGGTTATTGTCCGCGCTCAGCCCGGGATTGCCGCCGCTGATCGTGGTGACGGTCGCGGTCGTGCCCTGGACATAATCGAACACGCGGACATTGGGCGTCGTGATCGACGGATTGCCCAGCTGCTGCGCGGTCGGCGCCTGGTCGGTGTCGGTCACCGACGCGATCAGCCGCACCGCCGGGATCGGCGCCCAGTTCGCGCCGTAACCAAGCGTGGTCAGCGTGCCGAAATCCGACAAATGATCCTGCGCCAGGTTGAAGTTCGCCGACAGCGTGCCGAGGAACGGCAGCACGTCCTTCGACCGGCTCGCGATCGGCAGGTCGACATTGACCTGGCCGTTGACCGTGTCGCGCGCCACCTGGCCGCGCTGCGCGAACCCGCCGCGATCCGACCGGCTGTCGAAATCGGCGGTCTCCGCGCCCAGCTTGAGCGTCGTCGACACGTCGCCCGCGGGCAGCGCGAACAGCCGGCCATTGGCGACCGCGTCGATCCCGCCGATGCTCTGCGTCGCATAGGCGCGGTTGCCCGCCGCCGCGCCGATATCTGCCGCGGTCAGCGTGCCCAGCGGCACCGCGGTCGGATCGCCCGCCGCCAGCCGCGCATTGAACGCGCCCGCATCGACGCCCGTATCGGTGAAGGTCTGCGTATCGCTGCGATCGTAATTGCCCGTCACCGTCCAGCGCCACGTGCCGACATCGCCGTTCAGCGTCGTCCCCAGATGCGCCGCGATCGACGACGCGCGCTGCGCCAGCGGCAGGAAGCCCGGATCGTCGAGCGCACGGTTGATCACGCTGCCGTCCGCCAGCGTCAGCGCGGCGACGGGCAGGCCGTTCAGGCTGCGGCTGTCGGTCGATTCGAGCCGTCCGTTGATCGTCGCGCCGACATTGCCGAAGATGTTGCGCGCATAGACGCTGTTCGCGGTGAAGGTACTCGTCTGGCCCTGCAGCGTGCGGAACGGCGTCGGATCGACGACCGTGCCGCCCGCTCCCACCGCCCCGCTGCCGTTGCCCCCCGCGATCGGCACGATGTCGCGCTCGGCCTCGGTCAGCGCCGAACTCGTCGTATATTCGGCATGCAGGTTCACCCGCCGGTCGCGCGCGATCGTCAGCAGGTCGAGCTTGGCCTGCGGCGTGTTCGTCCCCCCCTCGGTCGGCATCCGGTCGATCGCCTCCGCGGTCACCGCGCGAAAGCGGCGGCGCAGCACGAAGTTCACGACCTTCTGGTCCGCGCGATAGCCATATTTCAGCGCGACCTCCTCGGGCAGGATCTCGACGCGCTGGATCGCCTCGGTCGGGATGTCGCGGATTTCCGAAAAGCTCGAGATCCGCCGCCCGTTGAGCAGCACCACCGGCGCGCCCCCGCTGCCGCGCCCGCTCGTCGTCTGCGGGCTGAGTTCGGCGAGCAGGTCGGACACCGAGCTGACGCCGTAGGAGCGGATGTCCGCCTGGCCGAGCGTCTGGTCGGGCGGAATGTCGCCGACCACCGATCCGGGCAGCTTGCGCGATCCGGTGACGACGATCTCCTCGCCCTCGACGCTATCCTCCGGCTCGGCGGCGGCGCCGTCCGTCTGCGCGCCCTCTGTCGCTGGCACCGGCGCAGGCGCCTGTTGCGCCGCCGCCATCGCCGGCAGGCTCACCGCCAGCATCAAACCCAGTGTACGCATAACCCTGACATCCCATCGACCTGACCCCGGCACCTAGGGGCCAATTGTCGCAGGATTATGCCGCTTCACCGCGCCGCGTCGGTCGGTCCGGCCATGATTCCGGCGGCCCCGGCGGCGGCCCCGACGGCGGGGGGCGTCCCGATCAGCTCCATCCGCGTCGTCGTCGCGCCGAGATCGATCCCCGCCTCGCGGAACTGGCGCAACAGCGTGAACAGCAGCGCGCTGCGCACCGGATAGGCGTCGCGCGGGCTCGCGACATAGGCGAAGCAGTTGAGCTTCGCGCGGCCGCCATCGACCGAATCGATGAACACCTTCACCTCGGGATCGTCGAGCACCTCGCTCTGGTCGGCAAAGGCGGTGAACAGCATCGTCCGCACCGCGTCGAGATCGCTCTCGATCGGCACCGAGAATTGCAGCTGGATCCGCCCGATCGGCGCGGCCAGCGTCATGTTCTGGATCGTCTTGGTGATCAGCTCCGAATTGGGGACGATCAGCGTCGATCGGTCCGCGACCTGGATCTCGGTCGACCGCACGTTGATCCGCTTCACATCGCCCTCTTGGTTGCCGATCCGCACCCAGTCGCCGATCTTGACCGGCCGCTCGGCGAGCAGGATCAGCCCCGACACGAAATTCTGCGTGATCGCCTGCAGGCCGAAGCCGATGCCCACCGACAGCGCACCGAGCACCACCGCCAGCTTCTCCATGCCGATGCCGAGCGCGGCGAGCGCCCACAGCACCGCGGCGATGATCCCCGCATAGCGCGCGACCATCGTCACCGAATTCTGCGCGCCCGCGTCCATCGCGGTCGTCGGCAGGTAACTGTTGACCAGCCAGTGCTGCAGCCCGCGCATGATCGCCAGCGCAACGAACAGCACCGCGATCGACCGCAGCACCGCGCCAGGCGATATCGTGATCTCGCCGACCGTGATCCCGCCCGCAAGCGTCCCGAACAGCTCGAACACCGACGTCACGCCCGCCCCGAACGGCGCCATCACCGCGCCGAACGCCAGCATGATCAGCATCAGCCGCAGCACCGCCGACAGCAGGACGCCGATCTGGTCGACCGTCCGGTTGCCGACCCCGAAGCCGCTGTTCGCGCTGCGGCCGATCCGGTTGCTGCTCGACAGCGCGGCGCGGCAGGCGTCGTCGGTGAAGGTCATCATCAGGTACAGCGTCGCGCCGACGATCGCCCCCCACACCATCCACTGCGCGGTCTTCAGCGCGAAATTGACGTATCCGGTCAGCGTCGCGACGAACGCGACCAGCACCGCCAGCCACACGACCAGCGCGACGATCGCGAGCAGGCTGTTGCGGGCGGGCTTCTCGGGATCGGGCTGTGCCGCCGCCCTCAGTCGCCCGAGCGCGACCAGCACGCCGGCGATCAGCGCCAGGTGGAGCAGCGCGATCAGCGCGTTTGCCGCGGTCGACGCCGCCGCACTCGCGCCGACCAGCGCGTTGGCGGTGATCAGCAGCTGGCCGAAGAACACCAACCCCGCCGCCGCCCAGGTGAAGGGGCGCAGCGTCTGCGCTGCGCTGTCGCCGATCGGCAACAGCCGCCAGCTCGGCTGCGCGCGCAGCAGCAACGCGCCGCCCAACGCCGACAGGAAGGCCGCAAAGAACGACAATCCGACAAAACGCGTCGCGATCTGGTCGAACGCGGGCGACAGCAAGGCGGACCAGCGCAGCGACTGGACGAACGCCAGCGCGGCGAATCCGGGCAACATCGTGCCGATCACCACCAGCCACAGCGCATAGGCGGACCGCCGGATCCGCCCTCCCGGCGCATGATCGGTCGCATAGCCGCGCCCCAGCCGGTGGAGCGCACCGCGCACCGGCACGAGCAGCACCAGTGCCGCGAGCAGCCCGGTCAGCGCGATGATCGCCGCCTGCATGTCGAACCGCTGGACGAACTGGCGCACGCCGGTCGCCGCGAACCGGTTCAGCCGCGCCGTGTCGCGCGGCAGGTGATCGATGATCGCGGTCCACAGTGTCGGCGACAGCGGCGACGCGCTGCGCTCGGACAGTTGCTGGCCCAGCTCCTCCGCCTCGGCCGCACCGATATCGTCGATCTGCTGCTTGGCCTCGACCCCGATCAGCCGCGCGCGCTTGATCGCCGAATCGATCGCCGACTGGCTCTGCGCGAGCAACCGGCGCTGCTGGCGGATCTCGGGCGCCTCGACCACCCCCGGCGTCGCCGCGCCCAGCTCGGTCACCCGCGCCTGGACCAGCGCCATTTCGGGCGTCAGCACCCTGACCGCCTCCGCCGCGGTCGCCTGCACCGCCTCCGCCCGCGCCCGCAACGCCTGCCGCGCCGCATCGTCACGCGCCTCGACCGCCGCATCGTCGACCGCCTGCAACTCCGCCGACGCCCGCGTCAGCCCCGCCGCCACCGACGCCACCTTCGCCTCGTCCTGCGCGACGGCAGGCACAGCGGACACGAGCAACAGCAACGCGGCGAAATAGCGGGGAACGATCATCCGCCCGGCTCTACAGCGTCACAGCCAAAAACGGGAGAGCCCGCCGCCATGGCCCGCCCTCCCTACACACCACCCCGGCGAAGGCCGGGGCCCAGTTGGGAAGGCTGAAGTAACGACGCGCAGCATCAGCCCAGCCACGTCCCCCAACTGGACCCCGGCCTACGCCGGGGTGGTGGACCCCTTGTTCTCCCGCGAAGGCGGGAGCCCAGTCTGGGTCCCCGCCTCCGCGGGGACACAAGAACTGAAACCTATTCCAGCTCCAAAATCACCTGATCCACCGCCAGGCTGTCCCCCGCCGCCGCCGATACCGACTTCACCACGCCGGTCTTCTCCGCGCGCAGGATATTCTCCATCTTCATCGCCTCGACCACCGCAAGCGCCTGCCCCGCCTCGACCCGGTCCCCCGCCGCGACGTCGAGCCGCACCAGCAGCCCCGGCATCGGACAGATCAGGAATTTCGACAGATCGGGCGCGACCTTCTCGATCAGATGCGCGGCATAGGGCGCGACCCGCGCGGGCAGTACGCGCGCGACATGGCTCGCGCCGCGCGTCGTCAGCCTGAACCCGGCGCGCGCCCTGGCGATGCGGATCGTGAGATGCTCGTCGCCCTCGACCATCACCATCCGATCCCCCGGCGTATATTCGAGCGACAGGTCGAGCTCTTCGCCATCGACAGAAATCCCGTCGGTCGACACGCGCACGTCGTGATCGGTCCCGCCGATCATCACCACCCAGTCCGCAGGCGGGCGCAACCGCCGCCCGAGCTGCCCGTCGATCCGCCGCGCGCGATCGGCCTCCGCGGTCGCGGCGAACGCGGCGACGGCGGCAAGCGTCGTCAGCAACACCGCATCCGCGGGCGCGCCGTGGAAGCCGTCGGGATATTCCTCGGCGATGAACCCGGTCGTCAGCGCCCCCGACTGGAAGCGCGGATGCTGCATGATCGCCGACAGGAAATCGATGTTGTTCCCCGGCCCCTCCAGCTCGAACGCGTCGAGCGCCGCGATCTGCGCCGCGACCGCCCCCTCGCGCGTCGGCGCCCAGGTGATCAGCTTGGCGATCATCGGGTCATAGAACATGCTGACCTCGCCCCCCTCGCGCACGCCATCGTCGACCCGGACGCGGGGTTCGGCGGAATCCACAGCTCCTCCCCCGTTCGTGCTGAGCGAAGTCGAAGCACCCTCGCTCAGGGCGAACGGGAGGGGCGGATTATACCGCACCAGCCGCCCGATGCTCGGCAGGAACCCGCGATACGGGTCCTCCGCATAGACCCGGTTCTCGATCGACCAGCCGTTCAGCTTCACCGCGTCCTGCGCGAACCCCAGCGGCTCGCCCGCCGCGACCCGGATCATCAGCTCGACCAGATCGAGCCCGGTAATCTCCTCGGTCACCGGATGCTCGACCTGAAGCCGCGTGTTCATCTCGAGGAAGTAGAACCCCTCGCCGCTCGTATCCGCGCCCGACACGATCAGCTCGACCGTCCCGGCCGAATAATAGCCGACGGCGCGCGCCAGCGCGACCGCCTGGTCACCCATGGCCTTGCGCATCTTCGGCGTCACGAACGGCGACGGCGCCTCCTCGACCACCTTCTGGTGGCGCCGCTGGATTGAGCATTCGCGCTCGTTGAGATAGACGATGTTGCCATGCTGGTCGCCGATCAGCTGGATCTCGATATGCCGCGGGCTCTCGATGAACTTCTCGATGAACACGCGGTCGTCGCCGAACGATGCCAGCCCCTCGCGCTTGGTCGCCTCGAAGCCCTCGCGGACGTCCTGCTCGCCATAAGCCAGCCGCATGCCCTTGCCGCCGCCGCCCGCCGACGCCTTCATCATCACCGGATAGCCGATGTCGCCCGCGATCCGCACCGCCTCGTCGGTGTCCGCGATCTCGCCCAGATAGCCCGGCACGACGTTGACGCCCGCCGCCTTGGCGAGCTTCTTCGATTCGATCTTGTCGCCCATCGCCGCGATCGCAGCCGGCGGCGGGCCGACGAACGCGATCCCCGCCTCGGCACACGCCCGCGCGAAGCTCTCGCGCTCGGACAGGAAGCCGTATCCGGGATGGATACAGTCCGCGCCCGTCTCCTTGGCCGCCAGCAGGATCAGCTCGGCCTTGAGATAGCTCTCCGCCGCGGGCGCGGGCCCCAGCCTTACGCTCTCGTCCGCCATCAGCACGTGCGGGCTGCGCACATCGGCGTCGGAATAGACCGCGACGGTCTTGATCCCCATCGCCTTGGCGGTGCGCATCACGCGGCATGCGATCTCGCCGCGATTGGCGACCAGGATTTTCTTGAACATCTCTCGCCCTAAACTGTGCCGTCTCCCCGGCTTGGCGCCGGGTGCGGACGTGTATTTACTGGTACCAGATCATCGATTTGAGCTGCGCGGTCCGTGCCTTGGTCAGGGCGGTGCGGCAGCCGGCGATCGTCATCGCCTGCGCCGATCCGCCGGCATATTGCCCGCCCTCGATCACGCATTGCGTGTCGCGGAACTTCAGCCACGCGCGCTGGCTTTCGAGCAGCGATCCCGCAAACCCGAAGCCACCGCCACGCGACGTGTCCTGTGCATCGCGCCGCTTCATATAGGCATAGGTCCGCTTCCACTGCGCGGTCATCGCCGCATCCGCCTGCGCATAGCTGCTGCCCGCGGACCGGGTCATCTGCGCCTGCGCCTGCGACTGGGGCTGCATCGGCGCGGCGGCGACCAGGAGTGCGATCAGCAGCATGTCTTGGCCTCGCGCATCGGTTCGGCACCCGTCATCGGCGTCATCCCCAGCTTCGCCAGCAACGCCGCATCCGCGCTGTCGCCCGCATTGCCCGTCGTCAGCAGCGTGTCGCCGGTGAAGATCGAATTCGCCCCCGCCATGAAGCACAGCGCCTGGGTCGCCTCGGACATGCTCTCGCGCCCCGCCGACAGCCGCACCATGCTCAGCGGCATCGTGATCCGCGCGACCGCGACGGTCCGGACGAACTCGATATCGTCGATCTTGGCGAGCGGCGTGTCGGCGAGCATGTTGCCCAGCACCGTCCCCTTGACCGGCACCAGCGCATTGACCGGCACGCTCTCGGGATGCCGCGGCAGCGTGGCGAGCGCGTGGACGAAGCCGACGCGATCGCTGCGCGTCTCGCCCATCCCGACGATCCCACCGCAGCAGACCGAGATGCCCGCGTCGCGCACGTTCGCCAGCGTCTCCAGCCGGTCCTCGAAGGTCCGCGTGGTGATGACGTTGCCGTAATTCTCCGGCGAGGTGTCAATATTGTGGTTGTAGTAATCGAGCCCCGCATCGGCGAGCTGCTTGGCCTGCTCCGCGTCGAGCATGCCGAGCGTCATGCACGTCTCCAGCCCCATCGCGCGGACGCCTTCGACCATCGCCACGACCTTCGGCATGTCGCGCGGCTTCGGGTTGCGCCAGGCAGCCCCCATGCAGAACCGCTGCGAACCCGCCGCCTTGGCGTGCGCGGCGTCGGCAAGGACGGCATCGACGTCCATCAGCTTTTCCGCCTTCAGCTGCGTATCCGCGCTCGCCGACTGCGAACAATAGCCGCAATCCTCGGGGCACCCGCCGGTCTTGATCGACAGCAATGTGCACAGCTGCACCTCGCTCACCGCATGATGCGCCCGGTGCACGGTCTGCGCCCGGTACATGAGTTCGTCGAACGGCAGGTCGAACAACGCCGCGATCTCCGCCCGCGTCCAGTCCATACGCACCGTGCCCCCCTCCCCTTCAGGGGAGGGGCTGGGGGTGGGGCCCGTCCGCATATCCGACGTCGCTCTCGCGGCGGAACCCCACCCCAACCCCTCCCCTGAAGGGGAGGGGCTCGCAGGCGCCCCATAGCCGTCACCGGAGGGGCTCGTGCGGATCATCGTATCGGTCATTCTGCGGCTTCCTCTTGCGGGCCCATATTATGGCCGAGGAGCTTCAACACGTCCTCGGCGGCCTGGATCAGGTTGGTGCCGGGTCCGAAGATCGCCTGGACCCCGGCATCACGCAGCGCCTGATAGTCCTGTGCGGGAATAACGCCACCCGCGATCACCTTGATATCCGCGCGTCCCGCCTCGCGCAGGTGGCCGATCAGCTCGGGGATCAGCGTCTTGTGCCCCGCCGCCAGACTCGACGCGCCGACCACGTCGACGTCCTTGGCCAGCGCCAGCGCGGCGACCTCCGCCGGGGTCTGGAACAGCGCCCCCGGCACGATCTCGAACCCCAGATCGCCAAACATCGACGAGACGAGATTGGCGCCGCGGTCATGCCCGTCCTGCCCCATCTTGGCGACCAGCATGCGGGGCTTGCGTCCCAGCCGCCGCTCGGTCGCTTCGACCCCATCGGTCAGCCGCGTCCAGCGCGCATCGTCCTCATACGCGCCACCATAGACGCCCGACACCGGAGTCGGCTGCGTCCCGTAGCGCCCGAACACATCCTCCATCGCCGACGAGATCTCGCCCAAGGTCGCCCGCGCCCGCGCG
Organism: Sphingomonas sp. CFBP 13733; assembly: GCF_014841795.1. NCBI lineage: Bacteria > Pseudomonadati > Pseudomonadota > Alphaproteobacteria > Sphingomonadales > Sphingomonadaceae > Sphingomonas > Sphingomonas sp. CFBP 13733. The sequence continues at coordinate 231,374 of NZ_JACYUP010000003.1, forward strand.
CACTCGACCGCCAGCGCGAGCAGGTTCTCCGAGCCCTTCGCCCCCTCGCGCAGCGCATCCAGCGCGGCCCGGCACGCCTCCTCGTCCCGCGTCGCCTTGACGTGCGCGATCCGCTCGACCTGGCCTGCCCGCACCGCGACATTGTCCACGTCGAGGATCTCGATCGCGTCCTGCTCGGCGAGCTTGTACTTGTTCACCCCGACGATCACGTCCTCGCCGCGATCGACGCGCGCCTGGCGCCCCGCGGCGGCCTCCTCGATCATCGCCTTGGGCCAGCCCGCCGCGACCGCCTTCGCCATCCCGCCCTCGGCCTGGATCCGCTCGATCAGCGTCCACGCGCCGTCGACCAGGCTCTGCGTCAGGCTCTCGACATAGTAACTGCCGCCGAGCGGATCGACGACCTTTGTCATCCCCGTCTCTTCCTGCAGCACGATCTGCGTGTTGCGCGCGATCCGTGCGGAAAAGTCGGTCGGCAGCGCGATCGCCTCGTCGAGCGCGTTGGTGTGGAGCGACTGCGTGCCCCCCAGCATCGCCGCCATCGCCTCGATCGTCGTGCGCATGACGTTGTTGTACGGGTCCTGCTCGGTCAGCGAGACGCCGCTCGTCTGGCAATGCGTGCGCAGCATCTTCGACCGCTCGTCCTGCGCGCCCAGCTCGGTCATCGCGCGGTGCCACAGCACGCGCGCGGCGCGCAGCTTGGCGATCTCCATGAAGAAGTTCATGCCGATCGCGAAGAAGAACGACAGCCGCCCGGCGAACTTGTCGATGTCGAGCCCGGACGCGACGCCGTATTTCACATATTCCATGCCGTCGGCGATCGTGAAGGCGAGCTCGTGGAGCTGCGTCGCCCCCGCCTCCTGCATGTGATAGCCGCTGATCGAGATGCTGTTGAACTTGGGCATCTCGCGCGACGTGTAGCCGAAGATGTCCGAGATGATCCGCATGCTCGGCTCGGGCGGGTAGATATAGGTGTTGCGGACCATGAACTCCTTGAGGATGTCGTTCTGGATGGTCCCGTCGAGCAGGTGCCGCGGCACGCCCTGCTCCTCGCCCGCGACGATGAAGAAGGCAAGGATCGGGATCACCGCGCCGTTCATCGTCATGCTGACCGACATCTTGTCGAGCGGAATGCCGTCGAACAGGATCTTCATGTCCTCGACGCTGTCGATCGCGACGCCGGCCTTGCCGACATCGCCCGTCACGCGCGGATGGTCGCTGTCATAGCCGCGGTGCGTCGCGAGATCGAACGCGACCGAGAGCCCCTTCTGTCCCGCGGCAAGATTGCGCCTGTAGAACGCGTTCGACGCCTCCGCGGTCGAGAACCCCGCATATTGCCGGATCGTCCACGGCCGCCCCGCATACATCGACGCCCGCACCCCACGCGTGAACGGCGCGAACCCCGGGAGGCCGGGGTCGGCGGTCACGTCCGCCGCGGTATAGAGCGGCTTGACGTCGATACCCTCCGGGGTCGCCCAGGTCAGGTCGGCACCCTTCACCTCCTTGGCAGCAGCAGCCTCCCACTCGGCAAGCGTCGGATTCGGTTTGTGCGTATCATTCATACTTGAAACACCACCCCGGCGAAGGCCGGGGCCCAGTTGGAAAGTTTACAGTAACGAAGCGCAGCACCAGCCAATCCGCCGCCACCCAACTGGGCCCCGGCCTCCGCCGGGGTGGCGCGATCGATCGGCGCCATGGCCCCGTGAACACCGGCGTGCCCGTCTGAACGGGTGGAACTCGTCGCGCCAGTCATGCCCAAAACACCCCCCCCGGCGAAGGCCGGGGCCCAATTGGAAAGGTCACAGTAACGAAGCGCAGCACCAGCCAATCCGCCGCTGCCCAACTGGGCCCCGGCCTCCGCCGGGGTGGAGCGCGAACCAGACGTCACGTCCCCGTGAACACCGGCTTGCGCTTCGTCAGGAACGCGATCCCGCCCTCCATCGAATCCGCAGACCCGCGCGCGGCCCGCTGGTTGACCGCCTCGGCCTCCATCGCGCCCGCATAATCGCTTGCATAGGCCGCGGTGATCGCACGCCGCATCAGCCCCAATGCCACCGTCGGCATCGCCGCGAGCCGCTCCGCCAGCGCGAACGCCTCCGCGTCGAGCGCCTCGTCCGCGACGACCTTGTGCACCATCCCCCAGTCGAGCGCCTTCGCCGCAGGCACCCGCTCGCCCAGCATCATCATCTCGGTCGCGCGTGCGCGCCCGATCAGCCGCGGCAGCATCCACGACGCGCCGCCATCGGGCACCAGCCCGATATTGACGAACGCCTGGAGGAAATACGCGCTCTCGCTCGCGACACAGAAATCCGCGGCGAGCGCGAGGCTGCACCCGATCCCCGCCGCCGGTCCGCGCACCGCGCTGACCACCGGCACGCCCAGATCGGCGATCGCCGCCATCGCCGGATTATAGCTCCCCGTCAGCGCCTGATAGGTCGCCGCACCCGGATCATCCGACCCCAGCGCCCCGCCACCGACATCCGCGCCCGAACAGAACGCCCGCCCCGCACCCGCGATCAGCACCGCCCGCGCACCGTCGAGCGAGGCGACCGCGGCGGCGATCTCCTCGAACATCGCCGGCGGCGCCGCATTCAGCCGGTCGGGCCGGTTGAGCGTCAGCACCAGCACGTCGCCACGCCGCTCGCTCAGGATATGCTCATAGGCGGTCATGCCAGTCTCCCCCATCGATTACGCCCCAGTCCGCAAGCCCCACCCCCGCCGTTCGCCCTGAGCGAAGTCGAAGGGCCTGAGTCCCACGCCCTCCGACCACGCCCACCACGAACGGACGAAGGATGCGGGGTCAATGATCCTCCCCCGGCGTCTCCATCAATTCGACGAGCATGCCGCCAAAGTCCTTCGGGTGGACGAACACGATCGGCGTGCCATGCGCACCGATCCGCGGTTCGCCGAGCACCGTCGCGCCCTTGGCCTTCAGATCCGCGACCGCGGCCGCGATATCGGGTACCTCGAAACACACATGATGCTGCCCGCCCGCCGGATTCTTGCGCAGGAACCCCGCGATCGGCGAGCTGTCGTCATAAGGCTCGATCAGCTCGATCTGCGTATTGGGCGCATCGATGAAGCACACTTTCACACCCTGCGCAGGCAGATCGAACGGCTCCCCGATCACCGTCGCGCCGAGCAGCACCCGGTACGTCTCGACCGACTTCGCGATCGACGGCGTCGCGACCCCGACATGGTTGAGGCGGCCCAAAGTCATTGCGCATCCTCCGCCGCAGGCGGCGCAGGCGGCGGCACGACGCCCAGCGTGTAGCCGCACACCCCCAGCACCTGCCGCACCATCGCATCGCTCGCCGGCGCGACGAAATTGGCCTGCACCGCAAAGCCTGCGCCGTTGGTCGCCTCGACGCGCAGCGTCTTCGATTTCACCAGGAACGTCGTCAGCCGCGTGATCGCCACGGGATCGGTGATGTAGGTCCCCGTCCCCGGAAACTGCCAGTTATAGATGAAGGCCGGCCCGCCATCGAAGCGCACCGCGACCGGCTTGTCCGCGCCCTGCCCGAGCGACTGCGGCTGGATGAACTGGATCGACACGATCGACTCGGTGCCGACGTCGCACTTCACCACGAACCGCGACAGCCCGTCATTGCCCGTGACCGAGGTAGAGATGCTCCGCACCCCCGCCGCATTGGTCCGGTCGGCGAGCTTCCACGCGGGCGTTGCTGTGCTTGTCGCAGCCGCGGCTTGGAGAAGCAGAAGCGCGATCATTGCTCGATCCTCGGGGTCGGCCGTATCCCGGACCGCATTTCCTCGAACGTTTCCAGGCGGATCAGGCGTCCGTTGATCTGGATGACCGAGTCGACCACACGTCGCACCTGCCCGTTGGTCGCGGCAAGTTCCTCGCTCAATCGCTCGACCTTGCTGCGGAGCAGGATGACGGACTCGATCGTGCGCATCGCGTCGCCAATCATGCTCATGCGACACGCTCCGCGTCGAGCAGGCCGGCCTCGCGCAGCCTGTCGTCGATATCGGCGCGCAGACGCTGCTGCCCCTCGATCGCCGCATCGAGCGCGGCGTGCATCGCCGGGAGCGCCTCGTCGAGTTCGTGGATCAACAGCTTGAAGCGGTCGTCCTCGGTCATGTCACCCTCCACGACATAGCGCGAGGTCGCCTCGCGAACGACATGACCGACGGACATGCCGTTGCTCGCCGCAAACGCGTCGAGCGCCGCCTTGTGATCGGGGGTGGTCAGAAACGTCACGCGTTCGGTCTGCATGTCACGACTCCTTCGCATGACATGATAATGTGCTTGGCATGACCCAACAAGCCGCCCCCTCAGAGCGGGATGTTGTCATGCTTCTTCCACGGATTCTCGATGCTCTTGCCACGCAGCTTGCGCAGCCCCAGCGCGATCCGCCGCCGTGTCGAATGCGGCTGGATCACCTCGTCGATGAAGCCCTTGCTCGCCGCGACGAACGGGTTCGCGAAGCGCGCCTCGTACTCCGCGGTCCGCTCCGCGATCTCCTCGGGCGTCTTGCCGCGAAAGATGATCTCGACCGCGCCCTTCGCACCCATCACCGCGATCTCCGCGGTCGGCCATGCATAGTTGAGGTCGCCGCGCAGATGCTTCGACGCCATCACGTCATACGCGCCGCCATACGCCTTGCGCGTGATCACGGTGATCTTCGGCACGGTCGCCTCGCCGTACGCGAACAGCAGTTTCGCGCCGTGCTTGATGATCCCGTTATGCTCCTGCGCGGTGCCGGGCAGGAAGCCGGGGACGTCGACGAAGGTCACGATCGGGATCTCGAACGCGTCGCAGAAGCGCACGAACCGCGCCGCCTTCTTCGAGCTGTTGATGTCGAGCACGCCTGCGAGCACCATCGGCTGGTTCGCGACGAAGCCGACGGTCCGCCCCTCGATCCGCCCGAAGCCGGTGATGATGTTGGCCGCATGCGCCGGCTGCGTCTCGAAGAAATCGCCCTCGTCGACGACCTTCCGGATCAGCTCATGCATGTCATAGGGCTGGTTTGCCGACGCCGGGATCAGCGTGTCGAGGCTCTCCTCGACCCGGTCCCACTCGTCCGCGGTCGGCCGCTCGGGCACGCCCGCACGGTTCGATTCGGGCAGGAAGTCGAAGAAGTCGCGCGCCGCGAGCAGTGCCTCGATGTCGTTCTCGAACGCATTGTCCGCGACCGACGTCTTGGTCGTGTGCGTCACCGCGCCGCCCAGCGCCTCCTGCGTGACCACCTCGTTCGTCACCGTCTTGACCACGTCGGGCCCGGTCACGAACATGTAGCTCGAATCCTTCACCATGAAGATGAAGTCGGTCATCGCCGGGCTGTACACCGCACCGCCCGCGCAAGGCCCCATGATCAGCGACAGCTGCGGCACGACGCCGCTTGCCAGCACGTTGCGCTGGAACACCTCGGCATAGCCGCCAAGGCTGGCGACACCCTCCTGGATGCGCGCGCCGCCGCTGTCGTTCAGCCCGATGATCGGCGCGCCGACCTTCATCGCGCTGTCCATCACCTTGCAGATCTTCTGCGCGTGGCGCTCGCTGAGCGACCCGCCGAATACCGTGAAATCCTGGCTGAAGACGAAGACGAGGCGGCCGTTGATCGTGCCCGATCCGGTGACCACGCCGTCGCCGGGGATCACCTGGTCCTGCATGCCGAAATCGACGCAGTTATGCTCGACATACATGTCGAGCTCCTCGAACGATCCCTCGTCCAGCAGCACGTCAAGGCGCTCCCTCGCGGTGAGCTTTCCCTTGGCGTGCTGCGCTCCGATCCGCTTGATACCCCCGCCCACTCTTGCGGCTTCGCGGCGTCGTTCAAGCTCTTCGATCGTCGATGACATCGTCTCTCCGTCCTGCTGGGGGCTTTCACAGAGCGTGAGCCTTTGCGCAAATGCAATGTTGCAAACTTGTGCCACCCATGTTTGCAAACTACACCCGCGGCATGACCAATCCCCCCCGCCGCCTCTTCGTCGGACACCGGCTGCGCGACCTTCGCGGCACGCTCGGGATCAGCCAGGCGGCGATGGCGGTCCGGATCGGCATCTCGGTCAGCTATCTCTCGCAGATCGAGAATGGCGACCGCCCGGTCAGCGAAGCCGTGCTCGTCACATTGGCGCGCGAATTCCCCGCCGACTGGGGCAGCATCGACGCCGCCGACGACACCGCGCTGCTCGTCGCGACACTCGAGGCCGTCACCGACACCAGCGTAGCGGCGCCGACTCTGGACGAAAGCGCGATCCGCCGCGCGGTGAAGCACCAGCCCTTGCTCGCCCAGCGCCTCGTCGCGATGCACGACGCCTATCGCCGCGCGCAGGAGCAGTTGCGCGCGCTCGACGACCGGCTGGTGGCGGGGTCAGGCGCGCCCGGGCTGCTCCCCTGGGAGGATGTCCGCGACTGGTTTCACGCCGCGGGCAATTATGTCGACACGCTCGATCGTCGCGCGGAGGAAATCGGCGAGACGCTCGGCAGCGACCGGATCGCAGCACTCGAGGCGCGGCTCGCGGCGCGCGGCGTCTCGGTGACGATCTCGGGCGCCCTGGCAGCACCGTTACGCGACTATGACGGCGCGACCTTGCGGCTCGACGGGTCGCAGCCCGGCGAGACCACGCTCTTCTCGCTCGCGCATCAGGTCGCGCGCGGCGAGTTCGCCGACCTGATCGCCGACATCGTCGCCGCCTCCGACATGGCGTCGGAGACCGCGCGTGCGCTGCTGACCGCGGGGCTCACCAATTACGCCGCGGGCGCGATCGTCATGCCCTATACCCGCTTCCGCGCAGAGGCGCGCAGCGTCCGCCACGACATCGACCGGTTGCGGCGGATCTTCGGCACCAGCTTCGAACAGACCTGCCACCGGCTCTCGACGCTCCAGCGCCCCGGCGCGCTTGGCATCCCGTTCTTCTTCTGCCGCGTCGACATGGCGGGCAACATCACCAAGCGCCACTCCGCCACCCGCCTCCAGTTCGCGCGCTTCGGCGGTGCCTGTCCCTTGTGGATCGTCCACGAAGCGGTCGCGATTCCCGACCGCATCCTCACGCAATTGCTCGAGACCAGCGACGGCATCCGCTACGTCTCGATGGCCAAGGGGCTGGTGAAACCCTCCGAAACCTATACCCGGCCCGCGCGCCGCTATGCGGTGGCGCTGGGCTGCGAGGAGGCGAACGCGTCCGAATTCATCTACGCCGACGCGCTCGGCACCGGCGGCATCGCCACCCCGATCGGCGCATCCTGCCGCATCTGCCTGCGCCCCGACTGCGACCAGCGCGCGTTTCCGCCGGCCGCCAGCGAAATCCGCGTCGACCCCAACCGCCGCGGCGCGGTCCCGTATGAGGTGGTGTGACGACTAGGCCACCTCCCCGGCGAAGGCCGGGGCCCAGTTGGGGGCCGGAAATAACGTGAGGCGAAGCGGAGTCACGAGGGCCTTCCCACCTGGGCCCCGGCCTCCGCCGGGGAGGTAGTGTACGTCGCTGACCGCTCGCCCCAATCCGGCGACCCAGGACAGGCGGCCGCATCCAGCCCGCCCCCCAAAACCCGTCATCCCCGCGAAGGCGGGGATCCAGACCGGCAAACCACGGCGATACCCACAAAAGCCAGCCGCTCCGGCTTCCCGCCTCCGCGAGAATGACGGCACGGGTCGCACGTCCCGGTCAAAAAAAACCCCGTTCGCCCGCGAAAGCGAGGGCCCAGGCTCAAGCAGTGCAGCGCCTCATAACCCTGGACTCCCGCCTCCGCGGGAGAACGGCCAAGGCAAACGCCCCTCAATCCTTGGGAAAGAACCGCTCCACCACATTACTCGCCAACCGCGAAGGCCGCAGCGTCTCCGCATCCAGGCAACACCAGCTCGACTTCACCTCGGCCAGCACATCCTCGCCGCGCTTGATGATCGTCTCGTAAAACGCCCGCGCGCCCTGCACCTTTTCGAGCAGCACCGTCGCGATCACGTCGTCGTCCAGAAACGCCGGCTTGCGGTAGGTAATCTCGTGTTTCAGCGCGACCCACAAATGCCCCGCCACCGCCTCGGCCGGGGCGAGCCGCTGCCAGTGATCGATCACCGCGGCCTGTACCCACTTCAGATAGTTCGCGTTGTTGACGTGACCCATGAAGTCGATGTCGGCCGGCTCGATGCCGATGGCGTAGATATGGGGAATGGCTGTTGACACCCCACCTATATAGCATGGGCGCGGGCTTATAGCGATGACGACGCTGCTTCGACACCGACAATAAACGCTATTCCGGCCCGCGGCGCTTGTCCCTAGCATGATGCAACGCCGCCCTCTTGTGTTGCCTAAATACAACACCATCTCTGGCCAAAGACCACAGGGATACGCCCATGAACATCGACAAATTCACCGACCGCGCGAAAGGCTTCCTCCAGTCCGCGCAGACCGTCGCCATCCGCATGAACCATCAGCGGATCGCGCCCGAGCATCTGCTGAAGGCGCTGCTCGAGGACGAACAGGGCATGGCCGCGGGGCTGATCGCGGCCGCGGGCGGCGACGCCAAGCGCGCGACCGCCGAGACCGATCTCGCGCTCGCCAGGATCCCCGCCGTGTCGGGCTCGGGCGCGCAGACCACGCCGGGCATCGACAATGACGCAGTCCGCGTGCTTGACCAGGCCGAACAGATCGCGACCAAGGCGGGCGACAGCTTCGTCACCGTCGAACGCCTGCTCGTCGCGCTCGCGCTCTCGCTCAACACCGCCGCGGGCAAGGCGCTCAAGACCGGCGGCGTCACCCCCGAGGGGCTCAACACCGCGATCAACAGCGTCCGCCAGGGCCGCACCGCGGACACCGCGGGCGCCGAGGACCGCTATGACGCGCTCAAGAAATTCGCGCGCGACCTGACGCAGGCGGCGCGGGACGGCAAGCTCGACCCCGTCATCGGCCGCGACGAGGAGATCCGTCGCACGATCCAGATCCTCGCGCGCCGTACCAAGAACAACCCCGCGCTGATCGGCGAACCCGGCGTCGGCAAGACCGCGATCGCCGAAGGCCTTGCCCTTCGCATCGCCAACGGCGACGTCCCCGACACGCTCAAGGACCGCCGCCTGATGTCGCTCGACATGGGCTCACTGATCGCCGGCGCAAAATATCGCGGCGAGTTCGAAGAGCGGCTGAAGGGCGTGCTCGACGAGGTGAAGGCCGCCGAGGGCGACGTCATCCTGTTCATCGACGAGATGCACCAGCTGATCGGCGCGGGCAAATCCGAAGGCGCGATGGACGCAGGCAACCTGCTCAAGCCAGCCCTCGCCCGCGGCGAGCTCCACTGCGTCGGCGCAACCACGCTCGACGAATATCGCAAATATGTCGAGAAGGACCCCGCGCTCCAGCGCCGGTTCCAGCCCGTCATGGTCGGCGAACCCACCGTCGAGGACACGATCTCGATCCTGCGCGGCCTCAAGGAGAAATACGAGCTCCACCACGGCGTCCGCATCACCGACGGCGCGATCGTCGCAGCCTCGACGCTGTCGAACCGCTACATCACCGACCGCTTCCTCCCCGACAAGGCAATCGACCTGATGGACGAGGCCGCGAGCCGGATCCGCATGGAGGTCGAGTCGAAGCCCGAGGAGATCGAAAATCTCGACCGCCGCATCATCCAGCTCAAGATCGAGCGCGAGGCGTTGAAGCGCGAGACCGACGAGGCCTCGATCGACCGGCTCGACACGCTCGAGGGCGACCTCGTCAATCTCGAGGAACAGTCCGCCGAGCTGACGACGCGCTGGAAGGGCGAGAAGGACAAGATCAACGCCGAGGCGCGGCTGAAGGAACAGCTCGACGCCGCGCGCCTCGAACTCGACCAGGCACAGCGTTCGGGCGATCTCGCGCGCGCGGGCGAGCTCTCCTACGGCACGATCCCCGGCCTGCAACGCCAGCTCGACGAGGCGGCGGGCGCGACCAAGGGCGCGATGCTGCGCGAGGAGGTCAATGCCGACGACATCGCCGGTGTCGTCAGCCGCTGGACCGGCATCCCGGTCGAGCGGATGCTCCAGGGCGAGCGCGACAAATTGCTCGCGATGGAGGCGACGATCGGCAAGCGCGTCATCGGCCAGGCGCATGCGGTCAAGGCCGTCTCGACCGCGGTCCGCCGCGCACGCGCGGGCCTTCAGGATCCCAACCGGCCGCTCGGCAGCTTCCTGTTCCTCGGGCCAACGGGCGTCGGCAAGACCGAGCTGACCAAGGCGCTCGCCGAATTCCTGTTCGACGATCCCTCGGCGATGGTCCGCATCGACATGAGCGAGTTCATGGAAAAGCACGCGGTCGCGCGGCTGATCGGCGCGCCTCCCGGCTATGTCGGCTATGAGGAGGGCGGCGTGCTGACCGAGGCGGTCCGCCGGCGGCCCTATCAGGTGATCCTGTTCGACGAGGTCGAGAAGGCGCATGGCGACGTGTTCAACGTGCTCCTCCAGGTGCTCGATGACGGCCGCCTGACCGACGGCCAGGGCCGCACGGTGGATTTCAGCAACACGCTGATCATCCTGACGAGCAACCTCGGCAGCCAGTATCTCGCCAACATGGCCGAGGGCGACGACGTGTCGTCGGTCGAACCCCAGGTGATGGAGATCGTCCGGTCGCACTTCCGCCCGGAATTCCTCAACCGCCTGGACGAGGTGATCCTGTTCCACCGTCTGGGCCAGGCGCACATGGCGCCAATCGTCGACATCCAGGTATCGCGCGTCGACAAGCTGCTGGCCGACCGCAAGATCACGCTCGACCTCACCGAAGCCGCCCGCGCCTGGCTCGGCCGCGTCGGCTACGACCCCGTCTACGGCGCAAGGCCCCTCAAACGCGCGGTCCAGCGCTACCTCCAGGACCCCCTCGCCGACATGATCCTGCGCGGCGAGGTCAAGGACGGCGCCACCGTCCATATCGGCGAGGGCGACGGGAAACTGGTGCTCGCGGTCGGGTGAGCCCCCGAACGGCAGGCACAAAAAAAGGGCGGCTCCCGAAGGAGCCGCCCCGATATGTCGCGTGGGTATCGGCTTAGAAGTTGAACTTCGCGCCGGCACGATACTGACGACCGAAGATGCCGTCGCCACCCTGGATCGCATTGTACAGATACGCGCCATAGGTGACGGTATCGACCGGCGGCAGGCGATCGAAGAGGTTCAGCGCGTTGACGTAGAAGCTGAACTTGTCGGTGACCTTGAAGTTCACGTTCGCATCGACCGTGATGTAGCTCTTCACGTGGCAGTCATTGTACACGGCAGCCTGGCCGCAATCCTTGTATTCGTCGCCCTGATCGGTCGCCGACAGGTCATAGCCCGACGTGTAGTTGACCGTGGTGCTGACTGCGAAGTCGCCGAAGTCGAACGTGTTGAGCCAGTTGCCCTTCCACTCGAACGTCCCCGACCCTGCGGTCAGGTTGAAGTTGCCGAGCGTGCCCTCATAGCGCTGCTTCTCGCCGTCGATCGTCGTGCTGAGCTCGATGATGTAGCTCGCATTCAGGTTCGACGTCCACTTGACCGGACCGAAGTCATACGCGCCGTTGATGCCGAAATCGATGCCCGACGACTTGATCGTGTCGGCATTGATCAGCTGCGAGCGGACGAAGGCGATCTTCGGACGCGCGTTCGGGTTGTTGACGTCGGGTGCGTCGGCGATGACCTCGAACCCGGCAACCGGTGCGGCACCGGCATAATAGGCTGCGATCGCGGCCGAATTGTCCGGCGTCGTGATCGCACCGGTCTTCTTGATGTTGTAGTAGTCGACGGTCAGCGACACGCTGCGGATCGGGTCGAACTTGAGCCCGCCGGTGAAGCTGCGCGACTTTTCAGGCTTCAGCTCCGGCGATGCCAGCGTCGTCTGTCCGATCGAGTAGGACGTCAGATAGGCCGGGCACGCCGTCGGGTTCGCCTGCGAACAGCCTGCGCCATATTGGGAAAGGAACGCATCGGGGATCGCCGAGATCTGCTGCGTCACATAGCCCGTCGTCGGCAGTGCATTCGCCTCGCCGAAGCTCGGGATACGGAAGCCGCGCGAATAGGTACCCCGCACCGTGACCTGCTGGAGCGGCGTGAAGATCGCGCCGACCTTCGGCGAGAAGTTGCTCTGCCCGGTCGAATAGTGATCGTAGCGACCCGAACCGTTGAGCGTCAGCACGTCGAGCACCGGTGCGTTGATTTCGGCGAAGGCCGAGCTCACCGTGCGGTTACCCTTGGTACCAAAGGCGTTCAGCGTGAAGTACCGCTGCGTCGCGCCGTTATAGTCGTCGTTCGCGCTGGGCGCGTCGACCGCTTCGTAGAAGATCGAGCCACCGACCGCGACGCGCAGGTCGCCGCCGGGCAGCGTGGCAAGCGACTTCTGGACGGTCAGCTGCGCCTGATAGAGATCCGACGTCGTGTCGGTGATGTTCTCAGGCGTCAGATAATCGCGCACCGCCTGGGTGTTGAGGCCCGGGTTGACGAAGTTGTAGCTGCCGTCGGCAATGACGTTGAGCAGGTTCTGGATATAGACATACCCGTTGGTCTTCACCCGCAGGTCGGTGTGCATCGCCGTTGCGTTGAAGTCATAGTCGAAGCCGTTGAGGACCGTGCCCTTGAGGCCGAATGCGGCACGGTACACGCGGCTGCGGGTCTCGTTCTGCGTGACCGTGTCGGGCAGCGCGCCGACGAGACGTGCGACCTGGCCCTGTGCCGCGAACGGGTTGTTCGGGTTCAGCGTGCCGTTCGTCGGACCGCAGTTCACGCGCGCGGCGCAGACATAGACCGGCAATGCCAGGACGCCCGAGCCCGCGGCCAGCGCGGCAGTCTGCGCCTGCGAGGTCGAGAACTGCGGCGAGAGGATGCCGGCCGGTGCGTTACCGCGGATGACCGACGGACGACCGGTATAGTTGCTCGCCGACTGGGCGAAATTGACCAGCAGATATGCCTCGGAGTCGGCACCGACCTTTGCGCTGAAACGGGCCGAGCCGCCGAAACGCTCGATGTTCGGCGTCACCATGTCGTACTTGTTGGTGTTGTCGACCTGGCAGACCGTGGTCGGCGTCGTCACGTTCGCCGGCGTGGCGAGCTGCGCGGCGGTCGGGTTGTAGGGGGTGCCGTTGAGGCAGCCCGCTGCCGGGTTCAGCAGCTGGTACCGGCCCGATGCGACCGTGTTCGCGGCGTCGGCCGGACGGACGTAGAAATTGCCCGTACCGATCGCGAAGCCGTTGAGGGCGCCGTTCGCGTCAAGGCCGTTCGCCGTGTTGTTCGGGCCGCACTGCGTGGTGCCGGTGCGGTTGGAACAGATCCCGGTCAGGTTGTCCGAATTGAAGGGCGCCGGCAGGTCGCGCTGGTACACGCCCTCGTTGCGGAAATAGAAGCCGCTGACATAGGCGTTGTAGCCCTTCTCGTCGAGGTCGCCGGTACCCGCGGTCAGCGTCAGCCGCTGGTTGGCGTTGTTGCCGTTCTCGGAGATGCCGGCCTCGGCGCGACCGCTGATGCCGTTGAACTTGCGCTTGGTGATCACGTTGACCACGCCTGCAATGGCATCGGCACCGTAGCTCGACGATGCGCCGTCGCGCAGCACGTCGATGCGCTCGACGATGTCGTCGGGGATGGTGTTCAGATCGACGAAGTTGCGCGATCCGTCATCCGACAGCGGGTAATAGGCGGCGCGCAGGCCGTCGAACAGCACGAGCGTCGAGTTGGTCGACAGGCCACGCAGCGACACCGAAGACGCGCCCGCGGCGAATGCGCCGTTGGCGGTGAACGAGTTGGTCAGCGCCGGGCCGTTGTTCGACGACAGCGCCTGGATGCCGGCCTGCACCGTGTTGATGCCGCGCGAATCCAGATTTTCGGTGGTCAGCGTGGTGACGGGCGAAATGCCGGTATCGGTACCGCGGATGATCGATCCGGTGACGACGATCTCGTCGCCGGCGGCGGGCTGGTTCTGCGCGGCGACGTCGCTCGACGGGACACCGTTCTGCTCGGGCGGCGTCGCCTGCTGCGCGAACGCCGGCGCCGCCATGGCGAACGCGAACGGCGTCGCAGCCGCGAGCAGGAGCGCCTTCTTGGTCAACGAAATGCTGGTCATCATGATCCCTCGCTTGAACCCGGTCGCCCGCATCGCGGTACGCCGGGCAATTTTCCGCCCCTTTCATCGCGCCGAAGCACGACCCCGAAGGACATGGCGATGGGATGGAGGTGCTGTCGCATCCTGTAAAGAATGCATCCGGGCGGCCGAATGCTTTGGCAATCTCGTGTAGCGAAAAAGACACAATCACTGGTGCTTTTTCTTACAATCTGTTGCTTTTTCCGACAGCAGATCATCGCTACGCATAATAATTAGGCAAAGGCATTTTCACGTCGCACCCGCGACAGGCGCTTGGCGAGGCCTCGGCTCGGGCTTCAGCGTCACTCCGGACCGGCCACACCCGAACCAAAAAAAGGGGCGGCGGATCCATGATCCGCCGCCCCCCGATATCGCGTCCCGAAGGATCGCTTACATGTCGATCGTCAGGCCGACGAACAGGTACCGGCCGAGCGCATCATAGATGCCCGGATAGGTGTTGCCGTTGCCGAACGAGCCGATCGGCGACGCCGTCGCGCTGAGGATCGGCGGGGTCTTGTCGAGCACGTTGTTGACGCCGAGGCGGTAGGTGACCTTGTCCGCGACCCGGATGGTGGCGGCGAGATCGAAATAGTCCTGCGCCTTCACGCGGCCGTCATTGGCGAAGAACGGGCCGGCCAGGTCGGCATCGCCGCTGGTCCGCTCGAACTTGGTCGCCGACAGATGGCGCCAGTTGCCCGACAGGCCGATGCCGCCCAGCGTGGTCAACGACAGACGCGCCTGGTGACGCCACTTGGACATCGGATAGCCGCACTGTGCGCCGTACAGGCCCGCGCAATCGAACTTGGTGCCGACCTTGTCCGACGTGAACTTGTCGACATAGGTGCCGTTGAACGACAGCCCGATCGTGCCGATGCTGTCCGAGCGGTAGGTATAGCCCGCCGAGGTCTCGATCCCCTGCGTGGTCAGCGACCCTGCATTGACGTTGGTGTCGACGATGAAGCCCGCATTGCCCTGCCACAGCGTGCCGTTGGCATCGCGGTTGATCGCACTGCAGAACTGGTCGTCGGCGGTCTGGAGGCACTGCGCGATGATCGTGTCCGCGCCGACGACGCCGATCCGGTCCTTCAGCTTGATGCGGAAGCCGTCGACCGACAGGTTGAAGCCCGGCAGGAACGACGGCCGCAGGATCACGCCCGCGGTGAACGTGTCGGCCTTTTCGGGGCGCAGGTTCGGGTTGCCGCCGAGCAGGCCGTTATACTGCTCGGACGGGTTGGCGGCGATCAGGCCGAACCGGTTCGCGGGAACGCCGGTCAGCGCGCACTGCGCGGCGGTGTTGCCGTTGACCAGGCCGTTGACCGCGGCGCCGGCGCAGGGATCGGTCGCACCGTCGAGCTGGACCGACTGCTGTGCGAACAGCTCCTGCGTGTTCGGTGCGCGGACCGCACGGTTGTAGCCGCCGCGGAAGCGGACGTCGGAGATCGGCGCCCAGACCAGCTCACCCTTGTACGAATGCGCCGAACCCGCGGTGCTGTAGCTCGAATAGCGATAGCCGCCATTGACCGTCAGCTCGTTGACGAACGGGCGGTCGCTGACCAGCGGCACCTGGATTTCGCCGAACACTTCCTTGACGGTGTAGCTGCCGCGGATCGGCAGCGTCGCGCCGCCCTGGCCGGCCAGATCGCCGCTCAGGAACGCGTTGTCGACTTCGAGGCTCAGCGATTCCTTGCGGTACTCGCCACCGACGTTCAGCGCGATGCCCTCGCTCGCGAACGGCGACTGCACGCCGTATTCGGCGCCCTTGAAGGTGAAGTTCGCGTTGAGGACGGTTTCCTTGTTCTCGCCCGACTGGAAGCCCGGGGTCTGGACATAGTTCAGCGCCTCGGGCGTGA
The DNA here is from genome assembly GCF_014841795.1 of Sphingomonas sp. CFBP 13733. Classification (NCBI taxonomy): domain Bacteria; kingdom Pseudomonadati; phylum Pseudomonadota; class Alphaproteobacteria; order Sphingomonadales; family Sphingomonadaceae; genus Sphingomonas; species Sphingomonas sp. CFBP 13733. Next base: position 247,234 of record NZ_JACYUP010000003.1, read on the forward strand.
TCCCGGCCGCGCCGAAGATGTTGAGCGGGACGCAGTTCGGATCGGTGCCGTCGACGACCGAGCGGCAGACCGCCTGGCCGAGCGTCGCCGAGCCGGGACGCGTGTCGGTGATCGCGTCGAGCGCGCGCGTGGTGCGCGAGATCGAGAATTCATTGCGATACACCTGGCTGAACACGGTGCTGCCGAACTGGCCATAGGCCTCGTACGAAATGCCCTTGTCGATATCGCCGGTCGCGCCCGCGACGAAGCGATACTGGGTGTGGCGAAGATCCGCCTGACGCCCGCCGCCCTCGACGTTGCGACGGCCGATGCGGACTTTCGCCTGCTGATACTGCGAGCCGTCCGGGTTGGTCAGGTTGACCACCGCGCCATTGGCGTCGGTCACCAGGTTGGACGCACGGCAGAAGGTCGAGACCTGCGCCGCCGACAGCAGCGGGTTGTTGCAGTTCAGGACCGTCGTGTTGTTGAAATCACCTGACGGCGCGATCTGCGCGACCGAGCGATCGTCCATGAACATGAAGTCGGCATAGGGCTTGAACGCGTCGCTGACTTCATACTTGGCGAGGAAGCCCGCGGTGTAGCGCGTGTCCGGACGCTGGTAATAGTTCAGCGGGTTGGCGTTGTAGAGCGTCCGCCCCGCGACGAGCTGGCCTGCTGCGTTCAGCGTATAGCCGGTCGGCGGCCCGCCCTCGGTCGCATCGCCGAGCGTGAAGTTCGCCGGGAATGCGGTGGCCGATCCGCCGCAGACATAATCGTTGCCGACATTGCCCGACGGCGCGTTCAGCCCGCACGAGCTATAGTCGCGCGACCCCTGCAGGATCGCGCCAATCTTGCGATAGCCGCCATAGCCGACGACATGGCCGCGGCCGTCGCTGGTGGCCGCGCCGACCTTGAAGTTGATGTCGAACTGCGTGCCGTCGAACGCCTGGCCGCTCGGCGCGGGATAGCCGCTTGCCGCCGACAGCGCCTGGAACCGCTCGCTGCGGTTGTTGTGGTTGTTGATGCCGCCCGACACGTCGACGCTGAAGCCTTCGTAATCGGTGTCGAGCACGAAGTTGACGACGCCCGCGATCGCGTCCGACCCATAGACCGAACCGGCGCCGCCGGTCAGCACGTCGACGCGTTTGATCAGCGAGGCGGGGATCATGTTGACGTCGGCGGCCGCACTCGCGGTGCTGCTCGACGAGGGGTTGCCCGGCATCAGGCGGCGGCCGTTGATCAGCACCAGCGTGCGCGATTCACCCAGGTTGCGCAGGTTGATCGTCGCCGTACCGGTCGAACCGTTCGACACCGACGAGGTCTGCGTCGCGAACGACGCCGGCAGGCTGTTGAGCACGTCCTCGATCCGCGTCGCGCCGCGCAGCTTGATGTCCGCCGCGTTGACCACGGTGATCGGGCTGGCAGAGGTCAGGTTGGGGTTCGAGATACGCGATCCGGTGACGACGATGTCGGTGCCCGCGGCGGTCCCGGCTGCAGCGGGATCCTCGCTCGGCGTGTTCGAGACCGCCGGGGTCGTCGCTGCCGCGCCGTCGTCGCTGGTGGTGCTCTGCGGTGCGGGAGCCGGCTCGGCTGCCGGTGCAGGAGCCGGTGCGGTCTGGGCCGCTGCCGGCAGCGCCACAACGGCGCCCGCGATCATCGTGGACGCGAGCAGGCAGTCCCGAAACATATGATTCCGCATGTATTCATTCCCCTTTCGCGTCGTCGATCCGTGATGACTGACGCGATGTGTTGCGGCGCGCTCCGGCGCACTGACTGGGGGCCGGTTACGCAAACGGCAGCGCTTTTGTCCAAAATAAAATTGTAAAATAGTAACGGATCATCGCATTGACGTACCATTGTAACAAAAAGGCAACATCGCGAATCCGGCGCCCTCCGGCGGGTTTTCCGAAGGAATCAAAGGGGATATTCCGGAGATGGCGGGCCCTGCGCGCCCCCGCCCCGGATCGGCCCCGGATTGCCGAAGCCGATACGAGGATGACACGGACATGCACATATCGACACGACGCGCGGCCCCCGGCCTGCTGATCGCCGGCCTGCTGACCACCGCCCTGCTGATCGCGGGCCTGCCGTCCGCTGGGACCGCGGGGTCACCGCGCGGCGGACGCGCGCCCGTGCTGGTCGCGCTCACCCAGTGCCGCACGCTGTCGGACACCGCCGCGCGGCTCGCCTGTTTCGACCGCTCGGTCGCCGCGCTCGAACAGGCTGAAGCGAACCGGACGATCGTCATCATCGATCAGCAGCAGGTCCGCGAGACGCGACGCGCGGTGTTCGGCATCGCGCTTCCCGAGACGGGCCTGCTCGGCAAGGCCGAGGACCTGCCGCAGATCGAGGCGGTTCTCGCGGGTGCGTCGGTCGACGACTCCGGCCATTGGCGCTTCCAGCTCACCGACGGCGCGCGCTGGATCCAGACCGACGACAATGTGATCGCCCGGCGCCCCCGCGCGAAGGACGCGGTCGTCATCAAGCGCGCCGCGCTCGGCAGTTTCCGGATGAGCGTCGGCGGTCAGCCCGCGGTCAAGGTCCGCCGCCTCAACTAGACGTCGCGCGCTCTTACTTCATCACCCCCGCCGCCAGCAACGGATCCAGCTTCGCATCCCCCCAGCGCAAACTCCAGTGGAGATGCGGACCCGTCGCGCGGCCGCTATTCCCCACCGCGCCGACCGGCTGGCCCTGCGTCACCCGGTCGCCCGGCTTCACGTCGATCCGCGACAGATGCAGGAACGCGCTGTTCAGCCCCATGCCGTGGTCGATCATCAGCAGATTGCCCTCCAGCGTGAAGGGGTGATCCGCGGCCAGGATCACCACGCCGTCCGCGGGCGCGACCACGGTCGTCCCCGTCGGCCGCGCGATGTCGATCCCCGAATGATAGGAGCCCGCCTCGCCATTGGCATAGACGCGCTGCGACCCGAACAGCGTCGAGATCCGCCCCGTCACCGGCCAGACGAACGCCTGCCGCCAGCCGTCCGACACCGCCGCGATCCGCCGCGCCGCGACGATCTGCGCCAGTTCGCCGGGGCGCACGCGCGCGAATTCGGGCGCGGGAACCGGATATTTGGGCAGGCTCGACAGCCGCGAGATGTCCCAGCCGCGCGCCGCGATTCCCAGCGGCTGCTGGACGACGCGCCCGTCCGCCAGCGTCGCGACGAGCATCGCCTGCGTCCCCGCATCACGGTCGAACCCCGCGACGAACCGGCGATCGGGCGCGACCGTCACCGCCCGCCCGTCGAGCGTCAGCGCGCGCGTCCCCGCAGGCGCGGTGCCCAGGATCAGCCCGCCCTGGCTCAGCGTCCCGGTCCAGACGAACCCTGTCGCCGCGGGGGCGACCGCGACAGGCGCCGGCCCGGTCTGCGCGACGCCGCCCGACGCCAGCAGCACCAACGGCAGCAGCAGCGTGCGGATCACCGCGGTTTCATCGCCTCGGCGGCGCCCGCCGCGGTCGCATAGGCCTCCTGCCGCTCGACGCTCCAGTAGCGCAGATCCTCGAGCAGGATGCGGTGGCCGGTGACCGCGCACACGACATGATCCCCCGGGCTCAGCACGCGAAACCCGTTCGCCATGTAATGCAGCTTGGCGGCGCGGTCGGAATTGGACATCAGCATCAGATTTCTCTCGTCGTCACAGGGGGAAGGATCAGAACAGGGTCGGCTGGCGCGGCGCGGCACCGGAGGCAGCGGACGGGGCGGCAGACGGCGTCGGCCGGCTCGCCGGCTTCGGCCTGGCGGCGACCTCGCCCTCATCCCCATCGACGGTGGCATCGACCATCCCGTCGCGGAAATGCAGCGTCAGCGCGCCCGCTGCACGCGCCGCCGCCGCCGACGCGAGCGTCGTGCCCCCCGCAGCCCGAGACGTCACCCGCGCATACCCACGGTCGAGGATCGCATCCGGGTTGAGCGACTGGACCAGCCGCCACGTCGCATCGAGCCGCGCCCGCGCGCCCTCCAGCTTGCGCTCGAGTGTCGCCGGCCGCAGCGCCGCGCCCGACCGGTCGAGGCTCCCGCGCGCCAGCGTCAGCCGCCGCTCGAGCCCGCGATCGAGCCGCTGCCCGGCATCGTCCGCACGCTGCCGCTGCGGCCCGAGCAGCTGGTCGCGCTTGGGCAGATGCCGCGCCAGCGCGTCGAGCCGCTCGCGCCCGCGCTCGACATAGCGCCGCGCGCACCGCTCGGTCCGGTTGCGATGGCTGTCGATCGTGAGGCGCAGGTCGGCGAGCACCGGCACCGCGATCTCCGCCGCCGCGGTCGGCGTCGGCGCGCGCAGGTCGGCGGCATAGTCGCACAGCGTCGTGTCGGTCTCATGCCCCACCGCGGAGATGATCGGGATCGAACAGGCGGCGACCGCGCGCACCACGACCTCCTCGTTGAACGACCAGAGGTCCTCGACCGACCCGCCGCCGCGCGCGACGATCACCAGGTCGGGGCGCGGCACCGGCCCGCCGGGCGCGATCGCATCGAACCCGCGCACCGCCGCAGCGATCTCGGCGGCCGATCCCTCGCCCTGCACCTTGACCGGCCAGACGATGACGTGCGTCGGACAGCGATCCTCGAGCCGGTGGAGAATGTCGCGGATCACCGCACCCGTCCCCGACGTCACCACGCCGATCACCTGCGGCATGAACGGCAGCGGCTTCTTACGGCCCGCGTCGAACAGCCCCTCGCCGCCGAGCTTCGCCTTCAGCTTCTCGAGCAGCGCCATCAGCGCGCCCGCGCCCGCCAGCTCCATCCGGTCGATCACGATCTGGTATTTCGACCGCCCGGGATAGGTCGTCAGCTTGCCCGTCGCGATCACCTCGACGCCGTCCTGCGGCACGAAGGCGAGCCGCGCCGCGCTTCCCTTCCAGATCACGCCGTCGATCACCGCCTGATCGTCCTTCAGCGCCATGTAGCAATGTCCCGACGCGACGCGCTTCCATCCCGAAATCTCGCCGCGCAGGCGGACATGGCCGAATTCGCCCTCGACCATCCGCTTCAGCTTGAACGCGAGTTCGCCGACCGACATGGCGAGTGCGTTGTCGCCGGCGACCGGCTCGGCTACCAGCCGCCCCATATCGCTCGCCAGCATGTCGCTGGACACGACGTCATCGGAAAAGGGATCGGGCATGAACGTCCTGCTGTTGGGCTCGGGGGGCCGCGAACATGCGCTCGCGTGGAAGCTGGTGCAATCGGCCAGCTTTTCTCCAGGCCTCGATACGCTCTATGCCGCGCCGGGCAACCCCGGCATTGCCAGCCTTGCGACGCTCGTGCGTCTCGATGCGACGGATCACGCGTCCGTCGTCGCCTTCGTCCGCGAAAAGGCCATCGGCCTCGTCGTGATCGGCCCCGAGGCACCGCTCGTCGACGGCCTCGCCGATACGCTGCGCGCCGCCGCCATCCCCGTCTTCGGTCCGTCGAAGGCCGCCGCGCAGCTCGAAGGGTCGAAGGGCTTCACCAAGGATCTGTGCGCGCGCGCCGGTATCCCGACCGCGGGCTATGTCCGCGTCGCGAGCCGCGCCGACGCCGACGTCGCGCTCACCCGCACCTTCTCGCTGCCCGTGGTCATCAAGGCCGACGGGCTCGCCGCGGGCAAGGGCGTCGTCATCGCCTTCACCCGCGCCGAAGCCGACGCCGCGCTCGACGCGCTGTTCGCGGACGGCGAGGCCGAAGCGGTGATCGAGGAATTCCTCGAAGGCGAGGAGGCGAGCCTCTTCGTCCTCACCGACGGCACCACGCTGATGCCGTTCGGCTCGGCGCAGGATCACAAGCGCGTCGGCGAGGGCGATACCGGCCCCAATACCGGCGGCATGGGCGCCTACAGCCCCGCCCCCGTCCTCACCGCCGACCTCGAACAGCGCGCGCTCGACGAGATCGTCGCCCCCACCGTCGCGGCGATGGCGGCGGACGGGATCCCGTTCAGCGGCGTCCTTTATGCCGGCCTCATGCTCACCGCGCAGGGCCCCAAGCTGATCGAATATAACGCCCGCTTCGGCGATCCCGAGACGCAGGTGCTGATGATGCGGTTCGAGGGCGACCTGATCGCGACGATGCTCGCGGTCGCAGAAGGTCGCCTCGCCGACCTGCCCCCCGCCCGCTTCAGCGCCGCCACCGCGCTGACCGTCGTCATGGCGGCCGAGGGCTATCCCGGCACGCCAAAGGCAGGCGGCGCGATCATCGGCCTCGATTCGGCACGCGCGGCGGGCGGCACCGTCTTCCACGCCGGCACCCGGCTCGAGGATGGCGGCCTCGTCGCCGCGGGCGGCCGAGTCCTCGCCGTCACCGCCACCGGCGACGACCTCGCCTCGGCCCAGACCAACGCCTACCGCGCGGTCGAGGCGATCGATTTCGAAGAAGGCTTCTACCGCCGCGACATAGGCTGGCGCGAACTCACCCGCTGACCCGAAGCAAAAAAGCCCCTCCCCTTCAGGGGAGGGGTTGGGGGTGGGGCGCATCCCCAAACGCAACGCCACTGATACCACCGCCAACACGCATTAAGTCTCGCCCCCCCCGACCCACCCCGCTACTATAGGCAAATGAACGAAACTTCCGCGACGTCCGCCTCGGGCGACAGCCTGCTCCCCGACGGCATCACCACGCTGACGACGATCCATTTCGCGATCATCGCGGTGCTCGCGCTCTTCGTGATCGCCGGGCTGCTCTGGGGCATCAAGGCCAAGCGCAGCCGCAAAAAGGCGTCGCGCGACGTCATCGCCAACGCGCGCGAAGCCGGCGTCGAACCCGCACCCGAGCCGACCCCCGATCTCCCCGCCGCGCCGACGCCCGCCGCCGCCCCCGAAACGCCCCCGGCGCCAGCCCCGAAGCCGGCCCCGAAACCGGCTCCCGCGCCCAGCCAGTCGCAGGTCCAGACCGCCCCGACCCCGATTCCGGTCGCGCCGGCACCGCAGCCAGTCGCCCCCGCGCCCGCGCCCGCTCCCGCGCCAACCCCCGCGCCGCTGTCCGACGAACCGATCGCCGCCGCCAGCTTCGACGCCAACCCCGCCGCCGAAGCCGCCACCCCGACCGAAGCGCCTGCCCCGATCCCGGCACCTGCCCCGGCACCCGCCCCGACTCCCGCGGTCGACCACGCAGCCGCCCCCGTCACCCAGCTCAAGGGCCTCGGCCCCAAGGTCGCCACCCGCCTCGCGGAATTGGGCGTCACCACCGTCGGCGACATGGCCGCGCTTTCCGAAACCGAAGCGCAGAACATCGACGCGCAGCTCGGCGCCTTCACCGGCCGCATGGGCCGCGACCGCTGGATCGAACAATCCCGCCTCCTCGCCGCCGGCGACAAGCCCGGCTTCGAAGCGGTCTTCGGCAAACTCTGACACGCAGGCCGCGCATCAGCGGCCTGCTTCATCCCGACAGGCTATTTCCGACCGAGCGTCTCGATCGCCGCATTGCACCATGCGGGATCCTTCGGATGCTGGCTGCCCTTGCCGATCCGGCTGATGAGATACGGCTCGTCGGCGGGGTTGGCCTTGGCCACGGCAAGGAACGTGTCCATGTCGGCGGCGGCGATAAAGCGCGAACAGCGACCCGCGATTTCCATCGTGTCGCCCAGCCCACGAAGCGGGGCGGACACCGTCCGGTCATCCGCCGGCCGCACGATCACGGGTGGCGCCATCTGCCCCGAGGCAACTTGCAGCAATAAGACAAAGGCTATGGTGGTCATGGCCGACACTAGCACGAACATCCACCACCGCCCGCGTTGACGCGGACGCTGCCTCACGCACCGTTAACGAATTTCATCCACGACAAGGAAAACCAATAAGGCGGCGGACAGGCTATGCAGCAACCACGATACGGGATGGCAAAGGGGCTGCTGATCCTTGCGTATCTATGTCTGGGTCCAATCGTCTGCGCTGCTGTCGCCTTCGACAAGCCTGTCATTATCCTGGCGGTCGGTTTGGCCGTTGGCGTGTTCCTTGGTCCCGTCCTGCACCGTCTGGCAAACAGCGAGCATGCGGAAACCGTCGCACACGAGGAGGTCGACGCCGAAGCAAGGATCGCCATCCTCGTGTGCGCAATCCTGTTCGTCGCACTGTGCGTCTACGTCATCTATAGCTCGTGGTATGACTACCAATCACTTCGCGACGTCCCGATCTACGGGGTCGGAATGATCTATGCGCCGTCTCTTGTAGTCGGAATCGCGGTTTTTGCCTGCGTGCGGTACGTGTCGCGACGGCTTAAAATCTCGGGCAACCGCTAAGCGTCGAAACAATGAGCGCCCGGGTAAATCAACCGGGTCGGTGATCCGGCGCGTTCGGGGCCCCGCACCCCCAGCCTCAAACCTCGCTGACGAGCAGCTTGTCGATCCGTCGCCCGTCGAGATCGACGATCTCGAACTTCCACCCCTGTTCGACGAAGCTTTCGCCCTCGCCCGGCAGATGGCGGAACACGGCGAGCGCCAGCCCTGCGACGGTCGCGTAATCGCGGTCCTCGGGCAGGTCGATGCCCAGCCGGTCGGCCAGCGCATCCGCCGCCATCGTGCCCGCGACCAGCAGCGAGCCGTCGTCGCGCACCACCACCGACGGCGAATCGTCCGGGTCGGCATCCGACTTGAACTCGCCCGCGATCGCCGCGAGCAGGTCGGCGGGGGTCACGATCCCCTCGAAATGCCCGTATTCGTCGTGGATCAGCGCCATCGGCACCTCGGCCTGGCGCAGCGCGATCAGCGCGTCCATCGCGTCGATCTGGTCGATCACCACCGGCGCCTTGCGCATCAGCACGTTGAGGTCGAGCGGCTCGCCGCGGAACAGCGCGGCGGCGATGTCGCGCGCCTGCACCACGCCGCGCACCCGGTCGATCGACCCGTCGCCGACCGGTAGCCTGGTGTGCTGCGACGCGAGCAGCGTGTCGCGGATCTCGTCGGCATCCCAGTTGCAGTCGAGCCAGTCGATATCGGTCCGCGGCGTCATCACCTCGCGCACCGGCCGGTCGGCGAGCCGCACCACGCCCGAGATGATCGAGCGCTCATGCTCCTCGATCACGCCCGACTTGGACGCCTCGGCGACGATCAGGTGCAGTTCCTCGGCGGTGACATGCTCCTCCGATTCGCGGTTGAGGCGCAGCGCCTTGAAGATCAGCGCGCTCGTCGAATCGAGCACCCACACGATCGGCGCGGTGATGATCGCCAGCCAGCGCATCGGCCGCGCCATGAACGCGGCGATCGTCTCGGGCGATCGCAGCGCGAACTGCTTGGGCACCAGCTCGCCGATGATCAGCGAGGCATAGGTGGTCAGCCCGATGACGATCGCAAAGCCGACCGTCTCCGCGGTGCTCGCGCTCAGCCCCAGCGCCTGCAGCCGCGCCGCGGTCGGCGTGCCCAGACTCGCGCCCGAATAGGCGCCCGCGAGGATCCCGATCAGCGTGATGCCGATCTGCACGGTCGACAGGAACTTGCCGGGGTCGGCGGCGAGCAGCAGCGCGGCGCTCGCGCCTTTCCGCCCGGTCCGCGCCAGCGCGTCGAGCCGTGCACGCCGCGACGACACGATCGCAAGCTCGCTCATCGCGAACACGCCGTTCAACGCGACGAGCGCGAGGATGATCGCGACGTCGATCCAGGGGAAGGGGGGAAGCGGTGCCATTGGCTCGATCGTCTCTTGGCGCACATTCGCGCGCTTCACAACCGGTCTCGACACTTATCGTCATCGGGCGTTCAGTGCGCAGGTGGAACAATCGCCGAATATGCCGGGTTATCTGCGGCATGATCAAAAGGGACAGAGACATGAAGGCCAAGGGTATATTCATCGGCGCAGCGCTCGCCGCACTCGTCACGACGTCGGCCTGCACGACCGATCCGGAGACGGGCCAGCGCACGATCTCGAAGACCGCACTCGGCGGTATCGGCGGCGCGCTCGGCGGCTATCTGCTCGGCGACATCGTCGGCGGGCGTAACGACCGGACCGAGAAGCTGCTCGGCGCGGGCATCGGCGGCCTCGCGGGTGCGGGCGTCGGCGCGTACATGGACAAGCAGGAGCGCGATCTGCGCGCGCGCACCGCAGGGACCGACGTCCAGGTGATCCGCCAGGGCGACGACCTCGTCCTCAACATCCCGTCGGGCATCACCTTCGCCTATGACAGCGCGACCGTGCAGCCGCAGTTCCAGCGCACGCTCGACCAGGTCGCCTCGACGCTCGGCCAGTATAACCAGACCTATATCGACGTGTACGGCCACACCGATTCGACCGGCAGCGACTCCTACAACCAGACCCTGTCGCAGCGCCGGGCGACCTCGGTCGCGGATTACCTGTCGAGCCACGGCGTCCAGTCCGCCCGCATCGGCACCCGCGGCTACGGCGAAAGCCAGCCGATCGCCTCGAACGACACCGACGCCGGCCGCGCCGCCAACCGCCGCGTCGAGGTCAAGATCGTCCCCATCACCCAGAACGACCTCCGCTAACTCCACCGTCCGCCCGCCCCTCCGTCATCCCGGCGAAAGCCGGGACCCAGGGTGCGGGCGGACCGGCAGTAGAAGACAGGGGTTCGCGCGGAGGCGCGGAGACGCAGAGAGGGTGTGCACGTCGCGAAGCGACCACCCGATCACCTCCGGCAGAGCTAAAGGTCAGGGTTTCCCGACCGAAAGGCCGGACGCACCCCCTCCGCGCCTCCGCGTGAACCCCTTGTCCTTAATCCCCCCGTCTTGATCACCCCGTCATCCCGGCGAAGGCCGGGACCCAGGGTCACAAGCGCAAACCCGCATGGTCCTGCGCCCCGGCGTCAGCCGGAAGGACGAGCACGCGCCACAAGACAGAAGAAGTTTGGTTCACGCGGAGGCGCGGAGGCGCGGAGACGGTGTGGACGCCGCGAAGCGACCGCCCGATCACGTCCGGCAGCGCAAAAGGTCAGGGTCTCCCGACCGCAGGGCTGGACACACCCCCTCCGCGCCTCCGCGCCTCCGCGCGAACCCATTCTTCTTCTACGAACGCCGCCCCCGGAAAAACCCGGTCAGCAACGCGCCAGCCTCCCGCTCCCCGATCCCCGCATACACCTCAGGCCGGTGATGGCACGTCGGCTGGCCGAAGAACCGCGCGCCATGTTCGACCGCGCCGCCCTTCGCATCCGCCGCCCCGTAATAGAGCCGCGCGATCCGGGCATGCGCGATCGCCCCCGCGCACATCGCGCACGGCTCGAGCGTCACCCACAGATCGCAGTCCTCCAGCCGGTCCCGCCCCAGCGCCTTCGCCGCCGCGCGAATCGCGAGCATCTCGGCATGCGCGGTCGGATCGCACAGCGCGCGCGGCGCATTGGCCGCGGTCGCGATCACCTGCCCGGCACGCACCACGACAGCGCCGACCGGCACCTCCCCCGCCGCCGCGGCGTCGCGCGCGGCGTCCAGCGCGCGCCGCATCGGGTCGGGGATCGGAAACATGCCCCGCCCTGCCCTGCCTTCCCCATCAGGTAAAGCCGCAGGGCAGGGCGGGCGCGGATCAGTTGGCGGGCACCTGCCCATTGTCCGCCGCGGTCCCCGGCTTGTCGACCGAGATCGTCGGCACCGCGACCGTCTTGGTCTCGGTCCCCAGCCGCACCTTGGCGACGTCCGCCTCGAATTTCGGCGTCTGGATCGCGCCGGCGCGCGTCTGGTCGATGTTGATGATCCCGAAATACATCAGCGCGACGACGGCGAGCAGCGCGATCGCGACCAGAGACAAGAGCGTACGCATGGAATTCCCCTTATATAAGGCCACGACCCATGACGGGCGTCGACCGGTTCGATGGCGTAACAACGTCGATCAACCCCGCGCGGTTGCACGCCCCGCTCTGCCGCCCCGTTCGCCGCATCCGCGTGGGCACCGATCGGCAAAAACAGGTGAATCGGTTGACGCGGCCGCGCTTGCCGGGTATCCGCGCGCCTTTCCGGGGTTCCTCCCGACACTTGATAGGTAGACAGATGTCGCGCATTTGCGAACTGACCGGCAAAGGCCGGATGGTCGGGAACAACGTGTCCCACGCCAACAACAAGACCAAGCGTACGTTCCTGCCCAACCTGCAGAACGTCACGCTGATCTCCGACTCGCTCGAGCAGAGCGTTCGTCTCCGCGTCTCGACGCACGGCCTGCGTTCGGTCGAGCATAATGGCGGCCTCGACAACTGGCTCGTCAAGACCTCGGACGACAAGCTCTCGCTCAAGGCCCGCCGCCTGAAGCGCGACGTCGTCAAGAAGATCGCCGCCGCCGCCTAACCCGCGCGACTGCGACACGGCCCCGGCCCGCGCTCCCACCGGAGCGCGGGCCGTCGGCATTTGTACGCCCGCCGCACGGAAACGCGCCGCCGAACCCGTTCCACCCCCTCTCCGTTGGTGTCGAGCGCAGTCGAGACACCGCCCGCCCGGCGCACCGTCCCCTCCCGTTCGTGTCGAGCAACCCCCTCCCGTTCGTGTCGAGCGAAGTCGAGACACCCCCACCCCGCTCGCCTCCCGCCGTTCGTGTCCAGCGACCCCCTCCCGTTCGTGTCGAGCGAAGTCGAGACACCGCCACCCCCGCTCGCCCCCCGCTACCCCTCCAGCCGAAACTTCAGCAACAGAGTCCGCTCCAACGCAGTCTCGTTGTCGTCCGACACGATCCACACCACCGTGTCGTCCCCCTCGCGCACCACCGCGATCCCCTCGAAATTGTCATGCACCAGCGGCGCCGCCAGCCGCGCGATCTCGCGCCCGCGCACCACCGCCCCCGCCCGAATCGCCCCCGATTCGATCACCGTCACGGCGTTGGAAAACGCGAACGGCGCGGCAAAGGCGCGATTGAGCACGATCAGTCGCCCGTCGGGCAGCTCGGCGACATCGACCGGACTGAACCCGACCGGCGGCACATAGGTAAAGCCGACGCCGCGCGCGTTGAGCGGATCGCCCGCAAACAGCAGCCCCCGCCGCCCGGTCCCGCGCCCGACCCCGCCCGCGCTCGTCCGCACCCGCGGCCGCGCGGTCTCCGACAGCACGACGAATCGCCCGTCGCGCAACCGCACCATGCTCTCCGGCCCGCCATTGTCGGGCCATTCGCGCATCGCCCGCGGCCGGACCATCCCCTCGAATCGCGCCAGCAGCGTGCCGTCCGCCCCCGCGGCATAGCGCCCGACCGCGTTCCAATATTCGAACCCGACCCAGGCGGTCCCCGTCGCCGCATCGATCGTCAGCGATTCGCTGTCCCGGTCGCGCTTCGACCAACCCTGTCCGGGCCCACCCGGCAGCGCGGCAAAGCCGATCCCCGCGGGCCGCCAGTCGTCACCGATATGAAAGCGGACGATATTCCCGCCATCGCTCAGCAGCGTCACCTGCGTCCGCGAAGCCCTGCGACGGACCGCGATCGAGGAATATCCCCCGAACGCCGAATCGCGACTGCGCAGCACCACCCCGCCCAGATAGGTCAGCCCGCCGAGCCGCCGCCGCGACGGATCCGCCGGATCGATCCGCACCCGCGTCGCGGTCATGTCCGCCGCCGCACCCAGCAGCGGCAGCCGCGACGTGCCGCTCCATCCGGGCACCAGCAGGTGCACGCTCGCCAGCACGAACAACAGGGTCGGGATACGCCGCACGCCCGCCCCATAGCCGCTGCCGCGCCCGGGGGCACCTGCTTCCAGTCAGGCGCACGCGATAGGGCGCGGGACCGGAGTCGCGCCTGAACCGTTGATAACGAACGCATTCAGGCTCGGCTCAATCCGACTCGACCATAAGGCTGTCATCAGGATCGAAGGGCCCGCCACCGGCGCACTCCCCCAGGTCCCAAATGGGAGACGTTTGATGTTCAAGACCTTCACCCTCGCCGTCAGCGCGCTCGCAATGGGCACCGCGACCCTGGTCCCCGTCGCCGCTGAGGCGCAGCGCTACGGATACGAGCGCGGCTATGACCGCGGTTACGACGGGCGCGGCTATGACCGTGGCTATAACGGCCGGGGCTATGACCGCGAATATCGCGGCAACGACCGCCGCTACAGCTACCGCAACGACCGCAACAACCGTCGCGGCTGCGACAACACCGGCGGCACGATCGTCGGCGCCCTCGCCGGCGGCCTGCTCGGCCACACTGTCGCGGGTCGCGGCAACGGCACGATCGGCGCCCTCCTCGGCGCCGCCGGTGGCGGCCTCGCCGGCAACGCGATCGATAAGTCGGACAACCCGCGCTATTGCCGGAGGTAAGCGCGACAGCGCGGGTGCTCGCACGGCGAGCACCTCCGGCACGGCCGGCGGGTGGCCCCAAGCCACCCGTCCGACGACGGCTTAGCCGGCGTCCGCTCCGGGCCTGCTCCAGTTTCCCCAGTTCCCTCGCGTAGCGTATCGAGGGCAGAGGCCGGTCCCCCACAGGGGGCCGGCCTCGTGTTCGTCGAGGGTCGCGCGAAGTCGCGCACCCTCGACCGGCCGGCGGGTGGCGCCCGCGCCAACCCGGCCGACGGCTTTGCCGACGGCAGGCCCGCCTACGCCAGTTGGCACCCCGTCATCACACCCCTCTTCCGTCATCCCGACGAAAGTCGGGACCCAGGCTACCACCCGCAACGCCCGTGACCCTGGGTCCTGACTTTCGTCAGGATGACGAGAGTGAATGACGTCCACCACCAAACCCCGTCATCCTGACGAAAGTCAGGATCCAGGATACCACCCACCGTCCCCGGCCGCGCATCCCCGCTTCCGTCGCAACGCCGACCGCCCTACGCTGCGACATCCAGACCCCGGAGAGCCCCGTGATCCGCACCCTCGCGCTCGCCATGCTGACGACTCTTCCGCTACTCGCCGGCTGTGCGGCCGCGCCGCACGCCGAAAAGCCCGTCCTCACCGCACACGCGGTCGCGCAGATCGCCACCCGCTGCGGCGCGGTCCGCGGCAAATTCCGTCCCAGCCGGACCCAGCTCCCCAGCGCAGATTTCACCCTGCACGCCGACGATCAGGGCGACGCGCAGTCCTCCCCGACGGTCCGCTGCATCGGCACCGCGCTCGACGCGTACCGCCACGATTATTTCGGTTTCGCCCCCGAGACCGGAACGACCCCGTCATCCTGACGAAAGTCAGGATCCAGAGCCCAAGGCCACCGTCCCCAGCGACCCAGAGAAACCCAAGCCGCCGGCAAAGCCGTCGGCCGGACCGGGTTCCACCCGTCCGCCGGCCGTGCCGGTTTTGCCCCGGCTGCCCCGCAGCCGGGCCAAAACCGTCAATACATATGCTGTCCGCCATTGATGCTCAGCGTCGAGCCGGTCACGAACCCGCCCTCTTCCGAGCACAGGAACACCACCCCGCGCGCAATCTCGCTCGCCTGGCCCAGCCGCCCGACCGGGATCTTCGCGACGATCTTCTCGAGCACGTCGGCCGGCACCGCCGCCACCATATCCGTATCGATATAGCCCGGCGCGATCGCGTTGACCGTCACGCCGGCCCGCGCGCCCTCCTGCGCCAGCGCCTTGGTAAAGCCGTGGATGCCCGATTTCGCCGCGGCGTAATTGACCTGGCCATATTGCCCGGCCTGCCCGTTGATCGAACCGATATTGACGATCCGCCCCCATTTGCGCGACCGCATCCCCGGGAACACCGCCTTGGCCATGTTGAAGCAGCCGCCCAGATTGGTGTCGATCACCGCCTTCCAGTCGTCATAGCTGAGCTTCAGGATCGTGCCGTCGCGCGTGATGCCCGCATTGTTCACGACGATGTCGACATCGCCCAGGTCGGCCGCGACCTTCGCACAGCCCGCCTGGCACGCGTCGTAATCCGCGACATCCCATTGATAGACCGCGATTCCGGTCCGCGCGGCAAACGCCTCGGCACGTTCGGCATTGCCCGCATAGGTCGCCGCCACGGTCAGCCCGGTCTTCTGCAGCGCAAGGCTGATCGCCTCGCCTATGCCACGCGTTCCCCCGGTTACGATCGCGACGCGTGCCATGCCTTCTCTCCCGCCATACGTGTTTTACCGGAGGCTAACCGCGGCGCGTCCAACCTTCAAGCTCGCGTGCGAGCAGCCGTTCGAGCATCGCGATCCCCGCGGGGCCATCGTTCAGGCACGGCAGATAGGCAAAGTCCTTGCCGCCCGCCTCCTCGAAGCTCTCGCGCCCGCGAATCGACAATTCCTCGAGCGTTTCCAGACAGTCCGCCGAAAAGCCGGGCGCAAAGATCGCGACCTTGGTCTTCCCCGCCTTGGCCAGCTCCACGAGGGTCTCGTCGGTCGCGGGCCCGAGCCATGTCTGCGGCCCGAACCGCGACTGGAACGCGACCGTCAGCTCGCGCCCCATCGCCGCGCTCAGCAGCCGTGCGGTCTTCTGGCAGTGGCAATGGTACGGATCGCCCATCTCCAACGTCCGCTTGGGCATGCCGTGAAAGCTCGCGACGATCGCATCGGGCACGAAGTCGAGCGCGGCGAGCGACGTCTCGAGATCGGTCTTCAGCGCGTCGATATACAAGGGATCGTCATAATAAGGCGGCAGCGTGCGCAGCGCGGGCTGCCAGCGCAGCCCCGCCAGATGCGCGAACGCCTTGTCGTTCGCGGTCGCGGTCGTCGCCGCGCAATATTGCGGATAGAGCGGCGCGAGCAGGATCCGCTCGCAGCCCGCCGCCTGCATCGCGCTCAGCCGCTCGGCGATCGCCGGCCGGCCATAGCGCATCGCCCAGTCGACCAGCACCTCGGGGCCGAATGAATCCTTCACCGCCGCCGCCTGCAACCGCGTGATCGCGGCGAGCGGCGAACCGTCCTCGCGCCACACCTGGCTGTACGCATGCGCCGATTTCTTCGGCCGCGTGTTCAGGATGATGCCGCGCAGGATCGGCTGCCACGCGATCGCCGGAATCTCGAC
Source organism: Sphingomonas sp. CFBP 13733 (assembly GCF_014841795.1). Lineage (NCBI taxonomy): Bacteria > Pseudomonadati > Pseudomonadota > Alphaproteobacteria > Sphingomonadales > Sphingomonadaceae > Sphingomonas > Sphingomonas sp. CFBP 13733. Next base: position 263,958 of record NZ_JACYUP010000003.1, read on the forward strand.
GACGCGCCGATCCGACAGGAATTCGCCGAGATAGCGTTTGACCGATCGCACGTCGGGGCCGTCGGGCGTCCCCAGGTTCATCAGCAGGACGCCGATCCGGGGCTTCGGAATCGCGGGATGGTCGGGGGGCAGGGTCATGTCGAGGGTCTTAAAGGCAAATCGCGCAGACGAAAGCCCGTTGCGGAGAAGATTGCGTTGGCGATCGCCGGCGCGACCGCGGGTACGCCCAGCTCGCCGACCCCGCCCGGCGCCTCGTCGCTGCGGATCAGCTCGACGGTGATGTCGGGCGTGTCCGCCAGCCGCGGCAGGTGCAGGTCGCCGAACCCGCGTGCATCGGCCAGGTTGCGCGTGAAGCCGGTCGCTGCGCCCAGCGCGGTCGCCAGCCCGAAGATCAGCCCGCCCTCGATCTGCTGGCGGACCAGGTCGGGGTTGATCTGCACCCCGCAATCGACCGCCGCGACCAGCCGCTCGACCACCGGCCGCCGGTCCGCGCCCAGATGCGCCTCCGCCAGCACGGCGATGAAACTGCCGCGAAAGGCGTGGGCCGCGATCCCCTGCCCGCTGCCGGGGACACCGCCATTCCACCCGCCCAGCGACGCCGCGGTCGACAGGCACCGCGCGAGTCTCGCCCCGCCGCCCAGCATGCCGATCCGGTAGGACATCGGCTCGGTCGCGGCGATCCGCGCGAGCTCGTCGACGAACGTCTCGGTGAAGAACGCGGTATAGCCATGCGCGCCGCCGCGCAGCGCCCCCGTCGGTACGCCGATCTCGGCGGCATGATGCACGACCGCCACCGCCGGGATCGCATAGGCGGGCAGCGCGCCGCCGACCGCATGCGGATCGCCGCGGGTCAGCGCGGTCGCCGCGCGGCTCGCGATCCCCGGCAGCACCCTTGCCGCGATCTCCGCGCCGGTCGCAGGTGCCGCGATCGCCGTGCGCCAGGCGAGGATCCGCCCACGCGCATCGAGTCGCGCCGCCAGCCGCGCCGCCGCCGCGGGCCGATAGCGATCGTGCATCAGGTCCTCGGCCCGCGACCAGACCAGGCTGACCGGACGCTTCAGCCGCACCGCCAGCACCGCCGCCTGCGCCGCCGCGTCATGCTCCAGCGCGGCGCCGAACGCCCCGCCGACCGGCATCGGATGGATCACCACCTGCGCTTCGGCGATCCCCGCCGCGCTTGCCGCCGCCGCGCGCGCGGGCCCCGGCGCCTGAGTCTGCAGCCACAGCTCCAATATCCCGTCGCGGTACGCCGCGGTCGCGCTGCGCGTCTCGATCGCCGCATGCACCGCGGGCGCGACGCGGTAGGCGGCGGTCACCACCCCCGCCCCGTCGAGCAGCGTGCCGATCTCCCCGCTCTGCGCCATCGTCGCGCCCGACGTCTCGAACGCGGCGTCGAGCGCGGCGGCGATCGTCCCGCTATCGACCAGCGACGATCGCGTGGCAAAGCGCGGCGCCATCGCGGACAGCGCCTGCTGCGCCGCCCAGCCGGTCGTCGCCACCGCCGCGACCCAAGCCGGCGTCTCGACGATCTGCAGCACGCCGCGCACCCGGTCCGCGGCGGCGCGGTCGACGCCGATCAGCCGGCTGTCGCCGACCGGTCCCTGCCGGATCGCCGCATGGACCATGTCGGGCAGGCGGACGTCGCCGGTGAAATTGGCGGATCCGTCGACCTTGGCCGACGTGTCGATCCGCGGCACCGACCGCCCCGCGAGAGCCCCCGCGCCCGGCCCGCCGATATTGGGGTCGTCCGGCAGCGTCTCGCGCGCGGCGTCCTCGGCGAGCGCGGCGAAGCGAATCCGCCGCGTGCCCTGGACGACGAACCCCGCCTCGGTCCGGCAGTCCGCCCAGTCCGCATCCCAGCGCCGCGCCGCCGCCTTGCACAGCAGCACCCGCGCCGCCGCACCCGCGCTCCGGCACGCCGCCTCGAACATCCGCACCGAACTCGATCCCGCGGTCAGCATCGGCGCGGGGCCGGCGACCGCTGCGGGGATCACGCCCGGCATCCCCTCGAACATCGCGTTCAGCCCGACCGGATTGGCATAAAGCGGGTTGAGCGGCGCGGGCTCGACCCCCACCGTCCGCCAGTCCGCGCCCAGCTCGTCCGCGACGATCTGCGCCAGCGCGGTATAGACGCCCTGCCCCTGTTCGGCCTGCGGCACCGCGACCGTGACATGCCCGTCGCTGCCGATCTTCAGCCACGCCCCGAACGCGCTCTCCCCCGGATCCGCCACCAGCGTCGGCGCATAATCACGCGGCCACAGCCCCCAGGCGACGACCAGCCCGATCCCCACGCCGCCCCCCGCCAAAATCCCCCGCCGACCAATCATCCCGCGCCCCTACCCCGTCTCCCCCCCGCGGTGAAGGCGCCGCAAACCGCCGGATGAGGGGGAACGCGCCCCACCCCCACCCGTCATCCCCCCTTCCGTCATCCCCCCCTTCCGTCATCCCGACGAAAGTCGGGACCCAGGGTACCAAAACGCAACGCTGCTGGGCCCTGGATCCTGACTTTCGTCAGGATGACGGGAGTGGGTGGGCGTGCCGGTGCCTCGCTCCGTCCGTCATCCTGACGAAAGTCAGGATCCAGAGCCCCGAACGCCACCCCCGGCCGACGCCCCGCCGGCCGAAGGCACCCCCCTCAGACCATCCCCCGATACCGCTCCCGGATCGTCACCTTGTCGATCTTCTCCGTCCCCAGCCGCGGCAGCGGCGCGTCGGCGATCCAGACCCGCTGCGGCACCTTGAACGCCGCGATATGCTGGTGGAGATACGCGCACAGATCATCCGGCGTCAGCGTCTCGCCGTCGCGCAGCACCACCACCGCGCCCGGCACCTCGCCGAACCGCTCGTCCGCCAGCCCGAACACCGCCGCCTCCGCGACCGCGGGGTTCTGGTACAGCGCCGCCTCGACCTCCTGGCACGAGATATTCTCGCCGCCGCGGATGATGATGTCCTTCTTGCGGTCGACGATGAACAGATAGCCGTCCTCGTCGAGAAACCCGATATCGCCCGTCCGGAAATAGCCGTCCGCGGTGAACGCCGCCGCGGTCGCCTCGGGCCGGTTCCAATATTCCTTGAAATTGCACACGCTGCGGATGCCCACCTCGCCGCGCACGCCGACGTCTTGCTTGCGCCCGTCATCGTCGAGGATCGCGAGATCGACCAGCGGCGCGCTCGCCCGCCCCGCCGAATTGGGCTTGGCGATATAATTGCTCCGCCAGTTACCCGTCCCCACCGCATTCGTCTCGGTCAGGCCGTAGCCGATCAGCGGCGCGCTGCCGCCCATCTCCTCGCCCAGCCGCCGAACATGCTCGACCGGTCGCGGCGCGCCCCCCGCGGCGAAATCGGTCACGGTCGACAGGTCATAGTCGCCGCGATCGGGGTGGTTGAGGATCTCGAAGCTCATCAGCGGCACGCCGACGAAATAGGTCACGCCCTCCGCCTCGATCAGCCGCATCGCCTCGCGCGCATCCCATTTGGGCATCAGCACGAGCTTTCGCCCCATCGCGAAGCTCTGCAGGAACACCGGCACCTCGCCGGTGATGTGGAACAGCGGGATCGTCAGCAGCGTGACCGGCTGGCCGACCGGCGGATTGCCCTGCGCGGTGGCGATGCCGAGCATCATCATCGCCTGCCCCAGATAGTTGAAGATCGCCTGGATGATCGCGCGATGATCGCACAGCGCGCCCTTGGACTGGCCGGTCGACCCGCTGGTGAACAGGATCGTCGCATGGTCGTCGGGGCCCAGCGGCGGCAGCGCGACGCCGACCGGATCCTCCTTCAGCAGCACGTCGAGCGCGATTCGCAGCGGCAGCGTATCGTCGATCCCGATCACCGGCGTCGCCAGCCCGGCGATCTGCGCCAGCCGCTTCACGCGCGGCGGATCGGCGAACACCATGTTGCAGTCGACGTCGCGGATCGCCGCCTCCAGCTCGTCCGACTGCCACCAGCCGTTGAGCAGGGTCGCGACCCCGCCGGCCATGATGATGCCCATGTACAGCACGATCCACGACGGCGAATTGCGCATCGCGATGCCGATCCGGTCGCCGCGCTGGATACCGTGCGCGGATACCAGCGCACAGGCGACGCGCTCGGCCGCGTCCTCGACCTCGGCGAAGGTCAGCCGCTCGTCGCCTGCGACAAGGAACACCTGGTCGCGGTGCTCGCCGGCATAATGCGCGAAATAGGCGTTGAGCGCGGGCGGCGCGACCGCGATCGTCGGCAGCGTCACGCCGAACCGCTCGATCGATCCAAGCCCGAGCATCCCCCCGGGCGCGGTCAGCGCCGCCATCGTCGAATCCATCGCCGCGTCTAGCTCGGTCCGCATCTCACTCTCCCTCTGGACTTATGGCCCCGGTCTTATCGCCTTGGTCTTATCGTCACCGCTCATTATGCAGGCGCGAACGCGTGGGGAAAAGCCATTGATCCTGTCGACCTTAGCCGCCGTAGCCGGTGGCCTGCCTAGCCCCGCTACGGGCCAACATATCCGGTTCGAGGACCTGGGGCTCCACCCCGACGTCTTCTCGATCGGCTTCTTCACGCTGCGCTGGTACAGCCTTGCCTATATCGGCGGGATCCTGCTCGGCTGGTGGTATCTGCTGAAGCTGCTCGCCCAGCCCGGCGCACCGATGGCGCGGCGTCATGCCGACGACCTCGTCTTCTACGCGACGCTCGGCATCATCCTCGGCGGGCGGCTCGGCTATGTGCTGTTCTACGCGCCCGAGATGATCCTGCGCCCGTTGCGCATCCTCCGGCTCTGGGACGGCGGCATGTCGTTCCACGGCGGCGTCATCGGCGTGTCGCTCGGGCTGATCCTGTTCGCGCGCAAGCACAAGCTCAACTGGCTGCGCGTCCACGATTACATCGCCTGCTGCGTGCCGTTCGGGCTGTTCTTCGGGCGGCTCGCCAATTTCGTCAACGGCGAGCTCTGGGGCAAGCCGACCGACGTCGCCTGGGGCATCGTCTTCGCGCGCACCGTCCCCTTCGGCATGATCGAACCCGCCCGCCATCCGAGCCAGCTCTACGAGGCGGGGCTCGAAGGCCTCGCGCTGTTCGCGCTCCTCTGGTTCGCCTTCTGGAAGACCAAGGCGCGCTATGACCCGGGCAAGCTCGTCGGGCTGTTCGTGCTCGGCTACGGCCTCGCGCGCTTCACCGTCGAATTCTTCCGCGAACCCGATTCGCAGCTGCGCGCCTTTGCCGAGAAGACCGGGCTCCACATGGGCCAGTGGCTCTGCGTGCCGATGATCCTCGGCGGCCTCTTCCTGATCCTCACCGCCGCCCGCCGCCGCATCCGCGTCGAACCGATCGCCGGCGCGCAGAGCGTCGCGTAGCGGACACCACCCTCACCCTCATCCCCACCCCGGCGAAGGCCGGGGCCCAGTTGGGAAGGCCCAGGTGACGAGCGTGCTGCCCCCCGTCATCACCGTCCCCCAACTGGGCCCCGGCCTCCGCCGGGGAGGTAGAGAAGTACATGATGACTGAATCCACCCCCGACACCGCCCTCCCCGAACGCCTCGCCCGCGCGATCACCCTCGCCGGCCCCGTCCCCGTCGCGCAGTACATGGCCGCCGCCAACGCGCACTATTACGCGACCCGCGACCCGCTCGGCACCGCAGGCGACTTCACCACCGCGCCCGAGATCAGCCAGATGTTCGGCGAGCTCCTCGGCCTGTGGTGCGCCGATCTGTGGGACCGCGCCGGCCGCCCGGACATCGCCTGGGTCGAGCTCGGCCCCGGCCGCGGCACGCTCGCCGCCGACGCACTCCGCGCCATGGCCAAGGCCGGCCTCGTGCCCCCCGTCCATTTCGTAGAAACCAGCCCCGCGCTCCGCACCGCGCAGGCCGAGCGCGTCCCTGCCGCGACCTGGCACGACGCCATCGACACGCTGCCGACCGAGCTTCCGCTGATCGTCGTCGCGAACGAATTCTTCGACGCGCTGCCGATCCGCCAGTTGCTGAAACGCGAGGACGCCTGGCACGAACGCCTCGTCGCCGCGCAGGACCTGCTGTTCCTCCCGATCGCGGGCAAGCCGCTTCCCGACGCGGTCATCCCCGAGCCCTTCCGCGACGCGCCCGCCGGATCGATCCTCGAGACCGCCCCCGCCGCGGTCGGCATCGTCCGCGCGCTCGCCAAACGCCTCGTCGCACAGGGCGGCGCGCTGCTCGCGATCGATTACGGCTATGAAGGCCCCGCGCTCGGCGACACGCTCCAGGCGGTCCGCGCGCACGCCTTTGCCAACCCGTTCGAGGCACCGGGCGAGCACGACCTGACCGCGCATGTCGATTTCACCACGCTCGCCGCCGCCGCGCAGGCCGATGGCGCGGTCGCCTGGGGCCCCGTCGCACAGCGCGACCTGCTCGGCGGTCTCGGCATCGACACGCGCACGTCCGCGCTCGCCAAGGCCTCGCCCGACCGTGCCGAAGCGCTCGCCGCCGACCGCCGCCGGCTGATGGACGACATGGGGTCGTTGTTCAAAGCGCTCGCGATCACGTCGCCCGGCTGGCCCAACCCGGCCGCCTTCGCATGATCACCTATCGCGACGCGCGCCCCGCCGACGGCCCCGCGCTCGCCGCCATGGCGCGCGCGTCGTTCACCGAGACGTTCGGCACGCTCTACCGCCCGCAGGATCTTGCCGCCTTCCTCGACCAGGCGTTCGGGCCGCAGGGCCTGCCGTCGCAGATCGGCGACCCCGCCTTCCGCATCCATATCGCGCTCGACGAGGGTGAGATCGTCGGTTTCGCGAAGACCGGCCCGGTCGCCTTCCCCGGCGACTGGCCCGCCACCGCGGTCGAACTCTACCAGCTCTATGTCCGCGCCGACCGGCACGGCGCCGGCGTCGGCCCCGCGCTGATGGACTGGGCGCTCGCCACCGCGCGCGCCGACGCCCGGACCGAGATGATCCTCAGCGTCTATGTCGACAACCACCGCGCCCACCGCTTCTACCAGCGCTACGGCTTCACCGAGATCGGCCGCTACGTCTTCATGGTCGGCGAGAAGGCGGACGACGACCGCATCCTCCGCCTGGCGCTGTGACGCGGCACCTCCACCCCAACCTCCACCCCGGCGAAGGCCGGGGCCCAGTTGGGAAAGCCCCGGTAACGACGCGATGCCCCCAGTCACAACCGCCCCCCACCTGGACCCCGGCCTCCGCCGGGGAACCGCAGCACGCCGGTGCCTCACCCCCAGACCCCCACCCCGGCGAAGGCCGGGGCCCAGTTGGCACGTCCCCGGTAATGAAGCGCCACCCCCCATCACAACCGTCCCCCAACTGGGCCCCGGCCTCCGCCGGGGTGGTGCTGGACCACAGACAGGACATCCGAGCATGAATCCCGCCCCCACCCCCATCCGCGCAAAATCCCTCGCCCCCATCCCCCACGGCTTCCTCACCCGCACCGGCGGAGTCTCGACCGGCGCCTATGCCAGCCTCAACACCGGCACCGGCTCCGACGATTCCCCCACCGCGATCGCCGAGAATCGCCGCCGCGCGACCGACGCCGTCCTCCCCGGCGCACAGCTCGTCGGCCTCTACCAGATCCACTCGGCCGAGGCGGTGACGATCACCGCCCCCGTCGACGACACATTCCGCCCGCGCGCCGACGCGCTCGTCACCGACCGCCCCGGGCTCGCGCTCGGCATCCTCACCGCGGACTGCGCCCCCGTCCTCTTCGCCGACAGCGAGGCGGGGATCGTCGGCGCCGCGCATGCCGGCTGGCAGGGCGCGCTCGGCGGCGTCACCGACGCGACCCTGCTCGCGATGGAGGCGATCGGCGCGCGCCGCGACCGGATCGTCGCCGCGGTCGGCCCGTGCATCGCGCGCGCCAGCTACGAGGTCGACACCGGCTTCCTCCGCCGCTTCTGCGAGGCCGATCCCGAGAACGAACGCTTCTTCGCGGATGCCCGCACCGACCATTACCAGTTCGATCTCGAGGCCTATGTCGTCAACCGGCTCGCCGCCGCGGGGGTCGGCCGGGTCGAGGCGCTCGGCCGCGACACCTACACCGAAGACGACGCCTTCTTCAGCTATCGCCGTGCGACCCATCGCGGCGAACCCACTTATGGTCGCCAGATCAGTATCATCGGCCTCTGACGCCTCCCCAAACCGGCTGCGCATCGCTAGGCTCGCCGCATCGGCCCGCACCAGACGGGTCATGCAGGAGCCTAGAATGTCCGATACCCCGACCCCCACCGGCATGCCCGCCGAGACCGAAGCCGACCTCACCGGCGTCGCCGCGCGCGTCGCCCCCAAGCCCGAGGTCGAGAAGATCGGCGGCCGCAAGCTGAAGCCCTCGACGCTGATGATGGGCCATGGTTACGACCCGTCGCTGTCCGAAGGCTCACTCAAGCCCCCGATCTTCCTCACCTCGACCTTCGTCTTCCCCAATGCCGCCGCGGGCAAGCGCCATTTCGAGGGCGTCACCGGCAAGCGTCCGGGCGGTGCCGAGGGCCTCGTCTATTCGCGCTTCAACGGCCCCAACCAGGAGATCCTCGAGGATCGCCTCGGCGTCTGGGAAGAGGCGGAGGACGCGCTCGCCTTCTCGTCCGGCATGTCCGCGATCGCCACCTTGTTCCTCGCGATGGTCAAGCCCGGCGACACGATCGTCCATTCGGGGCCGCTCTACGCCGCGACCGAGACGCTGATCGGCCGCGTGCTCGGCAAGTTCGGGGTCAAGTGGCTCGACTTCCCCGCCGGCGCCACCCGCGAGGAGATCGACGCGGTGATGACCGAGGCCGCGACCGGCAATGTCGCGCTCATCTATCTCGAAAGCCCCGCCAACCCGACCAACGCGCTGGTCGATGTCGAAGCCGTCGCCGCCAGCCGCGACGCGATCTTCGGTGACGAAAAGCCGCCGATCGCGATCGACAACACCTTCCTCGGACCGCTCTGGTTCCAGCCGCTCAAGCACGGCGCGGACATCGTCGTCTATTCGCTGACCAAATATGTCGGCGGCCATTCGGATCTCGTCGCGGGCGGCGTGCTCGGCACCAAGGCGCACATCAACACGATCCGGACGATGCGCAACACGATCGGCACGATCACCGATCCCAACACCGCGTGGATGCTGCTGCGCAGTCTCGAGACGCTCGAGCTCCGCATGAGCCGAGCGGGCGAGAATGCCGCCAAGGTCTGCGCCTATCTGCGGCATCACCCCAAGGTCGAGCGCGTCGGCTATCTCGGTTTCCTCGCCGACGAACCCGGCGCCGAGCGTCAGGCCGACATCTATCGCCGCCACTGCACCGGCGGCGGCTCGACCTTCTCGCTCTACCTCAAGGGCGGCGAGCGCGAGAGCTTCGCCTTTCTCGACGCGCTCAAGATCGCGAAACTCGCGGTCTCGCTCGGCGGCACCGAAACGCTGGCCAGCCACCCCGCCGGCATGACGCACCTCTCGGTCCCCGACGCGCGCAAACAGGCTTTGGGCATCACCGACAATCTGGTGCGCATCTCGATCGGCGTCGAGGATGCCGACGACCTGATCGCCGACTTCACGCAAGCGCTCGAAGCGATCTGACCAACCGGGCGCCCGCTAAACCAGCGGGCGCCCCCCCCTCCTCGTCATCCTGACGAAAGTCAGGACCCAGAGCCCAGCAAACCCGCCCGCACCGAACACCGGCTGGCCCCAGCGCCCCCCACCCGTTAAAGCGCAACGGATGCCGATCTTCACCCCCATCCCGCAGGACGACTTCGTCGCCGCGATCCACACCCTCGCCGCACAGCTGCGCGCGGACGCCGACTGGACCCCCGATTTCATCATCGGCATCGGCCGCGGCGGCCTCGTCCCCGCGGTCTTCCTCAGCCACGCGATCGGCCTCCCGACGCTCTCGGTCGACTATTCGAGCCAGGTCGAGGATTTCGCCGACCAGCCGCTCGTCAAGCTCGCCGCGCGCACCCAGTCGGGCGAGCGCCTGCTGTTCCTCGACGACATCAACGATTCCGGCCGCACGATCACGCATCTGCGCACCGCCCTCGCCGCCGCGGGTGCGACGCCCGGCGCGATCCGCTTCGCGACGCTGATCGACAATCTCAGCTCCGCCGAACGCATCGACTACACCGCGCGCACGATCGACCGCCGCGACACCAAGGACTGGTTCGTCTTCCCCTGGGAAGCCGTCGCCCCCGCCACCACGATCGAACACGACGCCGCCGAAGTCCCCGACCGCATCGCCTGACGCGCGCCCAAGACCGTCATCCTGACGAAAGTCAGGATCCAGAGTTACAGACGCTGCGCTTAATGGCTCTGGATCTTGACTTTCGTCAGGATGACGGAGGAGGGACGTCCGACGCCCCAAACCTCACCCGTCGCTGGCCCGCTCGATATCCGCCCCAACCGCGCTCAATTTCTCCTCGAGCCGCTCATACCCCCGGTCGAGATGATACACCCGCCCGACCGACGTCTCGCCATCCGCCGCCAGACCCGCCAAAATCAGGCTCATCGACGCACGCAGGTCGGTCGCCATCACCGGCGCGCCGACCAGCTTGTCGACGCCGCGCACCACCGCGGTGCGGCCGCGCACCTGGATGTCTGCGCCCATCCGCGCCAGCTCGGGCACGTGCATGTAACGGTTCTCGAAGATCGTCTCGGTCAGCACGCTCGCGCCGTCCGCCTTGCACAGCATCGCCATGAACTGCGCCTGCATGTCGGTCGCAAACCCCGGATAAGGCGCGGTCGACAGCGTCAGCGGCTGGAGATGCCCGTCCGACGCGACGCGGATGCCGTCCTTGGTCGGGGTGACGCTCACCCCCGCCTCGACCAGCGCGTCGAGCGTCGCGCCCATGTCCGACGCGGTCACGCCGGTCAGCTCGAGGTCGCCGCCGGTGATCGCCGCCGCGCAGGCATAGCTGCCCGCCTCGATCCGGTCGGGCATCACCGCATAGGTCGCGCCGTGCAGCCGGTCGCGGCCCTCGATCGTCAGCGTCTCGGTGCCGATCCCGTCGATCGACGCGCCCATCGCGACGAGGCAGCGGCACAGGTCGACGATCTCGGGCTCGCGCGCCGCATTCTCGATCACGCTGGTCCCGCGCGCGAGCACCGCCGCCATCACGACATTCTCGGTCGCGCCGACCGACACGATCGGGAAGCGATAGCGCCCGCCGGTCAGCCGCCCGCCGGGCGCGGTCGCCTTCACATAGCCCGCCGCCATCTCCAGCTCGGCGCCGATCGCCTCGAGCGCGCGCAGATGCAGGTCGATCGGCCGGTTGCCGATCGCGCAGCCGCCGGGCAGCGACACCGTCGCCTCGCCGCCGCGCCCGAGCAGCGGCCCGAGCACGAGGATCGACGCACGCATCTTGCGCACGATGTCGTAGGGCGCCTCGGTCGAGGTCAGGTTGCCCGCGCGGATCGTCATCACCCGCCCGAAATCCTCGGGCCGCGTCCCCTGGATCGCGGTCGACGCGCCCAGCTGGTTGAGCAGATGCCCGAACCCGTCGACGTCGGCCAGCCGCGGCAGGTTGCGCAGCGTCAGCGGCTCCTCGGTCAGCAATGCGCAGGGCATCAGCGTGAGCGCGGCGTTCTTCGCGCCGGAAATGGGCAGGCGCCCGGTCAGGCGGTTGCCGCCGCGAATGAGAATACGGTCCATCCCCGGCTGTCTATCGCCCCGCACGATCCGCGCAAGCCCAGCCGCGTGGCGGGTGCGGGGAGGCACGCTTGGCGGGCGATCAAAAGCGGTTCATACCGGCCCTATTGATCGACTTTAATGCGCAAAATCGAGGGGTTTGCTCATTGGTGCGAGGACGGGGAGCCGATTAAAGTGTCGCACAGCTGCTTCGCCGAACGTCTCGGCGATTTCATCACCTTGACCGAGAGCGAGACGACGGCACTGACGCGCCTCGAGGAGCGCCCGCGCGAGGTGCGTCGCGGCACGATCCTGTTGCGCGAGCACGACCCGATGGCCGAGCTCTTCATCCTCCAGCGCGGCATGGCGATGAGCTATGTCCTGCTCGACGACGGCAGCCGCCAGATCCTGCGCTTCCTGTTTCCCGGCGACATGCTCGCGGCCTCGGCTTTGGTCTATCGCGACTCGCCCGAGACGATCGTCGCAATGACCAACCTGACCGTCTGCCCGTTCGACCGGACGCTGATGGCGGGGCTGCTGACCGAACACCCGCGGCTCGCGGCGGTCATCATGGTGATGAACCAGATGGAAAAGGTCGCGCTGACCGACCGGCTCGCAGCCCTCGGCCGGACCTCGGCCAAGGTCCGCGTCGCTGCGCTGCTGCTCGAGATCCGCAACCGCATCCGGCTGACCGGACAGGCTGCGACCACCGACTTTGCACTCCCGCTGACGCAGGAGGAGATTGGCGACGCGACCGGACTGACCGCGGTCCATGTCAACCGCATGCTCCGCCAGCTCGAGGAGGACGGGCTGATCGCGCGTGGTGCTGGCCGCGTGTCGTTCACCGACGAGACCGCGCTGCTGCGCGCCGCCAATTATGTGAACCGGTTCGACGGTCTCGACCTGCGCTGGCTCCCGCCCGCGCGCTGAACGCCCTGGCCCGGCGGGGGGCCCAGCGCCCGACGCGCGCTCAAAGCCGCGCGATCACGCCTTTTCGAGCGTGCACTGCAGCGGGTGCTGGTTCTGCTGCGCGAAATCCATCACCTGGCTGACCTTGGTCTCGGCGACCTCGTAGCTGAACGTCCCGCACACGCCGACGCCCTTCTGGTGGACGTGGAGCATCACCCGCGTCGCCGCCTCCATGTCCATGCGGAAGAAGCGCTGCAGGCACAGCACGACGAATTCCATCGGCGTGTAATCGTCGTTGAGCATCAGCACCCGGTACGGCGTCGGCTGCTTGGTGCGCGACCGCGTCTTGGTCGCGATGCCGACATTGCCCCGGTCGTTGCCGCCGGAATCCCCGTTGCCGTCGGAATTCCCGTCTTCGGCACGGATCCCATCTTCAACACGGCTATAGCGTCGCTCGGTCATCGTCATCGGAACCAGTATTTTCGGTGTCAGCGCCATGACGTGAAAATATGGCACCTGATGGTCGAAGAGCAAGCCCCGCCCGCTAAAAGGGCAACCTATGAGGCCCGGCAAAAGGGCCCGGCAAAAGCGTAAGACACAAGCGCCACGCAAAAGGGGCAGGCAAGGGATCCCCTGCCTGCCCCTCCCGTCTCGCGTCCGGCCGGAGGCGGCGCGCGCGGCGCCGACCCCGGTCACCGGCTCAGTTGGCGATCTTCATCTTCTCGGTCGCCAGCGCGACCCGGTTGGACAAAGGCTGCGTGATCTCGCCCGCCATCTTCATCATCATCTCGGTCGAACGCGCGCTGTCCGCGATCAGCGTGTCGAACGCGGTGCGCATGTAATCGCCCTGCAGCTTCATGAACTCGGTCGGCGACTTCGCCGCGGCGAGCGTCTTCATCGCCTCGGTCGCGCCCTCGAACGACGCCTTGGCATAGGCCGAAACCTCATGCCCCAGCGTCTCGGCGCCCTTGGCGGCGATCTTCGACGATTCGACGATCGCCTCGATATTGCCCTTGGCGAACGCATTGGCGTCCTCGAAAGCAGCCGCGCTCTTCTCCATCGCGCCCTTCGCGCGGGTCGAGAGGTCGGCGAACATTGCCTGGGTCTTTTCGATCGTGCCGGTGTCGAAATTCATCATGCCATCCTTTCCTGTACGCGCCGCTCCGACGGGAACGACGATGTCTGCTGGTGTCGAAACGGGTGTTGCAAGCGGCACCGCGACGCCGGTCACGGCGGGCGGCACCTCGTCGGTGCTCACAGGCTGTGCGTCGTCGGACGTGGCGGGCTGTGCCTCGTCGGGGCTCACGGGCTGCGCGGCGATGTCCGCCGCAGCGATCCCCGCCCCCCCCTCGACCGCAGCGACAGCCATCTCGGGCACAGTCTCGGGAGGCGCGACGGGCGCCGTCTCGGGCGGTGCGATTTCGAGGGCTTGCACGGCTACCGGAGCCGGCTCGACGATCGGGGTAGGCTCCGCGACCGGGGTAGGCTCCGCGACCGGGGTAGGCTCCGCGACCGGGGTAGGCTCCGCGACCGGGGCCGTCTCAACCGCCGCGACCATCTCGGCCGGGGGCAACGCGACGGGCTTGGCGACTCGCTTGGCTCGCGCCGGCGCGACGGATTTGACCGTCCCGCGATCGCCCGACTTCGAACCAGACCCCCGCATCACATCTGCCCCCGCCTTATCGTGTTGCGTCGCAATATATCACAGTTGCAACGCCCCGACAATCGTCATTGTGCAGTGCAATATATTCCCCGATTCAACGTGTTGGTTAACGGGCGCTGGACGCGGCCTGTGCTCACCGCATCCGCACATAGTCTCCCGGCGACTCGCCAAGCGCGGGCAGCGCGCCTTCGCCGGTAATCCGCGCCCCCGTCGCCGCGACCGTTTCGTCCCCCATCGCGCGCAGCCACGCGACCCAGTCGGGCCACCAGCTCCCCTTGGTCTCGACCGCCGCGGCGACGAACGCGTCGAGGCTCGAAGGCGTTTCGGCGCCCGCCGGATCCAGCGTCCAATATTGATATTTCCCTGCGGCGGGCGGGTTGACCACGCCCGCGATATGCCCCGACCCCGCCAGCACGAAGCGAACCGGCCCCGACAGCGCGGTCGTCAGCTTCCACACGCTCGCCGCCGGCGCGATATGATCCTCGCGCCCCGCCTGGACATAGGCCGGCGTCGTCACACGGCCGAGGTCGACCGGCGTGCCGCCCACCACCATCGCGCCCGGCTCGACCAGCAGATTGTCGCGGTACAGGTCGGTCAGATAGGCCTTGTGCCATTTCGCCGGCAGATTGGTCGTGTCGCCGTTCCAGTGGAGCAGGTCGAACGGCACATAGTCCTTGCCGAGCAGATAGTTGTTGGTGACGTAATTCCAGATCAGGTCGCGCCCGCGCAGCAGGTTGAACGTCGCCGCCATGTAGCGCCCGTCGAGAAACCCCTCGGGCGACAGCGTGCCGAGCAGCGCGATCTGCTCGTCGTCGATGAAATGCGCGAGCTCGCCCGCATCCGCGAAATCGACCTGGGCTGTGAAGAACGTCGCGCTCGCGACGCGGTCCGCCTGCCCCCGCGCGCTCAGCACCGCCAGCGTCGCGGCCAGCGTCGTCCCCGCCACGCAATAGCCGATCGTGTGCACCGCGGGCACGTCGAGCAGGCCGCGCACCGTCTCGATCGCCTCGATCTGCGCGGCGACATAATCGTCCCAGATCACGTCCTTCATACTCGCATCCGCGGACTTCCACGACACCATGAAGACGCTCAGGCCCTGCTCGACCGCCCAGCGGATGAAGCTCTTTTCGGGGTTCAGGTCGAGGATGTAGAAGCGGTTGATCCACGGCGGAAAGATCACCAGCGGCGTCGCCTGCACGCGCTCGGTGGTCGGCGCATAATGGATCAGCTCGTACAGCGGCGTGCGCAGCACGACCTTGCCCGGCGTCATCGCCAGGTTGCGGCCCAGCTCGAAGCTGCCCTGTGCGGTGTGGCTGAGCTGCCCGCGGCCGATGTCCGCCATCATGTTCTGCAGGCCCTGCAACAGGTTGGCGCCGCGCGTCTCGATCGTCTTCTCGATCACCTCGGGATTGGTCAGCGCGAAGTTGGTCGGGCTCATCGCATCGACGAAGCCGCGCGTCGCAAAGCGCAGCTGCTCCTTCTGCCGCGGTTCCAGCCCCTCGACCGCGTCGACGCTGCGCAGCATCTGGTCGCCGATCGTCTGGTAACTCTGCCGGATCAGGTCGAACACCGGCTCGCGCCACTGCGCCGCCTTGAACCTTTTGTCGGTCGCGGGCCCGGGCTCGGGCTGGGGCGCCGCGCCGCCCCCCGGGGGCACCAGCATTTGCTGCCACAAGGCAAAGCCGTCCCGCCAGAAATCGCGCACCCGCGCAATCGTCGCCGGATCGTTGAACCCCGGCACCACCATCGCCTCCGGCACTGCCGCATCGAGCGGCGCGGTGATCGCATCGAGCCCCTGCGCCATCATCATCTGCTGCGCGCGCCCCATCACCCAGGTCCAGTGCTGCAGCTCGGCCAGCGTCGGTGCGGCAATCCCCGGCGTCTCGGACATGGGCAACCTCTCCTTTTGCCCAAGCCTAACCCACTCCCCCACCCGGCGAAAGCACACCCGCACCCCACCCACCTCGTCATCCTGACGAAAGTCAGGACCCAGAGCCAAGCAGCGCACACGCCCGCCACCCTGGGTCCCGGGTCGAACCCGGGTTGACGAAGAAGGGCAGGCCCCCCCCCACCTTTCCCACCACAACCCAAACGCGGTGGATGACGCCCCCCGCGGCATACGGTACAGCACCCCTTCCTCCAGCTCGGGGCCGATCATGTCCGACGATTTCTACCGCATCAAACGCCTGCCACCCTATGTCATCGCCGAAGTGAACGCGATGCGGGCGGCGGCGCGGGCGGGCGGCGAGGACATCATCGATCTCGGCATGGGCAATCCCGACCTGCCGCCGCCCGATCACGTCATCGCCAAGCTCGTCGAGGTCGCCAGCAAGCCCGGCGCGCACGGCTATTCGCAGTCGCGCGGCATCCCCGGCCTCCGCAAGGCGCAGGCCAATTATTATGGCCGCCGCTTCGGCGTCGATGTCGATCCCGAGACCGAGGTCGTCGTGACGATGGGCTCGAAGGAAGGGCTCGCCAGCCTCGCCACCGCGATCACCGCGCCCGGCGACGTCGTGCTCGCGCCCAACCCGTCCTATCCGATCCACACCTTCGGCTTCATCATCGCCGGCGCGACGATCCGCGCGGTGCCGACCACCCCCGACGACGCCTATTTCGAGAGCCTCGAGCGCGCGATGGCGTTCACCGTGCCGCGCCCGTCGATCCTCGTCGTCAACTATCCGTCCAACCCGACCGCGGAGGCGGTCGACCTCGCCTTCTACGAACGGCTCGTCGCCTGGGCGAAGGAGAACAAGGTCTGGATCATCTCCGACCTCGCCTATTCCGAGCTCTATTATGACGGCAATCCGACCCCCTCGATCCTTCAGGTCAAGGGCGCCAAGGACGTCGCGATCGAGTTCACCTCGCTCAGCAAGACCTATTCGATGGCGGGCTGGCGGATCGGCTTCGCGGTCGGCAACAAGACGCTGATCGCGGCGATGGCCCGGGTGAAGAGCTATCTCGATTACGGCGCCTTCACCCCGATCCAGGCCGCCGCCTGCGCCGCCTTGAACGGCCCGCAGGACATCGTCGCGCGCAACCGCGAGCTCTATCACAAGCGCCGCGACGTGCTCGTCGAAAGCTTCGGCCGCGCCGGCTGGGACATCCCCTCGCCGCGCGCCTCGATGTTCGCCTGGGCCCCCTTGCCGCCCGCGCTCGCGCATCTCGGCAGCCTCGAATTCACCAAGCAGCTCCTCACCCACGCGCACGTCGCGGTCGCGCCCGGCGTCGGCTATGGCGAAAATGGCGAGGGCTATGTCCGCATCGCGATGGTCGAAAACGAACAACGCCTCCGCCAGGCCGCGCGCAACGTCAAACGCTACCTCCAGAGCATGGGCGTCAACACCCCCGCCCAGGGCGCCGGCTGACCCGCCGCCCCCACCCGTCATCCTGACGAACGTCAGGACCCAGAGCCACGCAGCACTCCGCCCGTGGCTCTGAGTCCCGGATTAAGTCCAGGATAACGGCGGGAAGAGCAGCACCCCCACCCCAAACCGTCATCCCCGCGCAGGCGGGGATCCAGACCGGCGAACGCCCGCGAGTCCAGCCGCACCCGCATAGACTATGGACTCCCGCCTCCGCGGGGATGACGAAGCGGGTGGCCATGCCCCCCGAAGGTTGACGCCACCCCCCGCCCCAGCCATCCCCCAAAGCCATGACCCGCCCCGGCTTCGCCTTCTCCACCACCCTGCGCGTCCGCTACGCCGAGATCGACGGGCAGAAGATCGTCTTCAACTCGCGCTATCTCGAATATGCCGATGTCGCGATCACCGACTTCTGGGACTGGAGCGGGATCGCCGCCGCGGTGCCCGGCTGGGACGACACCGAATTCAACGTCCGCCGCACCGAGATCGACTATCTCGCGCCCTTCCGGCTCGGCGACACGATCGCGGCGCATGTCCGGATCGAGCGGGTCGGCACGTCGAGCCTCACCAAGCGGATCGAGCTGACGCATGCCGCTACCGGCGCGCTCCACACCGTGATCATGATGGTCAGCGTCCATGTCGATCTCGCGACCGGCCGCCCCGCGAGCCTGCCGCCCGCGATCCGCGACCATATCGCGCGGCTCGCCACCCCCGCCTGACCGCTCAGTCCGTCGCGCCGATCTCCCCCGGCAGCGCCCAGATCAGTTCGCCCCGGCCCAGCACGCGGCCGTCATGCGCGCGCACCGCGACCTGTTCGATCGGCTGCCGGTCGCGCGCATCGACCAGGATCGGGAAGGCCGGGATCCGCGTCTCCCACCGCTCGCCCCATTGCCGGAGCGCGATCATCGTCGGCAGCAGCGCAAAGCCCTTTTCGGTCAGCCCATAGGCGATCTTGCGGCGATCCTCGGGCAAGGGCCGCCGCGCGAGGATGCCGTGCTCGACCAGCCGCGCGAGCCGGTTCGCCAGGATGTTGCGCGCGATGCCGAGCTCGGCCTGGAATTCCTCGAAATGATGCAGCCCGTTGAACGCCGCGCGCAGGATCAGGAACGACCAGCGCTCCCCCATCGCCTCGAGCGCCGCCGGCAGGCTGCATTCCCGCAGCGGCTCGCGCAAAGTCCCCCGCGAAATTCCCCGCGAAATTCCCCGCGAAATTCCCCGCGAAATCCCCCCCGAAATCCCCATCGTCCCGGCTCCCCCCGACCCCGGTCTAGCCTATAGCATTCCGCCGCGCGATGCGCTCATCGAGTGCGTCTATCACGGTGACCGGACGCTTTTGGTTGCAAAGCAACACGCTGCGGCCCCATCTATGTCCGGTGTTGCGCCAATATGAACTCGTCGATCGAGTCCTCGATTACGATCCCGATGCCGACGAGGCCCTGCTGAACCGCGCCTATGTGTTTTCGATGCAGGCGCACGGGTCGCAGAAGCGTGCGAGCGGCGATCCCTATTTCAGCCATCCAATCGAGGTGGCGGGCATCCTCACCGATCTGCATCTCGATGACGAGACGATCGCCACCGCGATCCTCCACGACACCATCGAGGATACCGTCGCCACGCCCGAGGAGATCACGCGCCTGTTCGGCCCGTCGGTCGCGCGGCTGGTCGACGGCGTCACCAAGCTCAGCAAGATCGAGGCGCAGACCGAGAACGAGCGCGCCGCCGAAAATCTGCGCAAGTTCCTGCTCGCCATGTCCGACGACATCCGCGTGTTGCTGGTGAAACTCGCCGACCGGCTGCACAACATGCGCACGCTGCATCACATCGCCAAGCCCGAGAAGCGCCGTCGCATCGCCAAGGAGACGATGGACATCTACGCGCCGCTCGCCGAGCGGATCGGCATGTACGAGTTCATGCGCGAGATGCAGACGCTCGCCTTCGAACAGATCGAACCCGAGGCCTCCGAATCGATCAACCGCCGGCTGGAACAGCTGAAGGACGGCGACGGCAACCGCATCGCCAAGATCGCCTCGGGGCTCAAACTCGTGCTGTCGCGCGCCGGCATCGAGGCGGAGGTCGCGGGGCGCGAGAAGCATCCCTATTCGATCTTCCGCAAGATGTCCGAACGGCACATCAATTTCGAGCAATTGTCCGACGTGATGGCGTTCCGCGCGATCGTCCCGACCGAAGCGGACTGCTACGCCGCGCTCGGCATCATCCACCAGCGCTGGCCGATGGTGCCCGGCCGGTTCAAGGATTACATCTCGACGCCCAAGCGCAACGGCTATCGCTCGCTCCACACCAGCGTGATCCATGCCGACAATGCGCGCATCGAGATCCAGATCCGGACCGAGGCGATGCACGCCCAGGCCGAATTCGGCCTCGCCGCGCACTGGGCGTACAAGCAGAAGAGCGGCGGCCAGACGATCGGCGGCGGCGAGCATCAGGTCAGCTGGATCCGCGACCTGGTCGAGATCCTCGACACCGCCGAAAGCCCCGAGGAGCTGCTCGAACACACGCGGATGGCGATGTACGCCGACCGCATCTTCGCCTTCACCCCCAAGGGCGAACTGATCCAGCTGCCCAAGGGCGCGACGCCGATCGACTTCGCCTATGCGGTCCACACCGATCTCGGCGACCAGGCGGTCGGCGCGAAGATCGACGGCCGCGTCGTGCCGCTCTCGACCGTGATTGAAAACGGCAACCAGGTGCAGATCCTGCGCTCGAAGGGCCAGTCGCCGCAACCCCACTGGCTCAACGTCGCCACCACCGGCAAGGCGCTCGCCGCGATCCGCCGCCATCTGCGCCACAAGGAACGCGTCGAGCAGGAGGCGCTTGGCCGCACGCTGTTCGACGACATCGCCTCGCGCCTCCCCGCCCCGATCGGCCCCGACGCGACCGAGCCCGCGCTCAAGCGGCTCAAATTCGCCGACGAGGGCGCGCTGATGGTCGCGATCGCGCGCCGCACCGTGTCCGACGAACAGGTGATGGAGGCGCTGATGCCCGGCTCGACCGGCGCCGATCTCGGCCATGCGGTCGCCCCGCAGTCGAGCGCGATCTCGATCAAGGGGCTGACCCCGGGCGTCGCCTATGACCTCGCCACCTGCTGCCACCCGGTGCCGGGCGACCGCATCGTCGGGCTGCGCCGCCCCGATGCGGGGATCGAGGTCCATGCGATCGACTGCCGCGTGCTCGCCGAACTCGCCGAGCGGACCGAGAACGAGACCGACTGGGTCGACGTCGCCTGGGGCGAAAAGACCGAAGGCGCGGTCGCGCGCATCTCGGTGATGGTCAAGAACGAGCCCGGCTCGCTCGGCGTGGTCGCGTCGATCATCGGCACGCACATGGCCAACATCATCAACCTCCGCCTCGACACGCGCGACACCAGCTTCCACACCAACGAGATCGACGTCGAGGTCCACGACATCCAGCAACTCATGCGCCTCATGGCCGGCCTCCGCGCCGCCGACGCCGTCAACACCGTCGAACGCGTGTAAGGGGAAAGCGGCCCGCCCCCCGCCGTCCTCACCCCAGTCCCCGACCCCCTCGCCGTCATCCCCGCGGAGGCGGGGATCCAGACTGGCGACCGCCGGCGATCCATCACCAACCGCATAGCCTATGGATCCCCGCCTCCGCGGGGATGACGGCGCGGGCAGACACTCCCTCACCCCGCCCCCGCCGACGAAGCGCGCGAACGTGCCCCCCACCCCACCGTCATCCTGACGAAAGTCAGGATCCAGAGCCAAGCAGCGCGACGCCCGTAACCCTGGATCCTGGGTCGAGCCCAGGATGACGAAAGGGGAGAGCCACCCCCCCCCGTCATCCCCGCGCAGGCGGGGATCCAGACTGGCGA
This sequence comes from Sphingomonas sp. CFBP 13733, assembly GCF_014841795.1. Lineage (NCBI taxonomy): Bacteria > Pseudomonadati > Pseudomonadota > Alphaproteobacteria > Sphingomonadales > Sphingomonadaceae > Sphingomonas > Sphingomonas sp. CFBP 13733. The sequence continues at coordinate 285,286 of NZ_JACYUP010000003.1, forward strand.
CCGCCGGCGATCCATCACCAAACGCATAGCCTATGGATCCCCGCCTCCGCGGGGATGACGACGCGGCAGGACACGCCCCGCATCCCCCACACGCCCCCCCGCGCTTGCCCCGCACAGATCCCCGGCTACTATCCCCCGCAACACCCCGGGGGACCCATCACATGAACCGTCGCGCCTTCCTCTCGTCCGCGAGCATGCTCGCCACGCTCGCCCTCGTCCCCCGCGCCGCCCTCGCCGCCGGCGCCACCCCCGGCGACGCCAAGCTCGACGCGCTGCTGACTGCGATCTTCGACGCGAACCTCAAATACGCCCCCGAATTCGCCACCCAGCTCGGGCTCGACAAGGGCGCGAACGCCGCGCTGAAAAGCCGGCTCGGCGATTACACCCCCGGCGCGGTCAGGGCGAACCTCGCGCGCACCACCCGCACGATCGCGCAGATCGAGGCCGTCGCCCCCGCCACGCTCTCCGACGCCGGCCGCCTCAACCGCGAGGTGGTGCTCTATTCGCAAAACCAGCAGCGCGCCGCCGCCGAGCGGTTCGGGCTCGGCTCCCCCACCAACCCCTATGTCATCAGCCAGCAGGACGGCGCCTATTTCGACGTCCCCGACTTCCTCGACAGCGCGCACGTCATCAGGACCGCCGCCGACGCCGACGCCTATTGCGCGCGGCTCGACGCGTTCGCGACCGCGCTCGACGGCGACACCGCGACGCAGGCCGAGCGCGCGAAACGCGGCCTCGTCGCCCCCGGCTTCTCGCTCGACCTCGCGCTCGGCCAGATGGCGGCGCTCCGCGCGCCCGCGCCCGCGCAGAGCGGTCTCGTCACCTCGGTCGCGACGCGCAGCAAGGCCGCCGGGCTGACCGGCGACTGGGACCGCCGCGCCACCGCGCTCGTGACGGACAAGGTCTATCCCGCGCTCGACCGCCAGATCGCGCTGGTCAAGCAGCTCCGCACCACGGCCCGCGCCGAGGCCGGTCTCTGGGCGGTCCCCGGCGGCGACGCGATCTACGCCGCCGCGCTCGCCCAGGCGACCACCACCAACTTCACCCCCGACGAGGTCCACAAGCTCGGCCTCGACCAGGTCGCGCAGATCGGCGCCGAACTCGACACCATCCTCAAGGCACAAGGCCTGACCAAGGGCAGCATCGGCGCACGCCTCGCCGCCTTCAACGCCACCCCGGCACAGCTTTATCCCGACACGCCCGCCGGCCGCACCGACCTCATCGCCGGGCTCAACACCGGGCTCGCCGCGATGCAGGCCAAGCTCCCCCAGGCGTTCATAAACCCGCCGTCCGCCCCGCTGCAGATTCGCGCGGTCCCGACCGATATCCAGGACGGCGCCTCGAACGGCTATTACCGGCTCGCCGCGCTCGATGGGTCGCGCCCCGCCATCTACTTCATCAACCTGAAAAGCGTCGCCGACTGGCCCAAATACACGCTCCCCTCGCTCACCTATCACGAGGGCGTGCCGGGGCATCATCTCCAGCTCAGCCTCGTCGCCGGGCTCGACACGCCGCTGCTGCGCAAATTCTCGTTCTTCGGCGCCTATGTCGAGGGCTGGGCGCTCTATGCCGAACAGCTCGCCGACGAGCTCGGCGGCTATGCCGGCCCGATCGAACGCGCCGGCTATCTCCAGTCCTTCCTCTTCCGCGCCGCGCGCCTCGTCGCCGACACCGGCCTCCACGCCAAGCGCTGGACGCGCGAACAGGCGACCGACTATTTCGTCGACACCGTCGGCTTCGCCCGCCCCCGTTCGCAGCGCGAGATCGAGCGTTACTGCACGATGCCGGGCCAGGCCTGCAGCTACAAGCTCGGCCACATCAGCTGGCTCCGCGCCCGCGACACCGCGAAGAAGATCCTCGGCGACAAGTTCGACGTGAAGCAGTTCCACGAAGTCCTGCGCGACGGCGCCGTCCCCCTCACGATCCTCGAACGCCTCGTCGAAGCCCGCGCCACCGCGCTGGCCAAGGCCTGACGCTTAATCCTCCCCCAAGAACAAACGATGACGCCGCGCGCGGGGGCGGCTAGAGAGCGGGGATGCACCGTCCCGCGCTCTCCGTCGTCGTCCCCTGCTACAACGAGGCCGCCTGCCTCGACCTCCTCCACGCGCGCATATCGGGCGCGGCGCAGAGCGCGGTCGGCGAGGATTACGAGATCGTCCTGATCAACGACGGCTCGCGCGACGACAGCTGGTCGGTGATGCAGCGTCTCGCCGCCGCCGATCCGCGGCTCGTCGCGATCAACCTGTCGCGCAACCACGGACATCAGCTCGCGCTCACCGCCGGGCTCGATCTGTGCGCGGGCGAGCAGATCCTGATCATCGACGCCGATCTCCAGGATCCGCCCGAGCTCCTTCCCCAGATGCGCGCCGCGATGGCCGAGCAGCAGGCCGACGTCGTCTACGCCGTCCGCCGCCAGCGCGCGGGCGAGACCGTGTTCAAGAAGGCCACCGCCGCCGCCTTCTACCGGCTGCTGACCAAGATGACCGACACGCCGATCCCGGTCGACACCGGCGATTTCCGGCTGATGAGCCGGCGCGCATTGGACGCGTTCCTGTCCTTGCCCGAACAGGCGCGCTTCATCCGCGGCATGGTCGCCTGGATCGGCTTCCGCCAGATCCCCTTCGCCTATGACCGCGCCGAGCGGCATGCGGGCGAGACCAACTATCCGCTCGCCAAGATGATGCGGCTCGCCTTCGACGCGGTCACCGGCTTCTCGACCGCCCCCCTGCGCTTCGCCAGCCATGCCGGCCTCGCGCTCACCGGCGTCTCGCTGCTGCTGTTCGTCTACATCGCGATCGGCTGGCTCTCGGGCAGCGCGGTGCAGGGCTGGACCTCGACGATGCTGGTGACGGTGTTTCTGGGCGCGGTGCAGATGTTCGTGCTCGGCATGATCGGCGAATATCTCGGCCGGCTCTACGTCGAATCCAAACGCCGCCCGCTCTACATCGTCGCCGACATCGCCGGCCCCATCCAGGGCAAGGCCACCCTAGGCTTCCGCGCCGAACCCCCAGAAACCCCCGTTACTTAAAAAAGCCCCTCCCCTTCAGGGGAGGGGTTGGGGTGGGGCCCCACCCCGCAAGCACCGGCTCGCAAAGTCCCCGTTCGTGCTGAGCGAAGTCGAAGCACCGCCCCCCGGCACCCACCCTCCGACGCCGCTCAGGGCGAACGAACATGGGGCGGCGCGTCGCCCGATTGCGGACAGAAGACCATCGTGACATGTCTTCTCACAGAGGAGATTGGGATGGCGACGGTAACGGCACGGTTGGCGAACAGGCTCCCTCCGCGGCTGCGTATGGCCATGACGCCATTTCTGTCGTTCGCGATCGGTTGGCTCGCACTGACCGGCCTGATCGAGACCGTGCAGAACGGCGACTCTTTCGACCTGGTGAAGCTCGGCGCGCTGATCGTCGGGTGCGTCCTGGCGGCGTTCGTCCGTCCGATCCCGGACAGATATCGGCAATCACCCGACCAGCAGGAGTGATGGAGAGCGCAGACACGGTGTCGCGCTCCCCTCACCCCCTACCCCGGCACCGCCAGCGTCACGATCGAAACCCCCGGCGTCATCGGCACCCGCCCGACCAGATGCCGCTCCAGCCGGAAGATCCGCTCGAACAGCGCATTCAGCGGCTTGGCGGGCGGGGAATCGTCGCTGTCGTCGCGACCCGACAGCCGCCCGGCGATCCGCGCCGCCGCCGCCAGCGGGAACAGCAGCGAGTTGAAATAGCCGAGCTTGTCGGGCTTCAGCCCCGCCGCCGCGATCGCCGTCTTCAGCGTCGCCTTCGAATAGCGCCGGTGGTGATGGTTGACCGTGTCGTGCGCGCTCCACAGCCACTGGTGCGCCGGCACCGCGATCAGGATCTTGCCCCCGGGCGCGAGGCACTGCGCCATCGCCTTCAGCGCCGCGACGTCGTCCTCGATATGCTCGACCACGTCGAGCACCGCGATCAGGTCGTAATGCCCGCGCGGCACCCCCGGCAGCTCGGGCAGCGGCGCCGCCCCGACCGGCTTGCCGAGCCGTGCACTCGCGATCTCGCGCGCCGCCGGGTCGATCTCGATCGCGTCAATCTCGCCGAACCCCGCCAGCATCGGCAGGTTATGCCCCGTCCCGCAGCCGATCTCGAGGATCTTCGCATCCGCCGGCAGGCCGCCATAGCGCGTCAGATAATCCGCCAGGATGTCGCGGCGCGCGCGGTACCACCAATGCGTGGAATCATGCGCGGCCATCCGGTCGTAAACGATGCGGTCCATCAGCAATCGGCCATAATCAAGAGAATACCCAGAAGCGGTTGAGCACGAACGTCACGATCGCGGCAAGGAACACCGCAGGGACCAGCGGCACCCAGGGATGCAGATGGAGGAACGCGGTCCCGACCCAGGTGATCAGCGCGTTGAGCGCGAGCCCGGTCCCCTGCACCAGCACGAACTTGACGTGCTTGGCCCCGCCCGGCTCGGCGGCATGCCCCTTGAAGCTCCACCGACTGTGCAGGAAATAGCCCGCGGTCACCGCCACCGCAAAGGCGAACGGCACCGCCGCGACCGCCTGCTCGGGCGGAAACACGAACTTGGTCAGCGGCAGATAGACGAGCGAATAGATCACGCTCGACAGCCCGCCCGCAATCCCGAAGCGGAAGAGCTGGCCGAGCACGCCGCTCGCCCGCATCTGGTCCATCTGTCGCCTGATCGCCTGCATGCCCGCCTTGTTCTTTACACGCGCGTCGATACAGCGGCGCTCAACGTCACGCCCCGCGCATTAGTCCGCGCGCGGTCAGGAGGAAAGCGTTTTGGATCAGCCCCACCAGTCCCCATGGCAGCGGGGGCGCGACCTGCTCGATCGCCACTGGGTCGCGTTGACGCTGCTGGCATGGCTCGGCGTCGCCGCCTGGTCGCTGGCCGACCGCTGGGGTCAGGTCCGCTGGCTGTCGCTCGGCGATACCGACGACAATATGCGCCTGATGCAGGTCCGCGCATGGCTCGACGGCCAGGGCTGGTACGATCTGCGCCAGTACCGGATGAACCCGCCCGCGGGCTTCGACATCCACTGGAGCCGGATCGTCGACCTGCCGATCGCCGGCCTCATCCTCTTCTTCCGCCTGTTCACCAGCAACAGCTGGGCCGAACGGCTCGCCTGCGGGATCGCGCCGTTGCTGCCGCTGTCGATCGCGATGCTCGGCATCGGCGCGACCGTGCGGCGGCTGATCCACCCGCTCGCCTGGCCGCTCGCGATCCTGTTCCTCGTCGGCGCGACCGCGACGATGCTGATGTACATGCCCGAACGCATCGACCATCACGGCTGGCAGCTCGCGATGCTCAGCCTCACGCTCGCCGGGCTGTGCGACCCGCGCGCGCGACGCGGCGGCGCACTCGTCGGGATCGCGAGCGCGGTGTCGCTGTCGATCGGGCTCGAACTCCTCCCCTATGCCGCGATGGCGGGCGCGATCATCGCCCTGCGCTGGGTCTGGGACCGCGCCGAGGCGCCGCGGCTCGCGGTCTATGCGCTGACCCTGGGTGGCGGCAGCACGCTCGGTTTCGCGCTGTTCGCCTCGAACGCGAACCAGGCGATGCGCTGCGACGCGCTGACGCCCGTCTGGCTCAGCGTCATGATCGCGGCCGGGATGCTCCTCTTCCTGCTCGCGCGCTTCGGCCCGGCATCACGCGGGGTGCGTCTCGCGCTCGCGGTCGCGGCGGGCGCAGCGATCGTGATCGGCTTCGCGCTGATGTTCCCGCAATGCCTCGCCCGGCCCGAGGGCGTCTCGCCCGAGCTTCAGCGCAACTGGCTGAACAATGTCCGCGAGGCCAAACCAATCTACAAGCACAGCTGGCGCACCGGCGTCGCGATCGCGACGCTGCCGGTGATCGGCCTGCTCGGCGCGCTGTTCGCCGCATGGCGCGCACGCCGCCGCCCGAGCGCGATCGGCTGGGTCGCGGTCGCGCTGTTCACCACCTTCGCGGTGCTGATGCTGTTGTGGCAGGTCCGCGCGGGTCCCGCGGCGCAGATGCTCGCGGTCCCCGGCGGCGTCGCGCTCGCCTGGGTGATCGTCCCCCGGCTGCTCGGCCACCGCTCGATGCTGGTGCGCGTGCTCGGCACCGCGGGCGCGCTGGTGATCGTCTCGGGCTTCTTCGTCGGCATCGCGCTCAAATACGTCCCCGTGGGCAAGCCCAAGGGCTATGAAAAGCGCGTCAACATGGCGACCGGCAACTGCCTGCGCACCACCGTGCTGCTCGCGCTGAACAAATACCCCGCGCAGACGATCTTCACCTTCGTCGACATGGGCCCGCGGCTGATCACGATCACGCACCACAACGCGATCGCCGGCCCCTATCACCGCAACGGCGCCGCGATCCTCGACGTCCAGCACGCCTTCGGCCGCACCCCCGACGAAGCCCACGCGATCATCAAACGCCACGGCGCGACCCTGTTGCTGCTCTGCCCCAACGCCGCGGAATCGACCAACTACAAGGCCCGCAGCCCCAACGGCTTCTACGCGCAGATGGCGAAGAACCAGGTCCCGGCATGGCTCACCCCGCTCCCCCTACCGGCAAAATCCCCCCTCCGCCTCTTCAAGGTCGACTAAGGTCCAGGCACCCACGCACGACGGACGCGCACGCGCACGCGCACGCCCACCGTCATCCCCGCCCCCCAACCGTCATCCCCGCCACCAACCGTCATCCCCGCGAAGGCGGGGATCCAGACTGGCAAAGGCTGCGATTCATCGGCAAACGCATAGACTATGGATCCCCGCCTCCGCGGGGATGACGAAGGGGGCTGCGACACCGTCACCACCCCCCGTCATCCTGACGAAAGTCAGGACCCAGAGCCCAGCAGCAGCACCGCCCGAAACCCTGGGTCCCGGGTCCAGCCCGGGATGACGGACAGGGAACCTACCGCAACACCACCGACAACCCATCCAGCACGAACTGCACCGCCAGCGCCGCCAGCAGCACGCCGAGCAGCCGCGTGATCACCGCCTCGATCTTCGCGCCCAGGATCCGCATGATCGGCCCCGCCGCGAGCAGCGCGACCAGCGTCAGCAACAGGATCGTCACCATCGCCGCCAGCACCACCGCCGAGCGCTCGATCCCGCTGTTGCGGCTCATCAGCAGCATCACCGACGCGATCGAACCCGGCCCCGCGATCATCGGCATCGCCATCGGGAAGATCGACACGTCGTCGGCTTCGGGATCGCTCGCGACCTTGGCGGCGCGGTCCTCGCGGCGTTCGGTGCGCTTTTCGAACACCATTTCCAGCGCGATCAGGAACAGCATGATCCCGCCCGCGATCCGGAAGCTCGCGAGACTGATCCCCAGCCCTTTCAGCAACGCCTCGCCGAACAGCGCGAACACGAACAGGATCGCCGCCGACACGCCGACCGCGCGGAACGCCATCGCGCGCTTCTGCGTCGCCGACGCGTTCGCCGACAGCCCGGCATAGATCGGCGCGCAGCCCGGCGGATCGATCACCACGAAGAAGGTGATCAGCGACGAGATATAGAGCTCGATCATGCGCCGGCCCGGTCGAGCGCCGCCTCGTCGATCGCCACGCCTTCGCGTCGCCCGGCGGACACCAGCGTATTGCGCAACAGGCACGCGATCGTCATCGGCCCGACGCCGCCCGGCACCGGCGTGATCGCGCCCGCGACCCCGACCGCGCTCGCGAAATCGACATCGCCGACCAGCCCCGCCTCGGTGCGGTTGATGCCGACGTCGATGACGGTCGCGCCGGGCTTCAGCCAGTCGCCCTTGATCATCTCCGGGATCCCGACCGCGGCGACGACGATGTCCGCGGCGGCGACATGCGCGCGCACGTCGCGTGTCCGGCTGTGCACGACGGTCACGGTGCAGCTCTCGCGCAGCAGCAGCTGCGCCATCGGCTTGCCGACGATGTTCGACCGGCCGACGACCACCGCCTCCATCCCGCTCAGGTTCGGTACGACGCTTTTGAGCAGCATCACGCAGCCGAGCGGCGTGCACGGCACGAACCCCGCCGAGCCCGTCGCGAGCCGCCCCGCATTGATCGGGTGGAATCCGTCGACATCCTTATCGGGATCGATCGCCGCGATCACCGCCTGCTCGTCGATATGCTTGGGCAGCGGCAGCTGGACGAGGATCCCGTCGATCGTCGGATCGGCGTTCAGATCGGCGACCAGCGCGAGCAGCGCCTCGGCCCCGACATCGGCGGGCAGGCGGTGCTCGACGCTCACCATCCCCGCCTCGCGCGTCGCCTTGCCCTTCGACCGGACATAGACGTTGGACGCGGGGTCCTCGCCGACCAGCACCACCGCGAGCCCGGGCGCGCGGCCCGCCGCTGCGGCAAAGGCGGTGACGCCGGTGGCGATACGGGCCCTAAGGCCGGCGGCGAAGGCCTTGCCGTCGATGATGGTCGCACTCATGCCCGCCGTCCTAAAGCGCGGCGGCGATTTCCGCCAGCGCAGGCGTGTCGCCCGCGACATGCAGCCGTTTCAGCCGCGCGGTCTCGCCGGCGACGATAGTGACCGCGCGTTTGGGCACGCCGAAGCTTTTGGCGACCAGCGCGATCAGCGCGGCGTTCGCGGCACCATCGACCGGCGCCGCCGCGAGCCTTGCGGCCAGATGCTCCGGCGTCCCCGCCATCAGCGCATCCCGCCCGCCGCGCGGCGTCACGCGGACCGCGATCGCCAGACCGCCGTCCACCGCACGCCAGGCGGCCGGTTCGCTCACAGCCCGGGGGCGAGCAGGCTCTGTGCGATGTTGGGCACGACGATGTTGGTCAGGATGTACAGGATCAGCAGCACGACGAGCGGCGACAGGTCGAGCGTGCCGAAATCGGGCAGGATCCGCCGGATCGGCCGATAGAGCGGCTCGGTGATCCGCTGCAGCGCCTCCCATACCGACCGGACGACATTGCTCTGCGTGTTGATGATGTTGAACGCGATGAGCCACGACATCACCGCCTGGATCATGATGACCCACCAGACGAGGTTGAGCAGCAACTGGACGATCTGAAGAAGGGCGAGCAAGGCAAGGGTCTCCGCTGGTGTATGCCTTATATAAGGCAGCGGACCGACAACGAGAACCCCGCGCCCTCCAAACAACCCCACCCGTCATCCTGACGAAAGTCAGGACCCAGAGCCAAGCAGCGTCATCCCCCGTAACCCTGGATCCCGGATCAAACCCAGGATGACGAAAAAGGGGGCGACCCTGCCCCCACTCCGTCATCCTGACGAAAGTCAGGATCCAGAGCCAAGCAGCGTCATCCCCGTAACTCTGGATCCCGGATCAAGCCCAGGATGACGGCAGAAAGCCCCCTAACGCGCCCGCCCGTTCGCACTCACCAGCGTCCCGGCCCCCTGCCGCGTGAAAATCTCCAGCAGCATCGCATGCGGCACGCGCCCGTCGATGATCACCGCCGCGTCGACGCCCGACCCGACCGCCGCGACGCACGTCTCGAGCTTGGGGATCATCCCCCCGGTGATCGTCCCGTCGGCACGCAGCTCGGCGATCTTCGCCGGATCCAGATCGGTCAGCAATTCGCCCTGCTTGTCGAGCACGCCGACCACGTCGGTCAGCAGGAAGAACCGCGCCGCGCCCATCGCGGCGGCGATCGCGCCCGCCATCGTGTCGGCGTTGATGTTGTAGGTGTGGCCGTCCGCCCCGATCCCGATCGGCGCGATCACCGGGATGATGTCCGCGGCGATCAGCGTGTCGAGGATCGTCCGGTCGACCGCGATCGGCTCGCCGACGAACCCCAGGTCGACATGCCGCTCGATCCCCTGCAGCTTGTCCGGCTCGCGCCCGTGCCCGACCTTCTGCGCGAGGACGAGGCCGGCGTCCTTCCCCGAAATCCCGACCGCGCGGCCGCCCGCCTGGCCGATCCAGCCGACGATTTCCTTGTTGATCGATCCCGCCAGCACCATTTCGGCGATCTGCGCGGTCTCCTTGTCGGTCACGCGCAGCCCGTCGACGAACCGCGATTCGACCCCCAGCCGCTTCAGCATCGAGCCGATCTGCGGCCCGCCGCCATGCACCACGACCGGGTTGATCCCGACCGCCTTCAACAGCACCATGTCCTCGGCGAAGTCGCGCTGCAGCTCGGGATCGCCCATCGCGTGCCCGCCATATTTCACGACGAAGGTCTTGCCGGCATAACGCTGCAGATAGGGCAGCGCCTCGGTCAGCGTCTCGGCCTTGGCGAGCAGGGCGGGATCGGGCGTATGATCGGTCATCCCGCCCCCTTAGCCAGTTGAGGGAGGGAGTGAAAGCCGCCGGGGGCCCGCCTGCCTCCCTGTTCTCCCGCGAAGGCGGGAGCCCAGTCTGGGTCCCCGCCTTCGCGGGGACACATCAGGTGGCCGGCCCGCTCAAACCCGGTCCAGCCGCCGCCCCAGCCGCACGAAGAACGTGATCGCAAACGGCACCAGCACCACCGACAGCACCACCTTGGTCAGCATCTGCCCCGCCATCAGCTCGACGATCGGCCGCGCGCCGAGGAACGAGATGGTGATGAACAGCACCGTGTCGATCACCTGCGACACGATGCTCGCGATCATCCCGCGCAGCCACACCAGCCGCCCCTCGCCGCCGACCGGCCCCGCCAGCCGCGCGAAGATCAGCACGTTGAGCGTCTGCGAGATCCCGTAGGAGATCAGCCCCGCCATCATCATCCGTGCGCCCTGCCCGACGACGACCGGGAAGGCGTCGACCGCGGGCGGGTACATCCCCGGATCATGCGGCAGCGCGAGCACCAGCTGGATCAGCGCCGCGGACACCAGCAGCGGGATGAACCCCAGCCGCACCAGGAACGTCGCGGTCTTCTGCCCGTGCAGTTCCGAAATCGCGCTGCTGATCACCACCAGCAGCAGGAACGCGAAGATCCCCGCCTCGACCGCGAGCGGCCCGAGCGCGACCTGTTTCACCCCCAGCACGCCGGCGATGCACACCATGCCGCCATAGAGGACAGAGAAAATGAAGAGCGAACGCGGGAACGCGGGAAGGTCTGTGGTCATCGCGCCGGACGCTAGCGAAATGCCGCGCGCCGTCAAATGCCTAGCCCCCATGAAACCGCGCCGCGAAAGCGTGCAGGCGTCAAATGACTGGCGAGCACGGCGTACCCGTGTCATGTCGGCCGCTTGCGCAGCCGGGGGGCCGCGTGTGTCACCGTACCAAAACGCAGGGCGTCCATGGAAAGACTAGTCATCGGCCTTGCAGGCATCGCCGTCATCCTCGGCATCGCGGTGCTGCTGTCGAGCGACCGCCGCGCGATCCGGCTGCGGATCGTCGGCGCCGCCTTCGCGCTCCAGGCGGGCATCGCGATCCTCGTGCTCTATTCAAGCTTCGGCAAGGTCGTGCTCGGCAGCATGTCGGGCGGCGTCGCCAATCTGCTCGGCTATTCGCAAAAGGGCACCGAATTCCTGTTCGGCAAGATGGCGACCCCCGAGATCGGCGGCCAGAGCTTCGCGATCGCAGCCCTCCCCGTCATCATCTTCTTCGCCAGCCTCGTCTCGATCCTCTATTATCTCGGCATCATGCAGTTCGTGGTGCGCTGGGTCGGCGGCGGCATCGAAAAGGTGATCGGCGTGTCGAAGGTCGAATCGCTCTGCGCGGCGGCGAACATCTTCGTCGGCCAGAGCGAATCGCCGCTCGTCATCCGCCCCTATCTCGCCGGGCTCACCCCCGCCCAGCTCTTCACCGTGATGACCAGCGGGATGGCGGGCGTCGCCGGCACGATCCTCGCGGCCTATGCCTCGATGGGCATCCGCATCGACTATCTCCTCGCCGCCAGCTTCATGGCCGCGCCCGGCGGGATCCTGATGGCGAAGATCATCATGCCCGACCGCGTCACGCCGCCCGAGGGCGAACTCGCGCTCGGCGACCTGCCCGGCGAATCCTCCGCGGGCGAACCCATGCCGCAGGCGACGCATGACGAGGAAAAGCCCGCCAACCTGATCATGGCCGCGGCACAGGGCGCACAGACCGGCGTCCGCCTCGCGGTCGCGGTCGGCGCGATGGTGCTCGCCTTCGTCGCACTGGTCGCGCTTGCCAACGGCCTGCTCGGCGGGCTCGGCAACATGATCGGGCTGCCCGGCCTCAGCTTCCAGGGTCTGCTCGGCTATGTCTTCGCGCCGATCATGTTCCTCCTGAACGTGCCGTGGAGCGAGGCGGGGATCGCCGGCGGGCTGTTCGGGCAGAAGATCGTGCTGAACGAATTCGTCGCCTATATCTCGCTCGGCACGCAACCCGGGCTCAGCCCGCGGACGATCGCGGTGATCACCTTCTCGCTGTGCGGCTTCGCCAATTTCTCGTCGATCGCGATCCAGATGGCGGTGACCGGCAGCCTCGCCCCCAACCAGCGCCCGATGATCGCCAAACTCGGCCTCCGCGCCCTCGCCGCCGGCAGCCTAGCGAACCTCATGTCCGCCGCCTTGGCCGGCCTCCTGATCAGCTGAACAAACCCCTCTCCCCCCGGGGGAGAGGGAGGGGCCCACGCGAAGCGTGGGAGGGTGAGGGCACGAGAGGCTCGAGACCGCTCATCCCAACCACCCCTCACCCTCCCGTCGCCTAAAGGCTCCTCCTTCCCTCTCCCCCAGGGGGAGAGGGACCCCAAAACCCCTCTCCCCCCGGGGGAGAGGGAGGGGCCCACGCGCTCTTGCGCGTGGGAGGGTGAGGGCACGCGAGGCTCGAAACCGCTCACCCCCTCACGGCAGCATCACCGTATCGATCACATGGATCAGCCCGTTCGACTGGCGCACATCGGCGATCGTGATCCGTCCCTTGTGCCCCTTGCCGTCCATGATGCCCCAGCCGCTGCCCGACTTCATGAACATCAGCGGCTCGCCCTGCACGGTGGTGTAGCTGGCCGTCCCGCCATCCGCCTTGGCCTTCGCCGCGATGTCGGCGGCCATGATCGTCCCCGGCACGACATGATAGGTCAGCACGCCCGCCAGCTGCGCCTTGTTCTCGGGCTTGAGCAGCGTGTCGACCGTCCCCGCGGGCAGCTTCGCAAACGCGGCATTGGTCGGCGCGAAGACCGTGAACGGCCCCGGCCCCGACAGCGTCTCGACCAGGTCGGCGGCCTTGACCGCGGCGACCAGCGTCGTGTGATCCTTCGAATTGACCGCATTCTCGACGATCGTCTTGGTCGGGTACATCGCGGCGCCGCCGACCATCGGGTTGGTCTGCGCGGCGACCAGCGCGGTGCCGCTGACGGCGACAGCGGCGGCAATGATCGTGGTACGAAACAGGGGGGTCATGACAGTCTCTCCTGATCGGCGCCGATGATCCGGCTGCCGCGGCGAAGATACGGCCACCCCGGCCGCAACGATGCACACGCTTTTTTACATTCCAGTACGCAATGTTTCCCAGGCGGCAATCTCTTCGTCATGCCGCCGCGCGATCACCAGGTCGCGCGCACCCGGCTCGCCCGGATCCAGATCGACCATCACCGACCCGCTCCATTCGACCGTCGCATTGCCCGACAGCGTCACCATGCCGTCCGCCCCCGCCTCGGCGCGGACCAGCCCGCCGCGGTTGAACACCGTCGTCGGCGTGTCGTACGCAATCCGCCCCGTCAGGCATGCGGCAAAGGTCGACGCCGCCATCGCGCTGCCGCAACTGTCGGTCAGCCCGACCCCGCGCTCATGCGTGCGGACGAACAGGTCGGTCCCGCGCAGCTCGACAAAGCTCACATTGGCGCGGTTGGGCAGCCAGTCGGGCGCCGCCTCGCACGCCATGCCGACGCGGACCAGTTCGGCATCGTCGACCGCCTCGACGAACGCCACCAGATGCGGGTTGGGCATCGCCACCGCGGTGAACGCGCGCGTCGAGGGCAGCCCGGCAAGCGCCGTCTCGACGATCTGCCCCGCATCCACGTGCATCGGCCAGGCGGCAACGTCGAGCGACGCCGGCCCCGCGGTCTCGCGCACCGTGAACACCCCCGGCGCAATCTCCGCGTCGCGCACGACCAGCGCGTCGCTCGTCTTCAGCCGCGCGGTCGCGTGCGTCAGCCCGGTCGCGGCGAACCCCGCGCGCGCGACACAGCGCAGTCCGTTGAGGCACGTCTCCGATTCGCTCCCGTCCGAATTGAACATCCGCATCCCGAACGCCCGCCCGTCCTCGTCACCCGCGGTCAGCAGCAGCAGCCCGTCGCCCCCGACCGGCCCCGCGCGATCCGCCAGCGCGCGCGCGACCCGCGCCCAGTCCGCATCGCCCAGCGACAGCGCGCGCGCGTCGATCAGCGGGAAATCGTTGCCGGAGCCATGACATTTGATCAGATCGAAGCGCATGCCGCGCCCTTACCCGCGTCGCCGCGCAAAGGCGAGCCGCCGCCCCTCTCGCGTCCTCCAACGTCCCCGCCCTCATAATGTGTCGCCAGCCGGTCGAGCGCGAGCGTCAGCACCAGCCGCCCCGCGCGCGCCGGCCAGGACAGCGCGCGCTCCGCCGCGGGCAGCCCCTCCCCCGCGCACACCACCCGCCACGCTATATCCGCGAGCCCCGGCCCCGCCGCCGCGATCGCCGCATCGAACCGCCGTTTCGCCGCGATCTGCGCGACGGTCGGGTCGAGCGCGTCGTGCCCGCCGCCATCGACCCGCGGCGTCCAGCGCATCGTCACGCTCGGCGCGATCGACGCGGTCTCGTACGCCGCGCGCAGCCGCTCGCCCGCCGCAAACTGCCGCGCATCGATGAGCCCGCGCGACCGCAGCCAGGTCAGCGGCGACTCCGCGCGGTTGACCGTCACACTCCGCCCGCCCCGCGCGACACCTTCCCTCTGCACTTCCCGGCCAAGGTCCCGCTCAACCACCCTGTCAGCTTCCCTGTCAGGCTCCCGCCGCATGCCCCGCCCGTCGATCGCGACCTCGATCAGATCCTGCATGCGCCGCCCTTTCCATTTGCCGAGTCCCGTTTATCTTGCCATATTCGACGAGAAATTGCAAGAGAAACTAACCTATCTGGTTTGTGCAAGCGACGGAGCCTGTCGATGATCACTGCTATCCGTGCCGTCCGCCGCGCCAAGGGATTGACGCTCGACGACGTCGCAAGGCGTTGTGATCCCCCGACAACCGCGCAGACGATCGGCCGGCTCGAGACGGGGACCCGGACCGTGTCGGTCGGCTGGCTCAACCGGATCGCCGCCGCGCTCGACGTCGCCGCGGTCGATCTGGTGACGATGCCCGAACGCGCCGATCTGCCCGTCGTCGCGATCCTGGATTCGACCGGAATTCAAGCCCCTACCCGCCCAAACCTCGCCACCCCGCCGCAGGTCGAGCCGGGTCAGGTCGCGGTCACGGTGGCCGCCGGCGTCGGCGACTACCGCACGGGCGACGTGCTCTGGTGCACCACGCTCGGCCCCGACGATTTCGAAAGCGCGCTCTACCGCGACGTGCTCGTCCCCCGCCCCGCCGGCCGCTTTGCCTTTGGCCGTCTGGTCGCGCTAACCGACGGCAGCCCCACGCTTATTCCGGTCGGCGACGATGCCGCGCCCCAGCAGATCGAGCGCCCCGTCTGGATCGCCCGCGCCGTCCGCCTGATCCGCACGCTCTGAGTCGCAGCCCAACGTTGACGGCCCGGAGGCGGCGGGCCATCGCTGGCGCATGATCCGCGGCTTTTTCCTCTCGCTCGGCCAGCTCGGCGATCCGCCGGTGCTGCGCGTCTTCGCCAAGTCGATGGCGGTGACATTGCTCGTCTTCGCCGCGCTCGGCCTGCTCATGTGGCTGGGCGCAAAGGCGATTTTCGCCGCCTGGCTCGGCAGCGACCAGGCCGGGATCGCCGCCGCGGTCGCGCTGTTCCTGACCATCCTCGCGGTCTGGATCCTGTTTCGCGCGGTCGCGATCGCGGTCGTCGGCATCTTCGCCGACGATGTCGTCGCTGCGGTCGAGGCGCGGCATTATCCCGCCAGTCTCGCCACCGCGCGGCCCGTGCCGTTCGCGCGCAGCCTCGCCATGGGATTGCGCTCGGCGCTGCGCGTCCTGCTCGTCAACCTGTTGATGGTGCCCGTCTATATCGGCCTGCTCGTCACCGGGGTCGGGACCGCGGCGGCGTTTTTCGTGGTCAATGGCTGGCTGCTCGGGCGCGATCTCGGCGACATGGTCGCGGCGCGCCACATGGACGCCGCGGCGATGCGGGGCTGGCGTGCGACGACGCGGGCGTCGCGGTTCGTGCTGGGTCTTGCGAACACCGCGCTGTTCGTGGTTCCGATTCTCAACATCGCCGCCCCCGTACTGGGCGCGGCGATGGCGACGCATTTTTATCACGGGACGCGCGCAGCGGTGCGCGCCCGGGGGACCAGCTGATGACGAGATCACGTGTCAACGCGTTGAAAGGCTTCGCAATCTCGCGGTCCGCCCCGGGCCTCGCGATCGCCCTAGGGCTCGCGCTCGCGGGCTGCGCCGCACCGGTCGCGACCGCGCCGGTCGGCCGTCCCGCCATCCCCTATACCAGCGTCGGGCTCGAACGCGTGATCGGCCAGACCGCCGCCGGGCTGACCCGGCTGTTCGGCGATCCCGACGCCGATGTCCGCGAGGGCGTGGCGCGCAAGCTCCAGTTCCAGAGCGGAATTTGCGTGCTCGACGCCTATCTCTACCCCGCCGGATCGGGCGAGCCCAAGGTCACCTATATCGACGCGCGCGAACTCGACGGCAGCACGATCGACCGCGCCAGCTGCGTCGCCGCGCTCACCCGCCGCGACGGCGGCCGCTAGGCCGCTCAGGGCCCGGGCGGCGGCACCGTTTCGGTCGCGCCCGCCGCGCCGACCGGGATCCGCGTCGCGGGCAGCGCCGCCTGGCATTCGGGCGGCGGTGCCGGCGGCCGGCGGTGGAGATGATCGATCTCCGCCTGTCGCCGGTGCAGGTAGAAGGCGCGCGACGATGCGTAGGGATCGCCCACATCGTCATGCAAACACTTGAGAGTTTCGTCGAAATCGGCGCGGTGGTCGAGCGCCCCGAGCACGCCGGCCGGCACCGTGTAGCTCGCATCGGTGAACGGCGACCCGATCGCAGTGGGCAGCAGCAACCGGTCGAGCGTCCCGCCGATCAGGTCGCGCACCGTCGTCGGCCCGACCAGCGGCAGGAACAGGAACGGCCCGTTGCCGATGCCGTGATAGCCCAATGTGTTGGCAAATCCGTTCGACCGGCGCGGCAGCCGGAACGGCCGCTTCTTGGCGACGTCGATGACCCCCGCCGCGCCGACCGTCGAATTGATCACGAACCGCCCGACCGTCTCCGCCGCCTTGCCCGGCTTGAACTGCAGCAGGAAGTTCACGAACACGATCGGCTCGCGCAAGTTATAGAGAAAGTTGTGAATACCCTTGCGGATCGGGCTCGGCACCTTGCGCTTGTAGACCCGCGCCACCGGCCCCACGACCGCGCTGTCGACCGCCTGCGTCGCGCCGAACGCCTGGGCATTGACCCCGCGGAGCGGATCCCCCGCATCACGCGACTGCCCGACGACGACGATGTCCTTCTGCGCAGTCGGCTCGGCAGGAACGGGCGCTGGAACCGGGGCGGTCTGGGACGCTGCAACCGGCGCTACGGGCACCACGGGCGACGATACCGGCACCACGGGCGGCGATACTGGCACCACGGGCGGCGATACCGGCACCACGGGCGGCGATACCGGCACGACGGACGATTCGGGTACGCGCTGCTCGTCCGCGACCACCGCTGACGGCGCGACCGGGACCGGCGCGACGGGCAGCGGGTCGACGGCCTGCACCGCCAGCGCGGCGACCATCGTAGCAGTGGAAAATGCCAACATATGCAATCATCGCCCCTTGGACCGCCACCGCTGTCCGCATTGCCCCCGCAAGGCAAGTCTCGAATGCGCGCCCCTACACCGCCGTTTGTGAATAATTTCCCCTGTCGCGGGTCACTTGGCCCGCGTCAGCTTAAGTTCGCCCGGTCCCATTCCGCGCGGACGCCGTCGTCATTTTCGCCGCCACGACGATCCGCTTTCTCGGCCGCGAATCGCACCGCGTCGAGTCGTGACAAGGCCCATACCGCCGTCCCGCGCACCACCGGCGCCGGATCGCCCAGCAACGCCGCGACGCCCTCCGACAAGGCCGGATCGCCGCTATTCCCCGCCGCGATCAACGCGTTGCGGACCATCTTGTCGCGCCCGATCCGCTTGATCGGCGATCCCGCAAAGACCTGGCGGAACCCCGCATCGTCGAGCGCGATCAGGTCGGCGATCTCGGGCGCAACCAGCTCGGCGCGCGGCGCAAACGCAAGATTGGCGTTCGCGGCGGCAGCGAACTTGTTCCACGGGCACACCGCCAGGCAATCGTCGCAGCCATAGATGCGGTTGCCGATACCCGCCCGGAATTCCTCAGGAATTACCCCCGCATGCTCGATCGTCAGATACGAGATGCAACGCCGCGCATCGAGCTTGTAGGGCGCCGGGAACGCATCGGTCGGGCACGCGCGCTGGCACGCGTCACAGCTCCCGCACAGATCCCGACCCGCGGCATCGCCCTTCAGCTCGAGGGTCGTGTAGATCGCGCCGAGGAACAGCCAGCTGCCCTCTGTCCGGCTGACCAGATTGGTGTGCTTGCCCTGCCACCCAAGCCCCGCCGCCTCCGCGAGCGGCTTCTCCATCACCGGGGCGGTGTCGACGAACACCTTGAGATCGAACGGGTAATCCAGACCAACCGCGTCGCTCGCCAGCCACCGGCCGAGCGCCTTCAGCTGCCGTTTGATGACGTCGTGATAATCCGCGCCCTGCGCATAGACCGAGATCCGGCCGACCTCGCCCTGCTCCGCCAGCCGCAGCGGATCGTCCTTCGGCGCATAGCTCATGCCCAGCGCGATCACGCTGCGCACCGCGGGCCACAGCCCGGCGGGGCTCGCCCGCTGCGCGCGCCGCTCCTCCATCCAGATCATGTCGCCATGCCGCCCTTCGGCCAGCCACTGCTGCAGCCGTTCGCCCGCCAGCGGCGCCGCATCCGCGCGCGCGATCCCGCACGCCGCAAAGCCCAGTTCGGCCGCCTTGGCCTTCACGCGTGATTCGAGGTCGGATGGCTTGTCGTCGGGCACGTCCGCCCGCTACCACAGCCGCTCGGCTTGAAGGAAGTTTGCGCGTGGGCGAGGAATGGGCGGTCAAGGCCAGCGGGCTGGTCAAGCGCTTCGGCGACCGGCGGGTGGTCGACGGCGTCGACATCGCCGTGCCGACCGGCGCGATCTACGGCGTGCTCGGCCCCAACGGCGCGGGCAAGACCACGACGCTGCGCATGCTGCTCGGGATCATCGAGCCCGATGAAGGCCACCGCACGCTGCTGGGCTTCGACAGCCCGCGCGACGCCTCGGATCATGTCGGCTATCTGCCGGAGGAACGGGGACTTTATCCCGCGATGAAGGCGCGCGAGGCGATCGCGTTCATGGGCGCGCTGCGCGGTCTCGACTGGAAGACCGGACGTGCGCGCGCGGTCACGCTGATGGAGGGGGCGGGGCTCGGCCATGCGGTCGACGAGAAGATCCGCAAATTGTCGAAGGGCATGGCGCAGCTCGTCCAGCTGCTCGGCTCGGTCGTGCATCAGCCCGATCTGCTCGTGCTCGACGAACCCTTTTCCGGGCTCGATCCGGTCAACCAGGAACGTCTTGAAAAGCTTATCCTTGTCGAGCGCGATCGCGGCGCGACGATCCTGTTCTCGACGCATATCATGAGCCATGCGGAACGGCTGTGCGACCGGCTGGCGATCATCGCCGGCGGCAAGCGCCGGTTCGAAGGCACCGTCGACGACGCGCGCGGCGTCCTGCCCCAGCGCGTTCACTACACCCCGCACCGTCCCGACCCCGCGATCCGCGGCGTGCTGCCCCCCGATGCGCTGCCCGATCGCGACGGCTGGCGGTTCGAACTTCCGGGCGGCGGGATCGAGACGCTGCTGGTCCGGCTGATCGACGCGGGATACGGCATTTCCGGGCTCTCGATCGAACGCCCCGGGCTGCACGAGGCGTTCGTGCGAATCGTCGGCCAGCAGGAGGCGCAGCCATGACCCGCTTCCGCCGCACGCTGCGCCAGACCTTCACCATCGCCCGCCGCGATTTCACCGCAACCGTCTTCACCCCGATCTTCCTGCTCTTCCTGTTCGCGCCGCTGATCATGGGCGCCTTCGGGGCGGTCGGCGGGCTCGGCGCAGCCAGCGTCACCGACGGCGCGCAGGACAAGGCGCAGATCATCGCGATCCTCCCCGCCGCCGAGTCGCGCATGATGGCCGAGGCGGATACGCGGCTGCGCGGCATCTTCCGGCCAGGCGAGGGACCACCCGACCTGACCACGCAGCCGGCCGCCGCCGATCCGGCGGCACAGGCGCGCAACGCCTTCGACCGCAACGATATCGACGCCGCCGCAGTGCTTTACGGCCCGCTCGCGGCGCCACAGATCCTCTATGGTCCACGCGGCGACCGCGCGGCTGGCTATCTCGCGACGCTCGCGCAGACGACGCTCGCGGCGCAACAGGCGGGCGGCACGCTGCCCCCCATCGACGTGACCAAGACCCGGATCACGCGGTCGCGCGGCTCGGTCGGCGGCCAGCATCAGTCCGCCTTCTTCGCGGTGTTCGGGATCTTCTTCCTGACGCTGTTCCTCTCCGGCCAGGTCGTCGGGACGATGGCCGAGGAGCGCAACAACAAGGTGATCGAGGTGCTCGCCGCCGCGGTCCCGCTCGAATCGGTATTCTTCGGCAAGCTGATCGGCATGTTCGGCGTCGCGGTGCTGTTCGTCGCCTTCTGGGGAACCGTCGTCGGACAGGTCACGACATTGCTTCCCGCAGGCGCGGCGGCGGCGATCGGCGATCTCCGTCCCGCAGTCGGCGGCCCAATGTTCGCGCTGCTGTTCGCGGGCTATTTCACCATGGCCTATCTGCTTCTGGGATCAGTGTTTCTCGGCGTCGGCGCGCAGGCCTCGACGATGCGCGAGATCCAGATGCTGTCGCTGCCGATCACGATCCTTCAGGTCGCGATGTTCGGCCTCTCGTCCGCCGCGGTCTCGCGCCCCGGCAGCTGGATCGCGACGCTCGCCGAGCTCTTCCCGCTTTCCTCGCCCTTCGCGATGGCCGGGCACGCGGCCAATGCGCCCGAGCTTTGGCCGCACGTCGCGGCGCTGGCCTGGCAGGCCTTGTGGGTGACGATCTTCATCGTCGTTGGCGCACGACTGTTCCGCCGCGGCGTGCTCCAGTCGGGCAGCGCGCGGCCCTTCTGGCGCCGCGCGAAACCCCACTGACACAGGTTGTTGACATCGCTGTCAGTACTTGGTCTCCTGCCCGAAAACAGGAGAGTGATGGGTGGCGACGCTTGCAGGCGAAATCACGACGGCTCCGCTTGGCGGCCCCGTAACCACCGGGGCGGCAACCGGAAAACCCCCGATCGACCCGCTCGATGTCAGTCGCGCGGACCTCTACCGCGACGATGTCTGGCACGCGCCCTTCCGCCATCTTCGCGCGCATGCCCCGGTCCACCATGTCGCGAGCTCGGATTACGGCCCCTATTGGTCGGTCTCGAACTACCGGGGGATCGTCGAGGTCGAGTCGCTGCCCGACCTCTACTCCTCCGAAGCCGGCGGCATCACGCTCGCCGATTTCGATCGCGATCGCGACGTTCGCATGCCGATGTTCATCGCGCGCGATCGCCCGATCCACACCAGCCAGCGCCGCACGGTGGCGCCCGCCTTCACCCCGAGCGAGATGACCCGCATGGCGCCCGACATCCGCCGGCGCACCGCGGAGATCCTCGACGTGCTCGACTGGAACACGCCGTTCGACTGGGTCGACCGCGTCGCAATCGAACTGACGACGCAGATGCTGGCGATCCTGTTCGATTTCCCGTGGGAGGATCGGCGCAAGCTGACCCTGTGGTCGGACTGGGCCGGCGACATCGAACTCGTCAAGAACGAGGAGACGCGCAAGCAGCGGCTCGCGCATATGTTTGATTGCGGGGCCTATTTCCAGACGCTCTGGAACGCCAAGATCGACCGGCCGCCGACCCCCGACCTGATCTCGATGATGATCCATTCGGATGCGATGGCGCATATGGAGCATCACGAATTCATCGGAAACCTGATCCTCCTGATCGTCGGGGGCAACGACACGACCCGCAATTCGATGTCGGCGCTGGCCTATGGCCTCGACGCATTTCCCGACGCCCGCGCCATGCTGGAAGCGGATCCGGCGCTCATTCCCAACGCCGTGAGCGAGATTCTCCGCTGGCAGACGCCGCTCGCGCACATGCGGCGCACCGCAACGCAGGATACCGAATTACAGGGGCAGCCGATCAAGGCCGGCGACAAGCTCGCCCTGTGGTATCTCTCGGCGAATCGCGACGAAAGCGTGTTCGGCGACGATGCCGACGCGATCCGCGTCGATCGCCCCAATGCGCGCCGTCATCTCGCCTTCGGCCACGGCATCCACCGCTGCGTCGGGGCGAGGCTCGCCGAGATGCAGCTCGCGATCCTGCTCGAGGAGATGGCGAAGCGCCGCATGCGGATCAACGTGGTCGGCCCGCCGACCCGCGTCGCCGCGTGCTTCGTCCACGGCTATCGTTCGCTCCCGGTCGAGATCAGCCGCTACTGACTTTCATCGCCCGCCTCTGCGCGCATCCTGTTCGCGGCAAAGTTCGTACTTATATCATGACCATGACACACACACCGTCCGATCGCCGCACGTTCCTCACGCTCGCCGGCGCCGGCGCGGCGGGCTTTGCCCTCTGGGGCTGCTCGTCGCAGTCCGCTCAGGCTGCCGAACGCTTCGAGGTCACGCTGAGCGATGCACAGTGGCGCAAGAAGCTGTCACCCGACGCGTATGACGTGCTGCGCAAGGAAGGAACCGAGCGGCCCTATTCGAGCCCGCTCAACGGCGAACATCGCGCGGGGATCTTTTCGTGTGCCGGCTGCGCGCTGCCCGCCTTTTCGTCGAAGACCAAGTTCGAGAGCGGGACGGGATGGCCGAGCTTCTGGCAGCCCTTGCCCAATGCCGTGCGGACCCGGGTCGATTCGACGCTCGGGATGGCGCGGACCGAGGTGCATTGCCGACGCTGCGGCGGGCATCTCGGCCATGTGTTCGACGACGGCCCCAAGCCGACGGGAAAGCGCTATTGCATGAACGGCGATGCGCTGACGTTCCGGGCGATGGCGGCCCGGTAATCGCTTAACTGGTTCAGCCCGCGTCGTTTACGAGCGTGAAGATGCCGCGCGGGTCGGTCGGGCCATGCTGCACCGTGGCGAGCTGGGCGGCGTTGGCACGCTGCGTTGCGCTGGGCACGCTGACCATCTGGAGCGACGGCTGCGCGGGGGCGTCGAGCATCTCGCCGCGCGGTGCATGGCCTGAATAGATGAAGCCCTTGGTCGGATAGGCCGAGGTACCGAGATCGCCCTGCGGCCCGTACCAGACCTTGACCATGCTCCAGTCGCCCGCGTCGGACACGTCGATCGCGCGGACATTGGTTTCGATCGCACCGCGACGCGACCAGTTGGCATGGGTCAGGAGCACTTCGCGGTCGCTGACGACCTTCGAGACCATCGCGACATGGCCGACGCGCATCCGCGAGGTCGGCGAGAAGGCGAGGACGGCACCGGCCTTTGGTGCATGGCCACGCTCGTAGCGGCCCTCGGCCTGGCTCCACCAGGTGTTGGCATTGCCGCGGATCTCGATGCCCGACACCGAGCGGGCAAAGGTCACGCACTGCCAGAACTGGGCCGCTGCCGGTGTGGCCGTCATCAGGCTGCACGATACCACCAGCGCAAAACGCGCTGCTAACGCCTTGAAATTCATCGAGACCCCCCGGTCAAAACCCGTTCGTCACAGTCTGGCTACGGGAGTGCGGATTTAATTGAAAGGCGTCGCGGAACCATATCCGACGAAGCGTGTTGCCGCGCCGACGAGCCCCTTTTTGGCCCGGCCACGCTGCCCCCTTGCCCGCTGCTCTGCCGTCGATGCCGCGGACACGCGCATGCAGGCAGGGATCCTTGTCCCGCACGGATCAAAAGAGCGCACGATCGCCGGCTTTGCGATGACAGTACGGCGCACCACCTCGTCAAACCATGCCGATTCGAAAAACGGGTTTGCGGCGCAGGCCGCGCGGCGATACCAGTCGCAAAAATCTCTGGAGGATGCCGCATGGATACGACCACCCTGTTCCGTCTCGACGGCCGCGTCGCGCTGATCACCGGCGGCAGCCGCGGCATCGGCAAGATGATCGCGGCGGGCTTCATCGCGCAGGGCGCGAAGGTCTATATCTCGTCGCGCAAGGCGGATGTCTGCGAAGCCGCCGCGGCCGAACTCGGCCCCAACTGCATCGCGCTGCCGCAGGACGTCTCGACCGTCGCCGGTTGCAAGGCACTCGCGGCGCAGTTCGCCGAGCACGAGAGCCGGCTCGACATCCTCGTCAACAATGCGGGTGCGGCCTGGGGCGTGCCGTTCGAGGAGTTTTCGGAAGTTGGCTGGGACAAGGTCATGGACCTCAACGTCAAATCGCCCTTCTTCCTGACCCAGGCGCTTCACGCAGCGCTCAAGGCGTCAGGATCGCGCGATCGGCCGGCCAAGGTCATCAACATCACCTCGATCGACGGCCAGCGCCTAAACCCGTGGGAAACTTACAGCTATCACGCGTCGAAATCGGCGCTGATCTACCTGACCAAGCGCATGGCCGCGCGGCTCGTGACCGATTCGATCAACGTCACCTCGATCGCCCCCGGCGCGTTCGCCAGCGACATGAACAAGGCGGCCCGCGATCACGGCGACGCGGTTGCGCAAGGGATCCCCGCTAAGCGGGTCGGCGTCGACGAGGACATGGCCGGCGCCGCGATCTACCTCGCGAGCCGCGCCGGCGATTACGTGATCGGCGAAACCATTACCGTCGACGGCGGCCTCGTCCACGCCTCGCTAGGCACCAGCATCGACGCCTAAGCAAAGCCCCTCCCCCCCCGGGGGAGAGGGAGGGGCCCGCCGCGAAGCGGTGGGAGGGTGAGGGGCGGTTGGGACGCGCCGTCCGAGCCTCAAAACCCTCACCCTTCCCACGGCAAGTGCCGCGGGCCCCTTCCCTCTCCCCCAAGGGGAGAGGGAGAGTTCACCGAGCAATCCCACCCGCCGCGAGCACCGCCAGCGTCACCAACTCGCTCGCCGTGCTTGTCATCGGCGCAACCTGCACCGGCTTCTCCATGCCGATCAACATCGGCCCGATCACCGAATCGCCACCCAGCTCGCGCAGCAGCTTGGCCGAGATATGCGCCGACTGAAGACCCGGCATGATCAGCACGTTCGCCGGCCCCGACAGCCGCGCGAACGGATAGTTCGCCAGCTGCTTCGGGTTGAGCGCCACGTCCGGCGCCATCTCGCCCTCATATTCGAACCCGACCTGACGACCGTCGAGCACGGTCACCGCGTCGCGGATATTGTCGAGCCACTCGCCCTTCGGATTGCCGAAGTTCGAATAACTCAGGAACGCGACGCGCGGCTCATGCCCCATGCGACGTGCGACCGCCGCGGTCTGCTCGGCGAAATCGGCGAGCTGTTCGGCGGTCGGACGTTCGTTGACCGTGGTGTCGGCGATGAACACCGTGTGGCTCTGCCCGACAAGCAGATGGATACCGAACGGCGTCTTGCCCGCGGCCGGATCGATCACGCGGTAGATCTGGCGCATCGTCTCGCCATAGGTACGCGTGATGCCGGTGATCATCGCATCGCCCTCGCCGAGCTGCAGCAGCAGCGCACCGAAGATGTTGCGATCCTGGTTCACCATCCGCTCGCAGTCGCGCCGCAGATACCCACGACGCTGGAGCCGGGCGTAGAGCAGCTCGACCATCTTTGGCACGAGCGGCGAGACGCGGCTGTTGTGCAGCTCGAAGCTCTCGGGGTCGGTGACGCCCAGCGCGCGCAACCGGTCGGGCACGTCGTCGCGGCCGACCAGCACCGGCGTACCATAGCCGCCCTCCTTGAACGCGATCGCCGCCCGCAGCACGACCTCTTCCTCGCCCTCGGCGAAGATGACGCGCTTGGGATGCGCCCGCGCGCCCTCATAGGCCATCGATAGCACCGAGGTGGTCGGGTTGAGACGCGCGCGCAGCGACTGGCGATACGCCTCGATGTCCAGGATCGGCTTGGTCGCGACGCCCGATGCCATCGCCGCCTTGGCGACCGCGACGGGAACGACCTCCATCAGCCGCGGATCGAACGGCGCAGGGATGATATAGGCGGGGCCAAAGCTGTGGCTGACGCCATAGGCCAGCGCGACCTCCTCGGGCACACGCTCGCGCGCCAGCTCGGCGATCGCATTGGCCGCGGCGATCTTCATCGCGTCGTTGATCCCCGTCGCGCGGACGTCGAGCGCACCGCGGAAGATGAACGGGAAGCACAGCACGTTGTTGACCTGGTTCGGATAATCCGACCGTCCCGTCGCGACGATCGCGTCGGGGCGCGCAGCCATCGCCAGTTCGGGGCGGATTTCGGGCTCGGGATTGGCCATCGCGAAGATGATCGGCGCGGCCGCCATGTCCTTGACCATCTCGGGCTTGAGCGCGCCTGCCGCCGACAGGCCGAGGAACACGTCCGCGCCGACCAGCGCCTCGGTCAGCGTCCGCGCGCTGCTGGTCGTGGCATGTGCCGACTGCCACTGGTTCACATCGTCGCGACCCTGGTAGATCACGCCGGTACGGTCGCACATGATGACGTTGTCGGGCCGTACGCCCATCGCCTTCATCAGCTCGGTGCACGCGATCGCCGCCGCGCCCGCGCCGTTGACGACCAGCTTGATGTCGCCAAGCTTGCGCCCGGTCACGAGGCAGGCGTTGATCAGCCCGGCTGCACAGATGATCGCCGTGCCGTGCTGATCATCATGAAATACGGGGATATTCATCCGCTCGCGCAGCGTCTGCTCGATGATGAAGCATTCTGGCGCCTTGATGTCCTCGAGGTTGATGCCGCCGAAAGTCGGCTCCATCAGCTCGACCGCGTCGATGAAGCGATCGACATCCTCGGTCTTCAGTTCGATGTCGATCGAATCGACGTCGGCGAAGCGCTTGAAGAGTACCGCCTTGCCCTCCATCACCGGCTTCGACGCAAGCGCGCCGAGATTGCCCATGCCGAGGATCGCGGTCCCGTTCGAGATCACCGCGACCAGATTGCCCTTGGCGGTATAGTCATAGGCGGTCGAGGGATCGTCGGCGATCGCCTGCACCGGAATCGCCACGCCGGGCGAATAGGCGAGCGCGAGGTCGCGCTGCGTCGCCATCGGTTTGGACGCAATGATCTCGAGCTTCCCGGGACGGCCTTCCGAATGGAACAGCAGCGCTTCGCGTTCGGAGAACTGGAGATTATTGTCGTCGGACATAAGCGGGGCCTCGGGGGTATCTGCAGGGGGAGCCCCTGCCTTTACGGAACGCGTGGCTGTTCGTCACCCCTTGGGAACCCTTCGCAGTGCTATTGGACGTGCGGACGGTTTTCGCTACCCCGCGCCGATGTCCACTCCCGCCGCTACCCCGATGATGACGCAGTATCTCGGCCTCAAGGCCGAGGCGCAGGATTGCCTGCTGTTCTACCGCATGGGCGATTTTTTCGAGCTGTTCATGGACGATGCGCGCATCGCCGCGGCGGTGCTCGACATCGCGCTGACCGCCCGCGGCGAGCATGAGGGCAAGCCGATCCCGATGTGCGGCGTACCAGTCCACGCGGCCACCGCCTATCTCCAGCGACTGATCAAGGCCGGGCACCGCGTCGCGATCGCCGAACAGGTCGAGAGCCCGGCCGAGGCGAAGGCGCGCGGCGGATCGAAGGCGCTGGTCGCCCGCGCGATCGTGCGCGTCGTGACCGCGGGCACGCTGACCGAGGAAGCCTTGCTCGACGCGCGCAGCGACAATTGGTGCGTGGCGATCGGTGAAGCCGGGGGATCCGTCGCGATTGCCGCGGCCGACGTGTCCACCGGCCGGTTCGAGGTCATCGACGTCGCCGATGACGCGATCGGGGCCGAACTTGCGCGACTTGCCGCGGCCGAGATCGTCGTCGCCGAGGCGAGCGGTTTCGCAGAGGCCGCCACGACGCTGCGCCCCAGGAGCGATTTCGATAGCGGTGCGGGCGAGGCACGGCTCAAGCGGATCTACGGCGTCGCGACCCTCGACGGCTTCGGACAGTTCGGGCGGGCCGCACTGGCCGCGGCGGGCGGTCTGATCGCGTATCTCGAACATAATGCGAAGGGCGCGCTGCCCTTCCTGCGGCCGCCGCGAATCGGGCGGGCAGCACAGGTGATGGCGATCGACGCCGCGACGCGGGAAAGCCTCGAACTGACCTGCACCACCGGCGGCGTCCGCAAGGGAAGCCTGCTCGACGCGGTCGATCGTACCGTCACCGGTGCCGGTGCGCGGCTTCTCGGTGCCGATCTCGGAGCGCCCCTGATGGACAAGGCCGCGATCGACGCGCGGCTCGACCTTGTCCGGCTGTTCCATGACGATCAGGCGCTGCGCGAACGGTTGCGCGCGACGCTGCGCGCGCTGCCGGACATCGGCCGGGCGCTCGGCCGCCTCGCCGCGGGTCGAGGATCACCGCGCGATCTTGGCCAGTTGCGCGACGGTCTCGACGGCGCCTGGAACCTGGGGGAGCGGCTCGATGCACTTACCGATCCGCCGCGCCTGCTCAGCGACGTCGCACCGCTGTTGCGCGGGCATGGCAGCCTGATCGACCTACTCAAGCGTGCGCTGGTACCATCGCCACCGATCGAAGCGTCTGACGGGGGGTATATCGCGGCGGGATATGACGCCGCCCTCGACGACCTGCGCGATACCGGCGCTGGGGGACGCCGCGCGATCGCCGCACTGGAGGCCGAGTTTCGCACCTCGACCGGCGTGTCCGCGCTCAAGATCCGGCACAATGGCGTGCTCGGCTATCATGTCGAAGTCCCTGCACGGGCTGCCGATTCGCTGATGAAGCCCGACAGCGGTTTCACACACCGCCAGACGCTCGCAGGTGTCGTACGCTTCAACACGCCCGCGCTGCACGATGTCGCAACGAAGGTGTCGCAGGCGGGTGCGCATGCCACGGCAGCGGAGTCGGCCCATCTCGAGGATCTTACCGCACGGGCGCTCGCCGGCCGCGAGGCAATTGCCGCGACCGCCGACGCGCTCGCTCGGCTCGATGTCGCAGCCGCTCTGGCCGAGCGCGCGGCCGAGGGGCAGTGGTCGCGCCCGATCCTGGTCGACCATGCCTGTTTCGAGATCGAGGGAGGCCGGCACCCGGTCGTCGAGGCCGCCGTCGCCAAGTCTGGCGACCGGTTCGTCGCCAACGACTGCAACCTGTCGGAATCCTCGCGACTGTGGCTCGTCACGGGCCCGAACATGGGCGGCAAATCGACCTTCCTGCGCCAGAACGCACTGATCGCGGTCCTGGCGCAGGCCGGAAGCTATGTGCCGGCGACCAAGGCCACGCTGGGTCTCGTCGACCGATTGTTCAGTCGCGTCGGCGCGTCGGACAATCTCGCGCGCGGCCGCTCGACCTTCATGGTCGAAATGGTCGAAACCGCCGCCATCCTCGCACAGGCGACGCCGCGGAGCTTCGTGATCCTCGACGAGGTCGGTCGTGGCACCTCCACCTATGACGGCCTCGCGATCGCCTGGGCCGTGGTCGAGGCGATCCATGAGGACAATCGGTGCCGCTGTCTGTTCGCGACGCATTATCATGAGTTGACCCGGCTCGCCGAACGCTGCGAGGCGCTGTCGCTGCATCATGTGCGCGCGCGCGAGTGGAAGGGCGAACTCGTCCTGCTCCACGAACTCGCCGACGGGCCGGCGGATCGCAGCTACGGCCTGGCCGTCGCGCGCCTCGCTGGCATGCCGCCGGTCACTGTGCAGCGTGCGAAAGCGGTGCTTGCCAAACTGGAAGCCGGGCGTGCCAAAACTGGCGGTCTGGCGGCGGGGCTGGATGATCTTCCGCTGTTCGCGGCCGCCGCGCAGATCGAGGAGGTGGCCTGCGACGTGCTGCGCGAAGACCTGGCGAAGCTCGACATCGATGCGATGAGCCCACGCGACGCGCTCGACGCGCTCTACCGGTTGAAGGCGCTCGCGACCGAGGGCTGAGCGCAAACCCGGCGAAAACCACAGTATCGTCGATACTTGCCCCCGGTCTGCAATCCCATCGCGCGGCGTCCTAGTATCACATGCAATACGAATGCTACGCGCCGGCCGAATCATTGGAGCATGGGCTTTGAGCGGACACGGGCACGGGCATGCGGGACACGGGCACGGGCATGCACACGGGCATGCGGGACATGGCCACGGACATGCACACAGCCATGCGCCGGCATCGTTCGACCGCGCGTTTGCGATCGGGATCGGGCTCAACGTGGCGTTTGTCGCGGTTGAAGCCTTGGTCGGATTGCGGATCGACTCGGTTTCGCTGCTCGCGGACGCCGGGCATAATCTATCCGATGTACTTGGCTTGGTCGTCGCCTGGGGGGGGACGATGCTCGCGCGAACCGAGCCGACCAAGCGCTTTACCTATGGGCTGAAGGGGTCGACGATCCTTGCCGCGTTGACCAATGCGCTGCTGTTGCTCGTCGCGCTCGGGGCGATCCTGCTCGAGGCGACACAGCGTTTCGCAGACCCAACGCCCACGGCGGGCCTGACCGTATCGATGGTGGCCGGGATCGGCATCGCGGTGAATGCGATCACCGCCTGGATGTTCGCGCGCGGTCGCAAGGGGGACGTCAACATCCGTGGCGCCTATCTGCACATGGCCGCGGACGCGCTGGTATCGGCGGGGGTCGTGATCGCGGGCGTGCTGATCTGGCAGACCGGGATCTCATGGATCGACCCGGCGGTCTCCATCGTCATCGCGGTCCTGATCTTCTGGCAAACCTGGGGATTGCTGCGTGAGACCGTCGAAATGGCGCTGTCTGCGGTGCCGCGCGGGATCGAATTCGACCAGGTCGACGAGGCGCTATGCACCCTGCCCGGCGTGACGGCGATCCATGATCTGCACATCTGGCCGATGAGCACGACGGAGCCCGTCCTGACCGCGCACTTGGTCATGCCGGGCGGCCATCCCGGCGATCCGTTCCTCACCTCCACCCGCACGATGCTGCAGGAGCGTTTCGGGATCGGCCATGCCACGTTGCAGGTCGAGACGGGCGACGGTCAGCCATGCTCGATGACGCGCCACGCGGTGATATGAACCTTTGGGGCGTTGCGGGGGTTATCCTAGTATAGTTCTGGAGTAATACCCGATGAAGAAGCATTTTATCGCTGCGCTCATGTCCGTTGCCGTCGTCGCCCCCGCAATGGTGCCTGTCGAAGCCGCCGCTCAGCGTCATGACGACCGCCGGGGCCATGACGACCGCCGGGGGAATGATTCGCGCCGCGGCAACGACCGCAATTGGCGCGGTGACGATCGCAACTGGGATCCGTCGCGCAGCTATCAGAACGGCAATTACCGCGAGCGTCGTCTCGGCCGCAATGATCGCATCTATCGCGGCAACGATGGCCGGGCCTATTGCAAGCGCAACGATGGCACGACCGGGCTTGTGATCGGCGCGCTCGGTGGTGGCGTTCTTGCCAATCTGATCGGCGGCGGCACGCTCGGAACGCTGGCGGGTGCCGGTGGCGGCGCACTGCTCGGACGGTCGGTCGACCGCGGTAACGTCAAGTGCCGCTGAGCTTTATTGCTCGGTAAACGAAGATGCGGCGGCCGAGCGATCGGCCGCCGTTATTGTGTCTGCCTCAGCCGGTTGAACTTAATAAGCGCGAGCCACCGCAAACTCGACGGCCTCGATCATCGCGTCCTTCGCCTCGCCACTGGCAAAGCCCGCAATCGAATCGATCGCCCGCTGACCATAATGCCGCGCCCGCGCAAACGTGTCGTCGATCGCGCGGGTTGCCCGGATCAGACGCACGGCATGCTGCAGGTCGGCATCGGTGTCGCGACGCCCCTCGACCGCATCCTTCCAGAATTGACGATCCTCGACCGATCCGCGCGCATAAGCGAGGATCACCGGCAGGGTCATCTTGCCTTCGCGGAAATCGTCGCCCGCATCCTTGCCCATCGTATCCGCATCCGAGACATAGTCGATCGCGTCGTCGACAAGCTGGAAGGCGATCCCGAGGTTGCGGCCATAGGCGTCGAGTGCCGCCTCTTCATTCTCGGGCCGATCGGCCACCACGGCAGCGATTCGGCAGGCGGCAGCGAACAGCGCCGCGGTCTTCGCGCCGATGATGTCGAGATAGCGCTCCTCGCCCAGATCGACGCGGCGGGCCGCCGTCAGCTGGTTGACCTCGCCCTCGGCGATGACTGCGCTGGTCGATGAGAGGATCTTGAGCGCCTTCAGGCTGCCCGCCTCGACCATGAGTTCGAAGCTGCGGCTGAACAGGAAGTCGCCGACCAGTACGCTCGCAGGATTGCCCCAGATGATGTTCGCGGTGCGGTTCCCACGCCGCAGGTCGGAGCCATCGACGACGTCGTCATGCAGCAACGTCGCGGTGTGGATGAATTCGACGGCTGCCGCGAGCAGGTGATGCTGCGTCCCGGCATAGTCCAGCAGCTGTGCACTCGCGAGCGTCAGCATCGGGCGCATCCGCTTGCCCCCGCCCGCGATCAGATGACCCGCCAGTTCGGGGATCAACGGAATATCGGAGGTCATGCGCGCGACGATCACCGCATTGACCTGGTCCATGTCGGTGGTGACGAGCTTGACCATCGGGTCCAGCGAAGGCTGTGGCCCGGGATTCGAACGAGGGGAGTCGAGGCGGTGGACGGTGGCGCTCATCTGCCCGTGCCTCTGACGGCTACCGCCTCGCAAAGCAACCCTTGCCGGCTCGGCAAACCCTCACCAAAAGGCAGGCGACGGCAATAGGTGGAGGTTACACGATGCCCGACGACCTGCTGAGCGGCTATCGCCAGAGCATCGACAACATTGATGCGGCACTGATTCATATGCTTGCCGAACGGTTTAAGGTGACGCAGGCGGTTGGCCGGCACAAGGCGGAGCATGGGCTGCCGGCCGCCGATCCCGGACGTGAAGAGCGTCAGATTGCGCGGTTGCGTCGGCTTGCCGAGGAAGCCCAGCTCGATCCGGAATTCTCCGAAAAGTTTTTGCGGTTCATCATCGACGAGGTGATCCGCCACCACCAAAAGCTTTGCGAATGACACGCTCGGCAGTGGTGGCCGATTGAGAGGTTCACGGCATCGCCAAGGGCGGCCGACATCTCCGCCAGGCCGCACTTCCCGTATATTTGCGTCAGCACAGCTTTATCGACCTGCACGCGCCGGTCGGTTAGGGGAGCGCGATGAGCTTCCTCCTCGCTATCGAAGGCGCCGACGGCGCCGGTAAGGCCACGGCCTCCGCACTGGTCGTCGAGCAGTTGCAGGCCGCCGGGCGCAGCGCCGCGGTCATTTCGTTCCCGCGCTACACGGACACAGTCGGCGGCTGGGCCCTGGGGGCGATGCTCGCGGGCACGCTGCCACGCGGCACGTCGCCAAAGGCCGCCGCCGTTCTCTACGCGCTCGACCGGATGGAATCGCGCGATCACCTGATGGCGACGATGGCGGCGAACGACGTCGTCGTGTTCGACCGTTATATCGCGTCGAACATGGCGTATCAGGCGGCGCAGGTGCCCGTCGACGAGGCGGATACGATGATGGCCTGGATCGCGAATCTCGAGACGCGCAGCTTCGCCCTGCCGACGCCTGATCTGTCCGTCTATCTCGATACGCCGGCAGACATTGCACGCGGGCTGATCCGCCAGAAGCGCAAGCGATCCTATACCGACGATGCGTTCGACGCGTATGAAGCGGATACCGGGCTCCAGGACCGCGTTCGCGTCAACTATGCCGCGATGGCGGCGGCAGGGCTGCTCGGCCGCTGGGCGACCGTATCGACGGTCGAGGCCGGCGCTTCGCGACTGCCAGCGGACATTGCACGCGATATTGTTGCATTGCTGCGCTGAACGCCCCGGAAGGAGATCGGCATGGCCGTCACCGATATTGCCACGCGTACCTATGATCACGGCTTCCGGCTCGATCCGATCGTCCGCAGCCTGCTCGATACCGATTTCTACAAGCTGCTGATGTTGCAGATGATCCGTCACCTGCATCCCAAGGTGCAGACGACCTTTACCCTGATCAACCGCACGACGAGCGTGCGGCTGGCGGACATCATCGACGAAGGCGAACTGCGCGCGCAACTCGATCATGCGCGTACAGTGCGGTTCGGCAAGAAGGAACTGATCTGGCTCGCGGGGAACAGCTTCTATGGCCAGGATCGTATGTTTGCGCCCGAATTCCTGCAGTGGCTCGCCGCCTTCCGGCTGCCCGAATACGAGCTGCGGACCGTCGACGGACAGTTCGAACTGCGCTTCGAGGGCTTCTGGGCGGAAACGACGATGTGGGAAATCCCCGCGCTTGCGATCATCAATGAATTGCGCGCGCGCGCGGCGGTCCGCGATCGCGGACGTTTCGCGCTCGACGTGATCTATGCGCGCGCGAAGGCCAAATTATGGGACAAGGTCGAACGACTTAGGGATCTGCCCGATCTGGTCCTGTCCGACTTCGGCACGCGCCGCCGCCATGGCTTCCTGTGGCAACGCTGGTGCGTCGAGGCGCTCAAGGAAGGGCTTGGCAGCCGTTTCATCGGCACGTCGAACGTCTTGCTGGCGATGGATAACGATCTGGAAGCCATCGGCACCAACGCGCATGAATTGCCGATGGTCTATGCCGCATTGGCCGACGACGACCGGGGGATAGCGGATGCGCCCTACCGGGTGCTCGATGACTGGCGACGCCATTATGGCGGCAATCTGCTGATCGCGTTGCCCGACGCGTTCGGAACGAGCGCCTTCCTCGCCAACGCGCCCGACTGGGTCGCCGACTGGACGGGCTTCCGCCCCGACAGTGCGCCGCCGATCGCCGGTGGCGAAGCGATCATTGCCTGGTGGAAGGCACAGGGTCGCGACCCTAAAACGAGACTGCTGATCTTTTCGGACGGCATGGATGTCGACACGATCGAAGAGACCTATCGGCATTTCCACGGCCGGGTGCGGATGAGTTTTGGCTGGGGGACTAATCTGACCAACGACTTCCGAGGGTGCGACCCCGATGGCATGGCCGGACTCGAGCCGATCTCGCTGGTCGCCAAGGTGACGCAGGCCAATGGACGCCCGGCGGTCAAGCTGTCGGACAATCCAGCCAAGGCGACCGGCGATCCGGGCGAGATTGCCCGGTACCTGAAAATCTTCGGCGACGAGGGCCGCACGAACGCGAAGGTCGCGGTCTAGACCCGTGCGACCGCCCTAAAATGGCCATGCCCTGCCGCCACGGGTAGCGCCCATGGCTGTTTCGCGATTCCCCCTCGGCGCGTCGATTACCCGGTCGGGACGCATCGCGCTGCTCTTCGCCGCGCTGCTTCCCCTTACCCCGGCCCAGGCCGACCCGGCGGCCTTCGACCTGTCTGGTCCGGCGCTGAACGTCATGGTGACGCACGGCGCGACGACGTTGCCGATCGGGCAAGTGCCCAATCTCAGCGAAGGCGACCGGATCACGGTGAGTGCGGATTTACCCCGTGATCAGGGTGTCCATTACCTGCTGGTGGCCGCATTCCTGCGCGGCGCGACCAATCCGCCCCCCAAAAACTGGTTCACGCAGGCCAAGACGTGGGAGCGGAAGAAAAACACTCTCGACCTGACCGTGCCCGCAGGCGCACGCCAGCTGATCCTCTTTCTCGCCCCGGAAACCGGCGGGGGTTATGACTCGATCGTCGACGCCGTCCGCAAACAGCCCGGCGCGTTCGTCCGCGCCTCGCAGGAACTCAATCAGGCGTCGCTCGACCGCGCGCGGCTCGACACGTTTCTGGATTCGATCCACCGCCTCGAGCGCACGCATCCCGAACGCATCGAGACCGTATCACCCGTCCTGACCCGCAGCCTGTCGATCACGCTCAAGGCCGAATGCCTCGAACAGGCGATCGATCTTCAGGCGGCCTGCCTGACGCAAAGCCGGAGCTCGCTACTGCTGGCCGACAGTCACAGCGCATCGCTGACCGAAACCCTCGTCGGCGCCCCCACCGATCTGGCCTTGCAACTCGCCGCAACACCCGAGGCCGGATACGGCTATTACAGCTCCTATATCGGTGTCGTTCGCGATCTTGCCCGGATTTTCGGCGCATTCCAGTCGACCCAGTTCCAGTATATCCCCGCCCTCGGCCGCGCGGCAGAGTCGCGCTTGTCACTGTTGCTGAACGCGGCGCCTTCTTTTGCAAAGCCCAAGTCGGTCATGGTCGCGGCACTTCCGGCGATCGAGGCGCCCGAGCCGCCACCGCTGCGCACGATCGCGCCCGGTCGCGCGCTGTGTCGAGCACGAGAAGGTGTGCTGCTTCCGGTCGAAGGCGCGCCGCTGATCTATGCCACGCGCTACGCGCATGCCATGGCGGTCCGCGTGACGCGGGCCGACGGCAGCACGCTCGATCTGCCGGTCAGCGCCGATGTCGAACGCGGGGGTTTCCTTCTCGCCGGCCCGGGCAGTGACGGCGGCGACCTGCGAGCCGGTTTTGACGCCACGCTTCACGGCGTATGGGGCTTCACCCCGTTCGACGGTCCACGCTTTCGCATCCAGAGTCCGCGCGCGAACAGCTGGCGCGCGATCGAGGGCACCACGGTGATCGCCGGACGCGATAACAGCCTGACGATCGAGGGCGGAGCAGCCGCCTGTGTCGAGGACATCGCACTCGCCCGCACGTCCGGCACGACCGAGCCGCTCAAATGGGCCGCATTGCCGGATGGCCGGATCACCGCAACGATCCCGAAGGCGCAGATCGCGGCGGGGCAATTCAACCTGCTTATCCGCCAGCAAGGAATCGCAGACGTCGACACTATCGCGTTGACGGCCTTGACCGAGACGGGGCGGATCGACGCGTTCACGCTGCACGCCGGCGATCTCTACGGTGTCCTGACGGGCACGCGGCTCGACACCGTCGCCTCGCTGAGCGTCGATGGCGCGGTATTCAGCCCTGGTGCGGTGGTACGGACCGGCAAGGCCGACGAACGCGTCATGACGGTCGACACGCCTGCTCCGGTCGCCGCCTGGACCGCAGGCCAGGATCGATCCGGGCGGGTGACGCTGAAAGATGGGCGCGTGCTGCCGGTCGCCGTGCATGTCGCTCTAGCGCGGCCTTCGGTCACACTCATCGACAAGACCATCGCCCCGGCGGCGCACGCAGCGTCGCTGCCGATCACATTGCCGTCGAGCACCGTGATGCCGCTCGATGCCAGCCTGACCTTTTCAATCCGCGGCGCGGGGGCGACCCGTTTCAGCGGGCGCGAACAGGTCGAGATCGCCACGGTCGACGGACGCGCGTCGACGGTCATCGCCGCCGCGAACGGCTACCGCGTCCAGAGCGCACAAGTCGCAATTGCGACGATCGAACCGGCCAAGGCGCTGGGCGTATCGGCCTATGGCCCGCTGCGATACCGCCTCCTGCAGGACGGTGTGGAAAGCGACTGGGCGCCACTCGTCACCCTTGTCCGCCTGCCGACCATCACGGGCGTGACATGCGACAAGGGCGCGCCGCGCTGCCTGCTGACCGGTGACGCGCTGTATCTGCTCGCCGCGGTTGGCGGAGACGCGCAGTTCACCGGCGCTGCGGCAATTCCCGACGGCTATACCGCCAGTACGGTCGCAATTCCGCGTCCGACCGACACGCTGTTCCTCAAGCTGCGCGACGACGATTCAGTCTTTGCGACCGCCAAGCCGAACCTCGTCGACCGCTAGCCCAGCGAGGCGTAGAGCCTTGTCACCGATCCTTTGGCTCGCGTGAGAGGCGGGCCATCAGGATCGCGGCGCGCTTGGCCTGGCGGCGAATGCTCGCAAGGTCGACCGTCTCCCCCGGTGCATGATCGCCGCTGCTCGCGGTTCCGAGCCCGATCAGCCCGTCGACGTCACCCGCGACGAACGCAATGTCGCCCGCACCCCGCTTGAGCGGATCGAGCGCCGCCATCTCGGGGAATCCCATGTCGCGATTGACCAGATTCAACCGGTCGAGCAGCGCGCGATTTCCCGCCGTCGGCGGCATGGCGGGATACCCGCTTTCGAACCGGATCGTCGCATTCGTACCGGGCGCATGCGCCGCGACGATCCGCTCCATCTTCGCACGGACCCGCATGGTCTGATCTTCGCTCAGGGTTCGGAAGTCGCCACGGGCGACCGCGGTTGCAGGGATGATATTGCCCTTGCCCGTTGCGCTCGCCCGGACGCCGTCGCTGTCGAGCGCCGCCGTCGCACCGCCCGCGACCACGCCCGTATTGAAGGTCAGGTTGGGTTCGGGCAGATCCATGCGAAATGCCGCCAGGATCCGGGCCATCTCGTTGATGGCGCCGTCACCATAGGCGTCCGAAAAGATCAGCGACGAATGCCCGGTCTTGCCCGACGTGGTCAGCACCCATCCGTTCGACGACCGTCGCGCGATCGATCCCATGTCGCGACCCTCGACGACCGACAGGCCTTCGAAGTCGAGCGCGATGTCGGCGCGCTTGCCCGCTGCGATCAGATCGCCCCGCGCGATCGCCACCGGGTCGCCCGCATCTTCCTCATCGCCGGTCAGTACGATCTCGATATCGGCGGCGTCCAGCAGGCCGGCGGCCTTCATCGCGCGCAGCGCCGACAGCATCACGACGATCCCGCCCTTGTCGTCGCCCGCACCTGGCCCCGTCGCGCTCTCGCCTTTGCGTTCGAACCGTTGAAACGGCGAATCCTGCTCGAAAACGGTGTCGAGATGACCGATGAGCAACAGGCGTTTGGCGCCAGGCTTGCCCGGGTGCCGCGCGATCAGATGTCCCGCCCGCTGCGTCTGCTGCATCGGTTTCCAGGTCACCGCAAAGCCGAGTGGTTCGAGCTCAGCACGGACCATCGCACCGACCTTGGCGACCCCTGCGAGGTTCATCGTGCCGCTATTCTGGTCGACGAGCGTCTTGAGCAGTCCGATCGAGCGCTCGTGCTCGGCATCGACGGTCGCGACCGCCCGCATCTCCGCCGGCGTGAGGCGAGCCTGTGCCGCCCCTGCCAGAAGGATACCCCCGGCCACCGTTGCGACCCACCGGAATTTCTGTCGTGCCATAAGCGTCTCAACTCCCTTGGCAGCATGAAAGCGGGGTTCGACCGCCGCGTCCAGTGTCGGGAGATATGGTGGGCGCTGACGGGTTCGAACCGCCGACCTACTCGGTGTAAACGAGCCGCTCTACCAGCTGAGCTAAGCGCCCTCTCGGGATGAGGCCCTGAGGTGAGGGTCCGATGCCAAAGCTGCGGCGTCGGGGCAAGCCCCAAAGCACATGCGTTCAGGCGATCCGCAGTTCGTTGCGCAGGACTGCCCCGAAATAGCCACGCATTGCGTCGCGCGCGGGCGGCGACAGCGCCATATAGGCGCGGCGGCGATCATGCGGATCGGGCTGGCGTTCGAACAGCCCGCTATCGGTCATGCGTGCGATCCAGCGCAACGCCGTCGTGGGCGCGACGGCCGCGGCGATGCACAGGCTCGACACCGACACACGGCGCCGCTCGAGATCGGCGGCGTAGAGATCGAGCAGCATGTCCCAACCCGGATCCTCGAACAGCGTGCCGCCGAAAAACTGGTCGCGCAGGCGCCGCGCGCGGATCGCGCGTCGAATGTCGGTCGCGTCGTGTTGCGTCGCCCCGGGTGCCGCCTGATAGGCGACCGATCGATCGCCGACGATCGCCGGGGGATCGGACGGTCGATCATGATCCGCCTGTGTCAGCCGGGCAAGCGCCTCGGCAATGCGCCCGACCTCCGCGCTCAGACGCTCGAGCCGGGCCCCGTCGCTTTCGCGGGTGACGTCGAAGACCCCAGCAGGCTGGCGCGATCGTTCGATCGCGATCGCCACCGCGGCCACGCACTCGCCGATCCCGGGATCGACGAGCAGCGATGTCGCACCGCCAAGCGTCAGCGCGGTGATCGCGTCGATCTGGTCCGCCCGCAGCGCGACCACCAGCGCAGCATCGGTATCGGCGGCCCAGCCCACGATCTGCGCCATCCGCTCGGCGAGCAGCGGCGCGTTGATCCCCACCGTATCGACCAGAATGATACGCGGTGTCGCGGACCGATCGAGCGGGACGTGCCAGTCGATCCGGGCAATCAGGCGTCCGCCCAGCGCGTCCAGCGCGGTCGCGAGCCGATCCCCTGCCCCCGCACCGCCAAGGTCCGAAATCAGAACCGCAGCGGCACCGCCATCATAGCGTATGTCCGCCGATAGCGCGTCGATCGCCGTCATTGCCGCATCCCCCGCCAAACGCGATTAGGCCATGGATCGTACCGGATTCACACGCCAAATGGGTCGGTTCTCGGCGGATCCGGCGGACAGGCGGACGCCGTCAGTCGAGCGCCTTGACGATGTCTTCGACCATCTTCTTCGCATCCGCCAGAAGCATCATCGTATTGTCGCGATAGAACAAGTCGTTGTCGACCCCGGCATAGCCGACCCCGCCCATCGACCGCTTGATGAACAGCACCGTCTTCGCCTTCTCGACGTCGAGCACCGGCATGCCATAGATTGGCGACGATTTGTCGGTCTTGGCCGCCGGATTGGTGACGTCGTTCGCGCCGATCACGAAGGCCACGTCGGTCTGCGCGAATTCGCTGTTGATGTCCTCAAGCTCGAACACGTCGTCATAGGGCACGTTCGCCTCTGCCAGCAGGACGTTCATGTGGCCTGGCATGCGCCCCGCGACGGGGTGGATCGCATATTTCACGCGCACCCCTTCCGCCTTCAGCTTGTCGCCCATCTCGCGCAGGACGTGCTGCGCCTGGGCGACCGCCATGCCGTAGCCGGGCACGATGACGACCTGTTCGGCCTGGCTCATCAGGAAGGCGGCGTCCTCCGCCGAGCCGCGCTTCCAAGGGCGGTCGCTGGCGGCCGCGGGGCCGCCGGCATCGGCGGACTGTCCGAAACCGCCGGCGATCACGCTGATGAAGCTGCGGTTCATCGCCCGGCACATGATGTAGCTGAGGATCGCGCCCGACGAGCCGACCAGCGCGCCGGTGATGATCATCGCGGTGTTGTGGAGCGTGAAGCCCATCGCCGCCGCCGCCCAGCCCGAATAGGAATTGAGCATGCTGACGACCACCGGCATGTCGGCGCCGCCGATCGGCACGATCAGCAGGAAGCCGATCACGAAGCTCAGGGCCGTGATCGTCCAGAAGATCCACGGCTCCTGATTGGTGACGAAATAGGCGATCAGCCCGAGGATCGCGGCAAGCAGCGCGATGTTGATGACGTGGCGACCGGGCAGCATGATCGGCTTGCCGCCCATGTTGCCGTTGAGCTTCAGGAAGGCGATGACCGAGCCCGAGAAGGTGATCGCGCCGATCGCGACGCCCAGCCCCAGCTCGATCCGGCTGACCGGCCGGATGATCGCGACCGGATCGCCAAGCAGCGGGATCATCAGGTCCGAGATCCCGAATGCCTGCGGGTTCAGATAGGCCGCGACCCCGACCAGCACCGCGGCAAGCCCGACCAGCGAATGGAAGGCGGCGACGAGCTGCGGCATCGCGGTCATCGCGATCCGCCGGGCGGTCACGAGCCCGATCGCGGCACCGATGCCGATCGCGACGACGATCTCCCAGATGCCGACGTTGAGGTGCGTGACCAGCGTCGTGACGACCGCGATCGTCATGCCGATCATGCCGAACCGATTGCCGCGCTGGCTCGTCGCCGGGCTCGACAGGCCGCGCAGCGCGAGGATGAAGCACATGCCGGCGACGAGATAGGCCAGCGCGACCCAGGGGTTCACGGCTACGTCATGCATCACTCAGTTCCCCTCGGATCCGTGACGGTCACTTGGCGACCGGCCGTTCCTTTTTCTTGTACATCGCCAGCATCCGCGCGGTGACCGCAAAGCCGCCGAAGATGTTGACGCTCGCCAGCACGACCGCGAGCAGCCCGAGATATTTCGCGACCGGCGATCCCGCCGCGGCGGACGCGATCAGCGCGCCGACGATGATCACGCTGGAGATCGCGTTGGTCACCGCCATCAGCGGCGTGTGGAGCGCAGGCGTCACCGACCAGACGACATAATAGCCGACAAAGCAGGCCATGACGAAGATCGACAGGATCGCGATAAAGTCCATCTCAGCCCTCCTGAGCCCCGCGAATGTTGCGAATGTTGAGACGCAAACGGGGTTTTGTATCGTGCCGGGTCATGGCTGCAAACGCGGATTGACGACCGCGCCGTCGCGGGTCAGGCGGATCGCGTCGCCGATTTCGGCATCGAGCACCGGCCGCCCCGTCTCCTTGTCCCAGAAGGCACTGAGAAAGTTGAACAAATTGCGGCTGAACAATGCACTGGCGTCGGCAGCGAGGCGGCTGGGGACGTTGCGATGGCCGACGATCCTGACGCCGTTCACCTCGACGATCTCGCCCGCGACCGCACCCTCGACATTGCCGCCCTGTTCGACCGCGAGATCGACGATCACCGAGCCGGGCTTCATGCTCGCGACCTGCGCGGCCGAGATCAGCCGCGGCGCGGGACGGCCGGGGATCAGCGCGGTGGTGATGACGATGTCCTGCTTGGCGATGTGCCCGGAGACGAGCTCGGCCTGCGCGGCCTGATATTCGGGGCTCATCTCGCCCGCATAGCCGCCCGTCCCCTCACCCTCGATCCCCGCGACGCTTTCGACGAAGATCGGTTTCGCGCCGAGCGACTGGATCTGTTCACGCGTCGCGGCGCGGACGTCGGTGGCAGAGACCTGTGCCCCGAGCCGGCGCGCAGTCGCGATCGCCTGGAGCCCGGCGACGCCGACCCCCATCACGAACACGCGCGCGGCGCTGATCGTCCCCGCCGCGGTCATCATCATCGGAAAGGCCCGGCCATATTCGGCCGCGGCGTCGAGCACCGCCTTGTAGCCCGACAGGTTCGACTGCGAGGACAGGATGTCCATCGACTGCGCGCGCGTGATCCGCGGCATGAACTCCATCGCCAGCGCCTCGAGGCCCGCCGCGGCATAGGCATCGACCCGGGCGCGCTCGCCAAAGGGATTGAAGCTCGCGACGACCCAGGCGCCGGGCGCGGCGCCCGCCAGCGTTGCCGGATCCGGCGCCTGCACGCCGAGCACGATGTCCGCACCCGAAATCGCCG
Source organism: Sphingomonas sp. CFBP 13733 (assembly GCF_014841795.1). Lineage (NCBI taxonomy): Bacteria > Pseudomonadati > Pseudomonadota > Alphaproteobacteria > Sphingomonadales > Sphingomonadaceae > Sphingomonas > Sphingomonas sp. CFBP 13733. The sequence goes on from NZ_JACYUP010000003.1 coordinate 328,340, forward strand.
CCGCCCGGTCGGTGACGCTCGCCCCCGCATCGGCATAGGCGGCGTCGGCGATCGACGCGGACTGGCCGGCCCCCGCCTCGACCGCGAGCGTCGCGCCCAGCGCGACGAACTTGCGGACGGTTTCTGGCGTCGCGGCAACCCGCCGCTCGCCGTCCACCTGCTCCTTGAGGACGGCGATCTTCATCGGATCAGGAAATCAGCCAGATGACGATCGCGACGATCACCGCACAGGCGATCGCGCCGATCTTCATCACACCGATGACGCTGTCATAGGTCGCAGCATGACCCTTGATGTTTGCATCGTCCGCCATGATCCGTCCCTCGCCATTCTGTTATCGGTGCGACCTTATCGGGCCGGTGCCCCAGCCTCAACCCCCGCGCTTCCAAACCCCGGCTTCACGCCGTCGTGCAGCCGCGGCGGCACGATCGGAGCACTTCGCAACCGCTCCAAAGCGATATTTAAGTCGCCCTTTACCTGAAAAGGCTAAAGACTGTCCGCAAACGGGACAGGATTCGCCATGACGCGCAACGGGCAGCGCCTGCTATTACTGATCGACAACGAGCCTGCACAACGGCGGCTGGTGTCCGCACTGGCGTCGCGTGGCGGCTGGCGGACCGTGTTCGCGAGCGACGGCGAGATGGCGATCGCCACGCTCGGCACGCAGGACGGGATGCAGCTCGACGCGATCATCCTCGACCATTCCGCACCGCATGAGGACGCATCGGCGGTGATCGCCGAGCTGCGCAATCGCCGCCCGGCACTGCCGATCCTGATGCTGACCGCGAACGGATCGGTCGAGCATGCGGTGAACGCGATGCGCGCGGGCGCGACCGACTTCCTGGTCAAGCCGCTCGCGCCCGACCGGCTGCTCGCCTCGCTCGACGCGGTCGTCGCCGGCACGACCGCGGGCGAGCTGCGCCCGCTGACCGAGAAGATCCCCGCGCTGCTCGCCTTCGACGAGATCGTGGGCTCGTCGCCCGATTTCCGCGCCGCGCTGGCGATCGCCGCCAAGGCCGCGCGCGGCCGCGTCGCGATCCTGCTCGAAGGCGAAAGCGGGGTCGGCAAGGAGGTCGTGGCCGAGGCGATCCATGCGGCGTCGCCGCGTGCCAAACGCCCCATGATCAGCGTCAATTGCGGCGCGATCCCTGCCAATCTTGTCGAGAGCGAGCTGTTCGGCCACGAGGAAGGCGCGTTTACTGGCGCGTTCGAGCGCAAGATCGGCCGGTTTCGCGAGGCGGACGGCGGCACGCTGTTCCTCGACGAGATCGGCGCGATGCCGATCGACGCGCAGATCAAGCTGCTCCATCTGCTCGATACGGGCGACGTCCATGCACTCGGTGCGCGGCATCCGCAGCAGGTCGATGTCCGGGTGATCGCCGCGAGCAACACGACGCTGATCGACGAGGTCGAGGCGGACCGGTTTCGCGAGGACCTCTATTACCGGCTGAACGCGGTGCAGGTGACGATCCCGCCGCTGCGCGAGCGGACCGGCGACATCCCGGCGCTTGCCCGCCACCTGCTCGCGCGGATCGCGCAGCAACCGGGGCTGCGCCCGCTCGGGATCACCGACGATGCACTGGCGCTGCTGGTCCAATATGACTGGCCGGGCAATGTCCGGCAGATGCAGAATGCGCTCTTCCGTGCCGCGGTGCTGTGCGAGAGCGACGCGCTGACGCGGGCCGATTTCCCGCAGATCGCGGCGCTGGGCAGCCGTCGCCGGCCCGAGCCCGCGACCGCGGCCGGTGGCGGCGGGGTGACGCTGTTCAGTGCCGACGGCCATCTGCGCACGCTGGAGGAGATCGAGTCGGACCTCATCCGGCTGGCCATCGGTCATTATCGCGGGCGGATGACCGAGGTCGCGCGGCGGCTCGGGATCGGGCGGTCGACGCTGTACCGCAAGCTCGCGGAGCTTGGGATCGACAACGTCGCCTGACCCTAGGCGACGTTGTGCTGGAGCCGGATTAAAGGCAGCGACCTACCAGAGCACGCCCTTGACCGGCTTCAGCGGCTCGGGGGCCTCGTCACCGATCGCCTGGAGCAGGTCGATCTCGATCGTGCGGCACATCGCGTTGAGCGGCACGTCGTGGATCGTGTCGGCGAACGGATCGACGAGATCGTCGCCGATCTGAAGCACCGCGAGGAACATCAGCCCTGCAATCGTCGAGCCGATCGGGGTTGCGAAGCCGAGCGTCTCGACCAGCCCGATCGGCAGCAGGATGCAGAACAGCCGGGTGAAGAGCGTCGGGAAGAAGCGGTACTGGTTGGGCAGCGGCGTGTTCTTGATCCGCTCCATCCCGCCCTGTGCATTGGCGATATCGACCAGCAGCCGTTCGAACGAGGCCTGCTGGATCGTGTCGATCCAGCCGTTGCGGCGGGCGATGTCGATCCGCCGGCCGGTACCGTCGAGCAGGCCGTTGGCGGGATTGGTCCGCGCGAGGGCGAACGACGCCTCGTCCTCCGACAGGAACCGCAGGACATCGGGCGCGACCGGCTGGCGGCGCAACTGACAGCGCAGCGCGTTCACATAGGCGATCTGGCGCAGGACGATCGTCCGCTTGAGATCATGGCCTTCGGGTTCGGGGAGCAGGTTGCGCGTCATGCGGGCAAGGCTGCGCGAGGCGTTGGTCATCAGCCCCCAGAGGCCGCGGCTTTCCCACCAGCGCTGATAGGCGGAATTGTCGCGAAAGCCGAGGAACAGCGCGAGCGCGGTGCCGAACAGCGTCAGCGGCAGCGACGGCGCGTGAAAGGGCAGGACATAATAGGTGATGGTCACCACGACGTCCCAGACAAAGAGCCCGAGCAACGGGCGCCACACTTCGCTGAGGATCTGGCTGAGGCGCGGTGTTGCGGTAACGATCAAACGAAAGGCTCCTTGCTGACACCTTGTCTAATGCGCGATCGCGCATTTCGCTGCAATGCGGCGATATTCCGCCCCGAACATGTGACCAGAAGATCGGCGCCGGGTCAGCCGCCGACGAGTGCGAGGTCACGCATCCCGCGCCAGACGCGCAACGCCTGAACGGTCTCGGCGACGTCGTGGACGCGCAGGATCTGGACGCCCGCCTCGACGCCCTTAAGCGCGAGCGCGAGCGATCCGGCGAGCCGGTCGCCGACCGGGGCCTCGTTCGACAAAGCGCCGATCAGCCGCTTGCGGCTCGCCCCGAGCAGGATCGGGCAGCCAAGCCCGTGAAACATCGCCAGGCCGTTAAGCAGCGCGAGATTGTCGGCGAGCGTCTTGCCGAAGCCGATGCCGGGATCGACGATGATCCGCGTGCGATCGACCCCGCCCGCGACGACCGCGGCGATCCGCGCCTCGAGCCAGTCGAACACGTCGGTGACGACGTTTGCGTAGCCGGTCCGCCCGTGGCCGCCCTCGCGCGGGTCGGGCGAGTGCATCAGCACGACCGGACAGCCGCTCGCCGCGACCACCTCGAGCGCGCGATCGTCCCACAGCAGGGCGGCGACGTCGTTGACGATATGCGCGCCGGCGGCGAGCGTCGCCGCCATCACGCCGGCCTTGCGCGTGTCGACCGAGACGATCGCGCCGGCGCGGGCGAGCCGCTCGACGACGGGGACGAGCCGGGCGATCTCGTCGCCTTCCCAGACCGCCGCCGCGCCGGGGCGGGTCGATTCGCCGCCGACATCGATCATCGTCGCGCCCGCCGCGGCCATGTCGATCCCGGCGGCGGCGGCGGCGGCGGGGTCGTCGACATGTTTGCCGCCGTCGGAGAAGCTGTCCGGGGTGACGTTGAGAATAGCGGCGACGAGCGGCTGGTCGAAGCGCAGCATGCGCTCGCCGAGCGGGAGGGGGGCGCGGGGCGCGGTGATGAGCGCGTGAAGATGCGCCGCGCGCTCGCCCTGCGTGGCGACGTCGGCGACGGTGATCGTGCGACGGGTCCCGCGCTCGATCACCTCATAGGCGGCGAACCACTGCATCCCGCCCGCAAGCCGCGCGACGCTGCCATCGGGATGGCCGATCGGGGTGTCGACGAACTGGACGGGGCGGAGGTGGAAGGTCATCGAGCTACTCCGTCAGCGGGGCGTGCCGGATATGACCGTTCCCACTATTGGCCAAGCGCGATTTGTTTCCCCGCGAAGGCGGGGACCCAGCCTGGGCTCCCGCCTTCGCGGGAGAACAGGTTCAAGCAGGACCTATCGATACCGCCGCACGGTAAAGCTCAGACCGTCGTCGCCAGCAAATAGGTCTGGCGGAGGTCGTCGATCGGTTTCAGGCCCTTATCGCTCTCATAATGCCAGAAGCTCCAGCCATTGCAGGCGGGCGCGTTCTGGAGCGTCGAGCCGAGCTTGTGGATCGAGCCGATCGTGCCGCAATCGCTGAGCAGCGAGCCGTCCGCGCGGATCGTCGCGCGCCAGCGGCGCTTGCCGTCGGTCAGCACCGTGCCAGGCGCGAGATACGCATTCTCGACGAGCACGCCGAACGCGACCTTGGGCTGCGCGCGCGGGCTCATCATCGTCGCCAGCGCGGATTCGTCGAGCGGCAGTGCGGCCTCGATGCGCTCCTGCGCCGCCTCGATATACTCGCCCTCGCGGTCGATCCCGATCCAGCTGCGCCCCAACCGCTTGGCGACCGCGCCGGTCGTGCCGGTGCCGAAGAACGGATCGAGCACCACGTCGCCGGGCTTGGTGCACGCGAGCAGGATCCGGTAGAGCAGCGCCTCGGGCTTCTGCGTCGGATGGACCTTGGTGCCGTTCTTCTTGAGCCGCTCGGGGCCGCCGCAGATCGGGAATTCCCAGTCGCTGCGCATCTGCAGCTCGTCGTTGAGCGTCTTCATCGCGCGGTAGTTGAAGGTGTATTTCGCCTTCTCGCCCTTCGACGCCCAGATCAGCGTCTCGTGCGCGTTGGTGAAGCGGGTGCCGCGGAAATTGGGCATCGGGTTGGTCTTGCGCCAGACGATGTCGTTGAGAATCCAGTAGCCGAGATCCTGCACCGCCGCGCCGACACGGAAGATGTTGTGATAGCTGCCGATGACCCAGATGCTGCCATCGTCCTTGAGGATCCGGCGCGCTTCCTTCAGCCAGGCGCGGGTGAAGCGGTCATAGGCGGCGAAGGTGTCGAACTTGTCCCACTCGTCGGTGACCGCGTCGACATGGCTGCCATCGGGGCGATAGAGCTCGCCGCCGAGCTGGAGATTGTAGGGCGGGTCGGCGAAGATCATGTCGATCGAGTTCGACGGCAGCGCCTTCATGCGCTCGATACAGTCGCCGCGCAGGATCTGGTCGAGCGGCAGCGCGGGCTGCACGGCCGGCGCCGCTACCTTCTTTACCGCGCGCGGCCGCGCGATCGTGTCGATCAAACCCATGTTTTTGCGCCCCTTGTCGACCCCCATAGCTGCGGAATTGTCCGACTCCGTCAAGCAGAGTTTGATGAACGGCGCGCGGGCGCGAATCCGTCGGTGCGACCAAACGAGTCGCCGTCGCCCAGATGTTGAGTCGTGACAGACTCGCGCCTCAAGCCCTTGGGGTGTGGCGCGAAAGACTCAGCTCGTCGTTTCCTTCGCGAAAAGGCCCTCGCGCGTCAGATAGGCCGCCGCGACGGGGGCGAAACTGCGGCGATGAATCGGTGTGGGACCGTGATCGCGCAGCGCCTTCATGTGGTGCGCGCAGCCATAGCCCTTGTTCGAATGCCAGTTGTACTCGGGGTGAATGTCGGCGGCGGCGATCATGATCAGGTCGCGCGTGTGCTTGGCGACGATCGAGGCGGCGGCGATCGACAGCGATTTCGCATCGCCGCCGACCAGCGGGGTGGCGGGGTAGCTCCAGCGCGGCAGGCGGTTGCCGTCGACCAGCACATGGCCCGGCGCGTGGCCGAGTTCGGTGGCGAGCGCGTCGACCGCGAGCGTCATCGCCTTCATCGTCGCCCAGTAGATGTTGAGCGTGTCGATCTCGTCGGGCTCGACGATGCCGATGCCGACGATCGCACAGCCCTTGAGCCGCGCGCAGAGCCGTTCGCGCTCGGAGGCGGAGAGCTTCTTCGAATCGTCGATCCCACGGGGCACGCCCTTGACGGGCAGGATCACCGCGGCGGCGACGACCGGACCGGCGAGCGGACCGCGACCGGCTTCGTCGACGCCGGCGACGGGGCCGACGCAGAGCTTTTCGTGTTTCATGCCGGGCATGTGCGGTCTTTCAGCTGGTCGAACGGGCTGACGCCGAGCGCGTGCCCCATCGGCCCGTGCCCTGCGCCAAGCCCCGGCGGCTGCGCAAGTGCGGCGCGAACGAACGCGATCGCGCGCGCGATGGCTGCGTCGAGCGGCATGCCCTGGCCGAGCCCGGTGGCGATCCCGCTGGCGAGCGTGCAGCCGGTGCCGTGCGCGTGACGGGTTTCGATGCGGGGGTTGGTCCAGAGGGTTTCGCCGGCGTCGGTGACGAGGCGATCTGTGACGAGCGGGCCTTCGGCGTGGCCGCCCTTGATGAGCACGGCGGGCCCGAGTGCGCGTACCGCAGCCTCACCGCCCAGCGCTGCGAGTTCGGGGAGGTTGGGGGTGACGAGCGTGGCGATCCGCATGAGGCGGGCGAAGGCGGCGATCGTGTCGGGGTCGGCGAGCACCGAGCCGCTGCTGGCGATCATGACCGGGTCGAAGATGATCGGTATCGGGTCGCGGGAGAACAGGGTGGTCAGGCGGTCGGCGACGGCGTTGGCAGTTTCTGCCGAGCCGATCATGCCGATCTTCACCGCGTCGACGCCGATGTCGGACACGACCGAGTCGATCTGCGCGAGGACGATGTCGGTGGGCACCGGGTGGACCGCCTGCACACCGAGCGTGTTCTGCGCGGTGATCGCGGTGATGGCGGTCATCGCGTGGCCGCCGAGCATCGTGACGGTCTTGATGTCCGCCTGGATGCCGGCGCCGCCGCCTGAATCGGAGCCGGCGATGATGAGGAGTCTCGCGGTCATTGGCGGTGCCGGGCGGGGTTGGAGGTCATGGGTCGGGCTATGGCATAGTCGGTGCGGTGCGGGACAGGGAAGCGCGACATATGCGTGCATCCTCCCCGGCGGAGGCCGGGGCCCAGTTGGGTACTGCTCCTGACGGAGGGCAGCGATCCGTTACCTCGACCTTTCCAACTGGGCCCCGGCCTTCGCCGGGGTGGTAGAGGTTTCGAGAGGGTCTAGTGCCGCCGGCCCGAGGCCGGTCTCTGTGGCGGGGCGTCGCCGAACCGGGTCGGGCGGTCGAGGAGTTCGCCGCCGCAATTGGGACAGCGCTCGTCGAGCGCGTCGGCGCAGGAGGCGCAGAAGGTGCATTCGTACGAGCAGATGAACGCGCCGGGCGCGTCGGCGGGAAGCTCGGCGGCGCAGCGTTCGCAGGTGGGGCGCATCTCGAGCATCAGGCGGCGACCTTGCGGACGGCGTCGCAGATCCGGTCGACGACGCGCCCGACCTGACCCGGATCATCCCCTTCCGCCATCACGCGGATCACGGGTTCGGTGCCCGACGGGCGGATGACGAGCCGCCCCTTGCCGGCGAGTTCGGCCTCGGCCTGCGCGATCACCGCTTTCACCGCCTCGTCGTCGAGCGGCTTGCCGCCGCCGAACCGGACGTTCTTCAACAGTTGCGGCAACGGCTCGAACCGGTGGAGCACCTCGCCCGCGCGCGCGCCCGAGCGCTTGACCTCGGCGAGGATCTGGAGGGCTGCGACCAGGCCGTCGCCGGTCGTGGCATAGTCGCTGAGGATGATGTGCCCCGATTGCTCGCCGCCGACATTATAGCCGCTCGACCGCATCTTTTCGAGCACGTGACGGTCGCCGACCTGGGTGCGGACCAGCCCGAGCCCCTGCGCGGCAAGATGGCGTTCGAGGCCGAGATTGGACATCACGGTGGCGACGAGGCCGCCGCCCTTGAGCCGCCCCTGCCGCGCCCAGCTTGCCGCGATCGTCGCCATCAGCTGATCGCCGTCGACGATCGTGCCGGTCTCGTCGACGACGATCAGCCGGTCGGCGTCACCGTCGAGCGCGATGCCGATATCCGCGCCGCTCGCGACCACCGTCTCGGCAAGCGCCTGCGGTGCGGTCGAGCCGACGCCGTCGTTGATGTTGGTGCCGTCGGGCGTGACGCCGATCGCGACGACGTCCGCGCCGAGTTCCCACAGCGCCGAGGGGGCGACCTTGTAGGCGGCGCCGTTCGCGCAATCGAGCACGATCCGCATCCCGTCGAGCCGCAGATTTTCCGGGAAGGTCGACTTGGCGAAATGGATGTAGCGCCCCTGCGCATCGTCGATCCGGCGCGCGCGGCCGATCTTGCTCGACGTGACCAGCGGCACGTCGCCGTCGATCAGCGCCTCGATCGCGGTCTCGGCCTCGTCGGACAGCTTGAAGCCGTCGGGGCCGAACAGCTTGATCCCGTTATCGGCATAGGGATTGTGGCTGGCGGAGATCATTACGCCGATATCGGCGCGCATCGACTGGGTCAGCATCGCGACCGCAGGCGTCGGCATCGGCCCGACCATCACCACGTCCATGCCGACGCTGGTGAAGCCTGCAACCAGCGCGGATTCGAGCATATAGCCCGACAGCCGCGTGTCCTTGCCGATCACGACCCGGTGGCGGTGATCGCCGCGCAGGAAATAGGCGCCCGCCGCCATGCCGACCTTCATCGCCATCTCCGCGGTCATCGGCGATGCGTTGGTGGCACCGCGAATGCCGTCGGTGCCGAAATATTTCCTTGCCATCGTCAATGCTTTCCGTCCGGTATCGCTCTCTGGCATCGCTGATAGCGCGGTGGAACACGAAGGGCGAGCATGTCGCAGACTACACGGATACTCGCAGCGCTGTTCGGCGGCATCGGGATCGGCATCGCCGCGGCCGCCTGGTCGCCGGCCCACGCGCTCGCGGCGACGGCGGTGACCCAGCCGATCGGCGCGGCCTGGCTGCACGGGTTGCAGATGGTGATCGTGCCGCTCGTCGTCGGGCTGCTCGTCACCGGGATCGGCGCGACGACCGAGGCGGCACGCGCCGGGCGGATCACGATGCGGGCGATGGTGATGATCGTCGTCATCCTGTGGAGTTCGACGATCATGTCCGCGCTGGTCATGCCACTGATCCTCGATGCCTTCCCGCTGCCACGCGGGCTCGGTGCCGCTCTGCGCGCCGCGCTGACCGGCGCCGCCCCGGTCGGGCCGGTGCCGGGGATCGGCGCGTTCTTCGACACGATCGTGCCGACCAACATCGTCGCCGCGGCATCGAGCGATTCGTTCCTGCCGCTCACCGTCTTCGCGCTGACGTTCGCGTTCGCCGTCACGAAACTGCCCGATGATCGCCGCCGGGTGCTGACCGGCTTCTTCCAGGCGGTCGTCGACGCGTTGCTGATTATCATCAAATGGGTGCTAAAGCTGGCGCCAATCGGCATCTTCGCGCTCGCCTACGGGGTCGGTGCGCGCACCGGGACGGCGGCGTTCGGCGCGTTGCTGCACTATATCGTCTGCGTCTCGGCGATCGGCTTCATCGTCCTGCTGAGCGCCTATCCGATCGGCATGATCGGCGGCCGGGTCAGCCTGGGCCGGTTCGCGCGCGCGGTCGCGCCGGCGCAGGCGGTGGCGATCAGCACCCAGTCGTCGCTCGCCTCGCTGCCGGCGATGCTGAAGGCCTCGACCGAGCTCGGCGCGTCGCCCGCCACCGCCGGGATCGTCCTGCCGCTGTCGGTCGCGGTGTTCCGCGCGACCAGCCCGGCGATGAACCTCGCGGTCGCGCTCTATGTCGCGCACTGGCTGGGGCTGCCGATCGGGCCGGGGCAGATGGCCGCGGGCGTCGCGACCGCGGCGATCACGACGATGGGATCGATCTCGCTACCCGGCACGATCAGCTTCGTCGCCTCGGTCGCGCCGGTCGCGCTGGCGATGGGCATCCCGCTCGAGGTGCTCGGCCTGCTCATCGCGGTGGAGACCATTCCCGACCTGTTTCGCACGGTCGGGAACGTGACGATGGACACCGCCGTCACTATCTCCGTCGCGGCGCGGTCCGATCACGGCGGCGGCGCCGAGGAGATTCCGCATGAAGTATCGCACGCTCGGCCCTGATTTCGAGGTTTCCGCGCTCGGCCTCGGTTGCATGCCGATGGCCGGGGTCGGCAAGGACATGTACGGCAGCGCCCCCGCCGACGAGAGCATCGCGACGATCCACCGCGCGATCGAACTGGGCGTGACTTTGTTCGACACCGCCGAAATCTATGGTCCGCTGATCAACGAGGAGCTGCTCGGCAAGGCGATCCGCGGCAAGCGCGACGGCGTCGTGATCGCGACCAAGTTCGGCTTCCGCTATGACGAGAACGGCATGACCGGCGTCGACTCGACGCCGGCCAATGTGCGGCGCGCGTGCGAGGGGTCGCTGAAGCGGCTCGGCGTCGAGACGATCGACCTGCTCTACCAGCACCGCGTCGATCCGGGCGTGCCGATCGAGGATACGGTGGGCGCGATGGCGGAGCTCGTCCGCGAGGGCAAGGTGCGGCATCTGGGGCTGTCGGAAGCCGGGCTCGACACGATCCGGCGTGCCGCGGCGACGCATCCGATCGCGGCATTGCAGAGCGAATATTCGCTGTGGGAGCGCGGGGTCGAGGACGCAATCCTGCCGCTGTGCCGTGAGCTGGGGATCGGGTTCGTGCCCTATTCGCCGCTGGGGCGCGGGTTCCTGACCGGGCAGATCACCGCGCGGTCGGACCTGCCCGAGGGCGATTACCGCCGCAACGACCCGCGCTATTCGGAGGAGAATTTCGCCACGAACATGGCAATGGTCGCGGTGGTGAAGGGGATCGCCGACACGCATGGCGCGAGCCCGGCGCAGGTCGCGCTGGCGTGGCTGCTGGCGCAGGGCGACGACATCGTGCCGATCCCGGGGTCGAAGCGCCGCGTCACGCTGGAGGACAGCATGAAGGCGGACGACGTCACGCTGTCGGCGGACGATCTGGCGAAGCTTGATGCGGCGGCGCCGAGGGGCGGCACCGCGGGGCCGCGCTACGGTGAGAAGGCACTGTCGATGACGCGGATCTGACAGGGTCTACTGCCTCATAATCGTCATCCCCGCGCAGGCGGGGATCCAGACTGGCAGGCCGTGGTCTATCACGAACTGCAGAGTGTCTGGATCCCCGCCTCCGCGGGGATGACGGATTATTGGGGATGATGCGTCGGCAGGTCCAGCGGCCTTACTGGACCCCGTGCATCCACTTCTTGATCAGCGGCGAGATCAGCAGCAGCAGCACGCCGATCCCCGCCGAGACCAGCCCGATCGTCCAGAACACGCCGGCATAGGTGTCGAGGCTGACCTTCAGATTGGTCACCTGACCGCCGACCGTCTCGACGCTGGCGACCTGCGCGACGATGCCCGCGACATATTGCGCGACCGAGATCGACAGGAACCACACGCCCATCATCAGCCCGACGACGCGCGCGATCGACAGCTTGGTGATCATGCTGAGCCCGACCGGCGAGATGCAGAGCTCGGCGAAGGAGTGGATGAAGTAGAGCCCGGCGAGCCACCAGATCGCGACCTTGAACGTCGGCCCGACCATGCTCGCGCCCCAGACGAGGAACAGGAAGCCGACGCCGACGCCGATCAGCGCGATGCCGAACTTGACCGGGATCGACGGCTCGATGCCCCGGGCGGCGAGCTTGGTCCACAGGATCGACATCACCGGCGCGAGCGCGACGATGAAGAACGCGTTGAAGAACTGCGTCTGCCCGGCCGAGATGCTGAACAGGCCGAACACGCTGAGATCGGTGTTGCGATCCGCGAACAGCGTGAGGCTCGAGCCGGCCTGCTCGAACAGCGTCCAGAACACGACGTTGAACACGATCAGCACCATCGCCGCGAGCATCATCTGGAACTCGCGCCGCTCGCCATTGACGAACGACCAGATCAGGATGCCCGGCACCGCGACCAGGAACGTGCCGAACAGCAATTTGCCCATCAGCGACAGCGAGACGATGTAGCCGATGATCCCCGATCCGGGCACCGGCGGCTCGGCGTTCATCAGGTTGACGAATAGCAGGTAGAAGATCGGGATGCCGAGCAGCGCGAGCGCATAGATGCCGAGCGCGCGATCGGGGCCGCTGCGCACCGGCGGCTCGCCATATCCGTTGAGTTTGCCGCCATCGAACTGGATCAGCGTCCACGAGAACAGCATGCCGATCGCCGCCAGCCCGAAGCCGGCCCACCAGCCGAACGCGACCGCGAGGAACGGGCAGAGCAGCTGCGAGAAGAGCGAGCCGAGGTTGATCCCCATGTAGAAGATCGTGAACCCGGCATCGCGGCGCTTGTCGCCCTGCGCATAGAGCTCACCGACCATCGTCGAGATGTTGGGCTTGAAGAAGCCGTTGCCGACCGAGATCATGCAGAGTGCGAGCAGCATGATCGTGACGTAGAAGCTGCTGCGTTCCGCGCCCGATTCAAAGCCGCCCTTCTCGACCGTCCGCGCGACCGCGCCGTCGGCGGCGAGCAACGAGACGGTGCCGTCGTCATTGCCCTTGATCTTCAGCTTGTTCGCGCCGTCGACGAGGTAGCGGACCTCGCTGTCGGCCTGCTCGACGACCTGGATCTCGTAACGCTGGTTGGCGATCGTCGCATAGGGCTTGGCGGTCTCGCCGCCGAAGCAGAGCAGCAGATAGCCCATCGCCATGATGATCGCGCCGAACTTCACCGCGCGCTTCGAGCCGAGATACTGGTCCGCGAGATAGCCGCCGACCAGCGGCGTCAGATACACCAGCGCAGTGTAGCCGCCGTACAGCCCGGTCGCCTCGCGGTCGCCGAACACGAAATGCTTGGTGAGGTACAGCGTGAGCAGCGCACGCATGCCGTAATAGCCGAAACGCTCCCACATTTCGGTGGTGAACAGTCGCGCGAGCTGGCGGGGATGGCCGAACCACGTCTCCCCGCTGGCGGGGTTCACATGGGTGATATCCGGCTCTCGCGGCGTATCCGCGGTCGGGGTGTCCACCATCTTTTACGCTCCCTGAAACGCTGGGCCGCCGTCGAACGCGGCGGCTTCATTGCGGCCTTACCTAGCGGCAAAGCCGGGACTGTAAATATCGGTGGCCACGGGACCGCCTGCTAAATCGCGGACGCGGCTGTAAATTGCCGCGCCCCGTGCCTATCTGCGGGGCGATGTTCAACGACACTTCCAGCCCGCTTTCGCTGCTCGCGACCCGCCGTTCGGGCAAGCCGCGCGACCTCGTCGCGCCCGGTCCCGATGCCGACCAGTTCGCGCAGATCCTGGCGATCGCGGCGCGCACCCCCGATCATGGCAAGCTGGCGCCGTGGCGGTTCGTGGTGGTCGGCCAGGACCAGCGCACCGCGCTCGCCGCGCTGATCATCGATGCGTACCGCGTCGAGCGGCCGACCGCGTCGCGGACCGAGATCGAGGCGCTTGACCAGTTCGCGCACCAGGCCCCCGCGCTGGTCGTCGTGCTGTCGTCGCCCAAGCCGAGCCACATCCCCGTGTTCGAACAGGAATTGTCGACCGGGGCGGCGTGCATGAACCTGCTCCACGCGGTCCACGCGCTGGGCTTTGCGGGCGGCTGGCTGACCGGTTGGCCGAGCTATTCGGACACGGTGCGCGATGCGTTCGGCGAAGGCCATGAGCGGATCGCCGGGTTCCTGTTCGTCGGCACGCCGTCGCGGCCGCTCGACGAACGGCCCCGCCCCGATATGGAACGTGTCGTCTCGCGCTGGCGGCCCTAGGACTCGACGAAATGGCCAATTGCTGTATTAAGGCAGCATGACAGCGCTCAGCAGCGAAGACAGCCCCGTATATCTCCGCCTCCGCGCCACGATCGCCGCCGGGATATTACGCGGCGACTATCGCGCGGGTGATCAGCTGCCCTCGGTCCGTGCCTTTGCCGCCGAGCACGGCGCCAATCCACTGACCGTCGCCAAGGCCTATCAGACGTTCCAGGACGATGGCTATGTCGAGGTCCGGCGCGGCGTCGGCATGTTCGTCCTGCCGGGGGCCGCGGAGGCGTTGCGTGTGGCGGAACGCGAGACGTTCGTCACCACGCACTGGCCGCGCATCCTCGGGCATATCGACCTGCTCGGTCTCGACGCGCGCGACCTGCTGGCGCACGAGCGGGCCTGAGCCGCCCCGCGGGGTGATCCCGCGCGGCGGGTGGCTCAGAACAGATTCAGGGCGGCGATGTCGTCGACGCTCAGGTCGATCCCGAACAACAGGCTCATGCGGATCCGGTAGACGCGCGGGTCGGTGATCTCGCCCGCCGCCGTATCGGTGCCCGACCGCCGGCGATAGGTGCGCCCCATCAGCGAGGCGAAACCGTTCGGCAGGACGATGCTGGCGATCGCGGTCTGGGTGAAGCGGCTCGCCGGCGCGGTCGACGTCCAGTGATTGCCGAGCAGCAGATCGGCGTCGAACACCTCGGCGAGCGTGAAGCTGTATTGCGGCTGGAACCCGCCGCTCGCGCCGCGTCCGTCGGTGGTCATCGGATCCCCGTCGCGCAGCAGCATCCAGCCCTGTTCGCCGTGATCGCGGCTGGTCGCCTCGAGCCGGAAGCGCGCGCCATCGGGTGCGGTCGCCTCGGCCCCGTCGGCGAGCGGGAGCACGGGCGTGTAGCTGCCGCCGAAGCCGGTGTCGGCGATCCAGGCCTGCCCGTCGATCGTCACCAGCGCGAAGGTGTGCGTGAGCGGCGGCACTTCGGTCGCGGCGATCCAGACGCGGGCGAGCACCGGGCGGGCGGCAAAGCCCAGTTCGGCGAGCGCGTCGAGGAACAGCCGGTTATGCTCGAAGCAATAGCCACCGCGGCGCGCGGTCACGAGCTTGGCGAACACCGAGGCGCTGTCGATCGCGATGCCGCGGCCGAGCACGACGTCGAGATCCTCAAATGGAATGGCGAGCCGGTGCGCCAGCTGCAACCGGCCGAGGCCGATCGAGTCGAGCGTGGGCCGCGCGGGCATGGCGACACGGGTCAGATAGGCGTCGAGATCGAACATCGGTCGGGGGGTCCTCGTTTGGGTTTGCCCATACCGTGCGTGTGGCGCGGCCGTCGAGTGCTGAAGGGCGGGTGGGGGTAGTTGAGGAGCAGCCGCGGTTCTGGGGCACGGGTGAACATACGTCCCCCGGCCCCGCGCGCATGCGTCCCCCGCCGCCGCGGGGATACACCCCCGCCGCCGCCCCTCACCCCCGCCGTTCGTGCTGAGCGAAGTCGAAGCACCTGGGCTTGGGGCAGCCCTTCGACTGCGCTCAGGGCGAACGGAGTGGGTGTGGGAGCGGGGCGAATGGAAGCGGGGCGAACGGGGGTGGGGCGGACGGGGGTGTGCGCACCAGCCCCCTCCGTCATCCTAGGCTCGACCCAGGATCCAGAGCCACGGACGCCCGCATGCGTGGCTCTGGATCCTGACTTTCGTCAGGATGACGGGAGGGGGGCTTACGCCGCGAACAGCGCCGGTTCGATCGCGTAGAGCACCGCGGCGCTGGCGCTGGCGGCGGCGACGAGGCCCATGGCTTCGGGGACGACCTGCTCGAGGTAGAAGCGCACCGACGCCGCCTTCATCCGTCCGAAGTCGTCGGTGCCGGCGACCGTACCCTGGCGTTCCATCAGCCAGCCGCAGGTCGCGACCGACAGCATCGTCAGGAAGGGGTAGCTCGCGGCGAGCTTGTCGTCGGCGTCCGCGGTGGCGAGGCGGCGGCCGATCGCGTCGCAGGCGTCGACGAGCGCGAGCAGCCGCTCGTCCCTGGCTTCCGCGCGGATGTCGGCGATCAGCGTGGCGAACGCGCCGCCATTGTCGAGCGCGAGCTTGCGGCCGACCAGATCGGCGGCCTGGATGCCGTTGGTGCCTTCGTAGATCGGCGTGATGCGCGCATCGCGGAAATACTGCGCGGCACCGGTTTCCTCGACATAGCCCATGCCGCCATGCACCTGGATGCCGAGCGAGGCGACCTCGTTGCCGATGTCGGTGCCGTGCGCCTTGGCCAGCGGGGTGACGAGTTCGAGGCGGTTGCGCGCCGCGGCGTCGCCCATGTTGGCGCGGTCGACCTGCCCGGCGGCATAATAGACGAGCGCGCGCGCCGCCTGGGTCTGCGCCTTCATCCGCAGCAGCATGCGGCGGACGTCGGGATGCTCGACGATCTTGACCGACTCCTTGTTCGGCGAGCCCGCGCGCGCCGACTGGACGCGGTCGAGCGCATAGGCGACCGCGCCCTGGGTGGCGCCCTCCGCGACCTGGACGCCCTGAAGCCCGACATTGAGCCGCGCATTGTTCATCATCGTGAACATCGCACGGATGCCGCCGAGTTCCGCACCGATCAGCTCGCCGACGCAGTCGTCCGTGTCGCCGAAGCTGAGCACGCAGGTCGGCGAGGCGTGGAGCCCCATCTTGTGCTCGATCGAGACGACGCGGACGTCGTTGAAGTCGCCGGGCGTGCCGTCGTCGTTCAGCCGGTATTTCGGCACCAGGAAGAGCGAGATGCCCTTGGTGCCCGCGGGCGCGCCCGGTGTCCGCGCGAGGACGAGGTGGACGATGTTCGGCGCCATGTCGTGATCGCCGAACGAGATATAGATCTTGGTGCCCTTGATGCTCCACTTGCCGTCACCCAGCGGGGTGGCGGTGGCGCGCAGCGCGCCGACGTCGGAGCCGGCCTGTGGCTCGGTCAGGTTCATCGTGCCGGTCCATTCGCCGGTCGCGAGATGCGGGAGGTAGAGCGCCTGCTGTTCGGGGCTGCCGTGATGCGCGAGCGCCTCGATCGCGCCAACAGTCAGCGTCGGGCAGAGCGCGAAGCCCATGTTCGCCGAGCCGAGCGTGTCGAGCACCGCGGTCTGGATCGCAAAGGGCAGGCCCTGCCCGCCCCATTCCTCCTCGACGCCGATCGTGCCCCAGCCGCCCTCGACATAGTCCTTGTACGCCTGCGCGAAACCGTCGGGCATGACGACGCCGTCGGGGGTCCATTTCGCGCCGACGGTGTCCCCTGCGCGGTTGAGCGGCGCCCATTCGCCCGCGGCGAACTGTCCCACGCCTTCGAGCACCGCGTCGACGACGTCGTCGCTGGCGGCGGAAAACCGGTCGGTGGCGGCGAGTTCGCCGATCCGCACGACGTGATCGAGCACGAAACGCTGTTCGGTGGTTGCTGGGGTGAAGGCCATGGCATCCTCTTATCGCTATGCTTTGCGCCCGCTATAGGCCTTCAGAATGACGCGTCCACACCCCCTGATTTTACCCTACGGCACCGCGGCGGTCGCGCAGGCGGCGGCGATGATTCGCGCCGGCGGACTCGTCGCGGTGCCGACCGAGACGGTCTACGGACTCGCCGCGGACGCGACCGACGCGCAGGCGGTGGCGGGGATCTATGCGGCCAAGGGGCGGCCGAGCTTCAACCCGCTGATCGTGCATGTCGCCGATCTCGCCGCGGCCGAACGGATCGCGGTGTTCGATGCGGATGCGCGCGCGCTGGCCGCGGCGTTTTGGCCGGGGCCGCTGACGCTGGTGCTGCCGGTGCGCCGCGATTCAGGAGTCGCGGCACTGGTGACCGCGGGGCTCGACACGATCGCGATCCGGGTGCCGCGGCACCGCGCGATGCAGGCGCTGATCGCGGCATCGGGGCGGCCGCTCGCGGCACCGTCAGCCAATGCGAGCGGGGGGATCTCGCCGACGACCGCGGCGCATGTCGCGGCGAGTCTCGGGGGGAACGTGCCGCTGATCCTCGACGATGGCGCGACCGAGGCGGGGCTCGAATCGACGATCGTGGCGGGGCGGACGGTGTTGCGGCCGGGGCCGGTGACGGCGGAGTTGCTCTTAAGCCACCTCCCCGGCGAAGGCCGGGGCCCAGGTGGAAAGGTCGCTGTAACTAAGGGCGACGTGCATCACGATCGTCCCCCAACTGGGCCCCGGCCTTCGCCGGGGGGGCGTGCGGTTTCGGCGCCCGGGCAGCTTGAAAGCCATTATGCGCCGAGCAAGGCGCTGCGGTTGAACGCGCTCGATGCCGAAGACGGCGAATGGCTGATCGGGTTCGGGGCGGTTGCAGGGGATGTCTCGCTGTCGACGTCAGGCGACCTCGTCGAAGCGGCCGCGAAGCTGTTCGACCTGCTCCATGCCGCGGACGCGAATGCGGCGGCGCGGATCGCCGTTGCGCCAATTCCGTCCGAAGGCATCGGCGAGGCGATCAACGACCGCCTCCGCCGCGCCGCGCACCGCTAAGCTGTTCCCCCGCGCAGGCGGGGGTCCAGGAGTCGCGTTGGCATCCGGTAATTAGCTGGACCCCCGCGTCCGCGGGGGAACGGCACCGTTACGCGCTCACCGCGGCCTTCGACCGTGCGGCGAAGCTCTTGCGGAGCTTCTGCAGCTTGGGGGGGATCACCGCCATGCAATAGGGGTTGGAACGGCCCGAGGTTTCCCAATAATCCTGGTGATAGCCTTCGGCCTCGTACCACGTCGTCATCGGCTCGATCGTCGTGACGATCGGCTTGGCGCTGTCCGCCTGTGCACGCTCGAGCGCGGCCTGCATCTCGGCCTTCTGCGCGTCGTCGGCGGGGAACATTGCCGAACGATATTGCGTGCCGACGTCGTTGCCCTGCCGGTTGAGCGTCGTCGCGTCATGCGTCGCGAAGAAGATGTCGAGCAGGTCGCCGAGCTTCAGCTGTTCGGGATCGAAGCCGATCCGGATCGCCTCGGCATGGCCGGTATCGCCACCGCACACCTGTTTGTACGTCGGATCAGGCACATGCCCGCCGATATAGCCGCTCTCGGCGCTCTCGACGCCGATCACGTCCTTGAACACGGCCTCGGTGCACCAGAAGCACCCGCCCGCCAGCGTTACATAATCCGTCATCACGATCTCCTTTCCGCCAAGATAGGAAGCCGCTACCCCGCAACAAAGAGGAGACGCATGTGATCGACGGTCCAAGGCTTGATGGCAAGGTGATGGTAACGGGCGGCGCCGGCTATATCGGCAGCCATGCGGTCCTGGCGCTGCTCGACGCGGGGCATGAGGTGGTCGTGGTCGACAATCTGGTCACCGGCTTCGACTGGGCGGTCGATCCCCGCGCGAACCTGGTCGAGGCGAACGTCGCCGACGATGCGAAGGTCCGCGCGGCGATCCGCGATCACAAGGTCCGCGCGATCATGCATTTCGCCGGCTCGGTCGTGGTGCCCGAATCGGTCAGCGACCCGCTCAAATATTACCGCAACAACACCGCCGCCAGCCGGTCGCTGATCGAGAGCGCGGTGGCGGAAGGCGTGCCGCACTTCATCTTCTCGTCGACCGCGGCGACCTATGGCACGCCCGAAAAGGTGCCGGTCGCCGAGGGCGATCCGACCGTGCCGATCAATCCCTACGGCATGTCGAAGCTGATGACCGAGGCGATGCTGCGCGACGTCGCGGCGGCGCACCCGATCAACTATGCGGCTTTGCGCTATTTCAACGTCGCGGGCGCGGATCCGCAGGGGCGCAGCGGCCAGTCGACGGTCGGCGCGACTCACCTGATCAAGATCGCGGTCGAGGCGGCGACGGGCAAGCGCAGCCATGTCGGCGTCTATGGCACCGATTTCGCCACCCCCGACGGCACCGGCGTGCGCGACTATATCCATGTCAGCGACCTCGCCGCCGCGCATGTCGCCGCACTCGACCTGCTGGTCGCCGAGCCGGCGAAGAGCCACACGCTCAACGCGGGCTATGGTACCGGCTTCTCGGTGCTCGAGGTGCTCGATGCGGTCGACAAGGTCACCAACATGACGATCGACCGCCGTCTCGAGGGGCGTCGCGCGGGCGATCCGGCAATGCTGATCTCGGACAACAGCGCGATCCTTTCGACGCTCGACTGGCAGCCGCGCCACGCCAATCTCGACGGGATCGTCCGCGATGCGCTGGCCTGGGAGCGCACGCTCGCCGAGCGCCAGCGCTAAAGACGGGCCCGATCAGGCGTCGGCGGGCGGGCGGCCAAAGGCGTGGCGCTCGCCGCCGATCGCCGCCCGGGCGCGGGCGGTGGCGAGCCACCAGCCGAGCGCCCACAGCGTCCCGAAGCTCCAGCCGGCGAGCACGTCGCTTGGCCAGTGGACGCCGAGATAGACGCGGCTGCATCCGATCGCCCCGACCATCAGGATCGCCATGACGAGGATGTAGCGCCGTGCCGCATTCGACACGGTGACCTGCGACGCGAGCCCGGCGAGCGTGAGATAGACGATCGCGCTGTTCGCGGAATGCCCGCTCGGGAAACTCATGTTCGACACCTGGACCAGATGGTCGACGATGTCGGGTCGCGGCCGGGCGACCTCGGTCTTGACCAGCGCGACGACCATCCCGCCGCTGATACTGGCGGCAAGTGTCGCCGCCGCGCTGAGCCAGAGCCGCTGGACCGCGAGCAGCCCCGCCGCCAGCACCACGATGATCGTCAGCACAACGCCGCCGCCGAGCGCGGTGACGTCGGCGGCGACCTTGGGCAGCCAGGACGGCCCGCCCCAGGCGCGCAGGTTGAGGATGATCGCGCGGTCGAAATCGAACGGCCAGTGGCCGACCGCGAGACCGATCAGCAGGACGAGCGCGATCGCGACCGCGCCGACCGATGCGCCCGCAAGCACCACCGGCAGGCGACGGCGATGCGCCTCGCCCGGGGTGGCGACGCCGGGCGTCACGCTGCGATCACCGTCGCCACGGCCGGCCGACGCCGTCATGCGGAATTATTCCAGATCGCCCTCGTCGATGACGATGAGCGATGCGGACGGCTTCTTCATCGCGGCTTCGGCGCAGACGTCGACGATCTCGTCGCTGAAGCGCTCGAACAGCTCGAGCGCGTCGTCCTCGGGCTCGTCGCCGCTGAGCTCCTTCAGCACGGCATATTTCACCGCGAAATCACGGTCGTCGCCGTCGATCTCGGCGGTGAACTCGACCTGCCGCTCGCGGTCATTGTCGGTAAGGCTGTTCTGGTCGATTACGAGGCTGCTGGCCATGTCTTGAACTCCCGGGGTTACGCGATCGTCCCTGCCCTCGCCCCTCGTGCAGGGCAAGCCGGTAAAACGCGTTTTGCGCTTCGCCGATACAGGGTTGGTCAGGCAGCGATAACCCGTGAGCCCGGCCTTCGATCCGGGAAAGGTCCACGCCGCGGTGTTTCCCCACGCCCAGCGATCAGGCGCCCCATTCGGGCCCGTCCTCGTCGCGGTAGAAGCCGTCGTCGCGGTCGGGTTCGGGCGGGGGTGGCGCGGGGCCAGGATCCGCGATCGGCGGCGGCAGCAAAGGGTCACCCCCGCCGAAGCGGATGCGGATATACGCGCCCCCCTGATGCATCGCCTGGAACAGCGCGCTGGTCTCCTCGGCCTGCAGCCGCCGGCCGATCATCGGCGCGCGTTCGGCGCTGATATAGCCGAGCTGGATGTCGCGCTCGCTCCACACGCCGACCGCATTCGAATCATGCGGATTCTTCGGTTCGCGGCGCAACGTGACGCGGTCACCCGGCGCACAGAGCAGGATTTCCATCCGCCGGTTGCTCCGGGTCTTGTCCGCATTGGGGAAGTCGATGCCGACGATCGAGGTGGTGAATTCGTCCATCGCGCGACGATGCGCGCGCCGGCGCGGCCGATCAAGCAGTGCGAATGGGGGGGCGAATCGGGGCTTGCGAGAGGAGGAGGTGCCGATGGTGGGTCCGCCGGGGCTCGAACCCGGGACCTCTCGATTAAAAGTCGCTTGCTCTACCAACTGAGCTACGGACCCGTACATCGGCTGCGAGCCACTAGGGGCGCAGCCGCGGTCGGTCAACCTTGTGCGCGAGATGGCGGACGCTTTGCCCGGTCAGCGGGTCGCGCCAGCGCGGCGCGATGCGCGCGAGCGGTGCCAGCACGAAGCCGCGGGCCCGGTAGGCGGCGTGCGGCACGGTCAGCCCCGGCCCCCGCCAAACGCCCTCCGACCACAGGATGATGTCGAGATCGATCACCCGCGATCCCCAGCGGCGCCCGCGCCGCCGCCCGAACGCGGTCTCGATTCGCTTCAGCCGCGCGAGCAGCAGGGGCGGCGAGTCGTCCGTCTCGATCAGCGCGACCGCATTGGCATAGCGCCGGATCGACGGCCCGAGCGGTGCGCTCGCGATGATCGGCGACACGGCGACGACACCGCCGACCGCGGCCAGCGCGGCGCGAATCGTCGCGGCGGGCGCGCCGTGGATCCCGCGCCGATTCGAGCCGAGCGCGATCGCATAGGTTGTCCGCTCCATCCGACCCGCCTAACGCACCGCGATGAACTTCGCACCCTCCCCGCTGCCCGAAACCGAGCCGCCGCACGACTGTCCCAATTGCCCGCGCCTCGTCGCCTTCCGCAACGAGCTGCGCGCCGAATTCCCGACCTGGTGGAACGCGCCCGTCCCCGCCTTCGGCGATCCCGACGCATGGCTCGGCATCATCGGCCTCGCCCCCGGCAAGCACGGCGCCAACCGCACCGGCCGCCCGTTCACCGGCGATTTCGCGGGGCAGCTGCTCTACGATACGCTTGGCAAATTCGGGCTGGCAGACGGCGTCTTCGCTGCGAAACCCGATGACGGGCTGAAGCTGAACGGCGCGATCATCATCAACGCGGTCAAGTGCCTGCCGCCGCAGAACAAGCCGACCCCGGAGGAAATCCGCACCTGCCGGCCGTTCGTCGAATCGCAGCTCGCCGAACTGCCCAAGGCACGGATCTTCATCGCACTCGGCCAGATCGCGCACCAGACCAGCGTCAAGCTGCTCGGCGGACGCCTGCCCAAGGCGAAGTTCGGCCATCTCGCCGAGCATGTCATGCCCGACGGCCGCATCCTGATCGATAGCTATCACTGCTCGCGCTACAACCAGAATACCCGCGTCCTGACCCCCGAGATGTTCGAGGCGGTCTTCGCGCGGGCGCTGGAATTGCGGCGCAGCATCGCAGCAGCATAAGCTGCGTCAGACGTCCGCGACGAGCCGCCCGTAGAGATCGGGGCGGCGGTCGCGGAAGAAGCCGAAGGCGGCGCGGTGGCGCTTGACGATGTCGAGGTCGATCGTTGCGGTGATCACGCCCTCGTCGTCACGGCCGAGTTCGGCGAGGATATCGCCGCGCTCGTCGGCGATGAAGCTGGTGCCGTAGAAGGTCTGGCCATGCTCGACACCGACGCGGTTGGCGGCGACGATCGGGACGACGTTGCTGACCGCATGCCCGACCATCGCACGCCGCCACAGCCGCGCGGTGTCGAGACTGGTGTCGTGCGGCTCGCTGCCGATCGCGGTCGGGTAGAACAGGACTTCGGCGCCCATCAGCATCATCGCGCGCGCGGTCTCGGGATACCATTGGTCCCAGCAGACGCCGACGCCGAGCGTCGAGCGGCCCTGCGCTGCAGTGTGCGGCCAGACCTTGAAGCCGGTATTGCCGGGGCGGAAATAGAATTTTTCCTCATAGCCCGGGCCGTCGGGGATGTGGCTCTTGCGATAGACGCCCTGCACCTCGCCGTCGGGGCCGATCATCGCGAGGCTGTTATAGTGATGCGGGCCATCGGCCTCGAAGAAGCTGGTCGGGATCGTGACCTTGAGCGCCTCGGCGAGCGCCTGCATCGCGAGCACCGCCTTGTGCTCGCCGACGGGGGCGGCGTTGGCGAACAGGCCCTCGTCCTCGACGCGGCAGAAATATTCGCCCTCGAACAATTCGGGCGGCAGGATCACCTGCGCGCCGCGCGCCGCAGCTTCGCGGACAAGGCGCGAGACATTGGCGATGTTCTTGTCGATATCGGCAGTGAAACCGAGCTGGAGCGCGGCGACGGTGATCTCGGTCATGCGAATTCCTATAGCGTCACGCCGAAGCGCGCCGCGATTGCGACGACCGCGAGATAGAGAAGGATCGTCAGGACGCAACCGGCAGCGAGCGAAAGCCAGAAGCCGACGCCGTGCCGCAACAGCGCCGGGATCAGCAGGAACATCGGCAGCGACGGCAGCACGTACCAGAAGGTCGCCTCGGCATGCGCGGCCAGCCGGACACGGTCGCCGGTGTCGTGCCACAGCCAGATCATGCCGAGCACCGACAGCAGCGGCAGCGACGCGACCAGCGCCCCTGCCGCCGGACTCCGCCGGGCAACCAGCGCGATCAGCGCGACGATGATCCCGGACAGGACCGCGCGGACCGCGAAGGCGAGCATCAGCCGGGGATTTGCTGGCTGATGCAGTGGAAGCTGCCGCCGCCGGTCAGGATATGGTCCGCACGCTGCCCGACGACCTGACGATCGGGGAAGATCGCCTGGATCGCCGCGACCGCGGCGTCGTCATTCTCCGCACCGTAGAGCGGCACGACGACGGCGGCATTGCCGATGTAGAAGTTCATGTAGCTGGCCGGCACGATCTCCTCGTCGCGCAGCACGCGGCCGGGCGACGGGATGCCGACCACCGTCAGGCCGGCACGTTCCGCAGCGCGCTTCGCGAGTTGATAGACCTGCCAGTTGGGGTCGTTCTCGGCTGCCTCGGGGATCGCGACGCGGCCCTCGCCGACGAAGCGCGCGAGATTGTCGACATGGCCGTCGGTATGGTCGTTGACGAGCCCGTCGCCGAGCCACACGACCTGGCTGAAGCCGAGATCGGACTTCAGCCGCGCCTCGATCCCCGCCTTGTCGAGGTCGGGGTTGCGGTTGCGGTTGAGCAGGCACTGCTCGGTCGTGACGACCACGCCGGTGCCGTCGCCATCGACCGCGCCGCCTTCGAGCACCCAGTCGAACGCCGCGAGCGCCTTTCCGCGACTCTCGGCGAGACGGCGGCCGATCGTGTCGTCGCCGGGCAGGTCGTATTTGCCGCCCCAGCCGTTGAACACGAACTGGTGCGCGGTGCCGTCGCCGACGATGATCGGCGCGGTGTCGCGCAGCCAGATGTCGCCGAACGGCTCGACCACGACCTCGGCGAACGGCGCGAGCCGGCGCGCGGTCCGCGCCGAGCCCTCGTCCGCAGCAACCAGGATCACCGTCTCGCCGCGGCCGTCGGCATGGACTGCGGACGCAAAGGCGACGACCTCGTCACGCGCGGGTTCGAGATCGTCGAGCCACAGATCGGCATGGCTCGGAAAGCCGATCCACACGGCCTTGTGATGCGCCCATTCGGCGGGCGGGGGGAGTGTCGTCACTTACTTGGCTCCTGCGCGATCTTTGTCGCGGATGTTGCGGAATTCGGCGGTCTTGTACCAGTTGGGCCACAGCGCGGTGTCGTCGGCGAGCTTGCGGCCGAGCCCGTAATAGATCGTCAGATCCTCGACCGCACCCGACCAGTCCCATTTAGCGTCATATTCATCCGCGGGCTTGTGATAGCGGTTCGCGACATAGTCCTCGCGCGCGGCATGACCCGCCGCGGTGCCACCGACGACGAGGTCCTCGCCGCTGCCGCCGTCGAGCATCGGCACGCCGAGCTTGGCGAAGCTGAAATGGTCCGAGCGGTAATAGCCGCCGCGTTCGGGGTTGGCCTCGACGCCGATCACGCGGCCCTGCGCGGCGACGAACGGCTTGACCAGATCCTCGATCTCCGACTTGCCCGCGCCCGTCAGCACGAAGTCCTTCACGCGGCCGTCGACGTTCAGCACGTCCATGTTCACGCCGCCGACCGTCCGCGCGAGCGGATAGATGGGATGTTCGGCATAATAGCGCGAGCCGAGCAGCCCCGATTCCTCCGCGGTCACCGCGAGGAACGCGATCGAGCGCTTCGCCGGGCCGGCCTTCACATGCGCCTGTGCGAGCGCGATCAGCCCCGCGGTGCCCGTCGCATTGTCCGCCGCACCGTTGCAGATGTCGTCGCCACCCACCGCATCGCAGCGGCCGAGATGATCCCAATGCCCCGAATACAGCACGTAATCGTCCGGTGCGGTCGTCCCCGGCAGCACGCCGATGACGTTCTTCGACGCCTGGCGCCGGATCGTGTTGGCAAAACCCGTCGACAGCTTGAGGCCGAGCGGTACCGCCTTGAAGCCCTTGACTTTGGCCGCCGCGGCGAGCGCCGCATAGTCCTTGCCCGCACTCGCAAAGACGCGTTCGGCGGCGGGCTTCTGCATCCAGCCGATCACCTGCGACTGGTCGAGATGATCGCCCTTCTCGTCGAGTTCGAGCTGCGGCCCGGTCCAGGACGACTGCACCACCGCCCAGGGATAGGCCGCGGGTTCGGTGTCATGGACGATGATTGCCGCCGCCGCGCCGTGCTTCGCCGCATTCTCGAACTTGTACGGCCAGCGGCCATACCAGGTCATCGCGCGGCCCTCGAACGGCCCTTCGCGGCCCATCGTCTGCCAGTCGGCGTCGTTGATGAGGATGACGACGGTCTTCCCCTTCACGTCGACGCCCGCATAATCGTCCCAGCCCTTTTCGGGCGCGGTGATCCCGTAGCCGACGAACACGACGTCGCTGTTCGTCACGGTCGCGGTCGGCGCGACGCGGTAGGTGCCCGCGACCATGTCGGTACGATAGGCGAGGCTGACGGGGGCGGTGCCACCGGTGAAGACGAACGGCCGGACGTCCTTGGCGGTGATCTCGACCATCGGCACGTCCTGCGTCCAGCTGCCCTTGTTGCCGGGTTTCAGCCCCGCGGCCTTCATCTGCGCGACGAGATAGGCGACGGTCTTCGCTTCGCCCGGCGTGGTCGGCGCGCGGCCTTCATAGGCGTCCGATGACAGCGTCTGGGTGACGGTCTTGAGCGTCTCGACCGAGATCGCGGGCGCGGTCTGCGCCGAGGCGGCGGTGCCGAGAAGGAGCAAGGGCAGAAGGGCAGCGCGCATAGGGATCTCCCGAGTAAGTGCCGCGCGTTCTGGCAGCGTGCCCCCCGCCGCGCAAGGCATGCGCCACCCCCGCGGTGGTCGCCTCGGTCCCCGCCCCCGGTCTGGTGCAAATTGGACGAAAGTGCGCGTTTGTCATCGCGCGCGGCGTTGCTAGGTTACGTAGCGGGGCTTGGTTCGGGGGATAAGAATGCGGTTGCGATCGATGATGCGCGTGCGCGCGGGCATGGCGCTGTGCGTGGGGATTTCAACGACGGCGGGCGCCGCGGACCCGGCCGGGCCGATGGCGGCGGCGTTCGGCGCGCGCGAGGCGGTCCAGCAGATGAGCCTGTCGCCCGACGGGACGCATGTCGCGATGATCGTACCCGTTCGCGGGCACGGTGCCGCGCTGCGGATCGCGAACATGACCACGGGCGAGGTGGCACAGCCGATCCTGTCCGCGGCGGGGGATCCCGAAACGCTGACCTCCTGTCGATGGTCCACCGACATCCGCGTGATCTGCCAGATCCGGACCGCGTCGAAGAGCAGTTTCGGGCTGATCGGCTTCAGCCGGACGGTCGCGATCAATCGCGACGGCAGCGCGATGAAGATGCTCAGCGCCCGCACCAACGACCGTTCGCTCGGCATGATGCAGGACGGCGGCAGCGTGATCGACTGGACCGCCGACGGCGTCGCCGGCGCTGTGCTGATGACGCGCAGCTTCGTGCCCGAGATGACGACCGGGATGCAGACCGCGAGCAGCGGCGAGGGCCTGGGCGTCGAACGGATCGACAGCGTCACGCTCGCACGGCGGACGATCGAGGCGCCGCGCGGGACGGCGGACGAGTATATCAGCGACGGTCGCGGCATGGTGCGGATCATGGGGCTGCGCAGCCGAAGCAACTCCGGCTACGAAACCGGGCGGACCGACTATCTGTACCGGAAGCCCGGCGATCGCGCCTGGCTGCCGCTGAGCCGGCTGGAGGGCGATCAGAACGGTACCGGGTTCAATCCCTATGCCGTCGATCCGGCGCTGAACATCGCCTATGGCTTTGACGACAAGGATGGCCGCCAGGCGCTGTTCAAGGTCGCGCTGGACGGCACGCTCAAGCGCGAGCTCGTGCTGGCCCACCCCGATGTCGATGTCGACGGCCTGATCCGCATCGGCCGGCAAAGCCGCGTGGTCGGTGCCACCTATGCGACCGATCGGCGCGAGGTGGCGTTCTTCGATCCTGCACTGCGCGCGCTGGCGGCGTCGCTCAACGCGGCGCTGCCGGGGAAGCCGATCGTGACGTTCATCGATGCCAGTGCGGATGAGAACACGCTGCTGCTGTTCGCGGGAAGCGACGTCGATCCCGGCCGCTATTACCTGCTCGACCGCAAGACCCGGAAAATGGGCGAGGTGATGCCGGCACGCGCACAGCTCGCCGGCATCCCGCTCGGCAGCGTCAAGCCGATCAGCTTTCGCGCGGCCGACGGGACAATGATCCCGGGCTATCTGACGCTGCCCGCCGGCAGCAGCGGCAAGGGGTTGCCCGCGATCGTGATGCCGCATGGCGGGCCGGGTGCGCGCGACGAATGGGGGTTCGACTGGCTCCCGCAATTCTTCGCCGCGCGCGGCTTTGCCGTGCTTCAGCCCAATTTCCGCGGCTCGACCGGCTATGGCTCGGCCTGGTTCCAGAAAAACGGCTTCCAGTCGTGGCGCACCGCGATCGGCGATGTCGACGATGCCGGCCGCTGGCTGGTCGCCCAGGGAATTGCCGCGCCCGCCACGCTGGCGATCGTCGGCTGGTCCTATGGCGGCTATGCCGCGCTCCAATCGGCGGTCACCGAACCCGGGCTGTTCAAGGCAATCGTCGCGGTCGCGCCGGTGACCGATCTCGATGCATTTCGCGAGGAAGCGCGCGGGTTTACCAGTTATACGGTGGTCGACGCCTTTATCGGTCGCGGTCCGCACGTTCAGGCGGGATCGCCCGCGCGCCATGCCGACCGGATCACCGCGCCCGTCCTGTTGTTCCACGGCGACCGCGACCGCAATGTCGGCATCGACGAATCGCGGCTGATGGCATCGAGGCTGAAGGGGGCGGGCGGCAAGGTCGAGCTCGTCGAATTCCCCGGCCTCGATCACCAGCTGGACGACGATGGTGCGCGTACCCTGATGCTTGCCAAGGCGGATGCATTTCTCCGCAACGCGATGGGGATGTAGCGCAACGAAAAAGGGCGGCCCCGGAGGACCGCCCTTTTCCTTTTTCGAACCGCGCCGTGGCGGGGCCACGTCGTCGGACGTCGCCTGCGCGACGCCGGCCGGTCTCGCGTTGCTAGACTTAGCGCGAATAGAACTCGACGACGAGGTTCGGTTCCATCTTCACCGGATAGGGCACTTCGTCGAGCGTGGGCACGCGCGTGAAGGTGACCTTGGCGGCGCCGTCGGTGGCGACATAGTCGGGGATCTCGCGCTCGGCGAGGGTCTGTGCTTCCATCACCAGCGCCATCTCCTGCGCCTTGGTGCCCAGCGTGATCTCGTCACCGACGAAGCAGCGACGCGATGCGACGTTGCACTTCACGCCGTTGACGCGGATGTGGCCGTGCGAAACGATCTGGCGGGCCGCGAAGATCGTCGGCGCGAACTTGGCGCGGTAGACGATCATGTCGAGACGCTGCTCGAGCAGGCCGATCAGGTTCTGGCTGGTATCGCCCTTCATGCGCGCGGCTTCGAAATAGCAGGCGCGGAACTGCTTCTCGGTCACGTCGCCATAATAGCCCTTGAGCTTCTGCTTGGCGCGCAGCTGGATACCGAAGTCGCTGACCTTGCCCTTGCGGCGCTGGCCGTGCTGGCCGGGGCCGTATTCACGCTTGTTGACCGGCGACTTGGGGCGACCCCAGATGTTCTCGCCCATACGGCGATCGAGTTTGTACTTTGCGCTTTGACGCTTCGACATGATAAAACCTTTGCAAATGCAAACAACGTTGGTCCCGGTATCGCTCTGCTGGTCGTCATAGGACCCAAGGGTCCGGACAAGGCAGGGCCACCGCTTCACCGGGGTGCAGGGCCATTGCGAAGGCGGGCGCCTAGACGCCGCGCCTGCCAGAGTCAAGCTGGACAGCGTGCGGGCCGCTCGGCAAGAGGCGGCATGACCATCCTATCCGGCCCCGACTGTACCACCATGACCGAGGTCCGCGCGGGCGTCGACGCGCTCGACCGCGAGCTCGTCGCGCTGCTGGCCAGACGCTTTGCCTATATGGACGCCGCCGCGCGCATCAAGCCCGAGCGGGGGCATGTGCGCGACGAGGCGCGCAAGACTCAGGTGATCGAGAATGCGCGGGCGGAGGCCGCGCGGCTGGGGCTGCCCGACGCGGCGATCGCGGATCTGTGGGAGGGGCTGGTCGAGGCGTCAATCGCGTATGAGCTGGCGGCGTTCGACCGGCGCTAGAAGAACAGGCCTGCCTTTAACCAAGTCCGTCATTCCCGCGGAGGCGGGAACCCATAGTGGCAAAGTTTGGCCCCTTGAGCGCCAGCGTTCGCCGGTATGGATCCCCGCCTTCGCGGGGATGACGGAATTCGGGTAGGCGCGCCCGCTCCCCTCACCCCCGCGGCTTCTTCCCCGCCAGCGACGAGAGCACGCCGCGCATCGTGCGGATCTCCTGGCTCGACCAGCCGGGCTTGGTCAGCAGCGTGCGCAGCGTGCGGCGCGTCGTCTGGATCTTGTCGGGCGGATAGAAGAAGCCCGCGCCCATCAGCATCGTGTCGAGCTGGCCGATCATCCCGTCGAGCTCTTCCTGCGGTGCGGGCGGCATGATCGGGTTGATCGAGGGCTGGCTGAGCTCGCGCTCCGCGGTCAGCCCCTTGGACCATTCATAGGCGACCAGGATCACCGCCTGGGCAAGGTTGAGCGACCCGAATTCGGGGTTGATCGGCACGGTGATGATCGTCCGCGCGACCGCGACGTCGTCGGTTTCTAGCCCTGAGCGCTCGGGTCCGAACAGGATGGCGGAGCGGCCGGGGGCGGCGTGGATCTCGGTCGCGGCCTGTTCGGGGGTCATAACGGGCTTGGTGACGCCGCGCTTGCGGACCGTTGTCGCGAAGACCTGTGCGCAGTCCGCGGTGGCGGCGGCGACGCTGTCATAGACCTTGGCGTTTTGCAGGACGATGTCGGCGCCGCTGGCGGCGGGGCCGGCCGACGGGTTGGGCCAGCCGTCGCGCGGGGAGACGAGGCGCATCTCGACGAGCCCGAAGTTCAGCATCGCGCGCGCGGCCTTGCCGATGTTTTCGCCGAGTTGGGGGCGGACTAGGATTATGACGGGGGGTGGGGTTGCGTCCGCCAAGGTGCTTCGACTTCGCTCAGCACCAACGGGGGGAGGAAGTGTTTCATCAACAGTGACTGGTGGTGAGGCGTCCCCCCCCCCATCCGTTCGCCCTGAGCGCAGTCGAAGGGCACGCTCCCTCGGCGGGATCGCCGCATCGTGCAGATCCGCCCAGTCGCCCCGCGAGAGCGCCTCTTTCTTGCGCCGCGACCAGCCCTTGACCTGGAACTCGGCCGCGAGGGCCTCCTGTCGGGACGGGAAATCCTGGCTCCACATCAGCTCGACCGGGCGGCGCGTCTGTGTGTAGCCGGCCACCTCGCCGAGGTTGTGCTGGCCGATCCGGCGTTCGAGATCGTCCGTATGTCCGGTGTAATAACTGTCGTCGGCGCAGCGCACCATATAGGCCCAGAATGTCATGGCCGGGGCTTACGCGGTGGCGTGGTGGTCAAACAAGTCCTTCGACTTCGCTCAGGACGAACGGAGTGGGGGTGGCGCGCGTCGCCACGAGCGCGCAGGCTCTCGGGACCGGGTGGCCCGCAGGACCTCGCCCCCTTCCGTTCGCCCTGAGCGAAGTCGAAGGGCCGCTCGCCAGGGACCCGACCGACGCCCGGATCACTCCGCCCGCCCGACCTCCTCGACACTCCCGGCAAACGCCTCGAAGTCCTTCGCCTCGCTGAAGTCGCGGTACACGCTAGCGAACCGGATATACGCGACCGAATCGAGCCCCTTGAGCCCGTCCATCACCATCTCGCCAATCCGCTTCGATGTGACGTCGTTCTCGCCGAGCGTCTCGAGCCGCCGCTGGATGCCGCTCACGAGCTTGTCGATCCGCCCCGGCTCGATCGCGCGTTTGCGTGTGGCGATCGAGAGCGAGCGGAGCAGCTTCTCGCGGTCGAACGGCTCCCTGCGGCCCTCGCTTTTCAGGACGAACAGTTCGCGCAGCTGGATGCGCTCGAACGTCGTGAAACGCGCGGCGCAGCCTTCGCACTGGCGCCGGCGCCGGATCGCCGCCCCGTCTTCGGTGGGGCGGCTGTCCTTGACCTGGCTGTCTTCATGTCCGCAAAAGGGGCAGCGCATTCAGACCTTCTTCTTGCCCTTGTAATAGGCATAGCCCGCGCCTGCGAGCGCGCCGAAGATCGGGCCGATCACCGGCACCGGGATCGCGACGACCGCGCCGAGCGCGCTCCACTTGGCCATGCTCTTGCCGAGGCCGGGGGTCGCCTTGATGTCGTTCTGGATGTCATCGATCTTCGACATGCTCGTTATCCTTGATAGATGGGGAAGCGCGCGCACAGCGTGCGAACACGTGCCCGAACGTCCGCCTCGACCTGCGGGTCCCCATGCTCGCCCTTTTTCGCGAGCCCGTCCAGCACGTCGGCGACCATGTTGCCGATCTCGCGGAATTCGGCCGGACCGAAGCCGCGCGTGGTGCCGGCAGGGGTGCCGACGCGGATGCCGCTGGTCTTCATCGGCGGCAACGGGTCGTTGGGGATGCCGTTCTTGTTGCAGGTGATGCCTGCACGCTCGAGCGCCTCGTCCGCGTCGCGCCCGGTGATGCCGAGCGGGGTCAGGTCGATCAGCGCGAGATGCGTGTCGGTGCCGCCCGAGACGACATCCGAGCCGCGCTCCTTGAGCGTCGCCGCCAGCACCTTCGCATTCTCGACGACGGCGGCGATATAGCTCTTGAAGTCGGGCTGGAGCGCCTCGCCGAACGCGACCGCCTTGGCTGCGATCACGTGCATCAGCGGCCCGCCCTGGAGCCCCGGGAACACCGCCGAGTTGATCTTCTTCGCGATGGCCTCGTCGTTGGTCATGATCATGCCGCCGCGCGGACCGCGCAGCGTCTTGTGCGTGGTGGTGGTCACGACATGCGCGTGACCGAATGGCGTCGGGTGAAGCCCCGCCGCGACGATCCCGGCGAAATGCGCCATGTCGACCATGAAATACGCGCCGACCTTGTCCGCGATGGCGCGGAAACGGGCGAAATCGATGACGCGCGGATAGGCCGAGCCGCCCGCGATGATCAGCTTCGGCTGATGCTCGACCGCCAGCGCCTCGACCTGGTCATAGTCGATCAGGTGCGTGGTGGCGTCGACGCCGTACTGGATCGCGTTGAACCACTTGCCCGACTGGGCGGGCTTGGCGCCGTGAGTCAGATGGCCGCCGGCATCGAGGCTCATGCCGAGGATCGTGTCGCCGGGCTTGACCAAAGCGAGCATCACCGCGCCGTTCGCCTGCGCGCCCGAATGCGGTTGGACGTTGACGAATCCGCAGCCGAAGATCTGCTTGGCGCGCTCGATCGCGAGCGTCTCGACCGTGTCCGACGGCGCGCAGCCCTGGTAATAGCGCTTGCCCGGATAGCCCTCGGCGTACTTGTTGGTGAAGACCGAGCCCTGCGCCTCGAGCACCGCCTTCGAGACGATGTTCTCGCTCGCGATCAGCTCGATCTGGGTCTGCTCGCGCTCGAGCTCCGCCTCGACGCCTGCGAAGACGGCGGCATCGGCATCGGCGAGGCCGCGGGTGAAGAAGCCGTCCGGCTGGACGTCATGGAGCGTGTTGGGCTGGGTGCTCATGCGGGGACCTTTGCGGAAGTCCGGTCGACGGCGGAGAGCTTGTCGACACGGTGTTGATGACGGCCGCCGGCGAAGTCGGCGGACAGGAAGGCGTCTACGCACGCTTTTGCCATTTCCTCGCCGATCAGGCGGGCGCCCATCGCGATGGCATTGGCGTCGTTGTGGATCCGCGCGAGGCTCGCCGACAGCGGCTCGGACACGAGCGCGCAGCGGCAGGCGGGATTGCGATTGGCGGCGATCGAGATGCCGATGCCCGAGCCGCACAGCGCGATGCCGCGCTCGGCGCGACCGTCCTCGATCGCGGCGGCCAGCGCATAGCCGTAATCGGGATAATCGACGCTCGCGGTGCCCTCGGGCCCGAGATCGAGCACGTCATGCCCCGCCTCGCGCAGCCACGCGGTCAGCACCGCTTTCAACGAAACGGCGGCGTGGTCGGACGCGATGGCGATGCGCACCTGGCGTATTCCTGTGATCGGGATCGGGTGCCCAGCCCTTTACCGAGCCGAGCCGGGATTTGCCACACCTGTTCGCGAAGGCGGCGCATAGAGCGTGACGATCCTCCGCCGCCAGGGGGAGGATTGCAATGACCGCCCTGCCGCCTGCAAAGAGATCCCCATGAAAGCTCTCGCCCTAACTGCCGCCCTCGTCCTCGCCGCCTGTTCCGGCCCGGCACCCGAGACGCGCGGCGATGCGAGCATGACGTCGGCGGGCGCAACCGAGACAACGCGGCCGGAAAAAGTGGTGGCAGAGCCAACGCGCGACCTGTCCGGGCGGTGGATCGGCGTCGAGGGCATGGTCCTCGACGTGACGCCGGCGGGCGAACCGGGGCAGTTCCGGCTCGCGATGCAGTGGGACCTCGACCACAAGGCGGTGTTCGACGCGCGCGCGGTGGGCGACACGATCGTCTTCACGCGCGACGGCGTGCGCGAGATCCTGCGGCCGACGAACGGCGACGCGACGGGTCTGAAATATCTGGCCGGCAAGACCGATTGCCTGACGGTCAAGACGGGCGAAGGCTATTGTCGCCGCGGATCAACGCGCTAGTGTCGGTCGC
Organism: Sphingomonas sp. CFBP 13733; assembly: GCF_014841795.1. Taxonomy (NCBI): domain Bacteria; kingdom Pseudomonadati; phylum Pseudomonadota; class Alphaproteobacteria; order Sphingomonadales; family Sphingomonadaceae; genus Sphingomonas; species Sphingomonas sp. CFBP 13733. The sequence goes on from NZ_JACYUP010000003.1 coordinate 362,902, forward strand.
GTGACCCTGTCCAAGCCCCAGGCGGATGCCGCCCGCGCCCATCTCTCGAGCGTCCTGATCCGGACCGGCGAGGAAGACCGTGACGCTTTTCGCGAGCTTTATGCGCTGACCCAGGCGAAGCTTTTCGGGATCACCCTGCGTATCTGTGGCAACGCTCAAGCCGCGGAGGATGTGCTGCACGACGTCTATCTCACGATCTGGAAGCGCGCCGGTGGCTGGGAACCCGGTCGTGCGAGCCCGATCACCTGGCTGGCGACGATCGCACGCAACCGCGCGATCGACTGGCAGCGCGCACAGGGCGTGCGCCGCGCCTCGCCGATCGACGATGCGCCGGACATTGCCGACCCGCAGCCGAGCGCCGAGGCCTTGCTGCTCGACGACGAGGCGACGCGGCGGTTGCACGCCTGTCTCGAGGGTCTGGAGCAGCAGCAGCGCGACGTGATCCGGACCGCGTTCTTCGATGGCGTGACCTATGCCGAGCTCGCGCTGCGTCGCGCGGTGCCGCTCGGGACGATGAAGAGCTGGGTGCGGCGCGGGCTGGCCCGATTGAAGGATTGCCTCGGTGGCTGATCGTGATCCGCTTGCGGGCGAATTCGCCCTGGGCCTGCTCGAAGGCGACGAGCGGGCGGCGGCGGTGCGCCGCCTGCTCGCCGAGCCCGGTTTCGCCGCCGATGTCGAATGGTGGCGCACGCAGTTCGCAGCGCTGTTCGACCTGTGGCCCGAGCATGACGCGCCACCGCAGCTCGCGGCGCGGGTCGAGACGAGCCTCGACGCCCTCACCCGCCAATCGGGTCATGCCACCGACGGCGTGACCACGCTCCGCAGCGGGGCGCGGTCGCCCTGGCCCTGGCTGGCGGCGGCGAGCAGCGCGGTCGCCGCCTGCCTGCTGCTGTTCATCGCGGTCGAGCCGCGGTCGGCGCCACCGGTGTCGCAGCCGATTCCGGCGGCGCGGCCGAGCAGCGTGCTCGTCGCGATGCTGGGCGATGCCAAGTCGCCCGTCGCCGCGGTGTACGACCCCGCGACCGGGGCGCTGCGCGTGGCCGCCGGGCCGGGCGTGCCCGATGCGCGTGTCGCGCAGCTCTGGGTGATCGGCGGCGACGGCGTGCCGCATTCGCTCGGGCTGCTTGCCGCGCGGCCGACGGTGCTGGCGCCGCGGGGCGCGGATCGCGGCCGGATCGCGCCGGGCGCGACGCTGGCGATCTCGATCGAACCGTTGGGCGGCTCGCCGACCGGGCTGCCGACCGGTCCGGTCGTCGCGACCGGCGTGGTCGCGCGGGTCTGATGGCGCCCGCGCCCGCGCCCTCCGGTGGCATTCCGCCGATCGCGCGGCTGCTCGGGCTGTCGGGGCTGTTGCCGCAGATCGGCGCGGTCGCGCTGCTGCTCGGCAACGACCCTGCGAGCCGCTTTTCCGCGCTGGCGGTCGCCTATGCCTATGCCGCGCTGATCCTCAGCTTTCTCGGCGGGCTGTGGTGGGGACTTGCCGCACGCACCGAAGTGGCGCCGCGCTGGCTGTGGTTCGCGAGCGTCGCGCCGTCGCTGATCGCGCTGGTGACCGCCTGGCCGTGGATGGTCGGGCTGCGCTGGCCGGGGCCGTCGCTGGTGGTGCTCGGGATCAGCCTGATCGGCGCGCTGCTCGTCGACCGGGCGCTGGTCCGCGCCGGCATCGCGCCACCGGGGTGGATGGCGCTGCGCGTGCCGCTGTCGCTGGGGCTCGGTGTCCTGACCCTCGCGGCGGCGGCACTATAGGCCGGTCCGGCTCAGGCCGCCTTGCGCAGGTCCAGACGGCTCCAGATCTCGACCAGCGCGTCGGTCAGTTCGCGCATCATCGCCTCGGTATGCGCCGGGCCTGGCGTGAAGCGCAGCCGCTCGGTACCGCGCGGCACGGTCGGATAGTTGATCGGCTGGACGTACACGCCGTATTCGGCGAGCAGCACGTCGCTGATCTTCTTCGCCTTGACCGGATCGCCGACCATCAGCGGCACGATATGCGTGTCGCCGATCATCACCGGCAGCCCGGCATCCTTCAGCATCACCTTCAGCATCGCGGCCGACGCCTGCTGCCCGTCGCGCTCGACGCTCGACGCCTTGAGGTGCCGCACGCTGGCGAGCACGCCCGCGACGAGCACGGGTGACAGCGAGGTCGTGAAGATGAACCCCGGCGCATAGCTGCGAATCACGTCGACGATCGTGCGATCAGCGGCGATATAGCCCCCCATCACGCCGAACGCCTTGCCGAGCGTGCCCTCGAGGATCGTGATCCGGTGCGCGACCTGATCGCGTTCGGAAATACCGCCGCCGCGCGCGCCGTACATGCCGACCGCATGAACTTCGTCGCAATAGGTCAGCGCGTTGTAGCGATCGGCGAGATCGCAGATCGCCGAGATCGGCGCGATATCGCCTTCCATCGAATAGACGCTCTCGAACGCGATCAGCTTCGGCGCGGCGGGATCTTCCGCCGCGAGCAGCTCCTCGAGATGCGCGAGGTCGTTGTGCCGGAACACGCGCTTCTCGCAGCCCGAATTGCGGATGCCCGCGATCATCGACGCGTGATTCAGCTCGTCCGAAAAGATGATGCAGCCCGGCAGGACCTTGGCGAGCGTCGCCAGCGTCGCCTCGTTCGAGACATAGCCGCTGGTGAACAGCAACGCCGCTTCCTTGCCGTGCAGGTCGGCGAGTTCGCCTTCCAGGTCGACATGGTAATGCGTGTTGCCGCCGATGTTGCGTGTGCCGCCGGAGCCGGCACCGACATCGTGCAGCGCCTCTTCCATCGCCGCGATCACCTTGGGATGCTGGCCCATGGCGAGATAATCGTTCGAGCACCAGACGGTGATCGGCTTGGGGCCGTTATGCCCGGCAAAGCAGCGTGCGTTCGGAAACGCGCCCTTGTTGCGCAGGATATCGATGAAGACGCGGTAGCGGCCCTCGGCATGGAGGCGGTCGATCGCCTGCGTGAAGACGCGCGAATAATCGACTCGTGGGCCCGCAATGCCGTCGGCCGTCGTGGAGACATCCGTAATCATGACCTGGGGCACTACGCCTCGCTTTCCGTCTAATCCAGCGCAATACCGTTGTTACGGTGATCGCTTTCCTCGTCCTTGTAGAACATTGCCATGCTGCGCGCATGACGCAAGCGGGCATATTGTCCCAAGCCTTGCGTCAGAGCTGCTCCATCCGGGTGAACCCGTGCCGGGCGAGCGCGGGGGCGAGCGCCTGTTCGTCGGGGCCGAGTCGCGTGAAGACCGCGACCCCTTCGCCGGCGCCGGCCCAGGACTGACCCTGCATCAGGTGGACGATCCGGCGGGCGATGCCGGGGCCGCCATCGACGAAGCGGATGTCCCGCGCCCCGGCGGCGGCGGCCAGCTCGGGAGCGACCAGCGGAAAATGCGTGCAGGCGTTGACGATCACGTCGATCGCCTCGCCGCCCGCTTGCGCGAACAGGCCGTCGAGGACGGCGGCATAGCGGTCGGGCGCGACCGCGCGGCCGTGGAGCTTGGCCTCCGCCATCTCGACCAGCGCCGCCGAGCCGTGGCGCAGGACGGTGCAGTCGGCCGCGAACCGCGCCGCGAGATCGTCGACATAGACCTGGCGCACCGTCGCCTCGGTGCCGAGCACGCCGATCGTCCGCGTCACCGACAGCGCGGCGGCGGGCTTGATCGCGGGGACCGTGCCGACCACCGGCAGATCGAGCGCGGCGCGCACCACCGGCAGCGCGATCGTCGACGCGGTGTTGCACGCGATCACGATCAGCCGCGGCCGATGCCGCTCCGCCAGCCGCCCGAGCAGCACCGGCACGCGCGCGGCGATCTCCGCCTCGCTCTTGGTGCCATAGGGAAAGCCGGCCGAGTCGGCGGCATAGACGAACGGCGCGTCCGGCAGGGCGGCGCGCGCGGGGCCGACGATCGACAAGCCGCCGACGCCGGAATCGAAGAACAGGATGGGGCGAACGTCCATCACCGCGCCTTAGGCGGTATCGGTGGCGGGTGACAGCCTGGGGGCGGCAGAAGGGGCCGCTCTTCTTCCGTCATCCTGACGAAAGTCAGGATGACGGGGTGGGGATGTCGCGGGGGCCATAGCCTCACGTGCCCTCACCCTCCCACGCTTCGCGCGGGCCCCTCCCTCTCCCCGAGGGGAGAGGGGTTGGGGTTCACTCGCTTACGTCCCTACTGCCGTCATCCTGACGAAAGTCAGGACCCAGAGCCAAGCAGGACGGTGCCCGCGACCCTGGGTCCTGACTTTCGTCAGGATGACGGGGTGGGGATGTCGCAGCATTTGCCGTCCGCCGCGGGTCGTTTATAGCGGGGCGGAACGGGGGAGCTTTCTTGCAGACGGACATATTCTGGGTCGTGCCGACGCTGTCGCTGGCGCTCGGCTACCTGCTGGGGTCGATCCCGTTCGGCGTCATCCTCACGCGGCTGGGCGGCGCGGGCGATCTGCGGACGATCGGATCGGGCAATATCGGCGCGACCAACGTGCTGCGGACCGGGCGCAAGGGCCTTGCCGCGGCGACGCTGCTGCTCGACATGGCCAAGGGTCTGGTTGCGGTGCTGCTGGTCGCGCATCTGTTTCCCGGCAACGCGCTGCTCGCGGCGGCCGGCGCCTTTATCGGCCATTGCTACCCGGTCTGGCTGCGGTTCCGCGGCGGCAAGGGCGTCGCGACGCTGATGGGAATCGTCGTCGCGCTCCACTGGCCGCTCGGGCTGGTCTATGCGGTGGTGTGGCTCGGCCTGCTCGGCACGCTGCGGATCTCGTCGGTCGCGGGCATCGCCGCGGCGTTCAGCGCACCGCTCGCCGCCGCGCTGTTCGGGCGCACGGATCTGGTCCTGCTGCTCCTCGCGCTCGCGCTGATCGTCGGGTGGAAACACCGCGAGAACGTCCAGCGGCTGCTCGCCGGGACCGAGCCGCGGATCGGTGGCACCAGCCGGCCGCGCGGTGGCTGACACCGCGGTCGCCAGACTTCGGCTCATCCGTACGACCGGGATCGGACCGGTCACCTATCGCCAGCTGATCGCGCGTTTCGGCAACGCGCAGGCCGCGATCGACGCACTGCCGACGCTGGCCGCACGCGGCGGCGGGCGCGTCCCGCGGGTCGCGGACCGGACGCTGGTCGACCGCGAGATGGCGGCGACGGCGCGGCTCGGCGCCCGCTACCTCTTTGTCGACGACCCCGATTACCCCCGCCTGCTGGCTGAGACCGAAACTGCGCCGCCGGTGCTGATCCTGCGCGGCGACATCGCGCATGCGACACGGCCGTGCATCGCGATGGTCGGCGCGCGCAACGCCTCTGCCGCCGCGTGCCGTTTCGCTCGCGAACTCGCGCATGCGCTCGCCGAGGCGGACACGACGGTGGTGTCGGGCGTCGCGCGCGGGATCGACACCGCCGCGCATGTCGGCGCGCTCGGGAAAAACGGCACCGGGACCGGATCCGGCGGCACGATCGGCGTGATCGCGAGCGGTATCGACATCGCCTATCCGCCCGACAATGCCGCGCTGCAGGACGCGATCGCCACGCACGGGCTGTTGCTCGCCGAACAGCCGCCCGGCACCGAACCCAAGGCACGCAACTTCCCGTCGCGAAACCGCATCATCGCAGGGCTCTCGATCGGGACGGTGGTGGTCGAGGCGGTGCCCAAATCGGGCTCGCTGATCACCGCGCGGCTCGCCGCCGAGCAGGGACGCGAGGTGATGGCGGTGCCCGGCAGCCCGCTCGATCCGCGCGCACAAGGGTGCAATCTGCTGATCCGCGAGGGGGCGACGCTGGTCCAGTCGGCCGCGGACATTCTCGAACAAATCCGCCCGTTCGACAGCCGCTCGGTCCGCTCCCCCGTCGACGCCTATACCGGGCAGGACACCGGCGGTGGGTATCCGGACGATGCGAGTGAGGCGGACCGGCGCGCGGTCACCGACCTGCTCGGCCCCGTCCCCGTCGGCATCGACGAACTCGTCCGCCAGTCGCACCGGGCGCCCGCGATCGTCCAGCTGATCCTGCTCGAACTCGAACTGGCCGGCCGGCTGGAACGGCATGCGGGCGGGCGCGTCAGCCTGATCTGGGCCGCATCCGCCGGTTAGGCGCGCCGCCGGTCGTCGCCAGCGCCAGCGCGATCGCCGCACGCTGTTTCCGGGCGAGCGCGTCCGCATCGTCGCAGGCCCGCTGGATCGTCGCGATCAATCCGTCGAGCTCGCGCTGGTCGTCCTCGATCAGCAGCGGGGTGGTCGTGCGCAGCGCGGCCCGGCGCAGCGTCGCGATCCGTCGCGCCAGCACCGCGCATTTGCGTTGCGCGAGGACGAGTGCCGCGGGGGTCATGCGTCGCCCGCCGGATCCACCCGGACAGTGATCGACGCCGTGGCGCGGCAGGACGCGCTTTCCCGTTCGGGGGCATTGCAGCGTGGCAGAGGGCCCTGATATGTCATGCAATCCGCCGAAATGAGCGCCGATCGATGCGATCTTACACCAACAATTAACCTGATTTGGATCAATTATCCAGCATGTGATCTACCGACATCACTTCGACCAGTCCCGGGCGGGAACGGCATCCGGCCTGCACGATCCGCGCCCGCGATCGCGCACCGCGATGCCGCCACCGCGCCCGCCCTGCCTCTGACAAACGGGCGCCGGCGCCCTATCTGGCGCACTCATGCCGACCAAGCGCCTGCTTGACGGCACCACCCGAACGCCGTCACCCTCGTACGCGTACACGTAAGGATCCCGGTTTCCCCATGCAGCTTGTCATCGTCGAATCGCCTGCCAAGGCCAAAACCATCGAGAAGTATCTCGGCAGCGACTATCGCGTGCTGGCCAGCTACGGCCATGTCCGCGACCTGCCGCCCAAGGACGGCTCGGTGGATCCCGACGACCAGTTCGCGATGACGTGGGAGAATTACGCCGACAAGTCGAAGCAGCTGAAAGCGATCACCGATCTTGCCAAGACCGCCGACCGCCTGATCCTCGCGACCGATCCGGATCGCGAGGGCGAGGCGATTTCGTGGCACGTCCGCGAGGTACTGCGCGCGCGCAAGGCACTGCCGAAGGAGGTCGAACGCGTCACCTTCAACGCGATCACCAAGGCGACCGTTACCGAGGCGATGAAGAATCCGCGCGAGCTCGACGACGATCTGATCGACGCCTACCGCGCCCGCCGTGCGCTCGATTACCTCGTGGGCTTCACGCTCTCGCCGGTGCTGTGGCGCAAGCTGCCCGGCGCCAAGTCCGCGGGCCGTGTCCAGTCCGTCTCGCTGCGCCTGATCGTCCAGCGCGAGCGCGAAATCGACGTGTTCAAGCCGCAGGAATACTGGTCCGTCACCGCCGAGATGGAGCATGACGGCACCGCGTTCCAGGCGCGCCTGACGCAGTTCGAGGGCAACAAGCTCGACCGCCTGTCGATCGGCAACGAAGGCGACGCGCTGCGTGCCAAGCAGGCGGTGCTCGACGGCAATTTCTCGGTCCAGACGGTCGAGACCAAGCCCGCCACGCGCAACCCGCCGCCGCCGTTCACGACCTCGACGCTGCAGCAGGAGGCGTCGCGCAAGCTCGGCTTCTCCGCCGATCACACGATGCGGATCGCGCAAGGGCTCTACGAGGACGGCGCGATCACCTATATGCGTACCGACGGCGTGCAGATGGACGGCAGCGCGATTTCAGCCGCGCGCCTCGCGGTCGCGAACCGCTTCGACGCGAGCTACGTCCCCGACAAGCCGCGCCAGTACCAGTCGAAGGCGAAGAACGCGCAGGAAGCGCATGAGGCGATCCGCCCGACCGATTTCGGCAAGGACAAGGCCGGCGGCGGCGATCATGCGCGGCTGTACGACCTGATCTTCAAGCGCGCGCTCGCCAGCCAGATGGCGTCGGCCCGCATGGAGCGCACCACGGTCGAGATGGCCGACGGCACGGGTCGCAACATCCTGCGCGCCACCGGTCAGGTCGTGCTCTTCCCCGGCTATCTCGCCTTGTACGAGGAAGGCGCCGACGACACGCAGGACGAGGACGCGCGCCGCCTGCCGCGGATGAAGGAGGGCGATGCGCCGGCCAAGAAGAAGGTCGACGCCGAGCAGCACTTCACCCAGCCGCCGCCGCGCTTCTCGGAGGCCAGCCTCGTCAAGCGGATGGAGGAGCTGGGCATCGGTCGCCCGTCCACCTATGCGTCGATCATCAAGACGCTGAAGGACCGTGCGTACGTCCGGATCGAGAAGAACCGCTTCTTCGCCGAGGAGAGCGGACGCCTCGTGACGGCGTTCCTCGAGCGCTTCTTCGAGAAATATGTCGGTTACGACTATACCGCGGAACTCGAGGAGGAACTCGACGACGTGTCGGGCGGCCGCGCGCAATGGCAGTCGGTGCTCGACGCGTTCTGGCGCGATTTCAAGCCGCGCACCAACGAGGTGATGGAGCAGCAGCCCAGCGCGATCACCGCCGAACTCGACACCTTCCTCGCGCCCTATCTGTTCCCCGCCAAGGCGGACGGCGGCGATCCGCGGCTCTGCCCGAATTGCGGCGAGGGGCAGCTCGCGCTGCGCGGCGGCAAGTTCGGCGCGTTCATCGCCTGCTCCAACTATCCCGAATGCAAATATACCCGCCGCTTCGCGCAGCCCGGTGGCGAGGCGGAAGGCGATACCGGACCCTCGACGCTCGGCGTCGATCCGGAGACGAACCTGCCCGTCGAGCGCAAGTCCGGCCGGTTTGGACCCTATATCCAGATCGGCGAGGGCGAGGCGCGCAAGATGGCGTCGATCCCGAAGGATATTGGCGAGCTCGACCTAGAATGGGCGCTGAAACTGCTGAACCTGCCACGGACGATCGGCGTGCACCCCGAAACGGGCGAACCGATCACCGCCGCGATCGGCCGTTACGGCCCGTACCTCAAGCATGCCGGGAAATATGCCCGCCTGACCTCGACCGCGGACGTGTTCGAGACGGGGATGAACGCGGCGGTCGTGAAGCTGGCCGAAGCGGCAGCGGGCGGTAGCCGACAGGCGCGTGGCGCGCAGGCCCCCCTCAAGGTGCTGGGCAACCATCCGCGCACCGAGGCGGAGATCAAGCTGATGGAGGGGCGTTACGGTCCCTATGTCACCGACGGCACGACGAATGCGACCCTGCCCAAGTCGATCGAGAAGGACCAGCTGACGCTGGAGGAAGCCGCCTCGCTGATCGACGCGCGGGCCGCGGCGGCGCCTGCGACGAAGAAGAAGAAGGCGCCCGCCAAGAAGCCCGCGGCGAAGAAGGCACCGGCCAAGACCGCTGCGGCCAAGGACGGGGAGGCGAAGGCGGCGCCGGTGAAGAAGGCACCGGCCAAGAAGGCGCCTGCGAAAAAGGCCGCGCCGAAGAAGAAGGCCGCAGCCGAATAACGCCCTGATCCTCCCCCGTCAGGGGGAGGATACAGACAGAAGGCTTACGCCGCGCGGCGTTGCGTCAACTGCATCCAGTCGCGCGCGGCGCGCTGCGCCACCGCAATGTCGCGTGGGCTCATGTCCTCGGCGATCTGCGCGCGGCATTCCTGCGCCGCGTGATTGCCCGACACCGCCGCCAGGTTGAACCATTTATGCGCCTCGATCAGGTCGAGCACGACGCCCGCGGTGCCGGTCGAATACACCATCCCGAGTTCGTAACACGCCCGCCCGTCGCCGCGCGCGGCATCGGCGAGGCGCCGTTCGATCAGGAAATTCTTGGTCTTGAGCCTGCCAGCCATTGTCGGTCCCCGCTGTTCCTGCCGACAGACTGGACCGACTCGGCCTGCACAATGGTTAACGGGGCATTCCGTAGGATTGCCTAGTCGACCGCGATATTGTCGATCAGCCGGGTCGTGCCCATCCGCGCCGCCGCGAGCAGGCGCCGCGGGCGGCCCGCGCCGGACTGTTCCGCACCCGTCTGCTCGACGAGAGTCTCGGCATCCGCGAGCGCGACATAGTCGATCGCGAAGCCCGCGCCGACCAGCGCGGTCCGGGCGTCGTCGAGCACGGCGGCGACATCCTCGCCGCGGGCGATCGCGCGCGCGGCAACGCCGAGCGCCCGCGGCAGCGCGACCGCCTGCCGGCGCTGGTCGTCGTCGAGATAGATGTTGCGCGACGACATGGCGAGGCCGTCATCGTCGCGCTGCGTCGGGACGCCGACGATCTCGATCGCGAAGTCGAGATCGGTGACCATCCGGCGGATGACGGCGAGCTGCTGGAAGTCCTTTTCACCGAAATAGGCGGCATCCGCGCCGACCTGGTTGAACAGCTTGGCGACGACGGTCGCGACGCCGTCGAAATGGCCGGGACGCGCGGCCCCGTCAAAGCCCTCGCTCACCCCGGCGACGCTGACATTGGTGGCAAAGCCGTCGGGATACATGACCTCGACGCCCGGCGCCCAGAGCAGGTCGCAGCCGACCTCGTTCAGCAGCCTGATGTCCGCCATCTCGCGCCGCGGATAGCGCGCGAGATCCTCGTTCGGGCCGAACTGTTTGGGGTTCACGAAGATCGACGCGACGACCTTCGTTCCCGGGCGTTTCGCCGCCTCGATCAGCGCGACATGGCCGGCGTGGAGCGCCCCCATCGTCGGGACGAGCGCGACGCGCTGGCCGGCCGCGCGGAACGCGGCGACGCTTTCGCGCAGCATATTCAGGTCCCTGACGGTGTCCACGTGAAACTCCCACTCGATAAGTACGGTCGCGGCTTCTATGAAGGGCGTCACTCACGATCAATAAGGAAACGCGCGTTGGCCACGGGCCCGGATTCCCCTCACGCTTCGACGCACGTCATCGTGTTCGCCAACGAGAAGGGCGGCACGGGCAAATCGACGACCGCGGTCCATGTCGCGATCGCGCTGGCCGCCAGGGGCGCGCGCGTCGCCTGTCTCGACCTCGACCACCGCCAGCGCACCGTCGGCCGCTATCTCGACAACCGCGCCGAGACGATCAAGCGCACCGGCTCCGCGCTGCCGATGCCGCGTCACGCGACGCTGTCGGCGCAGACCGAGGACCAGTTCGAGGACCTGTGGCATGCGCTGTGCGCGGACTCGGATTTCCTCGTCGTCGACACGCCCGGCCGCGACGATCGGTTTGCGCGCACCGCCGCCGCGCTCTCGAACACGCTGGTCACGCCGATGAACGACAGCTTCGTCGATTTCGACCTGATCGGGCAGGTCGATCCCGAAACCTTCCAGGTGACGCGGCCGAGCTTCTATTCCGAGCTGATCTGGGACGCGCGCAAGCAGCGCGCCCGCGCGGACGGGACGACGATCGACTGGGTCGTGCTGCGCAACCGGCTGCAGCATATCGAGGCGCGCAACATGCGCCGCGTCTCGGATGCGCTGGTCCAGCTGTCGAAGCGGGTCGGATTCCGGATCATCCCGGGGCTCGGCGAACGCGTCATCTACCGCGAGATGTTCCCCGCCGGGCTGACGATGATCGATGCGAAGGAATTCGGCGGCATGGGGCTGGCGCACGTCGCCGCGCGCCAGGAACTGCGCGAGATGATGGCGGCGCTGCAGCTGCCCGAGCTGGTCACCGAAACCGCGCCGCGCGCCGCCGCGCCGTCGTCGCCCGGCCCCGTGTCGGATGTCGCTGCATGACGGACCGCACCACGGTCCGCCGCAGGGCCGCGGCGTGACGTGGATCGCCACCGCACTGCTGATCTGGCTGGCCTGGCGGTATCTGCGCCCCAAGCCGAAACAGCGCGTGGTGACCGACGAAGCGGAAGCGCGCGCGATCCTAGGGATCGATGCGCTTGCGGATGCGGACGCGGTCCGCAGCGCGCACCGGCGGCTGATCGCCTCGGTCCATCCCGACCGCGGCGGCTCGACCGACCTGACGCGGCGGGTGAACGCCGCGCGCGACCTGCTGCTCAAACGCACGCGATAAGCCGACACAGAGACGTATGACGCATCAGTTCGACCCCAGCGCGCTGCGCGAATATGACGTTCGCGGGATCGTCGGCAAAAGCCTTGGCCCCGCAGATGCCACCGCGATCGGCCGGGGGTTCGCGACGCGCGTGCGCAGCGTCGGCGGCACCCGCGTGGCGGTCGGCTATGACGGTCGCCTGTCCTCCCCCGCACTCGAGGCGGCGCTCGTCGCGGGGCTGGTCGCGGGCGGCGTCGACGTCGTCCGGATCGGTCTCGGCCCGTCGCCGATGCTCTATTATGCCGAGGCGACGCTAGAAGTGGATGGCGGCATCCACGTAACCGGCAGCCATAATCCCGCCGAGTATAACGGCTTCAAGATGGTATTGCGTCACGCCCCATTTTTCGGTGACGACATCCAGGATCTTGCCGCGCTTGCGGCGTCGGGCGCGTGGAGCGAAGGCGCCGGCGTGGTTACCACCGTCGACCTGCGCGATGCCTATGTTGGCCGGCTGATGGCGGGCTATGCCGGCGGCGCCTATAGGATCGGCTGGGATACGGGCAACGGCGCCGCGGGCCCGGTGATCGAGGCGCTGGTCAAGCTCCTCCCGGGTGAGCATCATGTGATCTTCGCCGAAGTCGACGGCAATTTTCCCAATCATCATCCAGATCCTACCGAAGAATCGAACCTTGCCGATCTGAAACGGCTCGTCACGAAAAACAACCTCGACTTCGGACTGGCCTTTGACGGCGATGGCGACCGGATCGGTGCGGTCGACGCGCTGGGACGGGTGATCTGGGGGGATCAGATCCTGTCCATATTGGTCGAGCCCGCGCTGCGCGAGCATCCCGGCGCATCGATCGTCGCGGACGTGAAGTCGTCCCAGGCGCTGTTCGACCGGATCACCACGCTTGGCGGCGAGGCGGTGATGGCGCCGACCGGGCACAGCTTGATGAAGACCGCGATGACGCGCACCGGCGCCCCGCTCGGCGGCGAGCTGAGCGGGCACCTGTTCTTCGCCGGCGACTATTACGGGTTCGACGACGCCGCCTATGCCGCGGTCCGCCTCATTCGCGCGGTGCATCTGTCGGGACAATCGCTGACCGCGCTGCACGATGCGATGCCGGCGCTGGTCGCGACGCCCGATCTGCGCTTCCCGGTCGACGACGCGGAGAAGTTCGCGGTGGTGGACGCGGTCGTCGCACGGCTGGCGCGCGATGGCGCGGTGGTCGACCTGACCGACGGCGCGCGCGTCACCACGCCCGATGGCTGGTGGCTGCTGCGCGCGTCGAACACGCAGGCGATGCTGACGGTGCGCGCCGAGGCACGCACCGACGACGCGCTTGCCAGCCTGCTCGCCGCGGTCGATGCGCACCTCGCGGCCTGCGGGGTGACGCGAGCCTGATCCGCGTGCCGCGATTGACTCGGGGCCGCGCTACCCTACCCTCCGCCATCATCCCAAGGAGTGCCGCGTGGAGCGACCCATCGACGAATTCCGGTCCAGCACGCGCCGCTGGCTGCTCGGCAGCTTTGCCGGCTGGGGAACGCTGCTGACCTGCCTGGTCGGCGTGGGTTTCGTGCTGATCGGGCTGCGCTGGCTCCGGAACCGGAGCACGACCTTCGAGATCACCGACCAGCGGCTGATCGTGAAGCGCGGCATCCTGTTCAAGACGATCGACGAGATCGAGCTCTACCGGATCAAGGACGTCCGGCTCGGCTATTCGCTGCTCAACCAGATGACCGACATCGGCACGATCGTGCTGACGTCGACCGATCGCACGACCGGCGGCGGCGAATTCGTCCTGCGCGACGTGCCGATGGCGCGCGACCGGCGCGAGGGGCTGCGCACGCTCGTCGACCGTGCGCGCCAGCGGCGCGGCGTGCGCGAGGTCGATATCGACCGCGACGGTGCATACGCGCTGGATTAGCCGCGCTTTTGTCCCCACATGGCAGTCATGGCGCCATCTTATGCAAAGCCCAAACCCCAGCCGCAGATGATCCGGGTCATCGACCTCGAGACCACCGGATCGGCTCCCCCCGCGCACGGCGTGTGCGAGATCGGCTGGCAGGACGTCGCGCTGGGCGAGGACGGGCGCTGGGAAATCTACGGCGAGGGCGGCAGCCTGCTGGTCAATCCCGGCCGGCTGATCCCGCCGGTGACGCAGGCGATCCACCATATTCTCGACGAGCATGTCGCCGATGCGCCCTGGTGGCATGATTGCGCGCGCCAGGTGCTCGATCCCTGGCCGCGACGGCTCGCGCTGGCCGCGCACCGCGCCGATTTCGAGCAGAAATTCTGTACTCCCGCGCTGACGCGCGACGCCGAATGGATCTGCACCTGGAAATGCGCGCTGCGGCTTTGGCCCGATTCGCCGAGCTTTTCGAACCAGGTGCTGCGCTATTGGCGCAAGCCCGCGGGGATGGAGCATGAGCGCGGCCTGCCCGCGCATCGCGCCTTCCCCGACGCCTATGTCACCGCGTTTCATCTGCGTGACATGCTCAACGAGGCGAGCCTGGCGCAGCTGATCGAATGGTCGCGCGATCCCGGCCTGATCCCACGCGTGCGCTATGGCCCCGACCGCGGCAAGGAATGGTCCGAACTGGATCACGAGACCCTGATGGCGTTCCTGACCGATCGCGATCCCGATATCCGCTTCACCGCCAATCACGAGATGGATCGGCGCAGTGGTGGCGGCCGTGTCGGCAAGGCGAGCGCGCAGGAACTGTTGCTTTAGCGCGACTTCGCCGCGGATACATATAATCCGTACCAAAACATGACGCGCGTTTATATTATTCGTGAATTGAACTATGATCGTGTCTCCTTCGGTGAAGTGGAGACCCTTCATGCGCAAGTTCATCATCACTGCTGCAGCATTTGCAATCGCTACGATGCCGGCCACCGCGAATGCAGCCACCAACGCAGCGGCGCCATTGTCTGTCGCCAAGTCGGTGCGTGTATCGACGCAGACCGTCAGGAAGACCAAGCTTGCCGGTCCGAGCCTGATCGTCCCCCTGCTGGCAACGGTTGTCATCGTGGGCGGCGCCATTCTGCTCGCCTCGAGCGACGACGATGATTCGGACAGCAACTGAGCAAACGAACGGCGTAGCGATGTCATCCGCTCGAACGGCAGCGGTCTCGCCTTGTCGGGCGGGTTAGAGGGCCTGCCAAAGTCGAACCATGACGACGATATCACCGGGTCATGATGATCCGTGATCTTGATGGCCATCCCGACCGATCGCGATTGCGATCTCCGGGTCTCGGCCAATCCCGCGATCGATGCGGCACAGTGGCGACCGCCGCGTTGGCAAGGCCAGCACCCGAAAACTGTTGCCCTAGGGTCACGGTCGGCGACCGATAATTGCCCCCGATTGGTTTAGACGTTGCTTCATTTTTAATACAAACGCCTATACTGTGCGCTCTTCTCATAAAGTTACGGAGTTGTTCTCATGCGTAAGATCCTTCTCACGGCTGCTGCCGTTGCCGTCTCGGCCATGCCCGTCGCGGCGAATGCTGCTGCAAATTCCGCAGCGTCGCTGTCGGTCGCCAAGTCGGTGCGCGCTGCATCGCCGACTGCCAAGAAGAACAAGGTTGCCGGTGCCGGTCTGGTCATCGTCGCCGTCGCTGCCGTTGCCGTGGGCGGCGCGCTGTATCTCGCGATCGACGACGACAACAACTCCGACAGCAACTAAGACATAACGGGGTCGGCGCTGGCGCCGGCCCCACCCTGGCGGGCCGGTGTCGATGCCCATCCGGCGCGGCCAGACGCCCCGATCCTCGCAATCGCCGTCGCGCAGCCGCCGGTATCCACCCTCTCCGGCCGCCGTCCGTCAGTATCGCTGGCGTAACGATAGGCGGTATCCTAGACGGGTCGCATATGGCGCGTATCAGCTTGAAACTTCCCCAGTCGGAAGGGCGCATCGCCCGCTGGCTGGTCGCGTTCATGACGCTCGGCTTCGTCGCGCTGGCCGCTGCCGCGGTCGCGATCGGCTGGATCACGGTGCGTAACGCGCGCTACACCGCCGATATCCTTCATACGCAGGACGTCCGCCAGGCGATCGCCACGTTGCAGGTCGAGATGGAGCAGTCGGAGACCGCGCGGCGCGGCTATCTTCTCACCGGCCTGCCCCTGTTCTCGACGGCGTATGAGACGACGGCCCAACGGCTCGCGCCGGCGCTGACGGCGCTGCGCTCCTCGACCCACGACAATCCACGCCAGACCGCGCGGCTCGACTTGATCGAACCGCGGGTGGGCCAGTTGCGCAGCCTGCGGACCCAGTCGATCGCGCTGGTCGACGCGGGCCGGATCGGCGAGGCGCAACGCCGGTTCGCGGTTGATGCGAGCGTCCCGCTGATGCGCAGCATCCGCTACCGGCTGCGGGCGATGGCGGCCGAGGAAGTTCGCCTGCTCGAGATCCGTAGTGACCGCCAGCAACGCTCAAACGCGTTGTTCCTTTCGGTGGCGGGCGTCGCGGCGTTGCTGCTGCTCGTCGTGGCGATCCTCGCGATCCTGGTGATCCGGCGCTACACCGCCGATCTCGGCGCGTCGCGCGACCGGCTGCACCTGCTCAACGAGACGCTCGAGGATCAGGTGGTCGAACGGACCGCGGATCTCAGCCGGGCGAATGACGAGATCCAGCGTTTCGCCTATATCGTCAGCCACGACCTGCGCTCGCCGCTCGTCAACGTGATGGGCTTCACCGCGGAGCTGGCCGAGGCCGCCGCGCCGCTGGCGGCGCTGATCGACCGGGCGGAGGCGATCGCGCCGGAGATCGTCACGCCCGAGGCGCGGATCGCCGCGCGCGAGGACCTGCCCGAGGCGATCGGCTTCATCCGCGCCTCGACGCAGAAGATGGACCGACTGATCAACGCGATCCTGAAGCTGTCGCGCGAGGGGCGGCGGTCGATCACCCCCGAACCGGTCGACCCGGCCGCCGTCGGCGACGCGATCGTCGCGTCGATCCAGCATCTGATCGACGATCGCGGCGCGACCGTCACGATCGACCGCCCGCTGCCCGCACTCGTCACCGACCGGCTCGCGCTCGAGCAGATCCTGTCGAACCTGATCGAGAATGCGACCAAATATCTCCAGCCCGGGCGGCCGGGCGCGATCCGGCTTGCCGGCACGCGCGAGCGCAACCGCGTGATCCTGTCGGTCATCGACAATGGCCGCGGGATCGCGCCGGGCGATCACCAGCGCGTCTTCGACCTGTTCCGGCGTGCCGGGCCACAGGACCAGCCCGGCGAGGGCATCGGCCTCGCGCATGTCCGCGCGCTGGCCTATCGGCTCGGCGGGACGATCGACGTGGTCTCGACGCTCGGCGAAGGCGCGACCTTCCGGCTCAACCTTCCCTTCGACCTCAGGTTACAGGATCCCGTGGCATGAACGATCACAAATCCGTCGGCATCGTGATGATCGAGGATGACGAGGGCCATGCGCGCCTCATCGAGAAGAACATCCGTCGTGCGGGCATCCTCAACGATATCCGCCATTTCACCGATGGCACGACCGCGCTCGACTTCCTGTTCGATGCGGCCGACGGTCCGGCGAAGAGCGGCCCCGCGCTGATCCTGCTCGACCTCAACCTGCCCGACATGAGCGGCACCGACATCCTCGCGCGGATCAAGGCGGAGGGCAGCCCGTTGCGACGCGCGCCCGTCGTCGTGCTGACGACCACCGACGACAAGGTCGAGATCCAGCGCTGCTATGATCTCGGCTGCAACGTCTATATCACCAAGCCGGTCAATTATGAGAGCTTTGCCCAGGCGATCCGCCAGCTCGGCCTGTTTCTGTCGGTGATCCAGGTCCCCTCGGCCGAGAGTTGAATGACCGGTAAACGCGTTCTCTATATCGATGACGATGCGGGTATCCGGCGGCTGGTCGGGCGCGCGATGGAGCGTCGCGGGTATCATATGACGCTGGCCGAATCGGGCGCGGACGGGATCGCGATGGCGCGCGCCGAACCGTATGACCTGATCGCGGTCGATCATTACATGCCCGGGATGGACGGGCTTGAGACGCTCAACGTGCTGCGCGCGCTGCCCGATGCGCCGCCCGTCGTCTATGTCACCGGGTCAGACGAGGGACGGATCGCGGTCGCCGCGCTGAAGGCGGGGGCGGCCGACTATGTCGTGAAGACCGTCGGCGAGGAGTTTTTCGAGCTGCTCGATGCGGCGTTCGAGCAGGTCGGCGCGCGATCGGTGCTGCAACAGGCCAAGGCCGTCGCCGAGGCCGATCTGCGCGCTACCAATGCGCGGCTCGAGGCGCTGCTCGGCGAGGTGAACCACCGCGTCGCCAATTCGCTGCAGCTGGTCTCGGCGATGGTCAGCCTGCAGGCCGGCGCGCTGACCGACCCGGCCGCGCGCGAGGCGCTCGAGGATACGCAGCGGCGGATCCAGGCGATCGCGCAGGTCCATCGCCGCCTGTATACGAGCAACGACGTCGAAAGCGTCGACATGCGCGAATATCTCGGCGCACTGGTCGACGAACTGGCGGAGACCTGGTCGAGCGAGGCGCTGCCACGCGCGTTGCGGCTGGTCGCCGAACCGATCCGGCTGGCGACCGACCGCGCGGTGTCGCTGGGCGTCATCGTCACCGAACTCGTCACCAATGCCTGCAAATACGCCTATCCCGCGGGATCGGGCGAGGTCCGCGTGACGCTGTCGCAGACCGACGACGGCCAGTTCCTGCTGGCGGTCGAGGATGATGGCTGCGGCATGCCCGCCGATGCCACGCCCCGCGGTACGGGGCTCGGCACCAAGCTGATCCGCGCGATGGCGCAGAGCCTGCATTCGATCGTCGAATATGACCGCGCGCATCGCGGCGTCCGCGCGACGCTCCGCGCCGAGGTGCGCTGACCGCCGTCAGTTGCGAGCAGGATTGTCGATGGTGGCGCGCACGTGCGGCTCTGGACAGCGGCGACCCGCGCTCCTATTTGTTTATCGCGATAAACAGATAGGAGATTCAGCATGTCGGTCGATGTGAAATACAGCACCACGGCAACCGCCACCGGCGGTCGTGACGGTCAGGCACGGTCGGAGGACGGCCGGTTCGCGGTGGCCCTGTCGACGCCCAAGGAGCTTGGTGGCGCCGGTGGTGACGGGAGCAACCCGGAACAGCTGTTCGCGGCGGGCTATTCGGCCTGCTTCATCGGCGCGCTGAAGGTCGCCGGACAGCAGCTGAAGGTGAAGCTGCCCGACGATGTGTCGGTGACCGCCAAGGTCGGCATCGGTCCGCGCAGTGCGGGCGGGTTCGGCATCACCACCGATCTGACCGTCACGCTGCCGGGGCTCGACCGCGAGCAGGCGCAGAAGCTGGTCGATACCGCGCACCAGATCTGCCCCTATTCGAACGCCACGCGCGGCAATGTCGATGTCGGCCTGACGCTCGCCTGACCCACGGGGTGGCCGGCCGCGCGAGCGGCCGGCCGTTCCGTCACGCGCCCGCGGCGTCGACCTGGTCGAGATAGTCCGCATACCCCTCGGCTTCCATCGCGTCGCGCGGGACGAAGCGGAGTGCGGCCGAGTTGATGCAGTAGCGCAGCCCGCCGCGGTCGCGCGGCCCGTCCTCGAAGACATGCCCCAGATGGCTGTCCGCGCCTGCCGAGCGGACCTCGGTGCGGACCATGCCGTGGCTGCGGTCATGCAGTTCGGCGACATGCGCGGGGGTGATCGGCTTGGTGAAACTTGGCCAGCCGCAATGCGAATCGAACTTGTCGGCCGACGCGAACAGCGGTTCGCCCGACACGATGTCGACATAGAGCCCGGGTTCGCGGGTGTTGAGATAGGATCCCGTCCCGGGCCGCTCGGTACCGCTTTCCTGCGTGACGTAATATTGCTCGGGCGTCAGCTTGGCGAGCGCGGCGTCGGTCTTCTTATACTCTGTCATGCGGTCCTCTCACGCGGCGATCCGCGTCGGTTGGCCGGCCGGAATGCGCGAAAGCTGCGTCCGGTCAGCAGGTTGCCGACGGGATATAGGGGGCGTTGGCGCTATAGGAATGGCCGCGCGACGGTGATGGCCAGCCCGATGAGCCGGTGCCCGGGCCGCGATCGTCGCAATCCCGGGGCATGTGGGGCCCATCCGCACGGCACGCCTTGCCAGCATTCAGCCTTTCATCTAGTATTAACCATCGAAACTCATTCCGTTTACCATGATGCGTCATGATGTACGGCAATGATCGACGACCATCCCAAGTCAAGACCATGCATGTCCACGTAGATCTACGTGGAAAATATTGTACATTTGTTCAGGTCTTCGCAATGCCATTGGCGTAGAACTGGATCGATGAGGCGGCATGTTTTCAAGAAGCCTCTTGATGACAGATACGGCTCGACATGAGTGGCGCAAGGTATGTCCTGCTGCGCCCAGTCCTGGGAATTACCAATGGCTATCAACAACATGCGCGTCCAATTCGCGCTGGCGTCCGCGCTCGGCCTGACCGCTTTCGTCGGCCTTCCGGCATCGGCGCAGACCACCGGCACGACGATCGCCGCCAACGCCGAAGTCACCGAGAGCTGCGTGGTCACCTCGACCGCCCTGCAGTTCGGCGGCGCCGATGTGACCGATGGCGCCGCGCATGCGGGCACCGGTGGTCTGAACGTCATGTGCACGATGAACACAGGATGGACCGCAACGGCAAATATCGGCACCGGCACCGGCGCAACGATGGCCTTGCGCGGGATGACCTCGACCGCCGGGGGCGGCCAGCCGCTGAACTACGTCCTGTACAATGACAACACCACGACCAGCCCATGGGGTGATGGCACGGGCGGCACCTTGCCGATCACCGGCACCGGCACCGGCGCCATTGTGCCGATCGTGCTGGCCGGCAGCATCCCGGCTGGCCAGACGGGCATACCAGCAGGAACCTATGCGGATGTCGTCCAGGTCACGGTTAACTACTAAGCTCTTCAAGCAATGCGCTTCATGAGCCTCTTGCAGACCGGTCGCCTCACGGCGGCCGGTCTTTGCATGGCCGCCGCCATCGCCCTGCCCGGCGATGCGGTCGCGAGCAACTTCCGCGTCAGCCCGGTCACGCTCACCCTGCCCGCCAACCGCCCGATCGGATCGCTGACCATCACCAATGGCGAGGATGTACCGGTATCGATCCGGGTGTCCGCCTTTCGCTGGACCCAGGTCGACGGCAAGGACGTCTATACGCCGACCGACGACCTGATCGCGTCGCCACCCATCTTCACCGCCGCGACGCGGGCGCCGCAACTCGTCCGCATCGGTGTGCGGCACCGCGTGCCCAATGCCGCCTATCGCGTGATGCTGCAGGAGATCCCCGGGCCGGCGACGGCGAACGGCGTGCGTATCGCGGTCAAGTTGAACCTGCCGCTCTATATCGTCGCCGATCCGGCCGCCAAGGCTGACGTCGCCTGGACCGCCTGGCGGCGTCCGGCCGGCGACATCGTGCTCGAGGCGCGCAACACCGGCGGCGCGATCGCGCAGGTCACCGGCATCGCGCATCGGACGGGGACGGGTACGGGGACGGGCACGGGCACGGGCGGCACATCGACCGTGCTGAGCAACGCGATGGGCGTCGTCCTGCCGCAAAGCATGCGCCAATGGGAGATCGGCAAGCACCCCGAACTCACGACCGGGACACCGCTGACGCTCGCGATCCGCACCGCCGATGGCGAGCACGAAGTCACGGCGAATCTGGCCGCGCGCTAGTCTGGCAATCGTGCTTCTGGCCGCGGGTTCGCCCGGCATCGCTGCCGACCCCGCGCCCATCCCGGCTGCGGGGCAGGCTGCGGCGCCGGCGGACCTGCGTCTGGCGTTGCTCGCGATCCGGATCAACGGCATCGATCAGCCCGATCCGGTCTGGGTGCTGTACGATGCGGATGCGCTGTACGTCACCGCCGACGCGGCGCGCGCGTGGCGGCTGGTGCTGAAAGAGGACAATACGCGGCTGTTCGAGGGCGAGACCTATCTTCGGCTCGACACGGCGGAAGGACTCGTCGCTGGCCTCGACGATGCGACGCAGACGTTGTCGATCACCGCGCCGGCCGCATTGTTCATGCCGTCGAGCGCGCTGCTGTCGGGCCGGACCGACGGACCGATGACGCGCAGCGGGATCGGCGGTTTCCTCAATTACGACCTGTCCGCACAGACCGCGTCGGGCGCGTCCTCGCTCGACGGTCTGTTCGAGCTGGGCGCGTTCAGCGGCGCGGGGACGATGGGGACGGGCTTCATCGCCGGCACGGGGAATAGTGGCGACGGACGGCGCAGCCTCGTCAGGCTGGATACCAACTGGACGATCGACGACCCGGCGCGGCTGCGATCGCTGCGGATCGGCGATGGCGTGACGCGCGGCAGCACCGGGACCGGTGCGCTGCGGTTCGCGGGCCTCCAGCTCGCGACCAATTTCGCGACGCAGCCGGGCTATCTGACGATGGCGCTGCCGACGCTGAACGGCAGCGCGGCCGTCCCCTCGGTCGTCGACCTTTATGTCAACAACATCCTCCAGAACCGCCAGACGGTCGCGTCCGGACCGTTCGCGCTGACCGACGTCCCGGTGGTCAATGGCAGCGGCGATATCCAGCTGGTGGTGCGCGATGCGCTGGGTCGCGAGACGCGGGTGACGCAATCCTATTATGCCGCGCCGCAGATCCTGCGCCGGGGGCTGCATGATTTCTCGTACGAGATCGGCGTGTTGCGGCGCAATTTCACGCGGGCGAGCTTCGACTATGGCACGCCGATCCTGTCGGCGACGCATCGCTACGGTGTGACCGAGCGGCTGACGGTCGAGGCGCATGGCGAAACCACCCGCAAGATGCAGGCGACCAGCATGCAGGTCAGCGCCTTGTGGCCCGCGGTCGGGATCTTCTCGCTCTCGGCCGCGGGCAGCCATTCGGACCGGGGCGGCGGCGGCCTGTTCGGGATCGGGTTCGAACGCCAGACGCGCGGCCTGTCGCTGGGCGGCAATGGCGAGATCACCACCGCGGACTATGCGACGGTCGGCGATTCGATTGCCTATCGGCGCGCGCGCAGCACGGTGACCGGCTTTATCGGCACGCCCACGCCCTATGGATCGGTCACCGCTTCTCTCCTGTGGCGACGCAGCCGCGACCAGCGCGGCGATATCCTGTCGGGCAATGCCAATGCGTCAATGCGGCTCCGTCGGATCGGCGCGCTCAGCCTCAATGCGAGCCGGAGCTTTGCCGGCGCGCGCGACACGACGGTGCAGTTCCGCCTCACCGTCCCGTTCGGCCAGCGGACGAGCGCCACCGCCGGCGTGCAGCTTCGCGACGGCGAGCTCGGCGCGACGACGACGCTGCAACGCAACCTCCCTTATGGAGACGGCGTCGGATACCGGCTGCAGGCGGAAACCGGGGCGATCGAGCGGCTTGATGCAGAGGTCAATGCCCAGAGCGGCATCGGCCGTGTCGATGCGCAGGTGACCCGGCTGAACGGTGCGTCGGGCGCGCGGCTGCAGCTGGTCGGATCGGTCGCGACGGTCGATGGCGCGGTGTTCGCCGCGCGTCGGATCGAGCAGAGCTTCGGGACCGTGCGCGTCGGCCCCTACGCCAATGTCCGCGTCTATTCGGACAACCAGCTGGTCGGCCGGACGAACGCGGCGGGCGTGCTGGTCATCCCGCGGCTGCTGCCGTTTCAGGACAATCATATCCGGATCGAGGCCGAGGACCTGCCGCTCGACGCGATCATCGACGAGACCAAGCGTACGGTGCGGCCCTATGATCGCAGCGGCGTCGCGGTACGGTTCGGCGCACGCGCGGCAAGCGATGCGCGGCTCCGGGTGGTCGGTGCGGACGGCAACCCGCTTCCCGCCGGCACCGTGCTTCACCTGAACGGCGCGGGCGAAGCCTTTCTGCTGGCGCCCGGCGGCGACGCTTATCTGACCGGGCTGGCCACGCGCAATCGCGTGTCCGCCACCTTTGCCGGCGGCGGGTGCGCTTTCGCCTTCGACTTCGTCCCCGCCGGACAGACCCAACCCGATCTCGGAACCTTCACATGCACCTCATGATCGGTCGCAGCGCGATCGCCGCCGCGTTTGTCTTCGCGCTACTCGCGACCGCGGCGCCGGCAGCGGCAGCCAGTTGCAGCGTCAGTCCGCAGCAACTGAGTCTGGGCCGCTATGATCCGTTCGCATCGGCGCCACAGGATGCCGTCACCAGCATCGCGATCAGCTGCGACGTCGAAACCAGCGTCGTCATCGCGATCGGCCCGGGCAATGGCGACTATGGCGCGCGGACCATGACCGGCGGCGCCCAGGCGCTGCTCTACAATCTTTATGTCGATCCTGCGCACTCCAGGGTCTGGGGTGACGGCACCAATGGCAGCAGCACCGTCAGCAGCACCGCGGTCGCGACCAGCACCGCGATTCCCGTCTATGCCCGTGCGCCGGCCCGGCAGACGCAGCTGAAACCGGGATCCTACAGCGACATCCTCTGGGTCAGCATCACCTATTGAACGCCCGCGACAGCCCCCTCGAACTCTTAAACTTTACCGTGTAACGCCGAATTTCATCGTCCCGGCCGCGGCACCATTTTCGGGCCCCTGGCACCGCCACCGACCGGAGCAGCCATGATCCTATACGTCATCGACGACGACAGCGGCACGCGGCGGCATCTGCAGGCCTGTCTGAAGCCGTCGGGCATCACGGTCTGGCCCTTTGCCCATGCCGACCTGTTCCTCGAGCAATTGCCCACGCTCAAGCCTGCGCCGATCCTGATCGAGCTGCGGACGCCGCCGGCGCACGGCCTGGGGCTGCTCTCCGCGCTGGCACAACGCGACATCCGCTGGCCGGCGATCGCGATCACGGCGCGGACCGATGCGACGGTCACCGTCGAGGCGATGAAACTGGGCGCGACCGAGGTGCTCGACATGCCACTCGAGCCCGAAACGCTGGCGGCCGCGCTGGACCGCGCGTTCGAACGGGTCGCGACGCTGGTGAACTGGACGGCGCAGCGCGGCGCGGCGCGCGCGCGTCTCGATCTGCTGACCGAACGCGAACGCAATGTCGTGCGCGCGATGATCGTCGGCCAGACCAACAAGGCGATCGCGCAGGCGATGGCGATCAGCCCGCGTACGGTCGAGGGGCATCGCGCACAGGCGCTGCGCAAGCTGAACGTCAGCAGTGTGGCGGAGATGGTCTATGTCGCCGTAGATGGCGGGCTTGCGCCCCGCGAACGCTGGCTCGACACCCCCGAACTCGCGCGCAGCCTGCGTGAGGGGTCGCCACTGGCGAACCACGTGTCACAGCTGCCCGACCCGGGCCGGTCCCGCTTCGACAATTTCGCCGCGACCTCTCCCGATGGCATTCTATGTGCGGATCATGACGGCCGGATCATCGTCTGGAACGCGGCGTGCGAGACGCTGTTCGGTTTCAGCACCGATCAGGCTCTGGGTCAGACGATCGCCATCATCGATCCGCGAGAACGGGGTAACGCCCTGAGCCTGCAGCAACTTGCGGCCCGCGGCGCTGCGCATCTGGTCGGGACGACCGTCACCCTCGACGCGACGCACCGCGGCGGGTCGAAACTGGCCGTCACCCTGTCGCTGTCGATGTGGCGCGAGGACGGCCAGACGCATTTCGGCGCGATCATCCGCAAGACCGACGCGCCACGCCTTGCCAAACCGGACTGACGCACCCGGATCGGACGATCCCTGCGCGTCGGTCCGGGGAAGCGAAACGCGCCCTAGACGTCGAGATTGGCGACGTTGAGCGCGTTGTCCTGGATGAATTCGCGGCGCGGTTCCACGACTTCGCCCATCAGCTGCGTGAAGATCTCGTTCGCGCTCTCGGCATTGACCGCGGTCACGCGCAGCATCGAGCGGACCGACGGATCGAGCGTGGTTTCCCACAGCTGTTCCGCGTTCATCTCGCCCAGCCCCTTGTAGCGCTGGATCGCGAGGCCCTTGCGGCCCGCGGCGAGGATCGCGTCGAGCAGATGGCTCGGGCGCGACACCTGCGTCGAGCCGCGCGTCGCGACCGCGGTGGCGGACCCGATCACGCCGGCACCGGTCTCTGCGGCGTCCTCCGCCTCGGGCTCGTCGGCGTGCGCCGCCTTGCTCGCGGGGACGAGGTTCGAGGTGCGCGCATAGCTGTCCGACTGCTCGGCCGACAAAGCGTGCAGCTTGCGCGCCTCGGCCGAGACGAGGAAGCTCGCCTCGATGATGTGGTGATCGGTCACCCCGCGCCATGCGCGCTGGAAATGGATGCCGCCATCCTGCGTCAGCTCGGCGGTCCAGCGCGCATCGCCGTCGTCGAGTTCGAGGCGCCGCGTGACGATCTCGAGCCGCGACGTGCGGTCCGCGACCGACGCCTCGGGATCGAACACGCCGCCCAGCGCCAGCGCCTCGATCATGCCCGCGTCATAGCGCTTGGGGACGTAGCGCATCAGCGTGCGCATGCGGCGCGCATGATCGACCAGATCCTTCAGGTCGCGACCCGAGCGGGCGCCACCGGGCCCTTCGAGGACCATCGACCCGACGCCCGCATCGACCAGATATTCGTCGAGCGCGGCATCGTCCTTCAGGTACATTTCGGAGCGGCCCTTGGTCGCCTTGTAGAGCGGCGGCTGCGCGATGTAGAGATAGCCGCCCTCGATGATCTTGGGCATGTGACGGTAGAACAGCGTCAGTAGCAGCGTGCGGATGTGCGCGCCGTCGACGTCTGCGTCGGTCATGATGACGATCTTGTGGTAACGCAGCTTGTCCGCGTTGAAGTCGTCGCGGATGCCGGTGCCCATCGCGGTGATGAGCGTGCCGATCTCGCGGCTCGACAACATGCGATCCTCGCGCGCGCGTTCGGTGTTCAGGATCTTGCCGCGCAGAGGAAGGATCGCCTGGAAATGGCGATCGCGGCCCTGCTTGGCCGAACCGCCTGCCGAGTCACCCTCGACCAGGAACAGCTCGGACTTGGCGGGATCGCGCTCCTGGCAGTCGGCGAGCTTGCCGGGCAGCGAGGCGATGTCCATCACGCCCTTGCGGCGGGTCAGTTCGCGGGCGCGCTTGGCAGCTTCGCGCGCGGCGGCGGCGTCGATGATCTTGGCGACGATCGCCTTGCCGTGCGCGGGGTTCTCCTCGAGCCATTCGGCCATCTTGTCGGCCATCAGGCTTTCCAAGGGCTGGCGGACTTCGGACGAGACGAGCTTGTCCTTGGTCTGGCTGCTGAACTTCGGATCGGGCAGCTTGACCGAGACGATCGCGGTCAGCCCCTCGCGCATGTCCTCGCCGGTGAGCTGGACCTTTTCCTTCTTCAACAGGCCCGACTTCTCGGCATAGTTGTTGAGCGTGCGCGTCAGCGCGGCGCGGAACGCGGCCATGTGCGTGCCGCCGTCGCGCTGCGGGATGTTGTTCGTGAAGGCGAGGACGTTCTCGTAATAGGAGTCGTTCCACTGCAGCGCGACGTCCATCGTGACGTCGTCGCGCGTGCCGCTGATCGCTACCGGCTCGGGCATCAACGGCAGCTTGGCGCGATCGAGATACTTCACGAATGCGGCGATCCCGCCCTCGTAATAGAGCTCGACGGTCTTCAGTTCCTCGTGCCGCGCGTCGGTCAGGAACAGGCGCACGCCCGAATTGAGGAAGGCGAGCTCGCGGTAGCGGTGCTCGAGCTTGTCGAAGTCGAAATCGGTGATCTTGAAGGTCGCGGGCGACGGGAAGAAGGTGACGCGCGTCCCCTTCTGGCCCTCGGCCGCGTCGCCGACGATCTTGAGCGGGAGCACCGCGTCGCCGAACGCGAAGCGCATGTAATGCTCCTTGCCGTCGCGCCAGATCGTCAGGTCGAGCCATTCGCTGAGCGCGTTGACGACCGAGACGCCGACGCCGTGCAGGCCGCCCGAGACCTTGTAGGCGTTCTCGTCGCTCGTGTTCTCGAACTTACCGCCGGCGTGGAGCTGGGTCATGATGACCTCGGCTGCGGACACGCCTTCCTCGGTGTGGATGCCGGTCGGGATGCCGCGGCCATTGTCGGTGACGCTGACCGAACCGTCGGCGTTCAGGACGATGTCGATCCGGTCGCAATGCCCGGCAAGCGCCTCGTCGATCGCGTTGTCGCTGACCTCGAACACCATGTGGTGGAGGCCCGACCCGTCGTCGGTGTCGCCGATATACATGCCGGGGCGCTTGCGGACCGCGTCGAGGCCCTTGAGGACCTTGATCGAGTCTGCGCCATAGTCGCCCTGGTTGGGCAGGTTGGGATTGTTGGATTCAGGGTTGGATGCCATGCCCAGCATATAGGCATCGCACGCCCGAAACGGAAGCGAAATGGCCTGTGGCGCCGGGGTGGTGGTGCCTGCCCCTCTCCCCTTGGGGGAGAGGGAGGGAGGAGCCGCAGGCGACGGAAGGGTGAGGGGGTGTCGCGGGGCGCTCCCGAGCCTCACTTGCCCTCACCCTTCCCACGGCAAGGGCCGCGGGCCCCTTCCCTCTCCCCCGGGGGAGAGGGAGCTTGCGCTCAGAAGCGGTCGGCGCGCTGGCCGAGCAGGGTCACTTCGACGCGGCGGTTGAGGCGCATGCCGGCGGCGGTCGCGTTGGTCGCGACCGGCTGGCGCTCGCCGTGACCGACGACGCTGAAGCGTGCGCGGACGACGTCCATGTCGTCGAACGCCTGGCGGACGCTCGCCGCGCGGCGCTCGGACAGGTCCTGGTTGTGCGCATCGGACCCGCGCGAATCGGTGAATCCGTCGATCGCGACGCGTACACCCGGATTGCCGCGCAGATAGCGCGCGAGCGGGCGCAGTTTCTCGATCGCGCCGGGGCGCAGCACCGCGCTGTCGGTGCGGAACAGCACGTCCTCCTGAAGGGTCAGCGTCGCGCCGCGTGGCGTCTGGCGGAAGCCGTAGTTGCGCATCGCGCCGCGGTCCCAGGTCGTGGTGGTCTCGACCACAGTGGTGCCGCTGCCGCGGTCGCCGCGATAGCCTCCCGGGTCGCGGCCATAGGCGGCCCAGTCGAACCGGTCGCGACGCGGCCCGGCGATGCGGGCGAATTCGCGGTTGGCGTCGTCGGCTTCCTGCCGGTTGATCCGACCATCGCCGTTCGCGTCGAAATTGGGCATCACGAACGCACGGCCCCGCGCGGTATTGCGGAGTTCGGGGAACAGGATCGGCACGCCGGCACCCGCCAGCCGGTAGCCGGGGCGCGACCAGGGCGGGTTGCTCATGTCATAGCGCGCCTGCGCGAATGCCGGTGCGGTGGTTCCCGCGATCATGACCAGCCCGAATGCGGCGCGTGCGATAGTCGTCTTCATCATGTCTCTCCGTCGCCCCCGCTATGGACCGGGGCGCGATGGACCAGGATTTGCCCGCGCCCACTTGAACCCCTCGTGACGCGCATCGACAGCGCGCGTTCAGCCAGGCCCGACCGCGATCCGCGTCGCCTGCGCGTCGATCGCATCGAACAGTGCGTCCTCGGTGCCGGTCATCCACACCTGCCCGCGTCCCGCCAGCCGATCGAACAGCGCCGCACGCCGCGCCGGATCGAGATGCGCGGCGACCTCGTCGAGCAGCAGGACCGGGGGCTGGCCAGTCCGCTCGGCGACCAGCTCGGCATGCGCGAGGACGATGCCGAGCAGCAGCGCCTTCTGCTCGCCGGTCGAGGCGAGCGACGCGGCGCGTGCCTTGTCGTGGTGCGTGACGATCAGGTCGACACGGTGCGGCCCGACCAGGGTCCGCCCGGCAGCGGCATCGCGCGCGCGACCCTGCGAAAGCGTAACCGCGAGCGGCGCGGCATCGGCGGCCCAGCCGTCTAGCGCGAGCCCCGCCCGCGGAAATGCACCGTCCGTCTCGCCCGCCAGCCGCGCGCCGAGCAGATCGACCGTTTCCCGGCGCGCGGCATCGAGCGCGTCGCCATGGTCGGCCATCTGCGCCTCGAGTGCGGACAGCCAGTCGCCATCGGGACGGCCTTCGCCGCCGAGCAGCCGGTTGCGCGCGCGCATCGCCGCCTCGTAGCGCGCGGCATGATGCGCATGCCCGGGTGCAAGCGCGAGCGTCAGCCGGTCGAGAAAGCCGCGGCGTTCGCCCGCGGGGGCGACGAACAGCCGGTCCATCGCGGGGGTGAGCCACAGCACCGTCAGCCATTCGGCGAGCGTATTGGCGGTGGTGGTCGCACCCTGGACGCGGACGATGCGGCGCTCAGGCGCCGATGTCAGCGCGCCGGTCGCTATATCGACATCGCCGATGTGGCTACCGGCGTCGGCATGTTGGTCGCGTTCGGCCCCAGCTACGGAAGTCTCACCTCGCGCGGAGGGGCAGAGCGTTGCCGCGACGCCGAAACCGCCCGCACCGCCCTGCCGCGCCATCTCGCCGAGCGCCGCCCGGCGCAGCCCCCGGCCGGGGGCGAGCAGCGAAACCGCCTCGAGGATATTGGTCTTGCCCGCGCCGTTCGCACCGGTCAGCACCACGAACCCCGCCCCCGGCTGGAGCGTCAGGTCGGCATGATTGCGGAAATCGGTGAGGACGAGGCGCGACAGCATCGCACCGGCCTTAAAGGAGTTTTGCAGCCGAGTGCATCGCCCTTTTCCGTTCGCCCTGAGCGAAGTCGGCGATCGGTCTGGTCAGGACCGCCCGCGACAGGCCCGGTGCGCTGTCAGCCTTCGCGTCAGGCGGCGATCCGCTCGGGGACGGTGTCCGCCCCCGCCTTCTGCGCGCTCAGATAGGAGGCGAGCACGGGACCGAGTTCGCGCTGCGCGTGCAGATAGGCGACCGGCGTCGCGATCCCGAGCCGCGCGCGTGCCGCATCGAGCGGCTCGTGCAGCAGGGTCAGATAATCCTCGCCCGAAATCCACTTTGCCGTGCGGCCATTGCGATAGCCTTCCCAGACAGCCTTGGCGAACAAGGCGTTGCCGGTGACGCGGAGGCTCTTGAGCGCCGCCGCCGACCCGATCAGCGCCCAGCCGAGCCCGCCGACCTGTGCATAGCTGAACGCGACGAGCGCCGCCTCACCAAGACTCTCGTCCGCTTTGTAGCCGGTCAGCACGTGCCAGATGTCATGCGTGTCGCGCACCCGCCGGCCGAACCATGCATAGGGGTGCGCCAGATCGTCCTCGCTCGGCACCAGCCGCGACACCTCGACCAGTCCGTCCGCCGAATAGCCCGTCGTCTCCAGGAAATGGCGATAGGCCGCGCCGACCGTGCCGGGCGCAAAGCTCGCGACGAACGCCGGATCGGAGAAGCGCCGCGCCAGCTCGACCTGATCATAGGCGATCCGCCCGCCCCGCTCGGTCGCGATCAGCCGCGCATAGTTCATCGGCGCGTTGCCGACGTTCAGCGCGCGCATGATCCGGAACACCTGAGTCGTGTCGTCGCCATTGGCGAGGAGCTTCCGGATCGCATCCATCGCGGTCCGCCAGTCGCGACGACCGGTCGTACCGGGAAAGGGAGGAAGCTTCGCCATCGAGTCGACTCCTTGCTGACAATAATGTCAGTATCAGACCCGCTCGAGCCTTCAAACGAAAAAGGCCACCCCGCAGGATGGCCTTTCGATCGATCGCCAGCGTGCGCCGGTCAGACGCGCATCGGCATCAGCACGTAGAGCGCGGGCGACTTGTCGTTTTCGCGGATCAGCGTGGGCGCGGCGGCGTCGGCGAGGTGAACCTCGACCATGTCGCCGTCGATCTGCGCGAGGATGTCCATCAAATAGCGGCTGTTGAAGCCGATCTCGAACGGGAGCGCGACATAATCGCCGGGGACTTCCTCCGCGGCGGTGCCGTTTTCGGGCGAGGTCACCGACAGCGTGATCTTGTCGCGATCGAGCGCCATCTTGACCGCGCGGGTCTTTTCGGTGGCGATCGTCGACACGCGGTCGACGCCTTCCATGAAGCTCTTGGGGTCGATCTTGAGGATCTTGTCGTTGCCGGTCGGGATCACGCGGCTGTAATCGGGGAAGGTGCCGTCGATCAGCTTCGAGGTCAGGATCGCCTGGCCGAGGTCGAAGCGGATCTTGGTGGGCGACAGCGAGACGCCGACCGAGCCGTCGACCTCGTCGAGCAGTTTGCGGAGCTCGGCGATGCATTTGCGCGGCACGATCACGTCAGGCATCGATTCGGCGCCCTCGGGCCGCGGCAGCGTGACGCGCGCGAGGCGGTGACCGTCGGTCGCGGCGGCCTTCAGCACCGGGTTCGCGCTGTCGCCGTCCGCGACGTGGAGGAAAATGCCGTTGAGATAATAGCGCGTCTCTTCGGTCGAGATCGCAAAGCGCGTCTTGTCGATGATCTGCTTCAATGTCTCGGCGGGCAGTTCGAACTGGGTCGGCAGTTCGCCTTCCGCGATCACCGGGAAATCGTCGCGCGGCAGCGTGCCGAGCGAGAAGCGTGCGCGGCCCGCGATGATGCTCATCCGGCCTTCGGAGGCGGCGAGCTGGACCTGGCTGCCCTCGGGCAGTTTGCGCGCGATGTCGAACAGCGTGTGCGCGGACACGGTGGTCGCGCCGGGCTGATCGACCGCAGCTGCAATCGATTCGTTGATCTGGAGGTCCAGATCGGTCGCCATCAGCTTCAGCGTGCCCTCGGCCGTCGCCTCGATCAGCACGTTCGACAGGATGGGGATGGTGTTGCGCCGTTCCACCACGGACTGGACATGGCTCAGCCCCTTGAGGAGCGTTGCGCGTTCGATCGTCGCCTTCATCAAAATTCCCCCGGCCTCCACAGCCGGATTCGGGGCTGGGGGCAATCCGCAGATGGCTTACCCAACAATAAAGGGTCGGAGCAAGCGCCCCGACCCTTCTTTGATCACGGTAAACGTCGCGTTAAACCGCAATCAGAAGCGGAAGCCATAGCTGGCAACGACTTGGTGACGATCGGTGTCGACGTCGAATCGGCCGCTGGTGCCGCCGGTCGCATAGTCGATGTTG
Organism: Sphingomonas sp. CFBP 13733; assembly: GCF_014841795.1. Classification (NCBI taxonomy): domain Bacteria; kingdom Pseudomonadati; phylum Pseudomonadota; class Alphaproteobacteria; order Sphingomonadales; family Sphingomonadaceae; genus Sphingomonas; species Sphingomonas sp. CFBP 13733. The sequence continues at coordinate 395,525 of NZ_JACYUP010000003.1, forward strand.
CTGCGCTCATAGTTCGAATAGCGATATTCGAGCTTGGCATAGCTGTTCGGGCCGACCGCATGCTCGGCACCCGCGCCGATCCGCCAGCCGTCGAGGTTGAAGTCGGTGTCGGTGGTCTGGTTGGTGTCGCCCGCCAGCACGTTCAGCTTGGCGTTGGTGTAGCCGCCCTTCGCATAGATCATGGTCGTCGGCGCGACGACATAGCCGACGCGACCACCGACATAGATGTCGCGGCCCTGCTTGACGCGACCGAAGCCGAAGTCGCTGGTATAGTCGTTGCGGTCGCTCTTCGCGGTCGAACCGGTCAGTTCGGCCTCGGCGCCGAGCACGATGTTGCTCGAGGTCGCGATGTCGTAGCCGATGCCGCCGCCGTACAGCAGGCCGTCGATCTTCTGGTCGTCGCGCCCGTTGTTGTTGGACACGCTGCTGCCGGCGCCGGTGTGGTCGTAGCCGAGCGTGGCCTCGACGCGCGGGCCGGTGAAGGTCGGGTTGGTCTGTGCCAGCGCGGGGGCGGCAACGGCGGTGGTCGCGAACAGCGATGCGGCGATAAGCTTACGCATTGGGATACTCCATTGATCTTCGTCACCCCCGAACGCGGGGTGGATGGCTCCAATGGACCAATCCGACAGGCGTTGCATGAACCCCAGATAAACACGGAAATCCGTTGCTTTTGCGCAACAGGGGGTTGAAATGCGGGCCATGATTCCAAGCCCTCGGCAACGTGCAGCGGACCTCGGTCCAACCGGCCAACCGCCCGTCAGGCTCGGCCGGGATTTCGTCGCACGGCACGGCGAAACCGTGTTCAACGCTGCGCACCGGTTGCAGGGCGATGCCGCGCACACGCCGCTGACGCGCGCCGGATTCGCGCAGGCCGACGAGCTCGGCCGTGCGCTGCGGGATCTGCTCGGGGCCAGGCCTGCGCTGACCCTGTGGGCGTCGCCGACCGGGCGTGCGCTGCAGACGCTGGCGGTGATCTGCGAGCATCTCGAGCTCGACTGGCACGATGCGCGCACCGACCCACGGCTGGTCGAGATCGACATGGGGTCGTGGGGCGGCCGCTATTATGCCGATGTCGTCGACGAGGTCGGGCCGGTGATGATGCCCGGCGGCACGCTGAAACCCGCACCCGACGGAGAGACCTATCCGCAGATCGCGGCGCGGGTCGGCGGCTGGCTGGCGGACACTGCGCAGGATCCGGGCGACCGGCTGGTGATCATGCACGGGATTTCGAGCCGGGTGATGCTGGGCGCGATGACGAGTGCGCCGGTCGATCCGATGCTCGGCACCGCGGTTGCGCCCGGCTTGCCGCAGGGGTCGGTGACGCTGGTCGAGCAGGGCCGCGCGACGGTTCCGCACCGCGGCACCGGCTTCGCCCCCGCGTGAGGCTGGCGGTCCTGCTGGCCTTCGCGGTCGCTGCACCGGCGACGGCGCGCGACACGATCGGGATCTACCGGGGATGGGGCGCGTTCCGCGACGCGGCGCCGCCGCGCTGCTACGCGATCGCGCGGCCGGTGATGGCGGGCGGACGCACGACGGGTTTCGCGACCATCGCGACCTGGCCGAAGCGCGGCCTGCGCGCCTCGCTGTACATCCGCCTCAGCCGCGAGCGCGATCGCTCCGCCGGGGTGACGCTGACGGTCGGCGAACGCCGGTTCGCGCTGGTCGCGAACGGGTTGGACGCGTGGGCGAGCGATGCCCCCAGCGACCGCGCGATCGTCGCCGCGCTGCGATCGGGGCGGAGCATGAGCGTCGAGGCGGTCGGCGTCGGCGGGCGGCCGTTCGCGGATGTCTATGCGCTGTCGGGCGCGGCGACGGCGATCGATGCCGCGGTGCTGGCGTGTCGCGGGGGATAAGAGCGCGCCCAACACCTGCGCCTCCCCGGCGGAGGCCGGGGCCCAGGTGGAAAGGTGGTCGTCACGACGGGCTGACCGTCCTTACCTCCGTCCCCCAACTGGGCCCCGGCCTTCGCCGGGGAGGTGCTATCATGTGGGGCCACGCGTGGTGTTCATGGCGGCAACTTTTCGCTCCACGCAGCCTGTAGAAAAATCGGCAAAATTCCGCTATGCGCCCGGCCATGCAGACCGCCGCGAACCTCATGCCCATCCCCGGGCACATCGATCCCGTGCCCGTTCCCCGCAGCTTCGTGCCGCGCAGCGACGGGCGTATCGACCTGCTCGGGCTGTCGCTCGCCGATCTGCGGATGGCGCTGGAGACGTCGCAGCTCGAGGAGAAACAGGCCAAGCTGCGCGCAAAACAGTTGTGGCACTGGATCTACAATCGCGGCGCGACCGAGTTTTCGGCGATGACCGACATCTCGAAGACGATGCACCCGTGGCTCGAGCAGCGCTTCGTCATCAGCCGGCCCAATGTGGTCGAGGCGCAGGTGTCGACCGACGGCACGCGCAAGTGGCTGCTGCGATCGGACGACGCGCAGGATTACGAGATGGTGTTCATCCCCGACGCGGATCGCGGCACCTTGTGCGTGTCGAGCCAGGTCGGCTGTACGCTCAACTGCACCTTCTGCCACACCGGCACGATGCGGCTGGTGCGCAACCTGACGCCCGCCGAGATCGTCGGCCAGGTGATGCTCGCGCGCGATTCGCTGGGCGAATGGCCGAGCCAGCCCGAGGGGCGCATGCTCACCAACATCGTGATGATGGGGATGGGCGAGCCGCTGTATAATTTCGAGAATGTCCGCGACGCGCTGAAGCTGGTGATGGACGGCGCGGGGCTCGCGCTCAGCCGCCGCCGGATCACGCTGTCGACCAGCGGCGTGGTGCCGATGATGGCGCGCGCGGGTGCTGAGATCGGCGTGAACCTCGCGGTGTCGCTCCACGCGGTGACCAAGGAGGTGCGCGACGAGATCGTGCCGCTCAACCGCAAATACGGCATCGAGGAACTGCTCCAGGCGTGTGCGGACTATCCCGGCACCAACAATGCGCGCCGCATCACGTTCGAGTACGTGATGCTGAAGGACAAGAATGATTCGGACGCCGACGCGCACGAACTCGTCCGGCTGCTGCGCAAATACGAGCTGCCCGCCAAGGTGAACCTGATCCCGTTCAACCCGTGGCCGGGTGCCGCCTATGAGTGCTCGACGCCCGAGCGGATCAAGTCCTTCTCGAGCATCGTGTTCGGGGCGGGCATCTCTGCGCCGGTGCGCACCCCGCGCGGTCGCGATATCGATGCGGCGTGCGGGCAGTTGAAGACCGCGTCGGAGAAGAAGAGCCGCGCGCAACTCGATCGCGAAGCCGCGCTTGCCTGATTTGGGTGTGGTGGCACTGGCGGCGGGTGCGGGGTTGCTGGGCGGCGCGATGAACGCGCTGGCGGGTGGCGGCAGTTTTGCGACGATGCCCGCGCTGATCGGGCTTGGCGTGCCGTCGACCTTCGCCAATGCGACGAGCAACGTCTCGCTCCAGCCCGGCGCGATGGCGAGCGCATGGACCTATCGGCACGGGCTTGAGCCGGTGTCGGGCGTCGGCATGCGGACGATGGCGGGGATCACCTTCGTCGGCGGGCTCGTCGGCAGCCTGTTGCTCGTCGCGACCTCGGCGCGCGCGTTCGACCTGATCGTGCCGTGGCTGCTGCTGTTCGCGACGCTGGCGATCGCGTTCGGCACGCAGGCGTCGCTCTGGCTGCGGTCGCGGGTCGAGATCGGACCGAAATCGCTCGTCGCTGTGCAGGCGATGCTGGGCGTCTATGGCGGCTATTTCGGCGGCGGGGTCGGCTTGATGCTGACCGCCGCCTGGGGGCTGTTGTCGGGCGCAACGCCCGCCATGCTTGCGGCACCGCGCACGCTGATGCTCGCGGTCGCCAATCTGGCGGCAACGATCATCTTCATCGCCACCGGCATGGTCTATTGGGCGCTGTGCATACCGATGCTCCTCGGCGGGATCGTCGGCGGGCATTTCGGCGCGAAGCTCGGGCTGGTGCTGCCCGCCAAGGTCATTCGGGTGTGGACGCTGCTGGTGACGATCGCGACGACGATCGTGTTCTTCTGGCGAGCGTATGGCTGAGAATTGTTTCCCCGCGAAAGCGGGGATCCAGTCTGGGCACCCGCCTTCGCGGGTGAACCAACCTCCTCAGGTCAGCCCGGTCGGCGCATCTTGAAGAGCGACTCCTCGGTGATCGCGAAATAATCCGCCGGGCCGCCGCCGCGCAGGATCGGTTCGCCGCGCGCGGTCTGGTACACGCCGTCGTCGAGCATCGCCGGGTCGATATGGATCGCAACCGCCTCGCCGAGCACCAGCCACTGGTCGAGTTCGCGCCCCTCCTTGGTTTCCAGCCGGACGATCTGCGTCACCTTGCATTCGAACTGCGCACGGCTCGCGGCGACGCGCGGCGGCTTCACGTGCAACGACGCGAGCGTCTCGAGCCCCGCGAGCGCGAATTCGTCGACGTCCGCTGCGACATTGGCCGCGGTCGCGTTCATCGCCTCGCCAAGATCGCGGCTGACGAGGTTCCAGACGAATTCGCCGGTCGCGGCGATGTTGGCGACGCTGTCCTTCCACCCCATCGACGAAAAGCCGATCAGCGGCGGGGTGTAGTTGAACAGGTTGAAGAAGCTGTAGGGCGCGAGATTGGGCACGCCGTCCGCCGACAGCGTGCTCACCCAGCCGATCGGGCGCGGCGCGACGATCGCGTTGAGCGGATCGTGCGGCAGGCGATGGCCGCTCGCCGGTTTGTAAGAATGCCATTCGGTCATACGCGTATCCCTGCTATGGTCGGAGCTTGTCGCCTAAAGCGAAGGCCAAGCATGAACGATCCCGCCCGCCCTATCGCCACTGCCCCTGTCACCGTCATCAAACGCCACCGGATCGCGACGCGGCTGTGGCACTGGATCACCGCGGTGGCGATGTTCATCATGATCGGCAGCGGGATCGGCATCTTGAAGGCGCATCCGCGATTCTACTGGGGCCGTTATGGTGCGAACTTCGATCAGGCGTGGACGACGCTCGACCAATGGCCGGGCTGGGTGGTGACGCTGATCAACCTGCTGACGATTCCGGCGAGCTACAACCTCGCCATTTCGCGCCGCTGGCACCTGTTCTTCGCGCTGGTCCTGTCGTTCGCGCTGCTCGGCTTCATGATCGTCAGCCTGTTCAACCGGCATTTCCAGCGCGACCTTCGCGTCCGAGCGGGCGAGCTTGCCCCGCGCGAGGTGGCGCATGACGTGCGCGAGCATCTGGCGCTGCGCTTCCACGATCCGAAGCGGCCGGCCGCGTACAACATCCTGCAGAAGCTGTCCTATGTCGCGACGATCTTCATCCTGCTGCCGGTGATGATCCTCACCGGGCTGGCGATGTCGCCGGCGATGGATGCCGCGTGGCCGTGGCTGCTCGACATTTTCGGCGGGCGGCAATCGGCGCGGTCGATCCACTTCATCGCGATGGTCGCGCTCGTGCTGTTCATCATCGCCCACCTCGCGCTCGTGATCCTGGCGGGCGCGTGGAACGAGGTGCGGTCGATGATCACCGGACGCTTTACCGTTCCGGGGCACGTCCCCGCGCATACCGGGGAGGACGCCGCATGAGCACCATCATCACCCGCCGCTCGCTGGTCGCCGGCGCGGCGGTCGGCGCCGGCGCGTTGCTCGCCGGGTGCGACAACATCATCCAGCATCCCGAGGCGCGCAAGATCCTGTTCATGGGCGAGGAGATGCAGCGCGGGCTGCAACGCGCGCTGACCGATCGCAACGCGCTCGTCCCCGAGTTCACCGCGGCGCAGATGTCGCCGATCTTCCGGTCGAACGGCACGCGCAACCCGGGCACCCCGGCCTATACCGAGCTGCTGGTGAACAACTTCGCGGACTATCGGTTGCGCGTCGGCGGGCTGGTCGACCGGCCGCTGTCGCTCTCGCTGCCGGAGCTCCGCCAGATGCCCGCGCGCGCGCAGATCACGCGGCACGACTGTGTCGAGGGCTGGTCGGCGATCGCCAAGTGGCAGGGCCCGAAGCTTGCCACGCTGTTGAAGGCCGCGGGGATCCGCGACACCGCGCGCTACATCGTCTTCACCTGCGCCGACCTGTACCGGGGCACGCCCTATTACGAGTCGATCGACCTGATCGACGCATTCCACCCACAGACGATCCTCGCCTGGGCGTTAAATGACCAGATTCTCGACGTCGCGCACGGCGCCCCCGTCCGGCTGCGCGTCGAACGCCAGCTTGGCTACAAACATGCCAAATATATCATGGCGATAGACGCCGTCGCCAGCCTGGCCGGGATCGGCAAGGGCAAGGGCGGCTATTGGGAAGATAACGTGGATTATGATTGGTATGCGGGAATCTGACGCCGCCCGGGGGGTGGCGCATTTCCGTACCAGTCATTAGCTAACGCGACATGGCCCTATTTGATCGCTTTCTCGCCCGGCAGGTAAAAACCGGCGAACTCACGCTGATCCACGCGGACGGTACCACCAAGCAGTTCGGCACGCCCGACCCTGCCTACAACCCCGTCACGATCCGCCTCACCGCCCCCGGTGTTGCGGGCGCGATCGTCCGCCACCCGGCGCTGGGTGCGGCCGAAGCGTTCATGGATGGCCGCCTGGTGATCGAGCGCGGCGACATCCGCGACCTCGTCAACCTGCTCAAGGGCAACAGCCCGTGGGAGCGCGGTGGCGGGCTCAATCCGTCGCTGCCGATCAAGCTGCTCGACAAGGTCGTCCACCGCGTCGACCGGGTGAACATGGCACGCCGGTCGAAGAAGAACGTCGCGCATCATTACGACCTGTCGGACCGGCTCTACGACCTGTTCCTCGACGCCGATCGCCAATATTCGTGTGCGTACTTCACCGATGCCGGCAACAGCCTGGAACAGGCGCAGGACGACAAGAAGGCGCATATCGCCGCCAAGCTCGCAATCCAGCCCGGCATGCGCGTACTCGACATCGGCTGCGGCTGGGGCGGCATGGCGCTGTACCTGCACGCCAAGACGGGCGCCGAGGTCCTGGGTGTCACGCTGAGCGAGGAACAGCTGAAGGTCGCACGGCGGCGTGCCGAGGAGGCCGGCGTCGCGGACAAGGTGAAGTTCGAGCTGATCGACTATCGCGCGCTGACGGGGACGTTCGACCGGATCGTGTCGGTCGGCATGTTCGAGCATGTCGGCCCGCCGCAGTACAAGACGTTCTTCCGCAAGTGCCGCGACCTGCTGAGCGCGGACGGGGTGATGCTGCTCCACACGATCGGCCGCATGGGCGGGCCCGGCGTGACCGACACCTTCACGACCAAGTACATCTTCCCCGGCGGCTACAACCCCGCGCTGTCGGAGATCGTCCGCGGCTATGAGGGGCTGAAGTTCTTCCCGACCGATATCGAGGTGCTGCGCGTCCATTACGCGCTGACGATCGACCATTGGTACGACCGGACGGTGGCGGCGAAGGACGCGATCGTCGCGCTGTATGACGAGCGCTTCTACCGGATGTGGACCTTCTACCTCGCGGGCGCGGCGGCGGCGTTCCGGACCGGGGGGATGGTCAATTACCAGATCCAGCTGTCGAAGAGCCGGATGACGCTGCCGCTGACGCGCGACTATATGATCGAGGGCGAACGGGCGTTGCGCGCGGGCTGGTTTCCCGCCGTTCGTCATTCCCGCGGAGGCGGGAATCCAGACTGGCAGGCTCCGGTGATGGAGCCGAAAAGCCAGCCGGTCTGGATCCCCGCCTCCGCGGGGATGACGACTTTACGGGGGGACTCCGTAGATGGATGACCGCCCTATAGGCGTGGCCTCAGCGGCTGCCCTGCATCTGTGATTTCGCGGCCGACCGCTCGTCGCCGCCGATCTTGCCGTCCTTGTTCGCGTCATATTTCGCAAAGGTCGCGGCGAGCAGTGCCTGTGCCTCGGGCTGCGTGACCTTGCCGTCCTTGTTGGTGTCGGCGCTGCTGAACCACAGCTCGGCAAGCCGCTTGGCGTGGACCGGATCCGGGCGCCCCGGCCCGACCTTCATCTGGCTGATCCCCGCCTGAACCTCGGCGCGCGTCAGGACGCCGTCCTTGTTGGTATCGCGCGCGGCGAATTCCGCCTTGAACTTGGCGGAAACGGAAGCGCGGGTCTCCTGCGCCAGCGCGGGCGTCGCGAGGCCGGCAAGGACGAACAGGGTAAGCGTTTGACGTAGCACGGTCGGGACACTCCAAATGATCTGGGGGCGCACGTAGCGCGGGTTGGTTGTACGCGCCATGAATGCGGCGGGTTGCATGCTCCGGTTGCATGCAGGGCGTCCAGCGCATAGGGGCGCGGGCATTGGATATTGCCCAAAGGATCTTGCCCGTGACCGATCAGATCAACCGCGCCGCCGGCGACGCCGGCATCAATCGGGTCGTCCTCGCCTATTCGGGCGGCCTCGACACCAGCGTGATCCTGAAATGGCTCCAGCAGACCTACAACTGCGAAGTCGTCACCTTCACCGCGGATCTGGGCCAGGGCGAGGAACTCGAGCCCGCACGCGCCAAGGCCGAGATGATGGGCGTCAAGCCCGAGCACATCTTCGTCGACGATCTGCGCGAGGAATTCGTGCGCGATTACGTGTTCCCGATGATGCGGTCGAACGCGCTGTACGAAGGGCTGTACCTGCTCGGCACGTCGATCGCGCGCCCGCTGATCGCCAAGCGCCAGATCGAGATCGCCCGGATGGTCGGCGCCGACGCGGTCAGCCACGGAGCGACCGGCAAGGGCAACGACCAGGTCCGCTTCGAGCTCGGCTATTATGCGCTGTCGCCCGACATCAAGGTGATTGCACCGTGGCGCGAATGGGACCTGACCAGCCGCACCAGGCTGATCGAGTTCGCCGAACAGCACCAGATCCCGGTCAGCAAGGACAAGCGCGGCGAGGCACCCTTCTCGACCGATGCGAACATGCTCCACACCTCGTCCGAGGGGCTCGTGCTCGAGAATCCGTGGGACGAGGTGCCGGACTATGTCTATTCGCGCACGGTGAACCCCGAGGACGCGCCCGACGTCCCCGAGTACATCACGATCGATTTCGAGCGTGGCGACGGCGTCGCGATCAACGGCGAGGGGATGAGCCCGGCGACCCTGCTGTCGACGCTCAACGACTATGGCCGTCGTCACGGGATCGGCCGTCTCGACCTGGTCGAGAACCGCTTCGTCGGGATGAAGAGCCGCGGCATGTACGAGACGCCGGGCGGGACCATCTATCACCTCGCGCATCGCGGCATCGAGCAGCTGACGCTCGATCGCGGCGCGGCGCATCTGAAGGACGAGCTCGCGCCGCGCTATGCCGAGCTGCTGTACAACGGCTTCTGGTTCTCGCCCGAGCGCGAGATGCTACAGGCAGCGATCGATCACAGCCAGGAAAAGGTCTCGGGCACCGTCCGGCTGAAGCTCTACAAGGGCGGCGTGTATGTGGTCGGCCGCAAGTCGCCCAACTCGCTCTATTCGGAAAAGGTCGTGACGTTCGAGGACGATCAGGGCGCCTATGACCAGCGCGACGCGGCGGGCTTCATCAAGCTGAACGCACTGCGCCTGCGCCTGCTGGGCCGCCGCGACCAGGTGTGAGCGATACCGGCTCCCGTCCCCCGACACTCGGGGGCCGGGAGGCCTAGCGGTGTATTCCGTCGCAATGCGGCGCGGTCGGCGCTTGTCGAATGCCCCCCTGCGGCGCTAGGCGTCGAGGGATGGCGCGGGGGACAACAACGGAACTTCACTGGTGGCAGACGCGCACGTTCGTCGCGTGCGTCGCGCTGGCATCGATTATCCCGCTGCTGTGGCCGGAGGTGCCGCCGCTGGTCGATCTGCCGGGGCATATGGGGCGCTACCGCGTCCAGCTCGCGATCGGCGACAATCCCTGGCTCAGCCAATGGTATGACTTCCGCTGGCAGCTGATCGGCAATCTCGGCATCGACCTGTTGATCGTGCCGCTCGCGCCGATCTTCGGGTTGCAGCTCGCGGTGAAGCTGATCGTCATGGCGATCCCTGCGCTCACCGTCACCGGGCTGCTGTGGATTGCGCGCGAGGTGCATGGCCGGATCCCGGCGACCGCGCTGTTCGCGCTGCCGCTCGCCTATAGCTATCCGTTCCAGTTCGGCTTCGTGAACTTCGCGCTGGCGATGGCGCTCGCGCTCAACATGTTCGCGCTGTGGCTCCGCCTCGGGCGGCTCGAGCGGCTGCGGCTGCGCACGATCCTGTTCGTGCCCGGATCCTGCCTGCTCTGGCTGTGCCATACCTTCGGCTGGGGCGTGCTCGGCGTGCTCGCCTTCTCCGCCGAGCTGATCCGCCAGCACGACATCCGCAAGACCGGGGTGCGCGGCGAAGGCGCGATCAAGGGCTGGATCGGCGCGTTCATCCGCGCCGGGCTAAGCTGCGTCCCGCTGGCGCTGCCGATGGTGATGATGGTGCTGTGGCGGTCGGGCGACCACGTCACCGGCAAGACGCAGGACTGGTTCAACTGGCGCTGGAAGATGAACTGGATCACGATGGTCCTGCGCGATCGCTGGATGGCGTTCGACATCGCGTCGGTCACCGTGCTGTTCGTGATCCTGTTCCGCGGCGTGCGCGACCAGACGATCGAATATTCGCGCAACCTCGCGCTGTCCGCGCTGTTCCTGGCTTTGGTCTATATCCTGTTGCCGCGCATCGTATTCGGCTCGGCCTATGCCGACATGCGGCTCGCGCCGTTCATGCTGGCGTTCGCGATCATCGCGCTGCGCCCGCGCAACCGCCTGTCGCTGCGAGGCGCCGCAACGCTGGCGGTACTGGGGTTCAGCTTCTTCGCGGTCCGGCTGGCGGGCACCACGATCAGCTTCCTGATCTATGACCGCAGCTACGACCAGGCGATCGCGGCGATCGACACCGTGCCCGAGCGGGCGCGCGTGGTCTCGTTCGTCGGACGGCGCTGTCGCGACGACTGGGCCTATTCGCGGCTCGAGCATGTCCCGGCGCTGCTGCTCGAGCGGCGGCTGGCCTTCACCAACGACCAGTGGTCGATGGCGGGCGGACAGCTGATGACGACGCGCTATCCGATCGCGCGCGGCTTCGCGCATGATCCGTCCGAGATCGTTACGGATATCCGCTGTCGTGGCCAGTTCTGGCGGCCGATCGCGATGGCGCTGGAGCATTTCCCGCGCGACGCGTTCGATTATGTATGGCTGATCCATCCGCCGGCGTTCGACCCCGCGCTGATCCGCGACCTGACCCCGATCCGCCGCGACGGCACCAGCGTGCTGTACAAGGTCAACCGGTCGGCGGTTCCGCCCGCCGAAACGGAGTAAGCTCGCCGAGATACTCGCGGTCGGAGGCGACCGCCTCGCGTTCGCGGACGAGAAAGTCGGCGATCGCGCGGCGGAAGCCCGGATCCGGGATGTAATGCGCCGAATAGGTCGCGACCGGCGCATAGCCGCGCGCAAGCTTGTGTTCGCCCTGTGCGCCCGCCTCGACCGTCGTCAGCCCGCGCGCGATCGCCGCATCGATCGCCTGATAATAGCAGAGCTCGAAATGGAGGAACGGCACCTCCTCGGTCGCGCCCCAATAGCGGCCGTAGAGCGTGTCCGCACCGATCAGGTTGAGCGCCCCCGCGATCGGCACGCCGTCACGCTCGGCGAGGATCAGCAGCACCCGGTCGCCCATCGTCTGACCGATCCGATCGAAAAAGGCGCGCGTCAGATAAGGCTGGCCCCATTTGCGGCTGCCCGTGTCCTGGTAGAAGACCCAGAACGCGTCCCAGTGCGCGGGCGTGATCTCCGCGCCCGTCAGGTGGCGGATCGTCAGTCCCTCGACCGCGGCGGCGCGCTCCTTGCGGATCGCCTTGCGCTTGCGGCTGGCGAGCGCGGCGAGGAAATCGTCGAAGCTCGCATAGCCGTCATTGGTCCAGTGGAACTGCGTGCCCTGACGGATCAGCCATCCGGCGGCCTCGAACAGCGCGACCTCGGCTGGAGCGATGAAGGTCGCATGCGCGGAGGACAGACCGCTCTGATCGGTCACCGCCTCGAGCGCGGCGATCAGCGCGGGCGCGACCGCCGGGTCGCGCAGGAGCAGCCGTGGGCCGGGTACCGGGCTGAACGGCGCGGCAATCTGCAATTTGGGGTAATACTGCCCCCCTGCCCGCTCCCACGCATCGGCCCAGCCCTGGTCGAAGACATATTCGCCCTGGCTGTGGCTCTTGGCATAAGCGGGCGCGATGCCGGCCGGCCTGCCGTCGTCGCCATCGACGACCACCGGCAGCGCCTGCCACCCCGATCGTCCACCGACGCTTCTGGACGCCTCGAGCGCGGCGAGGAAGGCGTGGCCGACGAACGGATTCGCGTCGCCGGCGCAGGCGTCCCAGTCCTCCGCCGCGATCGAGGTAACGCCTTGGGCGATGCGGGCGGTGATGGCTGTCATGCGCTCCTAAAATAGGCGCGCAGGCGTCAGGCTCAAGCGGCTGGGCTCAAGCGGCCGAGACCTGGACGATCGCATCGATCTCGACCGCGGCACCCAGCGGCAGCACGGGAACGCCGACGGCCGAGCGGGCATGCTTGCCGGCCTCGCCGAACAGCTGGACCATCAGGTCGGATGCGCCGTTCGCGACCTTGGGCTGATCGGTGAAGTCGCCGTGCGAATTGACGAACACGCCGAGCTTCACGATCCGCTCGACGCGGCCGAGCGAGCCGAGCGCCGCCTTCATCTGCGCGACCAGCATCAGCGCGCAGCGCTGCGCCGCGTCCTGCCCGTCCTCGAGCGACACGCCGTCGCCGAGGCGGCCGGTGACGATCTGGCCATCCTTGAACGGCAGCTGGCCGGAGATGTGGAGCAGCCCGTTCGCCTCGACGGCGGGAACATAGGATGCGACGGGGGCGGCGGCCTGCGGCAGCGTCAGGCCAAGCTCTTCGAGCTTGCGGTCGATACGATCGGTCATGTGCGCGGTCTCACCACAGCCACGGGGGGCGGGTCAAGCGTCCGCGGGCACCCCGGCGGCGAACCGCGCGGCGATCCAGGCCTGCGCCTCGCGCCAGTCGTCGATCCGGGCATGCGCGGCGGGCGCCCTGGGCACCGCCCCCGCCAGCGTCGGCTCGGACACCATGTGCAGCCGGTGGACGCCCGGCGCATGCCGCGCGACCGATTCGTGATGCACCGCAAGGTCGTCGACGAACACCGTGACGGGGTTGCCATATTCGGCGACCAGCCGCGCGACGGGGTCGCCCTTGCCGCCCTGGTTGCACTCGACACGGTGGGCGATGTCGAACGCGGCGAGCTGCTCGATCCGCGGCAGGCGACATTCGTCCTGCAAATTGGTCAGGATCACGATGTCCGCGATCTCGGCGAGCGTCGCGAGCGCCTCGCGGGCATGCGGCACCAAAGTCTGGCGGTGCATCTCTGCAGGAAAGAACCCGCCGAGCAGTGCCCACATGTCCTCGCGCGTGGGCGCGGGCCCGCCGTCGCGGCGCGTCATGCTGTTGGCGAAATCGCCGTGGCCAATCTCGAAATCGATATCATGCGCCTCGTCGAGCCAGGTGCCGAAATGCTTGACCATGTGGAGCAGCACTTCGTCGCAATCGCTGATCAGCAGCGGCTTCATGCCTCGAACCCCGGATCGAGCGTCATCCGCGCGCGGACCAGCGCCTCGGGCCTGATGCCGAGCGTTTCGGCGCAGGCGACAAGATCGGGTTCGTGCGATTCGAGGAAACCGAGTACCGCCGCGAGCACGGCGGGCTCCCCTGCCCGCGTGCGCAGGTCGGCAGGGTCGAGTCCGGTCACCGACAACAGGCGCATCGCTCGGTCCGGCTCGCTCAGCGTCCATACCAGGGCTTGCAGCGCCAGGGCCTCAGCGTCTTCATTTGTAACGGCGCCGCGCATTGCCTATTGTCATCCTTCTTGAAACGAATGGTGGCTCGCGTGGCAAAGAAGGTGCTCGTTGTCGAGGACAACGAACTCAACCTGAAACTATTCTGCGACCTTTTGCGGGCGCATGATTACCTTGCCGAACCTGTACGCGACGGGCGCGAGGCGGTGGTGCGGGCGCGCGAATTCGCCCCCGACCTGATCATCATGGATATCCAGATGCCGCACGTCACCGGCTATGAGATCATCCTCGAGCTCAAGGCCGACGACGTGCTCAGCACGATCCCGGTGATGGCGGTCACCGCCTATGCAGGTCGCGAGGACGAGGACCGGATCCGTGCCGCGGGCGCGGACGCCTATATCTCGAAGCCGATCAGCCTCGCCCGCTTCATGGAAGCGGTGCGCGCGTTCGTCTGAGCGAACCGCGAGACCCGCCGCGCAGGAACGCCAAAGGCCGCGAGTATCGCTACCCGCGGCCTTGCGATCGCATCGTAAACGCGCGACGGCATCGCCGCCGCGTCGACTTACTTGATCTTGGCTTCCTTGAACTCGACATGCTTGCGCACGACGGGATCATACTTGCTGAACGAGAGCTTCTCGGTCTTCGTGCGGGGATTCTTCTTGGTGACGTAGAAGAAGCCGGTGTCCGCGGTGCTGACGAGCTTGATCTTGACGGTAGTCGGCTTGGCCATGAGCCCAATCCTTAAGGCTGAAAATGCTAGGGCGGCAGCACGCATGCCACCGCCCGATCTGTCGCGGCGCATGGCGCATGCTGCCGGCCAAGTCAACCATATCACCCCATATTCGCCCCGGAATCCCGCATCGCAGGGTGTTTAACCCCATCTTTATCGGCATGGGCGCATGATGCATCCCATAAGAAAGACAGGAGGCGGGATCATGGGGCAGGTTGCCGAGCGAGTCGCGGAATTCCAGGATCTGGCACTGGTAAAGGCCGAGCTTGCGGCCCGGATCGCCGCGATCGACGTCCGCGCGCCCTATACCCGCGCGACCGATCTCGCGCCCGATATCGACGCGATCCGCCTGATCGCGCATCGCAACGGCATGAACCCCGCGGTGACCGTCACGCATTTCATCGATTCGGCGCTGTCGCGCGGCGAACATGGTGCGCTCGTCCATGGCTGGCTGATGACGCTGAGCGACGCGATCTACAGCGAGCGGCAGGACGTCCAGGCCTGCCATGTCTTTGCCGCCGCCTGTTCGGTGCGGCTCGCGGGATGACCCGCGCGTGACGCGTTAGCGATGGACGCGCTGATGGCGGCGCTCGTCGCCGCCGCGCTGGCGCAGGTCGGCGATCGGACCGCGTGGCTCGCCGCGATCCTGTCCGATCGGTATCGCAAGCCCCGGCTGGTCATCCTCGCGGCGGCGCTCGCGCTGCTGCTCGCTGGCAGCCTGGCGGTCGCGGGCGGGATCGCGGTCGCGCCGTTGCTGACCCCCAATGCGCGCCAGCTGATGCTGGCGCTGGCGCTGATCCTCCAGGGCGGCGGTGCGCTCCTGCCGGTCAAGGCACCCGATCCGCTGCGCGGGTGGCGGACCGGCGCGGTTGCCACCACGATGCTCGGGCTGTTCATCCTCGCGTTCGGCGACGGCATACAGTTCATCGTGGCCGCCCTCGCGCTTCGCAGCGCGGTGCCGATGCTGGCGGCGGTCGGCGCGACGATCGGATCGCTGGTGGTGATCGTCCCCGCGGCGATGATGGGTGAAGCCGCGTGGCGCCGATGGCCGCTAGCCCGACTGCGCACCGGCATCGGGCTGATATTCGTGATCCTGGGGGTCATTCTGGGCCTGAGCGCTGCGCGATTGATCTAGCGGGGCGATCACTCAGATGAGGAATGGCGCATGCGCAGCGGGAGCATTTCGGCTATCGCTTCGTTGATGCAACGATCCACAGACATTCCCATGCATGGAGTTTTCGATGCCCGCCACCAACCCCGCACTCGACACGCCCACGGATCTCGTCAGCAACAGCACGAAGACAGTTGCCGAAGCGCTCAATGCCTCGCTCGCCGATTGCTATGCCTTGTATCTGAAGACCAAGAACTTTCACTGGCACATGTCGGGTCCGCATTTCCGTGACTATCATCTGTTGCTTGATGACCAGGCGGCACAGATCCTGGGCGTGACCGATGCCATCGCCGAGCGCGTCCGCAAGACCGGCAACACGACGTTGCGGTCGATCGGTGACATTTCGCGCCGTCAGAGCATCCCGGACAATGACAAGGATTTCGTCGGACCGACCGAAATGCTCGCCGAACTGCGCGAAGACAATCTGAAGCTCGTCGAACAGTTCCGGATCGTCAAGGACGCCGCCGACGAGGCCAAGGACAATGCCACCAGCGGCATCGTCGACGAGTGGACCGATCAGGCCGAGGAACGCGCCTGGTTCCTGTTCGAAGCCAGCCGCAAGGCCTGAACCCCGGCGCCCGTCCCGCCCGTGTCGGAACCGACATGGGCGGGACGGGTTCTGTCAGGAACAGGAGAATGCCCATGTTGAAGCTCGCCATCACCTTCTTGATCATCGGCCTCGTGCTGGCCCTGCTCGGATTTGGCGGCGTCGGCGGGGCGTTTATCGGCATCGCCAAGGTGCTGTTCTTCATCGCGATCGCGCTGTTCGTGATCTTCCTGGTGCTCGGTCTGCTGGCTGGCAAGGGGATCAAGAACGCGATCGACTGACGCGACGAGATCGCATCGGCTCGCGCCGATGCCAAGATAAGGCTCTCGCCGGTAACGGCGGGGGCCTTTTTGATGTAGCGCCCGCAGCGACGTGGACGCCGGCCCGGAGCCGAGTGCCGGGCGGCGCGTTGTCGGATGATGCATGCTTTCGCCGCGCTCCTCGATGCCCTCACCTATACGCGGTCGCGCAATGCGAAGCTGAAGCTGATCGGCGATTATCTGCGCGTTACGCCGGACCCCGATCGCGGCTGGGCGATGGCGGCGCTGACCGGCGACCTTGATCTGCCGGGCGTCAAATCGGCGGTCATCCGCGGGTTGATCGAGGACCGGGTCGATCCGGTCCTCTTCCGGATGAGCCGCGATTATGTCGGCGATACCGCCGAGACCGTCGCCCTGCTGTGGCCCGAGCCCGAGCCCTTGGGCCCGGATCCAGTGCCGCCCGAACCGCTGTCGATCTCGCAGGTGGTCGACCGGCTGATGACGCTGTCGCGCGCCGAGGCGCCGGCGGCGCTAGCCGCGATGCTCGATCGCTCGGATGCGGAGGAGCGCTTCGCCCTGCTCAAGATGGCGACCGGCGGGCTGCGGATCGGCGTTTCGTCGCGCCTGGCGAAGACCGCGCTGGCGGATGCCTTCGGGCTCGACGTCGATGCGGTCGAGGAGGTCTGGCATGGCCTGGCAGCCCCCTATCCGACGCTGTTCGCCTGGGCGGAGGGGCATGGCGCGCAACCGACACCCGCCAACGTCCCCGTCTTCCGTCCCTTCATGCTCGCCCATGGTCTGGAGGATCTGCGCGTCGACCTCGCCGACTATGCGGCGGAGTGGAAATGGGACGGGATCCGCGTGCAGATCGTCCATGTCGCGGGCGAAACGCGACTCTACAGCCGGACCGGCGACGACGTGACCGCAAGCTTTCCCGAGATCGCCGCCGCCTTCGTCACGCCGGGGACGGTCGACGGCGAGCTGCTGGTCAAGGGCGAGCATCAGGGCGGCACGCTGGAGGAGGGCGGCGGGGCAGCCAGCTTCAACGCGCTGCAGCAGCGGCTGGGGCGCAAGACCGTGTCGGCGAAGATGCTGGCCGAGTATCCGGCCTTTGTCCGCCTCTATGACCTGTTGATCGATGGCGACGAGGATCTGCGCGCACTGCCCTGGACCGAGCGACGCGCGCGGCTCGAGGCGTTCGTGCCGCAGCTCGATGCCGAGCGGTTCGACCTGAGCCAGGTCATCGATGCGGCGGATTTCACCGCGCTCGAGGCGGTGCGCGCGGGTGCGCGCGACTCGGCGATCGAGGGCGTGATGCTCAAGCGCCGCGACTCGCCCTATGTCGGCGGGCGCCGCGTCGGGCTGTGGTATAAATGGAAGCGCGACCCGCTCACCGCGGATTGCGTGATGATGTACGCGCAGCGCGGCAGCGGCCGGCGGTCCTCTTATTATTCGGACTATACCTTTGGCTGCTGGACCGAAGAGGGCGAGCTGCTGCCGGTCGGCAAGGCCTATTCGGGGATCACCGACGAGGAGCTGCGGATGCTCGATTCGTTCGTCCGCAAGAACACGCTCAACCGGTTCGGGCCGGTGCGCGAGGTCGCCAAGACGATGGTGCTCGAAATCGCGTTCGACGCGCTGCAGGAGTCGAAGCGGCACAAGTCGGGGATTGCGATGCGCTTCCCAAGGATCGCGCGGATCCGGACGGACAAGCCCGCGGCCGAGGCCGACCGGATCGACACGCTCCGCCGAATGATCCCCGCGCCCTAGCCGTTGATCCGGATCTCGAACAGCGTCGGCCAGAGCTTGCCGGTGACGAACAGCCGCTTTTTCGCGGCATCCCAGGCGATGCCGTTGAGGACCGCGTCGCGGTCGCGGGCGCCGATCTCGGCGACCAGCGGACGCAGGTCGATGATCGCGGTGACGCGGCCCGTGCCGGGGGCGATGCGGACGAGATATCCCGTCTGCCAGACATTGGCGAGGATCGCGCCATCGACATATTCGAGTTCGTTGAGCTGCGTCAGCGGACGTCCGTCGATCGTCACGCCGATCCGGCGACGCTCGGCCAATGTCCTGGGATCGCGCAGGATCAACGACGCGCTGCCGTCGGACTGGATCAGGCCGTCCCTGTCGCTCGTCAGGCCCCAGCCCTCGCCCGCATAGCGGTTGGTGCCGGTCGGCTTGAGCGTGCGGGCGTCCCAGCGGTGCGCGATGCCGTCATGCCAGGTCAGACTGATCAGCTCGTTCTTCCACAGCCCGAGCCCCTCGCCGAACTGTGCCGGATCGATCCGGCGGCGCGCGACGATACGACCATCGAGAGTGACGCGGCGGACATCGGACTGCCCCTCCTTGCCTGTGCTCTCGTAGAGCGCGCCGTCGTGCCACAACAGGCCTTCGGTGAATGCCGTCGCATCGTGCGGATAGCGGGCCACGATGCTGACCGACAGGATCGGCACGGCTGGCGCGGGCGCAGGAGCGGCCAATGTGCGCGTGGCGGGCTGGGGCGCCGTTGCGCCCTGCGCCAGAACGGCAACGGCCGGCCCCGCAAGTGCGAGACCGGCCGCTATCAGGCTATGTCCGATCGTCATGCTGGTTCGAAAAACCCCGATGACCGGACGGACGGGATTAGCCGCCTGCGCTCAGGTTGACCGCTGCATACTTGCCGCGACGATCGACTTCGAGCTCGAACTCGAGCTTGTCGCCCTCGTTCAGCGTGGCCATGCCGGCACGCTCGACCGCCGAGATGTGCACGAACGCGTCAGGCTGGCCATCATCGCGCTGAATGAAGCCGAAGCCCTTCATCGCATTGAAGAACTTGACCGTACCCGTTGCCTTCTCACCGGTCAGCTGGCGCTGCGGGGCGCCGCCTGCACCACGATCGGCACCGCCACGGGGTGCACCCGGGCCGGCATCGCGATCACGCGGCGGACCACGATCGGTCACGGCCATCGGCTCGCCATCGATCTTGAGATCGGTTGCCGAGATGCGGCCACCGCGATCGACGAGCGTGAAGCCGAGCGGCTGACCCTCGGCGAGAGCGACCATGCCGGCCTGCTCGACTGCGCTGATGTGCACGAACACGTCCTCGCCGCCGTCATCGCGAACGACGAAGCCGAAGCCCTTCTGTGCGTTGAAGAACTTTACGACGCCGGTGCCTTCACCAACGACCTGGGGGGGCATACCGCGCCCGGCGCCACCGCCGCCGCCGCCGCCACTGAAGCCGCCGCCACCGCCGCCGCCGCGGTAACCACCGCCGCCGCCGCCGCCGAAGCGATCACCGCCGCCACCGAAGCTGCTGCCGCCGCCGTAGCTGCTGCCACCGCCACCATAGCTGCTGCCGCCGCCGCCGAACCGGTCACCGCCGCCGCCGAAGCTGCTGCCGCCGCCGAAATCGTCGCTGCCGCCGCCGAAGCTGTCGCGCTTGTCGCGGCCACGCCCGCCACGGTTCCCGCGGCCACCTTTATCGAAACCCATAAGCCCTGATCGTCTTCCCGGTTCGCCCGCAAAATCTCTCCAAAAGCCGGCGTGTCCGGACGACGAACGCGGGCCCTCGGGCGCGAAACCTTTTGCGCCTTGGGGAAGGGCATAGCGCAAAAATCAAGCTATCGCGAACAGAATCTTGTCCGCTTGCTCCATTGGCGATGATCGCGGCAAAAGCATGGCGCACCCGCGTCATCGCGGAGGACCATTGAGCAAGGCGCCCCCGACCGCTAGGGCCACCGCATGACAGTGTATCTTCATGAAGGCGACATCCCGTCCGGGATCTTCGCACCGGGCGCCTCGATCGCCGTCGACACCGAGACCATGGGCCTCATCACGCCGCGCGACCGGCTCTGCGTCGTGCAGCTGTCGGATGGTGGCGCGGATGAACATCTCGTCCGGTTCGCGGCCGACAGCGACTATGCAGCGCCCAACCTCAAGGCGCTGCTCGCGGATCCGGAGCGGCTGAAACTCTACCATTTCGGACGATTCGATATCGCCGCGGTCCAGCATTATCTCGGCGTCGTCGCGGCGCCGGCCTATTGCACCAAGATCGCGTCGCGACTGGTCCGGACCTATACCGACCGCCACGGCCTCAAGGAGCTGGTCCGCGAACTGCTGGGCCAGGACGTGTCGAAGCAGCAGCAATCCTCCGACTGGGGGAGCCCGCATCTCAGCGAGGCGCAGAAGGACTATGCCGCGTCCGACGTCCGCTTCCTGCACCGGATGAAGGAAGAGCTCGACAAGCGGCTGATTCGCGAAGGCCGCATGGAGCTCGCGCAGAAATGCTTCGACTTCCTGCCGACCCGCGCCGCGCTCGATCTCGCCGGATGGCCCGAGATCGACATCTTCGCGCACGCCTGACATGACCATGGCGCCCCCGTCCGACGCATCGGCGAAGACGATCCGGCAGGCCCGCTCGCCGCGTCAGGTCTGGGCGGCGCCGGGCAGCCGCCACGACCGCGTCGTCGGGCTGGCGCGACTCGGCCTGCCGACCGCGATCGGCGTGCTGACCGCATTCCTGGTGATGGCGCCGCTGACCGCGGGCGGCGACGTGTCGTTCGTGCTCGACAAGAACAAGGTCGAGGTCGCGCAGGAGCGCATGAAGCTGCAGGCCGCGCAATATCGCGGGCAGGATTCGAAGGGCCAGGCGTTCACGCTCGACGCCCGCTCGGCGATCCAGAAGAGTTCGGCCGAACCGATCGTGCAGCTCAACACCCTGAGCGCGCAGCTCCAGCTCGCCGACGGCCCCGTCAACATCAAGGCGAATTCCGGGCGCTACGACATGGACACCGAGAAGGTGCAGCTGAACGGCCCGCTCAACGTCACCGCTCCCAACGGCTATGACCTGAAAACCACCAACGCGACGCTCGACATGCGGGCGCGAACGATGGACAGCGGCAGTGCGGTGACGGGAACCGTGCCGCAGGGCGTGTTCAGTGCAAACAAGCTGCATGCCGATCTGGAAGCCCGCACCGTCAGGCTCGACGGCAATGCGCGCTTGCGGATCGTGCCGCGAGGGCCGAAATAGCCGCCATGCGCCTCATACCAAGCTCCGTCCTCCTGATGCTCTCCGCGGTCGCGGCGACCGGCGTCTCCGCGCAACGTGCGCACAACTCGAACGCGCCGATCGATTTCGGTGCGGACCATATCGAGCTGCAGGACAAGGCGAACCGCGCGGTGCTGAGCGGGGGCGTGTCGGTCAAGCAGGCGGACATGACGCTGAATTCGGCGCGGATGACGGTGGCCTATACCGGCGAAGTGGTCGGCGGAAACCCGCAGGTGTCGCGCCTCGACGCGTCGGGCGGCGTGACGGTGCGCCGGCCGGACCAGACCGCGAAGAGCCAATATGCGATCTACGACCTCAACCGGCGGGTGATCACGATGCTCGGCGCGGTGACGCTGACCCAGGGTGGCAACACCGTGAATGGCGGGCGGCTGACGATGAATCTCGACACCGGTCGCGCGGTGATCGACGGATCGTCGGTCCGCGGCAGCGGCGGCGCGACCGCCAGCGGCGGCACCGTGACCCAGACGGGCGGGCGCGTGACGGGCACCTTCTCGGTTCCCAAGCGCAACTGATCCGATGACCGCACCGCCGGCCATCCGCGAACGTTGCCAGCCGACCGCCCGACGCTTTTACCCGCCCGCCCTCAGCAAGGCCAAAGCCTGATGGATGCCCCCACGCTGCCCCCGATCGAAACCCCCGGCCCGCACGGCGACGCGATCGTCGAAGCGCCGACGACCAACGGCCTTCAGGTCGTGTCGATCGCCAAATCCTATGACAAGCGCACCGTCCTGACCGATGTGTCGGTGTCGGTCGGGCGTGGCGAGGTGGTCGGGCTGCTCGGGCCGAACGGCGCCGGCAAGACGACGTGCTTCTACTCCGTGATGGGGCTGGTGAAGCCCGATTCGGGCCGGATCATGCTCGACGGCGACGATATCACGCGCCTGCCCATGTATCGGCGCGCGATCCTGGGTCTTGGCTATCTGCCGCAGGAAACCTCGATCTTCCGCGGGCTGACGATCGAGAAGAACATCCTGACGGTGCTCGAGCTGTCCGAGCTCGACAAGGCGGTGCGCGAGCGCAAGCTCGACACGCTGCTCGAGGAGTTCGGCCTGACCCGGCTGCGCGCCGCGCCCGCGATGGCGCTGTCGGGCGGCGAGCGGCGCCGGGCGGAGATCGCCCGCGCGCTGGCCGCCGAGCCGTCGATCATGCTGCTCGACGAGCCGTTTGCGGGCATCGATCCGATCTCGATCGCCGACATTCGCGACCTCGTGAAGGATCTCAAGCGCCGCGATATCGGCGTGCTGATCACCGACCACAATGTCCGCGAGACGCTCGACATCGTCGACCGCGCCTACATCATCTACGATGGCCGCGTGCTGTTCTCGGGCAGCCCGGCCGAACTGGTTGCCGACGCGAACGTCCGCCGCCTCTATCTGGGCGAGGGCTTCTCGCTCTAGTGTCATGAGCCTCGCGCCTCGCCTGGACCTTCGCCAATCGCAGTCGCTGGTGATGACCCCGCAATTGCAGCAGGCGATCAAGCTGCTGGCGCTGTCGAACCTGGAGATCGAGGGGTTCATCGCCGAGGAGATCGAGCGCAATCCGCTGCTCGAGGCGGGCGCTGCGGACGATGGCGACAGACCCGACCGCGACGCCGGACCGGAACCTGACGACGCCGCCCCCCGCGACGAACGCGTCGCCGCCGACGAGCTGGTGAGCGGCAGTGTCGGCAGCGACGAGCCCGCGCTCGACATCGACTATGCGACCGAGAGCCATCACCAGGACAGCGTCGCCGACGGTGGCAGCGGCACCGACGGCGCGCTGTCGATGAGCGGGGCCGGCGCGGGCGGTGGCAGCGATGGCGACGGGAACGGTCTCGATCTGGACGGCTTTGCCGATACTGGGCTCAGCCTTGCCGATCATCTGCTGGCGCAGGCGGGCCCCGCGATCGCCGCGGATGATGCGTTCGTCGCGGCGCATCTGATCGACCAGATCGACGAGGCGGGGTATCTGACCGTACCGCTGCTCGAGATCGCCAACCGGCTGGGCGTCGCGCTTGCCCGGGTCGAGCATGTCCTGGCGGTGATCCAGACCTTCGACCCGACCGGGGTGGGCGCGCGCGACCTGGCCGAATGCCTGACGATCCAGGCGCGGGAGGCGGACCGCTATGACCCCTGCATGGCGCGGCTGATCGACAATCTCGACCTGCTGGCACGGGGCGAGATCGGGCGCCTGAAACGGCTGTGCCAGGTCGATGACGAGGATATGGCGGACATGATCCGCGAGCTGCGCGGCTATGATCCGAAGCCCGGATGCCGGTTCGGCGGCGAGCCGAGCCGCGCGGTCGTGCCCGACCTGTTCGTCGCGCGGACCAAGACCGGCTGGAGCATCGAGATCAACACCGCGACGCTGCCGCGCATCCTCGTCAACCGCAGCTATTACACCGAACTGGCGCGTGGCGAGCAGGACAAGGCGTCGAAAGCGTGGCTCAGCGAGTGCCTCGCCAGCGCGAACTGGCTGGTCAAGGCGCTCGACCAGCGGCAGCGCACGATCATCAAGGTCGCGACCGAGATCGTGAAGCAGCAGGAGGCGTTCTTCCTCCACGGCGTCGCACATCTCAGGCCGATGACGCTGCGGATGGTTGCCGACGCGATCGAGATGCACGAATCGACCGTCAGCCGCGTGACCAGCAACAAATATGTCTCGTGCGGGCGCGGGCTCTACGAACTGAAATATTTTTTCACCTCGGCGATCCAGTCGGCGGACGGCGGCGATGCGGTCTCCGCCCAGGCCGTCAAGAGCGCGATCAAGGCGCTGATCGCGAACGAGGGTGCCAAGATCCTGTCCGACGATACTTTGGTGGAATTGCTCGACGGCAAGGGCTTCGACATTGCCCGGCGCACCGTTGCCAAATATCGCGAGGCGCTCGGCATCGGCAGTTCGGTACAACGCCGCCGCGCCCGCGCGCTCGAGGGCACCGGCTGACGCTTGCCTTCGCACCGGATCGGCGTAGCGTCCGGCTTGCATCACGGGGGGGCCCAGACCGATGAACGACCTTTCCGCCAGCCGTGATGGCGACGCCGAGCGCGTCGCGACGTCGCCACCGATGACCGCGGCCGAGCCCGATGGCGCGCCGCGCATCGCGGTTCTCGATATCCTGCGCGGGATCGCGATCCTGGGCATCCTGTTCATGAACATCAACGACATGGGCGGGTCGCTCTACGCGTCGTTCGACGATATCCGGCATTTCGGCTGGACTACGCAGGACCAGATCGCCTGGTGGCTGCGCGAGGTGATCGCCAACGGGACCGCGCGCTGCATGCTCGAGATGCTGTTCGGCGCCGGGATGGTGATCCTGACCGACCGCGCCGCGGAGCTGGCGGGGACGCGCGTGGTGATGAAGCGCTATTATGCGCGCAACCTGCTGCTGTTCGCGTTCGGCGTGGTCCACATCCTCGTCCTGCTGTGGCCGGGCGACATCCTCCACACCTATGGCCTCGCGGCGCTGATCGCCTTCCTGTTTCGCGGACTGCGACCCCGCCTGCTGCTGACCATCGGCCTGTCGGCGGCGGCGCTGCAGTTCGCGGGTGGCACCTATGGCTATGTGTCCACCGCACAGACCCAGGCGCAGGTCGCCGCGATCGAGAGCGCGCAGCGCACCGGGCGACCGGTGACCGCCGCGGACCGCACGCTGCTGACCAAGGTCGCCGAGGGGGCTGCAAGACGCGCTAAAACCAAGGCCGAAGATGCCGCGCGGATCGCCGCCGAGGACAAGGCGCGGACGGGCAATTTCAAGACCTGGGCGGCGTATCAGTGGAGCGTCATCGCCTATCTGCAGAGCCGCGGGCTCGAGCTGGTGTTTGTGTGGGAAGCGGCGGGCGTGATGCTGATCGGCGCGGCGCTGTACAGGCTCGGCATCCTGCAGGGCGGACGATCGCGCGCCTTCTATGCGCGGATGACGCTGATCGCCTACGGGATCGCGATCCCGCTGCGGATGACCGGCGCGGCGGAGCAGATGCGCTTCGATACCGCGCCGAAGACGCTCTGGGCGACCGCGGAGGTCAGCCGGCTGGCGATGACGCTCGGCCATGTCGGCGCTGTCCATCTGCTGGTCGGGACGATCGTCGGCGCGCGGCTGTTGCGGCCTTTCGCCGCCGCCGGCCGGACCGCGTTGTCGCTCTACGTCCTGCAGACGATCATCGGCCTGTGGATCCTGTTCCCGCCCTTCGCGCTCGCCCTGTACGGCCAGTTCGGCTGGGCAGCGCTGATGGGAATCGCGCTGGCGATCAATATCGGCCTGTTGTGGCTCGCCAATGCCTATCTGCGCGCGTTCAATATCGCACCGGTCGAATGGGCGTGGCGGTCGCTGCTCGAGCGGCGTCGGCTGCCGTGGCGCAGGCCCCGCGCCGTGCACGCCGCACGGACGGTATCCGCCTAGTCGTCCTCGTCCTCGAACCCGACCAGCGCCAGCGCGCGTGCCTTGATCTGGCGGGTCATGCACCAGTGGACGAGCGCGTCCTCACGGCCATGCGTGACCCATACTTCGCGCGGTGCGATCTCGGCGAGCGTGTCGATGAGCTCGTCCCAGTCGGCATGGTCGCTGAGGATCAGCGGCAGCTCGACATTCTTCTGCCGCGCGCGCCCGCGGACGCGCATCCAGCCGCTGGCCATCGCGGTGATCGGGTCGGGCAGCCGCCGCGACCAGCGATCGTTGAGCGCGCCGGGCGGGCACATCACGACATGCCCCGCCATGTCGGCCTTCTTGGCGTCCGCAACCGGCAGCAGGGTGCCCAGCCGGACGCCGTGATCGGCGTAGAGATCGCACAGCCGCTGGAGCGCACCATGGATATAGATCGGCGCCTCGTGCCCCCGCGCGCGAAGTTCGGCGATCACGCGCTGCGCCTTGCCGAGCGCATAGGCCCCGACCAGCACGCAGCGGTCGGGATTGGCGTGCAGCGCGGCGATCAGCTTGTCGATCTCGTCGCCGGTATCGGGGTGGCGAAAGACCGGCAAACCGAAGGTCGCCTCGGTGACGAACACGTCGCATTTGACGGGCTCGAACGGCGTGCAGGTCGGATCGCTCCGCCGCTTGTAATCGCCCGAGACGACGACCCGTTCGCCGCGATAGTCGAGCACGATCTGCGCCGAACCCAGGACATGGCCGGCGGGGACGAAACCGATATCGACCTCGCCCATGCGGATCGTCTCGCCATAGGCGACCGGGTGACCCGATTGCGGACCATAGCGGGCATCCATGATCGCCAGCGTCTCGGGCGTCGCCCAGACCGCAGCATGACCGCCGCGCGCATGATCCGCATGGCCGTGCGTGACGAGCGCCCTTTCGCTCGGGATCGACGGATCGATCCACGCGTCGATCGGCTTGACGAGGATGCCGTGCGGATGCGGTTCGAGCCAGTCGCCAAGTTTTGCCATCACGCTACTACGCCCGAGCCACGGCTGCGGTGCCACGCGCAACGGCGGAGCGGCACAAGCGCGGTCGCCTAGCGGCGCCGGCCGACCTTGACCGTCTTCAGGATCGCATCCATCCGCGCCGCGGCGACCGCCTGGGTCGGTGCATTGCGCGGCGGCGGCGATCCCGCCTTGGCCGCATAGGTGATCCGGTCGACCGCGTAGCAGGTGCCGCCGATGACGCTGCGCAGCGTGAGCGCGCGGACCTGCTGGCTCATCCCGGCATCGCCCGTCTCATAGGTCGCCCAGCGCTGGCCGCCGAGCGTGCGATCGGCGAGGCGGCGGCTGTTCGCCGATGTCAGCCCGTCGGTGGTGCAGCGTGCAATCACCGCCGTGCTCCGGCTGAAGCCGACCTGGATCATCTCGGTCACCTGACCCTGCCCATCGGTCGGCTTTGCGACCTGCCAGAACCGGACGATGCCGACGCCCCGCCCGGGCAGCGTGCCGTCCCACATCGTCCGCCAGCCACTGGTCATCAACGCGCGGCCGGCGAAGTTGCGCGTCGGGGTCAGGCTCGACGGATAGGCGAGGCGAACCGTGCCGCCTGCGCCGACGAACTTCTGCGTCGCCGCCGTCGCATTGGCAAAGGGCAACAGTGCGATCAGGGACAGCGGCGCGAGATGGCGAAGAATCGACAAGGTTGGTCTTTCACAGGCTAAACAGATCGATGGTCCGACAAATCGCCGACCGGGTGAGCGCCGTCCATGGCGTTGCGGCATAGTGCACCCATATGACGACCATGCGTGAACAGGCCGTGAGCGACCTTCCCCCCCAACTTGATGACTGGTTCGCGACACGGGGCTGGCGGCCGCGCCGGCATCAGACCGACATGCTGGCGCAGGGACGCGCCGGGCACCACGCGCTGCTGGTCGCGGCAACCGGTGCGGGCAAGACGCTCGCCGGCTTCCTGCCGACGCTCGCCGAGTTGATCGAGGAGCCGACCAGCGGGCTCCACACGCTCTATGTCTCGCCGTTGAAAGCGCTCGCGGTCGACGTCCAGCGCAACCTGCTGACGCCGATCGAGGAGATGGGCGTCGACATCCGCGTCGAGACGCGCACCGGCGACACGCCGTCGGACCGCAAGGCGCGGCAACGCGTGAAACCGCCGCAGATCCTGCTGACGACGCCCGAATCGCTCTCGCTGCTGCTGAGCTATCCCGACAGCATCACGATGTTCGAGGGAATCCGCACGATCGTGATCGACGAGGTCCATGCGTTTGCAACCGGCAAGCGCGGCGACCTACTTTCGCTGTGCATGGCGCGGTTGCAGACAATCTCGCCGGGGATGCGCCGCGTCGCGCTGTCGGCGACGGTCGCGGATGCCGACGGCTATCGCGCGTGGCTCGCCCCCGACGGCGATATCGACCAGGTCGCGATGGTGCAGGGCGAGGCGGGCGCGGACCCGGACATCGCGATCCTGCTGCCCGAGGGGCGCATCCCCTGGTCGGGCCATTCGGGCCGCTATGCCGCCGAGCAGGTGATGGCGGAGATCGAGAAGCATGCGACGACGATCGTGTTCTGCAACACGCGCAGCCTCGCCGAGCTGATCTTCCAGGATCTGTGGAAGGTGAATGCGAACACGCTGCCGATCGGCGTCCATCACGGCAGCCTCGCGCGCGAGGCACGACGCAAGGTCGAGGGCGCAATGGCGGAGGGCAAGCTGCGCGCATTGGTCGCGACCGCGAGCCTCGACCTCGGCGTCGACTGGGGCAATGTCGACTGCGTGATCCAGATGGGCGCACCCAAGGGTTCGTCGCGGCTGCTCCAGCGGATCGGCCGCGCCAATCACCGGCTCGACGAGGCGAGCAAGGCGATCCTCG
Source organism: Sphingomonas sp. CFBP 13733 (assembly GCF_014841795.1). Taxonomy (NCBI): domain Bacteria; kingdom Pseudomonadati; phylum Pseudomonadota; class Alphaproteobacteria; order Sphingomonadales; family Sphingomonadaceae; genus Sphingomonas; species Sphingomonas sp. CFBP 13733. The sequence goes on from NZ_JACYUP010000003.1 coordinate 424,240, forward strand.
TCCCCGGCAACCGGTTCGAATATCTCGAGGCGCGCGCCGCATTGGACGCGGTCGAGGCGGGCGAACTCGATCCCGACCTGTTCCGCGTCGGCGCGCTCGACGTGCTGGCGCAGCATGTGATGGCGTGCGCCTGCGCCGCGCCGTTCCGCGAGGAGGACCTGCTCGACGAGGTCCGCTCGGCCCTCCCTTATTCGGCGCTGCCAGCCGAGACCTTCTCGCGCGTGCTCGGCTTCATCAGCGACGGCGGCTATGCGCTCAAGGCCTATGACCGGTTCAAGCGGCTGACGCAGGATGCGGACGGCACATGGCGGATCAGCCACCCCAAGTTCATCGGCCAGCACCGGCTGAACGCCGGGATCATCGTCGAGGCGACGATGCTCAACGTCCGGTTCGGCAATGGCCGCGCGCTCGGCCGCGTCGAGGAAGGCTTCGCGGCGCAGCTCAGCCCCGGCGACACCTTCTTCTTCGCCGGGCTCAGCCTTGAGGTCATCAAGATGGACACCGAGGACCTCGTCGTCCGCGCGACGTCCAAGCCGGCGCGGATCCCGACCTATGGCGGCAGCCGGATGCCGCTGTCGACCAACCTCGCCGACCGCGTCCGCGGGTTCCTGGCGCATCCCGGCGAATGGGCGCGGTTTCCCGACGATGTGCGTGAATGGCTCGAATATCAGCGGCTGCGCTCGGTCCTGCCCGAACCCGGGCAGCTGCTGGTCGAGACCTTCCCGCGTGAGGGGCGGCATTACATGGTCGCCTACAGCTTCGAGGGGTGGAACGCGCACCAGTCGCTCGGCATGCTGATCACCCGGCGAATGGAGACGCAGGGGCTCAAACCGCTCGGCTTCGTCGCGAACGACTATGCGCTGGCGGTATACGGGATCGACAAGATCACCGACCCGGCATCGCTGTTCTCCGCCGATATCCTCGAACATGAGTTCGTCGACTGGGTGCAGCAATCGCACCTGCTCAAACGTGCGTTTCGCGAGGTCGCGGTGATCGGCGGGCTGGTCGAGCGCCAGCATCCCGGCAAGCGCAAGACGGGGCGCCAGGTCACCTTCTCGACCGACCTGATCTATGACGTGCTGCGCAAATACGAGCCGACGCATTTGCTGCTCGAGGCGGCCTGGGCGGATGCGCGGGCGCGGATGACCGATGTCGGCCGCCTGGCCGGGCTGCTCGACCGCGCGGCAGAAACGATGCTGCATGTCGATCTCGAACGCGTGACGCCGCTCGCGGTGCCGATCCTGACGCTGATCGGGCGCGAGAAGGTCGCCACCAACACGTCCGACGACGCCCTGCTGATCGAGGCGGAGGCGCTGGCGGCCGAGGCGATGCGGATCGACTGAACGGACGCGAGACGAACCAGGGACGAACGACTTGTCGTCCGTCGGTTTCGGGCGCAGCATCGGGTCATGCGCAGGTGGTCAGGCCCGGTGTTGCTCATCATCGCTGCCCCGGCTGCGGCCCAGCAGTCTGCCCCGGACGCTACCCCGCAAGCCGCCGCCCCGCCCGCTTATGCTGCACCGGTCGATGATGCAGCATCTGCAGCAAACACGGTGATGCTGTTCGGGCAGGACGAGAGCAGGATGACGGTGCCCGTGTCGATCGCGGGCACCGGTCCGCAGAAGTTCGTCGTCGATACCGGCGCGCAACGCACCGTGATCTCGCGCGAGCTTGCGGCGGTGTTGCGGCTTGCGCCCGGCCGGATCGTCCGCGTCACGGGCATGACCGGATCGGACAGCGTCGCGACCGTGATCATCCCGGCGCTGCGGGTCGGCACGATCGACACCCCGGCAATCGAAGCGCCCGCGATCGCCGCGCAGAATCTGGGTGCGCTGGGGCTGCTGGGGATCGACACGCTGCAGGGACGCGCGGTGGGAATCGATTTCGACACCCGCACGATGACCGTGACGCCCGCCCGCCGGCGCAACCGCCGCGAGCGAACCGAGCGGGGCGAGATCGTGGTCCGGGCGCGCAGCCTGTTCGGCCAGCTTGTCGTCACCGACGCCTATTGCAACGGCGTCCGGATCCGCGTGATCATCGATACCGGGTCGTCGGTCAGCATGGGCAATGCCGCACTGCGCCGCAAGCTGTTGCGCAAGCCGGTCCGGTCGCAATCGATCGCGCTGACCGGTGTCACCGGACAGACGGTGATGGCGGACTATTCGATGATCGATCGCGTCATGATCGGCAGCCTGACGATCACCAGCCTGCCGATCGCGCTGACGGCCGTCGACGCCCCGCCCTTTCGCCAGTTCGGGCTGGCGGAACGGCCCGCGATCCTGCTCGGCATGGATGCGCTGACGTTGTTCCGCCGCGTCGACATCGACTTTGCCAATCGCGAGGTGCGGCTTGCCCTTCCGCGCAATGTCACGCCGCGTTGAGGTTGCGTGATCGATCATTCGCTGCAACGCTGCTGCAATAAACGATCAAGGGGACGACGATGCGCGCAGTAAGCAGGGTGATGGCGGGAGTGATGCTGACGGCCAGTGTCATCACCATGCCCGGTACGGGATTTGCGCAGAGCCGCCCCGACCAGAAGGCGTTCTTCGGTCTCTACAAGGAGCTGGTCGAGACCAACACGACGCTGTCCTCGGGCAGCTGCACACAGGCCGCGGCGCAGATCGGCGCGCGGCTGAAAAGTGCGGGCTATGCCGATGCCGACATCACCTATTTCTCGGTGCCCAAGCATCCCAAGGATGGCGGGCTGGTCGCGGTGCTGAAGGGGTCGGACGCGTCGATCAAGCCGATGCTGCTGCTCGGCCATCTCGACGTCGTCGAGGCCAAGCGCGAGGACTGGGTGCGCGATCCCTTCACGCTGATCGAGGAGGGCGGCTATTATTATGCGCGCGGCACCGTCGACGACAAGGCGCAGGCGGCGATCTGGTCCGACGCGATGATCCGCTTCAAGACATCGGGCTACACGCCGAAGCGGACGATCAAGCTCGCGCTGACCTGTGGCGAGGAGACGACCTTTGCGTGGAACGGCGCGCAATATCTCGCCGCGAGCAAGCCCGACCTGATTGCCGCCGAATTCGCGTTGAACGAGGGCGGCGGCGGGCGGCTCGACGATACTGGCAAGCGCCAGCTGCTGGCGATCCAGGTCGGTGAAAAGGCCGCGCAGAATTACACCTTCACCGCGACCAACCCCGGCGGGCACAGCTCGCAGCCGACGCCCGACAATGCGATATACGAACTCGCGGACGCGGTGAAGGCGGTGCAGAACCATGAATTCCCCGTGACCTTCACCGACACGACGCGCGCCTTCTTCGCCGCGAGTGCAAAGGCGATGCCGGGCACGATGGGCGACGCGATCACGCGCCTGCTCGCCAACCCGCAGGACAAGGCGGCGGACGCGATCGTCAGCCGCGACAAGGCGATGCATTCGACGCTGCGCACCACCTGTGTCGCGACGCTGCTGAGCGCGGGCCATGCCGAAAACGCGCTGCCGCAGCGCGCCACCGCGAATGTGAACTGCCGGATCTTCCCCGGCGAGACGGTCGACGGCACGCTCGCCAAGCTGAAGTCGCTCGCGGGTGCCAAGGTGAGCGTGACCGCGAACCAGCCGGTCCGACCGACCGCGATCCCGCCGACGCTCGATCCCAAGATCATGGGCCCGGTGACGAAGGTCGCGGCCAAGCACTTCCCCGGCCTGCCGATCCTGCCGCTGATGTCGACCGGCGCGACCGACGGTATCTTCTTCGAGGCGATCGGCATCCCGGTCTACGGCGCACCGGGCGTGTTCATCGACAAGGACATGGGCGGGATCCACGGCCTGAACGAACGGATCCGGATCGCGTCGCTCTATGACGGCCGCGACTATCTGTACGATCTGGTCAAGGCGTTCGCGGGATGACGCTGAATCCCTTTCCCCTTGGGGGAGAGGGAGGGAGGAGCCGCGCGCGACGGAAGGGTGAGGGGTATTGGGACAGGGTCCCGAGCCACACTCCCCTCACCCTTCCCACCCGGCTTCGCCGTGCGGGCCCCTTCCCTCTCCCCTAGGGGGAGAGGGAGATCAGACGGTGACCTGTTCGCCGAGTTCGAGCACCTTGCCCGGCGGGATCCGCAGGAAATCGGTCGGATCGCTCGCGTTGCGTTGCAGGAACATGAAGATCCGGTCCTGCCAGGGCGGCATGCCCTTTTCCGCGTCGGGCTTGAGCGTGTTGCGGCCGATGAAGAACGACGTCCGCATCGGGTCGAGCCCGAGCTGCTCGGTCTTCGCGCCGACACCAAGGTCGCGCGGCACGTCGGGCGATTCCATGAAACCGTAGGTCAGCACGACGATCGAGAAATTGTCGTCGACCCGCTCGACCTTGGCGCGGCCCGCCTGATCGACGAACGGGCGATCCGCGGTGCGGATGCTGACGATCAGGTTGCGCTCGTGCAGAACCTTATTGTGCTTCAGGTTGTGGAGCAGCGCGCCGGGCGTGGCGTGCGGATTGGCGGTGAGGAACACCGCGGTCCCCGATACGCGTTCGGGCGGGCGCTTCTCGAGCGCGGCGGCGAGATCGCTGAGCGGGATGCTCTGCCGCTTCTCGAACGCGCTGACGATTTTCTTGCCGCGCACCCAGGTGAAGATGATCAGCCCGATCGACGCCGCGATCACCAGCGGCACCCAGCCGCCCTCGATCACGCGCAGGATGTTCGCGCCGAAGAAGATCAGGTCGAGCGTCAGGAACGGCAGGATCGCGGCGAGCGCCAGCGGCCGCGACCAGTTCCAGCGGTGGCGCACGACGATGTAGGCGAGCAGCGTGGTGACGACCATCGTGCCGGTCACCGCGATACCGTACGCGGCGGCCATCGCCGACGAGGTCTTGAACTGGATCACCAGGACCAGCACGCCGATCAGCAGCAGCCAGTTGATCGCGGGCAGGTAGATCTGCCCCGCAAACACCGCCGAGGTCTGGCGGATGCGCAGCCGCGGCAGCAGGCCGAGCTGGATCGCCTGCTGCGTCAGGCTGAACGCACCGGTGATCACCGCCTGGCTGGCGATGACCGTCGCGAAGCCCGCGAGAATGATCAGCGCGGGGCGCAGCGATTCGGGTGCCATCAGGAAGAACCAGTCCTGATTGACGAACGGGACGCCCCGACGCGCGGCATCCTCGAGCTGCGACAGCGCAAACGCGCCCTGCCCGAGATAGTTGAGCGCGAGCGCCGGAAAGACCAGGAAGAACCAGCCGATCCGGATCGGCATCTTGCCGAAATGGCCCATGTCCGCGGTCAGCGCTTCGGCGCCGGTGACGGTCAGGAACACCGCGCCGAGCACGAACAGCCCGGTGACGCCGTGGGTCGCGAGAAACGCGACGCCGTAGGTCGGCGAGAAAACACGGACGATCGAGGGCTCGTCGGCAATATGCCACACGCCCAGCGCACCGATCGCGACGAACCAGACGATGCAGACCGGACCGAACAGCTTCGAGACATGCGCCGTCCCGCGCGACTGGATCACGAACAGGACGATGAGAATGGCGATCGTCAACGCGCGCACCACGCCTTCGTTGAAGATGTGCGCCGCGCTCGGGATCGTGCGCAGCCCTTCCATTGCCGAGAGGACGGACAGGGCCGGCGTGATGATCGCATCGCCGTAGAACAGCGACGCGCCGGCGGCCCCGAGCACGATCGCGATCTTCGACCGGACCCCCAGCGCGCGCCGCGCGAGCGCCGCGAGCGCAAGCACGCCGCCCTCGCCCTGATTGTCCGCGCGCATCAGGAAGATGACGTATTTCACGGTGACGACGAGGAACAGCGACCACAGCGCCAGGCTGAGCACGCCGAGAATCTCGCTCGGATCGATACCGCCCGCCGCACTCTGGCCGAGCGCTTCGCGGAAGGCATAGAGCGGGCTGGTGCCGATATCGCCGAACACCACGCCGATCGCCCCCACGGTCAGCGCGGCAAGCGCCGGGTGCGGGTGAAGATGCGCCGCCGACAGATCGGTGGACGTTTCAGCGGGCTGGGGTGTTCCGGCGACGGACGACATGGCGCGAAAAGCGCTCCTCCTGATGGGACGGCGCGCTTTACGCCGATTGCAGCCATGCGCAAGTGTTCGACGCTGCGCTGCACAATCGCTTGATTCGAACGTCGACCGACGGCATGGCCACCTGATGGTTCCCTTTTCGTTCGGCGGACACACGCTTTCGGGGCTGGCGGCAGGTGCGGTTTACTGGCCCGCGCGACACGCCTTGCTGGTCGCCGACCTGCATTTCGAGAAGGCGAGCTGGTTCGCCAGCCGTGGCCAGATGCTGCCACCTTATGATTCGATCGCGACCTTGACCGAACTCGCCGCCGTGCTCGATGCGACCGGCGCGACCGAGATCTGGTGTCTCGGCGACAGTTTCCATGACAACGACGGCTGCGTCCGGCTGCCGCAGCGCGCGCAGGAGATGCTGCGCGCCATGACGCAAAAGACGCACTGGACCTGGATCACGGGCAATCATGACCCGATGATCCTCGACCGGTGCGGTGGAACGGTCGTCGACGAGGCCTGTGTCGATGGCCTGGTACTGCGCCACGAGGCCGATCCCCGTGAAACCCGACCCGAACTCTCGGGCCATTTCCATCCAAAATTGCGGCTTCGGCTGCGCGGCAAGCAAGTCGCGCGGCGGTGCTTCGTCGCGACGGAGAGCAAGCTGATCCTGCCCGCCTTCGGATCACTGACGGGCGGGCTGGACGTCGACCATCCCGAGATCATCCGCGCGGTGGGTCCTGGTGCGCAGGCGCTGTTGCCGGTCGCGGACCGGATGCTGCGCTTTCCGGTCGCCGCGCAGCGACCGGACACGCGGATCGCCGTGTCTGCCTAAAGCGATCAGCCGGCGTCAGCTGGCGATCGTCGGGAAGGCCTTGCGGAACGCCGCGAGCTTGGGCTTGTCCCAGGCGACGATGTAGGGATGCGTCGGATTCCGGTCGAAAAAGTTCTGATGATAGGCTTCGGCGGGATAGAAGCTGCCGGTTTCCAGCGTCGTGACGATCGGCCGCGCGAACGCCCGCGTCTGACCGAGTTGTGAGATATAGGCGCGTGCGACCTGCGCCTGCTGCGGGGACTGCGGGAAGATCGCGGAGCGATAGCTGGTGCCGCTGTCGGGGCCCTGCCGGTTCAGCTGCGTCGGATCATGCGCGATCGAAAAATAGACGCGCAGCAGCGTGGCATAGCTCACGACGCGGGGATCATAGCTGATCCGCACCGCCTCGGCATGCCGCGTGGTTTCGCTCGACACCTGCTCGTAATTCGCGGTCGCCTTGGTCCCGCCGGCATAGCCTGCGGTCACGCCCTTGACGCCGCGGACATGCTCGAACACCGCCTCGAGCCCCCAGAAGCAGCCGCCCGCCAGCACCGCGGTCTGCAGGCCGCCCGTCCGCGGGACGTCGACGGTCGCGGCCGGGATGATGACCGCGCGCTCTGCCTGCGCAGAACCGGTGGCGATGACCGCACCGGCGAGTCCGACGGCGGCGAGCGTTGCGAAAAGGGGCGTGTGCATGTTGATCATGTGGGGCGTCTCGATGACGTTTCCAGCCCCGGCGCGGAATGCCTTTCGGCGACCGATCACCGGGATCCTGCAGGCTCAGCGCTGGGCGGGAGCGGTGTGCACGGGCGCGCCATACACCGGCTGCGTTGCCTCGGCGGGCTGGAACGCAAGGAGACCCAGCGCACCCAGAACAAAACCGCCAGTAAACTGCCAGAGAAAGCTCGACTTGATAAGATTGCGCATCATGCGCTCCTGTTGAAATCAGACTTGGCGTGATCCCGGTGGATCACGTCAGCTACGACCCAGCATGTCGTGGGGATGCCGCGTCTTCACAATGCCGTTTTATGAAACGGTCGATTAACGCGATGTGGCCAATCCGTTCATCCGCCAGCAGGGTTGCTGGCGGATGTCCGGGCATGTCCACGATGTTGCCGGGCGTGCCGGATCAGCGCAGCGCGGCGCAGGCGGTCTGGATCCGCGTGCAGGCCTCGCGCAGCAGCGTGTCCGACGTGGCATAGCTGATCCGGAACGCCGGGCTGAGGCCGAACGCCGCGCCCTGAACGACCGCGACCTTGGCATCGTCGAGCAGATAGCCGACCATCGCCTCGTCGGTATCGATCAGCCGACCGTTCGGCGTCGACTTGCCGATCAGCGCGGCGAACGACGGATAGACATAGAACGCCCCCTCGGGCGTCGGGCATTCCATGCCGTCGATTTCGTTCAGCATCTTCACGACCAGATCGCGGCGGCCCTGGAAGGCGGTGTTGCGCTCGGCGAGGAACGACTGGTCGCCGTTCAGTGCGGCAACGGCGGCGGCCTGCGCGATCGAGCACGGGTTCGAGGTCGACTGCGACTGGAGCTTGGCCATCGCCTTGATCAGCCAGCTTGCGCCGCCCGCATAGCCGATCCGCCAGCCGGTCATCGCATAGGCCTTCGAACAGCCATTGACGGTCAGCGTGCGCTCGAACAGCTCGGGGCAGGCCTCGGCGATCGTCGCGAACCTGAAGCCGTCATAGACGATATGCTCGTACATATCGTCGGCGAAGATCCAGACATGCGGGTGCTTCGCGAGCACCGCGCCCAGAGCCTTCAGCTCGTCGATCGTGTAGCCGGCGCCGGTCGGGTTCGACGGCGAGTTGAGGATCACCCACTTGGTCCTGGGTGTGATTGCGGCGTCGAGCGCCTCGGGTGCGAGCTTGTAGCCGACCTCGGGGCCGGCCTTGACGATCACCGGCACGCCGCCGGCGAACTGCACGACGTCGGGATAGCTGACCCAATAGGGCGCGGGGATCACGACCTCGTCGCCCGGGTCGATCGTCGCGACCATCGCGTTGAACAGGGTGTGCTTGCCGCCGACGTTCACGCTGATCTGGTCGGTCGCATAGGTCAGGCCGTTGTCGCGCGCGAACTTGGCGGCGATCGCCTGCTTCAGCTCGATCGTGCCGTCGACATTGGTGTATTTCGTCTTGCCGTCGCGAATCGCCTGGATCGCGGCCTCCTTGACGAAATCGGGCGTGTCGAAATCAGGCTCGCCCGCCCCCAGCCCGATCACGTCGACGCCGGCGCGCTTCAGTTCGAGCACACGCGACGTGATCGCGAGGGTCGGCGAAGGGCTGATGCGGCCAAGGGCGGCGGATGCGTGCATGGTGAAACCTCTGCGGTTGACCGCAGCGGCGCCTGCGGAATTCGCGCGGGCTATACGCCGCGATCGCCTGATTTCGCAACCGCAACAACGGCCGGAACGAGCCCGCGCACCGCATTTCCCATACGGAACCCGTTGGCGAGGTCGGCGCGCGTCAACCGTCCCTCGACCGCCTGGCCGCTGGCGAGCAGATCGGCGCGCAGCACGCCGGGGATCAGCGCGCCCACAGGCGGGGTCACCAGCACCCCGTCGCGCGGCACGAACAGCGAGGTGAAGCTCCCCTCCGTCAGGAAGCCGTCGGGCCCCTCGAACACCACTTCGGTGGTGCCCGCGGCACGCCGCGCGTCGTCGTAAAAGGCGCGGTCGCTGGTCTTGTGGCGCAGCCGGATATCGGCGGGCGCGACGGGCAGCGGGACGATCGCCACCGTCATCTGCGCGGGCGTGACCGGCAACGGACCGACCTGGATCGCGACCGCGCCCGATGCCGCGACGACCAGCCGGATCCGCCGCGGACCGCGCAACCGGAAGGTCGCCGCCTGCAGCTCGTTCCGAACCGCGTGACGATCGAAGCTGAACCCCAGCGCCGCAGCACTCGCGGTCAGCCGGGCGAGATGCAGTTCGAGCCGCATCACCCCATGTTCGGGGTCGAACGCCATCGTCTCGATCAGGTCCAGCTTGCGCTGTCCGGCGGTGACGAAGGCCGCCTTGTCCGCGCATTCCTGCCATTCCTGGTCGGCGACGCTGTCCGCGACGATCCCCGAGCCGAGCCCCATCACCGCGCCACCGTCGCGCACCGTCAGCGTGCGGATCGCGACGTTCAGCGCGGCGTCGCCACTCGGATCGAACCGGCCGATCGCGCCGGTATAGAGGCCGCGGGGGCGGGCCTGCTCGACCTCTGCGATGACCTCCATCGCGCGCTGCTTGGGCGCGCCGGTGATCGAGCCGCAGGGGAACAGCGCGGCGAGCACATCGATCGCATCGCGACCGGGGGTCAGCCGCGCTGCCACCGTCGAGGTCATCTGGTGGACGGTTGGATAGGTCTCCACCGTGAACAGGTCGGGGACCGAGACACCCTGCGCGACCTGCGACAGATCGTTGCGCATCAGGTCGACGATCATCAGATTTTCCGCGCGCTGCTTCGGATCGGCGGCCAGCTCCTCGGCAAGGCGGCGATCGACGTCGGGCGTGGCGCCGCGTGGCGCGGTGCCCTTCATCGGCCGACAGGTCAGCCGATCGCCCTCGAGCGTGAAGAAGAGTTCGGGCGACAGCGACAGACAGGTCTCGTCGCCCGTGTCGATCAGCGCGCCATAGCCGGCGCGCGCCTGGTGTCTGAGGCGGGCATAGAGCGCGCGGGGATCGCCGATGAACGGTACGGTCGCGGCAAAGGTCAGATTGGCCTGATAGATGTCGCCCGCCGCGATCAGCGCGAGCAGCCGTGCGATTCGCGCATCATAGGCCTCGCGGTCGATCTGCGGCTGCGGCGGCCCGACCCAGATCCCGGCAGGATCGGGCAACAGCGCGGGCAGCGCCGCCGCGGGGATCGTCTCGTAGCGCTCGAACAGGCCGAACCACAGCAACGGGCCGTCCGGCGGGCCGGCATCGACCGCACGCGACGCGAACGTCATCCCCGCTTCGTAGGCCAGCATCCCCGCGGCATGCAGCCCCTCGGCCAGTCCGCGGCGGATCTCGGCAAGTGCCGGTTGCACGGCATCGGGGGTGTCCGCGCGAACGACCCGGACAGGCCGATCGTACAGGCGCGCGGGGGCCCCCGCCTCCCGGGCATCATCAAGCAGCACGAAGGGCGCAGTCCACATCGTGCCGACTGATGCACGGGGCGGCAGGCAAACCGCAAGCGGCGATTGCCCGAAACCGCCCGCCGCCCTATTTTGCCGGAATGACAAAGACCTCCCTGCCGCCGCTGCGTGCCGCGATCATCCCCGTCACGCCGATCCAGCAGAACTGCACGTTGCTGTGGTGCACCGCGACGATGAAGGCGGCGGTGGTCGATCCCGGCGGCGACCTGCCGCGAATCAAGGCGGCGATCGCGGAGGCGGGCGTGACGGTCGAGAAGATCCTGCTGACGCACGGGCATATCGACCATGCCGGCGAGGCGAAGGCGCTAGCCGACGATCTGGCGGTGCCGATCGAGGGGCCGCACGAGGCCGACCGCTTCTGGCTCCAGCGGCTCGACCAGGACGGGCCGAAATACGGGATCGCCGGCGTCAATTTCGAACCCGACCGGTGGCTGGTCGAGGGCGACCGGGTGTCGGTCGGCGATCTCGTTCTCGATGTCTACGAAACGCCAGGGCACACCGAAGGCCATGTGATCTTCCATCACGCGCCATCGAAATTCGCGCAGGTCGGCGACGTGCTGTTCCAGGGGTCGGTCGGACGATCGGACATGCCCGGCGGCAATCACCGGGTGCTGCTGTCGTCGATCGTCGAGAAGCTGTGGCCGCTGGGCAGCGACACGAGCTTCATCCCGGGTCACGGCCCGGCGAGCACGTTCGCGCATGAGCGCGCGACGAACCTGTTCGTGAGCGATCGGGCGCTGGCGGCGTAGGTCCCTGTTCTCCCGCGGAGGCGGGAGAACACCGGGAAGCAGATGTCCAACGCGCCAATCACCCCACCCCGGCGAAGGCCGGGGCCCAGTTGGGGGACCAAGATTGGCGGAGGTAGCGCGCCGTTACTGCAACCTTCCCAACTGGACCCCGGCCTTCGCCGGGGTGGTAGCCAGTGTGGGCTGAGTCCTACTTCCGCTCCCCCGCGCTTTCAGCCCGGACCGACTTGAACTCGGAGTCGTCGCGCCACTTCGGCCAGAGCCGGCTGTTCGCCAGCTTCGTGCCGATCGTCTGGAACAGACCGACATCCTGCGCCGCGCCGCGCAGATCCCAGTCCGCACTCCAGGCGTCGCACGTCTGGTGATAGCATTTCATATAGCCGTCGAGCCACGCCTGCCCCGCCGGGCGACCACCGGTCACGAGGTCGGACGCACCGCTGATCGCCATCAGCAACAGCGTCGGCACGCCGCGCCGCGCGACCGAGAAATGATCCGCGCGGTAGAACAGCCCCCGTTCGGGGAGGGCTTCGGGGGTTACGACACGGCCCTGCGCCTTCGCCGCATCGCCCAGCATGTCCTCGAGGCTGTTCTGGCCCGCGCCGACCAGCAGGACGTCGCGCGCCGGCCCCGCCGTCTGGAGAATGTCGAGCGTCAGGTTGGCGACCGTCTTCGCCGCGGGATAGACGGGCTTCACCGCATAGGTTTCCGACCCGAGCAGCCCCCGCTCCTCCCCGCTCCACAACGCGAAGACGAGGCTGCGATCGGTGCGCGGCGCGGCGGCAAAGCTGCGGGCAAGGCCGAGCACGCCCGCGACGCCGAGCGCATCGTCATTGGCACCCGGCCGGATCGTGCGCCCCTGCGCGTCGGGCGCGCCGACGCCATACGCATCCCAGTGCGCCCCGAACATCACCACTTCGTCGGGACGGGTCTTGCCGGGCAGCATCGCCAGCACGTTGCGGCTCTCCGCCGTGTCATGACGGACGGGAAGGTCGGTCGTGAACCGCTGCTTCAGCGCGACGGGGCGGAAATCGCTGCGCCGCGCGGCCTTGCGCAACGTGGCAAGGTCGAGACCGGAGGCGGCAAAGAGCCGGGTTGCGGCGGCCCCTTCGATCCACCCCTGCAGCAGCACGCGCGAGGCCGGATCCTCGCGCATGATGTCGTAATTCTCGCCCGCGGGTGCGGTGACCGTCGCCCAGCCATAACCGGCACCCGGCGTGTCGTGGACGATCAGCGCCGCCACCGCGCCGCGCCGCGCGGCCTCCTCGAACTTGTAGGTCCAGCGTCCGTAATAGGTCATGCGCCGATCGCCGAACCGGCCCTTGGCATCATCGCCCGCCACCGCCTCGAAATCGGGGTCGTTGACCAGGAAGACCGCAACCTTGCCCTTGAGGTCGAGACCCTTGAAGTCGTCCCAGCCGCGTTCGGGCGCGGTGACGCCGTAGCCGACAAAGACCATCGGCGCGTCCGCGATCGCGACGCGGTCGACCCCGCGCACCGTGCTGAGATAGACGTCGCGGCCCTGGACCAGCGGCGTGGCCCCGGCGCGCACGCTGCCCTGCCCCAGGCGCGTGTGGACCAGCGGCACCGCCTGCGTCCAGCTGCCGTCCGGCCCGCCCGGCGACAGCTTCATCGCCTTGAACTGCGCGATGAGCCAGTCGATCGTCCTGGTTTCGCCTGCGGTTCCCGGGGCCCGGCCCTCGAACGCGTCCGACGCCAGCGTCCTGACATCGGCGGACAGATGCTCGGGCGAGATGGCGTCCTGCGCCAGGCCGTCCTTCGCAAGGCCGGGCGTCGCGACCGCGAGCAGCATCGGCGTGGCGAGGAGGGCGGCGACATTCTGGACGATGCTCATGCGCGACCCTCGATCGGTGCGGTCTGGAACGTCGTGACCGACGGCGTGGCACCGGCCTGATAGGCGATCGCGAGGGCCCAGCCCGCGAGCAGCGCCATCAGCGCCCAGGTCGCGAGTGCGCCACCCGCGCGCGGCAGGTTCGACGTCGTCTTGTCCATGCCGAAGGCGTGCGCGATTCGCGCGACAACGAAAACGACTCCCGCGATCCACAACCAGCGGGGAGATCCGCCGCCCAGTTCGATCAGCGCGAACAAGATCAGGATGAAGGGCGCATATTCGACGAAATTCGCCTGCGCCCGCATCCGCCCCTGCAGGACCGGATTGCCATTGTCGCCCAGCAGGACATTGTCCTTGAGGCGAGTCGGCACGATCCGGAAGGCCAGCCAGAGATTGATGACCGCGGCCGCGGCGGCGATCGTCAGGGTTACGGGCAGGATCATGCAGCTTATTCCTCGATGTTTCCGGTGTGCGCGGGTCGTGCCACTGTGCCACCATGCTTGCAACGCAGGCGATTATCGCTATAGCGCCACGCTTCGCGATGCGTCAGGCCGTATGGTAGCTCACGCGGCCGACCTTAACAGTCGGTTGCCGACTCCTTCGTCCGGGCCTATCGGAGCCCCGACCTTTATAAAGAACAAGGTGCCGAAATGGCCGTCCCCAAGAGAAAAACCTCGCCCTCCAAGCGCGGCATGCGCCGTGGCCACGATTCGCTGACGATCGCGGCATTTCAGGAGTGCCCGAACTGTGGCGAACTCAAGCGCCCGCACAACCTCTGCACGTCTTGCGGCCACTATAACGGTCGCGAAATCCTTTCGGTCGAGGGCTGAGCCCTTACCTGAGCGAAGGACGTGAGCATGCCCGACAGCGCCTGGATCGCCGTCGATGCGATGGGTGGCGATGACGGGCTGGCGGTAATGCTGGCGGGTGTCGCGCGCGCGCGACGCCAGTTTGATGGCATGCATTTCCTGCTGGTCGGTGACGAAACCGCGATTCGCGACGGGCTGAAAGCCCATCCGAATCTCGAACTCAACTCCGAGATCGTCCACGCCCCCGAGGTGGTTGGCTCGAGCGACAAGCCGAGCCAGGCGATTCGTCGCGCCAAGACGACATCGATGGGCATCGCCATCGATCTCGTCAAAAAGGGGCGGGCCGCAGCCGCGGTCTCGAGTGGCAATACCGGCGCGCTGATGGCGATGGCGAAGCTGTCGCTCAGGACCCTGCCGGGCATCGATCGCCCGGCGCTCGCCGCGCGTCTTCCGACGCTTGGCGACACCGACATGGTGATGCTCGACCTCGGTGCGAATACCGAGTGCGATGCGCGCAACCTCGTCCAGTTCGCGATCATGGGCGGCGCCTATGCACGGACCGCGCTCGACATCGCGCATCCGCGTGTCGCGCTGCTCAATATCGGCAGCGAGGACATGAAGGGCACCGACGAGATTCGCGAGGCCGCCGCCATGCTACGCGCGACGCCCAAGCTCGACATGGACTTCACTGGCTTCATCGAAGGCGACCGACTGTCGCGTGGCGATGTCGATGTCGTCGTGTGTGACGGCTTTTCGGGCAATATCGCGCTCAAGACCGCCGAGGGCACCGCGCGATTCGTCGCCGACCTGCTCAAGCGCGCATTCCGCAGCTCGGTCCGGTCGAAGCTCGGCTTCCTGATTTCGAAGCCCGCGACCGAATTGCTGCGCGATCATCTCGATCCCAATAATCACAACGGCGCGGTGTTTCTCGGGCTCAACGGCATCGTCGTCAAAAGCCATGGCGGCGCCAATGAGCGCGGCGTGGCGACGGCGATCGGCAATGCCGCCAAGATGGTGAGAAACGACCTCGTCCGCCGGATCAGCGACGATCTGGGCAACGTCAAGGAAGCCGCATGATCCGTTCGGTCATTACCGGCACCGGATCGGCTCTGCCGGTCCGCCGCGTCTCGAATGCGCAGCTGGCGGAACAGGTCGACACCAGCGACGAATGGATCGTCGAGCGCACCGGCATCCGGTTCCGCCATATCGCCGGCGAAGGCGAGACGACCGCGACTCTGGCCGCCGACGCCTGCCGCGCGGCTCTCGCTGCAGCAGGCGTGGACGCGCAGGACATCGACCTGATCGTGCTCGCCACCGCGACGCCCGACCAGACCTTCCCCGCCAGCGCCACCAAGGTGCAGGCGATGCTCGGCATCGACGACTGCGTCGCGTTCGACGTCGCCGCGGTCTGCTCGGGCTTTCTCTACGCGGTCCAGGTCGTCGACAGCATGATCCGCAGCGGCGTCGCCAAGCGCGCGCTGGTGATCGGCGCCGAGACGTTCAGCCGGATCCTCGACTGGGAGGATCGCACGACCTGCGTCCTGTTCGGCGACGGCGCGGGCGCGATCGTGCTCGAGGCGCAGGACACCGCCGATGAGGGCGGACGCGGCATCCTGACCACCAAGCTGCACGCCGATGGGCGGCACAACCAGCTTCTCTATGTCGATGGCGGCGTCTCGACCACCGGGACGGTCGGCAAGCTCAGGATGAAGGGCCGCGAGGTGTTTCGTCACGCGGTGACCAACCTCGCCGCCGTCATGACCGAATCGCTGGCGATGGCGGGCTTGTCCGCGGACCAGGTCGACTGGGTCGTGCCGCATCAGGCGAATGCCCGGATCCTCGACGCGACCGCGCGCAAGCTGGGCCTTGCCCCGGAGCGTGTCGTCGTCACCGTCGACCAGCATGCCAACACCTCCGCGGCGTCGGTACCGCTCGCGCTCGACGTGGCAGTCCGTGACGGACGGATCCAGCAGGGCCAGATCGTCGTGCTCGAGGCGATGGGTGGCGGCTTTACTTGGGGTGCGGCGGTCATCCGCTTCTAAACGCAACTGAAAGCCAGTTGCAATTTGTCCGATAAAGCTCTTCCGATGATCACGCTGCTTGTGTAGGTACCGCAATGGGTGTGGGAGTTTCGGAATGACAATGACGGGTACGCTGACACGAGCCGATCTAGCCGAATCGCTTCATCGCGAAATCGGACTTTCGCGATCGGATGCTTCTAAAGTCGTCGAACAGATCCTGACCGAGATGTGCGAAGCGCTGACCAGCGGGCAGAATGTCAAGATTTCGGGCTTTGGTACGTTCGTCCTGCGCGACAAGGGTGAGCGCATCGGTCGCAACCCCAAGACGGGCGTCGAGGTGCCGATCGCACCGCGCCGCGTGCTGACGTTCCGCGCAAGCCAGATGATGCGCGAACGCATCGTCGGCGCAGGCTGAGGCACGCGATGCCGGACAGTTCCGGCAAGGCCAGTACCGCATTCCGGACCATCGGCGAACTGTCGAACGATACCGGCTTGCCACAGCATATCCTGCGCTACTGGGAAACGCGTTTTCCCCAGCTCCGACCGCTCCAGCGTGCCGGGAATCGTCGCTATTACCGCGTCGAGGACGTCGCGCTGGTGCGCCGGATCGACCAGCTGCTCAATCGCGACGGCTATACCGTGCGCGGCGTCCAGCAGCTGCTGGCCGCCGAAAAGGGCGCACCGCCCGCGGTCGCTGCCGAGATCGTTGCGCCCGCCGAGACGCCGATCACGGCACTGCGCGCGATCCGCGACATGCTCGCCGAGGCCCTGGCCGCGGATTGATCCGCATGCCTGCCGGTTCGTCATCCTCGCGCGGGCGGGGATGACGATCGACGGCGGTCCCTTACCGTTCGCGGGTCGCGGCGAAGCGGATCTTCGAATAGCGGTCGGCAATATAGTTCACTTCCCACGCGCTCTTGGCGAGGAACACCGGGTTCCCGTCGCGATCCTTCGCCATTGCGCCGCGGTTGATTTCGGCGAAGGTCTTGAGCTCCTGCGGGTCCTCCGCCGATATCCAGCGTGCGGTCTCGTAGGGCGCGGGTTCGAGCCCCGCCGCGACCTTATACTCCGCGTCGAGCCGCGAGAGCAGCACCTCGAGCTGGAGCTGCCCGACGACGCCGATGATCCAGTTCGAGCCGATGTCGGGGTAGAAGACCTGCGTCACCCCCTCCTCCGCCATGTCGTCGAGGGCTTTTCGCAACTGCTTAGTCTTGGTGAAATCCTTCAGCACGACGCGGCGCAGGATTTCGGGCGCGAAGTTCGGCAGCCCGGTGAAGCGGATCGCGGCGCGTTCGCTCAGCGTATCGCCGACGCGCAGCGTGCCGTGGTTGGGGATGCCGATGATGTCGCCCGGAAACGCCTCGTCCGCCAGCTCGCGGTTCTGCGCGAAGAACAGGATCGGCGAGTGGACCGCGATCGGCTTGCCGTGACCCGTGGGGGTCAGCTTCATGCCGCGCTTGAACACGCCCGAGCATAGCCGCATGAACGCGATGCGATCGCGGTGGTTGGGGTCCATGTTGGCCTGCACCTTGAACACGAAGCCGGTGACTTCGCTTTCGTCGGGCGAGATGGGGGCGGGCTCGGCAGGCTGCGCGCGCGGTGGCGGGGCGTAGTCGGCGAGCGCGGCGATCAGTTCGGCGACACCGAAATCCTTGAGTGCCGAGCCGAAATACACCGGCGTCAGATTGCCTGCGCGATAGGCGTCGGCGTCGAAGCTCGAATAGCCGCCCTGTGCGAGTTCGGCCTCGTCGGAGAGGCGGACGATCCCTTCGGGGCTGAGGATCTCGGCGAGCTTGGGGTCGTCGATACCCGCGAACGGGATCGCCTTGCCCATGAACTCGCGGCTGTCGCCTTCGGGGCGGCTCAAGGTATTGGCGTAGAGATCGTAAACGCCCTCGAACTCGCCGCCCATGCCGACCGGCCAGCTCATCGGGCAGACGTCGAGCTGGAGCATCTCGGCCACCTCGTCGAGCAGCGAGAACGGGTCACGGCCCTCGCGGTCGACCTTGTTGACGAAGGTGATGATCGGCACGTTGCGCAGGCGGCAGACCTCGAACAGCTTGCGCGTCTGCGGCTCGATGCCCTTGGCGGCGTCGATCACCATGACCGCCGAGTCGACCGCGGTCAGCGTGCGATACGTATCCTCGGAAAAGTCTTCATGGCCCGGCGTATCGAGCAGGTTGAAGGTGATTCCCTGGCGCTCGAACGTCATGACGGACGAGGTGACCGAGATGCCGCGCTGCTGCTCGATCTTCATCCAGTCGGAGCGCGCGCGCCGGTTCTGGCCGCGCGCCTTCACCTCGCCCGCAAGATGGATCGCGCCGCCGAAATAGAGCAGCTTCTCGGTCAGCGTGGTCTTGCCGGCATCGGGATGCGAGATGATCGCGAAGGTGCGGCGGGGAAATTGGGTCATGGCGTGGGTCCGGGGAGCCTGTCGCGGCTCGCAAAGAAGGTTGGGCCGGGAGTCCGGCGGTCATGCTGCCGCTCTTGGCAGATGCGGGGGCCGGAGGACAGGGGGGCCGTCGCGGCGATAGCTGCTCCCCTCCCCTGAAGGGGAAGGGCTGGGGGCGGGGTCTCACCACGGGCGTGGCGCTTGCGGCTATACCCCACCCCAACCCCTCCCCTGAAGGGGAGGGGCTTTCAGCGGAGCAGCGTTACGTGGAGCGCGATGCTCTTTGTGCCGCCTGCTGGAATCTCGAACACGCCGGGCTTGGCGCGGAAGTCGCCGTCATAGCCTTCGGGGTCGGCAATGCCGTGCCACGGCTCGACACAGACATAGGCGGCGCCGGGCTTGGTCCAGAGGCCGAGCATCGGCGTGTCGGGGAAGTCGATCCGCAGTTGCGGGCCGGTCTCGGCGCCATAGGTGACCGAGTCGGACCGGACCGAATCCCAGACCAGCGCATCCTTTGCGAACAGCGCGTCCTGCAGGCGCAGCGTCCGCCCCTCCAGTGGCGAGGGCCGCTCCCCCTCCGCGATCGTGCCGTCGTCGGCGATCATGCGCAGCGCATCGGGCTCGTCGGCTGAGAAGACGATGCGGTGGTCGGCGCGATCCTTCCCGTAAGGCAGCGGCCAGGCGAAGGCGGGATGGAAGCCGAAGCTCGCCGGAAGCGGCTGCGCGGCGGGGTTGGTGATCGCGACGTCGACGCTCAGCGTCGCGTCGACCAGCGCGAACGTCACCGTCAGCCGGAAATCGAACGGATAGACCGCACGCGTCTCGGGCGTCGCCTCGAGCGTGAAGGCGACCGATCCGGGCTGCTGCTCGGATACGGCGAACACCATGCGCCGCGCGAAGCCGTGCTGCTTCATCGAATATTCGGTGCCGTCGACGCGAATCGTGTCGCGGTAGGGGCGACCGACGACGGGGAAGAGGATCGGTGCGTGGCCGGTCCAGAAGGCCGGGTCGGCGTTCGTCATCAGCTCGCGCCCGTCCGCGTCCTTCAGCGAGGTGAGCTCGGCCCCGAGCAGGTTGATCTGCGCAGTGAGGTGGTCGTTGGCGATCGTGATCAGGTCGGTCATTGGGGTCCTTCCTTCGTGGTCGAACGCGCGGGTCTTCAAAACGCTCATCGGACAGCCCGGCGGCCCCACCCCGGCGAAGGCCGGGGTCCAGTTGGAAAGGTGGAAGTAACGAGGGACTGTCCGCCGTTACACCCGTTCCCCAACTGGGCCCCGGCGTTCGCCGGGGTGGTGTTGGAGGGTGAGGAGACGCTCAGACGCGCAGGCTCGCGCCCTGCTTGGCGGCCGCCGCGACGACCTTGTCCGCCACCGCCTTCAGCTCCTCGTCGGTGAAGCTCTTGGCGGTGGGTTGCAGGACGATCTCGACCGCGACCGACTTGTGGCCGTCCTCGACGCCCTGCCCGGTGAACACGTCGAAAACACGCGCCGAGACGATCGCTGCCTTGTCGGCGCCCTTGACCGCACGGACCAGCGCGTCGGTCGCGAGCGCCGCCGGCACGAGGAACGCGAAGTCGCGGCGGACCGCCTGCAACGCCGGCGGCGTGTAGGCCGGGCGCGCGAAGCCAGAGGCGCGCTTGGGCGGGATCGCGTCGAGATAGACTTCGACCGCAGCGACCGCGCCGTCGAGGTCGAACGCCTTGAGCACCAGCGGATGCAGCATGCCGAAGCTCGCCAGCACCGTCTTCGGTCCGAGCCGAAGCGTGCCCGACTGGCCCGGATGCCAGGCATCACCCGCCTCCCCCATCACCTGGAGATTGTCGACCGGTGCGCCCGAGGCGGCGAGCAGTGCCAGCGCTTCGGCCTTCGCATCATACGCGTCGAAGCTCGCGGCCTTGCCGTCGCGCCAGCCGCGCGGGCGGCGGTCGCCCGCCAGCACCACGCCGAGCGTCGCGCGTTCGGCGTCGGCGAGATAGCGGCGACCGATCTCGAACAGGCGGACGCTCTGCTGCCCGCGCTTGAGGTTGCGCCCCGTTGCGGCGAGCAGGCCGGGGAGCAGCGAGGGGCGCATGACCTTGAGGTCTTCGCTGATCGGGTTGGCGAGCGTCCACGCGCCGCCACCGAACGGTGCGGCTTCGGCCTCCGACAGGAAGCTCCACGTCACCGCTTCGTCGAGCCCGCGGGCGGCGGCGGCGCGACGCGAGCGGCGTTCGAGCTTCTGCTCGGGCGTGGCGGTCGGCTTGGCGACGCCGGGCATGCGCGGCAGCGGGGTCGAGGGGATGCTGTCGATGCCCTCGATCCGGACGACTTCCTCGACGAGGTCGGCGGGGCCGTCGACGTCGCGGCGCCAGCTCGGGACCGTGACCGGCCATTTGCCCTCGATCGTCGAGAACAGCGCGTCGCTGAACGCATCCGCGCTCTTGATCGCACCGATCGTGAAGCCGAGCGACAACAGCGTACGTGCCTGGCGTTCGGGGGCGACGTGGAGGCCGCCGAGATCCGCGCTGAGGCGCGGGTCGTAATGGATCACGCGCGGCTCCGACGGCACTTCGCCCGAGCGCGTGACCTCACTCGCGGTGCCGCCGCAGACGTGAAGCACGAGCGCGGTGGCGATCGCGAGGCCGTCGTCGAGGAACGCCGGATCGACGCCGCGTTCGAAACGGCTGCGCGCGTCGGAGGTGAGCGTGAGCTTCTGGCCGGTGCGCGCGATGTGGTCGGGATCGAAATAGGCGCATTCGATCAGCACGTCGGTGGTGTCCGCCGAGACGCCCGAATGCTCGCCGCCCATGATGCCGCCGATGTCGTGCACGGCGGTATCGTCGGCGATGACGGTCATGCTGGCGTCGAGCGCGTAGGTCTTGCCGTTGAGCGCGACGACCTGTTCGCCGTCCTTGGCCTTGCGCGCGACGAGACCGCCCGACAGCTTGGCGCGGTCATAGACGTGCAAGGGGCGGCCGAGGTCGATCATCAGGTAATTGGTGATGTCGACGAGCGCGGAGATCGGCTTCTGGCCGATCGCGAGCAGACTGCGGCGCATCCAGTCGGGAGACTCGCCGTTGGTCACGCCGGTGACGGTCTGCGCGAAGAAGGCGGGGCAGCCCGCGGTGTCCTCGGTGCGGACCGATGGCCCTGCCCCGTCGGTGACGATCGGATCGAAGATCAGCGGCGTGAGCGTGCCCATGCCCGCCGCGGCGAGATCGCGGGCGATGCCGCGCACGCCCATGCAATCCTGGCGGTTGGGGGTGATCGCGACGTCGATGACGGGGTCGGTGAGCCCGGCATAGTCGGGGTAGGGCGTGCCGATCGGCGCGTCCGCGGGCAGCTCGATGATGCCGTCATGATTCTCGCCGAGCTCCAGCTCGCGCGTCGAGCACATCATGCCGTTCGATTCGACCCCGCGGATGCTCGCGAGCTTGAGCGTGACGTCGAGACCGGGGACGTAGGCGCCCGGCGCACCGAACACGCCGACCAGCCCCGCGCGCGCGTTGGGCGCGCCGCAGACGACCTGCAGCGGGCCGTCACCGGCGTCGACCGACAGGATCTGGAGCTTGTCGGCCTGCGGATGGCGTTCTGCGCTGAGAACCTTGGCGATTCGGAACGCGGCGAGCTTCTCGCCCGGATTCTCGACGCCTTCGACTTCGAGGCCGATACGAGTCAGCGCGTCGACGATCTGGTCGAGCGTGGCGGTGGTTTCGAGATGCTGCTTGAGCCAGCTGAGCGTGAACTTCATGCGCCGACTCCTGCCGACAAAGTGGGGACGTCGAGGCTCGAGAAACCATAATGTTTCAGCCAGCGGATATCGCCGTCGAAGAACGGGCGGAGGTCGTCCATGCCGTATTTGAGCATCGCGAGCCGATCGATGCCGCAGCCGAACGCAAAGCCCTGCCACTCGTCGGGATCGAGCCCGCAGGCCTCGATCACCTTGCGGTGGACCATCCCCGAGCCGAGGATCTCGAGCCAGCCATCGGGCTCCGCGCCGCCGACGACGCGCTTGCCCTTGACCAGCGTGTAGCCGACGTCGATCTCGACCGAGGGTTCGGTGAACGGGAAGTAGCTCGGGCGCATCCTGAGCACGATGTCGTCGCGCTCGAAGAACGCCTTCACGAAGGTTTCGAGCGTCCACTTCAGATGGCCGAGCGTGATGCCCTTGTCGATCACGAGGCCCTCGACCTGGTGGAACATCGGCGTGTGCGTGGCGTCCGAGTCCGAGCGGTAGGTGCGGCCCGGCGCGATGATGCGGATCGGCGGCTTCTGGCTCAACATCGTGCGGATCTGGACGGGCGAGGTGTGCGTGCGGAGCAGCGAGAAGGTCGTCTTCTCGTCGGCGGTGCCCGCGGCCTTCGCGTCGATCCCCTGCTGGAGATAGAAGGTGTCGTGCATCGCGCGCGCCGGATGCGTCTCGGGAATGTTGAGCGCGGAGAAATTATGCCAGTCGGTCTCGATCTCGGGCCCGGTCGCGACCGCGAAGCCCAAGTCGGCGAAGATCTCGGCGAGTTCGTCCATGACCTGGCTGACCGGGTGGATCGTGCCGGGCATGGGCGCGTCGGCGGGCAGCGTCATGTCGAGCGTTTCGCTGGCGAGGCGCGCGTCGAGCGCGGCGCGTTCGAGCGTCGCTTTGCGCTCTGCGATGCCATTGGCGACGGCTTCGCGCAGGCCCTGGATCACCGGGCCCTGCACGAGGCGCTCGTCGGGGGTCATCTTGCCCAGCGTCTTCAGCAGCGCGGTAATCGTGCCCTGCTTGCCGAGCGCCTCGACCCGGCACGCCTCCAGCGCGTCGAGGCCGGATGCCGCGGCGATCGCCGCCAACATGTGTTCGCGCATCTGGTTCAGGTCTTGCGTCACTGTCTCACATCCTAACTTCGTTGCCCCTGCGAAAGGCATTACGCACGTGCCTCGCGGCTACCACCGACGCTGCCGCTATGGATTCCCGCGTTCGCGGGAATGACGGAGCGGGGCAAACCCCAGACCGATCGCGAGATCATCCCAATCGAGGTTTGTCGCTTCGATCAGTCGCAGCTTCCAGTCGCGATTCCACTTCTTCAGCTGCTTCTCGCGTGTGATCGCCGCTTCCATCGTTTCGGCCATTTCGTAATGCACGAGCCGGTGGATGCCGTAGCGGGAGGTGAAGCCCTTGATCAAGCCTTCGCGGTGCTGGTGGATGCGGCCGAGCAGGTTTGAGGTGACGCCGATGTACAGCGTGCCGTGCCGGCCGCTCGCGAGGATGTAGACGCAAGGCTGCCAGTCCATCCGCCATCCCCTCGTACCGTCATCCCCGATCTCGTCATCCCCGATCTCGTCATCCCCGCGGAGGCGGGGAACCATATTGGCTGACGCTCGCAGTAATCACAACGGTTCGGAGTTTATGGGTTCCCGCCTGCGCGGGAATGACCCGTTGGGGCGGGCGGATGATCACCATCGCGGAGTTTCGATTTCCCCAAACGCGAAAAAGGGCACCGGTGGTTTCCCACCGGCGCCCTTTTCAAACCCAACCTCAGTCGCGAATTACGCGGCCTGGGGAAGCGCTGCCTTCGCCTGTGCGACGATCGCGCTGAAGGCTGCGCCCTCGTGCATGGCGATGTCGGCCAGGACCTTCCGGTCGAGTTCGATACCCGCCAGCTTCACGCCGTGCATGAACTGCGAATAGGTCAGACCCTCGGCGCGGACGCCGGCGTTGATGCGCTGGATCCACAGGCCACGGAAGGTGCGCTTCTTAACCTTGCGGTCACGATATGCGTACTGTCCGGCCTTTTCGACGGCCTGACGGGCGATGCGGATGGTGTTCTTGCGACGGCCATAATAGCCCTTCGCCTGAACCAAAATGCGCTTGTGCTTGGCGCGGGTGGTAACACCCCGTTTTACGCGTGCCATTGTCTAATTCCTTCTCAGCTCAACGCAGGCCGTAAGGCGCCCAGGCCTTCACTGCTGCGGTATCGGCCTTGGACAGCAGCTTGGTGCCGCGGTTCTGACGGATGTACTTGCCGTTGTGATGCGCCAGACGGTGACGCTTGCCGGCGACGCCGTGCTTGAGCAGGCCGGTGGCGGTGAGCTTGAAGCGCTTCTTGACGCCGCTCTTGGTCTTCAGCTTGGGCATTTTTATCCTTTCGGTTACGAAGGGAAACGCTGAAATCGCCGCGGCAGCCCACACTGGCCGGGCGATTCGTCGAACGCGCATCCCTTCGAGGAAGCGGGGCCGATACCCGCATCGGTCCGAAATCTCAAGTCGCATTCCCGGATTAATGCGGCATCCGACCACAGTGGAACCGCTACGCCCGCCATGCGATAGGCTTATCATGGACGCCAGCCCGACGCAGCCGATCGACGCCCCCCCGCCCGCCGCGGCGCAGAAGAGGCGCAAACGGCGGATCCTGCGCAACATTCTGATCGGGATCGTCGCGGTGATCGCCGCGATCTGGCTGGTACTCTACATCACCAAGGGTCGCTTCCTGAAGCATCCGTTCGAGCGGATCGTCGGGTCGATGACCCACCGCACGGTGACCGTCGGCGGCGATTTCCAGCTCTATTTCGCGCCGTTCCGAATCAAATTCTATGCCGAGCGCTTCACGCTCTCCAACCCCGACTGGGCGAGCCGGCCCAACCTGTTCCAGGCGGACAAGCTCGACACGCGGATCGCGCCGCTGTCGCTGATCTTCGGCAAGCGGCGGCTCTACTGGCTCGACCTGGTCAACGGCACGGTCGATCTCGAATGGAATGCCGCGCATACCGCCAACAGCTGGACGTTCAGCGACAAGAAGGGCGGCGAGCCGCTCGAATTCCCGCGGATCGACGTGGCGACGGTGACGGGGACGAGCGTGCGCTATCTCGACCCGCGAATGCGCGTGCTCGCCAATCTCGACGTCGCCGACATCCGCTCGGTCGATGCGACGATCGGCCGCGCGGTCGGCCTCAAGGGCACCGGCCAGCTGCGCGAGACGCCGTTCACGGTGACCGCGCAGCTGCTGTCGCCCGACGCGACCGCCAATCGGGGACAGAACAAGCTGGTCGCGCGGATGCGCGCGGCGGGCAACGTGATCGACGTCGCCGGCACGCTGCCGAGCATAGCGGACGTCGAGAACGTGCCGCTCGCGGTGACCGCGCGCGGCGCCAACCTGTCGACCCTGCTCGGCGTGATCGACGTCGCGATCCCGAACACACGCACCTATCGGCTGCGCGGGCAGCTCGTGAAACAGGGCGAGGGATATCATTTCACGCGGATCACCGGCGTGGCGGGGAAGACCGATCTGGCGGGCAAGCTGACGATCACCAATGGCGAACGCATCCATCTCGATTCGGTGCTGGCGACCAAGAGCCTCGACATCGTCGATGCCGCGCCGTTCATCGGCTACAATCCCGACATCGTCGAAAGCCGCGGCGCGGTGGCGGCCGCCGCTGCGACCGGCGCGGGCGCGCAACGCCTGTTGCCCGATGGGAATTTCCCGGTCGAGACGATGCAGATCTTCGATGCCGACCTGAAATGGACGATCGGCGTGGTCCGGTCGAAGAACATCCCGATCTCGAACGTCGACCTGACGCTCGACCTCGAGCGCGGGCGGCTGGCGCTGTCGCCGCTGACGTTTGCGATGGCGCGCGGCAATGTCGCCTCCGACGCAGTCTTCGACACGCGATCGCGGCCGAGCGCGGTGTCCTACGACATTCGCCTCGCACCGACGCCTATGGGGCGGTTGCTCAAGGGCTATGGGCTTGCCGAGGCGGGGACGACCGGGACGATCAAGGGGCGGATCAAGCTCGACGGGCGCGGCGATTCGATCCATGATTCGCTAGCCTCGTCACGCGGCCGGATCGCGTTCGTGATGCCGTCGGGCGCACTGTCGGTGCGCAACGTCCAGCTCGCCGAGCTCGACATCGGCACGTTCGCGCAGCGGATGTTCCAAGGCAAGCTCGACGAGCCGGTCCAGGTCAATTGCGGCCTGATCGGCTTCACCGTGCGCGGCGGTGTGGCGGCAGCGGACCCGATCCTGATCGACACGAGAAAGAACGTGATCGTCGGGCGCGGCGGGTTCAGCTTCCGCAACGAGGCGGTCGACCTCGCCTTCCGTGCCGATTCGAAGAAGTTCAGCCTGTTTGCGGGCCAGTCGCCGGTCGGGTTTGGCGGGGTGTTCGCGGCACCGAAAATGAGCGTTGTGTCGAAGGACCTGCTCGCCCGCGTCGGCACCGGGCTGGGCCTCGCGCTGGTGGCGACGCCGGTCGCGGGTGTGCTCGCGTTCGTCGATGTCGGCGATGCGAAGGCCACCGCGTGCGGCCCGGTGCTGGCCGGCGCGACCGCCAAGGCGCAGCGGACGACCAAGGGCGAGACGCGCGACGATGTCGGCCGCGGGACGACCGCCAAGGGCGAGGACGGCAAGGCGTCCGAGGCGGAGAAGAAGGGGCAGAAGAAGAAGTTTCTGGGGATCTTCTAAGGCGGCGGCGGCGCTGCAGTTTTTTTTTGCGCCTACAAGCCCATCCCGTCACCCCGGCGAAAGCCGGGGCCCATGGTTTCGGCCAGCGCGGTTAGCGACCGTTCCGTGTCCATGGGTCCCGGCTTTCGCCGGGATGACGGATATCAGATTGGGTGCGAGGCATGACGCCCGTCGGCCACCAAGACGGTATCAATGGTCGTGATCGCCGTGGTTATGCGAACCGCCATCGTCATGCGCATCACCCGCGATCCGGTGCATCGCCTCGAGCACGTCGTCCAGCCGCGCCGGATCGCCGATCGCGAGCACATGACCTTCGCTGTCCGCGGTCAGCGGGTCGCCGTTCCAGTCGCACATCATCCCTCCGGCGCCTTCGACGACCGGGACCAGCGCGGCGAAGTCGTAGAGCTGGAGACCCGATTCGCAGACGACGTCGAGATGCCCGCTCGCGAGCAGCCCGTAATTATAGCAGTCGCCGCCATAGACCGGCCCCTGGCGCGGATTGCCGCCCGAGATAGCCGCGACGAGCGCTAGGTAATGCGGGACGTCAGCCTCGCCGAACAGATGCGGGCTGGTCGTCGCGATCGTCGATCCCGCCAGCTCGCGACAGACCCGGGTGCGCACCGGCACGCCGTTCAGCGTCGTCGGACGCCCCGCGACGCCGACCCAGCGTTCGCGCTGGACCGGCTGGTCGATGATCCCGAGCACCGGCCAGCCATCCTCGACCAGCGCGATCAGCGTGCCGAAGATCGCGCGGCCGACGGTGAAGCTGCGCGTGCCGTCGATCGGGTCGAGCACCCATTTGCGGTTGGTGACGCCGGTCTTCTCGCCAAACTCCTCGCCGACGATACCGTCGCCCGAGCGTTCGGCGTCGAGCAGCCGGCGCATCGCCGATTCGGCCTCGCGGTCGGCGCGGGTGACGGGGGACTGGTCGTCCTTGATCTCGACGCCGTGCTCGTGGCGGAAATAGGGTCGGATGACGTGGCCCGCGGCATCCGCGAGGCGGTGCGCGAGATCGATATCGGCTTGGGTCACTGGCATCTGCCCTGCCTATCGATACGGTACGGCGCGAGCAATGGACGGATGCCGCGAGCGGGCGTACGTCACTGCGATCATACCGGAGTATAGCCCCATGCGCCTTGTCCCGACTCTCGCCGCCCTCCTCCTCGCCACCCCCGCAGTCGCGGCGCTCGCGCCCGGTGCGAAGGCGCCCGACTTCACCACGCGCGGCGCGATCGCCGGCAAGGTGTTCACGGTCCACCTCGCCGAACAGCTGAAGAAGGGCCCCGTCGTGCTCTACTTCTTCCCCGCGGCCTATACCGGCGGCTGCAATGCCGAGGCGCATGCCTTTGCCGAGGCAGTCCCCGCGTTCAAGAAGGCCGGCGCGACGGTGATCGGCATGTCGGCGGACAACGTCGAGACGCTGAGCAAATTCTCGGCGGAGAAATGCGCGGGCAAGTTCGCGGTCGCAAGTGCAGGGCCGAAGGTCGTCGCGGGCTATGACGTCGCGCTCGGCAAGCAAGTGATGGGACGCAATGTCACGAAGCGCACCAGTTACGTGATCGGCCGCGACGGCCGGGTCGCCTTTGTTCACGACGACATGAACCCGGCCGAGCATGTCAGTTCGACGCTGGCCGCAGTTGAGACGCTTAACCGCCGATAGATCCGCAAATCGTCACGCGTTGCTAACCTTTATCGTTCTATTCCGGGGGCGAAACGGGGGCAAATGACATGCGGGACGCGCAGGGCGCACAACAGGTGAGCACGGAGGACCTGTTCGACCAGATCGGCCGATTCCTCCGTAAGCACCGGTTGCGTCCGGATCCGTCGCATTATGCGTTCGCGCATGCCGTGCTGTCGGCGCCGGACGGCCCGCTCGCGGCGCAGGTTGCGCGATTGACCGAGGGCGGCGTCCGGCTGCTGCGCAGGGATATCGAGGCGCTTGGCGGACAGGTTACCGATACGCCCGCGACCGTCGACCCCGACGACCAATGCGATCCCGCGCTGCGCGAGGGTGAGGCGGACCGGCTGGTCGCCGAGACGCAGGAGCATGTCGACGGATTCGCGACGATCATGCACAGCATCCACGCCGAGACCCGCGGCTTCGGCCATGACCTGGCGGAAAGCGCGGCGGCGATCACGACCTCGCCGGGACTGGCCGAGATCGACGAGATCACGCGGATCACGACCGCGATGATCAGCAGGATCCGCGAGTCGGAGGTGCGGCTGGCCAAGGCGAAGCACGAGACCGACGTCCTGCGTGCCAAGCTGATCGAGGCGCGCGACAGCGCACGGCGCGACACGCTGACCGGCCTGCCCAACCGGCGCGCGTTCGACGAGGCGTTCGGCGCACGCGACGCGGACAAGGGCCCCTATTGCCTGGCCGTATGCGACGTCGACCGGTTCAAGCGCGTCAATGACGCGTTCGGCCACGGCGTCGGCGACCGGGTGCTGACCGCGATCGGCCAGATGATCGCGGTCGGGTGCGAGGGGCATCTCGTCGTGCGGCACGGCGGCGAGGAGTTTGCGGTGCTGTTGTGCGGCGTCAGCCTGAGCGACGCCGCGCGCCTGCTCGATTCGGTCCGCGCGATCGTCGCCGCCAAACGCTTCCGCAATCGCGAGACCGATTCGCCGCTGGGCCAGATCACCTTTTCCGCAGGCGTCACCGCGATCCATGCGGACGAAGCCGCCGAGAGCGCGTTCGCCCGTGCCGACCGGCTCCTTTACACCGCCAAGGGCGACGGGCGCGACCGGATCTGCGCCGCCTGATCCGCGCGGCGGTCCGCGGCACCGATCCTTGGCGCCGTTCACCGGATTCGTGTGGCGCAAAATCCCAACCGCTGCGGGGGTGCCACGAAAAACCGCGCTGTTTCAACCGGATACGGAACTGGCACGGGGTGTGCAAAGCAGGGGATATCGGCAGCCGGATGGTCCGGACGCCGCCATCACCGAAGGGAAGCCACCATGTCCTCGATCCATTTCGAATCCGCCAAGCGCATCCTCCTCTCGTTCGCCGGGGCGCTGGTCTTCGCCGGCATCGCGATCAGCGCAGCGACGCCGATCATCCCGATCGCGTGATCCGGCCTGACTGCGGAGACTGCATCATGCTTCATCACCTCCATCGCGGCCAATACCGGCCCGACCGCCTGCGGGACAGCGGCCTGCTCGTCGGCATCGTCGCCTTCTCGACCACGGTCCTGCTGATCGCGACCCACGCCGCAGCATTCGCCTGACCGGCAGCGTGGCGGATCCCTGCCCGCCACGTGCGGGTCGCGGTCAGGCCGGCATGGCCGATGAAGCGGGGCCGACGGGCGCGGCCTCCTCGCGCGAATAGGTCCCGATCAGCAACCCCGCCGCGAGCACATGCCCCGACATCGCCTCGACCAGCGCGGTACGGCCTGGCGACACGCCCGGATCGCCCAGCGCCGCATCGAGCGCGAAAAGCTGGAAGGCGTAACGATGTTCGCCATGCCCGGTCGGCGGATCGGGCGGCAGCCAGCCTTCGCGCAGATAGGAATTGCGCCCGACATCGCCGTCGGGCGTCCCTGCGCCGTCGGCCGTGATCGCACCTTCGGCCAGTCGCAGCCGATCGGCAGCGATATGCCAGACGATCGCGTGAACCAGCGGCTGCGGAGTCGGCGCATCCGCATCCTCGACGATCAGCGCGAGCGCGGCGGTGCCCGCCGGCGGCGCACTCCAGAGCAGCGGCGGCGACACCCCGTCACCATCGGCAGTGAACCGCGGCGGCAACCGCCCCTCATGCGCAAAGGCGGGGCTGGTCAGGTCGAGCGTCGCGAACCCGGTGCCGGCCTGCGCGCCCGACCCGAGAGCGGAGCGGGCGATCACCAGCGCTTCTGCACCAGCGCGCAATCCTTTAAGTGCGTGGCCGAGCCAGGCAGGCATGTGTTCAAGCATCGTTTCCACCCTCCGAAGGACAGGCGCCGGGGCGCAGGACCGGTGCGCCATCGGCATACCAGCGGCTCTGGTCCTGCATCGTGCCGGCATCATGATAACAGGCCTGCGCCGTGCCACCCGCCGGATCGATTGCGACCATCCAGTTGTGATCACCACAATTATGCGCCTCGCACCCCCAGGAGGCGATGCGCCGGCCCCGTTGGAAGATCGGCGTCTGCGGTCCCGAGCGTCCGCGGATCAGCGACCGCAGCCGCGCATCGTCGACCACCGCGAGCAACCCGCCGGCCACCTCGGTGCGATCGAAGAAATCGACGCCATCGACCGCGTCATGCGGATATTTGCCGACATAAGCGGTGAGCGGCGTGGTCTGCGCCTGCCCCGCCACGGGGGTCGGCGTCCGCGTGGCAGGCGGCGTGAAATTGGTGACCGCAGCAGTCTGCTGAGGATCGTCGCCCGCACTGCAGCCTGAAACGGCCATGGCAAGCATTGCCATCCCCGCACGCAGCGACAGGGTAATCGGCGCAGCCCCGGATCCGATATGCATCGCAGCCCCCTCATGCTCTTTTCATCCCAACGCGCCGACCGGGCCGAGGTTGCCCGCGATGCCCGCACTGCCGGGGCGACTCGATGATCCGAATCTACGGGTATGCGCGAGTGCAAGCGTGTATCGTCGCCGTCCCGGGGCGCTCCGTCCCGCCGGAAGGGCAGCATCATGGCCAAGAGCCAGAAGAAATCGAACAAGGAAGTCCGCAAGCCCAAGGCCGAGAAGGAGCCCAAGGCGAACGCGTCGAACCCGACGACCAAGGGCAAGCCCGTCGAGATGACGACGCTCAAGTGATCCGGCACGAAACAGGACGATGACGATGGCGGACGACGATTACGTCTATGACGAGGCCAGCGGCGAATGGGTCGCCGCCGACGCCGCATCCACGACCCGCGCGGCGGACGACGACACGGTCGTGGTCCGCGACTCGGTCGGCAACGTGCTGGCGGACGGCGACCAGGTGACGCTGATCAAGGACCTGACCGTCAAGGGCGCGGGCCAGACGCTCAAGCGCGGCACGCTGATCAAGGCGATCCGCCTGACCGGTGACGCGCAGGAGATCGATTGCCGCTACGAGGGGATCAAGGGTCTGGTGCTGCGCGCGGAATTCGTGCGCAAGCGGTAACGGACGTACCCCTTATCCTCCCCCTGGCGGGGGAGGATAAGGGGTGTGGCGGATCAGACGTCCGCGGGGAGGTAGATCTCGCTGCCCTTCTCGCGGAACCTCTCGCTCATTTTCGCCATGCCCTTTTCCGCGTCGGCATGCGCACCCTTGGCGAAGATCGCGCGGTTGGCGTCGGTCTGATCGACATCGGCCGCTAGGAACGTGTCGGCCGGGCCATTCTGTTTCGCGGCGAAGTCCCTCACCTCCTGCGTGATCTTCATCGAGCAGAATTTGGGACCGCACATCGAACAGAAATGCGCGGTCTTGGCGCCTTCTGCGGGGAGCGTCTGGTCGTGATATTGCTCGGCCGTATCGGGGTCGAGGCTCAGGTTGAACTGGTCGCGCCAGCGGAATTCGAAGCGCGCGCGGCTCAACGCATCGTCGCGCATCTGCGCGGCAGGGTGACCCTTGGCGAGGTCGGCGGCGTGTGCGGCGAGCTTGTAGGTGACGACGCCGACCTTCACGTCGTCGCGGTCGGGCAAGCCCAGATGCTCCTTGGGCGTGACGTAGCAAAGCATCGCGGTGCCGTACCAGCCGATCTGCGCCGCGCCGATGCCGCTGGTGATATGGTCATAACCCGGCGCGATGTCGGTGGTGAGCGGCCCCAAGGTATAGAAGGGCGCCTCGCCGCAGACCTCGAGCTGCTTTTCCATGTTTTCCTTGATCTTGTGCATCGGCACATGGCCGGGGCCCTCGATCATCACCTGAACGTCGCTCTTCCAGGCGCGGTGGGTCAGTTCGCCGAGCGTGTAGAGCTCGCTGAACTGCGCCTCGTCGTTCGCGTCGGCGATGCTGCCGGGGCGCAGCCCGTCGCCGAGCGAATAGGCGATGTCATACGCCTTCATGATCTCGGTGATCTCGTCGAAGCGCTCGTAGAGGAAGCTCTCCTTGTGGTGGCTGAGGCACCATTTCGCCATGATCGAGCCGCCGCGCGAGACGATGCCGGTGACCCGCTTGGCGGTCATCGGGATATAGGCGAGGCGCACGCCGGCGTGGATCGTAAAGTAATCCACGCCCTGCTCCGCCTGTTCGATCAGCGTGTCGCGGAAGATTTCCCAGGTCAGATCCTCGGCGACGCCGCCGACCTTTTCGAGCGCCTGGTAGATCGGCACGGTGCCGATCGGCACGGGGCTGTTGCGCAGGATCCATTCGCGCGTGTCGTGGATGTTGCGGCCGGTGCTGAGGTCCATCACCGTGTCCGCGCCCCAGCGGATCGACCAGACGAGCTTGTCGACCTCGGCGGCGACGTTCGACGCGACTGCGGAGTTGCCGATATTGGCGTTGATCTTGACCAGGAAGTTGCGGCCGATCGCCATCGGCTCGGATTCGGGGTGGTTGACGTTGTTGGGGATGATCGCGCGGCCGCGTGCGACCTCGTCGCGGACGAATTCGGGGGTGACGAAGTCGGGGATCGACGCACCGAAGCTCTCGCCGTCGCGCTTATACTCTTTCAGCATCGCGCGGCCGAGATTCTCCCGCGTCGCGACATATTCCATCTCGGGCGTGATGATGCCACGGCGTGCGTAATGCATTTGGCTGACATTGGCGCCAGCCCTGGCGCGCAACGGGCGCTTGATGCTGCCGGGAAATTGCGGGACGCCGTCCGAGCGGTCGGGGCCGAGCTGGCCATTATCCTCGGGCCGGATCTCGCGCGCGTCGTAGCTCTCGACGTCGCCGCGCGCCTCGATCCACTGGCGGCGGAGTTGCGGCAGGCCGGCGTTGATGTCGATCGTCGCCCTGGGGTCGGTGTACGGACCGCTGGTGTCGTAGACCCGCAAGGGCGGCTCGGAACAGCTCGGGTCGAGCACGATCTCGCGCATCGCGACGCGGACGTCGGGGCTGGAGGGCACCGCGACATGAACCTTCCGCGAGCCGCGTATCGGGCCGGTGGTGACGCCGATATCGGCGGTCGGGATGCGGGGATCGTAATCGGCCATGCGCTTGCTCCTAAAGGTCTCGGAGCAAGGCATGCGGTTCTGTGGCGACCGCTCCCTCCCTCCGCCGGTATCAACCGGATCAGGTTCAGCGGGTCGAAGGCTCCTGCCTTCCTCTCAAGCGCGGATCGGCGCTCCCCCGGGGTAGGGCGAGCATAGGCGCAACAGACGGGGGCGCAAACGAAAAACCCCGCGCGGTCGGGCCGCACGGGGTTTCGGGTCGATCGGCGGGTTGCGATCAGAAGGTGTAGGTCAGGCCCACCGCGCCGAGCCACTGGTCGGCATCGCCGACGTCCGCGACGATCGGGCTGTCCTTGTACTTGCCGAGCATGCGGCCATAGAGCACGCCCGCGCCGACGCCGAACCCACGGCGCAGATCGCCCGACAGGCTCTGCAACGCGAAGGCGGAGACGTTGACCCGGCGGAAACCGCTGTCGTTGATGTCATAGGTGCGCAGACCGCTGTTGATCGTGCCGATCGGCGTGACCGCGGCATAGGTCCGGCCAAAGCCCTTGCCTGCATAATCCGCCGACAGGCCGAAGGCGACCAGGGTGCGGACCGACAGCGGCGTCGTGTAGTTGACCTGTGGGGTGATGACATAGCTGTCGTGCGTGCCCGACACGTCGTGGATATAGGCGACGCGCGCGGTCAGCGTGTCGTAATCGCTGGTGATGACGCCGGTCTTGCCGATGCCGACGAAGCCGCCGACTTCATAGGCCGTGTCGATCTTGCCGAGCGCGCGGACCTGCCGGTTGTCGACCCGGCCCGTGCGATCGGTGCGGACGGCGGCGATAACGCCGACTTCGTAGTTGATCCCGACGGACCCGGTATTGGGGATCAGGTTCACATAGAGCTGCGTACCGCGTGTGAAGAAGTCATGGCCACGGACCGTACCGATCGCGACCGCGCCGGGGGTGAAGCTGTTGCTGTCCGCACCCTCGTAATCGGGAAGCGACGCGACGCCGAGACCGAGCGTGATGCGGTTGTTGTCGGCGGGATCGGTGATTGGCGGGGTCGGATTGGGATCCGTCTGCGCAAGTGCCGGCGTGGCGAGGGCGACTGCCGCGGTTGCGGCAGTCAGAACGAGTGAGAATGCGCGCAAGGACGGGCTCCGGACAAAAAGGTTCCACCGCGCAACGCGGGGCAACCCCATTCGGTCCGTTGCAATCCGTCAGAAGATGTAACGCATCCTGACCTGTTGCATTTCGGCATCACCGGCGAGCATGAACCGTGCCGCGGAAAAGCGCGGCGGTCCGAAGCGTACCGCGGCGTTGTTCGAGAAACCATAGCCCTCGCGCGGGATACCCGCGATCGTGTCGAGCTTGGAGTTGCTGTTCTCGTCATGGATGATCGCCAGCGCATAGCCACGCTGCGGCAGGCCCGGAAAGCTCGTCGTCCGGACCGCGGCGGGCAGGGTCCGGGTCAGTGCCTTGGCATCGTCGACACAGGCGGGGAAATTGTCGGGGTCGGCGGTCAGGCAGATACGGATCAAGCCCTTGGCCGAGCGAAGATTGTCGACCTCGACGTCGAGCCGCGTGACCGGGCTCGCTGCCGCCAGAACGGCCCAGACGGCGGCCGCCGCCAGCACGCGCGGCAGCCTTGGCATGCGAGCTGCCCGCATCGCCGTGCTCCCGGTCGGTGCCGCAGAGCCGATCCCAGAACCGGAAAATGAGCTCATAATTGCACCTGTATCGTTCATGATGTGGCTGATGGTGGCTGGCCGTGATCAGCCATGTCCCCAATGCTCCCCTCCACATGAACCGGGGAAAAACCTCCCGGCCCATCGGATTGGCCCCCTCCATAACGGTCATGACCGTCAGAGCCAAACCGAGCGCACCGCCAGGGTCGGAATCGCAATGACCCGTAGCGGAATTATCACAGCGCCGGGACCGGATCGAACGCCGTTGCCATTCAGACCCTCGGTCGACCACGCCCGGCCGGTGCTCCACCTGTTTGCACTGACTCTAGTCTATCGCCCCCGCAAAATGATCGAAACCGGCGGCATCCGGGTACGCGGCTGCAAAGCACGACGGCCTGTGCGCCTGCAAACCTAACGCCGCCCCATTCTATGTCGGAACACCGGACCCTTATCATATCTTTATCGATTTTACAGAATTCAGCGCCACGAATTCATCTATCGAACTTTATTTGACGCCTCCCAATGTGATATTTTTTTTCAGGTCAACAGATTTGAGACCCTGATAGCAGAACATTGCTCCATTACGACGATATCGCCTGTTTGAAAGTCCGACGCCATGTCAGAGACAGGCCATCTCGATACTATAAATTTAGGAGATGAGTATATGGCAACCATCAACATCATGATTGCTGTGGATGTGGAAACAGCTCAGTCGACGGCCAGTGGCCAGACCATCACCCAAGGTCTGTATATGATCGACACAACGGGCTATGAAGGCACGTCCGAGGGTGGCAACGAGTTGACGACGCCGTGCAACGCCGGTGACGTCTTGGTGTGGACCGTCTATCCCATCAATCCCGCCCATAATATCGCAATCACCGGGTTTACCGGTCAATGCACGCAGAACCCGCCGAATAGTGTATTCCAGAAGCTTGAAAAACAGACGACGCCCGCGGGCGTTATCTATTGGACCTGTGTGATCAACAACGGCACAGCAACGGGGTCCTACCAGTACAGCGTCGTCTTCTCGATGTCGGGCAAGACTTACAGCTATGACCCGTTCATCAAGGTCCCGGCGAACTGATCGCCAGCGCGTAAACATGGGCATGTGCGCTCCCGGCTGATCCGGAAATGAGCGCGCGCCGCACATGGTGCCGGGCAGCAGCGACGACTTGCGGCTGCCCGGTACCGTAAAAACCCGCGCAGTTCCTCGGCCAGCATCGCTCGACCTGTCCGCCGAGCGTCCGGAACCGAGGTCAGGCGCGCCGGTCGAGGATCAGGATCGGCGCGTCACGATAACGACCCTCGATGCGCAGGCGGTAGCCGAGGCGCTCGGCGAGGCGGAGCGAGGGCGCGTTGCGGCGGTCGATGATGCAGGTCGTCGCGGCGATGCGCGGGTCGGCCCAGGCCAGGACCGCCGCCATCGCCTCCGACGCATAACCCTGTCCCTGCGCGTCGCCGGTCAGCGTCCAGCCCATTTCGGGGCCGATCGCACCGGGACCGTCGATCGGCGGCAGGATCGCGCGCCGCGCTTCGATCAGACCCATCTCGCCGATCAGCCGGCCGGTCACAGTCTCGCGCACGATCCAGCTGCCATAGCCGAACACGGTCCACTGCCCGATCGAGCGGAGCAACCGGATCCACACCTCCTCGCGACTACGCGGCGTGCCGCCGATCATCGCATAGACGCGGGCGTCGGCCCACATCGCGGCGCAGTCGTCGAGATCGGCAGGGACATGGCCGCTCAGCGTCAGGCGCGCCGTTGCCAGCGTCGGCGCCTGGGGGTGGCGGGGGTCGGGATCGCCGGCGTGCGGTGCTGGCGAAGCGTCGGTCGGATGTGTGGGGGGCATGGCGGCTCCGGATCTGGCATGGACATAGTGGCGGAGATGGCGGCGGCGCGCCATGCCCGACCTGACGTCCCCCGTCCCTCCGTGTCGGGTGCGCGATGGCAGCGGACGACTGGCGCGCGGCGGATCGCGGCGGTGGCGGAAGAGGCGGCCGGGCCGGCAATGCAGGTTGTCTTCGCGCGCGATTGGGCGGGAAAGGCTGTTTTCGCAGGCGCCGGTTTGCGCTAGTCGGAGCCATGGCATCGACGATCTCCTGCGACGTCGCGATCGTTGGCGCGGGCCTGGCCGGCGGGATGATCGCGCTGGCGCTCAAAGCGAAGCATCCGGCGCTCGACGTGCGGCTGGTCGATGCCGCCCCGACGGTCGGCGGCAATCACCTCTGGTCGTTCTTCGACAGCGACGTCGCGGCGGCGGACCGCTGGATCGTCGCGCCGCTCGTGGTGCATGGCTGGCAGGGCTATGACGTGCGCTTTCCAGGGCATGCGCGGACCATCGACGCGCGTTACAATTCGATCGAGAGCGTCCAGCTCGACCGCGAAGTACGCCGCGTCCTGCCGCCGCACGCGCTGATGCTCGACCGCAAAGTCAGCGGCGCGAGCGCGACCGCGGTGGTGCTGAGCGACGGCGACCGGATCGAAGCGACCGGGGTGATCGACGCGCGCGGGCCGGGCGACCTTACGCTGCTCGATCTGGCGTGGCAGAAATTCCTCGGACGCGAACTGCTGCTCGACGCGATGCACAAGGCGCCGCGGCCGATGGTGATG
This sequence comes from Sphingomonas sp. CFBP 13733, assembly GCF_014841795.1. Lineage (NCBI taxonomy): Bacteria > Pseudomonadati > Pseudomonadota > Alphaproteobacteria > Sphingomonadales > Sphingomonadaceae > Sphingomonas > Sphingomonas sp. CFBP 13733. The sequence continues at coordinate 462,690 of NZ_JACYUP010000003.1, forward strand.
GATGCGGGCGTCGAACAGCTCGACGGCTATCGTTTCGTCTATTGCCTGCCGTTCAAGGCGCGGCGGATGTTCGTCGAAGACACCTATTACAGCGACACGCCCGATCTCGATCTGCCCGTGCTGCGCGACCGGATCGACGCCTATGTCGCCGAGCGCGGCTGGTCGGTGAAGCGGATCGAACGCGAGGAATCGGGCGTCCTGCCGGTCGCGATGGGCGGCGATTTCGAGGCCTATTGGCGCTCGACCGGGGCGCGTGTCGCCAAGGCGGGGATGCGCGCGGGGATGTTCCACCCGACCACCGGCTATTCGCTGCCCGATGCGGTGCGGACCGCGTCGATGATCGCGGCGCTGGGGGATTTCTCGGGCGCGCGGCTGCACGACGCGACCTATGCGATGGCGCAGGCGACGTGGAAGAGCCGCGGTTTCTACCGGATGCTCGACACGATGCTATTCCGCGCGGCGGAGCCCGAGGAACGCTACCGGATCCTCGAGCGCTTCTATCGCCTCTCCCCTTCGCTGATAGGCCGTTTCTATGCCGGACGTTCGACCATGACCGACAAGGCGCGGATCCTGACCGGCAAGCCCCCCGTCCCCATCGTGCGCGCCGTCCGCGCCATCGCAGGCAGTATGAGATCATGAAGACAGCTATCGTCATCGGCGCAGGGTTTGGCGGGCTGGCGCTCGCGATCCGGCTGCAATCCGCAGGCGTCCAGACGACCATCGTCGAGAGCCGCGACAAGCCGGGCGGGCGTGGCTATTACTGGGAGCGCGACGGCTTCACCTTCGATGCCGGCCCGACCGTCATCACCGATCCCGATTGCCTGCGCGAACTATGGGCGCTGAGCGGGCACGACATGAGCGCGGACGTGACGCTCGACCCGGTGCTGCCCTTCTACCGGCTGAACTGGGCAGACGGGACGAATTTCGATTATACCAACGACGATACGCAGATGCGGGCGGAGATCGAGAAGCTGCACCCGGGCGACTGGGCGGGCTATGAGAAGTTCCTCGCCTATTCCGCCGGCGTGTTTCACGAAGGCTATGAGAAGCTCGGCCATGTCGCGTTTCTCGACTTCGGGTCGATGATCAAGGCGGCGCCGGCACTGGCGAAATACCAGGCCTGGCGCTCGGTCTATTCAATCGTGTCGAGCTTCGTGAAGTCCGAGAAGCTGCGCGAGGCGCTCTCGTTCCACACGCTGCTGGTCGGCGGCAATCCGATGACGACCAGCGCGATCTATGCCCTGATCCACAAGCTGGAGCGCGACGGCGGCGTGTGGTTCGCGCGCGGCGGCACCAACCGGCTGGTCGCGGCGCTGGTGACCCAGTTCGAGCGACTGGGCGGCGTGCTGCGGCTCGACGACCCGGTCACCTCGATCGAGACGCTGGGCGACCGCGCGACCGGGGTCACGACGGCGAGCGGCTGGTCGGGCCAGGCGGATGCGGTGGCGGCGAACAGCGACATCATGCACACCTATCGCGACCTGCTGGCGACGTCGCGCAGCGGACAGCGGACCAAGGCGTCGCTCGAGCGCAAGAAGTACAGCCCGTCGCTGTTCGTCGTGCATTTCGGGATCAAGGGCACGTGGCCCGGCATTCCGCACCACATGATCCTGTTCGGGCCGCGCTATAAGGGGCTGCTGTCGGACATTTACGATCACGGCGTGCTGGCGGAAGATTTCTCGCTTTATCTCCACCACCCGACTGTCACCGACCCCAGCCTGGCGCCGGAGGGGCATTCGACCTTCTACGCGCTCGCGCCGGTGCCGCATCTCGGCAAGTTCCCGGTCGACTGGGACGAGATCGGCCCGATCCTGGAGAAGCGGATCCTTGACGAGATCGGCCGGCGGTTGATCCCGGACATCCACGACCGGATCGTGACCAAGTTCAGCTATGCGCCGAAGGATTTCGCGCAGGATCTGAACGCCCATCTGGGCTCGGCCTTCTCGCTCGAGCCGGTGCTGACGCAGAGCGCCTATTTCCGCGTGCACAACCGCGACGATCATATCCCGAACCTGTACTTCGTCGGCGCAGGGACTCACCCGGGGGCGGGGATTCCCGGCGTCGTCGGGAGTGCGAAGGCGACGGCGCGGTTGATGCTTGAGGGCGAGCAGTAAGGGTTTGTTCACGCGGAGACGCGGAGGCGCGGAGATGGTGCGTCCAGCCTATCGGTCGGAAGACCTCTCGGCTGTACGTCATCATGGTATAAGGTCGCTCCGCGACCCGTGCTGCAACTCCGCGCCTCCGCGTCTCCGCGCGAACCCATTCTTTTCTTGCGGCACCACGCGAGCTTCCCCTAGCGAGGCCACATGAAAAGACTTGCTGTGTATTGCGGGTCGGCGACGCCGGCTGATCCCCTGTATATCGAAGGCGCACGCGCGCTGGGACGGACCTTTGCCGAGCGCGGAATCGGCCTCGTCTATGGCGGTGGCCGCACCGGCCTGATGGGCGCGATCGCCGACGGTGCGCTCGAGGGTGGCGGCGAGGTGATCGGCGTGATTCCGCAGGCGCTGGTCGATGCGGAGGTTGCGCACCGGGGGCTGACCGAGCTCCACGTCGTGCAGGGCATGCACCAGCGCAAGCAGATGTTCACCGACCTGTCGGACGGATTCGTGACGATTCCCGGTGGTACGGGCACGATGGACGAGCTGTGGGAAGCGCTGAGCTGGGCGCAGCTCGGCTATCATGCGGATCCCGTCGGGCTGCTCAACACCGCGGGCTATTACGACCATCTGATCGCGTTCTGGGACAAGATGGGCGAGGTCGGCTTCCTGCGACCGCAGCACCGCGACCTGCTGATCGTCGCGGATACGCTCGACCTGCTGCTCGACCGGATGGCGGAGCATGTGCCGACACAGCCGATCGTCCGGATGAACGCGTCGGATCTGTGACCGTCTTCGCGCCGCATACTATCCTGCTCCACCCCGGCGAAGGCCGGGGCCCAGTTGGGGGACGGGGATTGGCTCGCGCTACGCGTCATTACACTCGCTTTCCCACCTGGGCCCCGGCCTTCGCCGGGGTGGTAGTAAAGGTGGCGGCATGACATTCCCCTCCCCCACCCGCGAAGCGATCGTCGCGACGGCGAAGGAGTCGATCGCGCGCGGATCGAAGAGTTTCGCGGCCGCCAGCCTGTTGTTCGACAAGCCGACGCGCGAACGGGCGTGGCTCCTCTACGCCTGGTGCCGGCGGTGCGACGATATCGCCGACGGACAGGATCACGGGCACGGCATGACCGTCGTCGACGATGCCCCGGCGCGCCTCGTCACGCTGTCGGCGATGACCGAGCAGGCGCTGGCGGGCGAGGTCGTCGGCGAGCCCGCATTCGACGCGCTGCGGATCGTCGCCGCCGAGACGCGGATGCCCAAGCGGTTCGCGCGCGACCTGGTCGAGGGGTTCGCGCTCGATGCACGCGAGTGGCGACCGCGCTCCGAAAACGACCTGTACAAATATTGCTACCATGTCGCGGGCGTCGTCGGCTGCATGATGGCGATCGCGATGGGGGTCGATCCCGATGACGAGGACACACTCGACCGCGCCTGTGACTTGGGAATGGCATTCCAGCTCGCCAACATCATGCGCGATGTCGAGGAGGATGACCGGGTCGGGCGCTGCTACCTGCCCGAGGACTGGCTGGTCGAGATGGACTTTCCGCCCGGCCAGCACATGAAGCCGCCATTCCGCGCGCGCCTCGCGGTGCTCACGAAGCGGATGGCGGACCGCGCGGCGGCGTTCGAGGCGAGCGCACGGGAAGGCACGCCCGCGCTGTCGTTCCGGTCGGCCTGGGCCGTGCTGTCCGCGGCCGGTATCTATGGCGCAATCGGGCGGGCCGTCGCGGCGCGCGGCGAGCATGCCTGGGATCACCGCGTTACGACGTCCGGGGCGCAGAAGCTGGGGTTTATCGCCAGAGCCGCGCGAGAGGCAGCGGCGCCGGAGCGGCTGTATCCACGCACGCCGCGCGATCCGCGGCTGTGGACACGACCGCGGTAGCTTAGTCTTTCACGCCTCACCCCTTATCCGTTCGCCCTGAGCGAAGTCGAAGGGCCTCCGTTCGGGACCTGTGCTTCGACTTCGCTCAGCACGAACGGGGAAGAGAGAGCGAAGGAGACGAACTCAAACCCGCTCGAACCAACATATCAGCCCCGGGGCTTGGCCTTGCCTGCCACGGCGATCTGCGCGCCTGCGGTGCGGCAATTGGCGCCGATCATCGGATAGGGAACGTCGGTGTTCTGCGCGAGCTGATCGGGAAGCGCCGCGCGGCACTGCGCCATGGTTTCGTAGCGCGCCGGCACGACCCGTGCCTCGGTGCAGTTCATATTGCCGTCACTGCAACCCATGATGGCCATGACGTAGAACAGCGGTTCCATTTCATTCTCCAGTGGATCGCCGTGCCCGGCGTTGGACACGGTATGAAAAGCGACGAACTGGCAGGATTGTTCCGCCAACCGCTTTCACCGGGGCTTGACCACGCCTACATCACCACCAGCAATGCCCCCTGATACCTACACCTCCACCCGCGCGGACCAGCCGTTGCTGCCGACGCTCCGTCGCTTTCTGCCATTCCTGTGGCCGGCGGGGCAGCCGAAGCTGAAAGTGCGGATCGTCGTCGCGATGATGCTCGTGATCGCGTCGAAGCTGGTGCAGGTGTTCGGCGCGGCGTTCACGCTGAAATATGCGGTCGACCGGATGGCGGGGAACGACCGCGGCGCGCTGACGCTCGTCGCGCTGCTGGTGGTCGGCTATGCGGCGTCGCGGTTCGGAACGACGCTGTTCGACAATCTGCGCAACGCGGTGTTCGAGCGGGTCGGACAGGACGCGTCGCGGCGGTTGGCCGCGCAGGTGTTTCGCCACCTCCATGCGCTGAGCCTCGATTTCCATCTGTCGCGCCGAACGGGCGCAGTGACCAAGGTCGTCGAACGCGGGACCAAGAGTATCGATACGATGCTCTATTTCCTGCTCTTCAACATTGCGCCCACGCTGTTCGAACTCGTGCTGGTGCTGGGCCTGTTCTGGACCAAGTTCGGCTGGCCGCTGGTCGTCGCGACGGTCGTGATGGTGGTCGGCTATATCGCGTTCACGCGGATGGTCACCGACTGGCGCAACGCGCTGCGCGCACGCATGAATGACCTTGATACCGGTGCGGTCGCGCATGCGGTCGATTCGCTGCTGAACTTCGAGACGGTCAAGTACTTCGGCGCGGAGGAGCGCGAGGCAAAGCGCTATGACAGCGCGATCACTGCCTATTCCGAAGCCGCGGTGAAGAGCGAGAATTCGCTCGCATGGCTGAACCTCGGTCAGGCTCTGATCACCAACCTGATGCTCGCGGGCGGCATGGGCTTCGTCGTGTGGCGGTGGAGCCGGGGCGAGGCGTCGGCGGGCGACGTGGTCTTTGTCTCGACGCTGCTGGCGCAGCTGTTCCGGCCGCTCGACCTGCTCGGCATGGTGTATCGCACGATCCGCCAGGGCGCGCTCGACATGGCGGCGATGTTCGACCTGATCGACACGCCCGCTTCCGTCGTCGACGTGGCCGACGCCCCCGTACTCGCGGTCAGCGCGGGTCATGTCCGGTTCGAGAATGTCTCGTTCGGCTATGACGCGGGCCGGCCGATCCTGCGCGATCTCGAGCTCGACGTGCCCGCGGGATCGACGCTCGCGGTGGTCGGACCGTCAGGCGCGGGCAAGTCGACGCTCGCGCGGCTTCTCTACCGCTTCTACGACCTGACGGGCGGGCGGATCACCGTCGACGGGCAGGACATTGCGCAGGTCCGCCAGGCATCGCTGCGCGCGGCGATCGGGATCGTTCCGCAGGACACGGTGCTGTTCAACGATACGATCGGCTACAATATCGCCTATGGCCGCGAGGGCGCGGAGATGCCCGAGGTCGAGACGGCGGCGAAGGGCGCGGCGATCGCAGGGTTCATCGAACGCCAGCCGCTCGGCTATGCGACGCGCGTCGGCGAGCGTGGTCTGAAGCTGTCGGGCGGCGAGAAGCAGCGCGTGGCGATCGCACGCACGCTGCTGAAGAACCCGCCGATCCTGATCCTCGACGAGGCAACGTCGGCGCTCGACAGCCGCACCGAGGCGGAAATCCTCGACACGCTCGAGGCGATCGAGCGCGGCCGCACCACGATCGTGATCGCGCATCGGCTGTCGACCGTGGTGCATGCCGACCAGATCGTCGTGCTGGAGGCGGGGCGGATCGTCGAGAAGGGTACGCATGCCGAGTTGCTGCGCCGCGAGGGCGTGTATGCGGAGATGTGGAACCGCCAAGCGCAGGAGCGCGCCGGCGATGACGCGGGGGCGCTCGCGGCGGAGTAGGGTCGTCCCACCATCTTCCACCCCGGCGAAGGCCGGGGCCCAGTTGGAGAGGTCGGAGTAACGGGGCGCGGTCTTTCGTTACCGACGCCCCCTAACTGGACCCCGGCCTTCGCCGGGGTGGTGTATTGTGCGCGCCTAGCCAGTTACCCGCACGTGAGCCTTACCTGCTTCTGTGGCCGGTCGAACACGATTTCGGAGCAGCGATCGAGCACGTCCGCGCCGAGCGTCAGGCGGTCGTGTTTGGGGTCGCGCTTGCCCTTGGCGGTGACGACGATCTCGTCGGGGTCGGGTGGTGCGGCGTCGGCTTCCGGAATCGACACGGCATCGCCGACGTCGCTGGCGCGGACGCCGAGCGTCGATAGCATCAGCGGGCCGACCGGGAGCGGGGTCGCGAGTATCATCGTGCGCACCGGCCGCACGATGCCGAAAGCGATTTCGACGGGCTCCAATGTACCGACGAGCGTGCCGCGCTGCGCCTCGGCGATCAGCGACGCGGCGTTGGCGGTGACCGTGGTGCGCGGGTGATAGGGATCGAAGCGGACGCGCACTGGCTGGCCGCCGATCATGATCTGCGCGAATTCGCCCGACAGCCGTCCGAACAGGCCGCCGCCATCGACCATCGGCAGTGCGACCGTCCGTTCGCTCGCGCGCGGCGCGTGGAGGGCGATACGCACGACGGGTTCGGGGAGCGACCCCGGCCCGATGCTGCCATCGCCGACGGTCGCATAGACACGCCCGATCCAGCGACCGTCGGCAGACCCTTTTTTGGGACTGGGAAAGCCGACCCGGCGTTTCACGCGGGTGGCGTCGAACGTCATCGGCCGCACGGTCGTGGCCTGCATCGCGCCCTTTCCGCCCACCGAATAGCCGATTTCCATCATGCCGCCTTTCAACCTAAGCCGGTCGGCGGCGGCGGTGGTCATGAGGACCAGCCCGGGCGCGCCAGGATCGACGCGGAGCGTGACCGGCCTGCCGTCGATCGTCGCGGCGATCATGCCACCGACCGGCACGTCTCGCACCGCCACAGGCTTGTCCGCAGCGAAGCCCGCGCTGCCGATCGGGACGAGCCCGACCAAGACGAGCGCCGTGGCACCGCTCCGCAAACCAAAGCCTTTCATGCCACCTCCACCAATCGATCGCGAGGGGTGTTGCACATCGCTCGACGACCGCAACCGCATTCGCCACGAGTATGAATGTATGCCTCCCCGGCGGAGGCCGGGGTCCAGTTGGGAGACGTTGCTGACAAAGGACGTCCCGTCGTTACGACCACCTTTCCAACTGGGCCCCGGCCTCCGCCGGGGAGGTGCATGCTATCTGGTCGGGATGACAGACCCTGGTGCACCGGCGCGATAAGGCCCGCGCTATCCTCGACATCGCAGCGGGGATCGCTACCTAGACGGCGATGGCACTCGACCCCCTTCCCGATCTCCAGCGCATCTTCGGCTTTCCTGATTTTCGCGGCGTGCAGCGCGATGTCGTCGACCGTGTGCTTGCGGGGCAGCGGACGCTGGCGGTGATGCCGACCGGAGCTGGCAAGTCGCTATGTTACCAGTTGCCGGCGACGATGCTCGAGGGGACGTGCGTGGTCGTGTCGCCGCTGATCGCGCTGATGCACGACCAGCTGCGTGCCGCGACCGCGGTCGGGATCAAGGCGGCGACGCTGACGAGCGTGGATACCAATCGCGAGGAGACGATCGCGCGGTTCCGTGCGGGCGATCTCGATCTGCTGTATGTCGCGCCCGAGCGGGCCTCGAACGAGAGTTTTCGCAATCTGCTGTCGCAGGCGCGGATCAGCCTGTTCGCGATCGACGAGGCGCACTGCGTCAGTGAGTGGGGGCATGACTTCCGCCCCGACTACCGCCTGCTGCGGCCGCTGCTCGACAGCTTTCCCGACGTGCCACGGCTGGCGCTGACCGCGACCGCGGACGCGCATACGCGCGCGGATATCCTCGAACAGCTGGGGATCTCGCGCGAGGGGCTGATCGTGTCGGGGTTCGACCGGCCGAACATCCGCTATGCGATCTCGGCACGCGACAACGTCAACCGGCAGATCGCGGATATTCTCGAGAAGATCCCGGGGCCGGGGATCGTCTATGCGCAGACGCGCGCCGCGACCGAGAAGCTGGCCGAGGCGCTGGGGCGCAGCGGGCGGCCGACGCGCGCCTATCATGCCGGGCTCGATCCGCAGGTGCGCGCGAAGAACCAGGCGGATTTCGTCGCAAGCGAGGACATGGTGATCTGCGCGACGGTCGCGTTCGGGATGGGGATCGACAAGCCCGACGTGCGGTTCGTCGCGCATGCCGGGCTGCCGAAATCGATCGAGGCCTATTATCAGGAAACGGGGCGCGCGGGGCGCGACGGCGATCCGGCGATCGCGCATCTGTTCTGGGGTGCGGAGGATTTCGCGCGCGCCCGCCAGCGGATCGGCGAGGTCGAGCCCGAGCGGCAGGCGGGCGAGCGCCAGCGGCTGACCGCGATGGGCGGGCTGGTCGAGACCGCAGGGTGCCGGCGCCGCATCCTGCTCAAGCATTTCGGCGAGGAGCGACTCGAGGATTGCGGCAATTGCGACAATTGCCTCGGCAATGTCGATGCGGTCGACGCGACCGAGACCGCGCGGAAATTCTTGTCGGCGGTGTTCCGGACGGGGCAGATGTTCGGCGTCGGCTATATCGAGGGTATCCTGACCGGGGTGTCGAGCGAGCGGAGCCTGATGAACGGGCATGAGGCGCTGTCGGTCTACGGGATCGTCGAGGGCGACGAGGTGGCGTTGCTGAAACCGGTCTCGCGCGCGCTGATGTTGAAGGACGCGCTGCGGACGAATCCGCATGGCGGGCTGGAGTTCGGGCCCGCGGCCAAGGCGATCCTGAAAGGCGAGGCGGCGCTGTCGGTGATCGTGCCGCCCAAGCGCGAGCGGCGGCGCAAGGCGGCACCGGGCGCGGTGCCGAACCCGGTCGACGATCCGCTGTTCGAGGCGCTGCGCGTATGCCGCCGCGATCTGGCGAAGGACGCGGGCGTTCCGCCCTATGTGATCTTCCACGATTCGGTGCTGCGTGACATGGCGGCGCAGCGACCCGCATCGCGGGCGGCGCTCGCCGTGCTATCGGGCATTGGCGCGCGCAAGCTCGACGCCTATGGGGATGCCTTTCTGGCAGTTATCCGCGAGTCCGCATGATCCGGCACATCAACGAAAGCATTTCGGTCGCGCCGCAGATCGCGGTCGAGCACGTCGCGGACATCGCCGCGGCGGGGTTCAAGACGATCGTCAACAACCGCCCCGACGACGAGGATGCGGGCCAGCCTTCGGGCGACGCGATCCGTGCGGCGGCCGAGGCGGCAGGCCTGAACTATGTCGCGATCCCGGTGACACATGCGGGCTTTTCGCATCCGCAGATCGACGCGATGACCCAGGCGCTGACCGAGGCGAAAGGCCCCGTCCTCGCCTATTGCCGGTCGGGCACGCGGAGCTGCAATCTGTGGGCGCTCGCCGCGGCAAAGGCGGGGCGCAATCCCAACCTGCTGCTCGCGCAGGCCGAGGACGCAGGCTATGACCTGCGCGGTATCCGCCCGATGCTGGATGCGCTCGCAGGGCCGCGATGATTCCGATCGCGCTCGGCCCCGCGGTGATCGGGGCTGCGGTCGCGGCATTGGTGGCGTCGGTCGGTGGTATCGGCTGGGCAGCGGCCCGGAAACGGCGCGTGATACGGATCGAGACCGCCGAGGAGGCCGCCGAGGCGGCGCAGGCGCAACTGCCGGGCTTTGCCGTCTCGGGCGCGGTGGTCGGCGCCGATGGGCGTGGCGCGCTCGCGGTCGCGGACGATGGCCGTGTCGCCGCGGTCAAGCGTGTCGGCAAGCGGATCGCGGTGTGCGAGGTCACCTGGCGGACGGTGCGCGCGACGCAGGAGGGGATCCTCGTCGAGACCGGCGACCGGACGCTCGGCGCGGTGATGCTCTCGCGGGTCGACGTGCTCGATATCCGGCGGCTGGCTCCCAGGAACATCGGCGTCTAGCGGCCACCCTGCCGGCACCGCGATCGACACGCAAAAAAAGACCCGGTGCGTTGTGCGCACCGGGCCAGGTTGTCCGCAGGAGGAACATCGTGGGTGCGGGCTCGGTCGGCCCGCTACCGAACTGGATCAGTTATAGGCACGCTCGCCATGCTCGCCGATGTCGAGACCCTCGACCTCGACTTCGGGCGAGACGCGCAGGCCGGTGACCGCCTTGGCGATCAGGATCGCGATCACGGTGCCGACCGAGGCCCAGATGATCGTGACGAGAACCGCCTGGATCTGCACCAGCAGCTTGGCACCGATCGCATAGTCGGCGGCACCCGGGCCACCGAGCGACGGCGCATAAACCACCGCAGTGCCGATAGCACCTACCATGCCGCCGATGCCGTGGATGCCGAACGCGTCGAGCGAGTCGTCATATCCGAGCAGCGGCTTGATCTTCGACACCGCCATGAAGCAGATCAACGAGGCGATCGCACCCAGCACGATCGCTCCGAACGGGCCCGAATTGCCCGCCGCCGGCGTCACCGCGACCAGCCCTGCGACGATGCCCGAGCAGAAGCCGAGTGCCGACCCCTTGTGACCCGACAGCCGCTCGGCGAGCATCCAGAACAACGCGGCCGACGCGGTCGCGACGAAGGTGTTGATCATTGCCAGTGCCGCCGACCCGTTCGCCTCGAGCGCGGAGCCGGCATTGAAGCCGAACCAGCCCACCCAGAGCAGCCCGGTGCCGATCCCGGTCATCACCAGCGAATGCGGCGCCATCGGCTCCTTGGGATAGCCGATCCGCTTGCCGAGCATCAGTGCGGCAACCAGCGCGGAAACGCCCGCGTTGATGTGGACGACGGTCCCGCCGGCGAAATCGAGCGCGCCGGCCTTGAAGAAATAGCCCGACGCGGCCCAGACCATGTGCGCGATCGGGAAATAGACGATCGTCAGCCAGACCAGGCCGAACACCATCACCGCGGAGAATTTCATCCGCTCGACGACCGAGCCGAGCACCAGCGCGATCGTGATCGCGGCGAAGGTCATCTGGAAACAGACGAAGACATATTCGGGAATTTCAACGCCCGCGGTGAAGGTCGCCGCCTGCGAGGCCGGGGTGATCCCCTTGAGGAACGCCTTGTCGAGACTGCCGATGAAATTGCTGAGCAGCGGATTCGTCACGTCGGGACCGAAGGCGAGCGTATAGCCCCACATCACCCAGATGAGCATCGCGAGTGCTGCGACCGCGCCGATCTGCGTCATGGTCGAGAGCATGTTCTTCGACCGGGTGAGACCACCGTAGAACAGCGCGAGACCCGGCAGGATCATCATCAGGACGAGGATCGTCGAGGTCATCATCCAGGCGGTATCGCCCTTGTTGACGGTGGCGACGACGGGCGCGGCCGCGGGTGCGGCGACCGTCTGCGCAAAAGCGGGCGCGGCGGCAACCAGCGCGGCACCGAACCCCAGAACCGCCGCGGCGGCTGTCTTCATGTCATGCTTCATCGTGTCCCCCTCCCCTCAGAGCGCCGAGTCGTCGGTTTCGCCGGTGCGGATGCGCACCGCCTGGCTGACGTCGACCACAAAGATCTTGCCATCGCCGATCGCGCCGGTGTTGGCGGATGCCTGGATCGCCTCGACCACGCGGTCCACCAGGCTCGTCGCGCACACGACCTCGACCTTGATCTTGGGCACCATGTTGGTCGTGTATTCGGCACCGCGATAAATCTCGGTCTGACCCTTTTGCCGGCCGAACCCCTTGACCTCGGTGACCGTCATGCCCGCCACGCCGAGCGTGGTGAGCGCTTCGCGCACCTCGTCGAGCTTGAACGGCTTGATGATGGCAATGACGAGTTTCATCGCGCCCCTTCCCCTTGTTACGGCGAACACAACGCAACGACCGTGCCAGTTTACCGGCAGGGTGCGGGACGGGGCGGGGACAGGGTGGAGGACGGGGTGTCGGGCGCGCCGGGCCGCTAGAAACTGTGCAGCGCGCGACGATTGCCTCAAAAACGGGCAGCGCGTCGCCGGACGATTTCCGGTCAGCGGTCGGGAATGATCGCGCGTGCCTCATCGAAATCGTCGGCGTCGACCATCACGCGGACCGGGATCAGCAGATCGCTGCCGTCGCCGATCGCCATGTCGCCGTCGAACACGATCGCGGCAATGCCCTCGCTTTCGAGCCGGCCGGCGATGATCAGCGCCTCGTTGCGGCTGTAGCGGCCAAGCTCGGCGAGACTCATCGGGCTGCACCGGGCGCGATGGTCGGCACCCGCGTCGGCAGACCGTCGATGCTGCGCGGATGCTCGGCCCATTCGGCGAGCCGTTCGGCATCGCTCTGCCCGGCATGATATTTGGACAGTGTCTGGCGTTCGCGATCGAGCGTCATCACGGGCACGCCCCATCCGCAGCTCGTCTGCACCTGATCGACCGCGATCTCGAAGATCTGCCGGGTCCCCGGCAACGGCGTGAACTGCGCATAGAGCGCGTTCCAGCGATCGTCCTGCGGCAGCACCGCGGTGCCGTGCCCATAAATCCGGAAGATGAGCGCGGGGCGGTCGAACGCGCAGAACATGATCGTGATACGTCCGTCGGCGGCGAGATGCGCATTGGTCTCGTTCCCCGAGCCGCCGACGTCGAGATAGGCGACGGTGCCAGCGTCGAGCACGCGGAAGCTGTCCATTCCCTTGGGGCTGAGGTTGATCCGCGCACCCTCGGCCGCGGTCGCGACGAAGAACACGGGCTGGCGTTCGACGAACGCGCGGTGCGCGTCGGTAAGGGCGGGGAAGAAATCCATGTCGCTACCCTAACAGGACCGCCGCTCCGACGCGAACGGTGAACCGCTTTTCCAAGCCACGGAAAGCGCGGTTTGCGAATCGGTCGCAACGCTATTGCAAATCAGTCGCGACAACAGTAGCGAGCCGGAAAGGGGTTTTTCATGTCCGATCGTCGCTTCGCCCGCCTGCTGCTCGCCGGCACCATTCTCACGGCCGCGCTGTCCGCATCACCGGCCTGGGCCGGGTCCGCCCCGGAGGACACGACCCCCAACGCGTCCGTGGCAGCGGCAACAAGCCTCGACGAATCCGACGCGTCCGAGCCGCAGGATCACGGCGTGATCGTCGTGACCGGCGAGAAGGCGACGACGATCGCGTCGTCGGGGACGAAGAGCGCGACGCCGATCGTCGAGACGCCGCAGTCGATCAGCGTGATCAGCGCCGCCGACATTGCCGGGCTGGGGCTGCAGAACCTCAACCAAGCGCTGCGCTTCGTCGCGGGTGTGACCCCCGAGACGCGCGGCGCATCGGCCGAAGTGTACGACCAGTTTAAGCTGCGCGGGTTCGACGCGCCGGTCTATCTCGACGGGCTGCGCCAGTTCGGCAGCGCGACCGGCTATGCGGTGCCGCAGGTCGACGTGTCGCGGCTCGATCGGGTCGAGATTATCAAGGGCCCGGCGTCGGTGCTCTATGGCCAGTCGAGCCCGGGCGGTCTGGTCGCGGAGGTCAGCAAGCTGCCGCTTGATCGCGCAACCTATGGTGCGGTCAGCGGCACCTATGGCACCTACGACCTGTACCGCGTCGACGCTGATATCGGCGGGCGCGCAGGGGACGGCGTGCTGTGGCGCATCTATGGCAGCGCGAATGGCGCCGACGATCAGCAAACGCAGGGTCAGGGCAAGCGCGAACGCCAGACGATCTCCGCCGCGGTGACCGCCGGCGCGGGCAGCAGCACCAGCTTCACGCTGCTCGGCGCCTATTCGCATGATCCCTATAACGGCAATTACGGCGTCTTCCCCGCGCTCGGCACCCTGATCGACAACCCGGCGGGCAAGATCTCGACGAAATTCTACGGCGGCGAGCCGGGGGATTTCTTCAGCCGCGAACAGGCGGCGCTGACCTATATCTTCAACCATGATTTCGGCAGCGGCTGGGCGTTGCGGTCGTCGGGTCGCTATCAATATGTGAAGAGCAATTTGGGGATCGTCTATACCGGCGGGCCGGCGCTCGATCCGTTCGCGACGGCGCCGACCGTCTATGGCCGCTACTCCTATTCGACGCGCGAACAGCTGAACAACTGGACGTTCGACAATCAGCTGACCGGCAAGGTCGTCACGGGACCGCTGACGCACAGCCTGTTGTTCGGCGCCGATCGGCAGGTCGCACATTCGGCCGGGCTCTCGGCCTTTGGCGGCGCGACACCGATCGACGTGTTCAACCCGGTCTACGGGACGATGCCGACACCGCAGTCGCCGTTCGAGGTCGCGGGCTACGCCTTTGACGGCAGCCTGGCCGACGTCGCATCGGCCAATGTCCGCCAGCGCCAGCAGGGGGTCTATGCGCAGGACCAGATCGCGGTCGGCGGGCTGCGCGTGACGCTGAGCGGCCGCCAGGACTGGGCCCGCCAGGAACGCAACGGCAAGGCGCAGAAAGACGAGAAGTTCACCTGGCGCGCGGGTGCGCTGTACCTGCTGCCGTTCGGGCTGGCGCCCTATGCAAGCTACTCGACCTCGTTCCAGCCGGAGAATGCGGAACTGCGCGATGGCAGCCCCCCGAAGCCGTCTCTCGGCAAGCAGATCGAGGCGGGGGTGAAATATCAGCCGACCGGCACGTCGATCCTCGTCACCGCAGCCTGGTTCCGGATCGAGCAGACCAATGTCGTCGTGTCCTATCCCGATTTCACGGCGGAGCAGATCGGCAAGGTCCGGTCGCAGGGTGTCGAGGTCGAGGCGAGCGCGCCGCTGCCCTACGGCTTCAACGCCAAGCTCGCCTATAGCCGCCAGCGCGTGAAGAAGGTCGAGGACGTCGTTGCCGCCAATATCGGCCTGCCGCTCGCGACGGTCGGGCGCGGCGGAATCTCGGCGAACCTCGAATGGGCGCCGACCGAGGGGCCGGCATCGGGCTTTGCGATCGGCGGCGCGGTGCGGCACGTCGACAAGACCTATGCCGATTTCTATTCGGACCGCGTCGCGCGCTATTCACCCGCCTATACGGTGTTCGACGCGCTGCTGCGTTACGATCTGGGCAAGCTCAGCCCACGGCTCGCCAATGTCGATCTCGGCGTCAACGCGACCAACCTGTTCGACAAGAAGTATCTGACGAGCTGCTTCGCCAACTATGCCTGGTGCTGGTACGGCAACCGCCGCACCGTGCAGGCGACGATCGGATATCGCTGGTAACGGGCCGCTCGACCCTGCGCAGGCGGTTTATACGCAGGTCGATGGCACATCTTGGCGTGTCGGCCGTTCAGCGGTCCGAGCGCATTCGTTCCGGATGCCGTCCAGCATAGGAGTTTAGCATGAACACGACGACCTTGAAGGGTGAAGGCCAGGATCTGCTCGGTTCGGTGAAGCAGGCAGCAGGCAATGCGACGGGCGACAGCTCGCTCCAGGCCGGCGGCGTCGCCGACCAGATCGCAGGCACCGCGAACAAGGCGATCGGCACCGCGACCGACACCGTCGCCCCGCTCGCCGACAAGGCGCGTGCGTTTGCCAAGGATCGTCCGTTCGCGACCGCAGCGCTGGTCGGCGTCGTCGGCATCGCGCTGCTCAACACGCTGCGCGGTAAGTGATCGCCTGGGGCCGCGTCCGCGCGGCCCCGCTGGTCGGAGGATCCCGGCGGTGTCGGCACGGGGCGAATGCCCTGTGACCCGACCCGCCGGCCTCTGGATCGGCACCAATCGTGGTGGGCTCCATCCGCTGCGACAGGGCGATGGCTGGTCGACCGGCACGCCCTATCCCGATGCGATCAACGTGTCCTTCGGCGTCCATTCGCCGCGCTATGATCTTCATTATCTCGTCGACGAACGCGATGACGGAGCGATCGGCGTGTATCGCGCCACCGCCGACGGCTGGCGACAGATCGCCCGCGTGGCGGTTGACGGTGACGCGCCGTGTCATCTCGCGCTAAGTCACGACCACAACCTGCTCGCCGTCGCCAATTATGCGAGCGGGAGCGTGTCGGTCCTAGATCTCGACGCCGACGGCCTGCCGAACGCGCCAGCCCATGTCTTTGCGCATAGCGGATCTGGTCCGAACCGCGAGCGTCAGACTAGCCCTCACGCGCATTGGGTCGGGTTCGATGCCGAGGATCGCTGGCTCTATGCAACCGATCTGGGGACCGACGAAATCCGCGCCTTCGCGGTGGCGCCGGCGCCGGGCGGCAACCGTGTCCGGGCGGCCGGAACAGCCTTTCACGCACCAGCGGGATCGGGGCCACGCCATCTGCTGCTGCATCCGCATGTCCAGCGCATGGCATATCTTGCCAACGAACTTGCGAACACGCTGACCGTGCTGGTCGGCGGCGAGGGTCGGTTCTCGGCAGCAAGGACCGTGTCGACGCTACCAGAAGAATATGAGGGTCCGAGCATCGTCGCGCATCTGGCGATCAACGCGGCGGGGGACCGGCTCTATGTCTCCAACCGCGGGCATGACAGCATCGCGGTCTTCGCGCTCGACCCGGATGGTGACCCGCGGCTGATCCAGCATGCACCGGCGGGGGCGGCCTATCCGCGACACTTCGTGCTGTTGGAGGACGAGGGCCTGATGGTCGTCGCGAACGAGAAGGACGAATGCGTGACGCTGCTGCCGATCACCGCGGACGGGCTGCTCGGGCCGCATGTCGCCCGGGTCGCGGTTCCGGGGGCGGCGTTCGTTCTGTCACGCTAGGCTGCACGCCTGCACTCAGCGATAGGCGAGCGTCCAGCCGGGCGGCAGATAGTCGGTCGACATGTAATAATAGAAGAGGCAGCTGCCATCGGCGCGGTAGGTGCCGCCCTTGACGAGGCCGAGTGCGACCTGCCCTTCGAAAACCGGCGCGCCGCTGTCACCCGACTTGCATGTCGGCCCTTCGACCGCGACCCAGGTCGGCAGGCACGCGCCGCCGCACAGATCGCCCGCGGGGGCGAAATCGACCATCGCGACCGGCGCGCAGCTATAGCCGGTGCGCTCGCCGCGGTGACAGACGAAGTCGCCCGCGCGCGTGCTGGTCCGGTTGCGCCATGTCGCGACGGTCCTGAGCCGGGTCTTGGCGGTATCAGCAAAGAAGGCGGGCAGCCGTGGCGCAGTCGCCGGCAGCGCGGGCGCGCGGTTGATCTGGACGTCCTGATACCCCCAGCCCCATTGGCCGATATAGGGCAGCGCGATCGCCCGCCGCTCCGTGCCCGCCGGCGGCCGCCCGACATAATCAAGCGTGTCGGGACAATGCGCGGCGGTGGCGATCGCATCCGCGACGCCATCGGTGACGACGAATCCCGTCGTGCAGATATAGCGCCGGCCGTCGACCGTCCCGACCACCCGCCCCCCGCCCGCGACGTCCGGCATCACGGTCACTGCGTCGGCACGCGGGATCATCGCCACGGGGATCCCGGGCACTGTGGCGCCCGGCGTAGCCGTTACGCTCGTCTGAAGCGCCATCGGCAGCATCGGGCGGTCACTGGCTTCGATCCGCACGGGAACGCCGGTCATATCGGCGAACTTGGCGGTAAGTGCGCCATCCCGGTCGAGTGCAAGGTCCGCGGTCGCGACCATCACGACGAGCGTACCCGTCCGCTGATCCGCACCGATGCCGGGGGGATGCGGAAGCGCAGCGCGGATCGCCGCCTGGAAGGTGCGGATCTGGCCGAGGATCCGGTCGAGCGTCGCCGCCGCGCCGGTCCGGAACACCAGCGGGACGCTCATCCCCCCCGCCTCGACGACGCGGTCCGCGACCGGGTCGGTGCCGGTCAGCAGCACCACGATCCGGTAGGCCGGGTCATGCTCGACCGCGATGCCCGCGAGCCGATCCGCGAATTCGCGGCGCAGCGCGTCGGTGACGGGAATCGTCGCCGCCTGCGCCCGCATGCGGTGGAGCGCGACATCGAGCGGCACGCCGAACCGCCGCGCATATTCCGCCGCGTCCTGCATCGCCGCATCGACGGGGAGCTGGAGCTGGGGGGCGTCGACCGGCGCGATCGGTGACGGGGCGATCGGCAATGGGACGGGCGGCGCGACACCGGTCTGCGCCGCGCCGGATGGTGCCGGGAGCCACAATCCCGCAACCAGCGCTCCGGCCAGCCCAGCCTCTATCCATTTCGCTGTCATGATCGGCAAACGTCCAGTTTCGGGGCCAGCACCGGGTCGCGGGCCGTGCGCCACGACCGCCCCTGACCCCGACCCCGCCTAGCGCACCGGCGCGGTGTCGCGCGAGACGGATTTTAACGCGCGTCGCGCGCACACCCCCGCGGGATCGCCGCCATTGTGCCCTAGGTTCGGCGGTGCAGCACTGCGCTGCGATTACAAAGGAATGCCACAGTGACTCTTGCTTTACCCGCCCGACATTTCTCGCCGGCCCCGCGGCCCGCAACCGCGACCACAGCCGGGATCGCGTCCCCCGCCCCAACCCCACCGCTGTTCGCGCTCGACCAGCTCGAGGTGACGTTTGACCCGCAGGCCGACACGCTGTGGACCTATATGCGGCCAAGGACGCGGCCGAGTTTCAACCCTGCGCTGCTCGCGGACTTTGGTCAGTGGCAGGCCGATATCCACAGCGCCCACACCTCCGGGGCGATGCCGATTCGCTATCTCGTGCTCGGCTCGCGATTCCCCGGCGTCTTCTCGCTCGGCGGTGATCTCGACCTGTTCGCACAGCATATCCGTGCCGGTCACCGCGAGGCGCTGGTCCAATATGGCCGCGCCTGCGTGCAGATCCTGCACCGCAACCTGCGCGGCCTCGACCTGCCGATCGTGACGATCGGTCTGGTCGAGGGCGATGCGCTGGGCGGCGGGTTCGAGGCGCTGCTGTCGTTCAACGTCGTCGTCGCCGAACGCGGCGCGAGCTTCGGGCTTCCCGAGACCGTGTTCGGGCTGTTCCCGGGCATGGGGGCGCACTGCTTCCTGTCGCGGCGGCTGGGGGCAGCGCGCGCCGAACAGATGATCCTCAGCGGGCGCAACTACAGCGCGGAGGAGCTCTATGATCTGGGTATCGTCCACGCGCTCGCCGACCCCGGCCAGGGCCGCCGGGTGGTCGAGGATTATATTCGGCAAAACCGGCGTCGCCACAGCGGGCATTGCGCAATCTACGAGGCGTCGCGCGCGGTCAATCCGCTGACGCTCGACGAGCTCGAGGCGGTGGTCGACCTGTGGGCGGACGCCGCGCTGCGCCTCAGCGAGGGGGATCTCAAGCTGATGCGGCGGCTCGTCGCGGCGCAGACCCGTCTGCTCGACAAGCCGCAAGGCTGACGGACATCGCCCCCAGGCCCTCAGGACAGCGCACGCATCCTGGGGGTTTCGTCGGCAAGCAGGTTCGCCACCTGGCTTGCCGACATCGGGCGCGCGAGCAGGAAACCCTGAACCGCGGTGCAGCGGGTGCGACGCAGCTGCGCGAGCTGGGTCGGCGTCTCGATACCCTCGGCGACGGTCTGCATGCCGAGCGTCGCGGCCAGATCGACCACCGTCTGGATGATCGCCATCGACGCGGGATTGTCGTCGAGCGCGGTGATGAACGACCGGTCGATCTTGAGCGTCTGGAACGGGAATTTCGTAAGATAGCCGAGCGACGAATAGCCGGTGCCGAAATCGTCGAGCGTAGTGCCGACCGCCATCCGGTTAATCGCCGACAGCGCCGCCAGCGATGCGTCGATATCGTCGAGCAACACCGATTCGGTCACCTCGAGATCGAGCCGTCCCGGCGCGAGCCCGCTGGCGTCGAGCGCGTCCTTCAGCACCTTGGCGAGCCCGGGCGACAGGAGCTGGATCGGCGACAGGTTGACCGCGACACGCACCGTGTCCGGCCAGTCCAGCGCGTGACGGCAGGCCTCGCGCAGCACCCAGGCACCGATCTCGACGATCAGGCCGCTCTGCTCGGCGATCGGGATAAATTCGGCAGGCGACACGCTGCCGTGGCAGGGGCTGTCCCAGCGCAGCAGCGTCTCGCACGACAGGATGCGATGCGTCGCCAGATCGAAGATCGGCTGGAAGGCGAGCCACAGCTCGCCGCGCGCGATCGCGCCGTGCAGGTCGCTGGTCAGCGCGCGCGTCCGTTCGATCTTCTCGTCCATCACCGGTTCGTAGAAGCAGAAGGCCCCCCGGCCGCTTTCCTTGGCGCGGTAGAGCGCGAGGTCGGCATGTTTGAGCAGCGTGTCCGCGTCGCCCCCGTCGATCGGTGCGATCGCCACGCCGAGCGAGGCGCCGACCGTCAGCCGGCGTCCGGCATAGGCCACAGGCTGTGCGACGAGGTCGAGGATATGATCGGCGATCGTGCGGGCATCGTCGCGCGCGCCGATCGCGCAGACGACCGCGAACTCATCGCCGCCCAGCCGCGCGACGATCGCGTCACCGGCCACCCCGATGGTGCCGCCATCGGTAACGAACGCGGTCTGGAGCCGCTGCGCAACCTCGGTCAGCAGCACGTTGCCCGCCAGGTGACCGAGCGAATCGTTGATCTCCTTGAACCGGTCGAGATCGATCCAGTGGATCGACAGGAGCTCGCCGGTCGATTCCAGCCGGTGCAGCCGCCGCTCGAACCATTCGCGAAACGCGGTGCGGTTGGCGACCCCGGTGAGGTCGTCGCGTCGCGCGAATGCGGCGTGATGTTCGGCGAGCGCGGTCTTTTCGCTCGCCGCGATGGTTGCGCC
Organism: Sphingomonas sp. CFBP 13733; assembly: GCF_014841795.1. NCBI lineage: Bacteria > Pseudomonadati > Pseudomonadota > Alphaproteobacteria > Sphingomonadales > Sphingomonadaceae > Sphingomonas > Sphingomonas sp. CFBP 13733. Next base: position 483,599 of record NZ_JACYUP010000003.1, read on the forward strand.
GAGGATGGCCTCATAGGTCTGCAGCGTGATGTCGATCATCGCCAGCACGAACAGGATGATGACGATCGCAAGCACGGCGTTGAGCGGCTCACCCGACAGCAAGAGCCCCGCCGCGAGCGGCAGCGACGCGAGGCAGAGCTGTGCGAGCGCGATCGTCGGCCGGCCCGCATTGCGTCCGGCAATCCCCGCCGCATAGCCGATCGCCGTCGTCACCGAGAGGAGATGAAGCACGCCGTCCGCGGTCCGGGTCAGCGTCAGCAGCCCGAACATGCCGAGCAGCGCGGAAAAGGCAAAGGCGCCGATGCGGTAGTAAAACTCCCATTGTCCTGCCCGCGGGCGCTCGGCGGCACCCCGATCGACAGCAAATACGTCAGTACCCTGCTGATCGGGCACGCGCTGGACGATGCCGATGATCCGCAGTGCGGCAACCAGCCCGATCAGCACCGCGAAGCCGGCAAGCCAGCGATCGCCACTGGTGACGGCCACAACCGTGGCGATACCCGTGCTCGTCAGCGCACCGATCACCAGCGACTTGGGTGAGGCATAGAGCGAGGTGACCAGAGTCGCCCGGACGTCCGCGGCGACCGCGTGATCCGAGTGCCGAAGCTGCCTCAACCGGGTAATGAAATGCGTCATGGCACCTTCGAACAGACTGTAACCGTAGGGTAAAGCGGTTAAGCAAACGCTACGATCCCGCGCGCGGGCGGTTCGCCGCAATGGGGTTCAGCTTCGACCGGGTGTCCGCTAGCAGGGATAATGATCCCAATCGCACCGCGTTCCGATACGCCCGGCCTGCTGGCCGCCCTCGCGCTGTGCGCTGCGCTCGCCGGCTGCGGCACGACGCGCTACCGCCCGGTCAGCGACTATCCGGTCAAGATCGGCCGCCCTTACAGCGTGCGCGGCACGACCTACCGGCCCGCCGATCTGCCGGGTTATGACGCGGTCGGCATGGCGAGCTGGTATGGCCGGGAATCGGGCAACCAGACCGCGAACGGCGAACGGTTTCGCGTGAAGGGCATTTCTGCCGCGCATACCGTCCTCCCGCTGCCGAGTTATGTCGAGGTCACTGCGCTCGACACCGGCCGGACGATCCTGCTGCGGATCAACGACCGCGGGCCGTTCACGCCCTCGCGGCTGATCGACCTGTCACGCGGCGCCGCCCGGCTGCTCGGGATCGAGCGCCGCGGCCGGGCCGCGGTCCGCGTCCGCCGCGTCGAGCCCGATGCAAAAGACCGGGCGCGGTTACGGGCCGGCAAGCCCGCATCGGCGAGACCCGATGCCTCGCCCGACGAACTCGCCGCGCTGCGCGCGCGGCTGACGGATCAGTCCTTCCAGGCCCAGTAGAGCTGCGCCGGAGGCACGTTCCACCATTCCATGTCGTGATCGATCGATTCGAAATGCGGGGTGAGGAAGTCCTTCACCTTCGGGCTGAACTGATAGACCAGGAACGCGCCGCCGCTGCGCAGCACCGAATGCGTGCCGGCGGCGATTGCCGGACCGACGCCGGAGGGCAGCGTCGAAAAGGGCAGGCCCGACAGGACATAGTCGGCCGATTCGAAGCCGTGATCGGCGACGATCTTTTCGACATCGGCCGCCGATCCGAGCACCGCCGAAAACCGCGGATCGGTAATCGTGTGGCGCAGATAGCGGATGAAATCGGGGTTGGTGTCGATCACGATCAGCGTCGCGTCGGGCGCCATGCGGTCGAGAATCGGGCGGCAGAAAGTGCCGACGCCGGGTCCATATTCGACGAACACCTTGGTGTTGTCCCAGTCGACCCGGCCGAGCATCTTGCGGATCAGCTTGTCCGAGGACGGCACGATCGAGCCGACCATGACAGGGTGTTTCAGGAATTCGGTGAAGAACATCTGCCACGGGGAGGGCACGCCGGCGGGGCGGGTGCGCGCGCGCCGGGCGGCTGTGGTCGGACTGGGCATCGTGTTCCTTACGATCAGGGATCCCGCGCGCACGCGAGGCTTTAAGCCCCCCGTCGCACGGATTCCAAACGTGTTTCAAGGCCTGCGGGTTGCATCACGCGACGAACCGCACCGAACGCGACCAGTGCACGGTGCCGCAACCCGCGCTTGCCAACCCCCGGGCTTGGCTTAAGCATTGGGCATGCACGACGATCGGACGGGCCAGACGGCGGTCATTTTCATGTCGAACCGTAACGGCACCGACCCCGCCGGCTATGCCGCGGCAGCCGCCGCGATGGAGGCGCTCGCCGCGACGCAGCCCGGCTATCGCGGGATCGACAGCGTGCGCGACGAAGCCGGGCTGGGGATCACGATCAGCTATTGGGCGGACGACGCCGCGGCGATCGCGTGGCGCGACGATCCCGACCATAGCGCGATTCGCGAGCGCGGGCGGGCGCTCTGGTATGACCGCTACCGCGTCACCGTCGCACGGGTCGAGCGCGACTATGACTGGGCGCGGCCATGACCGGTACTGGTCGCGAGGATGCGCGGATCGATCGTCGCTTCGCGCTGATGTTCCTTGTCATGCTGACGATCGCCGCGGGCAATACCGCGCTGCAATCGGTGCTGCCCGCGCTCGGCCGGTCGCTGGGCGTCGCGGACAGCGCGGTGGCCGGCGCGTTTTCGGTGTCCGCGCTGCTGTGGGTGATCGCCGCGCCGTTCTGGGCGAACCGGTCCGACCGGCATGGGCGCCGCGCGATGATTCTGCTCGGCATCGGCGGGTTCAGCGTGTCGCTGACATTGTGCGGACTGTTCCTGATGGCTGGCATCAACCACTGGATCGGCGGGACCGCGGCGTTCGGCTGCTTCATCGCCGGGCGGCTGATCTATGGCGCGTTCGGGGCCGCCGCCCCGCCCGCGGTGCAGGCGCTGGTCGCGGGCGAGACGACGCGCGCGGAACGGACCCGCGCGCTGACCCTGCTCGCTTCCGCCTTCGGGCTCGGCACGATCCTGGGGCCGGCGATCGCGCCCTATCTGATTCTCGGGTCGGTCGGCGGACTCGAGGTAGGGCTGGCGGGCCCCGCCTTCCTGTTCGCGCTGTTCGGCGTGGCGGTGTGGATCACGGTGCGGCGGATGCTGCCCGACGACCGGATCGTCGCGCCACATGAAGATACGCACGGCGCAAGCGCGTCCTATCCGTCGATCGGCGGCGCGCCGAGCGGGGCTTCGGTCACCGCCGCGACCCAGTCGCATGTCGAACAGGTCGGCTATACCGATCCGCGCATCCGCGCCTGGATGATCGCCGGGCTGGTCATGGGGCATGCGCAGGCGATGACCGGGCAGGCGATCGGGTTCCTGGTGATCGACCGGCTCAACCTTGCGCCCGCACTCGCGCTCGAGCCCACGGGGATCGTGCTGATGATGGGCGCGGGTGCAGCGCTGCTCGCGCAATGGGGAATCATTCCGCGGCTCAACCTGACCCCGCGCCAGCTCGTCCTGACCGGGCTGGTGCTGGCGGCGGCGGGCACCGCGCTGACGGGGATCGCGACATCGCTCTACACGATCGCGACCGCCTATGCGCTGGCGAGTCTCGGTTTCGGCTTCACGCGGCCGGGCTTTACCGCGGGCGCCTCGCTCGCGGTCGGCGCGAATGCGCAAGGGTCGGTCGCGGGCAAGGTGACCAGCATCAACGGCGCGAGCTTCGTGCTCGGGCCGTCGATCGGGGTCGGACTGTACGAGGCGCAGCATTCGCTGCCTTATCTGGTCGCGGGCGCAGCGTGCGTGGTGTTGATCGGCTATGCCTGGGTGACGCTGAATGAGGCGAAGGACGCTTCGGGCGGCTGAACCGGGATTCATCAGGCCGCGGCTCCGCTATTTCGCCGACATTCCGATGCAGTACAGAAGCAGCGGAACCCCGATCAAGAGGATCATCAGTAACAAGTTCATCTGAATCAGTCGGTTGAGCCATTTCGGCTGCCCGGCGGAGTCCCGATCGGCCTCCTCCTTTGAATAGTCTTCGACGATTTCCATATCGAATTGCTTCGAAAAGAAATGCCTGGGGCGCATCCGCAACGAGGTTTTCGGGGATAGGGCGTCTTCATCGACGTCGCGGCGCGCTGGCGAGTGATCGCCAGATTCAGAGGCTGGGCCTGACATTGCGTGGTTTCCGTATATTCGAGATCATGGGCGTGCAGCGCACGTCCCAAAGGTCAGATCGAATAAAGCCCGAACTCCAGCGGCCTATAGCCGCGAGCTCGGGCTAACCCCGTGCGGCGAGTTGGCCGGCGTGATCGAGGAAACGCTTATGTGTCGCGGATGCGTACATGAAAGTTACATTGGACCCGTGCCCGGTAATGTCAACACATGGCACAAGATCAGGGCCATTCGGCCAGTCGACTATAGACCGCCGAATGGAACCATGCTGGCGGTAGCCCCTCTCCCGCCAAGGAGAGGGGCGATGATCACGCCGCGCCTTTACTGGGGAAGGCGAAGCCGATCGGCTGGATGGCGGTCGCGTCCTGTTTCAGGCGGGCGGCCATCTGCTCATACTCACGCTCGGTCTCGGGCGTGACGCTGGCGCGCGATTCCTTCAGCGCGTTGTCGAAATCGGCCATCGTCACGTCGGTCGAATCGATCGAGCGACGCAACGCGACAAGGCCTGCGCGGCGGACGACGTCCTCCAGATCCGCACCCGAGAACCGGTCGGTGCGGTCCGCGAGACGATCAAGATCGACGTCGGACGCGAGCGGCATCTTCTGCGTCTGGATGCCGAGGATCCGCCGGCGCCCCGCTTTGTCGGGCACGCCGACATAGACGAGCTCGTCGAACCGCCCCGGGCGAAGCAGCGCCGGGTCGATCAGGTTCGGCCGGTTGGTCGCGCCGATCACGACGACCGACTGGAGCTCCTCCAGACCGTCCATCTCGGCGAGGATCGTGTTCACCACACGCTCGGTCACCTGCGGTTCACCCGCGCCGCTGCCGCGGGCGGGCACCAGCGAATCAAGCTCGTCGATGAAGATCACGCAGGGTGCGACCTGGCGCGCGCGCTGGAACAGCCGGGTGATCTGCTGCTCGCTCTCACCATACCATTTGCTGAGCAGGTCGGACGATTTGGTGGCGATGAAATTCGCCTCCGCCTCGCGCGCGACCGCCTTGGCGAGCAGCGTCTTGCCGGTACCGGGCGGGCCGTAGAGCAGGAAGCCCTTGGCCGGGCGGATGCCGAGCCGGCGGAACGCGTCGGGGTTCTTGAGCGGAAGCTCGACGCCTTCCTTCAGCCGCATCTGCGCATCGTCGAGCCCGCCGACATCGGCCCAGCGCACGGTCGGCGCCTGGACCATGACCTCGCGCATCGCCGAGGGCTGGACGCGCTTGAGCGCGCCGAGGAAATCCTCGCGCGTGACCGACAGGTCGTCGAGCACCTCGGGCGGGATCGTGCGCTCCTCAAGGTTGAGCTTGGGCATGATCCGCCGCACCGCCTCGATCGCCGCCTCACGCGCCAGCGCTGCGAGATCGGCACCGACAAAGCCGTAGGTCGTGCGCGCCAACTCGTCGAGATCGACCCGGTCGCCCAAAGGCATGCCGCGCGCATGGATGCCGAGAATCTCGCGGCGGCCGCGCTCGTCGGGAACGCCGACGACGATCTCGCGGTCGAACCGGCCGGGACGCCGCAGCGCCTCGTCAATCGCCTCAGGACGATTGGTCGCGGCGATCACGACGAGATTGGCGCGTGCCTCCAGCCCGTCCATCAGCGTCAGCAGCTGCGCGACGAGACGCTTTTCCGCCTCGCCCGACACCTGCCCGCGCTTGGGTGCGATCGAATCGATCTCGTCGATGAAGACGATCGACGGTGCGGCCTTGGCGGCTTCCTCGAACACCTGGCGCAGCTTGCCTTCCGACTCGCCATAGGCCGACCCCATGATCTCGGGGCCGTTGATCAGGAAGAACTGCGCATCGGATTCATTGGCGACCGCACGCGCGAGCCGCGTCTTGCCCGTCCCGGGCGGTCCGTGTAGCAAAACGCCCTTGGGCGGATCGACGCCCAGGCGCTGGAACAATTCGGGGTAGCGCAGCGGCAGCTCGACCATCTCGCGCAATTGGTCGATCGTCTGCGCCATGCCGCCAATATCGTCATAGGTGACGTCGGCGCGGCGTGCGTCCTGCGGCTCCTCATATTCGGGGCGCAGCTCGATCTCGGTATTCTCGTCGATATGGACGACGCCCTTGGGGCTGGCGGCGATCACCGCGAGGCGGATCTCCTGCAGTGCATAAGCGGGCGCGTTCATGAACTGCTGGACGCCCGCGGGCATGTTGCCGACGCGCTGATGCCCCGCTGTCGCGACGATGTCGCCCTGGCAGATCGGCCGGCCGAGGAATGTGCGCTTCAACGCGTTGGTCGAGCCCTGAAGCCGCAGATTCTGCTGTGCGGGTGCGAAGACGACGCGCGTCGCGGGCTTCGATTCGGCTTTGCGCACCTCGACGAAATCGCCCGAGCCGACGCCCGCATTGGCGCGCTGGAGCCCGTCGATGCGCAGGATGTCGAGCCCCTCGTCCTCTGGATACGGCCCGACGGCGCGCGCGGGGGTGTTCTGCTTGCCGAGGATCTCGATCACGTCACCCTCGCCGATGCCGAGCGTCGCCATCAGCGCGCGCGGCAGATGCGCCAGGCCGCGGCCGCTGTCCTCGGGACGCGCGTTCGCCACCTGGATTTTCCGCGTTGGGGTTTCGCTATCGGGCATCTCGACTCCTTCAAACTCGAAGCGTGTCAGATGGGGGGCCGCCGCCGGGCTTGCGAGGACTTGAAAAGACAAAAAAAAGGGCCGGCCAATGAAGGCCAACCCATGAAAGTTTTTAGGAGAGGATGCCTGAAAGGCGACGTCTTTTTGCGTCGAAGCGGTTCATGTTGCAAGTGCGAATGGATCCGCTACGATTGCGCTAACTGCAATCGTAGGCTTCAATGCGGCCAATGATGCGGATCACATGCATCGAGTCGGGTAAGGGAGTCGGGGAGGAATCATGCGGAGGCTGCCGCCACTCGGGGCTATCGAGGCGTTCGTCCAGGTCGCGCGGCTGGGCTCGATCAAGGCCGCCGCGGAGGATCTGGCGCTGTCCGCACCCGCGCTCAGCCGGCGCGTGCAGAGCCTCGAGCGGTTCATCGCCAAGCCGCTGTTCGCACGCCGGCACCAGGCGATGGTGCTGAACGCCGACGGCGAACGCCTGCTCGCGCAGATCGCGCCGGTGCTCGATTCGCTGTCGGATGCGGTCGAATCGATGACCAGTACGACCGAGGTGCTGCGGCTGCGGCTGGGAATCCTGCCGCTCTATGCGTCGCAGAAGCTGTTCCCACGGCTCGGCGAACTGCGCGCGTCGCATCCCGAACTGCATCTCGACATCGATACCGCGGCGCATCTGGTATCGCGGCTGGGCGACGGGCTGGACGCGGTGATCGCCCTGTCGCGCGAGATCGATCCGGCCTTCTATGCGCGGCGGCTCGATCGCAATTCGGTCTATGTGATCGGTGCGCGCACCCTGCTCGACCGCGTCGATCCGATCACCCGCCCCGAACAGCTTTCGACGCTGACCGCGCTGGTCCACCGCGACATGACGGATACGTTCACCGCGTGGCGGACGGCGGCTGGGCTCGACGATATCGAGCCGCTGGCGATCGACCATTTCGATTCGGGGGCGCTGATGCTCGAAGCGGCGGCGCAGGGGCTGGGCGTCGCGTTCATGCATGCCAGCCATTTCGAGGATGCGAACGATCCGCGGCTCGTGCGGCTGTTCGAAATCGAGGTGGAGAGCCCGTACAGCTATTGGTTCGTCTGCCGACCGCGCGCGTTGCAGGCCAAGCCGGTCAAGCTGTTCCACGACTGGCTGATCAAGACGCTAGCGGAAGTTTAGCGAGGCACAGCCTTCGCTCGGATACCGGATGTACGGTTGAGAGAGGGTCAGGGTAGCGACCGCGACGCGCTTCTGACTTGAAGCGCGTCGCGGCTAAGCCGCGCCGTCGGACGGAGCTTTGCTCCGCCGGCCGGCTTCGACTGCACCGACGCAGCTTCGCTGCGCCGGTGCAGTCTTCAGCTCAGGCTGCGCGTGCCTTCACGATCTTGCCGGGCTGGCGCGGCGGCTCGCCCTTGGGGAGCGCGTCGATCAGCTCCATGCCGTTGGTGACTTCACCCCAGACGGTGTACTGCTTGTCGAGGAAGCGCGCGTCGTCGAACACGATGAAGAACTGCGAGTTCGCCGTGTCGGGCTGGTTGGTGCGCGCCATCGAGCACACGCCGCGGACATGCGGCTCGGCCGAGAATTCCGCCTTGAGGTTCGGCTTGTCCGACCCCGACATGCCGGTGCCGGTGGGATCGCCGCCCTGCGCCATGAAGCCCGGGATCACGCGGTGGAATACGACGCCGTCATAGAAGCCGTCATTGGCCAGCTCGACGATGCGCTCGACATGCTTCGGGGCCAGATCGGGGCGCAGCTTGATCGTCACGTCACCGCCATCGAGGGTCAGCGTCAGCGTTTCGGGGGTATCGGCCATTGGGTCTTCTCCTGAATTGATGCGCGGCAGATAGGGATCCACCCCGCGACTGGCAAATGCATGCGCGGCGCGTTAGGGCCCAAGGCGCACGCTTTTAAGGGAGGCAGCCATGAGCGAACTCGAGCTTCCCGAGGTCGAAACCGAGACCCAGCCCGAAACCCAACTCGATCGCGACGACCGGTTGCGGCCCGAATTCGTCCGCGCCGTGCTTGACGCGGTCGAGGACGGTGACAATGCGGCGGCACGCGCGCTGGTCGAGCCGCTGCACCCCGCGGACATTGCCGATCTGTTCGAGCTGACGCCGCAGGAGGATCGTGCGGCGCTGGCGCGCGCGGTCACCGATCTGCTCGACGGCGACGTGTTCGCCGAGATGAACGATTATGTCCGCGAGGATCTGATCGACGCACTCGAGCCGCACCAAGTCGCCGACCTTGCCTCCGAACTCGATACCGATGACGCGGTCGCGATCATCGAGGACATGGACGAGGACGAGCAGCGCGCGGTGCTGCGCGCGCTCGATCCCGATGATCGCGCCGCGATCGAGGAGGCGCTGAGCTACCCCGAGGAATCCGCGGGCCGCCTGATGCAGCGCGAGCTGATCGCGGTGCCCGAGCATTGGACCGTCGGCGACGCGATCGATTATCTGCGCGGTCACGAGGAGCTGACGACCGATTTCTGGGAAATCTTCGTCGTCGACCCCGCGCACAAGCCGATCGGCACGTGCCAGCTGTCATGGATGCTGCGCACGCCGCGCGGGATTGCGATGGCCGATGTGATGAAGCGCGAACAGACGCTGATCCCGGTCGACATGGACCAGGAAGAGGTGGCGCTCCGCTTCCAGAAATATGCGCTGATCTCTGCCGCGGTGGTCGATCATGGCGGCCGGCTGGTCGGGATGATCACGGTCGACGACATCGTCCACATCATTTCCGAAGAGGCGGGCGAGGATACGCTGCGCCTGGCGGGTGCGGGCGACGGCGACATCAACGAACCGATCCGGCTGACGGTGCGGACGCGCTTCACCTGGCTGGTCGTCAATCTGGGCACCGCGATGGTCGCGTCGTCGGTCGTCGGGCTGTTCCAGGGGACGATCGCCAGCTTCGCTCTGCTCGCGGTGCTGATGCCGATCGTCTCGGGGATGGGCGGCAATGCCGGGACGCAGACGCTCGCGGTCGTGGTCCGCGCGCTCGCGACCAACCAGCTGACGAGTTCGAACACCAAGCGGATGATCGTCCGCGAATTCCGGATCGCCACGGCCAATGGCGTCATGCTGGGCACACTGATCGGCCTGGGCACCTATGTGATCTTCCGCAACACCGACCTGTCGATCGTGATCGCCGCGGCGATGCTGACCAACAACATCACCGCAGGGCTTTCCGGCGTGCTGGTCCCGATCACGCTCGACAAGTTCCGGATCGATCCCGCGGTCTCGTCGGCGGTGTTCGTGACGACGATGACCGATACGATGGGGTTCTTCTCGTTCCTCGGCCTTGCCAGCCTGTGGGGGCTGCACGGTTGACGCTCCGGTTGACTGGCGCGGATTAGCGCCCATTTCCAGACGGATGCCGCTTCACCTCACCAAAGTCGCGTTCGGCGCGGACAGCGTCGACCATCTGGCGGAGCGCCTGCGGCTGCGCGGTGAGGAGGGCCCCGTGTTCCTCACCACCCGCTACCTGCCCAAGCGACACGAGGAAGTTGCAGGGCCGGTCGGCGAAGGCGGCTCGATGTACTGGATCCTGAAGCACCAGCTGATCGCGCGGTCGCCGATCCTGGGCTTTGGCGAGGCGGAGGGAGGACGCGTCGCGATCCATATCGACCCCCGATTGGTGCTGGTCCAGGCGCGACCCAAGCGCGCGCATCAGGGGTGGCGGTATCTGGAGGGCGCCGATGCGCCGCTCGATCTCGGCGGCGACGCGACCGGACTCGACATCATGCCGCCCGCGCTGATGACCAAGCTCGCCGAACTCGCGCTGATCTAGCCTGCGCGCTTAGCGGCCACAGATCACCGGGCCAGTGGCGGCGGCGCGGACCGTGCAGGCGGCGGTGCCCGCGACCGTGACCGAGCCGGCCCCGCTGTTCGTCACGTGCGCGGTGCGGCGCGCCGAGGCACGGGTTTCGCCGACGCCGTCCTGCATGACGACGAGATCATCGACGGCCAGTGCGGTCGCGTCGATCAGCCCCGGACCACTGACAGTCAGACGCGCGCGCGCACTGCGCCCTGCCAGCGTCATCCGCCCCGTGCCGATGACGGTAGCATTCAGCTGGTCCGCCTGCGCATCGTTCACCGCAAGGCTGCCCGCACCGCTGACCGCGAGGTCCAGCCGCATCCCCTTCATGCGATCGATCGTCAGCCGCCCCCCCGCCACGACGCTGGCAAAGGCGAGACGCGGGGTGGAGAGCGTCACGATGACCGGGCGCTGTGCCCCCGTCTCGGGGCGCTCGCCCCAGCGGCTCGTGCTCCGCCGGACCGACAGCGTCGCACCGTCGACGCGGATCTCAACCGCCTCGGTCGCGTGCGGATCCCCCGAGATCTTCGCGCCGGGCGATCCCGTGACGAGGCGCACGTCGAACGGCCCATCGATCCGGACCCGCTCGAAGCTGCCCACCGATACGCTACGATCGGCCGCGGCTGCGGCGACGGGACAGGCGAACAGGAGCGGCAGGACAAGAAAACGGATCATCACCAGATCGTTGCCGCTTCGGCGCACCGACGCAAGCCGCGCGCGCAGCGGGTCACGGTGCGCAGCGGACCGAGCCGGAGCCCATCTTGGACACGGTGCACCGCGCGGCGCTGCCCAGGTCGACATCGCCCGACCCCATCATGTCGACGGTGGCAGGGCCATCGACGACCGCGCGGACGCTGCCCGAGCCGGCGATCTCGACCCGCGCGGAGCGGGCCTTGAGCCCGGCTGCGTCGACATCCCCCGAGCCCGCGATCGAGACTGCGAGCGCCCGCGCGGATCCTGCCGCCGAGACGCTGCCCGAGCCCGCGATCGAGACGGCGAGATCGTCGACCTTCACCGCCGCGACGCCCAGGTTGCCGGAGCCCGCGACATCGGCTGCGAATCGCGTTCCCTCGACCCGGTCGACGGTCATGTCCCCCGATCCCGATATCGCCGCCGCCGCCAGCCGCGGCAGCGTGACGAAGACCTTGACCTTGCCCGATCGGCCCCAGCCAAGATCCACATTCTTGCGCCGCCCGATCTCGAGCGTGTCGCCTTCCCGCTCGATCTTTAGCCGGTCGAGCAGCTCGACCGGTCCCTGGGCGCGCACCGAAAAGCCCATGCCCACGCGGACATCGACGTCACTCGCACCGCGCAGGTCGATCGTGCTGAAATCGCTGACCATATAGGTGCGGGTCGTGCCGGTGCCGCTCGGCGATGCCCCCGCCCCGTCATCGTCTCCCGACCAGCTGAACGAGCAGGCAGCAAGCGGCATCATCAGACCGAGCGCGAGATACTTCATGGCATCCTCCCGTGTATTGCCCAGACAATACACCCTATCAGCGACAGGCGGAAGCGGAATCCGTGGTGGTCATCGGCTGACGGACTATAAACGCAAAAGGGCGGCCCCGCGGGACCGCCCTTGCGTCATCGAACGGAGCGCCAGCGGTCAGGCGGGCAGCTTGTCCTTGTTGTAGATCGCGGCCGCGGCACGGAGGATGTCGAGGATCTTCTCCTGCGCCTTGGGCTCGTCAATCTCTTCCATCGCCGCGAGTTCGCGAGCGAGACGGCTGGTCGCACCTTCGAAGATCTGACGCTCGGAATAGCTCTGCTCGGGCTGGTCGTCGGCGCGGAACAGGTCGCGGACCACTTCGGCAATCGACACGAGGTCGCCCGAATTGATCTTCGCCTCATATTCCTGCGCGCGGCGCGACCACATGGTGCGCTTGACCTTGGGCTTGCCCTTGAGCGTGTCCATCGCCTCGCGCATGGTCTTGTCCGAGGACAATTTGCGCATGCCGACGCTTTCGGCCTTGTTGGTCGGAACGCGGAGCGTCATGCGCTCCTTCTCGAAACGGAGGACGTAAAGTTCGAGCGTCATGCCGGCGATTTCCGAGCGTTGCAGCTCGATCACACGGCCGACTCCGTGCTTTGGGTAAACGACGAAATCACCGACGTCGAAGGACAGTGCCTTGGCAGCCATTGGGGGCCTTTCCGGATCAATGCCTCCACGCGGTGCCACAGCGACGCGTTCGCCGGATTGCACCGTGGAGGAATAGGGTTCGAACATACTCCAGGCGGACGACTTGACATATCGCGCCCGTCACGGACCCAATTACCATCTTTGCAACAAAATTACCAGCCGATCGTGACAGCCCTCGTGCCCCAATCCGCCATAAAGACACGAATTTCGCGCGATTTTCAGTCGCCGGCGCCGGGCTCGGGCGAGAAATACTTGTCGAACTTGCCCTCAACGCCCTTCATCGCGTCCGCGTCGGGCGGCGTCTGGTTGTCGTTGCGAGTGACGTTGGGCCACTGCGCGGAGAAGGTCGTGTTGAGTTCGAGCCACTGCTCCAGCCCGCTTTCGGTGTCGGGCAGGATCGCCTCGGCGGGGCATTCGGGTTCGCACACGCCGCAGTCGATGCACTCGCTGGGATTGATCACCAGCATGTTCTCGCCCTCGTAGAAGCAATCGACCGGGCACACTTCCACGCAATCCATGTACTTGCAGCGGATGCAGGCATCGGTGACGACGTAGGTCATTGCAGAACTCCTGGGCCGGATTCCTTCCCGGCGACGAACGGCCTGCGACTATGCGCGCAGGCCCGTCGCGTCAATCATAGCAAGCCTTCTGCGAGACGTTATCAGGCTTTGCCGCCTCCGACCGCTTCCGTCCAAACCACGCCGTCATCCTGACGAAAGTCAGGATCCAAGGCCATGAGACGCTGTCCTTCGGTATCCTGGATCCTGACTTTCGTCAGGATGACGGGCGGGGTGGTGCGACGTCGTCCGCTTCGGTGCCGGCGGGGGTCTGGCCGGCGATCAGGTCTTGATAGCACGCCTGCGCTTCGGGGGCGGGACCGCGGCGTGTCGGCAGTGCCTCGATGCGAATCACGCGGACGCGGTCGTTGGCGGCGAAGGTGAGGACGTTGCCGATCCGGACGGGACAGTGTGCGCGGTCGATCGCGCGGCCGTCGATTCGCAGATGCCCCTTCTCGGCGATCGCCTGGGCCGCACTGCGCGTCTTGGCGAGCCGGACGAACCACAGGAACCGATCGATCCGCATCGCGCCTTCACCCATGGCGGACCAGTGCGGCAAGCCCGGCAAACGCGTTCTGCCGCGACGGGTCGATCGGCGTCGCAGGGACCGCGCGCGCGGGCGGGCGGCCGCGCCAGACCCAACGCGGCGTGTCGCCCGCCAGCGCCTTGAAGCCGAGCTCGGCCATCAGCCGCTCGATCGACGCAGGCTCGAGCCCGATCGAGCTCGCGAGCGCCGGGTCGGGCGCGAACGGTGCGCGGCCGGTACGCGAATCATGCGCGGCGCGGGCGATACGCTCGATCAGGTCGACGCGCACCGCCTGAAGCCCCAGCGGACGAAACCCGGCCTCGAGCGTCGCGCCATCACTGCCGCGCGCGAGCACGGTCGCCCCGTCGCGCGGCGCGGTGATCACCGTCCCGCGGATGCTAGCGAGGATACGGCGCCAGCGCGCCGGCTCGGGCTTGAGCAGGCGGACGTCGAACAGGTCGAGCGCACCGATCATGATGCCGATTTTGCGCAACCGCTTGCGCTCGTCAGGATCAACCGCCTCGAGCGCGAGCCGCATTGGCAGGCGGGGCAGGATCCCGCCCGCTTCCTCGATCGCGCTGGCGACCGCGCGCAGCGCCGGGGTCGCGTCCGCGTCGCGGCTGAGCGCGGCAAGATCGACGAGCACCGCGAGCCGCCGCTTCAGCATCGCCGCGAGCCAGCGCGACAGGCGCGTCTCGATCCGCTCGCGCGCCGCCTTGTCGAGACAGTCGAGCGCGCGATCGAGGATCAGTTTCGGGCGGGCGAAGGACGGCCCTGCGCCGAGCCGGGCGACGGGATGCCCCGCCCATACGATCTGCGCCGACTCGCCGAGCGCGATGTCCGCATCCGGCGCATCGACGAGCGACTGGCCGCGCCGCGTGCGTTCGCCCGTCAGCCGCTTTTCGGCGGCGGCGAGCAGCAGGCGCTTGTCGCTGGCGCGCGCGTCGGCGGCGACGGTGAAGCGGAAGCCGTCGAGGCGGCCGATCGGGTGATCCTCGACCATCACCTCGCCCTCCGGACCGATCACGACCGGGAGCGACGCGGCGTCCGCACCGATCTGACGCATCAGCGCGGTCGTACGCTTGTCGACGAAGCGCTGCGTCAGACTGGCATGAAGCGCGTCGGACAGACGCTCCTCGAGCGCGGCGGTGCGCGCGGCCCAGTGCGCGGGCTCGGCGAGCCAGTCGGCCCGCTGCGCGATATAGGCCCAGATCCGCGTCGCCGCGATCCGGCCCGCGATCACCGGCACGTCGCCCGCGACGGTGTCGAGCCGCACGATCTCGTCGGCGAACCATTGGTGCGGGATATGCCCCCGCCCCTCGCTGAGATGTCCGAACACCCGCGAGACGAAGCGCGCATGCGGGTCGAGCCCGACCTTGCGGAAATCAGGGATGCCGCACGCCGCCCAGAGCCGCGCGACCATCTTCGGGTGCCGCGTCCGTTCGCGCACCCAGCCCTCCTCGGCGAGCCGCTTGAGCACGCCGAGGTCGAGCGCCTGGGGTGCGGCGCGCAGGACGCCCGCGGGCGGGCGCGCCTCGAGGCTGGCGACCAGCGCGTCGATGCTGGCAAAATCGGGTTCACCCTGCCGCCAGTAGAGGTTTTCGAGGCGCGGGAAGCGGTGTTCCTCGATCGCGAGCACCTCTTCGGGCAGGAACGCGCCGGGCCCGTCATCGGACAGCGCGCCGAACGTGCCGTCGCGCTGGTGTCGCCCGGCGCGGCCCGCGATCTGCGCCATCTCGGCCACGGTCAGGCGACGCTGGCGCTTGCCGTCGAACTTGTTGAGGCTGGCGAACGCGACATGCGCGACGTCCATGTTGAGCCCCATGCCGATCGCGTCGGTGGCGACGAGATAATCGACCTCGCCCGCCTGGAACATCGCGACCTGCGCGTTGCGGGTACGCGGTGACAGCGCGCCCATCACCACCGCCGCACCACCGCGCAGCCGCCGCAGCATCTCGGCGACGGCATAGACCTCCTCGGCCGAGAAGGCGACGATCGCGGACCGCTTGGGCAGGCGGCTGATCTTCTTGGCGCCCGCATAGGTAAGCGTCGAGAAACGCGGGCGGTTGACGATTTCCGCCCCGGGCACGAGCGCCTTGATCATCGGCCGCAGCGCCTCGGAGCCGAGAATCATCGTCTCCTCGCGTCCGCGGGCACGGAGCAGCCGGTCGGTGAATACATGGCCGCGCTCGGGATCGGCGCCCAGCTGCGCCTCGTCCAGCCCGACGAACGCGACGTCGCGGTCGGGCATCGATTCGGCGGTGCAGAGCAGCCAGCGCGCATCGGGCGGCATGATCTTTTCCTCGCCGGTGACCAGCGCGACGCGGTTCGCGCCCTTGATCGCGACGACGCGGTCATAGACCTCGCGCGCCAGCAGTCGCAGCGGGAAGCCGATCATGCCGCTCGAATGCGCGCACATCCGCTCGATCGCGAGGTGCGTCTTGCCTGTGTTGGTCGGCCCCAGGACCGCGGTCACGCCGCCGGACACATCGTCACTCATAGCCTTGAACATCGGGCGTTAGGTCGCGCGGCGCAATGACCGGCAGGACAAGTTCGCCGTATTCCGCGCACAGGCTTCCGTCCGCCCCCGCCGCACCACGCCTCGTCGTCGTGCGTGGCTGGCGTGCGGCGGGTTAATTTGACTTTAGGACCCTTGCTGCACAGGACTCCGACCCGCGCCGGGGGGAACGGCGAGCCTGGCCGGAAATGTGCGCCAGGAATTTGGGCCACGAGGTGCGCGACGTGTATCTAGGGACGGAGCAGGAACTGGGGCTGGCGGGCGGCATCGACGCCCGAGGTTTCGGGCGCGCCGCCACCACCGGTTCCGACGCAATTCCCCGGGGCATCACGCGGTTGCACGACGCCGCAGCACGGATCGACTGGGTGCCCGATCTGGGCAGCGCGATCGGTAGTGCGACGTGGTGGCGCGGCCTCGCGACCTGCACCGCGCTGTGCGCTGCGACCGTCATGCTCGCCCCCGGCTTTCGTCCGCTGACCGGCGGCGTCCCCGCACCGCTGGCCGGTTCGGCACGCGAGCAGGCGCGGGCACTGGCGATCGCGCCGCTCGGCCAGGGCGCGGATACGGGGCGGCGGATGGCGGCGAACGACCTTGTCGTACCGCTCGCGCAGGCCCCCGAACGGCCAAGCGTCGACCTTGCCGCGACACTGGGTCAGGGCGATGCCTTCGACCGGGTCCTGATCCGCGCGGGCGTCAGCCGGCGTGACGCCAGCGCCGCATCGGCGCTGATCGCGCAGACGGTCGATCCCGACGCGATCCCGGCGGGCACGCGGATCGCGCTGACGCTGGGCCGGCGCGCGGATCGCACGGTCGCGCGTCCGCTCGACTCGCTCGCGGTGCGCGCGCGGTTCGACCTGGACGTGTCGCTGCACCGCACCGCAGCGGGTCTGGCGATGACGCGCACGGCGATCGCGGTCGACCGCACCCCGCTGCGGATCCAGGGGCTCGCCGGATCGAGCCTCTACCGGTCGATGCGCGCCGCCGGCGTGCCCGCCAAGGCGGTCGAGACCTATATCAAGGCGATCGCGACGCGGCTGTCGATCGGGCGCGACGTCAGCGCGACGGACCGTTTCGACCTGATCGTTGCCCGCGAACGCGCCGCGACCGGCGAAACGCGGATCGGCGCGCTGCTGTTCGCCGGGATCAACCAGGGACGGCGCACGCTGCAGCTCGTCCGCTTCGCACCGGCCGCTGCGACCGACAACCAGTCGGATCTCGACACTGCAGAGGGCGAAGACGCCGGCCGCGGCGGCTGGTTCGATGCCAATGGCCAGACCGAACGCCGCGCCGCATCCGCGATGCCGGTGATCGGCCGCATCACGTCCGGTTTCGGCCTGCGCGTGCATCCGCTGCTCGGCTTCACGCGGATGCACAAGGGACTCGACATCGGGGCGCCGCGGGGCGCGCCGATCCATGCGATGACCGACGGGGTGGTCAGCTTCGCGGGCCGGACCGGCGGCTATGGCAATTTCGTCAAGCTCGTCCACGGCGGCGGTCTGGCGAGCGGCTATGGCCATATGAGCCGGATCGCGGTCGCATCGGGCACGCGCGTACGCCAGGGCCAGGTCATCGGCTATGTCGGCTCGACCGGTATGTCGACGGGGCCGCATCTCCACTGGGAAGTGTGGAGGAACGGCGGCGCGATCAATCCGCGATCGGTATCGCTGGCGAGCGCGGCACAGCTGTCCGGCCCGGCACTGCGCGCGTTCAAGGCGCGGGTCGCCCGCCTGCTCGCGGTCCGCACCGGCACCTAGCGACGCGCGTCGCGCCGTACGAATCTGCATCCGCCACCGAGTCCCCGCAGATGCCCGTGTCGACCGCGTGCACTATTGATCGATCATCTTTCCGAATTCGAACAGACTAACGCGCTGTGGGTCCCGATCACGGACGCAGATCCCATACTAAAGTCCGGTTCGTAGTTCTACGATATTACAGTGCTGACATGCGCCATGCTAGGCGGGATGCACCATCGCTTTACCGGATATGTGACGATCATGCAGACAGGGCTCTCCTCGACCGCGACCGGACGGCTCATTTCGATCCAGGGCTATGTTCCGGGACGCGCGATGCGCCGCGAGCAGGACTGGGCCCTGCGGATCGCCAGCCGGCCGCAACCCCGGCCGACACCCGTCACCGCGATCCGGCCCGCCCGCGCGACGCCCGTGCCAGCCTTGCGGACAGTGCTGTATCTGAGCAAGATCAAGCCCGATATCGCGATGGATCAGCGCGCGCTGATGGAGATCGTCAACGAGTCCAGTGCGCGGAACGCACAGGCCGGCATCACCGGCGCGCTGATCATCACCGATCTGCACTTCGTCCAGTTGGTCGAGGGACCGGATCCGGCGATCTCCAATCTGCTCGCGCGGCTGAGCGCCGACCGGCGCCATAGCGACGTGACGATCATCACGGACATGATCGGCCTCGACCGGGGGTTCCGGCGCTTTTCGCTGGCCTATTCGGGTCCCGACACGTTCGTCGACCAGCAGCTCATCCCGATGCTCGCCACCCCGAACGGGCCCGGCAAGCCGGAGATCGCATGCCGCCTGATCAACCGGCTGCGGCTGATGGCGGACAACGAGATCACCGAAACCGACTACGCCGCCTAGGCGCCGCCGCGAGTAGCACCCGCCACGACGACCGACAGCCGGCTCACTTGCCCTGCGCGCGCCATTTCAGGATCGTCCGGTCGATAATCTGCTCCTCGCCGCCGACATCGCGCCATAGCGCCGAGAAGAGCGGATCGCTCGAGGCAGGGCGGCGCGTGTCCTCGAGATCGTCGAACGCGACGCGGATCGGGATCGTAACGCCCTCCCCGCAGATAATGGCCTCGCGATTGCGCAGCGCAGGGATGGATTCGAGAAAGCCGCGTGCGCCCTCGGGCATCGCCGCGCGGACAAAGGCCTGATCGCGTTCGTTGTTGAGCCGCATCGCGACGATCGTCCCGCACTGCGACAGGACGCCTTCCGCCAGATCAGACGGGCGCTGCGTGATCAACCCGAGCGAAACGCCGTATTTGCGGCCCTCCTTGGCGATCCGTCCGAGGATCCGCCCGACCGAGCTCTCCGCCTGACGGTCGTTCGGGATGTAGCGATGCGCCTCCTCGCAGACGAGCAGGATCGGTCGTTGCGGCTCGTTGCGCGACCAGATCGCGAAGTCGAACGTCATCCGTGCGAGCATCGCGACGACGACGGCGGTGATGTCCGACGGCACGCCCGACACATCGATGATCGAGATCGGCCGGCCGTCGCCGGGCAGGCGGAAGATGCGCTGGAGAAACGCCGCCATCGTGTCCGCGACGAGCATCCCCGAGAACATGAAGCCATAGCGCGGATCGGCCTTGATCTCGTCGATCTTGCCCTTGAGCCGCAGATAGGGGCTGGTGTCGCCGGCGCGGTCCATCTTACCCATTTCGAGGCTGATGATGCCGGTAAGGTCGCTGAGCAGATAGGGGATCGGCGCGTCGACCGTCAGCTTGGCGATCGCCTGGCCGAGCCGGCTCTTCGCGCGGGCGGCGAGCAGGCATTTGGCGAGGATGTCCGCATCGAACTGGCGCTGTTCCCCGGTGCTGGTCAGGAAGACCTCGCAATGCTCTTCGAAATTCATCAGCCAATAGGGCATTTGCAGGTTCGACACGTCGTGGATCGCGCCGTTCGTGCCAAAGGCCGCGGCATATTCGCCGTGCGGGTCGATCATCACGATATGCCCCTGCGGCGCAAGATCGCAGATCCGGTGCAGGATCAGCGCGGCGGCGGTCGACTTGCCCGTGCCGGTCGAGCCGACGAGCGCGAAATGCTTGCCGAGCATCGCATCGACATACAGCGCGGCGGGAACGTCGGTGGTCGGATAGACGGTGCCGATCGCGATATTCGCGCGGTCCTCGGCGGCATAGACCTCGCGCAGGTCGCGCGTCGTGACCGCGAACACCTCGCAGCCCGGCATGGGATAGCGCGTCACGCCGCGGCGGAATCCGTACAACTCGCCGGTCGCCCGGTCCTCGTCCCCCTCGCCAAGGAAATCGATCTCGCCCGCAATGACGCTGCCCATCGCCGCCTCGAGCGCGAGCGAGCGGACATTGGCGATGATCCATGACGTGCCGACCCGGATCTTGACCTGGCTGCCGACCTGGCCGGCGGCGGCGAGCACCGCGTCGGGGTGCGCGAGCAGCGGCGCGATCGCGCTCCGGTCGAGCAGGACCCGGCTGCTGGCACCGGCAATCGCGGATATGACGCCGATCGGAGCATCGGCCTGTCCCCCCGGTGGTGCGTCCGGCCCCGCGCCATCCGCGATCGCCGCGGCGGCAATCGCCCGCTGGAACAGATGGGCGGCGGGCATGTCGGTCATAGGCGGTCGGTCCTCGATCCTCCGGCTTTTGCCAGATGTCCGCATCCATGCCGCGGACGGGTAAAGAATGCGTGAGCGTCCGCGGGCCTTAGACCCGGCGCGCGATCCAGCCGGCGGCCCAGCCGAGAAAGATCGATAGAAAGACCGCGACCAGGCCATAGGCGATCGCCGACCGGTCGGCCGCGCGCGCGACGAAGCGTTCGAACCCCGATTTGCGGATGTCGATGTCGCGCACCGCCGCGGCCAGCACGCGGCCGTCGCGGATCAGGAAGGTTTCCGCGGTGAAGCGCCCGACCGGTACGCGCGCGGGCACCGAAACCCGCGCGCGGTACAGCACGTCATCTGTGATCTCGACCGCGCCCGGCGCCTCGTAATACAGCCCGGCACGCCGTTTCAGGTCGACCAGGCCACGCTGGAACCGGTCCTGCGTCGGAATCGGTGCGCTCGAGGCGGGCGACAATTGCAGGCTGTCGAGGCCGAGTTCGTAGATCGCCCGGGTGCGGTCGTCGACCAGCCGCCCGATCGGCTTGGATGAGGCGATCGCATAGAAACTGGGCGCGGACCGATAGCGCAGCCGCGACGTGTTGACCCAGATGCCGGCGACCTTCTCCTTCTCGCGCATCACGATCGACTGGGTCGGCCCCTTGACGACGACGACGATGTCGGTGGGACTCTCGCCGCTCGGCAGGCGCCCGCCGGGATAGAGGATCGCGCCGAACAGCAGCAGTTCGGCGCCGGTGAAGCTGTAGGCGATCTCGATATTGCGCTGCGACACGTCGGGGACGAGCACCGGCTTGGCCTGTGCCATCAGCAGCGGCGCGAGCAGGAGGAGCGGCGCGCCCGGCTTCACGACAGCGTGACCGAGAAGATCTCCTCGGGCCGCCACACCAGCCCGAGCACGATCCGTGCACCGACGAGCAGGACCATCACGGCGAGCCCGAGACGGAGATATTCGGGACGGAATTTGGTCGCGAACCGCGCACCGATCTGCGCGCCGACAACCGATCCGATCAGCAGCAGCCCGGCCAGCACGATGTCGACCGCCTTGGTCGTCGTCGCATGCACCATCGTCGCCACCGCGGTGACGAACAGCGTCTGGAACAGCGAGGTCCCGACCACCACCGACGTCGCCATGCCGAGCAGGTAGATCATCGCCGGTACCAGGATGAACCCGCCGCCGATCCCCAGCAACATGGTCAGGATCCCGGTCGAAAAGCCGAGCAGCAACGGCGCGAGCGGCGAGATATACAGGCCCGAGGCGTAGAATCGCGTGCGCAGCGGCAGCGCGGCGACCAGCGGATGATGGCGTCGCTTGCGGGGCTTGGCGGGGCGGCCGGTCCGCGCGCGGCGGATCGTCCCGATCGATTCGCTCGCCATCATGCCGCCGATCGAGCCAAGCATCACGACATAGACGATCGCGATCACGGTATCGATCTGGCCGCTCTGCTGGAGCAGCCGGAACAGCCAGGCGCCGAAGAACGCGCCTAATATGCCGCCTGCGACGAGGACGCCGCCCATCTTCACGTCGACGCCGTTGCGGCGGAAATGCGCGAACACGCCCGACACGCTCGCCCCCGTGACCTGGCTCGCGGACGAGGCGGCGGCGACGGTCGGCGGGATGCCGTAGACGATCAGCAGCGGCGTCGTCAGAAAGCCGCCGCCGACCCCGAACATCCCCGACAGGAGCCCGACACCGCCGCCGAGCAGGATGATGACGAGCGCATTGACCGACAGGTTTGCGATGGGAAGATACAGGTCCACGCGCGTCGTTATACGCAAACCGGCCGCGGGGGCTAGCGGCCGCCTAGAAGTCGCTGCCGACCGAGAGTGCGGGACCCGAGCCGGGGCGGGCGGTGCCGGCGATACGCTGGCGCCAGTCGAGCGCGAGACGGACCGATCGTCGGCCGAGCGGCAGCGCGAGCCCGAGCGACGGACCGAGATCGCCCCGTGTCGCCCCCCGCTGAGCGCTCACCCATGCGCCGACCCCCGCGTCGAGGCGGAGCCTGCCGCGTTCCGCGACACCGTGCGTCAGGCGCGCAGCGGCATCGACGAACCCTTCGACCCCGTCGCGCACGATCGCCCCTGCCTGACCATAGGTCTCGATCCGCGCGCCCGGTGCGATCTCGGCGGGGCCGTAGCCCGCGATCACGCCGACCGTCGGGCCGCCGCGGCCCCCGTCGAGGACGAAGCGCTGTTCGGCGATCAGGCGGACGGGCCAGCGGGTCGGCCGCCATTCGATGCCGAGGGCCGCCTCGCGTCCGCGTCCCTCGAGCGGCGCTGCGAGCCGCGCGGTCAGCCCGAGCCGCCGCGATGGGTCGATTCCGTAGACGGCCCGCACCCCCGCCTGCGATGCGCCCAATTGCCCCCCGGACACGGTACCCGACGCGCCACCGCGGGCGAGCAGCCAGCTGCTGACGCTCAGCCGCGCGTGCGCAGTTGCGCGGGTCGCACCGATCGCGGCCGGACCGAGCGGCGGGAGCATCGCGATCCGGCCCTGCCGGTCGAGCGCAAGGTCGGGCTGGACGTCCATAGTGAATTCGACGTCACGATCTGCGGCGTGCCTCGCGCGAACGTCAGCGGGGCGAGCACGCGCGTTCAGGATGACCGCGGCGAGCACCGGCGCGGCGCGGGCATGACCGGGCGACGCGCGGGGACCGTGCCCGATGGTATCGTCGGGCGGTTGCGGCGAGACACGCCGGTCGGGGCGGCGGGCGGCGGCAAGAGCGGCATTGGCATTGGCGGCGGCGCGATGATGGTCGATGGCAGCGATACCGACGGCGCGGGCGGTGAGCGAAGATTGTCGATCGTGCCGCGTCCCCGCCGCGACAGTGGGACGCTGCTGGCTGCCAGATCCGCCGGGCGTCAGCACCCCCGCGGCATAGGGTGACAGCACCAGGATCCGCATCACGACCCATGCGCCGAGCGCGGCGGCGAGAAAACGGAGCGGCCGCCCGCCCTTCACCCGTGGCGCAGCGTGCGCGTCCCGCTCACCCTCCCGATGATCGGAGATCGGGAAATTCATGCCGGGTCTTGTCCCAGACCAGCGCCGCGCCGCGGAGCATCGCAATATAGCGGACCACGGCGCGCGGCGCGGCGATCAGGCTGATGACATTGCCGACGACGAAGCGGGGCAGCGACCAGAATGCCTCGGCCAAGCCGTAGATGCGCGCGGTGAAGGCCATCCGCATGCCGAGCCGCCACACGAGAAGCCCGATATTCGCCCCCGCCAGCCAGACGACCGGCATCGCCGGCCAGCCCTGCGCGGCCGGGACCATCGCATGAACCAGGAACGTCAGGACCCAGGCGGTCAGCCCGACATAGGCCGCGGCCAGCACGACCATGCTGAGCGGCGCCCGCCGGTCGCGCATCCGCATCCAGTGATCGGCCAGTGCCTGCGGACGGGCCCAGCCCGTCCGGTCCCAGCCTGCCAGCGCGATCCCGGTCATCCAGCGCGCCTTTTGCCGGACGGCGGCGTCGAAGGTCGCCGGGAAGAACGCCCGCACCGCGATCAGCGCGCCCGCATCGTCGACGATGCGGGCAAACCGTCCGGCCCCGCCGAGCTGGGCGATCCGCAGCCCGAGCTCATAATCCTCGGTCAGGCTGGACGCGTCGAACGGATCGCCGTCGCGGGTCGCCGCCACGGTATCGAGGATCGCGGTGGACATCGCACACCCCGTCCCCGCGAGCGGCATCCCCGCACCGAGCGCGGTACGGATGACCAGCTGCTTCATATGCGCTTCGGCGAACTCATCGGCATAATGACCCGACACGAGCCGCGAGCCACGCTTGACGAGCGGCAGGACGGGCAATTGCACGACGGCATAATGGTCGATCAGCGAATCGAACACGCGCAGTTCGAGCGGGTGCACAACGTCTTCCGCATCGTGCAGCACGACCGCCTTGGTCCGCCGCCCGTCGCGATCGTCGGCGCGGCGCAGCGCATGCCAGAGCGTGTTGAGGCAGTCCGCCTTTGTCGTCGGCCCATCGCGCTGGCCGATGACCAGGCGGATCCGCGGATCGCGTGCCGCCACGCGCGCCGCGGCGTCGATCGTCGCGCGGTCGTTCGGATAGAGTCCGACGAAAATGCGGTAATCGTCATGGTCGAACCGCGCCACCGCCGCCGACAGCATCGCGCCGATCACCGCCACCTCGTCCCAGGCCGGCACGAAGACCGCGAGCCGGCCGGACTCCGACGGCGTGGGCAGCGCGTCCATGCCCGGCAAGGTCGACGGTCCGCGCCAGATTTTCCAGAAAAAGAATGCGATGTCGACCAGGAGGTCATCGATTCCGCCGATCAGCAAGCCGACCGCAGCAAATGCCACCGCCTCGCGCACGATGATATCGATGATCCCCAGCGACTCGCTCATCGGCCCTCTCCCCGGCCAAGACTATCCGCTGTCCCCGCCGTAACGGACCAAACATGATCCGTTTCGGACAGGTGTCGGCCGACCGATCGTCAGAATATTGGAATGACTTGGCTCGTCCGCCGGCCGACGCTGAAAATTGCACCGAATGAACATCGCCCGGCACGCTGCCCGGTGCGCGACGCAGCGTCTGTTCGCCAGGACGGGGCGCTCCCCATCGTCGCCGAGACCCTCGAACAAGCCGGTATTGCGGCTTTTCGGCACGGCGAGGTTGCCATTTCGTTCCGCATCGCGCACGGTCGGCAACGTGCTTGCCTACCCCGCCCTTCACGCCAGCCATGGCGGCATCTGGGTTGCACAGGGTGGCGAGACGCGCGGGATCGGGCGTGGCGAAGCGATCCGGATCGCTGCCGACACGCCCGTCATCCTGCTCAACGCCGCGCTGATCGGCCAGCGTCTGGGCTATGCCGATCTGTCGGGGCTCGACCTGCTCGAACTCTACGCGTTCCTGCGCCCGGCGCAGTTCGCCGTGCCGACGCCGAAGGGCATCGCGCGCGTCACCGGTCTCGACCTGCCGACCGAGGATGCCGGGGTCGCGCCGTTCCTGTTGCGCGCCGCCGAGGCGATGCTGGCGCTGACCGACGCGGCCGACTGGCCCGAGCGGGAGGGGGCCTGGACCGCGGCGCAGTCGCTTTACCGGTTACGCTGGCCCTGGGCGCCGGTGGTCGCCGAAAGGTTGGCCAAGCCGGCGGTCAACGAACGCTGGCTGTTTTCGAAACTGCCCGAATGGGAGGAGCAGGCCCCGCGCCCCGCGCCGCGGACGATCGCGATCGAGCCCGGCGATGCCGAGGCGCGACTCGACGACCTGACCGGGCATGGCGCGGAGGAACGGCCGGGGCAGCGCGCCTATGCCGCCGCGGCGACGGCTGCGTTCGCGCCGCGGGCGGTGCGCGATTCGCCCAATCTGGTGCTGGCGGAGGCGGGGACCGGGATCGGCAAGACGCTCGGCTATCTCGCCCCCGCCTCGATCTGGGCGGAAAAGGCGGGCGGCGCGGTCTGGATCTCGACCTATACCAAGGCGCTGCAGCGCCAGCTGGGGCGCGAAACCGAACGGCTCTTTCCCGATCCCGCGGTCCGCCGGACCAAGGTCGTCACGCGCAAGGGGCGTGAGAATTATCTCTGCCTGCTGAACCTCGAGGACGCGTTGCAGGGCGGCTTTGCGGGGCGGGCGGCGGTGCTCGCGCAGCTCGTCGCGCGCTGGGCCGCGTATAGCGCGGACGGCGACATGGTCGGCGGCGACCTGCCCGGCTGGCTGCCGACGCTGTTCCGGCGCAACGGATCGACCGCATTGACCGACCGGCGTGGCGAGTGCGTCTATGCCGGCTGCCCGCATTACCGAAAATGCTTCATCGAACGCGCGGCGCGCGCCTCGACCGATGCCGACATCGTCATCGCCAACCATGCGCTGGTGATGGTCAACGCGGCGCGCGGACGCGAACTCGCGACGCGACCGACGCGTTATGTGTTCGACGAGGGGCATCACATTTTCGACGCCGCCGATTCGATGTTCGCGACCGCGCTGACCGGTGGCGAGACGATCGAGCTGCGCCGCTGGATCATCGGTCCCGAGGGCAGCAGCCGGGGACGGCGGCGCGGACTGGCCGCACGCCTGTCCGATCTCGCCAGCTATGACGAGGCAGGCAATCGGGCGATCGGCGAGGCGGTGGCCGCGGCCGGCGCGCTGGCGAGCGAGGGCTGGCTGCAACGGATCGGCGAGGGCGCGCCGTTCGGGCCGATCGAGGAGCTGCTCGCTGCGGTTCGCGGGCTGACCTATGCGCGCGCCGAACAGCCGGGCGATGCCGGCTATGGGCTCGAGACCGAACTGGCGGAACCCGATCCGACGCTGATCGAAGCCGCCGCGCCCGCCGCCGCCGCACTCGACGCGCTGGTGCGTCCGCTGGTCACGCTCGGCCGACGGCTCGAGGCGGTGCTGAGCGAGGCGCCCGACTGGCTCGACGGGCCGGCGCGCGCACGCGTGGAGGGCGCGATCGCGTCGATCGGGTGGCGCGCCGAGACGGTCGCGGCCTGGCTTTCGCTGCTGGCGCGCGTCGGCGGGCCCGCGGATGCCGATTTCGTCGACTGGCTCGCGGTCGACCGGGTCGAAGGACGCGAATTCGATATTGGGCTGCATCGCCGCTGGCTCGACCCGACCCGCCCGTTTGCGGAGGTCGTGCTGAAACCCGCGCATGGCGCATTAGTGACGTCGGCGACGCTGACCGGGGGCGGCAGCGCGGAGGAAGGCTGGCAGATCGCCGAGGCGCGCAGCGGCGCACCGCATCTGGCCCGCCCGGCCGCGCGATTCGCCGCGCTCAGCCCGTTCGACTATGCGACGCAGGCCGAGGTGCTGATCGTCACCGACGTCAAGCGCGGCGATGTGGGCGCGCTGGCCAACGCCTATGCCCGGCTGATCGTCGCCTCGCGCGGCGGGACGCTCGGGCTGTTCACCGCGATCCGCCGGTTGCGCGGCGTGCACGGCCGGATCGCCGACCGGCTGGCGCGCGAAGGGCTGCCGCTGCTCGCGCAGCATGTCGATCCGATCGATACCGGCACATTGGTCGATATCTTCCGCGATGACCCGGGCGCGTCGCTGCTCGGCACCGATGCACTGCGCGACGGGGTCGACGTGCCGGGCGAATCGCTGCGGCTCGTGGTGATGGAGGGCGTGCCCTGGCCCAAGCCGACCGTGCTGCATGCCGCACGACGGCTTGCGGGTGGTGGCGCCGTGTATGACGACCGGCTGATCCGCGCGCGGCTGGCACAGGCGTTCGGCCGCCTGATCCGGCGTGCGGACGATTCGGGCGCGTTCGTCATGCTGTCCGCGGCGATGCCGTCGCGCCTGCTGAGCGCCTTCCCGCCGGGGGTTCCGGTGACGCGCGTCACACTCGACGAAGCGGTGACCCGAGTCGCGGCACGGCTTTCCTCGCGCGCCGCCTTGAGGCATGAGGCGGGCGAACCGGCCCGAGGACCCTTATCATGACGCCCGAGCCATGAAGACGCTGACGCTGCTGCGCCATGCCAAGTCGGGCTGGGACGACACGGTCTCGCGCGATTTCGACCGGCCGCTGAACGCCAAGGGCCGCCGCGCCGCGACGATCATCGGGCGGCAGATGCGCACGCTGTCGCTCGCGTTCGACCATGTCGTCGCCTCGCCCGCGGTCCGTGTCGTCGAGACTCTCGACGAGATCGTCGCGGGCTATGGACGCACGCTGGCACCCGACTGGGACCGGCGACTGTATCTGGCGTCGGCGGGGACGATTCTCGACCTCGTCCGCGATCTGCCGCGCGGCGTCGATCGCGCGCTGGTGATCGGGCATAATCCGGGGCTTGAGGATCTCGTCCTGTTGCTGACCCCAGACGTGACCCACCCGTTCCGCGACGCGGTCGAGGACAAATATCCGACCGCAAGTCTTGCCGAGCTGCAGTTCGACATCGACGACTGGGACGATCTGACGAGCGGATCGGCGCGGTTCACCCGCTTCGTCCGGCCGCGCGATCTCGATCCGACGCTGGGGCCCGACGCGGACTGACGCGTCGGGCCGGACTCGTCAGCCCTTGCCCTCGAGCTTCGCCTTCAGCCCCGAAAACGCGTTGACCGGCTGATATTCGTCCTCGCTGATCACCCCGGCGGCGCGCAGTGCGGCCGCGGCGTTGGGGCCGCGGGGAAAGGGATCGAGCGCAAGCGCGAGCGTCTCGGCCGCCGCTTCCCCCAGATCGACCGCACCGCCATCGATCGGCACGGTGTCGAGCGCATCGTCCGACAATTCGATCTCGCCGTCGACCGCGCCGAAATTGTCGACGAAGCGCAGCGCGACGGGCTCGTCGATCGTCGCGGTGAGCGGTTCGTCGGTCACCGAACAGGCCTGCACCACCTTTGCCGTCACACGCCCGTTGGCGACGATCCCGCTCGTATCGCGTCGGATCGTGAAGTGCGCCTCGAGCAGGTCAACGGACAGGATCGCAAACCGCGCGGCAAGCTTGCGGCGTTCCTCGGGCGTTGCGGCGAAGGTCACACTGCGATCGCGCTCGCCGATCGTGTCGAGTCGCTCGGGGCGGCTGAATTCGGGGGTCATGGCAGCTCTCCGGCGAGTAGGGTTGATAGCGGGACGCCCGCGAGCGCGGCGTGGAAGTCGGTGAGGGCCGTGCGGACATGCGCGAGCGCTGCGGGCGCGGGCGGATCGCCGCGATAGAGGTTGCGGACCAGCGGTGCGTCGAGATCACCGGTCGCGAGCCCGTCGCGATAGGCACCGAGCCGGCCGCCGAGCATGCTCATCATCCGGCCGATATGCTTGCCGACGATGATGTCGCCGATTCCGAGCTCGCGCAGCTGCCCGTCCATGTCGTCGACGAAGCGTTCCGCGAGTCGCGCGGCGGGCTCACCACCCGATGGCTCCGATTCCATCCGCAGCATGACGAGCGCAAGGACCGCGGCGATCATGTCGAAGCGGCCGTCGACCGTGTCCGGCACCTGCCCGTCGCGATACCAATGCTCCGCGCGCGCGCGCTGCACGACCGCGGTATAAAGTGGCAGCGCCTCGTCGTGCTTCTCGCCCAATAGCCTGCCGAACCAGCCCAAATCCTGTCGCCTTCCCGTCGCCAATGCGCGGCGGCTTGTTTGCCTGCGCAACCTCGCATATCGAGGCGATCCGCGGCCGATGCAATCGTGCTGCCGCCAGTATCGCGTGACCCCGCCCCGGGAGAGTATATGAGCGTCCTTTCATTCCGCCTGACACGCCGTACGGCCAGCGTCGCGGCGCTCGCGCTCGTCGGCCTGACGAGCGCAGGCTGCACGCAGCTTCGCTCGCATCAGGGCTATGTGGTCGATGTCGACCTCGTCAACTCGGTCCAGCCCGGCGTCGACAACCGTCAGTCGGTGCTCCAGACGCTCGGCAAGCCGACCCTCGCGGGGCAGTTCGACCAGGGCGACTGGTATTATCTGGCGCGCGACAGCCGCAACCTGGCGTTCCGCAACCCGCGTCCGAACGCGCAGATCACGCTGCAGATCAGCTTCGACCAGCAGGGCACCGTCACCGCGATCCGTCGCGGCGGGCTCGACCAGGTCGCGTCGATCAGCCCCGATGGCAAGACGACGCCGACGCTGGGTCGCCAGCGCGGCTTCTTCCAGGATCTGTTCGGCAATATCGGCTCGGTCGGTGCACCCGGCACGGGCGGCGGCGGTGGCGCCAATACGGGTACGGGCCGCACGCGGCCGTAAACGCCTGGCGTAGAGTCGCGTCGTAGGATCACTGGGTCGGCGCGGACTTTGCAGACTCGTGCCTTCGCGCTAGGGCGCGGGGCATGACCGACGAGCTCCGCACCGCCGCCCTGGAATCCAAAGCCTGGCCGTATGAGGAGGCGCGCAAACTCCTCAAGCGCTATCCGCAGGGCAAGCAGGGCGCGCCGATCCTGTTCGAGACCGGCTATGGCCCGTCGGGCCTGCCGCATATCGGCACGTTCAACGAAGTGCTGCGCACGACGATGGTGCGCAACGCGTTCCACGCGCTGAGCGACACGCCGACCCGGCTGATCGCGTTTTCGGACGACATGGACGGCTTGCGCAAGGTGCCCGACAACGTCCCCAATGGCGACATGCTGCGCGAGCATCTCGGCAAGCCGCTGACCCAGATCCCCGATCCGTTCGGCACGCATTCGAGCTTTGCCGCGCACAACAACGCGATCTTGCGCGAATTCCTCGACCGCTATGGCTTCGATTACGAGTTCGCGTCGTCGACCGACTATTACACGAGCGGTCGCTTCGACGAGGCGCTGAAGGGCGTGCTGCGGCATTTCCAGGGCATACAGGACGTGATGCTGCCGACGCTGCGCGCCGAGCGCCGCGCGACCTATTCGCCGGTGCTGCCGATCTCGCCGACCAGCGGCATCGTGTTGCAGGTGCCGATCGAGGTGATCGATGCCGAGGCCGGGCTGATCGCGTTCGAGGATGAGGGGCAGCGGATCGAGCAGAGCGTGCTCGGCGGCAAGGCCAAGCTGCAGTGGAAGGTCGACTGGGCGATGCGCTGGGTCGCGCTCGGCGTCGATTACGAGATGGCGGGCAAGGACCTGATCGATTCGGTGACCCAGTCGTCGAAGATCGCGCGCGTGCTCGGCGGCCGCCCGCCCGAGGGCTTCAACTACGAGATGTTCCTCGACGAGAATGGCGAGAAGATCTCCAAGTCCAAGGGCAATGGCCTCAGCCTCGACCAGTGGCTGACCTATGGCCCGCAGGAATCGCTGGCGTTCTACGCGTATCGCGAGCCGAAGAAGGCGAAGTCGTTGCACATGGGCGTGATCCCGCGCGCGGTGGACGAATATTGGCAGTTCCGCGGCAATTATGCAGGCCAGGACCTGAAGCAGAAGCTCGGCAACCCCGTGCATCACATCCATGACGGCAAGCTGCCCGAGGGCGAGTTGCCGGTGACGTTCGGGCTGCTGCTCAACCTCGTCGGCGTGATGGGCGATGCGAGCAAGGCGCAGGTCTGGGGCTATCTGGCGAACTACGTCCCCGACGCGTCGGCAGAAAGCTATCCAGAGCTCGACAAGCTGATCGACCATGCGCTGGCGTACGGCCGCGATTTCGTCGCGCCGACGCTCAAGCGGCGTGCACCCGAAGGCGTCGAGATCGCGGCGCTCGAGCGGCTCGATGCCGAACTCGCCGCGCTGCCCGCCGATGCGAGCGCGGAGGATGTGCAGAACATCGTCTACGAGATCGGCAAGACCGGCGGGTTCGAGACCCTGCGCGACTGGTTCAAGGCGCTGTACGAGACGCTGCTCGGGTCCGAACAGGGGCCGCGGATGGGCAGTTTCATCGCGCTGTACGGGATCGACAATTCGCGCAAGCTGATCGCGGAGGCGCTCGCCCGCCCCGCTGCCTGACACTCCTTACGAGGGTATACCCGATGCGCATGTTCTTCGACGACCGGCAGCGGGCGCATGCGCCGACGCAGGAGCTGCATAATGGCGGCTTCACGACCTATGCGGAGATGCCCGCGCGGGTCGATGCGATCCTGGCTGCGCTGGGGCCGGTCGAGACGCCGGCGGACCGCGGCGAGGCGGCGATCCTCGCGGTGCATTCGCCGGCCTATGTCGCGTTCCTCAAGGACGCGGCGCGGCTGTGGCGCGAGGCGGGGCGGACGGGGGATGCGATTCCCTATGCGTTTCCGATCCGCGGGCGGCGGCCGCTCGACCTGACGCGGATCGATGCGCTGATCGGCGCGCACAGCTTTGATGCGACGACGCCGATCACCCCCGACAGCTGGGCCGCCTCCTATGGCAGCGCGCAGTCCGCGCTGGGGGCGACGCACGCGGTGCTGGAGGGCGACCGCGCGGCGTTCGCACTATGCCGGCCGCCCGGCCATCATGCGGGCGCGGATTATTGCGGCGGCTATTGCCATCTGAACACCGCGGCGATCGCGGCACAGGCGGCACGCGACGCGGGTGTCGCGCGCGTCGCGATCCTCGACATCGACTATCATCACGGCAACGGCACGCAGGACATCTTCTACGAGCGCGGCGATGTGTTCTACGCCTCGGTGCATGCCGATCCCCGGACCGACTATCCCTTCTTCTGGGGGCATGCGGACGAGACGGGGGACGGCGACGGTCGCGGTGCGACGCTCAACCTGCCTTTGCCCCACGGCACGACGATCGACGCGTTTCGCACGGCGCAGACGACCGCGCTCGACGCGATCGCGACGTTCGATCCCGGGCTGCTCGTCGTCAGCTTCGGCGCGGATACGTGGGAGGGGGATCCGATCTCGCACTTCGCGCTGACGACGCCCGATTATGCGGTGCTTGCGCGCGATATCGCCGCGCGCGGCTGGCCGACTGCGATCGTGATGGAGGGCGGCTATGCGGTCGATGCGCTCGGCCACAATGTCGACAGCTTCCTGCGGGGATTCTGACATTTCAGGGACGGGTATCGCGGCGGGGACGCCGGCCTATCGCGGGCTGACGCTCGCGATGCTGTTCGCAGGCTTCTCGACCTTCTCGCTGCTCTATTCGGTGCAGCCGTTGCTGCCGTCGTTCGCCGCGCAGTTCCAACTGAGCGCGGAGGCGGCGTCGCTTGCGGTCTCGCTCGCGACGGGGCCGCTCGCGATCGGAATCCTGTTCGCAGGCCTTGTGTCCGACCGGCTCGGGCGGCGGCCGCTGATGATCGCGGCGATGTTCGCGGCGGGTGCGCTGACGCTCGCGACCGCGCTGGTGCCGGGGTGGAGCGGATTGCTCGTGTTGCGCTTCCTGACCGGGCTCGCGCTCGCGGGGGTGCCGGCGGTGGCGATGGCCTATGTCGCCGAGGAGGTCGATTCGGCGTCGGTGGGCGGTGCGATGGGGCTGTATATCGCGGGCAGCGCGATCGGCGGGATGGGCGGACGGCTGGTCGCGAGCCTGGTCGCGGATTTCGGCGGGTGGCGATTCGCGATCGCCGCGGTCGGCATCGCCGGCCTTGCGATGGCCGAGGGGTTTCGCCGGCTCGCCCCGCCGTCACGCAACTTCCATCCCAGCGCGGGCGAACCGGCGGCCTTGGTCCGCGATGCGCGCGCGCTGTTCGCGGACCGGGCGATGCCATTGCTGTATCTCGAGGCGTTCCTGCTGATGGGGGTGTTCGTCACCGTCTATAATTATGCGGGATTCCGGCTGATGGGGCCGCCTTACGGGCTCAGCCAGTCGGCGGTCGGCGCGGTGTTCCTGCTTTATGTGCTGGGGTCGATCAGTTCGGCGCGGTTCGGGACGCTCGCCGGGCGACTGGGGCGGCGGACGATCTTCTGGGTGCCGGTGGTCGTGCTGATCGCGGGCGTCGCGC
Source organism: Sphingomonas sp. CFBP 13733 (assembly GCF_014841795.1). NCBI lineage: Bacteria > Pseudomonadati > Pseudomonadota > Alphaproteobacteria > Sphingomonadales > Sphingomonadaceae > Sphingomonas > Sphingomonas sp. CFBP 13733. The sequence goes on from NZ_JACYUP010000003.1 coordinate 517,356, forward strand.
TGACCGCGATGCAGCCGCTGGCGCTGGTGATCGCCGGCATCGCGGTGGTAACGATCGGCTTCTTCGGCGCGCATTCGATCGCGAGCGCGTGGGTCGGGCGGCGGGCACAGAGCGTCGCGGGCGGTGGCGCGCGCGGGCAGGCGGCGGCGTTCTACCTGTTCTTCTATTATATGGGGTCGAGCGTGCTGGGCTCGGCGGGCGGCTTTGCCTGGACGCATGCCGGCTGGCCCGGCGTGACGGGCTTTTGCCTGGTCGTCGGCGGTGCTGCGCTGGCAATCGGGCTGAGGCTGCGCGCGGTGCCACCATTGCGGGTGGAGCCGGTGGCAGCACCGCGGATGCCGGTGCCCTGAGTCTCAGCGCGACGCGATATCGATCGCGTCGCCCGGCGGCAGTGCGGACAGCGACCGCGCAACCGCGTCGGTGGCATCCATGACGCGCAGCATGTTGCCGCCGGCGAGCTTGACCATGTCGGCATCGCTCCAGCCACGCCGTGCGAGTTCGGCGAACAGCAGCGGATAGCCGTCGACTCCTGTCATCCCCTGCGGCCCGGTGCCGTTGATGCCGTCATAATCGCCACCGAGGCCAACATGATCGCGGCCAGCCACCCGCGCGATATGCTCGACATGATCCGCAACGGTCGCGGCAGTGACACGCGGTTCGGGATGGTCCCGGTCCCAGGCGACGAGCGGCGCAGGCGAACGCGCGCCATAGACGTTGGCGGGCACGCCTGCAGTCTTGGCGAAGGCGGTCCGGTCGGCATCCCAAGCCCGCCACGCGGTCGAGACGAAGGCGGGATAGAAATTGACCATGACGATCCCGCCGTTCGCGCCGATTGCGGCGAGCAGGTCGTCGGGAATGTCGCGTGGTGCGTCGGTCAGCGCGCGGGCGCTGGAATGCGAGGCCATCACCGGTGCCCTGGCGACGGCGAGGACCGCGCGCATCGTCGCGTCGGAGACGTGGCTGACATCGACGATCATCCCGATCCGGTTCATCTCGGCGACCACCGCGCGGCCGAAATCGGTGAGCCCGTTCGCGCGCGGCGCATCGGTCGAACTGTCCGCCCAGTTCAGGCTCTTGCCGTGCGTCAGCGTCATGTAACCGACGCCGAGCGCGCGGTATTGGCGCAGCACGGAGAGGCGCCCGTCGATCTGGTGCCCGCCCTCGACGCCGATAAGCGACGCGATCCGCCCCGCCTTCTCGATCCGACGGATATCGGCAGCGCTGGTCGCGCGTTCGAGCGCGGCAGGGTTGGCGGCGACGAATCGGCGGACGATATCGATCTGTTCGAGTGTCATCTCGACCGCGCGCGGGCCGGTCATATCTGCGGGGATCCACACCGACCAGAATTGCGCACCGACGCGGCCCTTGCGCAGGCGGGGAATGTCCGTCTGGAGCGGGCGTGTGTCCGCGGCGAGATCGAGCGATTCGACCTTCGCGCCGTGCATGTCGCGAATTTCCCAGGCAAGGTCGTTATGGCCGTCGATCACCGGGGTCTTTCCGAGCACCCGGTCGACACGCGCGGCTATGCGGGGGTCGGGGGCGACGGGCGCCGCGCTTGCCTGTGCGGCGATCAGGAGCAGGGCGGTGATCATGCCGCACCATCGTGCCCGCCGCATCGCACAGCGGCAAGAGGATCAGTCGTCGTCCTCGGGGGGGCCGAGTTCGTTGACCCATTCCTGGTTGTGGACGACGGTCGAGCGGACCGGGCGCCCCGCGGCGTCAAGCCAGGGGCGATAGCGAAAGCGCAGCTCGATCAGCCGGCAGGTGGTCGCGTCGAGCACCGCATTGCCGCTCGAACGCGTGATGCTGCACCCGGTGACGCGGCCGGTTGTCTCGACGGTGTAGCGGACACCGACCACGCCGCCCGCGCCGATGATCGCCTCCGCATTGGGGAAGTCCCTATTCCTGAACCGCCCCTTCAACAGCCGCGGCGGGCTCTCGTCACCGCCATCGCCGTCGCCGTCGCCATAGCGGCCGCTGCCGGTACCGTCGCCCTCACCGCCCGCGCCAGTGCCGGGCCCCGGGACCGGCGCGGCGCCGGTCGTCGCCGCACTGCCGACGCCGGGCTTGAGCGCAGCGACGATCGGCGGCGGGATGACGGGCGGGACGATCGGGATCGGGGCGACGAGCTCGGTCGCCTTCGACCGGAGATTGGCGGGTGATGCGGCACCTTCGGGCCGGTGGCTCTTCGCCGGGCGGGGCACGACTTTTTCCAGCCGCGGCGGCGGGGGCGGCGGCCCGACCGCGAAGGTCTTGAGCGCGTCGGGGATCGCCGACGGGAGGCTGACGCCGAGGCCAAGGATCAGCGCATAGCCCAGTGCTGCACACAGGGCAGCGGCGCCGGCGGCGGACAGGAGCCGGTCGCGCGGATGGGGTTGGACGCCGTACATGACTGATATCTGGGGAGGATGGCGCGGGGCGGCAAGCGTTCGGGCCGCGGCGCTGTCCGGGGGGTTGGTGGGTGGGGAGGAGGACGGGCAATATGGGTCCGTCTATCCTCCCCCTCCGTCAGGCTATGCCTGCCACCTCCCCCTGCCGGGGGAGGCTTTGCGGGTTAGAGCTTTTCGGTCAGTTCGGGGACGATCTTGAACAGGTCGCCGACCAGGCCGATGTCCGCGACCTGGAAGATCGGCGCGTCCTCGTCCTTGTTGATCGCGATGATCGTCTTCGAATCCTTCATGCCCGCGAGGTGCTGGATCGCGCCCGAGATGCCGACTGCGACATAGACTTCGGGGGCGACGATCTTGCCCGTCTGGCCGACCTGATAGTCGTTCGGGGCATAGCCCGCATCGACCGCGGCGCGGCTTGCACCGACGCCCGCGCCCAGCTTGTCCGCGAGCGGATCGATCAGCGCGTGGAACTGGTCGCTCGAGGCCAGCGCACGGCCGCCCGAAACGATGACCTTCGCGCTGGTCAGTTCGGGACGCTCGTTCTTGGCGATCTCCGCGCCGGCAAAGGTCGACAGACCCTTGTCGCCGGTCGAGGCGACCGCCTCGATCTCGCCCGAGCCGCCTTCGGTGGCGGCCTTTTCGAACGCGGTGCCACGGACGGTGATGACCTTCTTCGCGTCCGACGACTGGACGGTGGCGATCGCGTTGCCCGCATAGATCGGGCGCGTGAACGTGTCGTCGCTCTCGACCGAGAGGATGTCGCTGATCTGCATGACATCGAGCAGCGCGGCGACGCGCGGCGCGATATTCTTGCCGTGCGTGGTCGACGGCGCGACGAACGCGTCGTGATGCCCCATTAGCTCGACGATCAGTGGCGCGACGTTTTCGGCGAGCGCGTGCGCGAACGCCGCGTCATCGGCGACGTGCACCTTGCCGACGCCGGCGATCTTCGCAGCGGCGGCGGCGACGGCGTCGACCCCCTGCCCTGCGACCAGCAGATGGACTTCTCCGAGCTTGCTCGCGGCAGTGACCGCGGAAAGCGTGGCGTCCTTGACGACCTGACCGTCATGTTCGACCCAAACGAGCGTCTTCACTTTGCGACTCCCATTGTCTTGAGTTTGCCGACGAGCTCGTCGACGTCAGCGACCTTGATCCCGGCCGAGCGCTTGGTGGGCTCGACGACCTTCAGCGTGGTCAGCCGCGGCGTCACGTCGACACCGAAGTCGGCCGGCGCCTTGGTCGCCATCGGCTTCGACTTGGCCTTCATGATGTTCGGCAGCGACGCATAGCGCGGCTCGTTGAGGCGAAGATCGGTGGTGATGATCGCGGGCAGCTTGAGCGTGTCGGTCTCCGCGCCGCCATCGACTTCGCGCGTCACATGGACCGAGCCGTCAGCGATCTCGACCTTCGACGCGAACGTGCCCTGGCCCCAGTTAAGGAGGCCGGCGAGCATCTGCCCGGTCTGGTTGTTGTCGTCGTCGATCGCCTGCTTGCCGAGGATGACGAGGTCGGGCTGTTCTTCCTCGACGATCTTGGCAAGGATCTTGGCGACGCCCAATGGCTCGACCTTGGTCTCGCTGAGGACGAGGATCGCGCGGTCGGCACCCATGGCGAGCGCGGTGCGCAGCGTTTCCTGCGATTTCTGCTCGCCGATCGAGACGACGACGATCTCGGTCACGCCCTTGTCCTTCAGGCGGATCGCTTCCTCGACCGCGATCTCGTCGAACGGGTTCATGCTCATCTTGACGTTCGCCAGATCGACGCCCGTTCCGTCCGCCTTCACGCGAGGCTTCACGTTGTAGTCAAGCACACGCTTGACCGGCACCAGCACCTTCATCAGGATTCCTTCCAAGGTGAATATGTTCGTTTCGCCCGCCGGTTACCGGCCGCGTTGGTGCGACAGATGGCGGTTTCGCGTCGTTTTCGCAAGTGCGGTACGGAAACATCGGATACCGTAGCGTCACGACGACCGCCCCGTCGGACCGGCTGCGATACCAACGAAAAAGGGCCCGGACGTTTCCGTCCGAGCCCCGTTTTTCGCGAAGTCAGTATGCGAGGCCGACAGCGGTTACGCCGCGACCTTCTGCACCTCTGCGACGATCTTCTTGGCGGCGTCGCCAAGGTCATTCGCGGGGACGATCGCCAGGCCGGAGTTCGCGAGGATCTCCTTGCCCTTCTCGACATTCGTGCCCTCGAGGCGGACGACGAGCGGGACCGACAGATTCACTTCCTTCGCCGCCGCGACGATGCCGTCGGCGATGATGTCGCACTTCATGATGCCGCCGAAGATGTTGACGAGAATGCCCTTCACGTTCGGATCCGCGAGGATGATCTTGAACGCGGCCGTCACCTTCTCCTTGTTGGCGCCGCCGCCGACGTCGAGGAAGTTGGCCGGGAACATGCCGTTGAGCTTGATGATGTCCATCGTCGCCATGGCGAGGCCTGCGCCGTTGACCATGCAGCCGATGTCGCCGTCGAGCTTGATATAAGCGAGGTCGTACTTCGACGCCTCGAGCTCGGCGGGATCTTCCTCGGTCTCGTCGCGCAGCTGGAGCAGGTCCTTGTGGCGGAACAGCGCGTTGCCGTCGAACGCGACCTTCGCGTCAAGCACCATCAGCTTGCCGTCGTTGGTGACCGCGAGCGGGTTGATCTCGATCTGCTCGGCATCGGTGCCCATGAACGCGTCATACAGCTTCGACGCGGTGTTCGCGGCCTGCTTGGCGAGATCGCCGGTCAGCTCGAGCGCGGCGGCAACGGCGCGGCCGTGATGCGGCATGAAGCCGGTTGCCTGGTCGATGTCGATCGACTGGATCTTCTCGGGCGTGTCGTGCGCGACCGCTTCGATGTCCATGCCGCCTTCGGTCGAGGCCACCATCATCACCCGGCCGGTGGTGCGGTTGAGCGTCAGCGCGAGGTAGAATTCCTTGTCGATGTCGACGCCGTCGGTGACGTACAGGCGGTTGACCTGCTTGCCCGCGTCACCCGTCTGGATGGTGACGAGCGTGTTGCCGAGCATGTCGGTCGCGGCCGCGCGAACCTCGTCCTCGGTCTTGGCGAGGCGGACGCCGCCCTTGGCGTCGGGGCCGAGCTCGACGAACTTGCCCTTGCCGCGGCCGCCGGCATGGATCTGCGCCTTGACGACGTAGAGCGGTCCGGGGAGCTTCTTCGAGGCCTCGACGGCCTCCTCGACGGTCAGCGCCGCGAAACCGGCGGGGACGGGGACGCCAAACTTGGCCAGCAGTTCCTTGGCCTGGTATTCATGGATGTTCATCGGGAAGGCTCCACGCAATTTTTGGGAAACTCGGGAATTGCCAGCGCGTAAAGCACAGGGCGCGCCGCAAATCCACCCTTAAGGCATTTGCACTTGCGTCTCGTTCGCAATAGAGCGACGGGATCGCTGATTTTTGGCCATTTTGTGGATGCGCGCAGCAGCGGATCGAAACGCGTGCCGGATCACAAACATTTGCGGAAAAGTAACCCTTTTCGTGCCAGAGTTGAACCATGACAGACCCCGCCTACGACTCGCCTGAGACTCGGACCGGTGAAGAGCCCGGTGGAGAGTTGCGCCGGGCGTTGCGCAAATCCGTCAGGATGCGTGCGCACCTGCGCGACCGCGGCCAGACGCGGTTCGAGATCGAAGTGACCGACCTCTCACTGTCGGGGTTCCGGGCCGAGACCAGCTTCACGCTCTGGCCGGGGACGGTCGTGTGGCTGACATTGCCCGGCCTCGCCGCGCTCGAGGCGGTGGTCGCGTGGCGCGACAAGTTCAAATATGGCTGCGCCTTCGCCAAGCCGCTGCACCCCGCGGTGTTCGATCACATCGTGGCGCTGTCGCAGCGGTAACCCGGCGACCGCACCACGATCCGACAGCGGCGCGCCTCAGTCGAACAGACTCGAGACGCTGGTTTCATCCGCGATCCGCTTGATCGCCTCGCCGAGCAGCGGAGCGATCTGCAGGTGGCGGATCTTGCCATGCGCGCCCTTGATCACGTCATGATTGCCGATTGAATCGGTGATGACGAGCTCGCGCAGCTCTGAGCCCTCGACCCGCGCGACCGCGCCGCCCGACAGCACGCCGTGCGTGACATAGGCGACGACGCCCTCGGCGCCTGCCTCCATCAGCGCGGCCGCCGCATTGCACAGCGTGCCCGCCGAATCGACGATGTCGTCGACCAGGATGCAGAAGCGGCCCTCGACCTCGCCGATGATGTTCATCACCTCCGATTCGCCGGCGCGCTCGCGACGCTTGTCGACGATCGCGAGCGGCGCGTTGTTGAGTCGCTTGGCGAGCACGCGCGCGCGCACGACGCCGCCGACGTCGGGGGAGACGACCATCAGGTTCTTGCCCTTGAACCGCGCAAGGATATCCGCGGACATGACCGGCGCCGCATAGAGATTGTCGGTCGGGATATCGAAGAAGCCCTGGATCTGCCCGGCATGGAGATCGACCGAGAGGACGCGGTTGGCGCCCGCGACGGTGATGAGGTTGGCGACGAGCTTGGCCGAGATCGGCGTGCGCGGGCCGGGTTTCCGGTCCTGGCGGGCATAACCCATATAGGGGATGACCGCGGTGATGCGACGTGCCGACGCGCGCTTCAGCGCGTCGATCATGATGAGCAATTCCATGAGGTTGTCGTTCGCCGGAAAGCCAGTCGACTGGATCACGAACACGTCCTCGCCGCGGACATTCTCGTTGATCTCGACGAACACTTCCTCGTCGGCGAAGCGGCGGACGCTGACATCCGTCAGCGGGATTTCGAGATAGGCGGCGATCTCCTGCGCCAGAGGCAGGTTGGAATTGCCGGTCATCAGTTTCATCAAAATCGCTCCACGCCCAGTCGCACGCCCCTTAGTCCCGGTGTTCCAATGGGGAAAGGGCCGAAGGGGTTTGCCGGGGGGCGCGCCGCTTCGTACAGCGCAGGGCATGACCGTCATAACCCGTTTCGCCCCCTCGCCCACCGGCCGGCTGCACGTCGGCAACATCCGCACGGCGCTCCACAACTGGATGTTCGCGCGTGCGCAGGGCGGACGCTTCCTGCTGCGGATCGACGACACCGATGCGGCGCGCAGCGAGGAACGGTTCGTCGAGGCGATCCGCGGCGATCTCGACTGGCTGGGCATGACGCCCGATGGCGAGGAACGCCAGTCGGCGCGGTTCGCGCTGTACGAAACGCGGTTCGCGGCGCTGGTCGAGAGCGGACATATCTATCCGGCGTATGAGAGTGCGCAGGAGCTCGACCTGAAGCGCAAGATCCAGGCGGGACGCGGGTTGCCGCCGATCTATGATCGCGCGGCACTGGCGCTCACCGAGGCGCAGCGTGCGGCGTTCGAGCGCGACGGGGTGGCGCCGCACTGGCGATTCAAGCTCGATCACGACACGCCGATCGCCTGGACCGACCTGATCCGCGGCGAACAGCATTTCGAGGCGCGGACGATGAGCGACCCGGTGATCCGGCGCGCGGACGGATCGTGGCTGTACATGCTGCCGTCGGCGATCGACGATGCCGATATGGGCGTGACTCATGTCGTGCGCGGCGAGGATCATGTGTCGAACACCGCGCTTCAGCTGCAGATGTTCGCAGCACTCGGCGCGCCCGCACCGCAGTTTGCGCACGAGGCGCTGCTGACCGGCGCGGAAGGGAAATTGTCCAAGCGGCTGGGCTCGCTCGGCGCGAATCATTTCCGGGACGTCGGGATCGAGCCGCAGGCGGTGCGCGCGCTGCTCGCGCGGATCGGGACGAGCGATCCGGTCGAGCCGATCGCCGACGCCGCGCCGCTGATCGCGACGTTCGATTTCGCCCGGTTCGGCCGCGCGCCGGCGCGGTTCGACGAGGGGGAGCTGGCGCAGGTAAATGCGCGGATCCTGCATGCGCTGCCCTTTGCCGACGTCGCCGACCGCCTGCCCGAGGGCATGGGCGAGGCCGCATGGGAGGCGGTGCGTCCGAACCTGGTGACGCTCGCCGATGCCGCCGACTGGTGGCAGGTGATCGAGGGGCCGGTCGCGGTCGAACCCCTCGGCGGGGACGAGGATGCGGCATATCTCGACCAGGCGCTGGCGGCCGCTACGGCAATCGACTGGGCGGGCGACCCCTGGCACGCGCTGACGAGCCGGTTGAAGGCGGAGACGGGGCGCAAGGGCAAGGCACTGTTCCTGCCGCTGCGCCGTGCGCTGACCGGGCGCGATCACGGCCCCGACATGGCCGCGCTGCTGCCGCTGATCGGGCGCGAGCGGGCACTGGCGCGCCTCGCGGCGGCACGCGCCGGCTGAGGCTTGAACGAGCGGGCTGAAACCCCGCTGACCGCCCCTCATCCGACGGCGTGCAAAAAGGTTCCGATCGCGCTTGCGCGATGCATGTAATGATGTACCATTTCATTTGGCGGTATCGATCGCGCCGCCATCCTCGAGGAGATGCGAAGGAGACGGACGGATGTACGCGGACAGAATGAGCCGGACGGGCGGATTGAACCCCGGAAGCCTGGGCGTCGCGCTGGCGATCAACGGCGTGGTGATCGGGGCGTTGTTTTTTGCGGCGCCGGAACTGGTGCCGTTCGCGCCGCCCGACCCGCCGCTCACAATATATATCCCGCACACCCCGCCGCCGCCCACGCCGGTGCCGCCCGCCGATCCGCTGGTCCGCCAACAGCCGCGCCCAGCGCCGCGACCCGATGCACCGGTCCGGCAGGTGCCGACGCCGGCCACCGAAGGGTTCGAGGTCGTGCCCGACCCCCTGCCCTTCACCCCGCCAATCGACGTCGTCGGCACGGGCACAGGCAGCGTGGCGGTCGATCCGCCCAAGCCGTCGCCCCTGTTCGTCCAGCCGGGCATCGACCCGCGCTATGCCGCGGATTTCCAGCCGGGTTATCCGTCCGAGGAACGCCGGGCCGGGCGCGAGGGGCGAGTCGTCCTGCGCGTGCTGATCGGCGCGGACGGGCGCGTGAAACAGGTCGAGCGGGTCACCGCCACCAGCGACGCCTTTTACCGCGCGACGCTGGACCGTGCGCTGACGAAGTGGCGGTTCAGGCCGGCGACGCGCGACGGGGTCGCGGTCGAGGCGTGGAAGACGATGAACCTGTCGTTCGTGCTGGAAAACTGAACCGCGGGCGGCGACCCGTCGCAAGGATGGGCCTGCAGGTCGGCCCCCCGGGTCGTCGCCCAAGGTACTGGCCTTGGGGGGCCTGCATGCCTATCTTTGCGCGATGGGCTCTTTCAGTCGTTTCTCGCCGGTCCGCGCCTATCGCGACCTCCGCCTGTTCCTCCGGGGCCGGCAGCCGTATGAGCTTGGCTTTCTCGCGTTGGCGATGCTCGTCACGGGCTTCCTGATCTACGCCTTCTCGAAGGACAGCTATGCCGAGCGCGAATATCGGCCGAACATCGTCTATGTCGAGCAATGGCCCGCGGATCGCACCGATGCGCAGATCGTCGCGCAGCAGAAGATCGACGCGCCGATCAAGGCCGCGCGCCTGGCTGAGCAGAAGAAGCGCGAGGAGGAAACCCGCGCGTCGTTCAAGCGGATGGACGACAAGCTGAAGGCGCTGGGGATCTGAGCATCGACCAGCCCGGCCGCGGTATTGGCGCGGCACTGGCGCTGGCGGCACGGGGACGCGGGCGTACGGCACCCAACCCTTGTGTCGGCTGCGTGATCGTCTCGGACGGGCGCGTCGTCGGGCGCGGCTGGACGCAAGCAGGCGGTCGGCCGCATGCCGAGGCGATGGCACTGGCGCAGGCGGGCGTGAAGGCGCGGGGAGCCACGGCCTATGTGACGCTCGAACCCTGCGCGCATGAATCACCGCGCGGGCCGGCGTGCGGCGACCTGCTGATCGCGGCGGGCGTGGCGCGGGTCGTCGCGGCGCTGGAGGATCCGGATCCCCGGACGGCGGGGCGCGGGTTCGCGCGGTTGCGCGACGCCGGGATCCGCGTCGAGACGGGCGTGCGCGCCGCCGAGGCGCGACGGTCGATGGCGGGGTTCCTCACGCGACTCGCCCGCGGCCGGCCGCATGTCACGCTGAAGCTCGCGACCTCGCTCGACGGCTGTATCGCGATGGCGGACGGGTCGAGCCGCTGGATCACCGGGCCACAGGCGCGCGCGCATGCGCATCTCGAACGCAGCCGGCACGAGGCGATCCTGGTCGGGCGCGGGACGTTCGAGGCGGATGCGCCGCGACTCGACGTGCGGCTTGCGGGACTGGAGTCGCGGGCGCCGCGCCGCGTGCTGCTGTCGCGGACAGCGCCCGATGCGGACGCGGGATGGCACGTCATCGCCGATCCGCAGGATATTGCGGCCCTGCCCGGCGACCATCTGCTGGTCGAGGGCGGCGCGGCCGTAGCGTCGGCGTTCCTTGCCGCGGATCTGGTTGACCGGCTGCTGCTGTACCGCGCGCCGATCCTGATCGGGAACGGCCGGCATTCCATTGGCGATATTGGTCTCGGCGATCTTTCCAGCGCGCATGGGCGCTGGTCGATCGTCGATTCACGGCAACTTGGCATCGACCGAGTCGAGGTCTACGAGCGCGAGCGAAACGAGGGATAATGTTTACCGGAATCGTCACCGACATCGGCACAATCACCAGCGTGGCGCAACAGGGCGACACGCGCGTGGTCATCGCGACCGCTTATGATCCCGCCACGATCGACCTGGGCGCGTCCATCGCGTGTTCGGGCGTCTGCCTGACCGTGGTCGACAAGTCCGCGGGCGGCGACGGACCGCACTGGTTCGCGGTCGATGTCTCGGGCGAGACGATCAGCCGCACCGCGCGCGACCAGTGGACGCAAGGCCGCCCGCTCAATCTCGAACGCGCGATGAAGCTCGGCGAGGAGCTGGGCGGGCATATCGTCACCGGCCATGTCGACGGGCTCGGCACGATCGTGTCGGTGGTCGAGGAAGGCGGATCGCACCGCGTCACCGTCCGCGCCGGCACCGACATCGCGCCGTTCATCGCTGCCAAGGGATCGGTCACGGTCGACGGCGTGTCGCTGACCGTCAACACCGTCCGCGACGTCGACGGCCCTGATGGGCAAAAGGCGGTCGAGTTCGGGCTGAACATCATTCCGCATACCTGGGGCGTGACCACGCTCGGGACGATCGAAACGGACCGGACGGTCAATATCGAGATCGACGTCCTTGCCCGCTATCTCCAACGGATGGAGCATTACCGTGTCAATGCCGGCTGAACGCAGCGCCGAACTCGGGCGCCTGAAGCATGGATATCTGTCGAGCCCCGAAGAGATCATCGACGAGGCACGCAACGGCCGGATGTTCATCCTGGTCGATGACGAGGACCGCGAGAATGAGGGCGACCTGGTCATCCCCGCGCAGATGGCGACGCCCGAGAAGATCAACTTCATGGCGAAGTTCGGTCGCGGGCTGATCTGTCTCGCGCTGACCAAGACGCGGACCGAAGAGCTCGGACTCGAGCTGATGAGCCGCAACAACGGCACAAGGCACGAGACCGCGTTCACCGTGTCGATCGAGGCGCTCGAAGGCGTGACGACGGGCATCTCGGCGGCGGATCGCGCGCGGACGATCGCGGTGGCCATCGATGCGACCAAGCAGAAGGCGGACATCGTCACCCCCGGCCATGTCTTCCCGCTGGTCGCGCGCGACGGCGGCGTGCTGATCCGCGCCGGGCATACCGAGGCGGCGGTCGACGTCGCGCGGCTGGCCGGGCTCAACCCCTCGGGCGTGATCTGCGAGATCATGAACGAGGACGGGACGATGGCGCGGATGGACGACCTCGTCACCTTCGCGCAGTTCCACAATATCAAGATCGGCACGATCCGCGACCTGATCGCGTATCGCCGCCGCTACGACCATCTGGTCGAGAAGCGCGCCGAGGCCAGGTTCACGTCCGAATGGGGCGGCGACTGGACCGCGCTGACCTTCTGGAACAAGGCGACGGGCACCGAGCAGGTCGCGCTGGTCAAGGGCCGGATCGACCCCGCAAAGCCGACCCTCGTCCGCATGCATGCGCTGTCGCCCTTCGCTGACATCTTCGGCGAATCGGGCGATCGCGGCCGGATCCTCGCGCGGTCGATGCAGATGATCGCCGACGAGGGCGCGGGCGTGATCGTCGTCATCAACCGGCCGCGCGGCAACGCGTTCACCTCCGCCGTTTTGAAGAAGGCGGGCGCGGAGATCACCCCGGACATGGAAGAGCTGCGCGACTACGGCGTCGGCGCGATGATCCTGACCGAGCTCGGCGTCCATGACATGGTGCTGATCACCAACACGCACCACACGCTGGTCGGGCTCGACGGCTATGGCCTGTCGATCGTCGGCGAACGCCCGATCGCTCCCCTCGACACCGAAAAGGCTCCCAACTGATGGCGCATATCCTGATCGTCGAAGCGCGGTTCTACGACCATCTGAACGACCTGCTGATCGAGGGCGCGCGCGCGGCGATCGAGGCCGCGGGCCACAGCCACGAGACGATCACCGTCCCCGGCGCGCTCGAGGTGCCCGGCGCGATCGCGCTGGCGGCCGAGAGCGAGACCTATGACGGCTATGTCGCGCTGGGCGTCGTGATCCGCGGCGAAACCTATCATTTTGAGATCGTCGCTGGCGAGAGCGCGCGCGGGATCATGGCGCTGACGATGGACGGCCTGCCGATCGGCAACGGCATCCTGACCACCGAGAACGAGGCGCAGGCGCTCACCCGCGCCCGCCCGACCGAGGGCGACAAGGGCGGCGGCGCGGCGAAAGCAGCGCTGGCGATGCTGGCGCTGAAGGACCGATTCGTCGCGTAGGATGCGTGGGCGTTCGGACGTCCGCCCTCATCGACTCACGATCGCCCTGGTCAGTCCCCGGGAGTGTCGCGCAGGGCGGCCTCGACCTCTTCGGCAGTAATTCCGAACGCGGCGGCCAGCGCGGCGATCGACGCGCCGCGTGCGGCGAGCGTGCGGATGCGGGCGGGGTCGACGATCGTCGTAAAGCCGCGGGTGTCGCGTTCGGTCTTTGTCTCCTCGCCGCTGCGCGCGCGCGCGCCCGAGCGGCGGCGCTTGGCGATCTTGAGCGCTTCCTCGTCATTGGCGGGCGGCGCGTCGAGGCGCGCGCGGATCCGCTGCGCTTCCTCGACCCGACGGGCTTCGCGCGCACGTTCACGGTCCTGCGAGAGCGCATCGCGTTGCGCGGCGCGCGCTTCGGCGCGCTGGTCGGTCGCGGCGAGGCGGTCCTGGGCGCGCTGTTCCCGCTCGCGGGCGCGCTCTTCGGCACGGCGGGCGGCGCGATCCGCGGTGCCGGGCAGCAACGGGCCGGGGCCGCGGTCGTTCAGCGGCCAGGCCGATGCGGGGCTGGATTTCGGGGGCGATTTTGGCGGGCCCCAGCCGTCGGTCATGTCGTGTCCTGTCGTCACCGGTGCGCCGCGCGCGACGCGGCAGCCGCGCTGCTATGCGATGGCGTCACCGGTGACAATCAGGCGGTCGGCTTAGGCGGGCACGGTTTCCAGCGCCGGATAGTCGATATAGCCCTCTGGGCCCTGGCTGTACCAGGTCTTCGGGTTATCCTGCGCCAGCGGTGCGCCGGTGCGCAGGCGCTCGGGCAGGTCGGGGTTCGCGATGAACGTCCGCCCGAAGCTGATCGCATCGGCATCGCCCTTGTCGAGCTCGGCCTGCGCCTTTTCGAGCGTGTCGTAATCCGAGTTCACGACCAGCACGCCCTTGAAGACCTTGCGGATCGCCGGGCTGAGCTTCGGCACGTCGGTCTTGCCGAAGGTGCCATCGGGACCCGGCTCGCGCAGCTCGAGGAAGGCGATGCCGAGATCGGACAGCGCCTTAGCGGCGGCGGTAAACAGCGGCTCGGGATTGCTGTCGTCGACGCCCTGCGAATCGCCATTGGGCGAGAGGCGGACACTGGTGCGATCGGCGCCGGCGACCGAGATCACCCGCTCGGTGACTTCACGAAGCAGGCGAATGCGGTTCTCGATGCTGCCACCATAGTCATCGGTGCGGCTGTTCGCGTTGTCGCGCAGGAACTGGTCGATCAGATAGCCGTTCGCGGCGTGGATCTGGACGCCGTCGAACCCGGCCTCGAGCGCGTTCTTCGTCGCGAGCTCATAGTCGTTCAGCAGGCGCGGAATCTCGTTCAGCTCGAGCGGACGCGCGACCTCGAAATCCTTCTTGCCCTCGAACGTGTGCGCCTGGCCTTCGGTCGCGGTCGCGGACGACGAGACGGGCTGGCCGCCGATCACCGACGAATGAACCTGGCGGCCCATATGCCAGAGCTGTGCGATGATGCGGCCACCGGCGGCGTGCACCGCTGCGGTGACGGGCTTCCACGCGGCAACCTGGGCATCGGTCCACAGACCCGGCGCGAATGGCCAGCCCAGGCCTTCGCGGCTGATGCCGGTGGCTTCCGAGATGATCAGGCCGGCGCTGGCGCGCTGCGTGTAATAGTCGATCATGAGGTCGGACGGGACGGCGTCCTTGTCCGAACGCCCGCGGGTGAGCGGCGCCATGAGGATGCGGTTGGGCGCTTCGACGGCGCCGAGCGTGATGGGATCGAAAAGGCTTGGCATGGGGGCTCCTTAATGCCTGACGGGGGCAAGATAGGACGCTACAGCGCGGCATGCATCGCCCCGCCCCGCAAAGAATATCTAGCGTGCCCGAAACGCCGACGGCGACGACGACCGGCGCCCCCGGTACGCTCGCGTTCGGCGCGCTGCTGATCGCCAATGTCGCGCTCGCATTCGGGCCGTGGTTCGTCCGCGCGACCGAGGTCGGACCGGTCGCGGCGGGTTTCTGGCGGCTGACGCTGGCGGTGCCGTTTCTCGTCCTGCTGGCCGCGCAACAGGGCGCGCGACCGACGCGGCTCGGGCGCGGCGTCTGGATCGGGCTGATCGCGGGCGGCGTGTGCTTTGCCGCCGATCTCGGCAGCTGGCATCTCGGCATCCTGCGCACCACGCTCGCCAATGCGACGCTGTTCGGCAATGCGGCGACGCTGATGTTCCCGATCTACGGGTTCCTCGTCGCGCGGACCTGGCCGACGCGCACGCAGGGCTGGGCGCTGATGCTCGCCGCGGCAGGCGCGGCGCTGCTGCTCGGACGCTCCTATCAACTCGATGCGAAGAACCTGGCGGGCGATCTGCTCTGCATCCTCGCGGGGCTGCTCTACACGGTGTATTTCATCCTGATGGCGCGCGCGCGGACGACGCTTGCCCCCGTGTCCGCGCTGGTGCTGTCGACATTGGCGGGCATCGTGCCGTTGCTGGTGTTCGCCCTTGCGATGGGCGAGCGGATCGTGCCGGCGCACTGGGGGCCGCTGATCGGCCTCGCGCTGTGCAGCCAGGTGCTGGGCCAGGGATTGATGATCTATGCGCTCGGGCGGTTTTCGCCGCTGGTGATCGGCATCGCGCTGCTGATCCAGCCGGTCGTCGCAGGGACGGTCGGCTGGCTGGTCTATGGCGAGCGGCTCGGCCTGCCCGATCTGGTCGGCGTCGTCATGGTCGCGATCGCGCTGGTCCTGGTCCGCCGGACGCCGGCCGATCGCCCCCCTATTGAAGAGGCGCTCGACACGCCTGATCTTGGACGGCAGGAGACGGTATGACCCAAGACCTCACGCTCGACGAAATCCGTTCGCTGCTCGCCCCCGGCATCGCCGCCAATGCGGCGTTTGACGGGTGGAGCGACGCGGCGCGCGACATGGCGGCGGACGCGGCGGAGATCGACCGCGACGTCGCCGCGCTCGCCTTCGAAGAGGGGCCGGTCGACATGATCGACGCGTGGTTCGCCGATATCGACGTCGCGATGCTCGAAAGCGTGCCGCCCGAACGGTTGTCGGCGATGAAGATCCGCGCCCGAATCGCCGCGCTGGTCGAGGCCCGGCTGCAGGCGACCGCCGCCGACCGCGAATCGCTGCGCCGCGCGCTGGCGATCCTCGCCTTGCCGCAGAATCTGACCAAGGCGGGGCGGCTCGGCTGGCGGACGGTCGACACGATCTGGCGCGCCGCGGGCGACGTCGCGACCGATTACAATCATTATACCAAGCGGACGATCCTGCTCGGCGTCTATGCCGCGACCGTCACCGTCTTCCTCGACGACGACAGCGAGGGGTTTGCCGAGACGCGGACGTTTCTCAGCCGGCGGATCGACGGCATCATGCGGTTCGAAACCGCAAAGTCGGGCTTTCTCAAGCGGACAGAGCATGGCTTCAGCCTGTCGCGGTTCGTCGGGCGGTTGCGCTATCCGGTGGCGTGAGCCGGTCGCGGCGCGCCGTCACGCGGCGACGGAATGCGCGCAATCTGCGTCAAGCGCGCGTGCCGGGGCTTCCCTTGGCGATCCGTTACTGATAATCAGTCGCATCATGGACACTCGCCCCGATCGTTCCGTCAGTCTCGAAACGCTGCCCCGCAAGCAGCATGGCATCGTCGCTGCGATCGACTGGGCCAGACTGGCAGGCCCGGAGGCACGCCGGTTGCGCGAACTCGGCTTTGACGAGGGTGTCGATGTCGAGGTTCTTCACCGCGCGACGCTGGGCCAGGGTCCGATCGCCTGCCGGATCGGCCGGATGACCGTCGCATTGCGGCGTGCGGTCGCAGGTGCGATTCGCGTATCACCCACGCCAGCCGCCGCAGAATAATCAGCCTGACATTATGAACGCAGCACCGCTGGTCGCGCTGGTCGGCAATCCCAATGCCGGCAAGAGCGCGCTGTTCAATGCGCTGACGGGTGCGCGGCAGAAGGTCGGCAATTATCCAGGCGTGACGGTCGAGCGCAAGGCCGGACGGCTGACGCTCGACGACGGACGCCCGGTCGAACTGGTGGACCTGCCCGGCGCGTACAGCCTCGAACCCTCCTCCCCCGACGAGCGCGTCACGCGCGACGTCGTCACCGGCACGCAGGACGGCGAACGCCTGCCCGACGCGTTGGTCGTGGTCGTCGATGCCGCCAATCTCGACAATCACCTGCGCTTCACGCTCCAGCTGATCGCGCTTGGCCTGCCCGTCGTGGTGGCGCTCAACATGGTCGACCTTGCCGAACGCGACGGGTTGAAACTCGACGCGGCGGTGCTTTCGCGCGAACTCGGCGTACCGGTGATCCCGACCGTCGCGGTCCGCAAACGCGGGCTCGACGCGCTGCGTGCGATCCTGACGCAGACCGTCGTCAACGGTCCGATCCGGCTGCGCAAGTCGGATGGCAGCGTGCAGGACGACATCGTCACGCTGCAACGGCGCGCGCGCGACATCGCGACGGCCGCAACGCTGTCCGAGACGCCGGTACGGCGCTGGACGCACATGCTCGACGGGGTCGCGCTGCATCCCATCGCCGGGCCGGTGCTGCTGCTGGCGATCATGTTCCTGATGTTCCAGGCGGTGTTCAGCTGGGCGCAGCCGTTCATGGACCTGATCGACGGCGGCTTCACGGCGCTGCAGGCGTTCATCACGTCGGAGCTTCCCGATTCGCTGCTCCGGTCGCTGCTGGTCGACGGGGTGATCAAGGGCGTCGGCGCTGTGATCGTGTTCCTGCCGCAGATCTTGATCCTGTTCCTCTTCATCCTCGTACTCGAGGCGAGCGGCTACATGGTCCGCGCGGCGTTCCTGATGGACCGCGTGATGGCGAGCGTCGGGCTGTCGGGGCGCGCGTTCATCCCGCTGCTGTCGAGTTTCGCCTGCGCGATCCCCGGGATCATGGCGACGCGGACGATCGACGACGAGAAGGACCGGCTGACGACGATCCTGATCGCACCGCTGATGACCTGCTCCGCGCGGCTGCCGGTCTACACGCTGATCATCGGCGCGTTCATTCCCAACACGCAGGTGCTGCCGTTCGTCGGCCTTCAGGGGCTCGTGATGCTCGGGCTCTACGTGATGGGCATCGTCGGGGCGTTCGTCGCCGCGCTGGTGCTGCGCCGGACGGTCACCAAGGGCGTGTCGTCGGGCTTCATGATGGAGATGCCGAAATATCAGTGGCCGCAGTGGCGCGACGTCGGCATCGGCCTGTGGAGCCGCGCGCAGATCTTCCTGAAGCGTGCGGGCGGCATCATCCTCGTCTCGACCGTCATCCTCTGGGTGATGCTGAGCTTCCCCAAGCCGCCTGAAGGCAGCCGTGTGTCGCCGGTCGATTATTCGGCGGCGGGACGGATCGCCAACGGCATTGCCCCGGTGTTCGCGCCGATCGGCTTCAACCGCGACATCGTGCTCGCGCTGATTCCGGCGATGGCCGCGCGCGAGGTCGCCGTCGCGGCGATCGGCACCGTCTATGCGATCGACGATCCCGACAGCAACCAGGGCGGCAAGGCGATGGTCGAGAATCTGCGCGGCCGCTGGACCCTGCCGACCGCGCTCGCCTTCCTGATGTGGTTCGTATTCGCGCCGCAGTGCATCTCGACGATCGCCGTCACGCGTCGCGAGACGAACGGGTGGAAATGGCCGGCGTTCATGGTTGGCTATTTGTTCGCCGCCGCCTACATCATGGCCGGAATCACATATTGGCTGGCGGTGTTCGCCGGCCTCTGAGGGGCATCATGGCAGGCAGCGTCAACAAGGTCATCATCGTCGGCAATCTCGGCCGCGATCCCGAAAGCAAGCAGTTCCAGAACGGCGGCAAGGTCGTCAATCTGCGCATCGCGACGTCCGAGTCCTGGAAGGACAAGATGTCGGGCGAGCGCAAGGAAAAGACCGAATGGCATTCGGTCGCCATCTTCAACGAAGGCCTCGCCAACGTCGCGGAGAAATATCTGCGCAAGGGCTCGAAGGTCTATATCGAGGGCGCGCTCCAGACGCGCAAATGGCAGGACGCGCAGGGCCAGGACAAGTATTCGACCGAGATCGTGCTGCAGGGCTTCAACAGCGTGCTGACGATGCTCGACGGCCCGAATGGCGGCCAGGGCGGCGGCGCAGGCGGTGGCGGTGGTAGCCGCGGCGGCGGCGACGACTGGGCCGGCGGCGGCAATGACTTTGGCGGCGGCTCGTCGGGCGGCGGCGGCGGTTACGGCGGCGGCGGTGGTGGCCGCTCGGCGCCGTCGGGTGGCGGCAGCGGTGGCGGCGCGCGCGGCGGCAGCTTTGGCCAGACCGGCGGGTTCTCGGACGATCTCGACGACGACGTGCCGTTCTAAGCATCGTGACGCCACCCGTTTCGACTCCAGTAGCGCCGAGCGTGTACGACGAGGCGGCGCGATCGCGCGTCATCTCGTCCTACGATGTCGCGGGCGCGCGCATGCAGGGTGAGCTGGACGACATCGTGTCGTTCGCAGCCCGGTTGTGCGATGCGCCGATCGCGCTGCTGAGCCTGGTCGAGGAGGAATATCAGCGGTTCCTCTCACGCAGCGGCACCGATCTCGACCAGACGCCGCGGAGCCAGTCCTTCTGTGCGCATGCGATGCACCATCACGACGTGATGGAAGTGCCCGACGCGCAGGCCGATCCGCGGTTCGTGGACAATGCGCTCGTCACCGGTGCCCCGCATGTCCGATTCTATGCGGGGGCGCCTTTGGTCTCGAGCGAAGGCGTGCCGCTCGGCGCGCTGTGCGTGCTGGCGACGACGTCGCGGGCGGGGCTTACGCCGTTCCAGCGCGACGGGCTGACGCTGCTGGCCAAGGCGGCGATGGGGCGGCTCGACGATCGCCGGACCGCGCGCGAACAGGCCTTTGCCGAGGCGCGGGCGCGGCGCACGCTCGAGGCGAGCGATCTGCGGTTCCGGACGCTGGCCGACACGATGCCGCAGATGGTCTGGTCGACGCTGCCCGACGGCTTCCATGATTATTACAATGCGCGATGGTATGAGTTTACCGGCACGACGCCCGGCACGACCGATGGCGAGGGCTGGAACGACGTGTTCCATCCCGAGGACCAGGACCGCGCCTGGACGATCTGGCGCCATTCGCTCGCCAGCGGCGAGCCCTACACGATCGAATATCGGCTGCGGCACCGGGACGGCACCTATCGCTGGGTGCTCGGCCGCGCTTTGCCGGTACGCGACGACCAGGGCGCGATCACGCGCTGGTTCGGGACCTGCACCGACATCCACGAGCAGAAGCTCGCCTATGAAGAGCGCGAGGTGATCAGCCAGGAGCTGAGCCACCGGATCAAGAACATCTTCGCCGTCATCGCCGGACTCATCGCCTTTTCCGCGCGCGGCAAACCCGAATTCGCCGGGATCGCGACCGACCTGCGCCACCGCATCACCGCGCTGGGCCGTGCACACGACTTCGTCCGCCCGCACAGCACACAGTCGCGTCCGGAAGCCCCGCAGGACAGTCTGAAGGGCCTGCTGGGCGATCTGTTCGAACCCTATCGGCAAGACGGGACGGATCGTCTGGTCGTGATCGGCGACGATGTGCGGATCGACGATCGTTCCGCGACCCCGCTCGCCCTGCTGTTCCACGAGCTCGCGACGAACGCGACGAAATACGGCGCGCTGTCGACCGTCGATGGCCATGTCGCGCTGACGATCGGTCATGACGGGGACGGCGCCACGGGGACGGTCCGCCTGATCTGGCGCGAGCAGGGTGGTCCGCCGATCGCACACCCGACGAGCCATAAGGGTTTTGGCAGTCAGCTGATCGAAATGAGTGCGGTTCGCCAGTTGGGCGGCACGGTGCGGCGCGACTGGCGTCCCGAGGGGCTGTGCGTCGAGATCGGGGTCCCCCTCCCCTCCTTCTGCCGCTGACCGCGCGGCCTCCCCGTCAGTTCCCGCGCCGCCGGATCTGGATCAGGTCGCTGCCGCCGCGTAGCGCCTGACCCGTGGTCGCCAGTTCGGCGGCGGCAAGGATCGCGGCATCGTTGAACGGCTTGCGGATATAGCCGAGGCAATCGGCGTCGCCGATCTGGCTGGGATTGGCGGTGACGAAGACGACCTTCACGCCGTGATCGCGTGCAATTGTCTCGGCAATCGACGGGCCGGTCGGACCGTCGCGCAGATTGACATCGACAAAGGCAAAATCGCATCCGGCCGCGGCGATGAGCGCGGTCTCCCGGTCCGCCGCGATCGCCACGACGTGATATCCGGCGTCGATCAGGATCCTTTCGAGATCCAGCGCGACGAAGATTTCATCTTCAACGATCATGGCGGTCTTGGTCATTGTCGTGGCAACCGTTGGCCGGGCTATCCGTTCCTTCGGTTTATTGATTTGAATCAAGAACGTGTAGCGAATTGAAACAAATAACCTGTGTTACCGGGGGAGCGCCCGGGTCATGCCCCCGGTTCGCCCCGCAACAGGAATACGGCGTGCTCGGCGAGCAGGTTGGCAGCCGCCGACGTCGTCTGCTTGTCGCCCGACAGGAACCAGGCGCCCTCGACGATCACACCGCGCTGCCGGAGGAACGCCCGGAAGTCGTCGATCGTGACGTGATGGATGTTGGGGGTGTCGTACCAGCTTTCGGGCAATTGCCGTGTGACCGGCATCCGCCCGCCCCACAGCAGTGACAGCCGCACGCGCCAATGCGCGAAATTGGGAAAGCTGACAAAGGCGCGCCGACCGATCCGCAGCAGATGGTCGAGCACCAGGTCGGGCGCGCGCGCGGTCTGCAATGTCTGGCTGAGGATCGCATAATCGAAGCTGGCATCGGGATAGCCCTGCAGGTCGACATCGGCGTCGCCCTGGATCACCGACAGGCCGCGGCCTACCGCGGCCGCAACGTTGCCCGGATCGATCTCTAGCCCGCGCGCATCGACCTCGCGCTCGTCGCGAAGCGCCGCCATGAGCGCTCCGTCGCCGCATCCGACGTCGAGCACGCGCGACCCACGGGCCACGTGATGCGCGATGATCCCCAGGTCCGCGCGCAGCGTCTCCTGCGGCGTCGGGGTGCTCATGCCCCTGCCCTTAGAAATCCGTCGACGACGCGGTTGAGCTCGGGCGCCTCCAGCAAGAAGGCGTCATGGCCGTACGGGCTGCTGAGCTCGACGAAGCTGACCGGTGCGCCTGCGGCATTGAGCGCCTGGACGATGCTGCGCGATTCCGCGGTCGGATAGAGCCAGTCGGTGTCGAAGCTGACGAGGCAGAAGCGCGCCCTGGTGGCGCGGAAGGCGTTGGCGAGCAGCCCGCCATGCTCCTCCGCAAGATCGAAATAGTCCATCGCGCGGGTGATATAGAGATAGGAGTTGGCGTCGAACCTGTCGGTAAAGGCGAGGCCCTGATGCCGCAGATAGCTCTCGACCTGGAAATCGGCGTCGAAGCCGAACGACTTGGCATCGCGCGCCTGCAGCCGTCGCCCGAATTTCTCGGTCAGCCCGGCTTCCGACAAATAGGTGATGTGCGCAGCCATCCGCGCGACCGCGAGCCCCGCGGTCGGCGCGGACTCGTCGTGATAATCGCCGCCGCGCCAGTTCGGATCGGCCATCACCGCCTGGCGACCGACCTCGTGAAAGGCGATGTTCTGCGCGGTGTGGCGCGCGGTCGAGGCGATCACGACACAGGCGCGGACCCGGTCGGGGAAGGTCGCGGGCCAGCTCAGCGCCTGCATCCCGCCCATCGATCCGCCGACCACCGCCTGCAGCACGTCGATGCCGAGATGGTCGAGCAGCATTGCCTGTGCGCGGACCATGTCGCGGATCGTGATGACCGGAAACCCCATCGCCCAGGCGCGCCCGGTAGCGGGGTTGATCGTCGCAGGCCCCGACGAGCCCATGCAGCTGCCGAGCACATTGGCGCAGACGATGAAATGCCGCGCGGGATCGATCGGTCGCCCCTCGCCGACCATCCGCGTCCACCAGCCGGGCTTGCCGGTCCGCGGATGCGTCGAGGCGACATGCTGATCACCGGTCAGCGCATGACAGATCAGGACCGCGTTCGAGGCGTCGGCATTCAGCGTGCCATAGGTTTCATAGGCAATGTCGACCGGCGACAGCAGCACGCCGCCATCGAGCCGCAACGGTCCCGGCAAGGTCACGCGACGCGCCAGGCCGAAGCGCGCGTCGGTCGTCCGGTCGGGATCAATCGTGTCGAGCATGACGCGTCCGCTACCACAACCATTTGCCACTGCGCCACACCGACCGCTATGCCCCGCGGCCATGACAAACATCATGCCCGCACCCACGCCGAAGCCCTGGATCCTGGGGATCGCGCCGTACACGCCCGGTCGCTCGACGACCGATGATGGCCGCACGGTGATCAAGCTGTCGTCGAACGAGAACCCGCTCGGGACGAGCCCCGCGGCCAAGGCCGCGTTCGACGGCGCGGATCACACGCTCGAACGCTATCCCGACGCCAGCGCGGCCGCGCTGCGCGAGGCACTGGCGGCGCATTACGACCTGGATCCGGCGCGCGTGATCTATGGCACCGGATCGGACGAGATCCTGCATCTGGTGGCGGGCGCCTATGCGGGCCCCGGCGACGAGATCATCCATGTCCGCTACGGCTTTGCGGTCTATGAGATCGCGACGCGGCGCGTCGGCGCGGAGCCGGTCGTCGTCGACGACCGCGACTATGCGACCGATGTCGATGCGATCCTCGCCGCGGTCACCGAACGCACCCGCGTCGTGTTCGTCGCCAACCCGAACAACCCGACCGGCACGTTCACGCCGCGCGCCGAGATCGCCCGGTTGCACGCCGGCCTGCCGCGCTCGGTGCTGCTCGTCCTCGACCAGGCCTATGCCGAATATCTCAGCCCCGAGGAGGATGATGCCGGCCTCGCGCTGGCGATGACCGAGGCGAACGTGCTCGTCACGCGGACCTTCTCGAAGATCCACGGCCTTGCCGCGGAGCGGATCGGCTGGGGCTATGCCTGCGCGCCGATCATCGATGCGATGCACCGCATCCGCGCGCCCTTCAACGTCACGACGGCGGGCCAGGCGGCGGCGGTTGCGGCGCTGGCGGATACCGGCTTCGTCGATGCGACTCGCGCGCACAACGACCGCTGGCGCGGCTGGTTCGTCGAGCAGGTCGCGCAGATGGGCAATGCAGGGCTTCGCTGCGTGCCGTCCAAGGCCAATTTCGTGCTCGTCCTGTTCGAGGGGCAGTTGACCGCCGACGCGGCCTATCACGGGCTGATGGAGGCGGGGTATATCGTCCGCTGGCTGCCCGGACAGGGCCTTCCCAATGCGCTGCGCATCACGATCGGCACCGAGGATGAGACGCGCGGCGTGATCGCGGCGTTGCGCGCGCTGGTCGAGCGGGGCTGATGCTGCCGTTCGCACGCGTCACGATCCTAGGACTGGGGCTGATCGGGTCGTCGATCGCGCGCGGCGTGCTGCAGGCGATGCCGACGGTGCGGCTCACCGGCTATGACGTCGATCCCGCGGTGCGTGCGACCGCGGACCGGCTGGAGTTGTGCCACGACATCGCCGACACCGCGGGCAGTGCGGTGATCGACGCCGATCTGGTGATCCTGTGCGTCCCCGTCGGCGCGATGGCGGCGGTCGCGGCGGAATTTGCCGCGGACCTGCCCGCCGAGGCGATCGTCAGCGATGTCGGCAGCAGCAAGACCGAGGTTGCGCGCGTGCTGGCGGAGGCGCTGCCGGGTGCGACCGTGATCCCCGCGCATCCGGTCGCAGGGACCGAGCGCAGCGGGCCAGAAGCTGGGTTCGCGACTCTGTTCAACCATCGCTGGTGCATCGTCACCCCCCCCGAGGCCGCAGAGCCAGCGGCGGTCGAGCGGGTCGCCGAATTCTGGCGGCGGCTGGGCGCGCAGATCGAGTTCATGGCCCCCGATCATCATGACCGGGTGCTGGCGATCACCAGCCATCTGCCCCATCTGATCGCCTACACGATCGTCGGTACCGCGAGCGACCTTGAAGAGGTCACCCAGTCCGAGGTGATCAAATATTCGGCGGGCGGCTTTCGCGATTTCACGCGTATCGCCGCGTCGGATCCAACGATGTGGCGCGACGTGTTCCTGACCAACCGCGAGGCGGTGCTCGACATGCTGCAGCGATTTTCGGAGGATCTGAGCGCGCTGCAACGCGCCATCCGCTGGGGCAAGGGCGACGAGCTGTTCGACCTGTTCACGCGCACGCGCGCGGTGCGCCGGTCGATCGTCGAACAGGGTCAGGACGACGACGCCGCCGATTTCGGCCGCACGCACGACTGACCCCGCTCGGAGCGCCGCCAGCGGCGTCAGCCGTCGAGCGCGTTCATCGCCGCATGGACGCGCGCCTCGGCCTCCTCGCGCTTGAGACCGGCGGGGACGACCTCGCCGAAGCGGAAGGTGATGACGCCCGCCCGCTTGGGCCCCTTGCGCGGCCAGACGGTGCCGCTGTCGCAGGCGATCGGGACCGTCGGCATGCCGAGCGCGCGGTAGAGGCCCGCAAAACCCGGCTTGAGCGGCGGATGCTCGCCCGGCGCGACCCGGGTGCCTTCGGGGAAGATCAGGACCGACCGCCCGGTCGCCTTGGCCGCGATCGCCTCGCGCATCATGTTGCGCAGCGCCTTGGCCGACGCGTCGCGGTCGACGACGATCGCACCGTAACGCCGCGCCGCCCAGCCCCAGGCGGGGATGTCCGCCAGTTCGCGCTTCAGCACGATCGCCGGCCCGTCGAGCAGCGCCTGAAGCTCGAGCGTCTCGAACATCGCCTGGTGCTTGCACGCGTAGAAGGCCGCGCCGGCGGGTCGCGTCCCCTCGATCCGGATCTGGATGCCGAGGATCCAACGCGTCGCCCAGCGGTGGAACCGCGTCCACACCGTCGAATGGACGATCACCGCGCGCGACCCGAACAGCGCGCTGATCGGCACGGTCAGCACGATCGGCGCCGAGATACTGTAAAAGACGATCATGAAGACGATCGTTCGTAACCAGGCGATCATGCGCCAAATCCTATCCACAATGCGATCCGTCGCAGGATCAACTTGTTGTATTCGTTGACCAGCGTCCCGAGCCGCGGCGTGCCGGGGACGCCATCGCCGAGCACCAGCACCCGCGGCCCGAGCACTGCGGCAAGCTCCATCTTGGCGCGCGGGACATGCCAGTCCGAGGTGACGAGGCGCACGGTACGATAGTCGTGCATCTTGACCCAGCGCGCGGTTTCCTCGGCATTCGACCGCGTATCCACCGCATCCGCGCCGAGATCGACGCAGCAGGCGAAGACGCTGGGCGAGGTGCGATATTCGAGCGCGAGGTCGATCGGGCGGACGCCGGGCGCGACTCCGGTCACGAGCATCCGCTTGGCCTGGCGGTCGCGCAGCAGCGCCAGACCGCGATCGATCCGCCCTGCCCCGCCGGTCGGCACGACGATCGCATCGGTGGTCGAGCCATTGAGCGGCGGCGGCAGGAGCAGCATGAACGCGGCGAACCCCAGCGCCCAGACGAGCACACCGACACCCAGAAGGCGCACGATCACAGGGTCGTCCTCATCGCGCGCACGATCGTCGCGCGCGCAGCGACCATCGCCAGCACGATGAAGCCGATCGGCATCGCGCCCAGCGCGGCCCAGTCGGTCGAGGACAACCGCCCCCCGTCGAGCAGTTCGGAGCCCAGCCCCTGCAACCGGGTCATGATCAGCAAAATGACGGCAATCGCGACGCCGGCACCGGCCACGCCGCCGATCGCGGCGTCGATCGCCACCCGACGCTGGAAGAGACGCGCGACCTGCAGATCGGTCGATCCCAACATGTGCATGACCTCGATCGTCGCGCGGTGCGTTTCAAGTCCCGCGCGTGCCGCCAGCACGACCACCGCCGCGGTCGCGCCCGCCATCAGCAGGACGATACCGAGCGCGAGCAGCGTCAGCGAGCGCATCACCCCGCTGACGGGTGACATCCAGGTTTCGTGCCGGTCGACGCGCGCGGTCGGCGCAACGCCGCGAACCGCGCGCGCGACCGCTGCGACCGCGGCATCGTCCTGGCCGCCCAGATCGACGTCGATCATCGCCGGCACGGGCAGCCCCGGATCGGCGCCGTCGCTGCCGAGCCAGGGTCGCAACAGCCGCGTCAGCTCGGCGCGATCGACCGCGGCGACGCGGGTCACCTCCGGCAGCGTCCGCAGCGTCGCGAGGACGCGGGCGGCACTGGCATCACGCCGAACCGGGTCGCCGTCGATGATCTGGACCGTCAGCCGTCCCGCCAGCTGACGATCGAGCGCGCGCGCGGCACCCGCGGTCCCCAGCCCCAGCGCGGCGGCAAGCATGGTGAGGAACAGCATGATCGCCATGACCCAGGTCATGGCACGGACGCCGCCAGCCTCGTCGAGCACGCGACGTTCGGATGCGCGGCTCATGGCTCGGCCCGGTGCGATGGGGGGTACTGCAACGACCCGGTCGGATCGAGCAACCGGCCGTGATCGAGCCGCATCATCTGCGCGGTCGGAATCCGGTTGAGAAGGTGCAGATCATGCGTCGCGACCACCACCGTCGTACCGAGCTTGTTGAGCGATTCGAACAGATGCAGCAGCCGCTCGGCCATGTCGGGATCGACATTGCCGGTCGGCTCGTCCGCCACGAGCATCTCGGGCCGGGCGATCACCGCGCGGGCGATCGCGACGCGTTGCTGCTCACCACCCGACAGCGTCGCCGGTCGCGCCTCTGCGCGTTCGGTCAGGCCGACCCAGGCGAGCATCTCCTCGACCGGTTGGCGCAGATCCGCCTCGGGCATCCCCGCGACGCGTAGCGGCAGAGCGATATTGTCCCAGGTCGACAGATGCGGGACGAGCCGGAAATCCTGGAACACCACGCCGATGCGGCGGCGGAACCCCGGCATCCGGTCACGCGGGAGCAGCACGGCATCCTCGCCGAACAGCCGGATCACGCCGCGGCTCGGGCGCTGGGCGAGATAGAGCAGCCGGAGCAGCGACGTCTTGCCCGCACCGCTCGCGCCGGTCAAAAAGTAGAAGGCGCCGCTGCGCAGCGTGAACGAGATGTCGGACAGCGTTTCCGCGCCGGTGTCGTAGCGCAAGCCAACATTTTCGAACTGCACGATATTCGCCATGAAATTGGTCGCGCCCGCCCGAGTTCGCCTGTGCCGTGAGCCTCGCTTTCGCATGAAAGCGCGCGCGGCTTCAAGCTGGCGGCCATCTGCAGCGCGGCAGACAGCATCCGGGCGCATGATGCTTGCCACGAGCGGGGGCCACGTGCTTAGTTTGACCGCGAACGGCCCCGTCCCGCGGCCCGCAGTGAATCGTGCCCGATGATCCTCCAATGCCCCGAGTGCAGCACACGCTATCTGGTCCCCGACAGCGCGATCGGCACCGAAGGTCGGACCGTGCGCTGTGCCAATTGCCGCCACAGCTGGTTCCAGGCCGCGACGGACGTCACGGCGCCAGACGCGCCAGCCGCCGCGGAGGCAATGCCTGTGGCCCCGCTGGGCTTCGCGCCCGCGCCCCCGTTCGGCGCGGCGTTCGACGCCGAGCCTGCCGCGCCCCCGGTCTGGCCCAATCCGGCGTGGCCCAGTCCATCCTCGCCCACCCCGTCCGGGGTTCCGATGTCTTCGCCGCCTTCGGCTGCACAGACCGCCGACGATCTGCCGCCGCCGATCATCCGACCCTTTGCGCCATTGGTCGCCGCGCCGGCTCCCCCTTCCGCTGCCGCGCCGGATGTCGAAGATGCGCAGGCCGTACTGCCGGCGGCTGCGACGACCGTGCCGGCCGCGAACACCGACAACGCCGCCCCGCCCTCCTATGCGGGAAGCCGGAGCGACGCCGATTCCTATGATGCATTCGCACATGCCCCGCCGTTCCGCGCACGGCGCAACACCGCCCGGTTGTGGACGATCGGTGCGGTGGCGGCCGGGCTTCTGATGCTGCTGGGCGTCGCTGCGATCCTCTATGTCGGCGCACCTGGCCTTGCGACGCAGCTTGGACTCGTGACGGGCGCGGACGAGACACCGCTGCGACTGCGCGACAATCCGATCGAGCGCCGCGAACTGGACAACGGATCCGAGCTGTTCGCGGTCAGCGGGCAGGTCACCAATCCCTCCGATTCGACGCAGCGCGTGCCGGACATCCGCGCCGAGCTGCGCGATGCACAGGGCCGGATCGTGTATAGCTGGACGATCACCCCGCAAAAGCGGACGCTGACACCCGGCGCGGCGATCGATTTCAACTCTGCCAAGCTCGACGTGCCGTCGAATTCGAAACGGCTCGAACTGAGCTTTGCCGGCGAAAACGCCTCCTGATCCGGTTCCGCCGCCCCGACGCGGGGGCGGCATAGGGCCCTGCGACATGATTTTCTCGCAGCGGCGCGCATTCGATGGCGAAAGGGCGTTGCGGGATCGCAAAAGCCTTGCTAGTGGCACCGGCCTACCAGCTAGCCGGCTTGTCCGGTCAGTGTTTCACGTGCGGCCGTGGCGGAACTGGTAGACGCGCAACGTTGAGGTCGTTGTGGGCGAAAGCCCGTGGAAGTTCGAGTCTTCTCGGCCGCACCACTTTCCTCGTTTCTACCGACCCGGATTCAGAACCACCCCCATGGGGGACATGACGGTCCGTCCTGCGGGATCCTGTCAAAGCGGAGCACGGCGATGGCCGATTCGATCGACGACCAGATCATCGAAACGCCCGATGGCCCGATGACGTTCGCGCAGTGGAAGAAGAAGCACCCCGTGCAGCTCCCGTCGCGACGCACCAAGGGCAAGAAGCTTCCCAACAAGGTGAAGTTGACGACCGACGAGGTTTAGTCGCCGGTCGTCGTTGCCAGGCCCCTGGGAGGGGGGATGGGGACCTGACAATCGGGGTTTGACTCCAGCACCCGGGACAAAGTCACGAGCGATAGCGGCGCAACGAAGCGAAGCCCGAATCGGTTGCCACGTCGCCAGCAGATTGCCGCAAAAATCGCGAGTCCGCCGGGATCGACGACGAGCTGGGCCGCCTGCCCCTGTGAAAAATGCTCGCAGAGCGACGCCGCGACCTCGAGTTTCGCGCCACCGGTCGAGATATCGACCAGCCGTGCAGCATACCAGCACCCCTCGACATTCAGCCTGACCGGTGCCGAGACGACGAATCGCGGCGATCGAGCGATCATCCCGGCGGCGTCGCGCGTCGCGAAGACGGGGTCGATCACATGCGGCTCGTCGAAATCGACCCCTGCGTGAAACCCGTCGACCCAGCGGACGGTGGCGCGGAGCAACGGCATGCCCCGCACCTTGATCTCGAGCGTCTCACCAAGCGCGGGCAGCGTGGTGAAGCGCGCCTTCAGACCGACGGTCGAAATGTCATGGACGAGACAGATCGAGCCGCGGTCGGCATGCATGACCCGGCCGATCAGCAGGACGGTCGCATGGCGCCGACCGGCACGCCGGTCGCGGTCCGCGGGCCGGCGCAGATCTGCTCCGCTCCCGCTGTCGCCGCCGGTTTCGTCCTCCTCGTCAGACCCCGAGAGCACGCGCCGTCTCCCCGCCGCCATCCGATCGGGAGGCGCGACGCGCGATCAGCACGCACCGCCCTGTCGGTGCGCGATAGCGCCATCTGGTGCCTGAGCCTGGTCTGCCTTGCCGCACATTTGATATCCCCGAACGGTGTCGGCGAACCGTGCTAGGCGCGGCTTAACTAATTACTACAAAACCGAAATTACTGTAATACCGTGCTGAATGCCGGTCAGCGTCGGGCGATCGCGGTGAGGTAGCCGGCGACCGCGTCATAGCCGGCCGCGCTCAGCGAGATTTCGATGCGACGCCGATCGGTCGGGTCGTTGACGCGGTCGATCAACTTCAGCTTGTGAAGATGCTCGATCCAGCGTTGCGACGTGGTGACCGGTGCATCCGCCATCGCGACCAGCGCCTTGACGTTGGTCGGCCGGTGATCGCGATGCGAAACGAACAATGCAACGAGCATGTCCCAGGCCGGCTCGTGAAACAATTCGCCCGGCAGGAAGCGACGGCGCAGTTTACGATGCGCCAGAATCTCCTTGGCCCGGGCGACGAGCATTTCCTCGCTGATCGGGCTCGTCGCATCCTCGGCCCGCTGGTCGACGACCCGCGATGCCCGCGCCGTGAACTCCTCGCTGACGGCGGCCAGCCTCGATCCCAGATCCTTGATCAAGTCGGCAACGGATTCGTCTTTCACCACATGCTCCCGGTCGCCCACAGGGTCTTAAGCCCATAATGACCCAAATATGGCGGCACGCCGGCATAATGGTCAACATCATTCAGCTATCTGTTTTACCGCTCTATTCTTTTCGGCACACGCTATAGTCTCGGAACTTTCTTAAGATGTGCAAAACGGGTCGAAATCTGTTCAGTTTGGTTGTGATTGATGGCTTGCCCCGTGTGGGTTTTTGGGCTGCAACAGGTAGAATTTTGTACCAATGTGAAACCAATATAAGGTTTGATCGATTTTGCCCGCGTCCGGCATGATCCTCCGGCTTGGACGCCCTCCTCGGAGATACGCGATGAATGCTGCACGCACCTATGAGCTTCTGCAGGAAGCCTGTCGCGCGCTCGAACAGGCGGGCGATCATGCGATTGCGGCTTATGTCGGTGTCAGCATGGCGAT
Source organism: Sphingomonas sp. CFBP 13733 (assembly GCF_014841795.1). Lineage (NCBI taxonomy): Bacteria > Pseudomonadati > Pseudomonadota > Alphaproteobacteria > Sphingomonadales > Sphingomonadaceae > Sphingomonas > Sphingomonas sp. CFBP 13733. The sequence goes on from NZ_JACYUP010000003.1 coordinate 549,026, forward strand.
GGTCGAGGAGAAGTACCTGGTAGGGCACGACCATCTCGACCCGATCGATCAGGACTGAGGCCGGCGCGGTTCCGCACGGCAAGGGCTTGTTATAGCGGCATGCCGGGCCGATGTCCGGACGTCACGCGTTGGCCGTATCAACCGTGCGAAAGGATGTCGTGCCCGCTCCCCTGCCTGCCTATCTGAACGCGATCGGGACTGCGGTCCCCGGCCATGACATTCACGAGGCCTTTATCCGCTGGGCACGCGACCGGGTCGATGCCCGTTCGGCCAGGCTGTTCGATCGGATGGCGGGTCGATCGGGTATCGCGCATCGCTGGTCGGTGCTGCCGCCGACAAAGGCCATCGCGGTCGCGGACGGCGTCGACAGCGGCGACAAGCAGCGGCTGCATGCCGGGTCTCCGGTCGACCCGGGCGGCTTTTACGCGATCGATCCGCATCCCGGCACCGCGGAGCGGATGGCCATCTATGCCGACGCCGCACCCGGTCTTGCCATCGAGGCGATCGCCGCGCTTCAGGAAACGATCGCGCTCGGCACGATAACGCATCTGGTGGTGGCGAGCTGCACCGGGTTCGTCGCGCCCGGTATCGACCAGATCATCGCCCGCAGGCTCGCGCTGCCCGCGACGGTCGAGCGGCTGCTGATCGGGTTCATGGGATGCTATGCCGCGGTCGTCGCGCTCCGCAGCGCGCGGCATATCGTCCGGTCAGAGCCCGGTGCACGCGTGCTGGTCGTCACCGTCGAATTGTCGACGCTGCACCTGCAGGCGGTGTCCGAGATCGAGCCGCTGTTGGCGATGCTCCAGTTCGGCGACGGTGCCGCCGCGGCGCTGGTGACCAGCGATCCGAGCGGATTCGAGCTAGAAGCGCCGTTCGCCACCGCATTGCCCGACAGCGAGGCGCTGATCCGCTGGGACATCACCGACCAGGGCTTTGCGATGCATCTGTCCGGAGAAGTACCGGGGCGGATCGCGCAGGCGCTCGCCGATCCCGCCTTCCGCGCCGCCGCGAGCGGCGGGCGCCCCGCGGATACGGTCGACGGATGGGCGGTCCATGCCGGCGGGCGATCGATCCTCGATGCGGTCGAGCATGCCCTGACGCTCCCGGCGGATGCACTCGACGCGTCGCGCGCGGTGCTGTCGGCGAACGGCAACATGTCGTCGGCGACGCTGATGTTCGTGCTGCAGCGGTTGCTCGCCGGGCCGGACATCGCCCGCGGCGTTGCGCTGGCGTTCGGCCCGGGTCTCGCAGCCGAGGGTATCGGCTTCCGAAGCGCACCGCGATGCTGACGACGCGGGCGCAAGCCGAGGAACTGATGGACGCCGACGACCTGGCGCCGGAAACCTATGCCGCGGTGGTCGCCGATCTCGCGAAGGTCAATGTCGTGACGATGGCGGCGCGCCCCACGCTTGCCTTTCTGAAGCAGGTCATCGCGGGGCGGACACGGCTGAGGCTGCTCGATGTCGGGTTCGGCGATGGCGACATGCTGAGGACGATCGAGCGCTGGGCCCGCAGGCGAGGTGTGGAGACCGAACTGGTCGGGGTCGATCTCAACCCGCGCAGCGAACAGGCCGCGCGCATGCATACGGACGCGGAATCGACGATCCGCTATGTCACGGGGGATTACGCCGATCTTGCCGGTAAGACGGGGGCCGAACCCCGCTGGGACGCGATCGTCAGCAGCCTGGTCGCGCACCATATGAGCCATGCCCAACTGATCGCCTTCCTGCGGTTCATGGACACGCATGCACGGTGCTGGCTGATCAACGATCTGCATCGCCACGGGTTTGCGCACCGGGGCTTTCCAATTCTCGCACGGCTCGCGCGCTGGCATCCGATCGTGCGTCACGACGGGACGCTGTCGATCGCGCGGTCGTACCGGCCCGACGAATGGCCGGCGATTCTCGACGAGGCGGGAATCCGCGGTGCGCGCGTGTTCCGGGCGTTCCCGTTCCGGCTGTGCGTCGAACGGCTGCGGTGACCGCGACACGCGCGCTGATCGTCGGCGGCGGGCCGGCAGGGGCGGCGGTCGCGATCGAGCTTGCACGCGCGGGCCTGCCGCATCTGTTGATCGAGCGTAGCCGCGAGACGGGTGACGCCTTGTGCGGCGGGTTCCTGAGCTGGCGGACGCTCGACACGCTGGCGCGGCTGGGGATCGATCCGGATCAGCTCAACCCGGCGCGAACGACGACCGTCCGGATCTTCGCCGGTCGCCGCGTCGCGCATGCCGCGTTGCCAAGGCCTGCGCTATCGGTATCGCGACGGCGACTCGACACCGTTCTGCTCGCCGCCGCGGTGGCGCAGGGCGCAGCGGTCGAACGCGGGGTGACCGTCCGGGCGATCGAAGACGGCCAGGTGCGGACCGCCGATGGCGCGGTGATCGCCGCGCCCGCGCTGTTCCTCGCCAATGGCAAGTCGGATGTCCGTGGAACCGCGCGGCCGGCAAGCGCCCGCGGCGCCGATCCGACGCTGGGGATACGCGTCCGCATCGTGCCCCCGCCGGCGATGGCACGGGCGCTGGCGGGGCAGATCGACCTGTATCTCTTCGACCGGGGCTATGCCGGCCTTGCGATGCAGGAGGATGGCAGCGCGAACCTTTGCATGGCGGTACATCGCTCGCGGTTGCAGGAAGCGGGAACGCCGGCGGATCTGCTCGCCGAGCTCGGCCGCGCAATGCCTGTGCTTGGCGAATGGGTCGCCGCGATCGCGCCGGATGCGACGATCGATGCGATCGCCAACGTCCCCTATGGCTGGCGCCAGACGACGGGGCAGGCGGGGCAGTACAGGCTGGGCGATCAGGCGGGGGTGATCCCCTCGCTGGCGGGCGAGGGCATGGGCATCGCGCTGGCCAGCGGACTTGCCGCCGCGCGCGCCTATCGCACCGACGGGGCAGGGGGGGCAACGGCATGGCAGCAGCAGTTGGCGCGGACGCTCGCGCGGCCGATCGGGGTGGCGGGCGCGGTGCGCCGGGTGGCCGAAAGCCGCGGTGCCGCCCAGCTGATTCCCTTCGCGCATCCCGTACTGATCCGGATGCTCGCGCAGGCGACCCGGATCGGCGCGTGACGTGCCGTCGCGCGGCGATGAATACTGTCGACGAAACGCCGGGCGGAGTGCGCGTGCCGCGGGCGCACACGCGAACCGCTTGTCGGCGCCGCGGTTAAGGCGTATTTCGTCGACCCTTCATGGCTCGCGCGCGTCCCGCTTCCCGCCCCTCTCGGCCTCGCTCCTCATGGCGCCGCCGGTTTGTCCTCCTCCTGAAGGTTCTCGCCGGTATTGCCATCCTCGCGCTCGGCGCGCTGGTGATCGCGATCTATATCGCCCGCGCGCAGCTGCCGAGCTTCGAAAGCCTCAAATCCTCGCCCAACGGCCAGATGATCCGGGTGCATGCCGCTGATGGCAGCGTGATCGTGTCGATGGGGCCGAGTTTCGGCGAATGGCTTTCCTATGGCCAGATCCCCGCGGTGATGCGCGACGCGACCGTCGCGGTCGAGGATCGGCGCTTTCGCTCGCATCTCGGCGTCGATCCGGTCGGGATCGCACGCTCGGTCAAGGTACGGTTCGATCGCGGGCGCTGGACTCAGGGCGGGTCGACGATCACGCAGCAGCTCGCGCGCAACGTCTTCCTCAACAACCAGAAGAAGTTCGGGCGCAAGTTCCGCGAGTGGATCCTGGCGTTCGCGCTCGAGCGCAAGTTCAGCAAGGACCAGATCCTCGAACTCTACCTCAACAAGGTCTATTATGGCGGCGGCGCCTACGGAATCGACGCCGCGTCGCGCAAGTTCTTCGGCCACGGGGCGGACCGCCTGTCGCTGGCCGAAGCGGCGGTGATCGCAGGGCTCGTCAAGGCACCGTCCAATTATTCGCCGACTGCCGATGCCGAGGCCGCGATGGGCCGCGCGGGCGTCGTGCTGAAGACGATGGCGGAAACCGGCGTCATCAGCGCGAGCGAGGCCGCCGATGCGGATGTGCAGGGGCTCAAACTGGCACCCGAGCCGAAGCAGAACAGCGTCCGCTACTTCACCGACTGGGCCTTGCCGCAGCTCGACACGCTGATCGACGAGACCGAGGCGCCGCTTGAGGTGTGGACGACGCTCGACCTATCGATGCAGCGCGATGCCGATGCCGCGATCCGGGCGAATGCCCCCCCGGGTGCACAAGGCGCGCTGGTGTCGCTCGACCGCGATGGCGCGGTCAAGGCGATGGTCGGCGGCAAGGACTATGTCTCGTCGATCTATAACCGCGCGACGCAGGCGGTCCGCCAGCCGGGTTCGGCGTTCAAGCTTTTCGTGTATCTTGCCGCGCTCGAAGCCGGGCACAAGCCCGAGGATTCGATCGTCGACGAACCCGTGACGATCGACGGATGGAGCCCGCGCAACGATTCGCGGCGCAATTCCGGTGCGGTCAGCCTGCGCACGGCCTTTGCCTATTCGCTGAACACCGTCGCGGCCAAGCTGGGGCAGGAGGTCGGCTTCACGACCGTCGCGGACATGGCGCGGCGGTTCGGGATCACGACGACGGTCAACACGCATCCCTCGATGGTGCTGGGCACGTCGGAGGTCCGCGTGATCGACATGACGCGCGCCTTTGCCAGCGTCGCGAGCAAGGGCGTCGCGGTGACCCCCTATGGCATCACCCGCGTGACCGCGAACGGCCAGACGATCTACACGCATGAGGTCGATCGCAGCCACGTCCTCGTCGCCCCCTATGTCGCCGCCGAGATGACCGACCTGTTGCAGACCGCGGTCAACACTGGCACCGGGCGCGCCGCGCAGATCGGCCGCCCGGTGGCGGGGAAGACGGGCACGACGAGTTCGTCGAAGGATGGCTGGTTCCTCGGCTTCTCGAGCGGCATCACCACCGGCGTGTGGATGGGCCGCGACGATGCCAAGCCGATCTCCGGACTGCACGGCGGTACGGCACCGGCGCGCGCCTGGGCGGCGTTCATGAAGCCCGCCACGGCCAGTCGCCCGATCGAGCAGTTCGAGACGCAGGTGACCCTGCCCGAATGGCAGCTCGAACCCGATGAGGAGAGCTATTTCGGCCAGCCCGACAACGGCCAGATGATGGTCGACGAGAACGGCAATCCGATCGAGCCTGGCGGCGTTCCGGATATGCCGAGCGATGCTCCGGCGGGCGAGCCGATACCGCGCCCCGATGCGGACGCGTCCGACCAGACACCGCCGGTGCCGCAGCAGCAGTTGAACCAGGACTGGATCGACAGGGTGACGGGCCGGGATGCACCACGCCGCGACCCCGCCGCGCCGCAGCCGCGCGCGCCCCAGCGGGACTGGTCACGCGAGAGTTCGCGCGATCGCTTTCAGGACGATCGACCGACCCAGTGAAGCGCCGCGCCATGCGTGCGTAGCCAGACGCGCGCAGGGGTGGGGTCCTCACCATAGAGATCGGCGACGAGCGCGTGGAAGGCAGGCGCGTGGTTCATGTGGACGCGGTGGGCGACCTCGTGCGCCACCGTTGCCCGCCGTACGAAGCCGGGGGCGAGGATCAGCCGCCAGCTGTAGCGGATCACCCCGCTCGACGCGCAGCTGCCCCAGCGGCCCCTGGCGTCGCCGATCGCGACCTGCGTGACGCTCACTCCCGCCTTGGCGGCATATTCGGCGGTTTCCTGCTCCAGCAGGCCCAGCGCGGTACGCTTGAGCCATGCCTCGACGCGGCGGGGAATCGTTTCGACGGGACCGGACAGCGACAGGACCGCACCGTCGCGGACCACCGTGCGGCGGCTGCCGGGGGTCCACGCGATCGTCACCGGCTCATCGGCGACCATCACGACCGCACCGGGGACGAAGGGCTGCGGCTGCGGCAGACGCGCGCGCTGTTCGGCGATCCAGTCCGCCTTCTCCTCCGCCCAGGCCAGTGCCTGCTTCAGCGCCGCCCGCTTGGGCAGGACGAGCCGGGCGCGGCCGCTGGCGGGATCGATCGACAACCGGGCCCGGCGCGCGCGCGGATGCCGGATGATCTCGAGGCCGTCGATCACCGCGTCAGAGTTCGCGGTCGATCACGTGATATTCGAGCTCGCCGGCCTCGTCCTCGCTGATCGTCCAGCCGCGGACCGACTGTTTGGCGCGGTGGACCGCCTCGCGATCGCCGCAGACGAGATAATGCCACTCGGGAAGCTGCTCGCCCGCCGCGCGCAGGCGATAGGCGCAGGTCGACGGCAGCCAGTCGATGTCGCGGACATTCGACGTCGTCAGCCGCACGCATTCGGCAACATAGGCATGGCGGTGGCGATAATCCGAACACTGCCCGCTGCGCCGGTCGAGCAGCCGGCACGACACATTGGTCGCGACGAGCTCGCCGGTATCCTCGTCCTCGAGCTTGTGGATGCAGCATTTGCCGCAACCGTCGCACAGGGCTTCCCACTGGCCGCGGTCGAGCTTCTCGATCGGCGTGTCTTCCCAGAATCTGGCGCTCATCGGGCCCAGCGCTTGATGTCGTCGGCCAAGGCCTGTGGTCCCTTATCCTGTGGCAGCAGCGCGAGAGGCTTGCCGTCCGGATCCATCAGATAGGCCTGACGCGAGTGATTTACGAGGTAACCGCCACCGGGCGCGGCATCCCCCTTGGCTGAGAAGATCGCGAATTCCTTCTTTACCGTCTCGATCGACGCGGGACTGCCGGTGAGCCCGACGATGCGCGAATGAAAGGCGGTGACGAACTGTTTGACGACCGCAGGGGTGTCACGCGTCGGATCGACGGTCACGAAGATCGGCACGATCCGCGCCGCAAGCGCCGGATCGCTGGCCTCGAGCAGTTTCATCGCGCCGCCGATCGTCTGCATGTCGGTCGGACAGACATCGGGGCAGAAGGTGTAGCCGAAATACATGATCCGGTATTTGCCTGCGAACCGGCGGTCGCTGACCTGTTGCCCGTCCTGATCGACGAGCGTGAACGGCCCGCCGATCCGCGCGCCGGCAAGCGGCGGCGTCGCGGGCGCCGCGCTCGTATCGGGCGCAGAGGGGCTGCACGCCGCGAGCGCGAGGGCGGCGAGAAGGGCGGGGCGTCGATTGGTCATGATACAGCCAGCCTTGATCTGTTAGCCCGTGCGGCGCAAGCGTCGCACATCACCCGCGTCCCGAGGATCTATCGATGTCGTATATCCGCCAGTGCCCCGCCCTGACGACGGGCGCCAAGACCATGGGCGCCCTGTTGATGGGAGCCGTGATCGCGCTTCCCGTTGCCACCCTGATCGCCCCGCATGTCGCACACGCGCAGAACCAGTCGGAAGGCTATAAATTCCTGAACGCGGTGCGCGAGTCGAAGAACAACGAGGTTCTCGAAATGCTCGGACGTCCGGGCAGCAGCATCGTCAATGCGCGCGACGTCTCGACCGGCGAGGGCGCGCTGCACATCGTCATCAAACGCGCCGACGAGACCTATCTGCGGTTCCTGCTGCAAAAGGGCGCCGACGCCAATCTGCGCGACGGCAAGGGCAACACGCCGCTGCTCCTCGCGGTGACGCTCGGCCAGACAGACATGATCCCGATCCTGACCGCAGCCGGCGCCAATCCGAATCTTGCCAATTCGGCAGGGGAAACGCCGTTGATCCGCGCCGTTCAGCGCCGCGACATCGCCATGATCCGCGTGCTGCTCAACGAAAACGCCGATCCCGATCAGGCGGATATCATCGCCGGCATGTCGGCCCGCGATTATGCCAAGCAGGACGGCCGCAACGTCGTGGTGACCAAGCTGCTGGCCGATGCGCCGAAGAAGACCCGCAAGGCAGTTTCGGGACCGAAATTCTGACGATCACGTCGCCGGGCGGCTGATCCTGCCGCGTATCGGGAGGATCAGCCGCCAGCCGGATCAGAAGGCGAGACCGGCGGCGTCGGGATCGACCTGTGCGATCAGGCGGCGTGCGGCGCGTCTCGCAAAGGCTAAAGTGCAGCGCTTGCGGACATGCGCGGGCAGGGGGGTCGTATGCGCCTCACGGACGATCGCGGCGTCATAGCGGTCAGCGACGATGATCCCGGTACGTTCGGGCAGGAACGCCGCCCCGTGCAGCGGCCGCATGTCGAACCCGGCCGGCACCGCCCAGAAATAGCGATCGCAATGCCCGAGATACTCAGGCCATTTGCCATCCCCGACCAGATCCGCGCGCGACACCTTGATCTCGACGACGACGATCTGCCCGCGGGCATCGATCGCCATCAGATCGGCGCGACGCCCCCCGTCGAGGGGAACCTCGGCCATCGCGGTCAGGTCGTGGCGCAACAACATCCGGATCACGCCGCGTGCCACATCGGCGGCACATAAGGGCGATCCGGGTTCGTCGATGCAGGAGTCCGGGGGGGTGTCGAGCATGCGCCAGAAATAGAACAATCCGCGAACGACGCAAGCGCGTTCACGGATTGTTTATAGCGTTGGCGATGCAGGTGTGATGCTGATCATGAACCAGATCCTGTCCGGATCGGCTGTCGATCAGCGATAGAAGACGTGGTTGCCGATCGAAGCGACCTTGATCACGCGGCCGGCAGGGCGGCGATCGGCGGTGTTGAAATACAGCGCCTTCTCGGCCGGGCTGTTCCACGCATCGGCCAGTGCAACCTTCGCGACGGCGATGGCGATGCGGTACGACGTGCCCTTGTTGATCGCGGGGATCTGGCCGCCGCGGACAAAGCTGAACTGGCCGCGCTGCTTGACGACGTCGCAGACGTCGGCGGGAAAACGACCCGACTTGGCGCGGTTGATGATGACTTCGGCGACGGCGAGCTGGCCGGTGAGGGGCTCGCCCTTGGATTCAAAATAGATGGCGCCGGCAAGGCACTGGAGCGCTTCGTCGGCGGCGGCGCTATCCTGCGCGGCAACGGCCTGAGCGAGCGTTTCGAATTCTTCGTCTTCGATTTCGGCCGACGTCGGGACGGCGGTCTGTGCAGCGGGCTCGACGGCGGTGACGGGCGTCACGGCGGGAACGGTCTGCGGAACATTCTGAGAGGAGAGGGCGTTTAGATTTGCGAGTGCGGTAAGGCTGGCGGTCGAGCGATCGACGCCGGTCGCCTGGCTGGGCGCGCTGTTGCCGAACAGGCCGGCGAGAGAGAAGGTCATGACCGCAATCGTTGCGGCCCGCTGCAAAATCGTCATTCAAACTTATTCAGATGCGGTTGGACCACGGAACCAATCGTACGAGCCGATCGTCCAGGCATCCCCCCGACTGCGTAACTGATCCGGATCGCACCCGTCCCAGCACAACGCCAATCAATGTTGAATATCCCCTCTATCGGGGGGACTTTGGAGTCAATCGGCCAGGATCGTTTCAGCGGCGAACCGTTCCGCCGCTGCGACATCCACCTCGATCACCCAGAGATCCGGATCGCTCGACCGCCGTCGACGCCAATAGCCGTCGAGATCTTCGGTCGGAGTCGAGTCGATCAACGCCGTTCGCCCATCGGCGCCGATCCCGCGCTCGAGCAGGCGGGGCAGGGCACCTCGGTCTATTGCGACCACGAGGATCGCGCCGCCCTGTGCGTCCCCCTTGGCGAGCACTGCGCCAAAACCGCCCGCGTCGTTGACCCGTCGGAGCAGCGCGCTGACGAGGACGCCGCTGGGAAGGCGGTCGCTCATCGCAGGACCATCACGGCAGCGGACGCGGCGAGACGCGGTATCCGGGAAGCCCGGCCAAGGCGATCCGCGAGCGCATGAACGTACCCGTCCCCCGCGCCGCCTCCTCCCCCTCGGCGTCGATCAGCCGGGCATCGGCGACGAACACGCGGCGCTTCCCGCTGATCCAGCGGCCTTCGGCGATGACCGGCCCCGCCTTTAACGGGCGGGTCAGCAACAGGTTGAACGCGGTCGTCAGGAGAAAGCGATCGGTGACGAGGCTGTTTGCGGCATAGAAGGCGGCATCGTCGAGCATCTTGAAATAGCTCGTCCCATGCGCGGCACCGCCGGCATGATAATGACGTTCGTCGATCGTGAACCGGATCCGCGCAACACCGGCCTCCGGTATCTCGAGCGTCGATTCGAAGAAGCGGTTGATCGGCGCACAGGCGTAGAGCGATTCGAGCGCACGAAAATGCGCCTCGGCGCCGGCGGAGGCCAGTTCAGGCGGCATCACGGACCGCATCGGCGGTGAACAGCGCATAGAGCGCATCGGTCGAGCCTGCACCGCGCAGCTTGTCGAGGAACAGCTTGTCGCGCAGCCGACGCGATATCCGGGCAAGCGCCTTCAGGTGAACCGCACCCGCGTCGGTCGGCGACAGCAACATGAAGACGAGATCGACGGGCAGATCGTCGACGGCCTGAAAATCGATCGGCTGCGCCAGTCGCGCGAACACCGCCGTGACCTGTGTCAGTCCGTCGAGCTTGGCATGCGGGATCGCGACACCACCGCCAAATCCCGTCGAGCCCAGCTTTTCGCGGGCAATCAGACGGTCCGCGATAGTTTTTGCGTCGCCTTCGACAATGTCGGCAGCAAGCGTGGCGACATGGTGAAGCACGGCCTTTTTGTTTGCCGCGACCATGCCGGTCAGGACCGCGTCCGGACGCAGCATATCACTGAAGTCATTCATGCTGTTCATGTCTCAAAGCGCCCCCGCACGCCCCGCCTTAACGGTTTGCACGGGGGCGTAAAGCGCAGCGTCACAACAGCTGTTGCGGCTCGCGCGCTCTATTAGGGTGCGGCGGATGCGGAGCGTTGCGGTTCGACCCAGCCGATCGTGCCGTCACCGCGGCGATAGACCATGTTATGCGCGCCAGTACCCGCATTCATGAACAATAATGCGGCTGTATTGCGAAGATCCAGCATCATCACCGCGTCGGATACGCTGGCCTCGGGGATGTCGACGCGCGTCTCGGCAATTATCAGGGGCGCATCGGGGGCATCGTCCTCGGTGACCTGCTCCTGAAACAGCGTATAGCTTGCATTGTCATAGCCGTTGCTCTCCGCGATCGCCACGGCTTCACCGGCATGGCGATCCTTCAGGCGACGCATATAGCGGCGAAGCTGGGTTTCGATCTTGGCCGCGGCGCCGTCGAACGCGGCACGGGCGTCATAGGCATCGGCATGGCCCTTGAGCACCAGCCCCTTCATGACATGCGCGACGATATCGCATTTGAAGCCGGCATCATGCGGCCCCTTGCCGAACGTAACCTCGGCAGAAATGGCGCGCGAGAAATACTTGTCGGCGATACCCTGGAGTCGGTCTTCCACATGGCTGTTGAGCGCATCGCCAGTGGCGACCTGATGACCAGAAATCCGGATATCCATTATCGTCTCCTTCTCATCGGACGGTCCTATTGGCTCCGTCCGCCCGGCGTCATCCGGACGCCACGGCCCCCCAAATCGGATCCTTGATCCCCTTCATAAACGCGGCATGGGCCGCAAGGTCTCCCTCGCTGACCGTGAAAACACGTGGTTGCCGAACGACACGAGGCGTCGGTGCGACGACCGGAGTCGCAGCGGTGACGGTCCGCTCGCTGAGCAGGCCGAGACCGATCTGGCGACCACCCAACAGCTCGACATAGACCTGCGCCAGAAGCTGCGCGTCGAGCAGCGCGCCGTGGAGAACGCGGTGACTCCGATCGATCCCGAACCGCGAACACAGTGCGTCAAGCGAGTGCTTCGCGCCCGGATGACGGCTGCGGGCGATCTGCAGCGTATCGATCATCCGGTTCAGGTGAATGATCGGCCGTCCGCATTTGACGAGTTCGCCGTTGAGAAACGAGAAATCGAAGCTCGCATTATGCGCGATCATCGGCGCATCGCCGACGAAATCGAGCAGGTCCGCCACGCCCTCGCCGAACCGCGGCTTGTCGGCGAGAAACGCCTGGCTCAGCCCGTGGACGTTGAACGCCTCGACCGGCATGTCACGTTCGGGATGGTAATAGGCGTGAAAGGTGCGCCCGGTCTCGACCCGGTTGACCATCTCGACACAGCCGATCTCGACCATGCGATCGCCACCGGAAAAGCTGAGGCCGGTAGTTTCGGTATCGAAGACGATCTCACGCATCCGGCTGTTATCGGCGCTCACGTCCCGTCACGCAAGCGATCACCGCACGAACCTGCGCGCGGGTTTCGTCGAAACTCGTGTCGGTGCGAATGACATGATCGGCACGCGCGCGTTTCTCGGAATCGGGTGTCTGGCGGGCGAGGATTGCGGCGAAACGCTCGGCTGTCATGCCGGGGCGGGCAAGCACGCGGGCCCGCTGGACATCGGCGGCGGCGGTCACGACGACGATGCAGTCAACGCGCGCGTCACCGCCGGTTTCGAACAACAGCGGCACGTCGAACACGACCAGTGCGCCGGCATGAGAATAGAGAAACGCCTGACGCTCCTCACCGACCGCGGGATGCACGATCGCCTCGAGACGGCGGATCGCGGCGTCGTCGCCGAACACCGCCGCACCCAATCTTGCGCGGTCGACGGCACCGTCATGGACAGTGCCGGGAAACGCGGCGCCGATCGGGTCGACGAGTCGGCCGCCGATACTCTGCAGCTTGTGGACCGTCGCATCGGCGTCGAAGACGGGGACGCCTTCCTCCGCGAACATCGCGGCGACCGCGGATTTGCCCATGCCGATCGATCCGGTAAGCCCGACGATCATGCGGTGAGCAGCGCGCGCAAGGCCTCGTCGCGGTCCCGCGGAGGTTCCACGTGGAACAAAATCTCGAACGCGACCGCCGCCTGGCCGATGAGCATTTCGAGCCCGTCGACGGTTTCGAGATCGCGCGCGCGGGCGGCCTTGAGCAGTCCGGTCTCGAGCGGCGAATAGACGATGTCATAGACGAGCGAGTCGGGATCGAGCGCGCCGAGATCGAGGTCGAGGGGCGGCTGACCGGCCATGCCGAGGATGCTCGCATTGACCAGCAGCCGCGACGGCGGGACCGCCGGACCGATCGGCAACGCCTGTCCCTTGAGCCCGAATGTCGACAGCAACGCCGCCGCCTTGAGGGGATTGCGGTTGAGGATCGTCACCGGACCGACGCCCATACGCGACAGCGCAAACAGGATCGCGCGCGCTGCGCCGCCCGCACCGATCACGGTGACGGGCTGGCCGGCGATATCGAGATCATCGATCGGCGCCCAGAACCCCGCAGCATCGGTATTCGTACCGATGCAGTCGCCGGTGGAGTTGCGGAAGACGGTATTGATCGCGCCGATCGAACCCCGGACGTCGCCGGGGTCGGACACGTGGTCGAGCGCCGCCAGCTTGTGCGGCATGGTGATATTGCACCCCCGCCATGCGGGATCGCTCTTTCGCTCAGCGAAATAGGCGGGAAGCTCTTCCGCGGTGACGTGCTTGTGCCGGTACTCAGCGTCGATCCCGAGCGCGTCGAGCCAGAAGCCGTGGATCAGTGGCGATTTCGATTGTGCGATCGGATCGCCGATCACTTCGGCATAGGGGCGAGGGGTCATTCAGAACTCCATAAGATCCCGGGGCTGGCTGGCCGGCGTTCGACGCCGCCCACCGCGCATCGATCGCGTGTAATCGATACCACCGGGATTGCCAGACGGACGCCGATCGCCGTCAGCGGCCCGCACGCTAAGCGGGGAGTGCACCGCGGGTCCGGAGAAAATCGAGCACGTTGAGCAGCGGCATGCCGAGCACGGTGAACTGGCTGCCGTCGATCTTCGTGAAGAGCTGTGCGCCCGGACCCTCGATCCGGTAACAGCCGACGCACCCCGCGATCGCGGGCCACTCGGCATCGAGATAGGTTTCGATGAACGCGTCGGACAGCGGCCGGACATGCATCCGCGCGCGTTCGACATGGCGCCACACCGGTCGGCCATTCTCCGCGATGACCGCCGCGCTCCACAGGTCATGATGCGTGCCCGACATCCGTCGCAGATGCGCGGCCGCGTCATCGCGATCGACCGGTTTGTCGAGGATCGTGCCGTCCTCCAGCGCGACGAGCGAGTCGCTGCCGAGGACGAGATGCCCCGGCATCCGCGTCGAGACCTTCGTTGCCTTGAGTTCGGCAAGCGCATCGGCCAGATCGCGCGGTGACAGCGCGACCAGGGCCGCCTTGGCCGCATCCTCGTCGACACCTGCAAAGGTCGCATCGAACGCGACGCCCGCCGCAGTGAGCATCGCGCGACGCGACGCACTCTGCGAGGCGAGGATCACGAGGCTCATGCCTCGGGCCGGCGCTGGTTGCACAGCGCGATGATCGCCGCCGCGGTTTCCTCGATCGACCGCCGTGTCACGTCGATCACCGGCCAGCCATTGTCCGCGAACATCCGCCGCGCAAAGGCGAGTTCGCGCATCACGGCCTCTTCCTCGACATAGGAGGTGTCCGGTGCCTGGTGCAGCGACAGCAGCCGGTTGCGGCGCACCTGGATCAGCCGGTCGGCGCTGGTCGTCAGCCCCACGATCAGCGGCTTCCGCAAGGCGTAGAGGATCTTCGGCGGCGGGCTTTCGACGACGATCGGGATATTGGCAGTCTTGTAGCCGCGATTGGCGAGGTAGATCGAGGTCGGCGTCTTCGACGAGCGCGAGACGCCGGCGAGGACGATGTCAGCCTCCTCCCATTCTTCCCACGCGATCCCGTCGTCATGCGCGATCGTCCACTGGATCGCGTCGACGCGCGCGAAATAGGCGGCGTCGAGGACGTGCTGACGACCCGGCCGCGCCTTGGCCTGCTGACCCAGCAGTCCTGACAGTGCATCGTTGACCGGATCGAGCGGCGCGACCGCGGGCAGCCCGAGTGCGAGGCAGCGTTGTTCGAGGATCCGCCGCGTCGCGGGGTTCACCAGCGTGAAGATCACTAGCCCGGGATTCTGCGCGACCTCCTGCAGGATGCGTTCGAGATGCGCCTCCGTGCGGACCATCGGCCAGAAATGGCGGACCGTCTCGACATCGTCATATTGCGCGAGCGCGGCCTTGGCGATGTTCTCCAGCGTCTCGCCCGTCGAGTCCGACAGCAGGTGAAGATGGAGCCGTATCATAGGTCGCATAGCCCTGCCGCGAGGGGCCATCGGGATGAATCTGTGGATAACATGCGGATAAGGGCTAGCGTAACTCATGCCTCCCGCCAAGCGGGCCGGTCGCTGTGGATAAGTCACCTTTTATCCACAAGGCCGCGCACAGCCCGAAAAGTTATCCACAGGCTGTGGGTTGCGGGAACGGTTGAATCGAATCAGCGCGTTTGTAAGGGTATCCAGAGGTCAAACTGTTGGCATTTCCGGGATCACCGCATAAGTCCCGTGATCAACCGCCCAACCACTGCAACAACCTCTTTCTTGAATCTTCTTATAGTAGAAGAAGGGTGCTCCGCTGACCGATCCGACCCCCAATATGCCGACTTTCAAGCCGCTTCTGGCGACATTGCGCGGCAACCGTCAGGCGACTCCGCCGCTGTGGTTGATGCGCCAGGCCGGGCGCTATCTTCCCGAATATCGCGCGCTCAGAGCGGAAAAGGGCGGGTTCCTCGCGCTCGCGACCGATCCCGAGGCCGCAGCCGAGGTGACGCTGCAACCGATCCGCCGGTTCGGCTTCGACGGCTCGATCCTGTTCTCGGACATCCTGATGATTCCCTGGGCGCTGGGGCAGGATCTGAGCTTCGGGGTGGGCGAGGGGCCGCGGCTCGAACCCGCGCTGGTCGATCATGCGCTCGATCGCCTGCAGTCGGTGCCGGAGCGGCTGGAGCCGGTCTACGAGACCGTCGCACGGGTCGCCGAGGCCTTGCCGGCCGAGACGACGTTCCTGGGCTTTGCGGGCTCTCCCTGGACGGTTGCGACCTATATGGTGGCGGGCAAGGGCAGCAAGGATCAGGGCGAGACGCGACGTTTCGCCTATCGCGATCCGGCGGCCTTCGGAGCGATCATCGACGCGATCGCCGACAACACTGTCGAGTATCTCGTCCGCCAGATCGAGGCAGGAGTCGATGCGGTCCAGTTGTTCGACAGCTGGTCGGGATCGCTGTCGCCCGCGCAGTTCGAACGCTGGGTGATTGCGCCGACCGCGCGGATCATCGACGAACTCCATGCGCGCTGCCCCGGCGTGCCGGTGATCGGCTTTCCGAAGGGGGCAGGGGGCAAGCTTCCCGCCTATGCGCGCGAGACGGGTGCCGATGCGATCGGGCTCGACGAGACGGTCGATCCGGTCTGGGCGCACGCGTCGCTGCCTGCCGACCTGCCGGTGCAGGGCAATCTCGATCCGCTCGCGCTGATCGCGGGCGGTGCGGACCTCGATGCGGCGATCGACCGGATTCTCGGGGCATTCGGTGATCGTCCGCACGTCTTCAATCTGGGGCACGGTATCCTGCCCGACACGCCGATCGCGCATGTCGAGCAACTGATCGCCCGCGTCAGGAGCACGACATGAGCGGTTTTCTCGGGGCGGCCTATGATTGGGTGAAGGCCGCACACCTGATCTTTGTGATCTTCTGGATGGCGGGGCTGTTCATGCTACCGCGCTATCTCGTCTATCATCAGGAAGCGCTGGCCGCGGGCAATGCAGCCGAGGCGGCGAGCTGGATCGAGCGCGAGGGCAAGATCCGGAAGATCATCCTGACGCCGGCGATGATCGTCGTCTGGGTGCTGGGACTCGCGCTCGCGCTCAACCTCGGGCTGGCGGACGGCGCGCCGGGGCTGGGGTGGCTGCATCTCAAGCTGCTGCTGGTGTTCCTGCTGACGGGCTATCATGGCTGGACGGTCGGCTACGCCAAGAAGCTCGCGGCGGGGAAGCCGACGCTGACGGGCAAGCAGTTGCGGATGCTCAATGAGATTCCTGCGCTGGCGGTGACGCTCATCGTCGTGCTGGTGATCGTCAAGCCGTTCTGACTCCCCACGTCATCCTGGACTTGATCCAGGATCCAGAGCGGCGGAGGACACCGTTTGTGGCTCTGGATCCTGGGTCGAGCCCCAGATGGCGGTCGAGGCGGTCGCCCCGTCACCGCTTGACTAACCGCCCCCCCAATTCTACCTCAATTCCCAGCACGGCCTCCTGGCGTCCTGCCCGGTCGTGTGGTCCTGCCTGTTCGGCTCGCCCAGTTCCGCTTTCCAGCGCACCCGCAGACCGAACCTGTTCCCGTTGATCGCTATCCGGAAATCCCCATGCATCTCAAAGACCTGAAGAAGAAGAAGCCCGCCGAGCTGGTCCAGCTGGCCGAGGAACTGGGGGTCGAGAGCGCCTCGACGCTGCGCAAGCAGGACCTGTTGTTCGCGATCCTGAAGGTGCAGGCAGACAATGGCGACCAGATCATGGGACTTGGCACGATCGAAGTGCTGCCCGATGGTTTCGGCTTCCTGCGCTCGCCCGAGTCCAACTATCTCGCCGGGCCCGACGATATCTATATCTCGCCGAACCAGGTGCGGAAGTTCGGCCTGCGTACCGGTGACACGGTCGAGGGCGAAATCCGCGGGCCGAAGGACGGCGAGCGCTATTTCTCGCTGGTGAAGCTAACGGCCGTCAATTTCGACGATCCCGACGTCGTCCGCCACCGCGTCAATTTCGACAATCTCACGCCGCTCTACCCCGAGAGCAAGCTGACGCTCGATCCCGCCGACCCGACCGTCAAGGACAAGTCGGCGCGTGTGATCGACATCGTGTCGCCGCAGGGCAAGGGCCAGCGCACGCTGATCGTCGCCCCGCCGCGCGTCGGTAAGACGGTCATGTTGCAGAACATGGCCAAGGCGATCACCGACAACCACCCTGAGGTGTTCCTGATCGTCCTGCTGATCGACGAGCGTCCCGAGGAAGTCACCGACATGCAGCGCAGCGTGAAGGGCGAGGTCGTCAGCTCGACGTTCGACGAACCCGCGCAGCGCCACGTCCAGGTCGCCGAGATGGTGATCGAAAAGGCCAAGCGCCTGGTCGAGCACAAGAAGGACGTGGTGATCCTGCTCGACTCGATCACGCGTCTGGGTCGTGCCTACAACACCGTCGTGCCGTCGTCGGGCAAGGTCCTGACCGGTGGTGTCGATGCAAACGCACTGCAGCGTCCGAAGCGCTTCTTCGGTGCGGCACGCAACATCGAGGAGGGCGGCTCGCTCTCGATTATCGCGACCGCGCTGATCGACACGGGCAGCCGCATGGACGAGGTGATCTTCGAGGAATTCAAGGGCACCGGCAACTCGGAAATCGTGCTCGACCGCAAGGTCGCGGACAAGCGCATCTTCCCGGCGCTCGACGTCGGCAAGTCGGGCACGCGCAAGGAAGAGCTGCTGGTCGACAAGGCCAAGCTCTCCAAGATGTGGGTGCTGCGTCGTATCCTCATGCAGATGGGCACGATCGACGCGATGGAGTTCCTGCTCGACAAGATGAAGGATTCGAAGACCAACGAGAATTTCTTCGACAGCATGAATCAATAACCGAGGGCGGCCTGCGCCAAGCTGGCGCAGGACTCGCACCGGTTCGGCCGGCGGGGCAGCGCCCCGACCGACGACATGGGCGAAGCCCATGTCCGGCCCAGTACACCGACCCAAAATGCGGCACGCGAGAGCAATGGCTTTCGTGTGCCGCTTTGCTATGAAACCCATTGAAATCCGCCATCTCCGCACGTCGGTGGTGGCCCGTCACCGGGAGCTGACATCTTGAGTATCATCGCCATGCTGGCCACCGCCGCATCGGGAGTAACCGGACCCGGTTCACCGCTGGAAATCTGGCAGCACATCGTCGCCGACTTCTCCAATCTCGGCGACCCGAAGGCGCTGGCCGCGTTCGGATCGGTCCTGATGATCGACCTCGTCCTTGCCGGCGACAATGCGATCGTCGTCGGCGCGCTCGCCGCGGGGCTTCCCGCCGACCAGCGCAAGAAGGTCATCCTGATCGGCATCGGTGCGGCGCTCGTCCTGCGCATCTTCTTCGCGCTGATCGTGACGTGGCTGATGGGGATCGTCGGGCTGATCTTCGCGGGCGGCCTGCTGCTGCTGTGGGTCAGCTGGAAGTTCTGGCGTGAAATCCGCGAGGGTGCACAGAATGCCGGCTCCGAGGAAATCGAGGGCGACGAACGCTCGGGGATCAAGTCGTCCAAGGGCTTTGCCAGCGCCGCCTGGGCGGTCGCGGTCGCCGACGTGTCGATGAGCCTCGACAACGTGCTCGCGGTTGCAGGCGCGGCGCGCGAGCATCCCGGCATCCTCGTCATCGGCCTGTTGCTGTCGGTCGCGATGATGGGTCTGGCGGCGAACTTCATCGCGCGGATCATCAACCGCTATCGCTGGATCGCCTATATCGGCCTGGCGGTGATCCTCGTGGTCGCGGTGAAGATGATCTACGAGGGCTGGACCGGTACCGGCGAAACGCTCGGGATCGTCTCGCTGCTCGGCTGATCGGGGCAGCGTCCGGATAAGAAAAAGGCCTCGCCGGGATCGTCCGGCGAGGCTTTTTTTTTGGCGAGGGGGGCGCGTTCGGAGGGATCAGCGGCGGATGATCTTGCCGTTGAACATCCCGGGAATGTCGACCTCGGCACCCTTGGCAAGATAGATCTTCCCGGTCACCATTCCTGAGACGCGCAGCCGGCAATTCAGACCCACGCGGACCTTTCCAGTGACCATCCCGCTAATGTCGGTATCCTCGATGATGTCGAGCGGGCCGGTCATCATGCCCGAAATCGTCTTCACCCCAGATGCTCGGCAAAGAATGCCGCGGTGCGTTCGTCCGCCAGCTTGGCCGATGCATCCGACCGGCGCTCGCCGAACTCGGTCGCGAAGCCGTGATCCTCGCCTGCATAATCGTAGATCGTGACCTTGGGGTGATCGTCGAGCCCGGCGTGCATCGCCGCCTGCGCGTCCTTGTCGACGAAATGATCCTCCTCGGGGACGTGGAGCAGCACGGGGTTTGCGACCGCGTGCTTCTCGCCAAGCAGCCCGTCGATCCCTACGCCGTAATAGCCGACGCTCGCATCGATGTCGGTGCGCGCCGCGGTCATGAAGGCGAGGCGGCCACCGAGGCAATAGCCGACCGCGCCGACCTTGGCGCCGTCACCAAGTTCGCCGCGCGCGGCGCGGATCGTCGCCTCGATATCGGCGATACCCTTGTCCTGGTCGAACTGGCCCATGAGTTCGAGCGCGCGATCGAATTCGGGCTTCACGTCCGGGTCGAGCTCGATGCCCGGCTCCAGCCGCCAGAACAGGTCAGGGGCGATCGCGAGATAGCCGGCCTCGGCGAGCGTGTCGCACTTGCGGCGGATGCCGGCATTCACGCCGAAGATCTCCTGGATCACGACGATCGCGGCCTTGGGCGTGCCGGCGGGGACCGCGCGATAGGCGGTGAAGCTGCCGTCGCCCGCGAGCGTCGGGATGGTGGTGGTGTTGGTCATAGCAATCCTCCTTGCGGCCGTTCGAGATCGAGCAGCCGGGATTTTGTGATCGGGCCTTGGCCTGCGGAATACGCACCAAGCCCGCCCCCGGCTCCGAGAATTCGGTGGCAGGGGACGACGATCGGAAACGGATTGCGCGCACAGGCCTGGCCGATCGCACGCGGGCTGGACCGGATCGCCTGCGCGAGATCGCCATAGCTGGCGGTCCGGCCGTAAGGGACCGCAACGATCGCCTGGCGCAGCGCGTCGCCGCGGGGCGTCAGCGATGGCGCGAGCGGAAGGTCGAAGACGGTGAGACGGCCGGCAAAATACGCGTCGAGCTGGCGAAGCGCTTCGCGGATCACCGGGTTCATGGTCGCCTCGACGATGCCGTCCCGGTCGATCGCGATCGCGTCGATCCGGTCGGTGCTGCCGGTCACGCGGATCAGCCCGATAGGCGTTGCGATCGAGGCGGCATCCCGCGCATACATTGCCACGCTATGCCGTGCCCCGCCGTGCGGCTCAAGCGCCACCGAAAGGGCCGTCCATGAAGATGAACATCGAAATCGAATGCACGCCCGAAGAGGCCCGCCGCGCGGTCGGCCTGCCCGACCTGACGCCGATCCATGACCGCTATGTCGCGATGATGATCGAGGCGATGCCCGGGCTCGGCGACGGGGCGATGCAGCCCGAGATGATCGAGACGATGATGCGCGGGTGGCAGCCGATGGGCGAGGCGGGGATGGCGTTCTGGAAACGGATGTTCGACGGCGCGACGCAGACGGGCAAAACGGGCGGTTGAGTAACAGAATGACGACGATCTTTGCGGTGTCGAGCGGGCGCCCGCCCGCGGCGATCGCGGTGGTGCGGATATCGGGCCCGGGGGCGTTTGCGGCAGCGGTCGCGCTCGCCGGGCCGCTTCCTGCCGCGCGGCATGCCAGTTTGCGTGCTCTGCGTGATGCCAGCGGGACGATGCTCGATCGCGCATTGGTGATCGTCTTTCCAGGCCCGACCACCGCGACGGGTGAGGATCTCGTCGAGCTCCACTGTCACGGGGGGCGGGCGGTCATCGCCGCGGTCGAACGCACGCTTACGGCGATGACCGGGTTACGACTGGCCGAGCCGGGCGAATTTACCCGCCGCGCGCTTGGTAACGGACGGATCGACCTGACCCAGGCCGAAGGGCTTGCGGATCTGCTCGAGGCCGAAACCGAGGCGCAGCGTGTTGCCGCGATCACCGCGACCGAGGGGCGGGTGAGCCAGGCGGTGCGCGGCTGGATGGACGCGGTCGCGATGCTGTCCGCACGGATCGAGGCGATGCTCGACTTTGCCGACGAGGATGACGTGACGAGCGATGCGGCGGCCTTCGACGCGGTGCTCGCCGATCTCGCAGCGCTGGCGGCTGAGATCGAGACGGTGGTGGCGAGCCCCCCGGTCGAGCGACTGAAAGACGGCCTTCGCGTCGTGATCGGCGGCCCCCCCAACAGCGGCAAATCGACCTTGCTCAATCTGATGGGGGAGCGCGATGCCGCGATCGTATCGCCGATCTCGGGGACAACGCGTGACCGCATTGATGTCCCTGTTATGCGCAACGGGGTCGCTTATGTCCTGACTGATACCGCGGGTCTGATCGATACGCTTGATCCGATCGAGGCGATCGGCGTTGCCCGGGCGGAGAGCGCGATGGCTACGGCGGACCTGCTGCTGTGGCTGGCTGACACGGCGCCGCCACGCGAGGATGCGATCTGGGTTCACGCCCGAGCCGATCTGCCGGGGCGGGACGGGGGCGTCCCGCCCGGTCGGATGATTGCCTTCTCGCAAAGCGATCAGGCATCGCTCGATCGGCTCTGGGCCATAGTTCATGATCGCGCAGTTGCTCTGCTTCCGTGCAATGACGATCTGGCGCTCAAGGCGGACCAGCGCCTACGCTGCGAGCGGGCTGCGGCGACACTGCGTGCGGCGGGCACGGACCCGCTAATCGTTGCGGAGCATCTTCGCGAAGCCCGCACCGGGCTCGCTGCGGTGCTGGGTCTCGACGCGACCGGAGAGATGCTCGACGCACTGTTCGGCCGGTTCTGCATCGGCAAATGATGTTCCACGTGGAACAACTTTGACGCGATCGTTGCGTCGCTCTACGGCGATTACATGTTCGATGTAGTGGTGGTTGGCGGTGGCCATGCCGGGACCGAAGCCGCAGCCGCGGCAGCGCGGAGGGGCGCGCGTACCGCGCTGGTGTCGTTCGACGCGCGCCAGATCGGCGCGATGTCATGCAACCCGGCGATAGGCGGGCTGGGCAAGGGCCATATGGTCCGCGAGGTCGATGCCTTTGACGGGCTGATCGGACGCGCTGCCGATGCCGCGGCGATCCATCACCGGATGCTCAATCGGAGCAAGGGATCCGCGGTCCAGGGGCCCAGGATCCAGGCGGACCGCCGGCTCTATGCGGCGGCGATCCAGGCACAGCTGGCGGCGACGCCGAACCTGTCGATCATCGCAGGCGAGGTCAGCGCGCTGCATCTGGACGGTGATCGCGTCGCGGGTGTCGTGCTCGCCGACGGCGCCGTGGTCGCCGCCCGTGCGGTGGTGCTGGCGACCGGAACGTTTCTGGGCGGGCGGATCTTCCGTGGCGACGACCGCGAGGAAGGGGGCCGGATCGGCGAGCGTGCGGCGAAGCCACTGGCGGACCAGCTCCGCGCGCGTGCGCTGCCCATGGCGCGGCTGAAGACCGGGACTCCGCCACGGCTCGACGGGCGGACGATCAACTGGGGCGCGCTTGCCGAGCAGCCCTCCGATCCCGAGCCATGGACGATGTCGCCGATGACGACCGACCGTATCCTGCCGCAGGTCGCCTGTGCGATCACGCGGACGACGGACGAGACGCATGCGATCATCCGCGCCGCGTTCCACCGATCGCCGCTGTTCACCGGCGCGATCGAGGCGGCGGGGCCGCGCTATTGTCCGTCGATCGAGGACAAGGTTTCCCGCTTCGGTGACCGCGACGGCCATCAGCTGTTCCTCGAACCCGAGGGTCTCGACGACCCAACGATCTATCCCAATGGTCTGTCGACGTCCTTGCCAGTCGAGGTGCAGGCGGCGATGCTCGCGAGCATTCCCGGGCTTGAGCGTGTCGTGATGACGATGCCGGGCTATGCCGTCGAATATGATTATATCGATCCGCGCGCGCTCGATACGCGGTTGGCGCTTCCCGCGATCGACGGCGTGTTCTGCGCCGGCCAGCTCAACGGGACCACCGGCTATGAAGAGGCGGCGGGGCAGGGGCTGGTCGCTGGCCTGAACGCGGCGGCGCATGCCTGTGATCTGGCACCGGTGATCCTCGACCGCGCGTCGAGCTATCTCGGCGTGATGATCGACGACCTTGTCCTGCAAGGCGTTACCGAGCCGTACCGGATGCTGACCGCGCGTGCCGAGTTCCGGCTGTCGCTGCGCGCGGACAATGCCGAGACGCGGCTGGGCGGGATTGCGGAGGTGGCGGGTTGCCTCGGCACCGCGCGGCTCGCCCATCAACGCGCGCGTGGCGAAGACCGGGCCCGGTTCCGATCCGCACTGCACGGCGAACGGACCGCGACGGAGATCGCGGATCAGGGCGTGGCGGTCGGCCGCGATGGCGCGCGGCGGACGGCGTTTGACTGGTTGCGCTTCGAGGGCGTGAAGCTCGCGCATGTCGCGCCTGATGCGGCGATCGGGATCCCGGCAGCGGTGGTCGACGAGGTCGTCGAGGATGCGCGCTACGCCCCCTATATCGAACGGCAGGCGCAGGAGGTCGCGCGGTTGCGGGCGGACGAGGCGATCCTGTTACCCCAGGATCTTGCCTATGATCGGGTCCCCGGTCTGTCGAACGAGATGATCGACCGATTGAGTGCGGCACGACCGCTCTCTCTGGCCGCTGCGGCACGCATCCGGGGCATCACGCCCGCGGCGCTGTCTGCGGTGCTTCTCCATACGAAACGAGTGCCGGCATGACCGAAGACGAAGCACGGACCTGGGTCCTCGAGCGGTTTGGCCCCGTCGCGACCGAGCGGGTTGCGGCGTTCGTCGCGATGGTCGTCGAGGAAGCCGCGCATCAGAATTTGATCGCGCCTTCGACGATCCCGACGATCTGGGAGCGGCACGTCGTCGACTCGCTTCAGCTGGTTGCACTCGCGGGCCCTGAAACAGATGCGATGCGCTGGCTCGACATCGGGACCGGAGGTGGATTTCCCGGCATGGTCGTTGCGCTGGTCCGCGACGGGCCGGTCGATCTTGTCGAACCACGCCGGCGTCGCGCGGACTTTCTCCAGCTTTGTGTCGCTAGGCTCGGGCTCGGCGAGCAGGTCCGGGTGCATCCGACCAAGGTCGAGTCCGTCACTGCAACGGCGCGGATCATTTCGGCGCGCGCCGTCGCCTCGCTCGAAAACCTTTTGCGTGGCGCGGCGCACTGCGCCACAACAGAGACGCGGTGGCTATTGCCTCGGGGGCGTCTCGATGAGGCAGAGATCACCGCGCTTCAGAAGCCTTGGCACTTTGTGTTCCACGTGGAACAAAGCGTCACGAACCCGGAGTCGTCTATCGTGGTTCTGGATCGAGTCCGCGCGCGATGATCACCATCGCGGTCGCCAATCAGAAGGGTGGGGTGGGCAAGACCACCAGTGCCATCAATCTCGCGACCGCATTGGCGGCGACGGGAATGCGGGTGCTGCTGGTCGATATCGACCCGCAGGGCAACGCCTCGACCGGTCTTGGCATCGGCCATGCGCAACGCGTCAAATCAAGCTATGACGTCCTCATCGGCGAAGCGACGATCGACCAGGCCGTGGTGCACAGCCGCGTGCCCCGGCTCGACGTGATCCCCGCGACGGTCGATCTGTCGGGGGCGGAAATCGAGCTCGTCGAATTCGATGCGCGGACGCATCGGCTCGATCGTGCGATGCAGGACTCGACCGGGCATTGGGATATCGCGCTGATCGATTGTCCGCCTTCGCTCGGGTTGCTGACGATCAATGCGATGGTTGCAGCGGATGCGCTGCTCGTGCCGCTCCAGTGCGAATTCTTCGCGCTCGAAGGCCTGTCGCAGTTGCTCAGCACGGTCGAGCGTATCCGTCAGCGGTTCAACCCCGGCCTGTCGATCCTCGGCGTCGCGCTGACAATGTATGACCGCCGCAACCGGCTAACCGATCAGGTCTCGGCGGATGTCCGCGCGGTGCTGGGCAAGGTCGTGTTCGAAACGGTCATACCGCGCAACGTACGGCTGTCGGAAGCGCCCAGTCACGGACTTCCGGCGCTGATCTACGACCATCGCTGCAGCGGATCGCAGGCGTATATCGCGCTTGCTCGCGAGATGATCGGTCGGCTTCCGGTATCGGCACGAGCAGCCGCGTGAGGGTATTGGCATGAGTGAAGGTACCAAGCGCGGCCGGCCGGGGCTCGGCCGCGGGCTGAACGCGCTGCTCGGCGAGATGGCCCGTGAGGCGCCGGTCAACGCCAGCGGCGACGCGCCGACCCATAGCGGCGTGCGCATGCTGCCGGTCAGTTCGCTGTCGCCGCATCCGGACCAGCCCCGCCGGCATTTCGACGAGGCTATGCTAAGCGAGCTTGCCGCCTCGATCGCGGCGCGCGGATTGATCCAGCCGATCATCGTGCGGCCGCACGGGCATGATTATCAGATCGTCGCGGGTGAGCGCCGTTGGCGCGCGGCGCAACGGGCGCGACTGCACGAGGTCCCGGTCGTCGTCCGCGACTTCGACGACGCCGAGACGCTCGAAATTGCGCTGATCGAGAATATCCAGCGCGAGGATCTCAACGCGATCGAGGAGGCGCAGGCCTATCAGCGCCTGGCGGCCGAATATGGCCATACGCAGGAGGTGCTGGCCAAGATCGTCCATAAGTCGCGCAGCCATGTCGCCAACCTGTTGCGGCTGCTCGAACTGCCTGCGCAGGTTCAGTCGCAGGTGGTCGAAGGATCGCTGTCGATGGGGCATGCGCGCGCGCTGCTCGGTTCGCCCGATGTCGAGACACTCGCCGACCAGGTGGTGGCGCGCGGGCTTTCGGTGCGCGAGACCGAAAAGCTGGCGCGTGATGCCAAGCCGGGCCGGACTCGGTCGGGCGGGGCTGCGGCGACCGCGGCGAACGAGGCGCGGATCCCCGATGCGGATATCGCAGCGCTCGAGCGGCAGCTGGCCGATCTGCTGGGTCTACAGGTGCGCGTTGCGCATAGTGAGACGGGCGGCACGCTGACGCTGAGTTATTCGACGCTCGATCAGCTCGACATGGTGTGCCAACGGCTGACGGGCGGGGCGATCTGAACGTTTGGGGCGGAGCGGTTAGCGTCCTCTCCTCCGGTAAGTCCGCCTGACGGGGAAGGCATTTACCCGCTTCAGTTTCTGCGCGCGATCGCCTGGGCAAGGGCGACGATGGCGGCATCCGCGACGACCCCGCCGGGATTGCCCGGGGCCATGATCGCACGTTCGGCGGTGCGGACGCGGGCGATGGCCGTAGCGAGCATCACCGGCGACCAGCGGCGGAGCGACTTGGCGGTCTGTGCCTCGTCGCGGAAGAAGACGCGGTGGCGCTTCATCACCGTATCGACGGACTCGCCGCGATCGATCTCGCCGCGCATCTCGGCGAGCGCGATCAGCCTGCGGACGAGTTGACGCAGCCACGGGATCGGCGAGGTGCCGGCTTCTTCCAGCCGCGCGAGTTCGGTCCCGAGATCGGCGACACGCCCCTCGATCGCCGCGTCGATCGCCTGACCCATCTCCGCCTCGCCGAGGTCCGCGCCGATCGCATCGAGCGCGGCGTGGTCGAGATCATGCGGTCGTTCGGCGCTTGCGTCGAGATACAGCGCGAGCTTGTCGATCTCGCGCGCGATGACCGCCCGGTCGCCACCGGTGGTCTCGACCAGGCGACGCGCGACGCCGGGGGCAGGGCGCAGGCCCTGTTCGCCCGCCATCGTGCTGGCGAGCCGCTCCGCATCGGCCGCGGTCGGCGCGTAGCAGGCGAACGCCATCGCGCGCTGCGATTCGAGTGCGAGCTTGACGATCTTCGCACTCGTCTTGACGCTGGGCGCGATCGCGACGACCGGGTTGCCCGCGCGATCGGCGTTCAA
This sequence comes from Sphingomonas sp. CFBP 13733, assembly GCF_014841795.1. Lineage (NCBI taxonomy): Bacteria > Pseudomonadati > Pseudomonadota > Alphaproteobacteria > Sphingomonadales > Sphingomonadaceae > Sphingomonas > Sphingomonas sp. CFBP 13733. Next base: position 576,319 of record NZ_JACYUP010000003.1, read on the forward strand.
CAGCGTGGTGAATGCATCGAGGCTTTCCTCGCCCGCCGACGCGACGCGGACGTGACGCGCGGTGGCGAAGAGCGACATGGCCGCCGCCTCGTCGGCGAGCCGCGAGGGATCCGATCTGAGCTGTGCGCCATCCAGATCGACGCGCTCCGCATCGGGCCCCATCGCCTTGGCGAGCGTGCGGGCGAGGTCGCTTGCGCCGGCCTCGTCTGGGCCGTGGAGGAGATAGAGACGGATATCGGGGCCGGGCCTGGCCAATGCGGCGCGGATCTGGTTGGCGCTGGCCTTCACGGGGCCGGCGTGGGGGCCGGCGGGGTCCGCTGCGCATAAAGCGCGATCCGCGCGACGATCTGATCCGCGACGATTCCCGACAGACGTTCCAGCGCGGTGTTTTCCGCGGCGATCGTCGCATATTCGGACCGGACGACATCGATGCCCGCGTCCGATCCCGCCGTCGCGTCGAGCAGGACGGTACCGTCGCCGATCCGGACGAGCTGATAGCGCGCGCGCAGGATTCGGCGTTCGCGCGACACGCTGTCGTCGCGACGGACGCCGAGGCCGTTGATCTGGTCCTCAAGCCGGATGTCGATCCGATACAGCGGCGCCGCGCCGTTCGACGGCAACCGGTCGCGCAGCGCGGTTGCCATCAGCCACCCGGACTTACCCTCGATCGGCGTGATCTCGACCTGACCGAGGGTGCCGGCAACCGCGCCGCTGCTGCCGCCCGAGTAGAGCGGATGCAGCCCGCAACCCGCCAGGCTGGTCGAGAGCAGCAGGGCTCCCGCAAGAAGCGCGTACCGCGTCATGCGACGATGTTCACGAGGCGGTCGGGCACGACGATCACTTTCCGGGGCGGCTTGCCCTCGAGCAGGCGGACGATCTTGTCGGAGGCGAGCGCGGCCGCCTCGACCTCATCCTTCGGCGCGCCCTTGGGGAAGACAAGCGTATCACGCAGCTTGCCGTTGACCTGCACCGCGATGGTGACCTCGTCATCGACCAGCAGCGCCGGATCGACTTCGGGCCACGCGGCGTCGGCGATCAGGCCATCGTTACCGGCGGTCGCCCAGGCTTCCTCGGCAACGTGCGGCACCATCGGGCTGACGAGCAGCAGCAACGTACGGATCGCCTGTTCGCGGTCGGCGGACGGCGATGCCTTCTCGATCGCGCTGCACAGGCTGTAGAGCCGTGCGACCGCCTTGTTGAACTGCAAGCCATTGATATCGCTCTCGATACCCACCGTGGTGCGATGGCACAGCTTGCGCAGAGCGATGTCGTCGCCCTCGGCCGTGGCGGCACCGTCGGCCTCGATCAGGCGCCAGAGACGCTGGACGAACCGCCACGCGCCTTCGATACCCGATTCACTCCAGGGAAGGTCGCGCTCGGGCGGCGAGTCGGAGAGCACGAACCAGCGCACCGCGTCGGCGCCATATTGGTCGACGATCGGCTCGGGATCGACGGTGTTCTTCTTCGACTTCGACATCTTCTCGACGCGACCGATGGTGATCGCGTCACCCGTCGCGATCTCGATGCCGTCGCGCACGTCGTCGGGGCCGAGCCAACGGCCGTCCGCGGACTTGTACGTTTCGTGCGTGACCATCCCCTGCGTGAACAGCCCAGCAAACGGCTCAGCGATGTCGAGCATGCCGATATGCTTCAGCGCGCGCGTCCAGAAGCGGGCGTAGAGCAGATGCAGGATCGCATGCTCGACGCCGCCAATATACTGGTTGACCGGCAGCCACTTCTCCGCGCCCGTCCGGTCGAACGGCTTGGCGTCCGGCTGGCTGGCGAAGCGGATGAAATACCACGATGAATCGACAAACGTGTCAAGCGTATCGGTCTCGCGTCGCGCATTCCCGCCACAGCTAGGGCAGGGGACGTTCTTCCACGTCGGATGGCGATCGAGCGGGTTGCCGGGAATGTCGAACGACACGTCCTCGGGCAGCACGATCGGCAGCTGGTCCTTGGGCACCGGCACCGCGCCGCACGCGTCGCAGTGGATGATCGGGATCGGCGTGCCCCAGTAACGCTGGCGGCTGACGCCCCAGTCGCGCAGGCGGAACACGGTCGTGCCCTTGCCCCAGCCTTCGCCCTCGGCGCGCTCGATCACGACGCGCTTGGCGTCCTCGATGTCCATGCCGTCGAGGAAGTGCGAGTTCACCAGAGCGCCCGCACCCGTCCAGGCGGTGTCGCCGACGAACACGGGGGCCTCGTCATCGCCTTCGGAGACGACGCGCTTGACGGGCAGATCGTATTTGCGCGCGAAATCGAGATCGCGCTGGTCATGTGCGGGGACGCCGAACACCGCGCCGGTGCCATATTCCATCAGCACGAAGTTCGCGATGTAGACCGGAAGCTCCCAGCTCTTGTCGAGCGGGTGCGTCGCGCGGATACCGGTGTCGAAGCCCAGCTTCTCCTGCGTGTCGAGTTCGGCCGCGGTGGTGCCGCCACGCTTGCAGAGTTCGATGAACGCAGCCGCATCGGTGTCCGTCTCGGCGATGGCGCGCGCGATCGGATGATCCGCAGCGACCGCGACGAAGCTCGACCCGAACATCGTGTCGGGACGCGTCGTGAACACCTCGACCGAGTCGATGCCGGTCGCATTGCCCGCCAGCGCGAACTTGAACTGCAGGCCCTGGCTGCGGCCGATCCAGTTCTCCTGCATCAGCTTGACCTTGTCGGGCCAGTGCTCGAGCGCGCCGAGCCCGTCGACCAGCTCGTCGGCGAAATCGGTGATCTTCAGGAACCACTGCGACAGCTTGCGCCGCTCGACCAGCGCGCCCGAGCGCCAGCCGCGCCCGTCGATCACCTGTTCGTTGGCGAGCACGGTCATGTCGACCGGATCCCAGTTGACCGCCGATTCCTTGCGGTAGACCAAGCCTGCCGCGAACAGGTCGAGGAATAGCGCCTGCTCATGCCCGTAATAGTCAGGCTCGCACGTCGCCAGTTCGCGCGTCCAGTCGAGCGCGAAGCCGAGGCGCTTCAGCTGCGCCTTCATCGTCGCGATGTTGGCGCGCGTCCAGTTGCCCGGATGCACGCCCTTTTCCATCGCCGCATTCTCGGCGGGCATGCCGAACGCGTCCCAGCCCATCGGATGGAGCACTTCCATGCCCTTCATCCGACGGAATCGCGCGAGCACGTCCCCCATCGTATAGTTCCGGACATGCCCCATGTGGATGCGCCCCGACGGATAGGGAAACATCTCGAGCACGTACGAGCGCGGCTTGGTCGAAGAATCGTCGGCGGCGAACGTGTTGCGTTCGTCCCAGACCTTCTGCCACGCCGCGTCCGCCTTCAACGCATTGAAACGCGACGCCATGATGTCGTCCTCAGCCCGCGATCGAGGCGCGACGCAGGTCGCGGGCCTTGGTCAGGATGATGTCCTCGAGCTTCTGCGTGGTCGCCGCCTGGACGGGTGCGGACACCCACTGGCCGTTGCGGTTGATCTCGCGCAGCGCCGCGACGCGGACGGCATCGGCGCGCAGGTCCTGGTCGAGGATCGATACCGTTACCTTCATCCGCTCGGCCGGGGTCTGCGGGTTGACGTACCAGTCGGTGACGATGACGCCGCCATTGGAGTCGGTCTGGAGCAGCGGCATGAAGCTCAGCGTGTCGAGCGTCGCGCGCCAGAGATAGCTGTTGACGCCGATCGTGGTGATCTTCGACGCGGCCAGATCGGCCTTGGGACGGGCGCTGCCGCCGCCGCACGCAACCAGCGGCAGAGCGGCGAGAACCACGAGGGCGGTACGCGGGCGGAACATCGGCATCATCCTGGCAATAGATCGTCGTCAGCCTCTACAGGGCGGGCCTGCTACCCGCAAGGATGGGGTGGGCGTCTGCAATTCGTCCGGCAACCGAGGCGGTCGACCTGTTCTGTGTGTCTGATGCAACACCTTTGGATAATCATTAGGTGCGGATAGCTGACGGGGATCGATCTGTGTTAGCTGCCGTTCAGCGAAGGAATCGTAACAAGATTCGTCTATAAAAGATTCGCAGGGAGTTGTTGTTTTGGTCGCCAAGCGCGTGATGGTCGGGATGTTCGCCGGAGTGGCTGCTGCCGCTGCGGTCTTCGTCGCGCCCGCGTTCGGCGCCTCCGAACAGCAGGTCCGCATCGCCAAGCGCCCGGCGCTGTCGGTGCGGGGCACGGGCGGCTTTACCCCATCGGCGGCGGATCCCCGGCTTGCGGCGCTGTTCGCGCGCGGCGGGTTCGATGCCGGTAGCTTCCGCTTCACCCCGGCCGAAACGCGTCGCGACAATCGCGCCGTCACCGTCGCTGTCCGCGCGCAGACCAACCGTGGTATCGATACCACGCGTCTCGCGACCAGCACCGCGCCGACCGTCGGATTGGCGCCGATCGCGTATAATCTGGGCATGTCGGTCGGCTGGAAGCGGTTTGCGGTGTCGGGCGATCTGGCACGCGTCGATCTGGCCGGGATGCCGGGCAGCCGGAGCTCCGCCGATGTGGCGGTCAGTTATGCGGGCAAGCGGTTTACGGGTAGCGTCAAGGCTGCGGCGGATCGTCCGCTCGCCAATACGCCGCGTCTCGTCGAGGATGCGCCGAGCTATTCGGTCGATCTTGGCGGATCCTATTCGCTGACGCGCAACATCGATGTGACCGCGGGCGTCCGCTATCGGTCGGACCGTGAGCGGTTTGTTCGGCTCGAGGACGATCGTCGCGACAGCCAAGCCGTCTATCTTGGGACCGCCTTCCGCTTCTGATCCGGGCGCAGCGTGACCGGCGATAAGCCGTGAACCGGCCCCATCACGTCCAAGCATCGATCGCTGCCCAGCCGTGAAAGCCCAGCATCCTGAGTCGCCGCGACCGTGCTGCCGTCATGCCGCCCAGTGCGATGATCGGCAGGCCGAGCCCGCGCGCTACCCGCAGCGCGGCTGCGGGACCGATTGCTGGCGCTCCCGGATGCGACCGCGTCGGATAGATCGGCGACACGAACAACGCGTCGGCACCGGCCCGCGCGCCGAGCATCGCCTCGCGCCGATCATGCGCGGGCCAGGTCCGCAGGCTCCCACCGCGGCCGGCGCCATGCACGCCGTCGATCCCGGCAAATCCGGGCCGTGCGACCACCACCAGCCGTCGTGCCAGCGCGATGCGGCGGATGCGCAGCGCCAGCGCCCGACGCTGCGCCGGGGGCGTCTGATAATGGCGGATCACGACCCCCGATCCGGGCGGAATACACTGCAGCGCGCGCCATAGCGCATCGCCCATCCGCTCGTCGGTCATCAGCCAGAGGCGCGGGACGGGGTTTCGGTGCGGCATCTTGCTGCCTATAGCGCCCCGCATGACAGACACGAACGGCATGACCGACGAAACCGACCGCGCGGAGCGCCTGGCCGAGATCCGCGCGCGAATCGCCAAGGCCGCCGAGATCGCCGGTCGCAAGCCCGAGGACGTCGCCTTGATCGCGGTGTCGAAGACGCATCCGGCGGCGGCGATCGAACCCCTGCTCGAACAGGGTCAGCGGATATTCGGCGAGAATCGCGTCCAGGAAGCGGCGGACAAATGGCCAGCGCTCAAGGCGCGGTACCCCGACGTCGTCCTGCACCTGATCGGGCAATTGCAGTCGAACAAGGCGGCGGACGCGGTCGCGCTGTTCGACTGCATCCATGTCGTCGATCGTCCGTCGCTGGTCACGGCGCTCGGCAAGGCGATGCGCGAGAGCGGACGGCGGCCCGACTGCTATCTCCAGGTGAATATCGGTGATGAGCCGCAAAAGGGCGGCTGTGCGATCGCCGACCTGCCCGCGCTGCTCGACGCGGCGCGTGCGGCCGACCTTCCGGTCGCGGGGCTGATGTGCCTGCCCCCAGCCGATGTCGAGCCCGCACCCTATTTCGCGCTGCTGGCAAAGCTTGCGCGCGATTGCGGGCTGTCGGGGCTGAGCATGGGCATGTCCGACGACTTCGAGACCGCGGTGACGATCGGCGCGACGCACGTCCGGATCGGCAGCGCGCTGTTCGGCGCGCGGGGGCATCGCGCATGACCGGCGCAGTCCGGTTCGACGCGCTGCTGTTCGATTTCGACGGTGTGCTGATCGACAGCGAGGCGCTCGGCAACCGGCATATCGCCGAATGGCTGACCGCCGCGGGGCATCCGATCACCCCGGAGGAGTCGATGGCGAACTTCATGGGGCTTGCCGGGCCGCAATTCGTCGACGCGATCGAGCGCTGGATCGACCGGCCGCTGCCCGAGTCGTTCTACGCGGCGCGCAAGGCGGAGGACGACCGCGTTATGGCCGCGGGTATCGAGGCGATCGCGGGTGCGGTCGCCTTCGTCCGCGCCTTGCCGGCCGATCTGCCCAAGGCGATCGTCTCGTCGAGCCCGACTCGCTGGATCGCGCGGCACCTCGACCATATCGGCCTGCGCGACGCGTTCGGCGATCATCTCTACAGCGGCCGCGAGCATGTCACGAACGGCAAGCCTGCGCCTGACCTCTATCTGTATGGGGCCGAACGGCTGGGCGTCGACATCGGCCGGACCGCGATCCTCGAGGATTCCCCGGTCGGCGCGACCGGCGCGGTGGCCTCGGGCGGCTATGTCATCGGACTGTCCGCGGGGTCGCATTGCGGGCCGGACCACGGCGCGCGGCTGAAGGCGATCGGCGTCGATGCGCTGGCCGACGATTTCGACGCGGTGGCGCGTGTCCTGCGAGACGGTGCCTAGGTCCGCCGCCTGCGCAGGATCGCGCCGACGCCCGCCACCAGGTCATAGGGGATCGCCGCAGCCTCGCGTGCGCGCATCTTGATCTGGTAGCGGCGGCTGCCGCCATGCGGGACGTGGATCGCGCTGGCGGGCATTCCCAGCATCGCAAACAACATGCGGATGCGGGGCTGGTGATAGCCGTCGGTGCAGATCATGCACTGGGCATAATGCCCCGCGCGGGCGAACCGGGTGGCTGCGACCACGCTCTGCAGTGTATCGAGACTGGCTTCGTCGAGATGGATCCGCGACCGATCGACCGTTTCCGCCAGCCGGTCGGCCATCACCGACGCCTCCGACGGACCATGACGGCCGATCGCCCCCGAACAGAACAGGTCCGCCTCGGTATAGCGTGCCGCCGCCGCTGCCGCGAACGCGATCCGTCGCTTGAGCGTCGGGCTCGGGCTGCCGTCCGCACGCACCGCGGCGCCGAACACGACGATCAGCCGCCGCGAGGGAGGTATATCGATCAAAGCTGATGCCCGGTGCGGTCGCGCTTGGTCGCAAGATAGCGGGCATTGTGCGGATTCGCGGGCAGCGCATGGGGAACGCGCTCCGCCACCGTCACACCAGTCGCTTCGAGTCCGGCGACCTTTGCCGGATTGTTGGTGAGCAACCGGACCTGGTTCTGGCCGAGCAGGCTCAGCATCCGCGCGGCAACACCGAAATCGCGTGCATCGATCGCAAAGCCCAGCCGGGTATTGGCGTCGACCGTGTCGAACCCCTGATCCTGCAGCGCATAGGCGCGCAGCTTGTTGACCAGGCCGATGCCGCGCCCCTCCTGACGCAGATAGAGCAATATGCCCCAGCCGCTGTGCTGGATCGCGTGGATTGCGGCGTGGAGCTGCGGCCCGCAGTCGCATTTGAGGCTGCCGAGCACGTCACCGGTCAGGCATTCGCTGTGCAGCCGGACGAGCGGGGCATCGCCATTCGGCTGCCCGATCAGGAGGGCGATGTGTTCGTCGGCGCTTTCCGGCGAACGGAAGGCGACGATCTCGGCATCCTCCGCACCCTCGACCGGCAGCCGCGCCCGCGTCGCGATGACGAGCCGGGTCGCATCCTCATGCGCCTCGATATCGGCGGCGGTCGCGGTCGCCTCGGGCGCCCCGCTGCCCAGGAAGAAGGCGGGCAACAGCCCGGCGATCCGTGCCAGCCTGAGCGCCGCCGCCGCGGCGTCAGGGTGCGGGACGGGCAGGGTGCGGAACGGACCCTTGAGCGGCGTCGCGAGGTCGAACTGCGGGTCGGCAAGCGCGGTCGCGGCAGGAAAATCGATCCAGGGCGCGCGATCGACCAGGACGGGGGCGGTCGGGTCGGCCGCCTCGAGCTGATTGGCGAGCTTCAGCGTCACCGCCCGTCCAGACGAGATCAGCACCCCGCCGGTCGCCGGTGGATCGAATGCCGCGAGCCGGTCCGCGTCCGCCGTCTCGACCGCGAGCAACGTCAGTCCGTCGATCGCGATCGGCCAGCCGCGGCGCAGGGCATCGACCGCGCGGGCCGCGGCGCGCGGATTGGGGCGATCGCTCAAAAGGCGAACTCGGTCAGGATCGGGATATGGTCGGAGGGCTTGAGCCAGCTGCGGCACGGCTCGAAGACGTGATGCGCGATCGCGGCCTCCGCGGCCGCGCCCGTCGCCCACATGTGATCGAGCCGCCGCCCGCGATCGGACGTCGCCCAGTCCTTCGCGCGGTAGCTCCACCAGGTGAACAGCCGCGCAGGGGCGGGATGGAAGCGGCGGCCGAGATCGACCCAGTTTCCCGCTGCCTGGAGCCGGGCCAGCGCCTCGACCTCGACCGGCGTATGGCTGACGACGTCGAGCAGCTGCTTGTGGCTCCAGACGTCCGCCTCAAGCGGCGCGATGTTGAAATCGCCGACCAGGATCGTCGGGCCGCTTAGCGTTTCCGACCAGCGCGTCATCCGCTCGAGAAAGTCGAGCTTCTGGCCGAATTTCGGATTGGCGTCGCGGTCGGGGACGTCGCCGCCAGCTGGAATGTACACATTCTCCAGCCGCACGCCGTTTTCGAGGCGCACGCCGACGTGGCGGGCTTCGCTGTTCGCTTGCCAGTCGAACCGGTCGTCGGCGACGATCGGCACCTTGCTCAGGATCGCGACGCCGTGATGCATCCGCTGGCCGTGGAGCACGATATGCTCATAGCCGAGCGCGCGGAACGTCTCGAAGGGGAAGTCGTCGTCGACGACCTTGGTTTCCTGGAGGCACAGGATGTCGGGCGCGGCTTCCTTCAGAAACTGCTCGACGATGGCGATCCGGAAGCGGACCGAGTTGATGTTCCAGGAGACGATTTTCACGCGTGCGATGTAGCGCCGCGTGGGGGTGGCGACAAGGATCGCGCGGCGGCGTGCCGATCAACGAAAAGACCCCCGCTCCGGGGGCGTGGAGCGAGGGCCGACTCAGCGTTCGTCACGCAGGCAGACAATGGGGACACCATCCGGGCAACAGGGGGAAAAATCCCGAATGCCCCACATCCGCGACTCAGCCCCTAGCGCCAGGAACCTGTCGCCGGGATGAATGAAACGACAATGCCGTTCATTTTCAGGAGGTGACCAGACTCACCGGGTCCGGCGCGGGTCGTTCCACCGGAAGGTGTTGTCGCTGACCGGTCCGCCGAATTTCTGCTTGGACAGGCGTATGGTGGTCCGGTTGTTCTGGCTGTCGAGCGCGACCCAGCCTTGCAGCATCAGCCCGCCGGGGGCGGCGGCATCGCGTGCGAAGACCAAGGTGATGCGGCCATATTCGGGATGCTTGGGGTCGTTCGCCTCGACCGAGACGACGCGGTTGTCATAGCCGGGCACCAGCTTGGCATAGCGCGTGATGTCGCGACTCGGGTCGAGCAGCACGCCGAGCGGCGAGTTCTTGATCGGCCAGCGCTGCACCTGCTTCACCGAATAGTCGATGAAGGTCAGCGCGCCGCCCTCGGCGACGATCAGGATCGGCACGCCCTTCTCATACTGAAACCGCAGCTTGCCCGGCTTCTTGAGCGTCAGCACGCCGGTCAGCACCTTGCCGTTGCGATCCGCCTGCGAAAAGTCGGCGGTCATCGTCGTGACCGATTGCAGGTGCTTCTGGACGGCGGCGAGGTCGCCGGTCGCCTGTGCGGCGATCGGCGACGGCACGGCGGCGACCGAGAGGGCGGCGATCGTCGCGATCACCGCGGGGCGGGTGTTGAACATCGAAATCTCCTTGGACGCCGGGCAATGCCGGGCCCGGCTTGAACGGGTTGTGAACTGGGATGCGTGAGGATCGGGTCATCGCCGCCAGAGCCTCCGTCATCCTGGGCCTGACCCGGGATCCAGCGCCGCATAGGCCGGGTCTTGGGGCTCTGGATCGCAGCCTTCGCTGGGATGACGGGCAGGGGTGTGCTGGACGCCCCCCTCAACCCCTCAGATCGCATGCCCTTCGGTATCGCGCAGGACCTCGCGGCGTCCGACATGATCGGGCCGGCCGACGATGCCGTCCTTTTCCATCCGCTCGATCAACCGTGCGGCCGAGTTGTAGCCGATCCGCAACTGCCGCTGCAGCCACGAGGTCGACGCCTTTTGCGATTCGCAGACCAGCTGGATGGCGTTGCGATATTGCTGGTCCTCCGCCGAATCCTCGCCGGTCGGGGAGCCTTCGAGCGTGAAGCCGTCCTCGGGCTCCTCGGTTACCGACGAGATGTAATCGGGCAGGCCCTGCGACCGCCAGTGATCCGCCACCAGCCGGACCTCGTCATCGCTGACGAACGGCCCGTGGACGCGGACGATGCCCTTGCCGCCGGGCATGTAGAGCATGTCGCCCTTGCCGAGCAGCTGTTCGGCGCCCTGTTCGCCGAGAATGGTGCGCGAATCGATCTTCGACGTGACGTGGAAGCTGATCCGCGTCGGCAGATTGGCCTTGATGACACCGGTGATGACGTCGACCGATGGCCGCTGAGTCGCCATGATCAGGTGGATGCCCGCCGCGCGCGCCTTCTGCGCCAATCGCTGGATGAGGAATTCGACCTCCTTGCCCGCGGTCATCATCAGGTCGGCCAGCTCGTCGACGATCACCACGATCTGCGGCAGCACGTCATATTCGAGCTTCTCCTCCTCGTACATCGGCGCGCCGGTGTCGGGGTGATAGCCGGTCTGCACCTTGCGCCCGAGCGGTTGCCCCTTCGCCTTGGCACCGCGCACCTTGTCATTGAAGCCGGCGAGGCTGCGCACGCCGACCGACGACATCTGGCGGTAGCGATCCTCCATCGTCTCGACCGCCCATTTCAGCGCGCGCACCGCCTTGGCGGGATCGGTGACGACCGGCGACAGCAGATGCGGGATGTCGTCGTACATGCTCAGCTCGAGCATCTTCGGATCGATCATGATCATTCGGCACTGGTTCGGCGTCAGCTTGTACAGCAGCGACAGGATCATGCTGTTGAGCCCGACCGACTTGCCCGACCCCGTCGTCCCGGCGACGAGCAGATGCGGCATCGGCGCGAGGTCGGCGATCACCGAATCGCCCGCGATGTTCTTGCCCAGGATGATCGGCAGCTGCGCGGCCTGATCCTCGAACGTCTGGCTGCCGACGAGCTCGTGCAGCGACACCGCCTCGCGCCGTGCATTGGGCAGTTCGATGCCGATCACATTGCGTCCCGGGATCACCGCGACGCGTGCGGAGATCGCCGACATGTTGCGCGCGATATCGTCGGCCAGTGCGATCACGCGGCTCGCCTTGATGCCGGGCGCGGGCTCGAGCTCGTACATCGTCACGACCGGGCCCGGCCGCACCTCGATGATCGATCCCTTGACGTGGAAATCGTCGAGCACATTCTCCAGCAGCCGCGCGTTGCGCTCGAGCCCGGCCTTGTCGACGACATTGCCCTGGCTCGGCGGCGACGGCGTCAGCAGGTCGACGCTCGGCAGCGTGTAATTGTCGCGCAGGTCGAGCTGGCGTTCCTTGGGTTTCGCCTGTGACGGCGCGTTCTGGCGGTCGGCGATGACGGGCGCGGGGCGTGGATCGGGTTCGGCGATCGCGCGCGGCTCGACGGGCTTGCGCGTCAGCGTCAGCGGCTCGTCCTCGTCGTCAGGCCCACCGACATAGCCGTCGGCCCCGTCATCATAGCCGAGCGCCGGGATCCGGTTGCGCCGGAAGCGCCACTTGCGCTCGCCCAGATCGATCTCGATGCTCTTGCCCCAGACGATCGCACCCGCGATCGCGGCGACCAGGCCGACGGCGCGCGCCGACCAGAGTTCGGCGACCGGCTGGCCCAGGAATCCAAGACCCCAATGCACCGCATTGGCGACCGACAGGCCGATGATGCCACCCCAGCCCGCGGGGAGTGCGAGCACCGACGCATCGGACACGAAGGCGAGCGCGCTGGCCATCAGCGCGACGCCGAGCGCCGCGCCGCGCAGCATCCGTGCCCAGCGTCCGACCGGCAGGTCCCGCCACAGCCGCATCGCAAGGATCGGCCCGACCGGCAGCAGCAGCGCGACGGCGGGGCCGAACAGCGACAGTGCGATATCGGCGAACCACGCGCCCGGCGGCCCGATCAGGTTGGCCGGATAGCCGCCCGACGCGGTGTTCAGCGCCGGATCGCTGGCATGATAGCTGGCCAGCGCCAGCGCCATCAGCAACGTCGCGACGAACAGCGCGATCGCGGCGATCAGCGCGCCGCTGCGCACCGCCCCCGCCTTTACCGTCTCACGCCATAAGGCTGGCTGCGCGCGGCTGGCCATGACCTCAAATCCTTCAATGTGCGAAAATCCGACTTTTCATCGCGCCGGGCGGGTCCGACGTCAAGGCGAGCACGCGACAACACGGGTTAAAGCGACCCCGGATCGGCGTTGGCAGCGGCGGGCGGGCGGGATAGAGCGGCAACATGGACACAGATGTACTCATCCTCGGTGGCGGGCTTGTCGGTGCGACGCTCGCCGTGGCGCTCGACGTGCACGGCATCTCGACGATCGTGATCGATCCGGCGGACCCCGCCGTCACGCTGGCGCCGGGTTTCGATGGCCGCGCCTCGGCGGTGGCGAGCGCGAGCCACCGGATGCTCGATGCGATCGGCGTCGGCGCGACGCTGGCCGGGCAGGGCTGTGCGATCCGCCAGATCCGGGTCAGCGACGGGCTGGAACCGGGCAAGCTCGATTTCGTCCCCGCCGCGGACGACGGCGCGCTGGGCACGATGTACGAGAACAAGCTGCTCCGTCACACGCTGTTCGATGCCGCGAGCGCGGCGGCGCATGTCGACCTGCGGATGATGACGCGCGCGACCGATCTCGACCGCAGCGCCGCGGGGGTGACCGCGACGCTCGATTCGGGCGCGGTAGTCCGCGCGCCGCTGGTCGTCGTCGCCGAAGGGCGCAAGTCGCCGACGCGCGAGGCGGCCGGGATCACGATGGCGCACTGGTCCTATGATCACACCGCGATCATCGCCGCCTTTCATCACGAACGCTCGCATGAGGACGTCGCCTACGAGATCTTCTACGCCAGCGGCCCGTTCGCGCTGCTGCCGCTGCCCGACGATGCGGAGGGGCATCGCTCGGCGATCGTGTGGACCGTCGACACGAAAAACGCCGCGGGCATGCTCAAGATGGGTGACCGCGCCTTCCTCGCCGAAGCGACCAAGCGCATGGGCGGCTTTCTCGGCGAGCTGTCGACGCTGACGCCGCGCTCTTCCTATCCGCTCGGCTTTCAGCACGCCGCCCGGATCACCGACGCGCGGCTCGCGCTGGTTGGCGATGCAGCGCACGGTATCCACCCGATTGCGGGACAGGGGCTCAATCTCGGCTTTCGCGATGTGGCGACGCTCGCCGAGGTGCTGGTCGAGGGCAAACGGCTCGGCCTCGACCTCGGCGATGCGGCGCTGCTCGCGCGCTACCAGCGCTGGCGCGGGCTCGACACGTTCATGACCGCGGCCGCGACCGACACGCTGACCCGGCTGTTCGGCATGCCCGGCAAGACCGCGAGCGCGGTGCGCCGCTTCGGCATCAGCGCGGTCAACGCGCTACCACCGCTCAAGGATCGCTTCATGGCAGAGGCGCGCGGCGAGAGCGGCGACCTGCCCAAGCTGCTTCAGGGCCTGACGATCTGACCATCACCCGTCCGCGCGATCTGGCGATCGTGCGGGCGGGACAGCAGCATGACGGCGAGTGCGGCGCCGACTAGGCACATCAGCATGTCCCACTGCGTATCCCAGGGGTCGCCCTGCGTACCGAGAAACGCGTCCGCGCCCTCGCCGAGCGAAACCGCCGCGCCGAATTCGATCAGTTCGTACAACGCGCTGATGGCGAGGCAACAGGCGAGGACGGTGATGGTCAGCAGCCGTGGCGAGGCGATATGCCGACCCCGGATCAACAGCTCGCGCAGCACAATCGCGGGGACGAAGCCCTGGATCAGGTGACCGAACCGATCATAGGGATTGCGCGCGAGATGCAGCCAGTCCTGCACCATGAAACCGACCGGGACGCGGGCATAGCTATAGGCGCCACCCAGCATCAGCACGAAGCCATGAAACGCGATCAAGAACAGCGCCAAAGGGGTGAAGGCGAACCGGTGACGCAGCGCCACCAGGATCGGAAAGGCGATCAGGACGGGCGCCACCTCCATCCACCAGGTGGCGCGGTCGAAGGGCGACCATCCCGATGCCGCGAGCCCGATGCTCCAGGCCGCCCCCAGAACGACGAGGCGGCGGTCGGGTTTCGACATCAGGCGGTTGCGGCACCATCGGTTGGCCGCGCCTCTTCGACCAGCATCACCGGCACGCCGTCGCGGATCGGATAGGCAAGGCCAGCCGCATCGGAGATCAGTTCCTGCGAGGCTTCGTCGTAGCGCAAGGGCGTGCGCGACACCGGACAGACGAGGCGTTCGAGCAGCCAGGGATCGAGCCCGCTCATTGCAGCGTCACCTGTTCGTCGCCGTCATGTCGCCCGAAGAACTGCATCAGCTGGATGATCAGTTCGGCACGCGTTTCGATGTCGGGAGCCTCGAGCAGCGCCTGCTTGGCGGCGGAATCAAACGGGGCGATCTGCGCGATGCCGTTGACCAGGCTCTCATCGTCGAGCCGCGCGACCGCGTCCCAGTCGACCGCATAGCCCTGCACGTCGGCAAAGCGACGCGATTCGAGTTCGAGCGACGAGCGCCGGCCGAGCGACAGCGTGTCGTCCTCGATCACCGGCAGCAGTTCTGCCTCGACCTGGCGGAAGGGCGTGGTGACATCGAGTTCGCGAACGATGCGGAACATCGCGACGCCCTCAAGCACGACATTGTACCGCCCGTCCTCCAGCGCCTCGACTTCGGCGATCTTGCCGACGCAGCCCAGTGCGTAGAGCTCTCCATCATCACCGCGCGGCTGGATCATGCCGATCCGCCGGTCGCGCGCCATCGCGTCGCTGATCATCGCCCGATAGCGCGGCTCGAACAGGTGCAACGGCAACTGCATGCCCGGGAACAGCAGCGCGCCGGGCAGGGGGAAGATGGAGAGCCGGGTCGTCATCCGAACAGGATCGCAGACAGGCGCCGCCGCTGTCCAGAGACCCAGGGATCCTCAAGGCCCACCACCTCGAACAATTTCAGCAGCTGCGTCCGCGCGGCGCTCTCGTTCCAGTCGCGATCCGCGGCGATGATGGCGAGGAAGCTGTCCGCGGCGGCATCGCGGTCGTTCGCCGCCATCTGGCCATTGGCGAGTGCGAAGCGTGCGGCCAGGTCGTCTGGTGCTGCCTCGACCGCGGCGATCAGCGGTGACAGGTCGGCGACCGGCGGCGCGGACTGGGCCAGCGCCAGCGCGGCCTGCGCGCGGTGGATCGCCGGATCCTTGGCGATCGCGGGGTCCAGATTCGCAAGCCAGTCCGCCGCCTCGTCGAGCTGCCCGGTCAGGACGAGCGCGCGGACGAAGCCGGCATGGACCGCGGGGTGCTCGGGCGCCATGTCGGCGATCTGGCGGAAGATACCGAGCGCGCGTTCCCCGTCGCCCTCGGCAAGGACCTCCTCACCCATCGCGATCAGCGGTTCGATGTCGGGGGCGTCGGTATTGGCCTCCGCTTCGATCGGCAGCTGCTTGAGCAACTGATCGAGGATCACGCGTAGCTGTGAATCGGTGCGTGCGCTGGTCATGTCGGCGACCAGCTGTCCCTGGTACATCGCATAGACGGTCGGGATCGACTTGATCTGGAATTGCGCGGCAATGAACTGGTTCTTGTCGGTATCGACCTTCGCCAGCACGACGCCCTTGTCCGCATAATCGGCGGCGACCTTTTCGAGCGTCGGCCCGAGCGCCTTGCACGGCCCGCACCATTCCGCCCAGAAGTCGATGATCACGAGTTTCGTCATCGACGGTTCGACGACATCGCGACGGAACGCCTCGACGGCGTCCTTCTCGGCAGGCGACATTCCAAGCGTGGCCAACATACACTCCCGTATTGAACTCTGCGCTATCTGGGGCGGCGGCGCGGTGATTGCCACCATCTTACCGACACTCTCAATGGAAGTCGCGCGACTTGGGCAGGACACGCACGTCGCGGGGATGCTGCGCGCGCGAGGGTTGCGACAGAGATGACCGTGAATCCGGACTGCGCGTCGGGGCGGAGCGGACCACTTCGTCCGCGCGGCACAGTGGCGCGTCGAGCGCATGGTCCTCGGACAGGAACCGGAGCATCGCGCTACGATCCTGGACGCGCGATGCGATCAGATGCGTGACACCCTCCTCGCTGCGCTGGATCACCCCTTCGAGAACCATCAGCCGCGAGGCCATCACGGCGCGGCGGTTCGCCTCGAAATCGCGCGCCCAGATCAGCCCGTTGGTGACGCCGGTCTCGTCCTCGATCGTCACAAAGATCGCATTGCCCTTGCCCGGACGCTGGCGGACGAGGACGATGCCCGCGACCCTGGCGCGCCGGCCGTCCCTGGTGGCACAGGCCTGCGCGCTCGACAGGATCCCCTCGGCGGCGAAGCGATCGCGCAGAAACGCCATCGGATGCGCCTTCAGCGACAGGCCGGTCGTCTGGTAATCGGCGGCGACCTGTTCGGACAGCGGCATCGCGGGAAGCTGTGCATCGGGTTCGACGCCCAGCTCGGGCACGTCGGCGGCGGCGAACAGCGCGAGCTGTTTGGGCGGGGTGCGGCGGACGTCCCACAGCGCCTCGCGGCGATCCTTGGCGAGCGAGCGGAACGCATCCGCATCGGCGAGCAGGTTCATCGCGCGCTGCGGCAGGTCGGCGCGGCGGGCAAGGTCCTCGATCCCGGTAAAGCGCGCGCGCGTGCGCGCCGCGACGAGATTGTGCGCCCATTCCGCGCGGAACCCGTCGACCTGCCTAAAGCCGAGGCGCAACGATTCCTGCCCGGCCGTGGTGCCGGCTTCGAGCCTATTGTCCCACAGGCTCGCATTCACATCGACGGGCAGCACGGTCACCCCGTGTTCGACCGCGTCGCGCACCAGTTGTGCCGGAGCGTAGAACCCCATGGGCTGCGAATTGAGCAGCGCGCAGGTGAACACCGCGGGGTGGAAGCATTTGATCCACGACGAGACATAGACCAGACGCGCGAACGACAGCGCGTGGCTTTCGGGAAAGCCGTAGGATCCGAACCCCTCAATCTGTTTGAAACAGCGTTCGGCGAACTCCGCCTCATAGCCACGGCGAACCATGCCGCCGATCAGCTTGGCCTGGAAGTTATCCATGCCGCCGACCTTTCGAAACGTCGCCATCGACTTGCGCAACTGGTTCGCTTCGCCCGGCGTGAACCCCGCCGCGACGATCGCCAGCTTCATCGCCTGTTCCTGGAACAGCGGCACGCCATAGGTGAAGCGGAGCAGCTGCTGGAGTTCGTCGGGCGGGCCGAAACGCGGGTGGGGCGAGGGGAAGTCGACCTTTTCCTTGCCGCTGCGGCGGCGGAGATAGGGATGGACCATGTCGCCCTCGATCGGTCCGGGGCGCACGATCGCGACCTGTACGACCAGATCATAGAGTTTGCGCGGACGCAGCCGCGGCAACATGTTGATCTGCGCGCGGCTTTCGACCTGGAACACGCCGATGCTGTCGCCCCTGCACAGCATGTCATAGACACGATCGTCCTCGGCGACGGCAATCGTGTCGAGCAGGTGATCGCCGTGGCCATGCTCGCGCATCAGGTCGAAGCTCTTGCGGATGCAGGTCAGCATGCCGAGCGCGAGGATATCGACCTTCATCAGCCCCAGCGCGTCGATATCATCCTTGTCCCATTCGATGAAGGTGCGGTCCACCATCGCACCGTTGTGGATCGGCACCATTTCGTCGAGCCGTCCCTGCGTCAGCACGAACCCGCCGACATGCTGCGACAGATGCCGCGGGAATTCGAGCAGCCGGTCGACCATCTCACGAAGCCGCGCGATCTCGGGATTGTCGGGATCGAACCCGGTTTCAGTGAAGCGGCGTTCGTCGAACCGGCTCGAAAAACTGCCCCAGACCGTGCTCGTCAGTTTCTGCGTCACGTCTTCGGTCAGGCCCAGCGCCTTGCCGACCTCGCGCACCGTGCTCTTGGGGCGATAATGGATGACCGTCGCAGCGATCGCCGCGCGGTCGCGGCCATAGCGACGATAGATATACTGCATCACCTCCTCGCGCCGCTCATGCTCGAAATCGACGTCGATATCGGGGGGCTCGTCGCGTTCGCTGGACACGAAGCGCGAGAAGAGCAGGTCGTATTTCATCGGATCGACCGAGGTGACGCCGAGCAGATAGCAGACCACCGAATTGGCCGCCGAGCCGCGCCCCTGACACAGGATCGGCGGGTCGCAGCTGCGCGCAAACCGGACGATGTCGGAGACGGTCAGGAAGTAATAGGCGTAGTTCTTCTCGCGGATCAGCGTGAACTCCTCATGGAGCAGCGCCAGCATCCTGTCGGGTACGCGGTCATCATAGCGTTCGAGCGCGGTCTGCCATACGAGATGCTCCAGCCAGTCCTGCGCCTCCCATCCCGGCGGAACAGGCTCATGCGGATATTCGTAGCGCAGGTCGTCGAGCGAGAACGCGATCCGCGCCATCAGGCGGGCGCTTTGCCCGACCGCATCGGGACGATCGCGGAACAGCCGCGCCATCTCGTCTGTGTCCTTCAGATGGCGTTCGCCATTGGCGGCGAGCAGGCGACCGGCCTTGTGGATGCTGGTGCCCTCGCGGATGCAGGTGACGATGTCGTGCAGGTCGCGATCGTCGGGATAGGCATAGAGCGCATCGGTGGTCGCGAGCACGGGTATGCCCGCGGCGTCGGCGAGCCCCGCCAGCCGTGCCAGCCGCCGCCGATCGCGTCCGCCGCGCGGCATCGTCACGCCGAGCCAGACACAGTCCGCCCCCAGCCGCTTCACCGCGTGGAGGACGCTCGACAGGTCGCGATCTCGGCGTTCGGGCAGCGTGTCACCGTCGGGCAGCGGCGAGACGGCCGTTGCGCCACGCGAGCTGCTCTCGGGCATCACCACCAGCATCATGTCGGCATGATGCGCGATCAGGTCGCCGAGCCCGAGGATGCAGCCGCCTTTTTCAGCGCGACGGTTGCCGACGGTGAGCAAACGGGTCAGGCGCCCCCAGCCACGCCGGGTCGAAGGATAGGCGACGATGTCGGGGGTCCCGTCCTCGAACACCAGCCGCGCCCCGACGATCAGCCGGAAGTCGATCGGCGGCAGCATCATCCCCAACAGTCCGTCTTTGGCCTTCTTCAACGCCTGGTGCGCGCGGACCACGCCGGCGACGGTATTGCGATCGGCGATGCCGATGCCGCCAAGGCCCAGCTCGACCGCGCGACCGACCATGGTTCCGGCATCGCTCGCGCCGTCGAGGAACGAGAAATTGGTCGCCGCGACGAGTTCGGCAAAGGCGGAATCGGAAAAGGCGGTCACGGCGCGGTCATGCGAAGACGCCGTGGAGATACCAGCGCGGGGTCTCGACCTCCGAATACAGGCCGTGCCGGAAGATCCAGAAGCGGCGGCCACGGCGATCCTCGACCCGGTAGTAATCGCGCGTCGGAATGTCCTGACGCCGCCACCATTCGCCTGCGATCCGTTCGGGGCCTTCGCTGTGCGCGACGTCGTGGACGGTGCGGCGCCAGCGGAACCGGTGCGGCGGACCGTCCGGAACCTCGGCCATCATCGATTCGATCGGGTGCGGCGGATCGAACAGATAGATCGGGCGCAGCGGCGGTTCGCCCGATTCGGGGGCGGACCACGGCGCCGGGCGTGCACTGACCGCGGCGGCATCCGCCGCCGGCAGCATCAGTTCGGCCTGTTCGGGAATATGGCTGTCACGCGCCGCGAACCGCCTTACCCGTGCCCGACCGAGCCGCGTGCCGAGCTGGTCGACCAGTTGCGCCACGTTCCGGTTCTGGCCGTCCCGGTCCTGGCCGTCTCCCTTCTGCCCGCCCTCCAGTTTCAGCTGAGTCGCATCCAGTCGTTCGGCGAGCGCGATGTCGAGGCGGATCAGGTCATAGCCGAAGCCGGGGTCGAGCGGGTCGGCGAGACTGTCGATCCGTTCGCGGAACAGCCGCATCAGCACGGCGACGTCGCGCGTCGGCTGGCCCGTCTCGATCCGCAACCGCTGGACAAGCCCATCGGCGCGAAACAGTCTCGCCTCCCAGCGCCTGCCACCCTCATGGCGTTCGGCGAGCTGGATCCCTGCCTCGGTCGCAAGCTCGGACAGGATCTCGAGCGCATAGTCGATCCGCGCGATCGGTTCGGCAAAGCGGCGTTCGACGCCGATCCTTGCGACCGTCTGCCGCGGCACGATCGGCCCTTTCACTGATCCGTCGAGCCTGCGGATCATCATTGCGGCGTCCTCGCCGAATCGCGCCGCGATCACGCTGAGCGGGCGTGCCATCACGTCGCCCACCGTCTTCAACCCGGCGCGCGACAAGGCGGTCGTCGCATCGTCGTCGAGGCCGAGGGCAGCGACCGGCAGGCGCTTCACCGCGCGACGTTCGTCGGGGGCAGGCGCCCCGGCGAATCGCGCGAGCGCCCGCGCGGTATCCGGCGTGTCGCCAAAGGCATGTCGCACCAGCAGGCCGCGGCGGGCCAGCCGTTCCTCGAGATCGGCGGCAAGCCGGCGCTCTCCCTCGAATTCATGGACGCAGCCCGCGATGTCGAGGATCAACCCGTCCGGGGCATCGAGCGCGACCGACGGGGTATAGCGCTGACATCCGTCCGCCAGCCGTTCGAGCCATTCGTGATCGGCATGCGGATCATGCTGATAGGTTTCGAGTCCGGGCACGCGCGCCCGCGCATCGGCAAGCGTTAGCCCGGGTTCGAGCCCGGCGCGAAGCGCTTCGCGGTCGAGCGACTTGAGCCGTACCCCGCCCGCAACCGTCTCGACGAACGCGATCGGTGCCTCAGCCCGTCCGACGAACAGATGGGGGCGCATCGTCCGCAGCCGCTCGATCGGCAACCATGGGAATACCAGCGCCAGATAGCGGCGCGGTATCGATGCCGGTTTCAATGTCGGGTTGGGGGAGGGCTTGTTCGAAGTCATACGCGTCACGATTCCACTCCACGCGCCAGCGCAGGCCGGCCTGGCCTCCGCGTCGACGCAGCAATTCGATATCGAAGGCCGGCTTGCCCGGGGCGTCCGCGTCCAGCGGTTGCGACCGGCACGATGTCACCTGCCATCGCGTCGCGGCGGCGCTGGGCACGGGGGCCGCATCGATCCTGAGGCTGAGGATGGTCACGCCCGAGGTTTCGGCGGCCAGCATCAGCCGACGCGTGGCCGTCAGGTCGATGCTCGCCGCCCGACCCCAGGATTCGATGACCAGTGTTCCCAGCCCCTGGCACCGTGCGGCATCCGCGGCGGTGCGCAACAGGCTGGCCTCGTCATCGACCAGCGCGAGCACCAGCGACGAGACGTCGAGCCCCATTTCCACCAGACCGCTCGCATGGAGCCGCCCGCCCTGGCGCTCGCTCGCCTCGGTGCGCAGCCACAATAGCGGCACCGCTCGCGCGGCGAGAGTCGTGGCGACCGCGAAACCCGCGGCGCTTGCCGAATCGTCGACCGACGCGAAGATCTCGTGCAGCTGAGCCTTGGCCATGCCTTCGGTCATCCAGGCCTCGACCGCCCGGCCATCGCGCTGCGATGGCAGGCCGGTCGTCGCAATCCGCTTGAGGCGGGCGATCAGGGCGGTCGAGTCGTTCACAGTTGTTCTTGTAATGTTCTATTGGGGGAGTCGCCAAGGACAATCTTCACGATGGTCGCTGCAAATTTTGCAAAGAAGGCGCTTGCCGGATCCGAAACCCCGGGCTAATAGCGCGCCTCACCCCGCCACCGTGTCGTTACTGACCGGCGGCACAGGCGCCAGAGCGGGCGTAGCTCAGGGGTAGAGCACAACCTTGCCAAGGTTGGGGTCGAGGGTTCGAATCCCTTCGCCCGCTCCAGTCGCTGCCTCGAACGGCAGCGGCTTTCGCCGATCGGGTGATTCCAAGTATCCTCATCAGACCATCAGATGCTGTCACGCCGTGCGTACGGCATGCTTGATCTATGTATGCCGGACGATGACGATTTGTAGAGGCGGACCTGACCGATAGCGGCGCTGCGTTGCTATAAATTGGTCATCTACCGCTATATTCGGAGCCGTCCGTGTCCGTTGATCAAGTTTCGTCGCGTCTCGCATTCATGGAAATGGGAGCCGATCAGCAGGCGACCGTCGCCGCCGTCCGGCCCTTGATCGAATCGCTGATTGGCGGCGCGCTCGACAAATTCTACGACCGGGTCCGCAATCAGCCCGAAACCTCGCCCTTCTTCCGCGATGCCGGCCACATGACTTCGGCCAAGTCGGCTCAGGCCACGCACTGGATGAACATCGCGCGAGGGCAGTTCGACGCGAGCTTCTATGACAGCGTACGGCGGATCGGGACCGTTCACGCGCGGATCGGGCTCGAGCCGCGATGGTATGTCGGCGCCTATGCGCTCGTTCTCGAAAATCTGCTTGAGGGGATCGGCCGCCACTACAGCCCCTGGCGGCGGCTGGTGAAGGGGCTCCGCCCGCCGAGCGCGACCGATGCCAGCATCGCGATCGTCAAGGCGGCGCTGCTCGACATGGAATTGTCGCTGTCGGTGTATTTCGAGGAAGCCCAGGTCGAACGCAACGCGGCGATCACGACCATGGGCAAGGCGCTGAACGCGCTCGCCGCCGGGGATCTGTCGACGACGCTGACGGGGCTCCCGGCCAGCTTCGCGCCGCTCGAGGACAGCTATAACGACGCGCTCAACCAGTTGCGCACCCTGATCGGCGCGGTGTCCGAAAGCGCCACCGCGATCCGCACCGGATCCAACGAGATCGCGCAGGCGTCGGAGGATCTTGCCCGCCGGACCGAGAGCAATGCCGCTTCTCTAGAGGAGACTGCCGCGTCGGTGACTCAGATGGATGGCCGGCTTCGCGCCTCCGTGACCGCGGCCGGCCAGACGGTCGAACGTGCCGATCAGGCGATCGCGACGGTCGGGGGCGGTCGTACGGTGGCGGATCTGGCGGTACAGGCGATGGGCCGCGTATCGGACAGCGCCAAGGGCATCGACAGCGTGATCGAGGGGCTGGACAAGATCGCCTTCCAGACGCGCGTCCTGGCGATGAACGCCGCGGTCGAGGCGGGAAGGGCCGGCGATGCGGGTCGCGGATTCGCGGTCGTGGCCGATCTGGTATCCGCGCTCGCCATGCGTGCGGAGGAAGAGGCCAAGCGCGCGCGCGATCAGCTGACGGTGACGCAGACCGACATCGTCACCGCGGTCGATGCGGTGACGAAGGTCGATGGCGCGCTCGCGGCGATATCGGACGACGTGGCGCAGGTTCACGCCCTGCTCGCCACCATGGCGCGGGACAATCAGGCCCAGTCGGTCGCGATCACCGAGATTTCCGCGACGATCGGGACGATGGACCAGACGACGCAGCAAAATGCCGCGATGGTGGAGGAAACGTCGGCGGCGGCGCGCAACCTAGCCGCCGAGGTGGGCACGCTGGCCGACCAGGCCCGACGGTTCCGCACCGGCGACTCCCGCGCTGGCAGACCGCCGGTCGCATCTCCGAAACAGGATTATGGCCAGCCCGAAAGCTATACGTCGCCGGTCAAGCCGCTGCCGCCAGCCGCAATCCCGGCGATGGTTCGCCACGAGGACGACTGGAACTCCTTCTGACGCCCGAAAGCGCCTATCGCAACAGGCTTCGGCCGGTCGCGATAGCGGGGTGTCTCAGGGGGCGGGTACGGCGACCGGCGCCTCGGTCTGCGTCGATGTCGCGACCGGTGGCAGCACCGGGGTGGTGACCACGATCGGGCTGGGCTGGGGCTGACCCGCCTGACCAATCAGCGCCGTATTTTCCAGTATATCCAGCGCCTTGCGCGCGACGATGTAGCGGCGGGCGGCGTCCATCCAGTTGCTCGCCTGCGTCGCGCCGGGCAGGCGCTCGACCTCGGCGCGGGCCGCCTCGACCTGGCCGGCCTCGAGCAGACGACGCGCCCGTGCAAGGCGGTCTGCCGGCATGGGCGAGGCCATGCTCTCCTCGCGCAGCACGATCAGGTTGCTGAATTCGCGCCGCACGGTCTGCAGCCAGCTGTCATTGGTCGTCCCGTTGGTGCTGGTGATCTGCGGCGCGATCGTATCGAGCCCCTGGCGCAGATCCTCGATGGTGACCGGCTGGTGCGCGGCCTGGATCACCGCGGCCGTGGCGCGCGGCTGGGCGCGCCCGAAGCGCAGCCGCAGCTGCTCCTCGATATAGCCCAGTCCGACCCCACGATCGATCGCCCGACGCGCGGCGAACGCGACCATCAGGCCTTCCGCGCGGGTCGCCTGACCCCCGGCTGCCATCGCGTCGCTCGACACGGCCGCGGTCCGGGCCTCGAGCGCGGTAAGCTGGCCGGCCAGCGTCGCCTCGCGCGTTGCCAGCATTGCGGTGTCGATCCGCGGCTGTTCGCCATTTGCGTTGAGCGGTTGCGCGGGGGTGAAATCGGGATTGCCCGATGCTGCCGCGGCCGTGGTCGATCCAGCGGTCGTCAGACCGGTGCGCTGACCAAACCATGGCATTGTTTTCAGCGCATAGCCCATCGCCACCGATCCGGCGATAAAAGCCAGTCCGATCACTATGATGATAACACCCAGGCGGGGGCCGCGTGCCCGGGGACGCTCGATCGGCACGTGGTCGCTCATGACGCGCTTATCCCCGCGACGCGCGTCAGGGTCAATCGCGCGCTTTGCGGCGATCGTGACGAGCGCATCGTCGGTGGGTGTCTCCGCCACGACCAGCGCGGCCCAGCCGCTGCCCGCGGCGTCGGCCGCGGCTTGGCTGATCGCAGCGATCGTGACGCGCGACCGGTCGACGCCGGCCTGTGCGACATGCTCGGCGAACGCACGCGCGGCGCGGGGCGAATGAATCAGCACGAGCAGGTTTTCGTGCCGAGGCAACACGCTATCGCCGATCCGCAGCGCCTCACTCGCATAGACGGTGCACGCGACGACGCCCGGGCCGGTCGGCCTGCGATCGCGGCCCGCCGGGTGGAACAGGCGGTCGAACCCGGATGCCCGCGCCGCGTCGATCGCGGCATCGACGTTGCCGGTGCCGGTCACCGCGACATTGAAACCGGCGCGCCGGGCGGCGGCGGCGGTGGCGTCGCCGACTGCGATCACCGGCAGCGCCTTGAGTGTGTCGGGCAGGGCGCCATGGCGAACCGCGTTCGCGCTGGTCAGCAGAACGGCATCGAACCCGCCAAGGTCGGGCGACGTCCAGGCAACGGGCACGACCGTGAACACCGGCATCGCCAGAGGCTCGAGCCCCAGTCCGCGAAGCTTGGCGCACGTGTCGGCATTGCCCGGTTCGGGGCGCAGCACGACGATACGGGTCATGCCGCGAACAGGCGCCGGACGCTGGCGGGGGCGCGGGTCAGCAGGTCGAGGGCGAGCGCGGTACCGAGATCTTCGTCGATCCCGCCTTCGATCGCGCCGGCGACGTCGCACGACCCGTCCTCGGCGATCAGTTCGCCGCGCAGCGTCAGCGTCTCGCCGGCGAGCGAGGCAAGGGCTGCGACCGGCGAATGGCAATCCGCCCCCAGCCGCGCGAGCAACGCGCGTTCAGTCCGGACGCACAGGCTGGTATCGGCGTGATCGATCGCCGCGACGATCGCATGGGCCGGCTTGCCGACCAAGGTCTCGATTCCGACCGCGCCCTGCGCCGGCGCGGGCAGCATGATGTCGGTGGGGATGGCATGACCGATCGCCGTGCGTCCAAGGCGATCGAGCCCGGCGGCGGCGAGCAGCGTCGCATCCATGTCCCCGGCCGCGACCCGCGCTAGCCGCGTATCGACGTTGCCGCGGATCAGCACGATGTCGAGATCGGGGCGCGATCGCAGCATCTGCGCGCGTCGCCGCGGCGAGCTGGTGCCGACGACAGCACCCTGGCGCAAGTCGGCAAGCGTTTCCGCGCCGATCAGCCGGTCGCGCACGTCCGCGCGCGGCAGCATCGCGGCGATCTGCAGGGTCTGCGGGCGAATCGTCTCGACATCCTTCATCGAATGCACGGCGCAATCGATCTCGCCGTCGTGCAGCGCGCGATCGAGTTCCTTCGTCCACAGCGCCTTGCCGCCGATCTCGGCGAGCGCGCGATCCTGCACACGGTCGCCCGTGGTACGGATCACGACGGTCTCGATCCGATCCGGGGACCAGCCATGCGCGGCGCACAAGGCGTCGCGCACCATGCCTGCCTGCGCGAGGGCGAGGGGCGAGCCGCGCGTGCCGAGCCGAAAACTAGTCATGACGCCTGCATGCAGAAACGCGGCGCGTTCGACAAGCGTGAGGACAAGCCTTGTCCGGCGCGATAGGGATATGGGATGATCATTCTGGGTATCGAATCCTCCTGCGACGAAACCGCCGCCGCGCTCGTCACCGCCGATCGACAGGTGCTGGCGCACCGGTTGCTCGGGCAGGAGGCGGCGCATGCGCCGTTCGGCGGGGTCGTGCCGGAGATCGCGGCACGCGCGCATGTCGAGGCGCTCGAGCCGCTGATCGTCGCGGCGCTGGCCGATGCGGGGCTCAAGCTGGCCGATGTCGATGCGATCGCCGCGACGGCCGGACCGGGGCTGATCGGTGGCGTCATGGTCGGGCTCGTCACCGGCAAGGCGCTCGCGCACGCCGCGGGCAAGCCGTTGATCGCGGTCAACCATCTGGAAGGCCATGCGCTGTCGCCGCGGCTGTCCGATCCCGATCTCGCTTTCCCCTATCTCCTGCTGCTCGTGTCGGGCGGGCATTGCCAGTTGCTGCTGGTCGAAGGGGTCGGCGCCTATCGACGACTCGCGACGACGATCGACGATGCGGCCGGTGAGGCGTTCGACAAGACCGCCAAGATTCTCGGCCTTGGCTTTCCCGGTGGCCCCGCGGTCGAGCGCGCCGCCGCGCTGGGTAATCCAAAGGCCGTGCCGCTGCCGCGCCCGCTCAAGGGTTCGGCCGAACCGCATTTCTCCTTTGCCGGTCTCAAGAGCGCGGTCGCGCGGGTCGTCGGGGACTATCCGCCGGAGGATATCGCCGCGTCGTTCCAGGCCGCGGTGGTCGATTGCCTGATCGACCGCACGACCAAGGCGCTGAACGGTCTGAGGGTCACACCCACCGCGCTGGTCGTCGCGGGCGGGGTCGCGGCGAACGGCGCGGTCCGCGGCGCGCTGCAGACGCTTGCCGCGACCCGCGGCCTGCGGTTCGTCGCGCCGCCGCTCTGGCTGTGCACGGACAATGCGGCGATGATCGCCTGGGCCGGGGCGGAGCGATTCGCCGCCGGACTGACCGATCCGCTCGATACCGCGGCCCGCCCGCGCTGGCCGCTCGATCCCGACGCCGAGGCGGTGCGCGGCGCAGGGGTGAAGGCATGAAGATCGGCGTCATCGGTGGCGGCGCCTGGGGCACCGCGCTGGCACAGGTCGCCGCGCATGAAGGCCGCGACGTCATCCTGTGGGCGCGCGAGCCGGCCGTCGTCGACTCGATCAACGCCACTCATGCGAACGCGCTGTTTCTCGCCGGCGTCGCGCTGTCGCCGACGATCCGCGCCACCGGTGATCTCGACGCGCTGGCGGACATGGACGCGATCCTCGTCGTCGCGCCGGCGCAGCATGTCGGCAGCGTGCTCGCCGCCGCGCCGGTCGGCGGCATCCCGCTGGTGCTGTGCGCCAAGGGGATCGAGGCGGGGAGCAAGCGGCTGGTCGGCGAGGTCGCGCGCGCGGTGCATCCCGACGCGCCGATCGCGGTGCTGTCGGGGCCGACCTTCGCGCATGAGGTGGCGGCGGGGCTGCCGACCGCGGTGACGCTCGCCTGCGAGGACGAGGCGCTTGGCGAGGCGCTCGCGACCCGGCTCGCGGCGCGGCATTTCCGGACCTATGCGTCGACCGACGTCGCGGGCGCGGAGATTGGCGGGGCGGTGAAGAACGTGCTCGCGATCGGCTGCGGCGTGGTCGAGGGCGCCGGGCTCGGCCAGAATGCGCGTGCGGCGCTGATTGCGCGCGGCTTTGCCGAGATGACGCGGTTCGGGCTCGCGCGCGGCGCCCGCGCGGAGACGCTCGCCGGGCTGTCGGGGCTCGGCGATCTCGTGCTCACCTGTTCCTCGACGAGTTCGCGCAATTTCTCGCTTGGCGTCGGGCTGGGGCGCGGCGAGGCCGCCGCCGCGTTGCTGGCTGATCGCCGCACGGTCGCGGAAGGCGCATTCACTGCCCCCGTGCTGCGCGAGGCCGCGCGCGACGCGGGCGTCGACATGCCGATCACCGAGGCGGTGTGCCGCCTGCTCGAAGGCGCCCCGGTCCGCGACGTGATCGGCGACCTCCTCGCGCGGCCGCTCAAGGACGAGGCGGGCTGACAGGAGGCGATTGCTTCATCCTCCCCCTGGCGGGGGAGGATCAGTCTAGCGCAGCACGCGCGCCGCGAGCCCCGAGCAATCCGCATCGCGCGCAGTCGGGCCCTGTTTTCCCGTGATCGCGCGGCCGATCGCCTTGAAGATGTTGCCGACCGACTTCACCTCGGGCGGGATCGTCACCGCCGGCCGCTCGATCGTGCCGGTCATATAGGCCGAGCCCGGCACGCGCAGCAGCGCATGCTGTTTCGGCGTGCCGCTCAGCCGGATGTTCAGTGTCTCGCCGGGAAACACCACGCTTCCCTGACCGCGCAACAGGCTGGCGGTCGTGTCGACGATCATCGGATCGATTCGACCATGGCCGCGCGTCACGTCGAGTTTCAGCACGACGCAGCGCAGCCCGGCGCGCTCGCCATCCTTCGCCAGCAGCGCGCGCGCCGCATCGAATCCCAAAGCCGCCGCGATTCCCTGCGGCAATTGCCCGTCACGCGCGACGAAACCGATCGTGCCGTTCGCATTGCCGACCGCTGCGCGGATCGTCGTGCCGGGCCCCCTCAGTCGTGCGCGCGCGCTGACATTGCCGCTGAAATCGCCGCCGCCGCCCGCGAGATCCTGCACGCTGCTGCCGCGCAGCCGCAGATTGATATCGACCATCGGCACCTTGCGGTCGCCGCGCTGGTCTACCGTCAGCTTCCCCTCGACCCGGCCATGCGGCAATCGCGCGTCGAGGTCGCTGAGCGTCAGCAACTGGTGGTCGATCGCCAGCACGCCCCTGGCGGACAGGATCGGCGACGCGCCCTTGGCGCTCACGATCCGCCCGATCCTGAACGCCATGCGCGCGTCGGTGGTGTCGATCTTGCCGATATCGATCCGCGTGTTGGGCACGAGCCGCGGGCCGATCGCACGCTCGAGCGCGGCACCCTTCGCCTTCCCCTCGTCCGACGCCGGATCGCCAAAATCAAACTGTCGCGACACGATCGCGCCGTCGACCTTGGTCCGGCCATCCTGCTTGTCGACGCTGACATGCCCGGTGAAATCGGACCGTCCGACCACGCCCTTCAACTGGGTGACGGTCCATTTGGGCTGGTCGTGGCGGACATGCGCGGAGAACGATACAGGTTGCGTGCGGAACAGCCCCGCCTCGATCACCGCGTCGATCAGCTTGAGGTCGGTCGCGCGCGCGGTGACGTCGAGCTCCATCGCGTCGGTGTCGAGCGGGTGGTCCATCCGGCCCTTCGCGGTGATCGAGAGCGCGTCGCCGTCGATCGTCGCGGTGAACGGCCAGGGCTTGCCCTGGAACCGCTCGACCGAAGGCCCCGCCACGGCGATCCGCACCGCCGCACCGCGGATCGTGCCGTTGCCGGCCGCGCGGATGCCGTGCACCGGATCGGAGGTGAAGCGTGCGGTGACGAACCGGTCCTGCTTGTCGTCGCGATAGGCGATCACGCTGTCGCTGATCGTCAGTCCGTCAAGGTCGGTCGAGCTCCCGCCGCCCTTCGGCTTGCCCGGGCGTTCCCAGTTGGTCCGGCCGTTCCTGTCGCGGACCAGCACAAGCCGCAGTCCGCGCGCCTTCACGTCGCGCGGCCCGAACGCACCTTTCAGCAACGCGAGCCCGGAAAACGTCGCTTCCGCCTCGCGCAACCGGACGAAATCGCCCGTTCCCGCCCATTCCGCCTGCGGAATACGAACGTCGGTGATGCGGATCGTGGGGTTGAACCCGAACGTGTCGACGCGCTCGATCCCGCCGATCGTCACCGGCCGGCCGAACCGCGCGGTAAGCTGCCGCTGGATCACCCCCTTGAGAGACCCCCAGGGGAAGGCGGCGAGCACGATCAACCCCAGCACGAGCACGCCAGCGACGACTATGCCGGTGATTTTCACCCAGCGTTTTGCGAAGAATCCCCTCATCCTACCGCGACGCGCCGCCGTGAAATACGTTCCGCCTGCGTCAGGACCGTTGCCGCAGATTTACCGACACAACCTCTGTCCTTCCCGCGCAGGCGGGAAGCCATAGGGGCGAAGCGTGCGGCCTCACCGCCGACAACCGGGAATATGGATCCCCGCCTGCGCGGGGATGACGGATGTGGAGCAGCGCTGGATCAGGCCTCGAAACGACGAAGCGATCAGAAGTCGATCGCCATGCCCTTCAGTTCCCAATCGCCATAGCGCGTCGGGTCGCGCGGTTCGGGGTCTTTGTCGGGCACGATCGGCTCGGGCTGTGGCACCGGTGTATCCTTTGACAGATAGGCGGGTGGCTTCACATGGTCGGGGCGCTGGCCCATCATGGCTCTCCGGATTGCGTGTTGGCGTCGTAACCGCCACATGGGGCGCGCCGTGCGACTTGCCAATGCAGCGCGCGGCACCCGAACGCGAAGGACCTTCTTATGCCCGACTACACCCACGCCCCCGAGCCGCTCGGCGTCCCGACCCGCCGCGCCGCGCTGCGCCTGCTCGACGCGGTGCTGCGCCGCGGGGAATCGCTCGAATCCGCGCTGCCCGCCGCGACCCGCGCGATCCATGGGCCCGATCGCGGGCTTGCGCATGCGATCGCCGCCGAGACGCTTCGGCGTCTCCCCGATCTCGACGCGATGATCGATTCGGTCACCAAGACCAATCTGCCCGACGATGCGAAGGCGCGGATGGCGCTGCGGATCGCGCTCGTCCAGGTGCTGATCCTCGGTACGCCGTCGCACGCCGCGATCTCGACTGTGCTGCCGCTGGTCGATGGCGGTCCGCGCAAGCTCGTCCACGGCGTGTTCGGGACGCTGTTTCGCGCCAACATGCTGCTGCCCGAGGTGCCCACGCTGCCCGCTCCGGTCGAGCTGCGCTGGGAAGCCGCATGGGGCGAGGAGATGGTCGACGATGCGGGCCGTGCGATCGCCGCACCGCCGCCGCTCGACCTGACGATCGCCGACCCCGCCGAGACCGAAGGCTGGCGCGAGAAGCTCGGCGGCGAGAGCTTCATGCCCGGGCATCTGCGGCTCGGCGATCACGCCTCGGTCCCCGACATGGAGGGCTTTGGCGACGGCGCCTGGTGGGTGCAGGACATTGCCGCCTCGCTTCCCGCGCGCTTGCTGGGCAAGGGGGAGGGCCATGTCCTCGATCTGTGCGCGGCGCCCGGCGGCAAGACGCTGCAGCTCGCTTCGGCGGGCTGGACCGTCACCTCGGTCGACAATTCGCAGAGCCGGATCAAGCGTCTGCGAGAGAATCTCTATCGCACGCATCTGAAGGCCGAGGTGGTGAACGCCGACCTTCTTGAATGGGCACCGACCGAGCCCGCCGACGCGATCCTCATCGACGCGCCGTGCAGTGCGACCGGCATCTTCCGTCGCCACCCCGACGTGCTCCACCGCGTCCGCCCCTCGATCATTGCCGAGACTGCGGCGCTGCAGGCGCGGATCTTCGCGCGCGCGGCCGACTGGGTAAAGCCCGGCGGCACGCTCGTCTACGCCACCTGCTCGCTCGAACCGTCGGAGGGCGAGGCGCAGCTCGACGCGTTCCTGTCTGCGCGCAGCGACTATTCGATCGTGCCGGTCGACCAGGCCGAGCTCCCCGCCGGGATCACGCCGACCGACACCGGTACCGTCCGCACGCTGCCGGGCATGCTCGCCGAACACGGCGGTTGCGACGGCTTCTTCATCACCCGTCTGAAGCGCGCCTGACCATTCCTCCCCCCGCTCGGGGGAGGATCGACAAACACTTCGCACCACGTAAATCCCCCGCTAGGACAAATTCATGCAACCCGTCCGCATCGCCCCCTCGATCCTGTCCGCCGACTTCGCCAAACTGGGTGAGGAGGTCCGCGCCATCGATGCGGCCGGCGCGGACTGGATCCATATCGACGTCATGGACGGGCATTTCGTGCCCAACATCTCGTTCGGCCCCGCGGTCATGAAGTCGGTGCGCGGCGTCACCGCCAAGCCGTTCGACGTCCATCTGATGATCGCCCCCGTCGATGCGTATCTCGATGCGTTCGCGGAGGCCGGCGCGGACTGCATCACCGTGCATTACGAGGCCAGCCCGCACATCCACCGCTCGCTCCAGCACATCAAGTCGCTCGGCAAGCGCGCGGGCGTCGTGATCTGCCCCGGTACGCCGGCGAAGATGCTCGATTACCTGCTCGACATGGTCGACCTCGTGCTCGTGATGAGCGTCAATCCCGGGTTTGGCGGGCAGAGCTTCATCCCCAGCCAGCTCAAGAAGATCACCGCGATCCGGACGATGATCGAGAAGAGCGGTCGCATGATCGATCTCGAGGTCGATGGCGGTGTCGACGCCGAATGGGCGAAGCGCTGCATCGATGCGGGTGCGGACGCGCTGGTCGCGGGGACGTCGGTGTTTCGCGGGGGGCCGGCACAGTATGCCGCCAACATCGCGGCATTGAGGGGCGATTGACCGACCAGCCCGATCCCGTGACCGATCCAATGCTCGACGGTATCGACGAAGGACGTCGCCTGATCCGGCTCGGCGGCGACAACGGGCTGTCGCTCGCCGACCGGCTGGCGGAGCGCTTTCACCGCCTGACCTGGCGTACGCCGCTCCATGCCTTGCGGCTCAAGGGGCGCTATCCGCTCAAGCTGATCGCAGTCCCCGAGGATCCGGTGCTCGGCGACATCCCGCGGGGCACGATGCTGCTCGAGGGCCTGCTGTCGTTCCGTGGCGAGGTGCGCGATATCGAGACGCTCGATCTGGCAAAGCCGTTGCCGGGTCCCTTTGCCGACTATTTTCACAGCTTTGCCTGGCTGCGCGACCTGTCGACCGTCGCAACCCGCGCGCGCGGGGCGCCGATCGCTGAATATCTCATGGGGCTGTGGCTGACCGCCTATGCCGACACGCCAGGCGGGATCGCGTGGCGGCCGGACCTCTGGGGCAGGCGGATCCTGTTCTGGACCGCGCATGCGCCGCTGATCCTGTCGTCGGCTGACCTAGTCTACCGCTCGAAGGTGCTGAACGCGCTCGCGCGGGGCGCGCTGCACCTCGATCGAAGCGCGGACAAGGTGCCCGCGGGCGCACCGCGGATCGCGGCATGGTGCGGCGTCGTCGCCGCCGGGCTGCTGATCCCGGGCGGTGACCCGCGTCGTGCGTTCGGCGAGGCCGGGCTGCTGCGCGCGCTCGGCACCGGGTTGTTCGACGATGGCGGTTCGGTCTCGCGCAGCCCGGCGATGCTGCTCGATTCGATCCAGCTTCTGACGCTGCTCCAGGACAGCTATCTGGCGCGCAACCTGGTCTTGCCCGAACCCGTCGCGACGACGCTCACCAGGATGGTCGCGGCACTGCTCGGCGTGACGCATGGCGATCTTGGGCTGTCGAGCTGGCAGGGCGGGGGCCCCGCAAGCGAGACCCAGGTCGCCGCGGTGATCGAGGCGAGTGGCGTCCGGACCCGGCCGCTTCGCCAGGCGCGCGACTGGGGCTATCAGCGACTGGCTGCGGCCTCCTCGGTGCTGATCGTCGACGCCGCGCCGCCACCCGTCGCACGCCTGGTCGAAGGCGGGTGCGCTTCGACGCTCGCGTTCGAATTCTCCGACGGCCCGGCGCGGCTTGTCGTCAATTGCGGCGGCGCACGGGCAGGAATCGCGCAATTGCCGCCGGCAATGGTCGAGGGCTTGCGGTCGACCGCGGCGCATTCGACGCTGACGATCGCCGACAGCAACTCGACTGCGATCCATGCCGACGGGACGCTCGGCCGCGGTGTCGCCGAAGTCGAGCTGAGCCGGCAGGAATCGGAGGCGGCGAGCCGGATCGAGGCGAGCCATGACGGCTATGTCCGGCGCTGGGGCTTTGTGCACCGCCGCCAGCTGATGCTGACCGGCGATGGCCGCGAATTGCGGGGCGAAGACGCGCTGTTGCCCAAGGGCAGCAAGCGGCGCCTGGGCCTTTCGCTGTTCGCGATCCGCTTCCATCTGGGCGCGGGGGTGCAGGTGTCGCCGACCGCGGACGGTCTGGGCGCGATCCTCCGCCTGCCGGGCGGCGCGATCTGGCAGTTCCGCTGCCGCGGCGGCGCGCTGGTGGTCGAGGACAGCGTCTGGATCGACGCGGACGGCCGCCCGGTCGCGACGCAGCAACTGATGATCACCGGCGAGGCCGCGGCGGGCGGCGCCAGCGTGAGCTGGGCACTGAAAAAGGCCTGACACTTTCTCCGGCAAGATCACGACCCAATGGTCTTTTCATTCCCAGACACTGCCACCTCCCCGGCGAAGGCCGGGGTCCAGTTGCGAGACGGCGCTGACAGGGGACAGCGCGTCGTTACGACGGCCTTTCCAACTGGACCCCGGCCTTCGCTGGGGAGGTGCTTCCTTTCGCGATGACTGGTCGAGACGCCACCTTCGAAGATCGCCGCGTTCCCGCACGCCCCCTGTTCCCCAACCCCAACCGACGCTAAGGCCCGCCGCACGGCGAAACCCGGATCACGAAAGACCTGTCATGACCAGCATCCCGATAAAGCGCGCACTCCTGTCCGTCTCCGACAAGACCGGGATCGTCGATCTCGGCACCGCGCTTGCGAGCCACGGTGTGGAACTGGTGTCGACCGGCGGTACCGCCACCGCGCTGCGTGCGGCAGGGCTGACGGTGCGCGACGTGTCGGAGCTGACCGGCTTTCCCGAGATGATGGACGGCCGCGTCAAGACGCTGCACCCGATGGTCCATGGCGGGCTGCTCGCGGTGCGCGACGATGCGGGGCATGCCGCGTCGATGGAGGAGCACCAGATCGGCGCGATCGACCTCGTCATCGTCAATCTCTACCCGTTCGAGGCGACCGTCGCGAAGGGCGCGGACCGCGACACCGTGATCGAGAATATCGACATTGGCGGTCCCAGCATGGTGCGCTCCGCCGCCAAGAACCACGCCTATGTCGCGATCGTCACCGATCCCGCAGACTATGCGCTGGTCGCGGGCGGCAGCACGACGCTCGACGACCGCAAGCGCCTCGCCGCCAAGGCGTTCGCGACCACCGCCGCCTATGACTCGGCGATCGCGACCTGGTTCGGCACGGTCGATCAGGGCGAGCAGTTTCCGGCCACGTTGCCGATCACGCTCAAGCGCGGCGATGCGCTCCGCTACGGCGAGAACCCGCACCAGTCGGCGGCCTTCTACACCGCGACCGACGGCGTCCGCGGCATCGGCCAGGCGCGCCAGGTGCAGGGCAAGGCGCTGAGCTACAACAATCTCAACGACGCGGACGCCGCGCTCGAGCTCGTCGCCGAGTTCCGTGACGCCGCTCCCTCGGTCGTCATCGTCAAGCATGCCAATCCGTGCGGCGTCGCGACCGCCGCGACGCTTGAGGAGGCCTATGCCGCGGCGTTCGCCTGCGACACCGTGTCGGCGTTCGGCGGGATCATCGCGGTCAACCGCCGTCTCGATGTCGAGACCGCGCGCGCGATCACCGGCATCTTCACCGAAGTCGTCGTCGCACCCGATGCCGATGAGGAGGCGATCGCACTGTTCGCCGCGAAGAAGAATCTGCGTCTGCTTCTGACCGGCGACCTGCCCGATGCGGCGCGCGCAGGGCTCACCGCCAAGTCGATCGCGGGTGGCTGGCTCGTCCAGGGGCGCGACAACGGCACGCCCGGCGAATTGCAGGTGGTGACGAAGCGCCAGCCCACGGCGCAGGAGCTCGCCGACTGCCGCTTCGCGTGGACCGTCGCCAAGCACACCAAGTCGAACGCGATCGTCTATGCCAAGGACGGCAGCACCGCGGGCATCGGTGCGGGGCAGATGAACCGCCTCGAATCCGCGCGCATCGCCGCGTGGAAGGCCAAGGATGCGGCGGACAAGGCGGGCTGGGCGACGCCGCGGACGATCGGCTCGGCGGTTGCCTCTGACGCGTTCTTCCCGTTTGCCGACGGGCTGCTCGCGGCGGTCGAGGCAGGCGCGACCGCGGTGATCCAGCCGGGCGGGTCGATCCGCGACGCCGACGTGATCGCGGCGGCGGACGAGGCGGGGCTGGCGATGGTGTTCACCGGGATGCGCCACTTCCGGCATTGATCGCCAGCGGCCCCCCGGCTTCGGGGGGCCGGATCAGCGGACCGGCGACCCGCTCCGCGGCAGCGTCGCTTCGCTGGGCTTGGGGGTCTTGGCGAACAGGGCGCGGTCGGCGGGCCCGAACGCCCATTTCCACAGGATGAAGAGATAGGTCGCGGCGATAGCCGGCTCGCCGACCGCGAGTTCGACCCATTCGAGCCGCTTAGGCAGCGCGGTAAAGCCCGCGCCCACGACGATCGCGGCAAGCGCCGCCCAGACCAGCGGCCAGCGCCACGGCGAGACGCTCGCGCCGAGCAGGCTTCCGAGCAGCCGCGACTTGATCACCGAGGTCAGCGCGACCGAGATCATGAGCGCGATCGCCGGTCCTGCGGCCTGATAGTTGACCGGATAGCCAAGCCGGCGGATCGCGAAGATCAGCGTGAAGCTGAGGCCGATCTGGAAGGCGAGCATTACCGCCGAGATCATCAGATTGCGGTGCCGCGCGATATAGACGAGCGCGGATTCGCTGACCGCGCCGCTCGAGGCGAGGAATTCGGCGGTCAGCAGGAAGGCGAGCGCGGCGGTGCCAGCGACGAATTGCGGCCCGACCACGCCCATTACCGCCTCGCCGGGGATCGAGCCCATCAGCGCGAGCCCGCCCTGCGCAGCCATGATCCAGAACGCGACCTGACGGACCTGGTTGGCGATCGCCGCGCGGTCGTTGATCGCCAGGCTCTGCGTGATGACGGGGCCGAGGATCGGGTCGAAGCTCGTCTTGAGCTTCTGCGGCAGGCTCGCGACCTGTTGCGCCATATAATAGATGCCGACGACCTTGGGCTCGAACATCACGCCGAGGATGAAGCGGTCGACGTTACGGCTGCCCCATTCGAGGATGTCCGCGCCCGCCAGCGGCACATTGGCACGGGCGAGCGCGTAGAGCGGGCGCAGATGCGGCGACCAGCCGCGCGGCAGCCCGTAGCTGCGCACGAACGGCACGAGGCTGGCGATCAGCGCCGCGGTCATCGACGCGACATAGCTCAGCACGAGCCCGTCGCGGATCGTGAAATAGGAGAAGGCCCAGGCGGCGATCGAGATCGTCCACGGCTCGACCACCGCGCGTGCGGTGACCGCGGCCTTGACGTTCAGTCGATAGGCGAGTGCCGCTAGGCTGACGTCGGACCAGGCGACCGCGACGATGATCAGCGGCAGGAACCGGTCGAGCCCGGTGATCGCCGTATTGGGGTACATGATCTCGGGGAAGGTGAAGAGCACCGCGCTCGCGATCAGCGACGCGACGAACGCCACCGCCATCGCATCCCACACGACATAGGCATGCGGCCGCTCGGTGCTGCTCAGCGCCTGCGCGAGACCGCGCTTGAGGCCGAGCGTCGCCAGCAGCGCGGCGAGTTCGACCACCACGACCGCGATCGCGAATCGGCCGACCAGGTCCGGGCCGTAGATGCGGCCCGCGATGAACAGGAACGGGATGCGCGCAGCGAGGCGGAGGACGAAGCCCGCAATGTTGGTCCGACCGCCCTTGGCGAGCGTGTCGATATCCTTGGTCGATTCGGTCACGGGCGGGCGCCGCTGGTGCGCCGCGCCGCGGCACGGCCGCGTCGTCGGTCGGAGCAAGCGCTCCGCCAGCCGCGCTTGTGCGAGTCAGCCGGGCGTGGCCGGCTGCCGCCCTGCGCGATCAATGCGCTGCGCCCCAGCTCAGGCCGGTGCCGATCTCGATCCCCAGCGGCACGTCGAGCGTCACCGCCGGCTCGGCCGCGGACGCCATCACACGTTCGATCACGGGCTTGGCCGCCTCGACATCGCCCTCGGGCAGTTCGAACACGAGTTCGTCGTGGACCTGGAGCAGCATGCGCACGTTCGGCAGCCCGGCTTCGAGCAGCGCCGGCCCCATCCGGACCATCGCGCGCTTGATGATGTCCGCGCTCGTCCCCTGGATCGGCGCGTTGATCGCGGCGCGCTCAGCGCCCTGGCGTTCGTGCTGGATCTTCGAGCGGATCCGCGGGAAATGCGTCTTGCGGCCGAACAACGTCGTCGTGAACCCGGTCGCGCGGACGCTTTCGGTGGTGTCGACGATGTAGCTCGAGATGCCGGGGAAGCGATCGAAATAGCGGTCGATCATCGCCTGCGCCTCGTCCGCGCTCACGTCGAGCCGGCCGGCGAGCCCCCAGCGGGAGATACCGTAGAGGATCGCGAAGTTGATCGTCTTGGCGCGGCCGCGCGTGTCGCGGTTGACCTCGCCGAACAGCTCCTGCGCGGTGAGGCTGTGGATGTCGTCGCCATTCGCGAACGCCTGCTTCAGCGCAGGTACGTTCGCCATATGCGCGGCCAGCCGCAGCTCGATCTGCGAGTAGTCGGCGGCGAGGATCACGTTCCCGGGCTCCGCCACGAACGCGTCGCGGATCTGGCGGCCGATCTCGGTGCGGATCGGGATGTTCTGCAGGTTCGGATCGGTCGACGACAGCCGTCCGGTTTGCGCGCCGGTGAGCGAGTAGGAGGTGTGGACGCGGCCCGTCGCGGGGTTGATCTGCGCTTGCAACGCATCGGTATAGGTGGATTTCAGCTTCGAGAGCTGGCGCCAGTCGAGCACCTTGCGCGCGATCACCGCGCCGGGCGAATCCTTGTCGGCGGCGATGCGCTCGAGTTCGGTGACGTCGGTCGAATAGACTCCGGACTTGCCCTTGCGGCCGCCCTTGATGCCCATCTTCTCGAACAACACGTCGCCCAATTGCTTGGGGCTGCCGATCGTGAACGGCGCGCCGGC
The DNA here is from genome assembly GCF_014841795.1 of Sphingomonas sp. CFBP 13733. Classification (NCBI taxonomy): domain Bacteria; kingdom Pseudomonadati; phylum Pseudomonadota; class Alphaproteobacteria; order Sphingomonadales; family Sphingomonadaceae; genus Sphingomonas; species Sphingomonas sp. CFBP 13733. The sequence goes on from NZ_JACYUP010000003.1 coordinate 615,544, forward strand.
GAGTGCGTGAATCTCGGTCTCGAGGCTCGCCATCTGCGCGGCGAACTCGGTCGACAATTTCGACAGTTTCGCCGCGTCGACCTTGATCCCGTGCATCTCCATCTGCGCGATGACGGGGACGAGCGGGCGGTCGACCATCTCGTAGACGCGGGTCGAACCCTCGGCGGGCAGGCGGCGCTTGAATCGCCGCCACAGGCGCAGCGTCACGTCCGCATCCTCGGCGGCGTAATGGGTCGCGGCCTTAAGGTCGATTTCGTTGAAGCTGCGCTGCGACTTGCCGGTGCCGACCACGTCCTTGAACGCGATGCAGGTGTGCGAAAGGTGCGTAGCCGCGAGTTCGTCCATGCCGTGGCCGTGAAGCCCGGCGTCGAGATCGAAGCTCATCAGGATCGTGTCGTCGAACGGCGCGATCGCCACGCCACCGGTCGCGGCATAGGCGCGGGCGAGGACGATCATGTCGTATTTCAGATTATGGCCGATCTTGAGGATGCTCGGATCCTCCAGCAGCGGTTTCATCTTCGCCAGCACGACCGCGCGGTCGATCTGGACCGGGTTTTCCGCCAACAGGTCCGTGCCGCCATGCGCGATAGGTACGTAGCAGGCGAGGTTCGGATGCAGCGCGAGGCTGATCCCGACCAGGTCGGCGCGCGTCGCGTCGATCCCGGTTGTCTCGGTGTCGATCGCGATCCAGCCCTGATGCTTTGCCAGCGTGATCCAGCGGTCGAGCGCCGCCTCGTCGACGACGGTCTCGTAATCGTCATGCTTGCACGGCTCGTCCGCGTCCATGTCCGCGACGACGGTCGACTCGGCGACCGGTGCTTCGGCGACGGCGGACAATTTGGCGATCAGCGACTTGAAGCCGTGATGATCGAGGAACGCGCGCAAGGGGGCGTCGGGGATGCCCTTGAGTTCGAGATCCTCGAGCGGCTCGGGCAGCGCGACGTCGCATCTGAGCGTGACCAGCACCTTCGACAGCCGCGCCATCTCGGCATGCTCGATCAGATTGTCGCGCAGCTTGCCCTTCTTCATCCCCTCGGCGGCGGCGAGCACCGATTCGAGATCGCCATGCTCGAGGATCAGCTTGGCGGCGGTCTTGGGGCCGACGCCGGGAACGCCCGGCACATTGTCGACGCTGTCGCCCATCAGCGCGAGCACGTCGCCGAGCTGCGATGGCGTGACGCCGTGGAATTTCTCCGCGACATGCTCCGCGCCCAGCCGGCGGTTGTTCATCGTGTCGTACATGTCGAGCCCGGGCTCGATCAGCTGCATCAGGTCCTTGTCCGACGAGACGATCGTGACCGACCAGCCCTGCGCCAGCGCGGCCTTCGAATAACAGGCGATGATGTCGTCGGCCTCGAGCCCCTCGGTCTCGATGCACGGCAGCGAGAAGGCGCGCGTTGCGTCGCGGATCATCGGGAACTGGGGGACGAGATCCTCGGGCGGGGGCGGACGCTGTGCCTTGTACTTGTCGTAGAGATCGTTGCGGAACGTCTTCGACGACTTGTCGAGAATGACCGCCATGTGCGTCGGGCCGTCGGCGGCGTGGACCTCATCGGCGAGCTTCCACAGCATCGTGGTATAGCCGTACACCGCGCCGACCGGCTCGCCATGCTTGTTGGTAAGCGGCGGCAGCCGGTGATAGGCGCGGAAGATATAGCCGGAGCCGTCGACGAGATAGAGATGGGGCATCGCGCGCGGTCTAGCGGATGCGCGCGCGCGGACCAATGGGCGAAGCGTGGTTGTTGGGTATCAGGTGTGAGGAAAATCTCAGACCGACGGGCGGGCGCTGCCGGCATGCGCGGCGACCGCGGCGGCGACCGCCTGGATCAGCATCTGGCGTTCGCGGATCGGTCGCAGCGTGTCGCCGATCATCACCGCGATCGCATAGCGCTTGCCGTCGGGCGCTGTCAGGAGCCCGACATCGTTGAAACCGGCGTTGCGGGGACCGAGATCCTGGCCGGTGCCGGTCTTGTGCGCGATCCGCCACCCCGCGGGCAGCGCGGCGCGCAACCGCGCGCGGCCGGTGACCGACGCGCCCATCGTGTCGAGCAGCACCTGGGTCGAGCTGGCGCTGAGCAATTCGCCCCGCGCGAGCCGGGCCAGCGCATCCGCGATCGCGATCGGCGCGGCGCCATCGGGCGGATTGGCGACATAGGCGTCGAGTGCGGCGGCGCGGATCTGCGGATTGAGCCGTGCGCGGGCGACCGCAAACGCGTTGCCGAGCGCATAGGCTGGCTGCCAGACGAGCCCCGCCGTCCCGCTCTGCAACAGCCGCTCGCCCGGACCGAAGCGGATCTCGCCCAGCTGTTTGCGCAGGATCATGCCGCGCACCGCGCGCGGGCCGCCGACATAGCTCAGTAGCCGGTCGTTCGCGGTATTGTCGCTATGCGTCAGCGCACGCCTGAGCAATTCGCCGACGGTGGTGTGATAGCCGTCGCCGGTGACGAGCATCGCGATCGGCTGATGGAACAGCGTCAGATCCTCCGCGCGGACGACGACCGGATCCTCGAGCTTCGCCTTGCCCTGGTCGCGCAGGTCGAGCAGCGTGATCGCGACCCAGAGCTTGCTGACAGATTGCTGCGGGAGGCGCTGGCGCCCGCCGGCCTCGACCGTCCAGCCCTCGTCCACCGCGCGGATCGCAATCCCCGCCTTGCCCGCAAAATCATGGTGCAAGGCGTCGATCGCGGTGACCAGCGGAGCGGGCGCGGCACGGGTGGCGCGTGCGGTGGGCAATGGGACCGGGATCGATACGCTGGTCCCATCGCCCTGCGGCGCGGCGCCGGTCGCACCGGGGCGCGACGTCGAGCCACAGCCGGTCAGCGCGAGCGCGATGCCGCCGGTCACGAAAAGACGCGCGAACCTGCCAAATGCCATGGGTGTCGGATATCCTGCGATAGCGCTACGATCCTGATACGGTCCGGATCGCCGCGATACGCCCCGCGCGCCCGGCTGCGACGAACTGCACGTCCGATGCGCCGGGACGCGGAACGTCAGGGCGTCAGGACCGTGTCGACCGCCCCCGGCAGCATCTGCGGATAATCGAGCGTGTAGTGCAGGCCACGGCTTTCGTGACGGTGCAGCGCCGAGCGGACGATCAGTTCGGCGGTCTGGAGCAGGTTGCGCAGTTCGATCAGGTCGGGCGTGACGCGGAAATGCTGGTAATATTCGGCAACCTCCTCGTTCAGCATCGCGATCCGGTGCTGTGCGCGTTCGAGCCTTTTGGTGGTGCGGACGATGCCGACATAATTCCACATGAAGCGGCGGATCTCGGTCCAGGTCTGCTTGATCACCACCTCCTCGTCCGAATCGGTGACGCGGCTCTCATCCCAGGGACGGATCGGCGGCGGCGGGGGCAGGCTGTCCCAGTCGGCGGCGATGCTGTCCGCCGCGGCCTCGCCGAACACGAAGCATTCGAGCAGCGAGTTGGACGCCAGCCGGTTCGCGCCGTGCAACCCCGATTCGGTGCACTCGCCCGCCGCATAGAGCCCGGGAAGGTCGGTCTTGCCATGCTCGTCGACGACGATCCCGCCACAGGTGTAATGCTGGGCGGGGACGACCGGGATCGGCTGCGTCGTCATGTCGATCCCGACCGTCAGCAGCTTTTCGTGAATGTTCGGAAAATGATGCCGGATGAAGTCGGCCGGCATGTGGCTGATGTCGAGATGGACGTAATCGAGCCCGTAGCGCTTGATCTCGGCATCGATCGCGCGGGCGACGATATCGCGCGGCGCCAGCTCCATCCGGACGGGATCATAATAGGTCATGAAACGCTTGCCGGTGGTCGGGTTGATCAACCGCCCGCCTTCGCCGCGCACCGCCTCGGTGATCAGGAAATTCTTGACCTCCAGATTGTAGAGGCAGGTCGGGTGAAACTGCATCATCTCCATGTTCGACACGCGCGCGCCCGCGCGCCAGGCCATCGCGATGCCGTCGCCCGTCGCGCCGCGCGGCGCGGTCGAGAACAGATAGGTACGGCCCGCGCCCCCGGTCGCGAGGATCGTCGCGCGCGCCGTGTAGAGCGCGACGCGTCCGGTGCCGCGGTCGACCGCATAGACGCCCCAGACCCGGCCCGCGCCCGAATAGCGCATCTCGTGCCGCCCCGTGGCAAGGTCGATCGCGACCTGGTCGGGGACCAGCGTGATGTTGGGATGCGCCTCGGCGGCCCTCTGCAGCGCCTCCTGCACCGCCCAGCCGGTCGCGTCGGCGACATGGACGATCCGCCGATGGCTATGGCCGCCCTCGCGCGTCAGGTGCAGCGCGTTCCCCTCGGTCTCGAACGGCACGCCGAGATGCGTGAGCCGTTCGATCGCGGCAGGGGCACCCTCGACCACCATCTCGACGATCCCGCGATCGTTCAGCCCGGCGCCGGCGACCATCGTGTCCTCGACATGATTCTCGAACGTGTCGCCGGGTTCGAGTACCGCGGCGATCCCGCCCTGCGCCCAAGCGGTCGACCCTTCGTTCAGCGCCCCCTTGGCGAGCACGGTGACGGTGAAACGGTCGGCGAGGGTGAGCGCGGCGGTCAGCCCGGCGGCGCCGGAGCCGATGATGAGAATGTCACTGGTCATGCGGCTCGGGATCCGGGTCAGGGGACAGGGTGATGCGGGGTCCTGCTGTTGCACGAAAGTGAGACCACAGGACAGGGGTGTGTTCCGATCGATCGCCCGGACTTACGCTTGGCCGCCCTTCTTCGTCTCCGGCATCGCAATCATGTAAAGCAGGAACCCGGCCCCCGCGATCGCCGCAAGCGTGAGGAAGTTCGCGCTATAGCCTGCCCAGACGATGATCGATCCCGCCAGCGTCGCCGACAGCGCTGCGCCGAGCCCTTGCGTCGTCGCGACCGCGCCCTGACTGACGTTGAACCGGCCGCTGCCCTCGGTCAGGTCGGCGATCACGACGGGGAACAGGGCACCGAAAATGCCCGCGCCGACGCCGTCCAGTGCCTGCACGCCGACCAGCCAATAGGGGTCGTCGGACAGCGTGTAGAGCGCGCCGCGCGCGGCGAGGAACCCGAACGCGACGAGGAACAGCGGCTTGGTGCCGAGCCGTTCGGCATGACGACCAACGAAGATCGCAACGGGCACCATCACGAGCTGTGCCGCGACGATGCACGCGGCGGTCAGCGACGTCGCCTGATCCTTGCCAACGGTGCGCGCGAGCAGCTGGCTGACCGAGGTCAGCATCGCGGCATTCGCCAGATGGAAGAGGAACGCGATCACCGCAAAGGTCATTAGCGGCCGGTTCTCGATCAGCGTCTTCCAGCCGCTTGGCTCGTCGCAGTCCGCATCGGGCTCGCAGTCGAGGCCACGCGCGACGGCATTGTCGATATCGTCGTTGCGAAGCCGCGTCGCGGTGACGATGCTGGCAACGGTCAGCGCGCCCATCAGCCAGAAGACCACGACCGGTCCGAACGTCCAGGCAAGGACGCCTGCAAGCCCGGCGGACACCGCGTTGCCGGCATGGTTGAACGCCTCGTTACGGCCGACCCGCTTGGCGAACATCCTTGGCCCGACCAGACCGAGCGTGATCGCCGAGATTGCGGGGGCGAAAATCGCGCCCGCGACGGCGGCGACCGACTGGGTGATGGTCACCACGGTGAAGCCCGTGACGAACGGCAGCGATACGCTGGCCAAAGTCACCAGCAACGCTGCCACCATGACGATCCGCGGCTTGTTGCGGCTCTTGTCGATCAGGCTGCCGGCGGGCGTCTGCGCGATCAGGCCGACGATCCCGGCGATCGTCAGGACCAGCCCGACCGTCGCCTCGTTCCAGCCATGCGCGGGGCCGCGGACCGCGACCAGATAGATGGCGAGATAGGGCCCGAGCCCGTCGCGCACGTCGGCGAGGAAGAAGTTGAGCGCGTCGAGCGTGCGTCCCGCCGGCGCATGACGGTGTGGGGCTTTGCCGCCGGGGGGGTGGCGGGAGGGTAGGGAAGCGGAGAGGGTCGCCATGGTCGGTCCTTGGTCCTGGAAAAGAGGGGGCGGGCAGAGGGGAGCGTCGAGGGTCAGCCGATCAGCAGACGCGTGCCGAGCGCGGCGGCAAGCGCGGGAATCATCGTCACCGCGCCGACCCTCAGGAAGCGCAGGAAGCCGACATCAAGGCCTTCGCGGCGGATCGCCTGGAGCCACAGGATCGTCGCGAGCGACCCGGTGATCGACAGGTTGGGGCCAAGATCGACGCCGATCAGCAGCGCATCGACGACGACGCGCGGCGGCTGCGCCTGCGCGACCGCGGTGCTCGCGATCAGCCCGGCGGGAAGATTGTTGACCAGGTTCGACCCGAAGGCGAGCAGGGTCCCCGCGGTCATCGCCGCGCGCGCCGGATCGGCGGACTCGGCTCGCAGCCACGCCGCGATCTGGCCGATGACGCCGCTGTGATCGAGCGCCTCGACCAGTACGAACAGCCCAGCGACGAGCGGCAGCACGCTCCATGACACGTCGCGCACGACCAGGAGGGGTGACATGCGGACCAGCAGGCAGATGGCGAGCGTCGTCGCGACCCCCGCGATGCAGGTCGGCAGCCCGAGTTGCACGTCGAATGCCGAGGCCAGCAACAGCACGACCGCCGTGACGACGATCCCCGCCAGTGCCGCCTTGCCGCCGATCGTCAGCGGCGTGCGCGCGATCTCCGTCTCGCACTGCCCGACGAGCCGCGCCCGCTCGGTCCAGCGGAGCGCGCCATAGGTCACGACGATCGCCGCGACCGATGGGAGCGCGAACGACGCGAACCACTGGCCGAGCGGGGGCATCGTGCCGCCATAGAGCACGAGGTTCGCCGGATTGGAGATGGGCAGCACGAAGCTTGCCGCGTTGGCGATCAGCGCGCAGGCGAACAGCAGCGGCAGCGGATCCGCCTTCGCCTTGCGCGCAGCGGCATAGACGGCGGGCGTGAGCACCACCGCGGTGGCGTCGTTCGACAGGAAGGTCGTGGTGACGATCCCGGTGACATAGACGAGCGCGAACAGGCGGACGGGCGACCCCCGCGCGCCGCGCGCGGCGGTCGCGGCGATCCAGTCGAACAGGCCCTGCTGGCGCGCGGTCTCGCTGAGCAGCATCATGCCGATCAGGAAGAGATAGACGTCCATGCCCTTGCCGACCGCGGTCAGCCCGGCAGCGATCGGCAACAGACCCAGCGCGAGCAGCGCGACCGCGCCGGCGACCGCCCAGACCGCTTCGGGCAGGCGGAACGGGCGCGCGATCACCCCGGCCGTTGCCGCACCGCAGATTGCCCAGGTCAGACCAATCCCGGCGGTCACGCGCAGAGTCCGTCGCTGCTTCCAATGCGGCACCGATCCGGCGCGACACAGCAGCTATAATCGCCATAACGACCAGCATAGCCGGCCATCACCCTGGTCCTCGTCATGGTCTTTTCAGACTAGGCGGTGTGATCGGGAAGTGTTGTTGCCCTAATGATTGTATTACGCATCGATCCGGCCCCTGACATGACTTGCGGACAACTGGTGTCAGGCGCGACAACACAGCAGCAGGGGCAAAGGGCCCCGCCGCGATCGTGACAAATCGTTCATGTGGCGATCGGACCCGGATCGACGGGTTTATCGCCTGTTCCCAGCGGCTTGATCGCACCGGCTGGGCGACGATCGGCGCTAGGCCGGGACCCGTCCGTCAGGACGTGGCCCCGGCGTCGCGGGTCGATCAGAGGAAGCGGTTGATCAGGTTTTCGAGGCGTTCCTGCTGGCCCGAAACCGGCTTCGGATCGATGTCGCGCTCGACCGCGAGATCGGCGATGCCGGCCAGATCGAGCCCGCCGATCGTGCTGCCGAAATCACCGTCCCAGCCGGCATAGCGCTTGGCCTTGATCGCATCGACCCGACCGTCCTCGATGATCGCGGCAGCGGCGAGCAGGCCCTTCGCGACGACGTCGATGCCGCCGACATGGCCGTAGAACAGGTCGGCCGCGTCCATGCTCTGGCGCCGGACCTTGGCGTCGAAGTTGAAGCCGCCGGTGGTGAAGCCGCCGCCGCGCAGGATCTCGACCATCGCCAGCGTCAGTTCCTCGACCGAATTGGGGAACTGGTCGGTATCCCAGCCATTCTGCGGATCGCCGCGATTGGCATCGATCGACCCGAAGATGCCGAGCGCATTGGCGGTCGCGATCTCGTGTTCGAAGGTATGCCCCGACAGCGTGGCGTGGTTCGCCTCGATGTTGACGCGCACCTCATTCTCGAGCCCGTAGCGCTTGAGGAAGCCGTACACCGTTGCGGTGTCGAAGTCGTACTGATGCTTGGTCGGCTCGTGCGGCTTGGGTTCGATCAGGATCGTGCCGGTGAAACCGATCTTGTGCTTGTGCTCGACGACGAGGCTCAGGAAGCGGCCGAAATTGTCGAGTTCGCGCTTCATGTCGGTGTTGAGCAGCGTCTCATAGCCTTCGCGACCGCCCCACAGCACGTAGTTCTGGCCGCCGAGGCGATGCGTCGCCTCGAGCGCGTCGCGGACCTGCAGCGCGGCAAAGGCATAGACTTCGGGATCGGGGTTGGTCGACGCGCCGGCGGCATAGCGCGGATGGCTGAACGCGTTGGCTGTGCCCCAGAGGAGCTTGCGGCCCGACGCGGCCTGGAGCTGTTCGAGATGGTCGACCGCTTCGGCGAAGAAGCGGCGATGCTCGGTCACGTTGGCGGCATCCGCCATGACGTCGACGTCGTGGAAGCAGTAATAGGGCACGTCGAGCTTCTTGAAGAAGTCGAACGCGACCTCGCGCTTGTGCGCCGCGGCGGCCGAGTCGTTGGCGCCGGCATGCCAGGGGCGGTTGAACGTGCCCCCGCCGAACACGTCCGACCCCGGCCAGCAGAAGGTGTGCCAGAAGCACGCGGCGAAGCGCAGATGCTCCTCCATCGTCTTGCCGAGCACGACCTTGCTCTTGTCGTAATAGCGATAGGCGAGTTCGTTGCTGCTGTCGGGGCCCTCATATTTGATCTGGGGGATATCGGCGAAGAAGTCGGACATCGGGGATTCCTATGACTTGGGGGTGATACGGGGATAGGCCTGGCGGAACGCCGCCTTTTTCTCGGCGAGCGCGGCGACGAGTGCGGGGTCGGGGGCGATGCGGTGCGACACGGGCGGTGCGACGCAGACGGTCGCGGGATCGCCGCCATCGACACCGAGCTGCGCGAGCCGTGCGGCACCAAGCGCGGGGCCGACCTCGCCGCCCTGGAGATAGACGAGTTCGACCTCCATCGCCGCGGCGAGCACCGCGCCCCAGTAGCGCGAGCGCGCGCCGCCGCCGATGACCGCGAGGCGTTCGACCGTCGTCCCCGCCGCACGCAGCACGTCGAGCCCGTCGGCGAGCGCGAAGGCGACGCCCTCGAGCACCGCCTGCGACAGACGGCCGGCATCGGTGTCGTTGTCGAGCCGGAGGAACGCGCCGCGAACCTCGGCATCATTGTGCGGCGTACGCTCGCCCGACAGATAGGGGAGGAAGATCTCGGGGCCGCTGGCGGGACCGGCGGCTTCGGCGCGTGCGAACAGGTCGGCCGGGCCGGTCGCGCCGGTGATCCTCGCGACCCAGTCGATGCACGACGCAGCCGACAGATGGACCGACATCTGGTGCCACATGCCCGGCAGCGCGTGGCAGAAGGCATGGACCGCGCTATCGGCGTTGGGACGGAAATCCTTCGTCGCGACGAAGATCACGCCCGAGGTGCCGAGCGAGAGCAGTGCATCGCCGTCTGCGACCACGCCGACCCCGACCGCACCCGCGGCATTGTCGCCGCCCCCCGCCGCGACGGGGACCGGCGGCATGCCCCAGAGTTCGGCGACCTCGGCGGTCAGCGTGCCGGTGATCTCGGAGCCTTCGTACAGCCGTGGCATCTGCGCCTGCGTCAGCCCGCACGCGGCCAGCAGCGCGTCGCTCCAGCTCCGCGCGGCGACGTCAAGCCACAGGGTCCCTGCGCTGTCCGACAGATCGGATGCCTTGTCGCCGGTCATCAGCAGGCGGACATAGTCCTTGGGCAGCAGCACGGTGGCGATCTTCGCGAAGATCTCGGGCTCATGCTCGCGCACCCAGAACAGCTTGGGCGCGGTGAAGCCCGGCATCGCGATGTTGCCCGCGATTGCGCGCAGATCGGGCACCGCACGCTCCATCGCTTCGCACTCGGCAAAGCTGCGGCCGTCGTTCCACAGGATCGCGGGGCGTAAAGGGCGGTCGTCGGCGTCGAGCAGGGTCGCGCCGTGCATCTGCCCGGCAAGCCCGATGCCGCGGACCGAGCGGCGGACGGCCGGGTCGATCGCCTGGACCGCCGCGGTGGTCGCGTGCCACCACGCATCGGGATCCTGTTCGGACCAGAGCGGATGCGGCCTCTGGACGCTCAGCGCGGCAACGCCCTGGCCGACCACGCTGCCGGCCTCGTCGAGCACCACGGCTTTCACGCCGGAAGTGCCGATGTCGATTCCCAGGAACATCAGTTGACGAACGGATCGATGGTGGGGATCGAGCCGTCGGCGGCGAACTTCAGCTCGGTCACCTTGACGTTGCGCAGGTGATTCTTGTTGCTCAGCTGCGTGTCCGCATAGAACAGCCACCATTTCTTGTTCCACTCGATGATCGAATGGTGGCTCGTCCAGCCCTGCACCGGCTTCAGGATATGCCCCTTGTAGGTGAACGGCCCGTACGGGTTGTCGCCGGTCGCATAGTTCAGGAAGTGCGTGTCGCCGGTCGAGTAGGTGTAGTAATATTTGCCGCCGCGCTTGAAGACCCAGGAGGCCTCGAAGAAGCGCCGCTCATGATCGCCGCCGAGCACGGGCTTGCCGGCCTCGTCGAGGATCTGGACGTCGCGCGGCGTCTCGGCAAAGCTCTTCATGTCGGGGTTCAACCGCGCGATCTTGCCCGACAGCGCGGGCTGGTCGTCCTGGCCGAGATCGGTGTCGGAGCCGTTGGGATCGAACTTGCCGTCCTTCCAGCGCTGCAGCTGGCCGCCCCAGATGCCGCCGAAATACATGTAGCTGGCGCCGTTCGCGTCGGTGAACACCGCGGGATCCATCGAGAAGCTGCCCGCGATCGGCCTGGGGTCCGCCTTGAACGGGCCGACCGGGCTCTTCGAGGTTGCGACGCCGATGCGGAAGGTGCCGAGCCCGTTCTTGTCGAGCTGTTTGTCGCGCACCGGGAAATACAGATAATAGGTGCCGTTCTTATAGGCCGCGTCGGGCGCCCACATCTGCTGCGACGCCCAGGGCACGTCCTTCACGTCGAGCGCGACGGGGTTCACCTTCACCGGCCCGCCGATCCGGTCCATCGACAGCACGCGGTAATCGCGCATCGCATATTGGTTGCCCAGATCGTCGTCGGCGGTCGTCACGTCGATGTCGTGGCTCGGATAGACGTAGATCTTGCCGTTGAATACATGCGCGGACGGGTCAGCGGTGTAGATGCTGGTGACCAGCGGCTGCGACAGATAGCGCTTGCCCTCGGGGCTGCGCGGTTCGCCCTGCGGCTTGGCGGCGGACTGTGCCGTCGCGGTCCCGCCCGTGAACAGCGCGGGTGCGAGACCCGCCAGCACGGGAATGACCAGAGCGGAGGCGGCCAGCAACGGGACCGCGCGCGCACGGCGGGCGGGCATGGGGAAACGGAGGCGCATGACCTTAATGATCCTTCCTAAGAGCTGGTCTTCTACGAGACCTGTCCTCCGCCGTGGCGGGAGATAGCGCTATCATATCCCTCCCGTGCGCCGGAGCAAGGGGGTTCCGCATCGTCGCGCACGAAAAATACCCCATGAAAAGAACGGCAGGCGTCTCGCAACGGGGCGAGTCGTCGATCGAGGCCCGACGACGACGCCCGACTCGGGATCGGATCGCGTGGGGCTTTGCCGCGTCAAGGGGGTGCGCTAACGGTTGGTACATGAACACTTCCTCGATCGGCCGCGTCAAGACGTCGCGGCGCACCGGCGGCGCGCCGACCATCAGCGACGTCGCGCGACTCGCCGGGGTCTCGCCGATGACCGTATCGCGCGTGATCAACGGCACGAGCAATGTGCGCGCCGCGACGCGCGACGCGGTGACTCACGCGATCGCGACACTGAACTATGCGCCCAACCCGGCCGCGCGCAGCCTGGCCGGGGCGGGGCAGGTCCGCATCGGCCTGCTCTACAGCAACCCGAGCGCGGGCTTTCTCAGCGAGTTCCTGCTCGGCAGCCTCGACCAGGCGGCGCGCAGCGACGTGCAGATCATCATCGAGAAATGCGACTTGGGCGAGCACGAGATCGCGGTGACGCGTCACCTGATCGAGGGCGGAATCGACGGCATCATCCTGCCGCCGCCGCTGTGCGAGGCGGATGCGGTGCTCGACCTGCTGGCGGCGGCACAGGTGCCGACCGTGTCGCTGGCGAGCGGGCTGCCCGTGCCCGACATGCTGGCGATCCGCATCGACGACCGCGAGGCGGCGCTGACGATGACGCGGCACATCATCGCGCTAGGCCATCGCCGGATCGGCTTCATCACCGGCAACCCCAATTTGTCGTCGAGCGCGCGTCGGCTCGAAGGCTATGCGGCGGCGCTGGACGAGGCCGGGATTGCGCGCGACGAGTCGCTGATCGCGCACGGGCTGTTCACCTACCGATCGGGGCTCGATGCGGCCGAGACGCTGCTGGGACTCGCCGAGCAGCCATCGGCGATCTTCTCGTCGAACGACGACATGGCGGCTGCCACGGTAGCGGTCGCGCATCGGCGCGGGCTCGACGTGCCGGGCGACCTGACGGTGTGTGGGTTCGACGACACGACGCTGTCGACCGCGATCTGGCCCGAATTGACGACGATCCATCAGCCGATCGCGGAAATGGCGCGATCGGCGGTCGAAATGCTCGCCTCGACCATCCGCCGGTCGCAGGCGATCGATCCGCAGGAGCGGCACAAGACGTTCGATTTCACGCTGATCCGGCGCCAGTCCGACTCGGCACCGCGGCGCAGGCCCAAGGTCTCCGTCGACTGATCCGTCACCCGCCACCCATCGATGATAGCGATATCATGGATGGGTGGCGGGGGCCGATCAGGCGCGGGTGCGCTGCTTCACCGCGTGGTCGGCGGCGCGCGCGGTCAGTGCCATGAAGGTGAGCGACGGATTGACGCAGGAGGCCGAAGCCATCTGCGCGCCATCGGTGACGTAGAGGTTGGTGGCCTCGTGCGCGCGGCTCCACGCGTCGAGCACCGAGGTGCGCGGATCGCGCCCCATCCGCGCGCCGCCCATCTCGTGGATCGCGTCACCGGGGACGTGCTCCTGTTCCGAACTCTTGACGTTGGTCAGCCCGGCACCGCGAAGCATCGCCTCGCCCTGCGCCCGCGCATCGGCCATCATCTTGAGTTCATTGTCGTGGAAGCGCACGTCGAACCGGAGCAGCGGCACCCCGAACCGGTCGACCTTCGACGCATGCAGCGACACATGATTGTCGGCATAGGGCAGGCATTCGCCGAACGCGCCCATGCTGAAGTGCCACGGCGCATAGTTGCGCATCCCGTGCTTCATCGAAGCGCCGAACCCGACGGGTGCCGCAGGCGTGCGATAGGCGCCGCCCTGATAGCCATAGCCGCGTTTGAAGCCGACGCCGTCGTCGCCGCCAATGTTGCGGAAGCGCGGGATATAGACGCCCCCCGGGCGGCGGCCATATTCGATGAACTCCTGCATCCCGCCGATCTCGCCGTCGACCCCGACGCGGAAGATATGGTCCATCACATAGCGGCCGAGCGTGCCGCTCGTGTCGAAATGGCTGCGATCGCTGCCCGCCGGACGCGAATTGAGCAGGATCTGCGTCGATGCCATCGCCGAGGCGCAGAGGAAGACGAGGTCGGCCTGGACCGACTGCGCCTGGCCGGTCTTGGTATCGATGTAGCGGACACCGGTCACGCGCTTGGCCTTGGGATCATAATCGAGGCTGGTGACGACCGCGTCCGACTGCAGCGTGAGCCGGCCGGTCGCGCGCGCCGCGGGCAGCGTCACCGCCTGGGTCGAGAAATAGGCGCCGAACGAGCAGCCATTGCTGCACTGGTTGCGGAACTGGCATTTGGTCCGGTTCTGCTCGGGCTTGTCCTCGGTCATGTTGGACAGGCGCGTGTTGATCAGCTTGCGACCGGGGAAGCGGCTTTCCAGATTCTGCTTCAGCCACTTTTCCGCGACGTTCATCGGGATGGGTGGCTGGAATTCGCTGTCCGGCAGATAGGGCAGATTCTCGCGCGAACCGGACACGCCGATATATTTCTCGACATAGCTGTACCAGGGCGCGACGTCGCCATAGCGGATCGGCCAGTCGCCATCGATTCCGTCGCGCTTGTTCGCCTCGAAATCCTCTTCGCTCCACCGGAAGCACCAGCGCCCCCAGATCAGCGACTTGCCGCCGACCGCCGCGGGCCGGATCCAGTAGAATTTGCTGCCCTCGTCATAGGCATAAGGGTTCAGCCGGTCGTCATTGTAGAAGGCGCGGTTGCTGGGTGCGACATAGCCGTGCTTGGCGATGAAATAATCGCTTTTGACGAGCGCCGGGGGCATGATGTTGCGCGCGGGCACCTCGTAGGCGGGCTTGCCGTCATAGGCATAGCCTTCGCCGTGCTCGACCATCACGCCGCGGTCGAGCATCAGGACGCGCAGGCCCTTTTCGGTGAGTTCCTTCGCAGCGAACCCGCCGCTCACGCCCGATCCTATGACGATCGCGTCGAACCTGTTGGTTGCGGCCATGGTCTTGGTCTCCTGTCTCGATCAGAAGCGCAGTGCGCGCAGCGTCCGGAAGCTGGTGGTGATGTCGGGCAGATAGGGCGCAGGCGCCTGGTCGTTCTCGACGTAGAAATGCTGCACGCCGGCGCCCGACTTGCGCTTGAAGAGCGCGGCAAAGTCGAGCGTGCCCTGGCCGACCGCGGTCATGCTGCGATCGGGCCGCATGTCCTTGACGTGATAGGCGTAGAGGCGGGTGGACAGCCGGTCGATCAGCGCCGCGGGATCCTCGCCCGCATGCGCCGCCCAATAGATATCGAGCTCGAGCTTGACGAGCGCGGGATCGGTTTCCTTGAGCAGCCGGTCGTACAGGCTGACCCCGCCCGGCCGGACCGTGAATTCGAAATCATGGTTGTGATAGGCAAAGCCGAACCCCGCCGACTTCAGCTGTGTCGCGAAGCGGTTGAAATTGGGCAGCGCGGCGTTCCAGCCCTGTTCGTTGCGATGCTCGTCGGTCATGTACGGCAGCACGACGGTCTTCGCGCCGAGCGTCCTTGCCATCGCCACCGACGGTTCGAACCGCTGAAGCAGCGCGTCATAGCCGATATGCACCGAGGGTGCGGTCAGGCCGAGCCGGTCCATGGTCTTGCGCAGCAGCGCGTGATCCATCGTCTCGTACCCGCCACCGCCGAATTCGACCTCGCGGTAGCCGATCCGCGCGACCGCCTCGAGCGTGGCGACCGGGTCCTTCGCGAACAGTTCGCGCACGGTATAGAGCTGCAGGCCGATCGCCTTGAGCTGTGCGGCGGACGCGGGCGAGATCGAGCGATCGGCCAGCGCGAGCGCCGCCACCGCACCGGTGCCCGTAAGCAGGGTTCTACGGCTGAGGATCATGAGGAATACACCTTGTTGACCTGGGAATAGGGGAAGGCACCGTTATATTCGCCGGGGACCGGCAGATATTCGCGTTCCTGCGTGATGCCGATTTCGGACGTGTAGTAACCGGTGATGACGAGCTGCCGGAATGCGGTGAAGAACGCGCCGCCCGACGGCAGGCCGTCGTTCATCGCCAGAGTGAGCAGCGCGTCGTGCTGTGCCGGGGTCGCCCGGGCGCCGGCGACCTTGTAATCCTGCAGACAGCGCGCCTCGATCGCGTCGAGCCCGGCGATGATCGGCACGCGGTCCTCGGGCCGGGCCCAGTCGGCCAGCAGTTTTTCGATGAAGGCAGGGACGTCCGCCGCGATCGCGCCGGGGGTATCGGTGGTCGGCAGGACCCGCTCGCTGAGCGCGGTCATCAGTGCACGTTGGGCAGGCGTGAAGACCGGCGCGCTCGGTGGCCCTTCGCTGATCGGCGGGATAGCGCCCGCCGGCTGCTGCGCGAGCCCGGCCGCGCGCGCGATCGGGGCATAGAGCGCTGCGCCGAACATGCCGGCGACACCGGCCAGCGCGGTTCTGCGATCGATCATTTACCGTCCTTTCCAAGATCCTGCGCGATTGCCGCATCGGTCAGCGGGCGAATCCAGATGTTGCGGAACGCCACGGGGGAATCATGGTCCTGCAGCTGGATCGGTGCCGCATCGGGATGCGCGGTATAGCGTGCGACATGGCGCCAGTTGGTCGTGCCGAGCATCGCCTGATGATTCTGGACGAGCACGCCGTTGAGCAAAGCGGTCACGTAAGCCGGCCGAACCAGACTGCCGTCGGCGGCAAAGCGCGGCCGCTCGAACACGATGTCGTAGGTCTGCCATTCGCCCGGTTTGCGCGCCGGGTTCACCAGCGGCGGCTTCCAGCCATAGACCCCGCCGACCGTGCCATCGGCATAGGTCGGGTTCCGATAGCCGTCGAGGATCTGCAGCTCGTAGCGCTGCATGAACCAGATGCCGCTGTTGCCGCGATCCTGCGAACTCTTGGTCGGCGGATTGGGCGAGCGGAATTCGAGATGCATCTGCACGTCGCCGAAGCTCTGTTTCGAGACGAGATTGTTCTCGCCGCCGCTTTTTGCGCGCGACGGGATTATCAGCGCACCGTTCTCGATCGGCCAGGCGATGCGATCGGGCTTCCACGCATCGAGCGAACGGCCGTCGAACAGCACGATCGCGTCGGCGGGCGGACCGCCGGGGGCGGCGGCCGGCGCGACGGCGACGGGCGCAGGGCGGTCGGCGTCGTGGACACGCCATTGGCCGCCGGGCAGCATCGGCGTGTCCTTGAAGCCCGGCTTGTCCTGCGCGGCAACGGACCCCGTTGTCGTCAGCGCCATCGCCGCGACGACCCCCGCCATCACATAGTCCCTCATGCTCTTCCCCCTCATGCCGCGTCGATCGCGCGATAGGCGGCGATCAGGCGATCCTCGCCCGCGCGTCCCGCCACCGAATTGCCGTGTTCCATGCCGATCACCCCCGCATAGCGCCGGCCGCGCAGCCAGCGGACGATCGCGGCATAGTTGATCTCGCCCGTCATCGGCTCGTTGCGGCCCGGATTATCGCCGAACTGAAGATAGCCGATCTCGCTCCAGCAGGTGTCCAGCGTGGGGATCAGATTCCCCGACTGGATCTGCTCATGGTAGAGGTCGGCGAGGATCTTGACCGCAGGGCTGTTCGCGCCGCGGGCGACCGCATAGCCCTGCGCGATCGTCTGCATATAGACGCCGGGATGGTTGGTGCGCGTGTTGAGCGGCTCCATCACCATCGCGATGCCGTGCGGTGCGACGATATCGCCGGCGCGTCGCATGACGTCGATCACGCGGGCCGTCTGAATCTCGACGGGCAGTTTCGGGTCCATGAAGCCGGTGACGACCGTCATCCGGGTCGCGTTCAGCCGCTTGGCGACCGCGATCGACGCGCGGATATCGGCAAGGAACCCTTCGCGATCGGCGTCGTCATTGGCGCCCAGCAGGGGGCGCGACTTCGCCCATTTGGGCATGCTCGCGACGAAGACGCCCATCGTCATGCCGCGCTGCGACAATGCCCTGGCCATCCGCTCCTGGTCGGCGAGGGGGCGGGCCGCGGCCTCATTGTCTTCCCAGGCGGTGAAGCCCTGGTCGGCGGCGAAGGCGATCTGCTCGATCAGTCCGCCGCGGCTCGCAAAGCTGCCCTCATGCGGCGCATAGCCGAGCGAGAAGCGGGCGGCGGTCGTGCCGCGGCGCTGCGCGGCGATACCCGCGGGGAGCAGCGACGCCGCGGCGCCGGCCGCGATCAGCGTGCGGCGGGAGAGCGTCATCGCCGGATCCGTCTCATTTCGCGCCCGCCGCCTTCAGATAGGCGATGATCGCGGCGCGTTTCGCGGGATCAGGGGTCGCGATCGGCATGCGCGATCCGGGGACCTTCTTCGACGGGGCCGCGAGATATTCACTCAGCGTCGCGTCGTCCCAGCGCAGCTTCGATGCCTTCAGCGCAGGCGAATAATTGAACCCCGGCGACGCGGCGGCGGCACGGCCGACTACGCCGTGAAGATTGGGGCCGATACCGTTGCGGCCACCCTTGTCGACCGTATGGCAGGCCCGGCAGGCGGCAAAGGCCGGGGGCGCCGCGGCAGGTGTCGTCTGGGCGCTGGTCGGCGCGCAGACGGCGATGAGGGCCGCCGCGCCGATGCCGGCTGCGCCAAGCCCGATGAAGAATTTCATTCCGTCTCTCCAGGATAGAGCGGCGACCATTTGCGGTCCGATGCCGCGTTGGCGATCACCGCCTCGATAAACCGCATCGTGCGAAGCCCGTCGACGATACCGGGGAACCAGCGTCCGCCCTCGCCGCGGACGGTTGCCGCAAAGGCGCGGTACAGATTGGCGAACGCCTCGATATAGCCTTCGGGATGGCCCGACGGGGTCCGCGTCAGCGCGGCGACGCCGGGCTGCAACGCGGGGCCGCCGGTGCGGACGATCTCGGCGGGGCGGTCGAGCCAGCGCATGACGAGCGTGTTCGGCTCCATTTGCGCCCATTCGAGCCCGCCTCGCTCGCCATAGACTCGCAGCGTGAGCGCATTTTCCTCGCCGGCGGCGACCTGACTCGCCTTCAGCATGCCGCGCGCGCCGCCCTCGAACCGCAGCATCGCGCTGACATCGTCGTCGAGCCGGCGGCCTGGCACGTGCGTCGTCAGATCCGCCGAGACCGCCTCGACCCGCAGCGCGCAGACATGTTCGGCGAGGTGGAAGGCATGCGTGCCAATATCGCCGAGACAGCCGCCCAGCCCGGCACGGGCCGGGTCGGTCCGCCATTCGGCCTGGCGGTTGCCGTCACCATCGATCGGCAGGCTGAGCCAGCCCTGCAGATATTCGACCTGGACGAGGCGGATGGCGCCAAGATCGCCGCGTGCGACGCGGGCGCGCGCCTCCTCGATCATCGGATAGCCGCTATAGGTGAAGGCGAGCGCGAAATGCCGGCCGCTGGTCTTGGCGGCGGCGGCGATCGCCTCCGATTCGGCGACGCTCATCGCCATCGGCTTTTCGCACAGCACGTCGAAGCTCGCGTCGAGCGCGGCAATCGCCATCGGCGCGTGGAGATGGTTGGGCGTGACGACCGCGATCGCCTGCGCGCGGATGTCCGCGGGCAGCGCGCGTTCGCCGGCGATCATCGCCTCGAACGACGCGTAGACGCGTGCCGGGGCGAGCCCGAGCTGTGTGCCGGTACGCGTGTTGCGGCCGGCATCGGTGCTGAACGCGCCTGCGACGAGGTCCCAGTCGCCGTCGAGCGCGGCGGCCATCCGGTGGACCGCGCCGATGAACGCGCCCTCGCCGCCGCCGACCATCGCGAGCCGCAGCCGGGTCATGCTTGGTCCTCGGCCAGCCCCAGAATCGCGCGGATCGATGCGCGATCGATTCCGCTGGCGGCGAAATCGTCGAACGAACGCTCGGTCAGGCGGATGATGTGATCACGGATGAACGGTGCGCCCTCGCGCGCGCCGTCCTCGGCCCGCTTGAGCGCGCACTCCCATTCGAGCACCGCCCAGCCGGCAAAGCCATATTGCGCCATCTTGCTGAAGATCGCGGAGAAATCGACCTGTCCGTCGCCGAGCGAACGGAACCGCCCGGCGCGGTCGACCCAGCTTTCATACCCGCCATAGACGCCCGATCGGCCGGTCGGGTTGAACTCGGCATCCTTGACGTGAAAGCAGGATATCCGGTCGTGATAACGGTCGATGAAGTCGAGATAGTCGAGCTGTTGCAGCACGAAATGCGACGGGTCGAACAGGAGGCGCGCGCGCGGATGGTTGTCGACCGCGGCAAGGAAGCGTTCCCAGGACGCGCCGTCATGGACGTCCTCGCCCGGATGCACCTCGAACGCGCAGTCGACGCCGGCATCCGCAAACACGTCGAGGATCGGGGTCCAGCGCCGCGCGAGCTCGGCGAACGCCTCCTCGATCAGCCCCGCCGGGCGTTGCGGCCAGGGATAGACATAGGGCCAGGCGAGCGCGCCCGAGAAGGTCGCATGCGCGGACAGGCCGAGATTGGCGCTCGCACGCGCGGCCAACTTGACCTGTTCGACCGCCCATTGCTGGCGTTCGGCGGGCTTGCCGTGCAGCTCGGGCGGGGCGAACCCGTCGAACAGCGCGTCATAGGCGGGGTGAACCGCGACGAGCTGGCCTTGGAGATGCGTCGACAGCTCGGTGATCGCGATGCCGTGCGCGGCGAGCCGGCCGCTAAGATCGTCGCAATAGGTCTTGCTCTCGGCAGCCAGCGACAGGTCGATCAACTGCGACGTGCAGGGGATCTGCACCCCGACATAGCCAAGGCCCGCAGCCCATTGCGCGAGTCCGTCGAGCGTGTCGAACGGCGGCTCGGTGCCGAGAAACTGGGCGAGAAAGATGGCTGGTCCGCGCAGTCCGGTCATGCTGCAATCTCCCGTCGGGTATCGTCGCGAAACAGGATCTGGAACAGCAGCGCGATCACGGCGGCGGCAATCGCGGGATACCACCACATATGCTGCCAGTCGGCGATGGTCGGCGCGGCGGGCAGCTGGGCATAGAGCATCGCGCCGATCTGCGACCCGAGCAGCATGCCGACGCCATAGGTGAACAGCGTCAGCATCCCCTGCGCCTGTGCGTTCACCCCCTTGGGCGTCGCGATCGTGCCGGTGTAGATCGCGCCCGCGACGAAGAAGAAGTCGTAACAGACGCCGTGCAGCGCGACGCCGAGATAGACCGCCCAGAGGCTCGACCCGCCGTCGCCGATCGCGAACAGCGCATAGCGCGCCGCCCAGGCGATCATCCCGACCAGCAGCAGCGGCTTCACGCCGAACCGGCGATACAGCCACGGCATCGAGAACATGAAGACCAGTTCGGACATCTGCCCGATCGCGAGCGTGCCGCCGACATTGGTGATGCCGGTCGCGCCGACATAGGGGGAGGCATAGGCATAATACATGGCGAGCGGGATCGAGATCAGCGTCGCGCAGGTCATGAAGATCAGGAACGACCGCTGGCGGAGCAGACCGAAGGCCTCGACGCACAGGACCTGGCGCAGCACGCTTTCGTCGCGCGGCGCGTCGGAGGCGACATTGGGCAGCGTGAAACTGTAGAGCCCGAGCGCGATCGAGACGATCGCCGCGACGCGGAAGATCTGCGGGCTGGCGGACAGCCCCGCCCAGCCGATGATCAGCCCCGCGGTGATCCATCCGAGCGTCCCGAACGCGCGCACGAACGGGAAGTTGTCGGTCCGATCACCAAAGCTCTTGAGTGCGATCGTGTTCGCGAGTCCCACGGTCGGCATGTAGAGGATCATGTAGCCGAGCAGCAGCCAGACGAAACTGGCGCCGCGTTCGGGCGTCACGAACGACGGCAGCACGAACAGGATTGCGCCGCCGACGAGATGGAGGATGACCATCAGCATCTTCGGGCTGACATAGCGCGCCGCCGCCATGCCGAGCAGGAACGAGCCGATGATCGAGGCGATCGGACCGACCGAAAAGGCATTGCCGATCAGGTTGCCGATCCCGACGGTCTGCATCGCCAGCCCGAGCGTGACGTTCCACGCGCCCCAGACGAAAAACTGCATGAACATCAGCGCACTGAGGCGCGCGGTGAGCAAGCCGCCCGTCGCGGTGTCGACACCGCGCAAGGGGGCCGTTCCCAGATCGTCCGCTACCGCCATTCGCCACCTCTCAACCGCAGTTTTGCTGCTTGTCTGACATAAGGCTAGGTCGGCGAAGCATCGATGTAAAGGATTACATCGGTTATCGGTCGACAGCGGCAGCGCCCGGATCCATGACCCGGCGATGCCGACGATCATCGAAGTGGCCGCGATGGCTGGCGTCTCTACCGCAACGGTGTCGCGCGTGCTCAGCCGACCGGACCAAGTGTCCGAAAAGACCCGGCTGCGCGTGCTCGCGATCGTCCGGTCGTCGGGCTACGCGCCCAATGTCGCTGCGCGCAGCCTGCGCACGCTGCGCGCCGCCAAGATCCTGCTGACGGTCCCCGACATCTCGAACCCGTTCTTCGCCAGCGTCATCCGCGGCGCGGAGGAGGCCGCGCGCGACGCGGGCTATTCGGTCGTTGTCGGCGACACGCGGCATGATTCCGCGGTCGAGGATCAATATGCCGACATGCTGTCGCGTCGCGAGGTCGACGGGCTGATCTTCCTCGGCCACCGCCTGCCCGACAGCCTGGCGTCGCTGCTCGCGCGGGAGGGGGGCGCCGCACCGATCGTCAATGGCTGTGAATATAGTGCAGATCTCGGCGTCCCCAGCGTCCATATCGACAATGCGGCGGCGAGCGCGGAGGCGATCGCGCATCTCGCCGATCTCGGCCACCGGGCGATCGGCGTCGTCACCGGCCCCGAGATCAGTCCGATCAGCCGCGACCGTCTGAGGGGTGCGCTGCGTGCGGCCGAACGGCACGGCCTGCGCGACGCGCTGCACGTCGAGATCGGCGATTATTCCGCGGGTTCGGGCTTCGTGGCGACGCGCGCGCTGCTCGCCGCCGGGGTGACGGCGATCTTCTGCTTCAGCGACGAGATGGCGCTGGGGGCGCTGAGCGCGATCGGCGAGGCCGGATTGTCCTGTCCGGGCGACGTGTCGGTCATGGGGTTCGACGATCTTCCGCTCGCACGCTATTTCCAGCCCGCGCTGACCACCATCGCGCAACCCAAGGGGATGATCGGCCGGCGCACCGTCGAACTGCTCGTCGACATACTGCGCGGCGTCGAATGCCCGACACGCCACATGACGCTGGCGCACGCGCTCGTGGTGCGTGGCAGCACAGCCGGGCCGCGCACCGACCGCTAAGGCGGACACGCGGCACCGTCCGACGGGCCGCCCGCATCGTCCCGGGCGCCGCGGTTCGACGCGCGCGAGCCTGATATCGTCGACCGGGCCGCGGCGCGGGCGGACCGTTGCGCCCGCCCGCGCCTCCGTTCAACCTCTACCGGATCGGTGCCGATCGCTGGGTCGTATGGGGTCTGCGCGGCACGATCAGCTTCATCGGCGGCACCGTTCGCGACATGTACGGGGTGGCATTGCCCGCCGGCCCGGTCAAGATCGGGTCCGAGCCGCTGATCGTCAGCGGCGCCACCGGCTATACGATCACCGCGTCGCAGCTCGTCGCCGACACGATGCTGCAATATGGCAGCGGATCCTGGAGCTACTGGCGTCGCGACAAGGCGAATGTCGATACCCGGCTCGGCGTGTTTGACACCGATTTCGCGAGCCATTTCGGCGATCGCTGGTCCAAGCCGCTCCGCATCAATAATACCACCGCCGCACCTGCAGGCGATGGCGCGAACCCGATCCGCGCGGTGATCCGCTATACCGCGCCGCGCGCGATGCTGGTCGAACTGTCCGCCTGTTTCAGCAAGGCGAATACGGGCGACGGCGTCGATTACCGGATCACCCGCAATGGCGTCACGGTCGCCTCGGGGATCGTCGTCGACACCGCCACGGTCAACGGGGTCAAGTTCGGCCTCGAAATCGGCGACAAGGTCGATCTCGTATTCGGCCCCAACCAAACCTATGGCAGCGACTCGTTCTTCTACCGCGCCACGCTGAGCAACCGTGGCCAGGGCACGACGGTGGTCTGCCCCACGGCGTAAGCCGAACCGGCCCCGGCGCTGCGCCCGAGCCGCGCGCGCTCAGGCGTTGGCGGCGCGGGTGAGGCTGAGGAACACGTCCTCGAGATCGGGTTCCTTGGTCGAGACGTCGACAATGCCGAAGCCGCCCGACTGGACCGCGGCGAGGACTTCGCCGGCGTTCACGCGGTCCTTGGCATAGGTGATTTCGAGCGTGCGCGTGCCCTTGAGCGCGATCTTCTGGAAGCAGGCGTTCGCCGGGACCATGCCGACATCGCGGTCGACGGTGACGGCGACGATCTTTTCCTGCGCCTTGCCGACGAGTTCGCGGGTCGGTTCGTTGGCGATCAGGCGGCCGTTGTTGATGATCGCGATCCGGTCGCAGAGCTCTTCGGCTTCCTCGAGATAATGCGTCGTCAGGATCACCGTGACGCCGGCGGCATTGAGGCTGCGGACATAGGTCCAGAGCTGCTGGCGCAGTTCGATGTCGACGCCCGCGGTCGGCTCGTCGAGGACGAGGACGGGGGGCGAATGGACCATCGCCTTGGCCACCATCAGACGCCGCTTCATGCCGCCCGACAGCGTGCGGGCATAGGCATGCGCCTTGTCCTCCAGATGCACCGCGCGGAGCAGCTCCATCGTCCGGCGCTTCGCCTTGGGCACGCCGTACAGCCCGGCCTGGATCTCGAGCGTCTCGAACGGCGAGAAGAACGGGTCGAACAGGATCTCCTGGTTGACGATCCCGATCGACGCCTTGGCGTTGCGCGGGTGGCCGTCAATGTCGAAGCCCCAGATCGCGGCGCTGCCATCGGTCTTGTTGACGAGCCCCGCCAGGATATTGATCAGCGTCGACTTGCCCGCGCCATTGGGGCCGAGCAGCCCGAAGATCTGGCCGCGCGGGACATCGAACGTCACCCCGTCGAGCGCGCGCTTGGGTGCCGCCATGCCCACGGGGGCGTAGGTCTTGCAGAGATTGGTGATGGCGATCGCGGCTTCGGTCATGGCTGCGGCATAGCGGGACGGGAAGGGCGGGTCATCCCCTCGGGGGTCGCAAAGAAGATTTGTTCGCGCGGAGGCGCGGAGATGTCGTATCCAGCCTGTCGGTCGGGAGACCCACTCCCTGTTCCGCCATTCCTGATGTGAAGGTCGCTTCGCGACAAGCGCAACACCTCCGCGCCTCCGCGCCTCCGCGTGAACAAATCCTTCCTTCCTATCACCACCGAAGAACCAATTGCCCGCCCGGCCCGCGCTTGCTATCGCGCCCGCATGCATCCGCCGCTCGAAACCACCCGCGTCACCCACGCCCGCGTCGCCTGCGACGGCGCCACCGACATTCCCGGCGGTGCAGCGCTCGGCCATCCGCGCGTGTGGCTGCAGATCGACGAGACCGGCTATGTCGATTGCGGCTATTGCGATCGGCGCTTTATCCTGGTCGGCGGGGCCGCCGATGGCGCGGACCAGTCGACATTGCGTGACCATGGGGATGGCGCAGGGCGCTAAGCCGCTTATATCTATCGGATGACGATAGCTGCAGACCCCCGCTCGTTCCTCTACCGCGACACGCTCGACCCCGAGCAGGCGCAGGCGCTGACCGCCAAGGCGCTCGCCAAGGCCGATGACGGCGAACTCTATCTCCAGTACCGCAAGGCGGAGGCGTTCGGCTTCGACGACGGCCGGCTCAAGACCGCCTCCTATGACACCAGCTCGGGCTTCGGCCTGCGCGCGGTGTCGGGCGAGATGACCGCGTTCGCGCATTCGAACGAGATGACCCCCGCCGCGATCCGCCGCGCCGCCGAAACGATGGCGCTGATCGAGCCGAGCGTCGCCGCCAAGGCCGGCCCCCCCCAGGGCACCAACCGCCACCGCTACACCGCCGCCGACCCGCTCGACCTCGTGCCGTTCGCGGACAAGGTGAACCTGTGCCAGACGATCGACGCCGCCGCGCGAGCACGCGATCCGCGCGTGGCTCAGGTGTCGGTCAGCCTGTCGGGGACATGGTCGGTCGTCGAGATCGTCCGCGCTGATGGCTTCATCGCGACCGACGTGCGGCCGCTGGTGCGGCTGAACGTGTCGATCGTCGCCGAGCAGAATGGTCGTCGCGAAACGGGCAGCTACGGTATCGGCGGCCGTTATCTCTATACCGACCTCTTCCAGCCCGAGACGTACAACCGCGCGATCGACGAGGCGCTTTCGCAGGCGCTGGTCAATCTCGAGTCGATCGCGGCGCCCGCCGGCGAGATGACCGTGCTGCTCGGCAATGGCTGGCCCGGCATCCTGCTGCACGAAGCGATCGGCCACGGGCTCGAGGGCGATTTCAACCGCAAGGGCACGTCGGCCTTTTCGGGGCGGATTGGCGAGCGCGTCGCGGCCGAGGGCGTGACTGTGGTCGACGACGGATCGCTCCAGGATCGCCGCGGCTCGCTGACGATCGACGACGAGGGCACGCCGACGCGCGAAACCGTGCTGATCGAGGACGGGATCCTCAAGGGCTATATGCAGGACCGGCTCAACGCACGGCTGATGGGCGTCGAGGCGACCGGCAATGGCCGCCGCGAAAGCTATGCGCACGCGCCGATGCCGCGGATGACCAACACCTTCATGAAGGCGGGCAACGACGATCCCGCCGAGCTGCTGAGCCGCGTCAAGAAGGGCATTTTCGCCAAGGCGTTCGGCGGCGGGCAGGTCGACATCGTGTCGGGCAAGTTCGTGTTCAGCTGCACCGAGGCGTATCTGGTCGAGGACGGCAAGCTGGGCGCGCCGATCAAGGGCGCGACGCTGATCGGCGACGGCCCCAGCTCGCTGACCAAGGTGCGCGGGATCGGCAACGACTTCGCGCTCGACGAGGGCATCGGCATGTGCGGCAAGGGCGGGCAGTCGGTGCCGGCGGGTGTCGGCCAGCCGACGCTGCTGGTTGACGGGCTGACGGTCGGCGGCACGGCGGCCCAGTAACGGGCGCCGCCGTTCAGCGGCGTCCTAGTCCTCGATCCCGAAGTTCAAACCGCGCGAGACATTGGGGTCGACGACCGCGACCAGGAAATAGGCGCCGAACTGCTTCACGCGCTGCAGCCAGCCGGTCTTTGTTTTGTACAGCGCTGGCGTGATCTCGGTCGAAGCGGCGATTTCGGCGTCGACATAGCGGCGGACATGCGCGGCGAAACCGGGATCCTCGATCCGGATCATCAGCTCCATGTTGATGAACAAGCTGCGCATGTCGAAATTGGCGGAGCCGATATGGACTGCGTCGTCGATGACATACAGTTTGGTGTGCAGCTTGGTCGGCTGATATTCGAAGACGTGCACGCCCTTGCGCAACAGTCCGGCATAGGTGAACCGCGCGGCGGCGATCGTCGCGTTGTTGTCCGATTTCGCGGCGGTGACGATGCGTACGCGGTCGGTGCGACGGCCCGCACGATCCAGCCTCCGCAACATCGTCGGGCTCGGCGTGAAATAGCCGGCGATGATGTCGATCCGTGTCGCCCTGCGCATGTCGTCGCGGACCGCCCGCGCCCAGGGTGACAGCCGCCGCGTCGGTCCGCCGATCAGCCAGCGTGTCGGCCCCTGCGTCTCGCTATAGCGGCGCAGCGCGTGGTTCAGTTTGCGCAGCTTGCCCCTGGGCTGGTGGATCCAGCTGCTCAACGCATCGAAATAGCCCGTCAGCCGCCCCGCGGCCGGGCCTTCGATCAGCAGGCCGAGATCGCGCCAGGCATTGTCGGCAATTGTGCCGAAATAGTCATCCTCGACGTTGAAGCCGCCGACGATGATCCGCGCGTCGTCCTGTTCGCCGTCCGCCAGCGCAAGCTTCTGGTGATTGCGCAGCAGATATCGCCGGCCGAATCGCGCGGAGAACCGGCACACCGCGATTCCCGCGGCTTCGAGCGGGTCGAAGAAATCGGCGCTCGCCGCATCGTCGCTGCCAAAGCCGTCGACGATCAGCGCGACCGTCACGCCGCGTTTCGCCGCCGCGATCATCGCCGCGTTCACGCGCTGGCCGGCATCGTCGTCGGCATAGATATAATAGAGGATCCGGAGCGACTGCCGCGCGCCGTCGATCAGCCCGATCAGTGCCGTCAGGCGTTCGGGTCCCGCCTCGAGCAGGGTCAGCTGGTTGCCATCGACGGTGAAGACCGACTCCGCCGCCTGCGGGGTCGTGATGCGATCGAGCTCGGGGGCGGGCATGGTCATGGCCCGGGGTAGTGGACATAGCATCGGGCCGATGCAACCTTGCGGCGGGGCGACACGGGGCAGCGTCGGACACCCAACCGGCAAAATCTTGACTTTGTGGCGCGGTGTGGGTAGGCGCCTGTGTTCTCCCTATCGGTGTTTGTTGCGAAGGAAGCGTCATGGCGCGCGTTACCGTCGAAGATTGTGTCGACAAGATCCCCAACCGGTTCGACCTGGTGCTGTTCGCAGCGCAGCGTGCGCGGCAGATCTCGGGCGGCGCCGAACTGACGCTCGACCGCGATCGCGACAAGAACCCGGTGGTCGCGCTGCGCGAGATCGCCGACGAGAACGTCAAGCCGGCGCATCTCAAGGAATCGGTCATCCAGGGCCTGCAGAAGGTCCGCGTCGACGATGACGACGAGGTCGATGCCGTCGGCAGCCTCGCGGCATCGGCCGAGGCGCTGCGGCTCACCGCCGCCGCCCCGCCGCGCAACCAGAATCTGGGTGCCGATTACGAGGGTTGATCGCACGGACGTGGTGCGGCGCGAGCCGGGCCGTGTTGTGATCCGACCCTGATCGGTTTCCGGCTAACGATGCTACGGCATCGCTTTGCTGGTGTGATTGAAAGGCTCGTGGACCTGAAGGTCCGCGGGCCTTTTCTCTGCGGGTGTCGTTGGGGGTGAGGCGGGGGGGGTAACGGGGGCGGTTCGCATTCGCCGTCCCGGTGGCCACCGGTCGCAACCCTCATACCGGTCGCCACCCCGACACCGGTCGCCACCCCGACACCGGTCGCCATCCCACACCGTGCGTCACCCCCACACCGTTCAACACCCGCACACCGTTCGCCACCCCCCTACCGTTCGCCCTGAGCGTAGTCGAAGGGCATGGGACTCAAGGTGCTTCGACTACGGTCAGCACGAACGGGGGGAGGGAGGCGGCGGGCTACCGGGCTTAGTCTGAAGGGTTCAACGCAAGCGCGCGTCCGGCCATGCCGCGGCCATCATGCCTAAAACCACCCCTCCGTTGCAAAGCCGCGTCGTCAGCCGTCGAGGGGCGTCAGCGGCGGTATCAATCGGTGGATCAGCGCTCCCGATCGACCGATCGCCCCTTGAACCCCTGCGCCACCACGAACCACTCGACCGAGCCCTTGCGGCTCGCCGGCGGCTTGGCATGCTTTACGCTGGTGAAGTTGCGCTTCATCTCGGCGACCAGCGCGGAATCAGCGCCGCCCGCGAACACCTTCGAGACGAAAGTCCCGCCCTTCTCCAACACGTCACAGGCGAAATCGAGTGCCGCCTCGACCAGCGCCATCGTCCTGAGCGCATCGGTCTGTGGATGGCCGACGGTGTTCGCTGCCATGTCCGACAGCACCAGGTCGGGCGCGCCGCCGAGCGCGTCGATCAGCATGGCGGGCGCCGCGTCGTCCATGAAATCCATCTGGAAGATCGTCACGCCGTCGATCGGATCGACCGGCAACAGGTCGATCCCGACCACCGCCGCCTTGGGCAGGCGCCGCTTGATCACCTGTGCCCAGCCACCCGGCGCGATGCCGAGGTCGATGACGCGCTTCGACCCCTTGATGACCTCGAACCGTTCGTCGAGCTCGGTCAGCTTGTACGCCGCGCGGCTGCGATAGCCCTCCGCCTTGGCGCGCTTGACGTACGGGTCATTCAGCTGGCGCTCGAGCCAGCGCGTCGACTGCGCGGTCCGCTTGCGCGCGGTGAGGACGCGGGTATGCCCGCCCGAGCCGCCGCGGCTCATGGCCTGGGGCTCCCCATCAGGCGGCGCAATATGCCCTCGCGAATGCCGCGGTCGGCGATGCCGAGCCGTTCGGCGGGCCAGATGTCCATGATCGTCTCCAATATCGCGCAGCCCGCGACCACCAGGTCGGCGCGCTCGTTTCCGATGCAGGCGAGCTTCGCCCGCTCCTCGATCGCCATGTGCGACAGGTCCGCGCTGATCCGCCGCATCGCGCTGGCGGGCACGATCAGCCCGTCGACTTCCGACCGGTCGTAATGGCTGAGCCCCAGATGTACGCTGCCGAGCGTCGTCACGGTGCCGCTGGTGCCGAGCAGCCGGGGCCGCTCGACATTGACCGGCAGCCGCGCGGCGAACGGGGCGATGCTGTCCGCGACGACCTGGCGCATTCGTGCATAGGCCGCGCGTCGGCCCGCCTCGCCCTTGCCGCCGCCCGCATGTTCGGTCAGCGACACGACACCCCAGGGCGCGGAATGCCAGTCGAGCACGGTCGGGATCGGCGTCGACGTATCGACCAGCACGAGTTCGGTCGAACCGCCGCCGATGTCGAAGATCAGCGCGGGGTCGTTGCCGGGTTCGATCAGCGCATGGCAGCCGAGCACTGCCAGCCGCGCCTCTTCCTCCGCGGTGATGATGTCGAGATGGATGCCCGTCTCGGCAAGCGCGCGGGCGATGAAGGCGGGGCCGTTGCGCGCCTGGCGGCAGGCTTCGGTCGCGACCGACCGCGCGAGCGTGACGTTGCGGCGTTTCAGCTTGTCCGAACACACGCGCAGCGCGGCGATCGTGCGTTCGATCGCGGCGTCGCTCAGCTGCCCGGTGGACGCGAGCCCCTCGCCGAGCCGGACGATTCGCGAGAACGCGTCGATCACCGCGAACCCGCCTGCCTGTGGTCGCGCGATCAGCAATCTGCAATTGTTGGTGCCGAGATCCAGCGCGGCAAACGCCTGCGCATCGGCCCACCGCCCTCGACCGGGCCGGGTCGCCGCCGGACGGGCAGGACCAGCCTGCCGGGACGGCATTCGGGCGGAAACATCCCCCATCGCCGTAAAACTCACTATCTATATCTGCCGCCGCAGGAAAATACCCGCCCGGTGCTTGCCAACGAATGTAGCGCTGCGCGGCGATTACGCAAGCGACGTGGCGGATCCGCGAAATCTTGGCGTTGACACGGCGCAAACCCCCGCTTAGATCGCGCCCTCGCTGATGCCCCGTCGTCTAATGGTAAGACTGCGGTTTCTGATACCGCCTATTGAGGTTCGAATCCTCACGGGGCATCCAGCGCTTCTGTGGAACAGCAGTATAGCTGCGGTTCGTGCGCACCACCATGCGGCGCGAATATCATGGCTTAAAGGGCTGGTCTTATCCCATTTCTGCGCTCTACCCAGGAGACAGGAATGCCCAAGATTTCTCCATCAAACGTATCTCAAAACGTTCGTCCGCATGACCCGGCGACCTGGCTTCAGCGGACCGAAGTAGACGGCGCAATCGTACCGGCAGTGTCGCTCGAACTCGACGGTGCTAGGGTTCGCCTCGTGAGAGAACTCCGGTGCGACGGCGTTCCCGTACTGAGCATGTCCGCATGGAGCGAGGCTATACACACTCCTCTTCCGCGAGGGATGCATACGAGGCGCTGAGCCATCAGCAGGACAGCTTCACTTACTGGAGCGTCGGGGCAACCGCAATCGGCACGGCATGGCTGACGTCGATCGTCTCGGCCGTGGTCTCGGAATACGCGATCGAACGTGGGCACGCCCAGGCCAACGCAGATCGCGAAGCGGAAGAAGCTGGCCTGCTGGCCGAGCAGGAATTAGCCGCCACGGCCGAGGTCGCGGCCCACTACCGAATGCTGAAGAAGCGCTTCGCGGTAACCCTCGAATACGGAACCGATGACGGCAGATTTTGGTCGATCGCCTTCGACGAGGCATGGGAACGCGATCGCTTCTGGGATTGGTTCAGCTGGCAGACCGAGCGTTTCCAAGAATTCGCTGACCACATGAAGGACGGCGACCGACTCGATCTCGAACGCAAACTGCTCAAGGAAATGATCGTGACCGAGCAGGCGGTCAAGAAGCAGGGGCCCGGCGCCGGCGGACGGCGCCCCCTCCGATTCTGGAGGGGAGAAGTCTGATGGCGACGAAAGCCGACCACGGGAATATGCCCACCGACGCGTTCATAACGGATTCGCTCGAGCATAGCCAATTAGCATGTTGCAAAATTGCATCAGAATAAAGGTATTTTGCAACCTACTTTTGCGACATCAGGACGCGAGAGAACACGAGCGCAGAGGGCTTTGCTGCGAAACTCAGGACATGCGCGACGTGAGCTATTAATCCACGTTGGCCGTGTCGGAAGAGACGCGCTCTTCGTGGATGATCATCTTGTGAAGAGAGCTTCTGCTGCGAAGCTATCGCATCCTGAAAATCTCGTTCGTCGTTGTAGCAGCCAGGACAGTGGCGGCGTCGTAAGGAGAATGATGATGCGCGTGATGGTGTTCGTGAAGGCAACCGAGGATAGCGAGGAAGGTATGAAGCCCTCGCCCGAACTCAGCCAGATGTTCGTGGACATGGGCAGATTCAACGAGGCGCTGGTGAAGGCCGGCATTCTAGTCGCCGGTGATGGGCTAAGGCCCTCGTCGCATGGAAAGCGCATCGCATTCGATGGTCCGGACCGCACAGTTATTGACGGACCTTTTGCCGAAACGCGCGAACTCGTCGCAGGGTATTGGCTCTGGGAAGTCAGGACCATGGACGAGGCCGTCGAGTGGGTGAAGCGCTGTCCGAACCCGATGTTCGGGCCGAGCGAGATCGAGATCCGTCCACTGTACGAAGCCGAAGACTTCGCCGACCTCATCCCGGCCGAAGCCTCAGAAATCCACGACGGCGTCGGTAGGAAGCTGGCAGAACGCTGACGAGCGTGGGCGAGGGGGGCGACGGCTCGTATGACGCTGCGCCGCTACGCTAGAGGAAGCCGAGGTTCCATGACGAACGGTCCCATGCCGCCAGATTGGGCAGCACCGTGGTCAGCTCGCCGTCACTGGTACCGAACCAGGTTGCCAGCGTCGCGGCATATTGATCGACCGAGGTGGTCGGCAGCAGCCGGCCGCGACCGACATCGTCAGGCGTGTTGCTGCCGACGATCGGTGGCTTGCCGATGATCTGGCGTCCTTTGACGGCCCCGCCCACGACCCAGTGCATGCCGCCCCAGCCATGGTCCGATCCGTCGCGGTCGGCCGACAAGGTACGTCCGAAATCGGACGCCGTGAAACTCGTGACGCGGTCGGCAATCCCCATCGTGACGGTTGTGTCGTAGAATGCCTTCATCGATTGCGCGACCGCGCCCAGCATGTTCGGCTGTTGTGTCACCAGGCCGTTGTGCCGATCAAACCCGCCCATCGAGACGAAGAACACCTGTCGCTTCACCCCCAGGTCGGACGATACCGACATCATCCGGGCGACCAGTTTGAGCTGATCGGCAAGCGTATAGTCGGGGAACAGGCCGAAATTCTCCTCCGGCGCATTGGCCAGGGCTGCGTTGACCTGAGCATAGGTGTCGAGCGACCGCCGCACGACCTTGGCATAATCGTCCGCCATTAACGTCTGGCCGCCACCGGTCATCAGCTGGCGCAACGTGTCGGCAGACGTGGCCGAGCCGAACAGCGTCTTGCTGTTGCGCAGCAGCGGCACCGGCCCGCTGCCGGAGACGGAATAGGGAATCGCCTGCCGCCCGGCCAGATACACCGCGTTGCCGCTCGCGTTGATGCAGGTCAGCGTCGCCGATCCATTGCCCGCCGCAACCAGATCGCCGATCCGCCCGCCCCAGCCGGTCGCGGCACCCTCGGGATGGGACGCCTGGAAGAAGCTCTGCTGGTCGTTGTGACTGAACAATTTGGGCGGCAGGCGGACGGTCTTGGCCAGATATTGCGCCTTGGTCGTCGGCTCCATAAGCGTACCGACATTGAGCAGCATCGCCATCTTGCCCTGATCGAACAGCGGAAGCAGCGGAGCCATCGCCGGCGCCAAGGCGTAACGGCGCCCGCCCGGGAGCGCCTGGTCGGGGCGCAACAGCATCGGCGCCAGTGCCTCGCGGGTCAGCGCGACACTCGGCCGGGCCTTCAGATAGGCGGCATAGCTGGCGTCATCATAGGGCGCGAGCGTATTGGCGTAATCATTGCCGCCATAGAGGAAGACGCAGACCAGTGCCTTATAGTCGTTGGCGGTCGCTGCGGCCGCCTCGCCGATCCAGCCGAGCGTGTCGACCAGCGGCGCGGCGACGCCGGCCAGGCCGAGCTGAGCGCTCCGCGTCAGAAAGGATCGGCGCGAATGATGCTGGTTCAGGTGCATGGGGCTATCGCAGTACGAGGCCGTCGGGGGAGGCGAGCGTCAGCATGATTGCCACCCCGACACGGTTGATGGGGCCATCCGATTTGGACAGGCTGATGCTCGCTACCGCCGCGCGGATGGCGGCGATGGTGGCGGGGGGTAACTGACCCGCGGCCAGCAGCAGTACGACCTCGTCGACCAGCGCGTTCGCGTCCGTGGCCTTGGCGAGAATCTCGGTATAGTCGGCCTTTACGTCGCCGACCCCGCCCGAAACCGTGGTGTACATGAAGTTGATGAACGACAGCACGGTTTGCTCGTTGACCAGCTGGAACTCCGGGGCGACGAGCCCGGCTCTACTGACCTGCGTTCCGGGTGCGGAATAGCCGGGGCGAAAAAAGCCGAAGACCGAGGGCGATCGCCCCGGCGACTGGCCCAGCTTGGTGATGGCGCTGAGATCGCCGACCTTCCACTTGCCGGCGGTCACCGCGTTGAACGCGCGCGCCCAGCCGGTAAATCTCTGCACCGGGTCGCGCAGCCGCCCTGCGGAGGGGTTGGTCAACGCGGCGGGACCACGCACCTCGGCATGCAGCAGGATCGCGCGGACCGTGGCCGCCAGATCCCCGCGCTCGCCCCGGCCATTGTCCACGAACGTGCGGGCGACGCTGGCGACATAGGCGGGCGACGGATTGCTGCTTGTCAGCCGCTTGATGAGGTTCAGCGCGAGGAAGGGCGCGACATTGGGATGACGGAAGATGATGTCGAGCGCCGCAGGGATCGCCGTCGCGCCAGGACCGCTGACCGTCGCGCCCAGCACGGTCGAGGCCCCTCCCTCGTGGATCGACTCGTTGACGATCATCGGCAGCCGCAGCCGGTCCGGCGTGTTCTTGTCGGCATTCGCATAGGTCAGCCCGGTCAGCACCCGGGCGAGCTGTGCCACGTCATCGCTGCCGTAGGTTTCGATCGGCTCGCCGCCCGCCAGCTGCGGCGTACCGTCCATATTCAGCTGATGCAGCCCCAGCGTGAACAGCTGCACGAGTTCGCGGGCATAATTCTCGTCCGGCTCCGCCCCGCTGACGGGATCGCCCTTGCGGTTGTCGAGATAGGTGAGGAACGAGCCCATCGCGGTGCTGGTCGTGATCTGCCCGATCAGCGTCCGGTAATTGCCGAACGCATTGTCCATCAGCACGTCCATATAGGCGGCGACCTGCATCGTCGGCCAGGAACCGGTGACGCCGTCCATCCCGACGACCAGGAAGTCGAGCAACGCCATGCCGATCCGTTGGCGCAGCTGGTCGTGCCCGCCGATCGCCTGCCGCCAGATCGTCTGATCCCAGCCATAGCCCGTGCCCGAGATATAGGAGCGGTCGCCCTCGACGCGGACGCTGACCAGCCAGTCCCAGTGCGAGATCTCGCGCGGCATCGCCATCTGTTCGTCGATCCAGCCCTCGAAACCGAGCGCCATGACCTTGTCGATGTCGGCGCGGGTCGCGCCCATGGTCGCCTGCAGCAGGAAACGGCTCGCCTCCTCCTGGTTGACCGGCGCACGGACCACCTGGATCGGCTCCGTGGACGGACCGGAGGTCGCCGGCTCGCTGGATGCTGGTGTCGGAGTTGGGGTCGGGCTGGGCGTCGGTGCCGGCGTCGAAACCGACGGGGTCGGCGTGGGAGCGGGTGTCGGCGTTGGAACAGGCGTCGGCGTAGGAACGGGCGCCGGCGTCGGAATGGGCATGGGCGTTGGAACGGGCGTCGGGATCGGCGTCGGCGCCGGCACCACAACGATTGACCCTGCCCCGGCAGCAGCGCCACTGCCGCTACCACCGCCTCCACCGCATGCCGCCAGGAGCAGCCCTGCAGCCGGTGTTGCCCGTTTCACGCCGACCGCCTCAGACGCGGCTCCCGTTATTCCGTCATCCACTGTGAAATCAGCAAATCGGTCTTTCAGCACGCAACAATCCCCGGCGGTCGCAACGGAGATGCTTACGGCTCCGTGCTGCCCTCATTTGCCGGGCGGTAGTTAACAGCGGGTTCGGAAATCCCCTGTTACCAACTATTTCTACAATAAATGCCCGGATTTGCATGGTCGCGATGTTCATAAGCATGAAAGCCGCCCTCGCCTCGGCTTTAAAACACGGTAAACGTAACTTAACGTTACCCCCCCCATCGCCGTCAGCGGCACGAAGTCATTGCCGCTCTCTGTGTCTTCGTTGACCCGGTGAACGGTGGAAGATTTACCGGTCAGGTCTGGCCGGTCTGGACCCGATCGAGGGGATTTCCGGGCTCAACGCAACTCCTGCACAAAGCCGATGTGCATTCCTTTCTGCCCTAGCTGGTGGCGAGGCCCTGCTATGCACGTGAAGCCGGATTTCTCGCAGGCAGCGGCAGGTAAATGGCTACATGTCGACACATCGACATGTAGCCATCCTCAGTATCAGAACCGCAGCCGCACGCCCGTCGCGATGCTCTCGCGGTGGTCGTCCTGGCCGGTCTGCGCTTCGACCGTCGAGAACAGCTCGACGCCGCTCGGCAGGCGGTATGCGACGCCGGCCGATGCCGTACCGGTCACCCATGCGCGTGGGGCACCCAGCGCGGTCAGCGTCAGCGGTGCACCGGCATAGCCTGCGACCGCATCGGCCCGCTTCCCTTCGATCCGGGTGCGGGCGCCGAACCCGACATAGGGACGGAACGCTGCGTCGGACGCCTCGCTGCGCGCGAACGTCACGCCGGCATCGGCAAAGCCCGTGACATGGCGGTCGCGCGCCACGGTCAGGGCGAACGGCCCGCCGGCCTCGCTCACCCGGTCTCGGGTGGTGCGCAGATAGGTCACGCCGACCTTGGGGGTCAGCGTCCAGTCATTCGCCATGGCCAGCGCATAGCCGACCGACAGGTCGGTCGCCCAGCTGTGCAGGCCGTAGCGCCCGGTTGCGCTGCTCGCCCCCGGCAGTGCGCGCGTGGTGCGGGCATCGCCGCCATCATACAGGATCGACGCGCCGATCCGGATATTGCCTGCCGCATAGCGACCGTGGACGCCTGCGACGACACCATCGGTGCTGGTCGCAGCGCCAAGGGCAGTGATCCGCTGGCGGCTGTCGAGATAGCCCGCAAATGCGCCGACCGACCAGTCACGGTTGCCGATGCCGACCCCGCCGAGGAAGCCGTAACCGCTGCTGCGGGCCTTCGCGGTACCCGCGTCGCGATCGGCACCGAGCGTGTGCCACTGCGCGATCCCTTGCGCGAAGGTGAACACGCCGACGTCCTCGCGGTCGGTGGTCGCAAAGCCCGGTCCGCGTGCGACGTCGGTCAGGCTCAGCGTCTGGTCGACGCCCATCTGCGTCGCCGAGGCATAGGCTTCGGGCGTCAATTGCGCGAACGCCTGGCTGTTCGATGCGCCGCTCGCCGTCAGCAGTGCGGGCAGGGCGGCGAACAGCGTACTGGTCGCCGGCTGCACCTGGATCGCGGCATTGGCATAGTCGATGCTTCGCGCGACCTGCGGGTTGAACGCAGGATCGCCGAGGAACTGGCCGAGCAGCTGGATTCGGTCGGCACGCTGCACGACGAAGCCGAACAGCGACGCCGACTTGTCGATCGTCGTATAGCTACCGTTGATCCCGCCGCTTGCGACGATCAGGTCGTAGGATGTGCCCGGCCGGATCGCACCTTCCGCGACGATGCGGAGCGTCGACCCCGTCGCGATCGAAAGCCCACCGTTGATCACGAGCTTGTCGGCCACGGTCGGCGTGATCTCGAACAGCGACACCGATCCGCTCGCAAGCGAGACGTTGCCCGTCACCGTCATCGTACCCGGCGAAGCCCCTGGGCTGAGCGTGCCGGCGACCGCGATATTGCCGATCACCGACCCGGCCGACCCGAAGGTCGCGCCCGAGCGTACCGCGATCTGCGCCGCGCGGATCGTCGATCCGGCCAGGCCGACAAGTCGACCACCCGACATGTCGACGCTATTCAGCGATGCATCGCCGGCGATCGTCGCATAGCCTGCGGTCATGCCGAACGCCTCGACATTCGCGATCGAGCCGAATGCGACCGGTGCC
Source organism: Sphingomonas sp. CFBP 13733 (assembly GCF_014841795.1). NCBI lineage: Bacteria > Pseudomonadati > Pseudomonadota > Alphaproteobacteria > Sphingomonadales > Sphingomonadaceae > Sphingomonas > Sphingomonas sp. CFBP 13733. The sequence goes on from NZ_JACYUP010000003.1 coordinate 653,457, forward strand.
GCGGCGCTGCCGCCCGATACCAGGATCGCGTCCGTACCAGCCCCGCCGTCGACCGACCCTGCGAACCTGCCCGCAACCGTGAAGCGGTTATCGGCTGCCCCGAACACGACCGGAGCCGTGAGCGACGCCCCCGAGCCGATCGTCAGGTTGGTCGCAGCATTGACGCGCTCATAGGTCTGAACGCCCGTCAGCGTCAGCGTGCCACTGCCTTCGCCGTTCAGGATCTCGAAGTCGCGCAGCATGTCGGCGCCGAGCGTGCGGTCGCCCGCCAGTTCGAGCGTCGCCGTGTCGGTCCCGGCTCCACCCGAGACGGTGCCGAGTAGCGTACCGCCTGCCGTCAGGCGGAAGCCGTCATTGCCTGCACCGAGATCGATCGTTCCGGCCAGCGTGCCGCCCGGTGCGACGACGACGCTCTGCGCGTCGTCGCCGAACGTCAGCGCAGTGCCGGCGGTCCCGAGCGTTCCCGTCACGGTCAGCGCGCCACCTGCAAGCGCGATGCGCTCGAAGCCCGTTGCCGTGCCCGTCAGGGTGACCGGCGCGTTTGCAGTGAAGCGCAACAGGTCGGAGCCTGCCCCGCCCATGTAAAGCCCGCCTGCACGCGTCGCGCCGAGCGCCAGTTCGTCGTTGCCGGCGCCAAGCGAGACCATGGCGACATCGCCGTCGACCGCCAGCGTCTCGGCCGCGTCTGAGCCCGTCACGGTGCCGACGACGAAGCCACCCAGCGCGAGGTTGAGGCCGGTGCCGGCGAGTGCGATCGACTGGAAGCCCTGATCGAGTGTCAGCGCCAGCGTACCACTGCCCTCGACGCTCAAGCGCTCGAAGTTGCTGCGTTGGCCGATGCCGCTGCGGTTGCCGGCGAGCGTGACACCATACAGGTCCTCGCCCGCGCCGCCATCAACGCCGCCCGCGACGCTGCTGCCGGTGCCTTCGACGAAGCGGTCATTGCCGGCGCCGAGCAGGACGGCGCCCTGGATCGTGCCGGTGTTGACGACGCGGTCGTCGCCCGCGCCCAGGTCGACGCTGCCGGCGATCGTGCCCGCATTGGTCACGCTTTCCGCCGCCTCTCCGCCGGTGATCGTCACTGTGCCTGCGCTGGTGAGGACCTGTCCGGCCGCGACCGTCACATCGCCGCCCGACACGCCGATCGTGTCGAAGCGGAAAGTCCCCGAATAGGCGACATTGCCGCTGCCGACCTGTGTGAAGCGCTCGAAATTGACGAACTGGTCGCCATTGACCGCGCCACCCACGGTCGCATCGACGATCAGGCCGTCATTGCCCTCGCCCGCATCGACGGTGCCGACCAGCACCGCATCCGCGCGCTGCAGGAAGCTGTCGTCGCCCGCGCCGAGCAGGACATTGCCCTCGATCCGGCCGCGGTTCTCGATGCTGTCGTTGCCGTCGCCGAGATCGACCGACCCGAAGATCGCACCGGTGTTGACGATCCGGTCGTCGGCGCCGCCCCAGATCTGGATCGCACCGGCCAGGCTGGTGCCGTCAAGCGGGTAGCCGTTCGCCAGCACGCTGCCGGTGCCGCCCCGGATCGTGCCGCTGTTGGTCAGGTCGAGCGCGGTGCCCGATACGAGCAGCGCGACTGCGGACGTGCCGGTCGCCTGGATCGTCCCGCTGTTGGTGATCGTCCCGGTCACATTGGTCCCGGTATCCAACAGCAGGCCGGCCGCCGGAATGGTATAGGTGTAGCGCGTGCCGTCCCAATCCTGATAGGTCTGGGTCAGGCCGTTGCCGGTCGCCTCGATCGTTCCGGTATTGGCGATCGCGTAGGTCGAGCTCGCCGTCGAGCCGAACCTGCCCTGCATGTACAGCCGCGCGGCAACGCCGCCTTCTCCGCTGGCGGTGACGGTACCGTCATTGGTCAGCGTGACCGCGCTCGGGCCGCCGAAATAGTAATCGCTGCCGGTCGAGATCACTAGCGCGGTGCCAGTGGCGGACGTGATCGTGCCGCTATTGGCGACCGCGATTGTGACGGGGGCGGTCTGGTCGAGAACCGTGGTGGCCGATATCGCGAGTCCGCCCGTGATCGTGCCGCTGTTGGTTGCGGTGAGGCCGTCGAGGCCATAGCCTTCCAGGCTTGCGGTGTAATAGTCGCCCGACGAGGCGATCGCGCCGCTGTTGTCAAAAGACAATGTTCCCGACGAAACGCCCTGGTAGACTGCGTTCGACAGAAGCGATTCTGCGCCGACCGTGCCGCTATTGGTGAAGGCGTAGACCGCGCCGCTCACGCCACCCGAGATCGTGCCCCGGTTGACGAACGCGGCCAGCCCGTTGGTCTGTGCCAGCCCGGCCGTGCTGATCGGAAGATAGGTCCACGCGGCGCCATCGATGGTCGCCTCGTTGACGATCGTGCCGTCGCCCCGGAGGTACAGGTCATTTGTAACAGGGTTCGCCGCGGTCAACGTCACGCGGGTGTCGGTGCCGAGCGCCTCGACGTAATCGGCTTCGAAATTGATCCCCGTCCGCTGGTCCAGCACGATGCTGTCGCTGGCTTTGCGCGACCGGCCGAAAATATCGAAGCCCGCGCCGCCATCGATCGTTCCGCTCACCCCGGTCGCAGCGCCGGTCTGAAGAAACATGTCGGTGCTCAACCCGAAGGTCACGTTGCCGGTAACCATGCCGCCATCCGCGACGTAGACGGCGCTCGAATAGGCGTAGGGCGACGTCGCCGCGACATCGCCGATGATCGTGCCGCGGTTGACGATTGTCCCGCCGCTCGAGAGGTCGATCGCGGTCAGCCCGTTGATCGTCCCGGTCGTCTCGTTGGTCAGTACGCTGCCATAGCCCAGCGTGACGGCGGTCGCCTTGCGGCTCTCGATCGTGCCGCTGTTGGTGATCTGCACGGGGCTATAATAATAGCTGCCCTGCACGGCGGTACCGTCGACCCGGATCGTGCCGCTGTTGGCCAGTGTGGTGAAGGCCGTCACGCCGATTGCGCCCGCACCGGTGCCGGAAATATCCGTGCCGGAAATATCCGTGATCGTGCCCGAATTGACGATGTCGCGCGCACCGCTGATCGCCGTGCCGCCTCCGCTCAGGGTGATCGTGCCGCTGTTGGTAACACTGTTCCCGCCGCGGATCGCGACTGCCGGATAATAGCGGCCGGCCGCATTGGCGACGGTGATCGTGCCGCTGTTGGTGACGTCGGCGGTGCCTGCGGCAATCGCCGCCAGCGTCGAATAGAAGTTGGTCTGCGTGGTCGTGGTCAGCGCCAGCGTGCCGGCGTTGGTGATCGTCAGCGCCTGTGCCGGTCCGGCGGTGCCCATGGTCAGCTGGTCGACCGTCAGGATCCCGGTATCGATCAGCGTGCGATCGGTCGCCGAGATCGTCCCGTTCAGCGTCACCGATCCGTTGCCGGTCAGCCCGATCGTGGTGGCAAACGGCGTCGCGGCGGTCAGCGTCAGCGCCGCGGCGTCGGTCAGCTCATAGGCGAGCCCCTCGAACCCGCCGGTCAGTGCCAGCGCCGCGCTGGCATCGGCATTGACCCGGTAGCGCAGCGTATCATAGCCGGCGCCCGCTTCGACCCCGCCGATCGCCCCCGCCAGCGGTCGCGTGCCTGTGCTCGCCAGGTCGACGACGAGCATATCGTCACCGCCACCCAGCCGGATCGCGCCGGTCACGGTGCCGCCCGCGTCGACGAACACATCGTTGCTCGAATCGAAGCTGTAGGGCGAAACGAGGTTCACCGTACCGGCGATCTGGCCGGCGTTGACGATTGCGACGGACGATCCGGTGCCGCTCACCGCCGCGGTCCCGCCCGTGATCGTGCCTGACGCGGCGTTGATCAGCGCGGTGCCGTATCCCAGCAAAACGCCCGTGGTGCCGCCTATTATCGTGCCCGTATTGACCAGTCGTCCGCTCGACAACGACACGCCGGTGGTCGCGCCGATGATCGTCCCGTCGTTGGTCGATCCGCTGAAACCCCCGCCGGAAATCGTCGCGCCGATGCCCGCGGTCGAACGAATCGTCCCGCTATTGGCCAGCGTGCCATAGACGACCGCAGCGCCGGTCCCCGTTGCCGTTATCACGCCGCTGTTGGTCAGCGTCGTATACGCCTGCACGCCCGAGCCGCCATTGGCGGTGATCGTGCCCGAGTTGGTCACCGTCGCGGGCGTGCCCACGGCAAACAGGCCGGTGCCGCCGAGCGATGCGGTGATCGACCCCTGGTTGGTGAAGTCGAGACCGTAGGGCGAGAATGCCGCGATCACGGCCTGCCCGTTGGTCACCAGCGCGGCCTGGTTGACGAGCGCGCCCGTGCCGCTGACCGATATACCGGTGCCGGACGTGAAGCCCGCGGCCAGCGTCGCCACCGCATTGTTGCTCAGGTCGAAGCCCAGCAGCTCGAAATTTGTCGGCAGCACCGCACGGGTGAACACCGCATCGGCATCGACGCCGAACGCCAGCGTATCGCTCCCCGCTCCGCCATCGACCGTTCCGGTGATCGATGCGATCCGGCCGGTCGCGGCGTCATAGCGCGCGCGGAGCGTGTCGTTGCCCGCGCCCAGCACCAGATCGCCGTTGATCACGCCCTGGCGCGTATCGATCGTGCTGCTCGTTCCCGACCCGGCGGTCGAGACCACCGATCCGTTGACCGTGCCCGCATTGGTCAGCGACAGCGCACCGCTGGTCCGGATCGCGGTCGTGCTGCCTCCGATCACCGCGCCTGTCGCGTTGCTGACGTAGAGATAGCTGCCGGTATCGCTCAGCGTCGCGGCCGAGCCGCTCGACACGATCCGGCCGGTGTTGACGACGTTCATCCCGGACACCGTCGAGGCAAGCGCGGCATTGCCGCCTCCGTCGATCGTTCCGGCGTTCGTGACGTAGGAGACCGTGCCGGCGATACCGCCGATCGTCCCGGTCGTGCGGTTGGTGACCGAGAGCGAGCCGAAGCCCGTCTGGTCCGCAACCACCGCGGGGCCTGCGGTGCCGCTGATCGTCCCAGCATTGTCGATCGAGGCCGAGATATAGCCATTGGTGTTGCTGGCATCGCGCCGGATCAGGATCCCTTGCGCGCCCGTCACCGTGCCGCCCGCCGCGACCGTCACCATCGCACTGGCCGACGGATAGCTCGTCAGGGTGGAGCCGATGACGCAGTAATTTACCGAAGCGCCCGCATAGGGATCCGTACATATCGTCGTGAACGGCGTGCCGGTGGTTACGAACAGCCCGGCCTTGCCCGCCCCGCCGTCGACCAGACCATTGACGTCGAAGGACGCATTACTGGCCCGACTGATGATCGCGGCAGCGCCACTGCCGGGCCGCACGGTCGCCCCGCTTGCAATGACGATGCGACTATTGCCAGTTGCGACCGAGAGCCCATCGGTATCGGTGCCCGTGCAGGTCGTGGTGCCATTGGCGACCGTAGGATCGGGGGCGCATTGTGCGAACGCTGGGCCAGCCACGAAAAACGTCGCCGCGATCGCGCTCGTCTGCAACGCGCGCATGCGCACGCGCCGCTTCCGCGACGTCATTTCCCCGACCTTCATGCATTCCCCCGTCTTCTAGTTCGGGTACGCTAGCTTGATCTTCTATTCACGTCCAACAGATATGAAGTGTTTGACAATCTAATGTGTAATGCACCGTTAATAGCACACCGGTGCCAATCTAATATTAATGTATATTCCGTGCATTACGCAATGCATCGCTTGATATTGGCGAGCATCAGTAGGTTAAATTCCATCTACCGCGTTCAATATGGCACGCCCATAATTCGTTTTTTTAAAACGCTCGCCCGCCTCGCGAGCTTTATCGGCGCTTATGAACCCTTGGTTAAACGCAATCTCTTCGAGGCAGGCGATCTGGATGCCCTGGCGGTGCTGGATCGTCCGGACGAACTCGCTCGCCTCGAGCAGCGAGTCATGCGTGCCGGTGTCGAGCCAGGCGTAACCGCGGCCCATCTGTTCGACGAACAGGTCGCCCGCTTCCATGTAGAGGCGGTTGAGATCGGTGATCTCGAGCTCACCGCGGGCGGAGGGCTTCAGGTCGCGCGCGAACTGGACGACGCGGTTGTCGTAGAAATACAGGCCCGTGACCGCATGGTGCGACTTGGGCTTTGCCGGCTTTTCCTCGAGGCTGACCGCCTTGCCGCCTTCGCCGAACTCGACCACGCCGTAGCGCTCGGGATCGTCGACGCGGTAGGAAAACACCGTCGCGCCGCCCTTGCGCGCGACCGCGCTCGCCAGCAGGTCGGTCAGGTGCGCGCCGAAGAAGATGTTGTCGCCGAGCACGAGCGCGACATCGTCATCGCCGATGAAGTCCGCGCCGATCGTGAAGGCCTGGGCGAGGCCCTCGGGCTTGGGCTGTTCGGCGTAGGAGATGGCGAGGCCGAACGCGGACCCGTCCTCGAACAGGCGACGGTAATTGTCGATATATTCGGGGCTCGAGATGATCAGGATGTCGCGGATGCCCGCGAGCATGAGCACCGACAGCGGATAATAGATCATCGGCTTGTCATAGACCGGCAGCAGCTGCTTGTTCACCGCGAGCGTTGCCGGATGAAGCCGCGTGCCCGAACCGCCGGCGAGAATGATGCCCTTCATTGGGAAATGTCCTTCTTGGGGGCCCCGAGCAGTTCGTCGAGGATGTTGCCGAGCGCGGTCTGCCACGCGGGCGGATGGATGCCATAGTCGCGCGTGATCGCGTCATGGCTGAGCAGCGAGTTGGCCGGGCGCGTCGCAGGTGTCGGATAGTCGCTGGTCGGGATGCCCTCGACCTCGGCGCTGGCCCCGCCGCGCGCGCCGCTCTGCGCGAAGATCTCACGCGCGAAGCCGGCCCAGGTGACCGCGCCGGCATTGCTGAAGTGATAGACGCCGGTGGGGGCGGCGGGATCCTCGACGAGCCGCATCGCGATCGTCGCGAGCGCCGCGGCGAGATCGGTCGCGGACGTCGGGCTGCCATGCTGGTCGTCGACCACGCGCAGGCGCGGGTTGGTCGCGCCGACACGCAGCATCGTCTTGACGAAGTTGTTGCCGTGCGCGCTGACCACCCAGGCGGTCCGGACGATCGCGTGGCGCGCGCCCGAGGTGCGGACCGCGAGCTCCCCGCCAAGCTTGGAGGCGCCATAGACGCCGAGCGGCGCGACCGGATCGGTCACTTCCCACGCGCCGTCGCGCGCGCCGTCGAAGACGTAATCGGTCGAGACCTGGACGATCGGGATGCCGGCTTTGGCGCAGGCTTCGGCGAATGCCGCGGGGGCCATCGCGTTGACCGCCCAGGCGGTGACGATGTCGCTTTCCGCCTTGTCGACCGCGGTATAGGCGCCGGCAGAGATCACCGCGGCCCAGGGCGTACCGTGATGGCCACCCGCGACCATCGCGGCGATCGCCGCGGTATCTCGCAGGTCGAGCTCGTCGATGTCGATCGCGCTGACCGCCCAGCCCTCGGGCCAGGCATAGCGCTTGAGCTCGGTGCCGAGCTGGCCGTTGCCGCCGGTGACGAGAATCCGCTTCATGCCGCCAGCTGCGGAAGCATCGCTCATACCGAAAGCCCGCGACGCTGGTCGGCCTTGTGCTCGGCGACGATCGCCTGCCACCAGTCCTGGTTGTCGAGATACCAGGCGACGGTCTTCTCGATACCCGTCTCGAACGTCTCGGCAGGCTCCCAGCCGAGCTCGTCCTTGATCCGGGTCGCGTCGATCGCATAGCGCTTGTCGTGGCCGGGGCGGTCGGCGACATAGGTGATCTGCGTCGCGTAAGGCTGGCCATCGGCGCGCGGGCGGAGGCGATCGAGGATCGTGCAGACGGTCTTCACGACCTCGAGATTCTGCTTCTCGTTGTTTCCGCCGACATTGTAGGTCCGGCCGGGCTCACCCTTTTCGAACACCGCGTGCAGCGCGCGGACATGATCCTCGACATACAGCCAGTCGCGGACCTGATCACCCTTGCCGTAGACGGGCAGGTCGGCGCCCGCGAGCGCCTTGACGATCATCAGCGGGATCAGCTTTTCGGGGAAGTGATACGGCCCGTAATTGTTGGAGCAGTTGGTGATCAGCACCGGCAGGCCGAAGGTGTGGCCCCAGGCGCTGACGAGATGGTCCGACCCCGCCTTCGACGCCGAATAGGGCGAACGCGGATCATAGGGCGTCTCTTCGGTGAACAGCCCGGTCTCGCCGAGCGAGCCGTACACCTCGTCGGTCGAGATATGGTGGAAGCGGAACGCCGCCTTCGGCGCGTCGCCGAGCGACAGCCAATAGGCGCGCGCCTCGCTCAGCATCGTGAAGGTGCCCACGACGTTGGTCTGGACGAACGCGCCGGGGCCGTCGATCGAGCGGTCGACATGGCTCTCGGCCGCGAGATGCGTGATCACGTCGGGCTTGAACCCGGCGATCGCCGCGCGGACCGCGTCCGCATCGCAGATGTCGCCCTGGACGAAGCGGTAGCGGTTCGAATCCGCGACGCGCTCGACCGTCGTCAGCGTGCCCGCATAGGTTAGCTTGTCGAAGTTGAGGACCTCATGGTCGGTGTTTTCGATCAGGTGACGGACGAGGGTCGACCCGATGAAGCCGGCCCCGCCGGTGACGAAAATGCGCATGGGTCTGTCCTTCAGGCGAGCGGCGCGAGCGGGCGGCCGTCATAGGGAAATGGGCTATCGAAATCTGCGAGCGTGGGCTGGCAACGGTCCTTGCCGGAAAGCTCGGGCATAATTCCCACCGGCAGCGGCCAGGCGATCCCGACGTTGTCCCATGCAATACCGCCATCGGCCTCGGACGCGTAGGTATCCGAGCATTTGTAGACTACCTCGCAATTAGACTCGAGCGTGAGGAAGCCGTGCGCAAAACCGACGGGTACGAACAGCTGATCGCCGTTATCAGCAGAAAGCTCCGCACTCACCCATTGGCCGTAGGAGGGAGAGCCTTTGCGAACGTCCACCGCGACATCAAAAATTCGCCCACGGATGCAGCGGACGAGCTTGTCTTGCGCTCGCGGTGGGGTCTGAAAATGTAAGCCGCGAAGGGTGAATGCATGTGCGGAAAGCGAGTGGTTGTCCTGCACGAAGGTGCAGGTGATACCGAGCGCGGCAAATGTGTCGCGGTTGTACGTCTCGGTAAACCAGCCGCGTGCGTCACCGTGGCGGCGGGGATGAATTAACTGGGGCAAAGTAGGAGGCATCAGCAGCATAGGGTAGCGAATTGTATCGCGCGGGACAATCCGGCTGCTCTCCAGAAATCATGTCAATGGCAAGTTAGCTCGTCAGATAGAGACGAGTGATGCGGCCCGGCTGGCTTTACTAAGGATCAGATCATTGGTGTGCCGCGCGAGCATGAGGTTGGCGTGAAGACGGCGGATTTGTGCCGCGAGCACGGGATCAGCGATGCGGCCTAACAACTGAAGGGCGAAGTGCGGCGGGATGACAGCGTCGGAGGCGGCGCGATTGCGAACGACTGAAGAAGCTGACGGCCGACCACGCCGTTTTCGAGCGTCGTGCCCGCAAGTTGACCTGGGTCAGTCGTTTCAAATTACAATATGAGGCACTGTGCGGGACGTTTGACGCCGCACCCAAGCCGATCCGCGAGATTGCCAACGAGCGTTGCAGGGTCGGCTATTGACGGCTGGCGACCCTGCTCAAGCGAGGCCTAAAACCGGGAGCATGTCACCGTGCGACAACCGCGCCATTTACGATAAGAGCCATACGGTGTGCCCTCATCGGCAGTGCCAAGTTTGATAGAGTTGCATCCCAATGAGCCAGTAGCTAGGGACGGCGCGCGTTAGCGGATCGCTTCCCGGTACGGTTATGCAGAGTGGAATGTTTTTGTGGCCGGCGTTCAACCTTTACGACCAATATTCTGGGCCCGCCTGAGATTTCAGGTACCAGTTGGAATCCTTATTGCCGCAGTTTTGCCAGCAATCGGACGCGTGCTCATCTACGGTGCGGGGGGCAACAGCACCGTGCTGCAAAATACATTGGTCGGTACGGCATTAGCGATCCTGATTGGCGCATGGCTGACGCGCAATGTGGCGACATACCCTGGATCGGAAGCGTTGGCATCGGCCCTATCGTCTTTTAGTCTCGTCTTCAGTGCTTTGTTAATCGCATTTGTGTTCGGGCGCATTCCATATAATCGGACCACTCTTCTGCTGGGATATTTTCTCACGCTAGTATGGTTCTTCTTGATTGGCGCATTGGCTCAGCACCGCCAGCGTCTGCACATCGGAGTTCTGCCGTTTGGCGACGTAGCGGAGCTACCCAATTTCTCACATGTTACATGGAGTATTCTTCATTCACCTGAATCTCGGATTAGTGGGCTAGACGCTATTGCGGCAGACCTGCGTATTGATCTCCCGAACGAGTGGGACAGAAAGCTCGCCGATTATGCGCTTGGTAATATGCCGGTTTATCATGTTAAACACTTGCTGGAGTCGCTAACCGGCAAGGTGGAATTAGAGCATCTGTCGGAGAATAGCTTCGGATCACTTACACCGCGCTTGGATTACATGATGTTCAAGAGCGTTGTAGATTGGCTGATGGCATTTTTTATGGGAGTTCTTCTACTTCCTTTAATCATAGTCATCAGCATATTGGTCCGACTTACATCGCCTGGGCCTGCATTCTTTCTCCAAGAAAGGATTGGCTATCAAGGAAGACCCTTCACAGTTTACAAGTTCCGCACTATGAAAACGACGGTGGCCAACCCAATTCAAGAGCGTGATCTTGCAATCACGCGTGATCGTGATGATCGGATCACGACCATTGGCCGGTTTCTGCGTATGTCGAGAATTGACGAGCTCCCGCAAATTCTAAACATTCTGAAGGGTGAAATGAGTTGGATTGGACCTCGTCCGGAAGCTGCGGTGCTCTCACGCTGGTACGAGCAAGAAATTCCTTTTTATCGCTACCGCCACATCATTCGGCCGGGAATCGCAGGTTGGGCACAAGTATGCCAGGGCCACGTTGCTGATATAGATGATGTACGTAGCAAACTGAATTATGACTTTTATTATATTAAGCAGTACTCACCTTGGATTGATTTGTTGATTGTGGTTCGAACAATCCGAACTATGATAACGGGATACGGCGCGCGCTGACACCTGAATGTTTGATGCCACGGTTTGATGGGATGATCGCGTTGGGTGTGGAGCGGCAGGAGTAGGAGGCACGGCTCAGGCGGGAACGCCAGCACTTGCACCTTGGACAGCCAGAAAGAATGGACTAACAGCCTGTTACGCATGCCAACCGTCACACTAAATACCGGGCGAACTTTTCTCGCCGATGCTGCCGTATCGATCCTCGATGCCGCGCGCAGCGAAGGCGTTACGCTAGAATATAGCTGTCGTACGGGTCGGTGCGGAATATGCAAAGCGTCGCTGATGTCGGGGCGGACCGAAACGCTTCGCCCAGAAGAAGGTCTGAGCGAAGTCGAACTACGTGACAACATAATCCTGACGTGCTGCCGCGCGGCAGTCGAGGATATCGTGCTCGACATCGAGCCCCTTGACCGGCTCGTCGGCTTCGAAATTAAAACTATGCCGAGCCGGATCGTGTCGATCGACCGATTGGCCCAGGACATCGTAAAGGTGGTGCTCAAGACCCCGCCTGCGTCCCCAATGCGTTTTTTGCCAGGGCAATATGTCGACGTCATCGTCGATGGCGCTCGGCGTAGCTACAGTCTTGCTAATGCGCCGCGGGAAGATGGCCTGCTCGAATTGATCGTCAAACGCTATACTGGCGGACACCTCAGCCGCTTTTGGTTCGAACGAGCAAAGCCGAATGATCTCATCCGCATTGAGGGGCCGTTTGGCACCTTTTTCTTGCGAGATGAGGGCCCCACCAACATTGTGTTTCTCGCGACTGGCACGGGCATCGCTCCGGTCAAGGCGCTGCTGGAGGAGCTGGCGGCCGATCCAATGCGAGCCGCGCGGCACCGTCTCAGTGTATTCTGGGGCAATCGCGAGGCTGAAAACTTTTGCTGGGATCCGGCGGGCCTTGGGCTCGACGTGGGTTTCCATCATCTGCTATCGGGAGACCAGCCAGACTGGATCGGTCGGCGTGGTTATGTGCAGCAGTCAGCTGTCAAGGACGGCATAGATCCTGATGATACAGTGGTCTATGCGTGCGGTTCGAGCGCGATGATCGCATCGGCGCGCGGAACCATGCTCGCGCTCGGCTTGCCCGCCAAGTGCTTCTTTTCCGACGCATTCGTCAAATCGAACTGAGGACCGACCCATGAAGGCAGTTATTCTCGCCGGTGGCCTTGGCACGCGCTTTGCTGAGGAGACGAGCCTCCGGCCGAAGCCGATGATCGAGATCGGCGGTCGTCCGATCCTGTGGCACATCATGAAGATTTACGCTGCGCATGGCGTCACCGACTTCGTAATTTGCTGTGGTTACAAGGGCTACGTAATTAAGGAGTATTTCGCCAACTATTTCCTCCATATGTCTGACGTAACGTTTGACATGCGCGCGAACGAGATGATCGTTCACGAGAAGCGCGCAGAGCCGTGGCGGGTGACGCTGGTCGATACCGGCGACGAAAGCATGACGGGTGGTCGCCTGCGCCGTGTTGCCGATCATGTAAAAGACGAGGAATTCTTCTTCTTCACCTATGGCGACGGCGTCGGCGACATCGATATCACCCGATCGATCGACTTCCATCGCGACCACGGCAAACTGGCGACGATGACTGCGACTTATCCGCCAGGCCGGTTCGGTGCGCTGGAGATCGAAAAAGGACAGATCACCCATTTTCTGGAGAAGCCAAAGGGTGACGGCGGAATGATCAACGGCGGCTTCTTCGTGCTAAGCCCCAAGGTGATCGACTATATCGCGGACGATGCGACGATCTGGGAACAGGAGCCGTTGCGCAATTTGGCGAGTGATGGCGGGCTGATGGCGTTCGAGCATCACGGTTTCTGGCAGCCGATGGATACGCTGCGCGACAAGCAGCATCTTGAAGCGCTGTGGAGTAGCGGGAAGGCGCCGTGGCGGGTCTGGTGATGCAACAAGGAAGGGTAGATCCCACCTTCTGGGCGGGCAAGCGCGTCTTCTTGACGGGGCACACCGGCTTCAAAGGGAGCTGGATGGCACTGTGGCTCCAGCAGATGGGGGCGCAGCTAACCGGCTTCGCGCTGTCGCCTCCGACCGAGCCCGCGCTGTTCGACGTCGCGCTGGTGGGCAATGGTATGACGTCAATCATCGGCGATATACGCGATCCAGCTGCACTTGAGCAGGCGCTGGTCGGTGCTGACCCCGAAATTGTGATCCACATGGCCGCACAGCCACTCGTGCGCGCATCCTATGACGATCCAATCGGCACCTATGCCACGAACGTCATGGGCACTGCGCACCTGCTTGAGTCCGTGCGGAAGGCAGCCAACGTACGTGCTTGCGTCGTGGTAACCACCGATAAATGCTACGAAAACCGCGAATGGGCCTGGGGCTATCGCGAGGATGAGGCGATGGGGGGGCATGACCCCTATTCCAACTCCAAGGGCTGCGCCGAGTTGGTCGTGTCTGCTTACCGCCGCTCGTTTCTGGCCAAGGCGGGTATTGCGCTTGCCAGCGGTCGCGCGGGCAATGTGATTGGTGGCGGTGACTGGGCTGCGGACCGCCTAATTCCTGATATCCTGCGCGCGATCGAGCGCGGCGAAGCCGCTCTCATCCGCAATCCGCTCGCGATCCGTCCATGGCAGCATGTTCTGGAGCCGGTGGGCGGCTATCTCGAACTCGCACAGGCGTTGTGGCATAAGCCCGAGCAAGCGGCACAGGCGTGGAACTTCGGCCCGCGCGACGACGATGCTCGCCCCGTAAAATGGATTGTCGAGCGCATGTGTGACGCTTGGGGTGATGGTGCTGCCTGGACCTACGACGAGAGTGTCCAGCCACACGAGGCGCGCCATCTCAAGCTCGACATATCCAAGGCGCGCGCCGAGCTCGGTTGGCAGCCGCGCTGGGATCTCGAGCAAGCGCTTGCCAGCATCGTCGCGTGGCAGCGCGCGTGGCTGTCGGGTGTCGATATGCATGCTTATTGTTTGACTGAGCTACAGCGCTTCGCTCCCGCTTCGCTCCCCCTTGCCGCACAGGAACACGACCGATGAACGCCGACGACCTTCGTAAGCAGATCCGCGCGCTGGTAAACCAGTATGCGGAGGCCCAATTCGCCCCCAAGCCGTTCGTGCCCGGGGAAACCGTGATCCCGCCTGCAGGCAAAGTTATCGGCGCTCCCGAGATCGAGTTGATGGTCGAGGCTTCGCTCGACGGTTGGCTGACGACGGGGCGCTTCAACACCGAATTCGAGGCGGGGCTCGCCAAGATCACCGGCGCACCCTACGTCCTCACCACCACGTCGGGCTCGTCCGCGAACCTGCTGGCACTGTCGTGCCTGACCAGCCACAAGCTTGGCGATCGTCGCCTTAAGCCCGGTGACGAAGTCATCACCGTCGCGGCTGGCTTCCCGACCACGGTCAACCCGTCGATCCAGCACGGCCTGATCCCGGTGTTCGTCGACGTCGAAGTGCCGACCTACAACATCGATGCCAACCTGATCGAGGCGGCGATCACCGATAAAACAGGCGCGATCATGATTGCGCACACGCTCGGTAACCCGTTCAACCTCGCCGAGGTGCGGCGTATCTGCGACGAGCACGACCTATGGCTAGTCGAGGATTGCTGCGACGCGCTGGGCGCGACCTACGACGGCAAGAAGGTTGGCCTGTGGGGCGATGTTGCGACGCTGTCTTTCTACCCCGCACATCACATCACGATGGGTGAGGGCGGCGCGGTGTTCACCCGCTCGGCCGAGCTCAGGCCGATCATCGAGAGCATCCGCGACTGGGGTCGCGACTGCTATTGCGCGCCCGGCTGCGACAATACCTGCGGCAGCCGTTTCGGGCAGCAACATGGCGACCTGCCGTTCGGCTACGACCACAAGTACGTGTACAGCCATCTCGGCTACAATCTGAAGATCACCGACATGCAGGCGGCCTGCGGCCTGGCGCAGCTCGACCGTGTCGACGATTTCATCGCTGCGCGCCGGCGCAATTTCGCGCTGCTGACCGAGCGGCTGAAGGGGATGGATGAAATTTTCATCTTGCCCGAAGCAACGCCCAATTCGGACCCGTCGTGGTTCGGCTTCCCGGTCATGTTGCGCGAGGGCGTCGATGCGAAGCGCGTCGATGTGACGCGCTTCCTTGACCAGAACAAGATCGGTACCCGCCTCGTCTTCGCCGGCAACCTCACGCGCCAGCCCTATTTCAAGCACGTCAATTACCGTGTGGTTGGTGATCTGACTCAGACAGACCGCGTCATGAACAACAGTTTCTGGCTTGGTGTTTTCCCGGCGCTTGGCGAGTCGCAGATCGATTACGTTGGCGAGAAGCTGGAAGAGTTCTTTGGTATGAACTTCTAACTATTATATTTAGGAGTCGGCGTGGAAACGCAGGATACCATAATTTCGGGCGTAAAAACTCTGAAGATGCCAGCGTTCATAGATGTCCGCGGCGGATTTGTTAAAAGCTTTCACGCGCCTAGCTTTGAGCAACTGAAGCTGCGAACTGATTGGCGCGAGGAGTATTACACGACATCCGCAAAGAACGTCGTACGCGGTATGCACTTTCAGGAACCCCCCGCCCAACATGCCAAGCTGGTGTTTTGCGTGGCCGGCCGTGTGCTCGACGTGGTCCTTGACATCCGCACCGACTCCCCGACGTTCGGCAAAGCGATCAGTGTGGAGCTTGAGCCGGATAACGGCATCGGCCTCTATGTACCGGTTGGTTGCGCGCATGGCTTTCTGTCGCTGACCGACAACAGCGTGATGTATTACAAGGTGACCAGCGTCCACGAACCCGACCAAGATCGCGGGGTCGCCTGGGATAGCTTCGGCTTCGATTGGCCAGTAACCAATCCCGTCCTGTCTGCACGCGATGCGGACCATCTGGCGCTTGCCGATTACATCTCGCCTTTTAGGATGACGGATTAATGCCCCGCTCACTGATTACCGGCGCTGGAGGTTTTATCGGCGCCAAGCTGGCGCATAGGCTGCTCAGCGAAGGTTGGGCGGTTGACCTGCTTGCCCGGCCTTCAACCGTTATAGCTGACGATCTAAGTGCAGCGGTAATCCACCGGTTCGATGGCACAACTGCCGGGCTGATCGCCGTAGTGGAAGCTGTACGCCCCGATGTCGTGTTCCATCTGGCTTCGCTGTACCTTGCCGAGCACAAACCAGCTGACCTCGAGCCCCTGATTGCCTCAAACGTCCTGCTTACCGGCCAGTTGGCAGAGGCGATGACGGTCACGCTACCGGTCGGCTCGGCCCGGCTGGTCAGTACGGGTACCGCGTGGCAGCATTATCGCGGTCCTGGCTATGTACCGGTTAATCTCTATGCCGCCACCAAGCAGGCGGGTGATGATCTGCTGCGCTACTACACTGATGCGCGTGACCTGTCGTCGATCACTTTGAAATTGTTCGACACGTTCGGCCATGGCGATACCCGGCGCAAGCTGGTGCAGTTGCTGATGGACGCCGCCTTATCAGGGCAGCGGCTGGGCATGTCGCCGGGTGAGCAGATGATGGACATCAGTCATGTGGATGACGTGGTCGACGCCTTCATCGTAGCTGGTCATCGCCTGCTGGTTTCCGCCAACCTGCTTGATGAAAGCTATTTCGTATCGGGCGAGCGCCTGCGCGTTCGCGACCTAGTGCCGATAGTCGAGGTCGCCACGGGCCGCAGGCTGGATGTTGTTTTTGGCGAACGACCTTATCGCGCCCGTGAGGTGATGGAGCCGGTAATTTTGGTCGAAGGGCAGCGCCTGCCAGGTTGGCTGCCACGCCGCCGTTTGGCCGATATGTTGCCGACGCTCAGCGCCTGATCGATGGAGTTGTCGAGGCACATTCGCGCGCATCGCGCGCTGTTGATCGGCCTCACCGCTCAGCTGCTGCAATATGGCTCGGCGCTGATGCTTGTGCCCTTCATGGTGACGAGACTGTCGAAGGCTGAAATTGGTCTATGGTACATCTTCGTTGCCATTCAGTCGCTTGCTTTCATTTGTGATTTTGGCTTCCAGCCGACGTTCACGCGAGCGTTTGCGCTAGGCATCTCGGGCGCCTCCAAGATTGAGCGGCGAGGGCTTAGCGAGGAAATTGTAATCCAGCGCACGCCCAATTTTCGCCTGATCGCAGAGATTATGGCTGCCGCCAAGATATTCTATCGGCTGCTCGCCGGGCTTATCCTATTGGTGCTCGTCGTCGCTGGCCTTCCGTATGTCGCAGCCATCAGTGGCAAGGGCGGGCTAGATATTCGCTATGCCGAGGGCGCTTGGCTGGTCTTCGCCGTCAGCATCAGTCTCAATCTGTACTTTCTGTGGGTCGACTCGGCTCTGGTCGGCTTCGGTCGCGTCGAACAGAATTACCTGTACATAATCGTCAATCGGGCCGCCTCCGTGACGATCGCGATCGGGGCGCTGTTGGTCGGAGGCGGCCTGATCGCCGTGGCTGGAGCGCTGATCTTGGGTCAAGTCATTGCCCGTACGATCGCCATCAATCTTCTGGGTGACCTGACCCGGCGATGCCGGGCTGAGAAAGTTGAGCGGCACGCCGTCCATGCTGTCCTGCGCGCGATCTGGCCTAACGCGAGCCGCATGGGCGCCGTCTCGATCGGGGCGTTCCTTATTAACCGCTACACGCTTTTTGCCATTTCGGCGTTCGGGGGACTTGCTGTGGTCGGTCCGTATGCGCTGGCGCTTCAGATGCTGTCTGCCGTGATTGCCGTAGCCCAAATGCCGATGCAGATCTCGCTGAGCAAGCTGGTCGATGCGCGGGTCAAGAAAAACACCGTAGTGCTGCGCCAGACATTCACCATGGTCATGGCGATCTATGTTGTAACCGCGTTGATCGGCGCCGCGTTCATCGTCATGATCATGCCGATCGCGCTCAGGGAAATCGACAGCAATATTATGCTTTTACCGACCGGGACGCTTATCCTCCTGACACTGGTGCTCATACTTGAAGGCTTGCACGCGACCGCGGCGACATTCATCACGACAGCCAATGACGTACCGTTCGTGCGAGCCGCCCTCGCGTCAGGCATTGCCATCGCCATAAGCGTGACGATAGCCGGCTGGTTGGGCTTGGGTGTCGCAGCGATGATTGCTTGTCAGGGCTTAGTGCAACTGACCTACAACAACTGGTACTGGCCATGGCAGGCATGGAAGAGCATCGAGACGTGATGACGCTGCCCCATTCCGTTCGCAGGCATACTGCCCAGCACAATGATTTTAGCAGCTCCGCCGGTTCTAAGCGGCGAGATTCGTTGCAATGGTGGAGGCCGTTCCAATGAAAAGCTTGCAAACGCGCGACAGTTTTCGGGATATTGCGGATCAGCCCTACGAATTGGTCTGGCAAATCGGGGAGGCGGGTGGACTGACCCGGGCCACGATTGCGATCCCTACCTATAAGCGGATCGACACGCTGGTGGAAGCGATCAACAGCGCGGTCGCGCAGCAAAGCGTGCCCCCGCCCGATATTGTCATTGTCGATAATGATGGGCCCGGAGAAAAGCCGGAAATTGTGCGTGCAGCGTTGGCCGATACCAGGGGTTGCCGGGTGCGCTATTTTGTCAATTCCACCAACATTGGCATGTTCGGAAATTGGAACCGCAGCATCTTGCTGTCTGAAACGCCGTGGGTGACGATCCTCAATGATGATGATCTTTTGCGACACAACTTTCTCCAGCAGTGTCTTGCGGCCTTGGATCGGCTTCCCGCGGCAAACGGCATTGTGTGCCGAAAGGGCGTACGGGATCGACGGGCCGTCGCGCCTGAAACTAAGGTGTCGTCGGCATCCCCGGTCTGGCTCCGCCTCGCCAAGGTGATCGCCAAAAGTGTTCACAAGGTACCTTATCGCAATGGCGTGCTGAGGGTCACCGTGAAGCGGCAGTTCTTTGGCAACTTTTTCGGAAACGGGCTTGGCTTCTTGTTCCGACGAGACACCGCGGTTCGGCTGGGCGGGTATGATCCCGACGATTTTCCTTCCGCGGACTATGTCTTCTATCTGAGGATGACTGATGACGGTGCGCTCTATCTTATCGACAAGGTGCTGGCCGATGTTGGCATTGGTGACAATGAGTCGATCGCTCCGGGCATCTTGCAACGCTTCGTCACCCAGTTGCATGAGATGCGCGAGCAGATGGCTGGTAGCACTGTGCCGCACAGCTGGATGAAGATGGCGCCGCTGCTGGCAGCTAACCAAGTGCTGACTACGGAGTTGATGTGGGGTGAAAAGCTCGATCAGGATGCGCTGGCTGAGGAACTTGGCTTTCCACTTCCCCCGCCAAGTACCATCCGCGAGACGCTTTTACGCTTACGCCACGGTGTCCTGTGACCGTGGTTTGCACAATCATCCGTAGATGCCAGACCCAGTGAGTATGCAGCGACGCCATATGCCCTTGCGACACACCATATTGCTGCTTGGCGGAACCGGATTCATCGGTTCCAATCTTGCGCGCGAGCTGACCAATGCTGGGCATGACGTCTTGGTCGGCGCGCGCACGGGGGATGCCGCCGGGAACGTCCATGCTTTGCCGATCGAGGACTCCGACGCAATCCTTGCTTTCGTGCGCAAGCGGGGGGTGGAGGTGGTGGTGCACCTGGTTTCGAGGATGAAGCCGGGAAGTCCGATGGCCGATTACGTTATCGAACGTCGTCAAGTCATCACACCCACCATCCATTTGGCAGAGGGTCTGGCCGAAGTCGGCGTCAAGCTGGTCTTTATTTCGTCCGGCGGTACGATCTACGGCGTGACGACCGGCGCGCCGGTCGCCGAGGACGATCGTTGCGCGCCAATCAGCCTATATGGCCAATCCAAACTGGAGATCGAAACTTGGCTTGAATTCCTTGGCCGAACGGCAGGCCTCGATTATCTGATCCTGCGCCCGTCTAATCCCTATGGACGCAACCAGCCGTTGCGCGGGGGCCAAGGCCTGATCTCTGTTGCCATGGGCAAGCTGCTCAACGACCAAGCACTGGAGGTGTGGGGCGATGGATCGAGTATCCGCGACTATATCTACATCGACGATCTCGTTCTTACTATTCGTCAGTTGATTGAGGCCGGCGTGAGCGGAATGGCGCTGAACATAGGAAGCGGCGAAGGACATTCCCTTCTGGAAATTGTAAACACCATACGAGAGGTGACCGGACGCACTCTTGGCTTGGTGTTTCGGTCGGCCCGTCCCGTAGATGTGCCAAAGCTGGTACTGGACGTTCGTCGCGTTCGGGGGACCGGATTACATCACGCCCGACCGCTCGAGGACGGCATTGCTACTTATGCCGACGAGGTCCTAAATGGCTGAACGGCCCCGCCTGGCTATCTGCATCCCAACATATCGCCGGGATAACGTCGTTGCGGCCAATTTGGCCAAGATGATCGATGAAGCACGTCGCCTGAACATCGCTCTCTATGTCTCCGATGACAGTCCCGACGATCTGACGCGGAACGCCGTTCGCGCATTCGGGGATGTCCACTATCGCCGTAACACACCTTCGCTTGGTCACGACCGCAACCTGATCGCCACGCTCACTTGGCCCAACGCTGATTTCGTATGGCTACTTGGCGACAAGCACTGGGTCATGCCTAATCAATTGGAGAAGATCCTAGGCTTTCTCGACGATCAGGATCTGGTTTTGGTCAACTACCAGTCGCCGGACCGCCACGACATCCCGCAGGTCAGCGGCGAAGAGGGCAAGGCCTTGCTGAAATCTGCCTTGTGGCATCAGACGCGGACTGGCGCCACGATCTATCACCGGCGTGTCTGCGATTGGGTCGTCGAGCAGGGCGATGACTTGATCGTCAAGCGCGATTTCCCCCAGATCAGCGTGATGCTCGGCTATGCCAGTCACCATAATACAAAGTTTGGGTGGTTTGGTCAGCCGAGCCTCGGCGTGGTTCAGCAGAACAGCTACTGGCAGCAACAGGCGATTACCGTCTTCGCCGACCACTGGTCTGCCGTCGTATCGGCTTTTCCCAAGGTTATCTCGCCCGCAGATCAGCCGGAGGTGATCCGTTCTCATTCTGCAAGGATGAATCTTTTCAGCCTGGTAACGTTGCTGGACCTACGACTGGCGGGAACCTTCACTTGGACGCATCTTGGTCAACCATCGTTTCGTCGCGCAGCGCATCTCCCATTCTGGCAGATGGCTGCAATCCTTCTTGTTCCGAAACCCACAGCAGCGTTTGCCAAGCGTATCAGGAGGGCACGGCGCGCTAGGAAATAGCCGACGAAAGTCATGCCCGGATGTACGAGCCGTATTTCATCCGTCCGCAAAAATGCCAGTGCGTAAGACGCAGGCAAGGTTCCAGTCCATCTAGCACGCTCCGCTTGATACAGCCACCGAGCAAGCAAGTGCAATGTTCCGTCGATCAGCCAGTGAAACGAACAAAGTTTGAAAAGGCACAACCGCTGGGCAATGCGAGTGGGCTGCTCTATGGACCATACCCATAATCTGACATGTCGGGGCTGCGATGGGCGATGGGGTAAGCACAAAGGGAACGCCAATG
This sequence comes from Sphingomonas sp. CFBP 13733, assembly GCF_014841795.1. NCBI lineage: Bacteria > Pseudomonadati > Pseudomonadota > Alphaproteobacteria > Sphingomonadales > Sphingomonadaceae > Sphingomonas > Sphingomonas sp. CFBP 13733. The sequence continues at coordinate 674,947 of NZ_JACYUP010000003.1, forward strand.
GAGAGGGCAGTGCCATCAGCGCGGGTATCACGCAGCGTTAGCCACTAGCTTGTATGAACATGCTTGTTTCCAGCAGTGAGCCGGCACCTGTACACTATTGACGTAATCCCTGAAGTAAATATCTTCGATCATATCTATGCCGGATAAGAAAAACATTTACGTGTAATAGTGCACTCGGATAAGAAGTATTTTCGTTGACCAACTTTAACAACGCTGACGTAATCATCGTAAACTGGAACTCTGGGCAATGGTTATCACGTTGCATCCGTTCAATTGCGTATTATGGAAAAGACAATGTTGAGAAGGTTGTTGTAGTAGACAATGGATCAAGAGACGGTTCCGATGCAGTTATATGTCCCGAACTGGCACTCGACATCGTGCGCACGGGGCGCAATTTGGGGTTTGGCCGCGCGTGCAACCTTGGTGCGCACCGTGGCCGGGCGCCGTACATCTTGTTTCTCAACCCCGATGCCGCGTTGTTGCCGGATACCCTTCATACTGCGATTAGCTTCATGGAGCGGCCGGAGAATGCCGGTGTTGGAGTATGCGGGGCAAAGCTGATCGAGGAGGATGGCATAGTGCAACGGCACTGCGCGCGGTTCCCAACTCCGACTGTTCTCTTGGCCGCGGCATCGGGGCTTGCGACCCTGTTTCCTAGACTCATTCCTGGCTTGCACGATCGTGAATTTGATCACCTATCCAGTCGACCGGTGGACCACGTCATCGGCGCTTTTTACTTGATCCGGCGACATTTGTTTGAACGGCTTGGCGGGTTCGACGAGCAGTTTTTTGTTTATCTAGAAGACTTGGATCTTTCGGCGCGGGTCCACCAAGCCGGGTATGGCGTCTTCTATTTGGCCGAAGCGGTAGGTTTGCACCGCGGCGGCGGAACGTCTGAGCAAGTCAAGCCTCAGCGGCTAGCCTATGCGCTGGAAAGCCGGATTGTCTACGCCTTCAAGCATTTCACCCCGGCATCGGCGCTTGCCGTGGCGATGGTTACGCTTGGCGTCGAGCCGTTTCCACGATTAATACGCGCGGTCTCTCGACGTTCGCTGACGGATGCGAGGGAAACCGGGCGAGGTTTTGTTCTACTGTGGGGTCGTGTTCTGCGCCGTGTCTTCGGCCGATCCGGAACCAAGATTGCTAATTCTTCGGCTATCCATCCCGCGGGGGACGCATAGTGGAATCGACTATAGCCAGCATTCCGCATGCGACGCCTGTCCCTGGTACGGCTCTCGACACGCGCCCCGTCGCGGACGTCCTGCTAGCCCTGATCTGGATCACGCTCACTACGGTCACGGGTTTGATGCTCTTCGGCTATAGCCGCGACTATTTTGAATATCTAATCTACTATCAGTCTATACCAAATAGTTTATCGTTTCTTGATACTCGGTTTGAGCCCGGCTTTCACGTTATCGCTTGGTTTTTTAGAAACTATCTCGATGCTGACCTTTCAACCCTGTCCTTAACACTAGCCGCTGTATCACTAGCTATCAAGTTTATGCTTTTCAGGCGATATCTTGCCCATCCTGTCTTTGCCGCGATACTTTATGCAGTGTTATTTTTTCCTATTCACGAATATACACAGTATCGTGTAGGTATCGCTCTAGCATTTGGCTTTTGGGCCGTTCATCTGTTAATTGAACGGCGCTATGCCTGGTCGGCCATTTTATTTTGCCTAGCGTTTTCGCTTCACTACTCGAGTAGCTTGCTCTTAGTTGGAGCCGGGCTTGGCTTATACGTACGCAGTCGCTTAGTAGTCGCTGGGACCTTGGCGGTCATAGTGATCGCGACGGTGTTCAGTAGCTTGAACTATGCGTTCGAAGATGTCCTCAACAGTCTGAACCCGCTCAGTGCGGCCTACCTTCAAAATAGCGCACTGATCGAGAGCGTCTCCATCCTGTCGGTGAACAACCTGCTAATCGTCGCGGCGCTCGCCTGCTATCTGGCCGCGGGCTATCATCGTCGCGGGGGCTATCACGTGCTGATGTTGACCATGTCAATCGCCTGTTTGGTGCCGATCGTTCTCCTGCCGGATGCGCCGGTTGTCGCACAGCGCAGCAAGGAGGTGCTGTTCCCAGCCATCATTTTCCTGTCATGCCGTAGCCGCTGGACGATGGCGGATTTGCCGGGGTTGGGTTTTGTCATAATAACAACGGCGTTGCTGGGGTATCTATGGATTGATGGCGGGATCATAACCCTATGAGCATCGCATCAAACAATTCTTGGGCGGCGGGTGGTTGCCATATCCTCGCGCTCGCTAAATACGGTTCTCGTGCCGCGAGCACGCGGCAGCGGCTGCTGCAATATGCGCCGTTTCTAGCAAAGCATCAGATCGGCATCGATCTCAGGCCGCTGCTCGACGACACCTATCTGGCGGGCCTAATGAATGGGGAGCGGGCGTCGCCGGTCGGGGTGGCACGCGCTTATGCCCGCCGATTGGGCGACGTATCTGCAATGCGTGACCATGACCTCCTATGGATCCAGTACGAGATGTTTCCATATCTGCCGTTGATTGACGGCCTACTCGCGCAGATCGCCCCCCGTCCGATCGTATACGACATCGATGACGCGATATTTCACATGTACGACGCGCACCCGTCTGCCGTCGTGCGCCGTCTGTTGGGTGGCAAGCTGCGCCCACTGGTACGGCAGGCGGCGACATGCCTGTGCGGCAATGAGTACCTAGCGAACTATGTGACCGCGGCAGGCGGGCGGGCGGTGGTGGTGCCCACTGTGGTTGACACCGACCATTTTCGCCCTCGGCTGGAGCGTGGTGAAGGGCCGTTGACCGTAGGTTGGATTGGTTCGCCGTCGACCTGGCGTTATGTCGAACCGCTACTTCCCGCGTTGTTGCCAGCGATGGCACGCTTGGGCGCGCGTTTTCGCGTGGTGGGCGCTGGACCGGCCGCGCGGGGGATCGAGGGCATTGACGCGATTGAATGGGATGAAGCATGTGAGGTAGCCGATCTCCAAGCCATGGACGTAGGTTTGATGCCAGTGCCTGACCAACCTTGGGCGCGGGGGAAATGTGGATACAAACTGATCCAGTACATGGCATGCGGGCTGCCCGGGATTGCGTCTCCGGTGGGGGTGAACAGCGTTATCGTCGACCACGGCGTCGACGGGCTGCTCGCTCATACACAGGCGGATTGGGTGGGCGCGCTCGAGCAACTGGCGCGTGACCCAGATCTTAGGGCACGCATGGGCGCGAAAGGACGCGATAAGGTGGTCGCGCACTATTCTCTGCAATCGCAGCAGCCGGTTGTGCTGGATGCGTTTCGCGCCGCGATGGGGGCAGGCGTATGAGTGCGAATGGCCCGGTGCGGTCGGTCGCGATCATCACCAGCATTGCGTTTTCGATGGCCAATTTTCGTGGGCCGCTGATCCGCCGGATGGTCAGCAAGGGCATCACGGTGTACGCCTTGGCGCCCGATTACGGCGAACAGACCCGCGCTGCCGTGCGCGCACTCGGTGCCACGCCGATCGACATCTCGCTGGAGCGGACCGGCTTGCATCCGGCTCGAGATCTGGCGGACATGGTGAGGCTGGCAGTTACCCTGCGCCGGCTCCGCCCTGACCTTGTCTTTGGTTATTTTATCAAGCCGGTGATTTACGGAACACTGGCCGCTCGGCTCGCTGGCATCCAGCGCCGGTATGCACTGGTGGCGGGATTAGGTTACGTATTCACTCCCGATGGCTCGCGGTACAGTGCCAAACGCCAAATTCTGCGGAGTGTCGCCTCGACATTGTACCGTGTCGCATTCCGGTTGTGCGACCGCGTCTTCCTGCAAAACAGTGACGATCTGGAAGTGCTGTGCAGCCGTGGCTTGCTGCCCCGCGACAAGGCAGTGCTGATCAGCGGTTCGGGGGTAGACCTTGCCCGCTTCCAGCCGGCACAGCCCATCGTCTCACCTGTCACCTTTGTGCTAGTTGCCCGGCTCCTCCGCGAAAAGGGCATCGTCGAATATGTCGAGGCAGCGCGCCGGATCAAGGAAAGCGAGAGCGACGTACGCTTCCTGTTGCTCGGCGACGTGGACAGCAATCCTGGCGGACTTAAGCGCGAGGACGTGGAACGGTGGGTTGCGGAGGGGGTAATCGAATGGCCCGGCCAGGTTCCAGACGTTCGTACTTGGCTGGCGCAGAGTAGCGTGTTCGTGCTGCCTTCCTATCGTGAAGGCAAGCCGCGAAGCACCCAGGAGGCAATGGCTATGGCGCTGCCCGTGATCACCACCGACGCGCCTGGTTGCCGCGACACGGTCGAAGAAGGCATTAACGGCTTCAAGGTGCCTGTGCGCGATGCACGGGCACTGGAGGCGGCGATGCGTCGCTTCATCGACGCCCCCGAGTTGATTGCGCAAATGGGGCAGGCAAGCCGTGTTTTGGCCGAGCGGTTGTTCGACGTTCACCGCATCAATGATGCGATGCTGGACGCCATGAGGTTAAATTGACTGCTGTTTCGAGGAAGCATGGTCGCCTTTCCTTTCGCTGGCCCTCCGGGGGTGATATGGAGCGCCACGCATCGTCCAGGGGACAAGTTGGTGAATAAGGTACAACAGCTTCTTTTTCTTGAACTCAACGAAATCAACTTCGAGTTCTTGCAGCAATATATCGCCAAGGGCGAGCTGCCGAATTTCCGTGATTTTCTTGCGCGTCATGGATTTGATGAAACGCAGTCGGAACAGAATTATGATGAGCTGGAGCCATGGATCCAGTGGGTCACAGCACACACCGGGCTGACTTATGCCGAGCACGGTGTGTTCCGGTTGGGTGACATCGTCGGCACCGATATTCCACAAATCTGGGAACAACTGGAGGAGGCGGGGCTGAAGGTCGGTGCCGTCAGCCCGATGAATGCCAAGTACCGCCTACACGAACCTGCCTTTTTCATTCCCGATCCCTGGACGGACACGGGTGTGTGCGCCGGGGGCTTGGACACGCGCTTCTACCAAGCGATCCGTCAAGCGGTGAACGACAATGCGACAGGTGGCCTAAACAAGAAGTCGGTACTCGACTTTGCCGTTGGCGGGCTGCGCAACGCGTCACCGTTGAACTATCCGGCTTACCTGAAACTGGCAGGTGCGGCTCGAGGCAAGGCCTGGTCCAAGGCACTGTTTTTGGATCAGGTGCTGACGGATTTGTTTGTTCGTCTCGTGCGTGGCAAGAAGCCCGATTTTGCAACGCTGTTCCTCAATGCTGGTGCGCACATCCAGCATCATTACATGTTTAACTCTGCAGTGTATGATGGGCCACACCGTAACCCGGCTTGGTATGTCCATCCAGACGAGGACCCGCTGCTCGACGTGTACCGGCTGTACGACCGTATCTTAGGGCAGGTGCAGCGCGCCTTCCCACAGGCGCGGCTGATGTTGGCTACTGGCCTTCATCAGGAACCTTATGGCAAGACCTCCTTTTACTGGCGACTGACTGATCATGCCGCGTTCCTGCGACAACTGGACGTTCCCTTCCAGTCGGTTGAGCCACGCATGTCGCGCGATTTTCTGGTCTCCTGTGCGTCGGTGGAAGAGGCCAACGATGCCGAGCGAAGGCTGTTGCTTGCAAAGGCGGAGGACGGCACGCCAATCTTCACCGTCGACAATCGCGGCGCGGATCTGTTCGTGATGCTGAGCTATCCCAACGACATTCCCGAAGGCATGGCGGTGATCGCGGGCAACAACCGCATCGAGAACCTGCGCCACCACGCTGCCTTTGTGGCGATCAAGAACGGCGACCATAACGGGATCGGGTATTTTAGCGATAGCGGGAGTGCGGGAAGCGAGCGCACAGGTAGCTTCCCGCTTGCTGGCATCCCGGATCGCATCCGCGTGGCTTTGGGGGTGAACGGGCGTCGCTCGGCCGCGTGATGAACTCGTGCACTCCGCTGTCCAGAAAATAAAGCTATGTCACGCGGTATGACGTAGGGCAGCCGTGACCGGCTGACTCCCTTGGGCTTGTAGCCAAGCCTGGAACATCAGCACACACCAGAGCTGCGGCACAAGGGCCTTTTCACCGCGTAGGAAGCGCGTCCACGTCCGGGTGATCAGCGCCGGATTCAGGATGCCTTGCGACGCTAGCGCAGCCGGCTCAATTAGCGCTTCCGCCCAATCGCGAAGCGGGCCGGCTAGCCAGTCGCCGATGGGAATTGCAAAACCTGCCTTGGGTCGATCGATCAGGGCCCGGGGAACATACCGGTACAGCACTTCGCGAAGGATGTGCTTGCCGCGGCCATCTCGGATTTTGGCAGACATGGGCACGCGCCAGGCAAATTCAATCACTCGGTGGTCGAGAAAGGGAATGCGCCCCTCAAGACTAACCGCCATGCCGGCGCGATCTACCTTCGTTAGGATGTCGTCGGGCAGGTAGGTTACCGTGTCCATGAACAGCATGGTGTTGCGGAAATCGTCAAACGCGGGCACCGCGATCACGTGGTCTCCGTCGCTCGCACCGATCACAGGGTGTGTGCCCGGGCGCCATTGCGATACCAGCTGCGCGTAAAATTCCGCTGGGTCGCGGGCACCGATAACTGCGCCGATTTTGGGCAAGCGCTCCGAAAGACCAGCAATGCGGTTTCCCAGTCCTGTAGCGTTCACCAACCCGGATGCGGTCCTACTGGTTAGTGCCCCAGCAATTCCACGGCGCATAAAGCCGGGCAGGCGGGCGCTACCTTCCCAAATGCGTGCGCCTAGAACATGCCGATTATAGCCAGCGAAGAGTTCGTCGCCGCCATCCCCCGACAGTGCTACCGTCACTTCGCGGCGCGCTAGTAGGTTCACGAGATAGGTGGGGATCTGGGAAGAGTCGGCGAACGGCTCGTCCCAGATCATCGGCAGCTTAGGAATAGTCGCCTGCACATCAGCCAAATCGACGTGCAGCTCGCAATGGTCGGTGCCCAGATGCTTTGCAACAGCGCGGGCATAGCCGGATTCGTCAAAGGCACGCTGGCCAAAGCCAATAGAAAAGGTGCGCACCGGTCGGTCCGCCTGAGCCTGCATCAGCGCGGTCACCATGGACGAGTCCACGCCGCCCGACAGAAAGGCGCCGAGGGGCACGTCTGCTTCCATACGTAGCCGAACGGCATCCCGCAGCAGTGCGTCGAGTTCGTTCACTAGATCGGGGGTGTCGATGAGCGGGTGACGTGCGTTGTGCGCTGCAATAGTGGCGATGTCCCAATAACATTGGGGAACCGCTTGTTCAGAGTTCTTGGGCCTTACTTCCAACAGATAACCGGGCGGCAGCTTGTGAACGCCCTGCCAGATGCACATCGGCGCGGGCACATAGCCGAATCGCATCATCGCCGCAGCGGCATCGCGGTTGATTACGCGCTCGAACCCAGGGTAAGCCGTTAGAGCCTTCAGTTCGGAGGCGAACAGGAATGTGCCTCCCTGCCAGCCGTAGAAGAGTGGCTTTTCGCCTGCACGGTCGCGTGCTAGGGTCAAGACCTCGTCCTGCCGATCCCACAAGGCAAATGCGAACATTCCGTTCGCCTGCTCCAACGTGCTGCGGATACCCCATGCCTCTATGCAGGCTAGCAGCACCTCGGTATCCGAATGCCCCCGCCATGTCGGCGCTTGCTCCTCCTGTTCGAGCTTGGTCCGCAGTTCGGCATAATTGTAGATCTCGCCATTATAGACAAGAACATAGCGACCGCTAACCGAGGACATGGGTTGGTGCCCGGCTGGTGACAGGTCAATGATGGCTAGGCGGCGATGACCCAAGGCCACACCCTGTTCTGGATACACCCATTGGCCGTCATCGTCGGGCCCTCGATGCGCGATTGCGTCCGTCATTGCGACGAGGCTTGCGCGGGCGCCTTGGTTTAGGGAGCGGCCGGTCACAAAGCCCGCAATTCCGCACATTTTTTGGTTCTCCAGTTCGGCGTCCCTATAAGTACCTCCGTCAGGTGCTGCAATGCAGAAGGACATTATGCCTCACTTCCACAATCTTAGTTCTTTCCCTCGATCCGCTTGGACCCGGCGCCAAATGCTGCGGGGACTTGCCGCTGGGGTAGCGACAATTCCTGCGACCGCGTCCTGCAACGCTCACACGGGCGAAGTCAGGGTGTCCGATCTGAGGCGGCCGGGAGATCCGGACGACACAGCGGCATTCACCCGTGCTTTGCAATTGGGGACGCCCGTTTACTGCCCAGCCGGTCAGGGATCAGGACTGGGCGGCGCATACATACTGCGATCCGTTCCCTTACGTTCCGGCGCGACGATTCGGGGTGATGGCCAAGCCTCTGTTCTACGGCTGGCGCGGGATGCAAGAAGCGTTCTAGTAGGGGAAAGCCCCACGGCCGCAGTTCCGTTGGAGAACATCGCGCTGAGGGATCTCAGGATTGAAGGACGCGTAACGGAAACAGGATTTCGTGAACATTGGAACCTTGTGTCACTTTCGGGGGTCAGTGGAGTGCGGATCGAGCGAGTACAGTTTGTCGGCTTTGCCAGTGACGGCCTATACCTCGGAGCCGAGCATGGTTGGCCGGTGCGCGAACCAAGAACGATCAGCAACATTCTGGTTCGCGATTGCGTGTTTGACGGGGTAAACAACGACAATCGCAACGCGATCTCAGTGACGGGCGGCGCCGATATCACCATCGATCGTTGCCGTTTCACCCGCTGCACCCGCCCCACGATGCCGGGACCGATTGATTTCGAACCCGATGCATTCCCCTTCTATAGGCTGGAGCGTTTGCGCGTGACGAACTGTGACTTCGATAATTGTGGCGGCAATGTCGGACAGATCGCCTTTGTGGTTCCAGAGATTGTTCCTCCGCCCCGCGATGTGCTGATTTCCGGTAACAGCTTTCGAAAATATCATGGCACGGGGGGGGATGTAATGATGACCATCCACCGGCAGCCAGACGCGGCGACACCCGCCATGAAGTGCGTGATCGAGAACAACGTCGGCATGGGGGGATATTGCGGCTTTCAGATTTTCTCAGGAAAAGACATCGTGATCCGCAACAATCGCTGGACGGACTATACAGGGCGTAGTTTCTTAGGTTTTGGCGAGCCTACGGCCGGGGTGATGGATGTCATTGTATCTGGGGATAAGTTTACCCGGTGTGGACGGCGCGAGGGCCTTGCGCTGGCAGTGTACAAGGGTGATGGAATAAAGCTGCAAGGGGTCTGCTTTAAACAGACGGGAAACGGCGGACCAGGATCGGCCCCACTGTATCTGGGAAAAGACCGCATTCGGCGGTTGTCTCTTTTACGTAACGATTGGCGCGGTAATCCCGCCTCACCTGGGCTGATTATTGTGGAACATGGAGCCGATTATCTGCCCGGAACTACGCAGGTAACCGGCAATCTTGTTCCGGATGGCCGATCCCTTCCCGCCCTATAGCCGATTGGGCTGGCAGTTCCGGGCGACCCGAATTAGGCGAGCCTGACCAAAGAGGGAGCGAGCGTGAGTTACGAACCAGCATGGGCGGCGAGCGATCCAACGCTCGACGCTAAAATAAAGGCAAACGGCGGCCTATGGCTTGTCACGGGTGCCGCGGGTTTTATCGGTTCCAACATTGTCGAGGCGCTGCTGCGTCTTGGTCAGAGCGTGCGCGCCTTGGACAATTTTGCAACTGGCCACCCGCACAATCTCGACGAGGTGCGCGGTCAGGTGGGCGAAGACGCTTGGGCCCGATTCGAGTTTGTTGAAGGCGACATCCGCGACCCAGCCACCTGCCGTGCCGCCTGCCGCGGCGTGTCGTATGTACTGCACCAGGCGGCACTGGGCTCGGTGCCGCGCTCGATTGAAGACCCCCTGACCACCAACGAGGTAAACGTGTCAGGATTCGTCAACATGCTTGACGCGGCGCGGCGCGAAGGGAACGATGTTCGCTTCGTGTATGCCGCTTCCAGCTCGACCTATGGCGATGAGCCCAATTTGCCTAAGATCGAGGACCGGATCGGTCGTCCCTTGTCGCCTTATGCTGCCACCAAAGCATTCAACGAGGTGTATGCGGACGTTTTCCGCCGCACTTACGGCCAGCAGACGATCGGGTTGCGTTATTTCAACGTGTTTGGTCCACGCCAGGATCCGGATGGTGCTTACGCAGCGGTTATTCCCCTGTGGGTCAAGGCAATGATCACGGGCGGAGACGTGCGCATTAACGGTGACGGCGAGACAAGCCGTGATTTCTGTTTTGTCGCCAACGCGGTCCAGGCAAACATCCGCGCAGCCTTGGCGCCAAAGGAAGCTTGGGGCGAGGTGTACAACATCGCGGTGGGCCAGCGCACGTCGCTGAACGATCTTCATCGCGCGATCGGTGAAGCTCTGTCCGAGCAAGGCGTAGCTACCACCGCCACAATTGCTCACGGCCCCGCGCGAGCAGGTGATGTGCAGCACAGCCTGGCCGACATCGGTAAGGCAGGCCGTCTGCTTGATTACCAGCCGACCCACAATCTCCATGCCGGGCTGCGCGATGCTATGCCTTGGTACATCGACCTTGTCCGGAAAGACGCTGAATGAAGAACGATAACGAACGAATCGCGTTAGTCGGCTTGGGCTATGTCGGCCTGCCGGTAGCCATCGCCTTGGCGGAAAAGTACCAGGATGTTGTGGGCTTCGACGTCTCGCAGCGTCGCGTGGAAGCATTACGCGACAAGCACGACTGGACCGGCGAGATTGAGGGCGCCCGCTTAGCCGCCAGCAGCCTGCAGGTGACGAGCGATCCGGCCGACCTAGCGGAATGCACGTTTTTCATTGTCACGGTGCCGACCCCAATCGACGATGCGAATGAGCCGGATCTTACCCCGGTGGTGAGTGCTTGCCGGTTAATTGCGCCGTATCTCACTTCGGGTGCGGTTGTGGTGTTCGAATCCACTGTGTACCCCGGGGTCACCGACGATGTCTGCGCCCCACTGCTGGAGGAACATTCGGGCCTGATACGCGGCCGCGATTTCTTCCTTGGCTATTCGCCTGAACGCATCAATCCCGGCGACAAGGAGCATCGCCTCGATACTATTACCAAGATCATCGCGGCTGAGGACGAAACGACACTTACTCGGTTGCGATCGGTGTACGGTTCCGTGGTCAGCGCCGGGTTACACGAAGCGCCCTCGATCAAGGTGGCTGAGGCTGCCAAGGTGATCGAGAACACTCAGCGTGACCTCAATATCGCGCTGATGAACGAGCTCGCGCTGATCCTTGACCGGATGGGCATCCGTACCCGCGACGTGCTGGACGCAGCGGGAACCAAGTGGAACTTCTTGCGCTTCTCTCCCGGCTTGGTGGGTGGGCACTGCATTGGCGTCGACCCCTATTACTTGACCCATGCCAGCGAAAAGATTGGCTACATGCCCGAGGTGATTCTTGCGGGTCGCCGGGTCAACAACGGCATGGGCGCGTTTATTGCGCACAAAGCGCTCTCCATGATCAAGGACAGTAAGATCACCGACACGAGCGCCCAGTCTCGAATTGGCGTGCTCGGTCTAACTTTCAAGGAAAACGTCCCCGACTTGCGCAATTCCAAGGTTCCCGACGTGATTGAAACGTTAAGGGAAGCGGGTGCACACGTGCTGGTCCATGACCCACGCGTTGACCCGGAAGAAGCGCGGCACGAATATGGCATTGATCTGTCCGAGGCAGATGCCTTTGTCGACCTTGACGCGGTAATATTCGCAGTTCCACACGATGAGTTCGGAGATTGGATACCCGGCCTCGCCGATCGGTTGCGGTCAGGTGGGGTGGTAGTCGATGTCCGTTCGTTTGTTGATCGCAGTTGTTTGCCGTCAACGCTGCGCTACTGGTCCCTCTAGCTGGGCGCTCCATATTCGTATCGATGCCGGTCGCGCTGATTTTAGCGTGAAGGAAACCTTGGAGCAGGCGTAGCACAACGGCGCACGGCTGGCCTGCTCTTTTCAGGCTACTATATCTCCGATCGGCGTGTCTGTGTTGGTCAGGCTGTTGCGGGCACCTAGCATTCTTGACGATCGCGCCTGAGTGCTTCAGCGTTCCTGCCGGTGTCATGGTTCTTCGACGTAGACTATAAAAGTCGCCTCATCATGATGTCAGGCGTAGTGGGTGCCGTGGTGCATCCGTAACACGAGCGCAACGGTCTGATCCTTGTCGGCAACATCACGGCCTCGCAACATGACATGTCGTTACGTAGATCTTTTGGACCGTGACGCGGGCTCTTTGCTGCGATAATGGAAGAGAATGAAGCCGCACGAAATATCTCGAACCGGATGGGCACCGACCGGTTGGCATATCACCATGTTCGCGGCATTTGCGATCGCGACCCCCTGGCTCAGTGTCGCAGCGGACGCACAGACTCGTACGGCACGCGATACCGCGACGGCTTATGGCGCGCGGCTCAACGCCAGGGGCGAGCCTGCGAATTTGAATCCAAACCGCATCAACAACCGGGTCAACAGTCGGCTCGATACGCGCCTAAGCCTTCGCGTCGAACGCTATCGCCCCGACAGTACGAGCGATCCGGCCGCGGCCTTTGCTGTGCAAGCGACCGACAATGCGCGGATCGGCACCGATACGACGCTCTCGCCATTGTCCACGTCGACTTCCTCGTCCATGTTGCAGACGTTCGGGGCCTCATCGCAAAGCTCCATAGGGCCGCACGCTAACGCCACGCGACCGCGCTGACGCGTTGCTGCCAGTTCCCTTGCGCTGTTTGCTGACCTAGGGGTGGGTATGGCTATTTCACGTCTACGAGGTACGCGGTTCAGTCCCGACCCTTCTCTCATGCTGCTCGCGGCGTTGTTCGTCATCCTGTGGCTGGCGGGCGGCGCCTCGCGAGAGGACGTGACGGGGCAGATTATCGTGCGCGCTGCGTCGTGGAGCGCGATCCTGGTCGCCGTGCTGTTCGCGCGGCGTCCGCGGATCGAGGAGGCAAAAGGCGCAACGCTATTCCTCGTCGCAGCAATCCTGCTGTGTGTGGCGCAGCTTATACCCCTGCCCCCGGGCGTATGGCGTGCCTTGCCAGGCCGTGCGGCGTTCACCGATCCGCTGGTGTCGCCACCCGATCTGTGGCGACCGCTGTCGCTGGTGCCCGGCGCGACGGTAAACGCGCTCTTCTCACTTGTTACGCCCCTCGCGGTGCTGGTGCTCGCAACGGGCATACGCGAAGACCAGAAACGCCTGATTCCATTCGTCGTCCTGACCGTGATCGGCCTCGCGCTATTGGTAGGCCTGCTTCAATTCACCGGCGCGCAACTGGTCAACCCGCTCGTTAACGGAACGCCCGGTGTGGTCGATGGCATGATCGCAAACCGCAACCATTTCGCGCTGTTGCTCGCCATCGGGTTACTTACTGCGCCGATGTGGGGAGTAGAAGCTGGTAGTGCGTCGCGGGTGCGTGCACCGATTGCACTTGGGCTAGTTCTACTGCTCGTTCTTACGATTCTAGCTTCGGGATCACGCGCGGGCATCGTGCTCGGGGGAATTGCGCTCGTATTAGGGTTGATCATCGCCCGGCGTGGTGTGAAGTCTGCGCTCCGTCGCTATCCGCGCTGGGCGCTGCCTGCGATCGGCATTGGAATCGTTACGCTGATCGCGATCCTTGTGTTTGTGATCGTCGCGGCAGATCGCGCGGTATCGATCAAGCGCTTAGTCGAAATGGACACGGGCGAGGACATGCGCAGCCGCGGTCTGCCAACCGTGCTAGCAATTATCCGTACCTATTTTCCGTTCGGAACGGGGCTGGGGAGCTTCGATCCTGTCTTTCGCATCCACGAGCCATTCGCGCTGCTGAAACCGACCTATTTCAATCATGCTCACAATGACTTTCTCGAAATCGTTCTGACTGCCGGACTTCCCGGGCTGCTCCTGCTTGTTGCCGCGGTCGGCTGGTGGCTGTGGCGGAGTATTGGGGCATGGCGCGCTGATGCGGTGCTGCCAAAGCTCGGTTCGGCGACGCTGCTGCTGATTCTGCTTGCGAGCATCGTGGATTATCCTGCACGCACGCCGGTCATCATGGCGACGACGATCATTGCGGCAATCTGGCTCGGAAACGCAGGGCGCAGGGATAATCGTATGGGGAAAGCAGCTTTACCCTCGAAGGGGCGCAACCTATGAGCTTCTTTCCTGTTCCTATCGTCAGAGTAACTTTTCCGCGTATGCGCAAGATCTGCCTTGTCCTCTTGGGGGTCGCCGCTCTTACCGGATGCGCGCACCAAGAGCCGCTGGTTTCGACCGGCCAACTCACCGTTGTCCCGGACAGTGCGGCATTGCCCGCACCGGAACGGCGTGACCTGACCGCAGCCGACCGGCAGTCGCTGATCGGCCCGCTCGACACGATCCAGATTGACGTCTTCAACGTCCCCGACCTCAGTCGCGAAGTGCAGGTCGATGCGGGCGGCCAGATCGCGATACCGCTAATCGGTACAATCGACGCCCGCGGACGCACCGCGCAGGAACTTGCGCAAATGATTGAAAACGCGTTGCGCGGGCGCTACGTGCGTAATCCCGACGTTACAGTGAACATCAAGAGTTCGGTTAGTCAGGTCGTTACGATCGACGGACAGGTTACGGAGCCCGGCCTCTACCCGGTCACCAATCAGATGACGCTACTGCGCGCGATCGCCTCAGCAAAAGGATTGGCTGAGTTTGCGAGACAGGATGACGTTGTGATCTTACGCACCGTTGGCGGACGCAAGATGGCAGGGCTCTACAATATCGACGCGATCCGACGCGGGGCCTACAACGACCCGGCAATTTACGCCAATGATGTCGTCGTGGTCGGTGACTCCCCAGAAAGGCGCCGCTTCCGCGATCTCGTTTCGCTGGCCCCGCTCCTCGCCGCCCCCCTAGTCGCGATCTTGAATTAAGGTTTAGCAAGCGCATGAATGTCCTCCCGTTAAACCTGCAGCCCGGCTCCGTCGGGGAGGGGGCGTCCGTCGCGCCGCGATCGATAGAGAATGAGCGTTCGCCACTAATCCAGCAATATTTGCGGATCGCGCTGCGCTGGAAATATCTCATCATCGGCGTGACGGTCGCGTGTATCGTCATCGGGCTGATCATTACTTTGCTAATGACGCCAAAGTACACCGCCACGGCAACCGTGGAGATCGCTCGCGAAGCTTCGCAGGTGACAAGTATTCAAGGGGTTGAGCGCGAAGCTGGAATCGCTGACCAGGAATTCTATCAGACTCAATACGGTTTGTTAAAGTCACGTGCGTTGTCTGAGCGCGTCGCTACGCAATTGCGGCTTGTCGATGATCCCGATTTCTTCGCGATGTTCGGGCTAAAGAGTGATAATCCTGCATTCAAGCAAACCAGCAACCGTTATGTTGCAGCAGGACGCGCCGAGCGTCAGCGCGTGGCGGGCGAAATATTACTGCGAAATGTATCAATCAATCCTACGCGGTTGTCACGTCTCGTCGACATCGCCGTCACCAGCCCGCAAGCCGGATTCTCGGCCCGCGTCGCGAATGCTTGGGCAGAGAACTTCATCCAAACTAATCTTGAGCGCAAGGTTCAAGCAACTTCCTATGGCCGCAATCTCCTTGAGCGGCAGTTGCAGCTCCAAAAGCAGCGGCTAGACGAAAGCCAGCGTCAGCTTGTGGGTTACGCCTCGCAGCAGCAAATTATTAATTTGCCTGCGCAGGGCGGTAGCAACGGTACGGTCACATCTGAGCGCTCTATCGTCGCAGACAATCTCGCCGCGCTCAATACAGCGCTGACGCAGGCAACCGCAGACCGGATCGAGGCTGAAGCGCGCTACCGGTCAGGAAGCGCGGGCGGCTCTTCGACCGAAGCGCTTGGCAACGTTGCCATCAATAGTCTGCGCCAGCGCCGCGCTGAACTCGCTGCGCAATATCAGCAAATGATGGTCCAGTTTGAGCCCGGTTATCCCGCCGCTCAAGCATTAAAGTCACAGATCGACCAGCTCGACCGTGCCGTCAGCCGTGAGGAATCGCGCGTAACGGGATCGATCGAAGGTGTCTATCGCGCCGCGACTGCGCGTGAAAACGCGCTGGAGACGAAGGTTGATCAATTGAAGCTGAGCTACCTCGATAACCGTAGACGCTCGATTCAGTATAATATCTTTCAGCAGGAAGTGGACACTAACCGCGCACTGTATGACGGGCTGCTCCAGCGCTACAAGGAGATTGGCGTCGCCAACGGGGTGGGCGTCAACAACATTTCAATTGTAGATGCCGCTAACGAGCCACAAAAGCCATCGAGTCCACGACTTCTAATTAACCTATTCCTGTCGTTGCTGGCAGGTCTCGTACTTGGCGCGGGTGCCGCTCTCGCACTTGAGCAGATGGACGAAGCGTTCGGTGATCCAAGCGAAGTTGAGCGCAAACTTGGCCTGTCGCTACTTGGTTCCGTGCCCAAGACCAAAGAAGATCGCGAGCCGCGCGACGAACTGCTCGATCGCAAGTCAGATCTTGTAGACGCCTATCTTGCGATCAGCACTAACCTAAGCTTTACGACCGAGCATGGCGCGCCGCGCTCTTTCTCGGTCACATCGACACGACCTGCAGAAGGCAAGTCGACGACCGCGCTCGCGCTCGCGACGATGCTGTCGCGCGCCGGCAAGCGGGTGATCATCGTCGATGGCGACATGCGCTCGCCTTCTATCCACCATCTCGGCAACGTCGGGCACGAACGCGGGCTCAGCAATTTTCTGTCGGGCGAAGAAGCTATCGAGCCGCTGACCTTTCAGATGCCCGATCTCGGGCTCACCGCGATGTCTGCAGGACCGATCCCCCCGAACGCGGCGGAATTGTTGACCGGAACCCGTCTTGCCATGCTGATCGACCGGCTGCTCAAGGATTACGATCATGTCGTCATTGATGGCCCGCCTGTAATGGGCCTCGCGGACGCGCCTCTAATCGCCGCCCAGGTCGAGGGTGTTGTCTATGCGGTCGAGTCGCACGGTATTCGCGCGACGCAGGTCAAAACTGCCCTGAGTCGTCTTGCGGCCGCTAATGTGCGGATCTTTGGTGGCGTACTAACTAAGTTCGAGGCACGCCGCGCGACCTACGGTTATGGCTATGAATATGGCTATAATTATGGGCGGGTGACGGATGTCGCCAAGGGCCGGGGCTGAGCCCCCGCATGTCAACCCGAACGCATCACGCTGGACGCAGACGGCGCGCGACCCGCGACTGGGTTGGTCGCATCTTGTTGGCCTGCGGCGTAACCGTCCTGGGGTATCAGAGTGTCGTCTTCTCGGTCGCGCAGGTCGTAGCGAGGTCGCGGCCGCAGGCGGCTAATGCGCTCGTCTCCTATGACGGGCGTCTGAGCGCTACCCGCGCCTCCTCCCTTATGACGCCAGAAATTGGCGCTCTTGGACGGGCTGAGGCGGGGGCGCTGTCGCGCGCAGCACTGCGCCAAGATCCGACCGCCGTTTCTGCCGCAGCGACGCTCGGTGTCGTTACCTTGGCCCAGAACGACATCGCGAACGCACGACGGCTGTTCTCCTATGCTCAGATGCTCTCGCGCCGAAACATTACGACGCAATTATGGTCGATCGAGGACGCAGTCGGGCGCGGTGACGTTGGGGGGGCACTGCGCTGGTACGATATCACGCTACGCACCAAGCCGGATATGAGCGACGTGCTCTATCCGGTGCTAGCGCAGGCCTCGCGCGATCCTTCGATCCGCGGAGCCCTGGTGCGCAAGCTCGCCAATAACCCGCCATGGTCGAATAGTTTCGTCGGCTACGCCGCGGCCCAGAAAGACGATCCGCAAAACACCGCGGCGCTGTTCAGCGCCCTGCAGGTGCACGGTGTCGCGATCCCTTCCACGGCGCAGACTTCGCTCGTCAACCTGCTGCTCAGTATCGGCAACTTCGATCAAGCTTGGCGCTATTATGCCGCGATCCGGCCCGGTGCGACCCGCGCCCGGGTACGCGACCCACGGTTCACGGCGATGATCGAGACGCCGTCGGCGTTCGACTGGGCTACTCTCAGCGACAACAGCATCGCCGCTTCAATCCAGCGCACCCGCGATGGCGGCACGTTTGAATTCTCGGCGCCCGCAAGCATCGGCGGGCCGGTGCTCCAACAGGTCCAACTCCTTCCGCCCGGATCCTACCGCCTTTCCGGCCACAGCGACGGCATTGCACAGGACGCGCGCGCGCTGCCTTACTGGACGCTGATCTGCCGCGGAGACGAGCGCGAACTCGGTCGCGTAGTCGTCCCTAATTCGGCGCGGGCGGGTGGGATGTTCGTAGGGACGCTGGTGGTCCCTACGGACTGCCCGGTGCAGACGCTGAGCCTTTTCGCGCGGGCGTCCGATGCAATCGGGGGTACTTCAGGACAGATCGATCGAATAACGTTGTCGCCAGCAGGACAAGCAACGCACTGAACGCTGCGGTTGGAAGACTTTTCTCATCGGGGCAGTGCCTACATCGCAGCCGGCTTCTGTCATGCTCGCACCGAGTGGTTTCGGTCAAGATCGTGGAATCCTCGCTGTCTTCGCGACCCTTGGTGGGTCACAAGCTACTCAAATCGCCCAACGCACTATTTGGTCGGGCTCTAAGGCGATTAGTCCGGTTCCTAGAAGGCCAAATTACACGAGTCTCCTCACCCTATGTCCGATAAGTATCATTCTCGGACATAAAGGTAGCGTGGCGAAATCGAGCGTGGCACACGCTCTCGTATGGTCGCTTCCCGCACTCTTTGAGCTGTCCCCTTCTGAGGGGTCCATCGACTATGAAAGTCTGGATGAAGGAGGGGACGACGAATGCCTGCGGAAAAGCACAAGCCGGAAGAGATCATCGGGAAGCTGCGTGAAGTTGAAATCGTCCTGGGCCAAGGCGGGACGACCGCCGAGGCGTGTCGGCGGATCGCGGTCAGCGAGCAAACCTACTACCGCTGCCGCAAGGAATATGGTAGCCTGAAGATGGATCAGGCTTGTCGGATGAAGGATCTGGAGAAGGAGCAATTGCGGCCGCGGCGGGCGATCTCCGACCTGACACTGGACAGGCTGATCCTGCAGGAGGCGGCACGGGTAAACTTTTAAGCCCCGCGCGGCGCCGACGCTGCATTGACCAAGTGAAAGAGGTGCTGGACGTATCCGAGCGACGGGTGTGTCGCGTGCTCGGGCAGCATCGGTCGACGCAGCGCAAGGTGCCGTGCGGGGCCGACGACGAACAGGCGCTGGCTGAGAACATCATTGCGCTGGCCGGGCAGTATGGACGCTACGGTTATTGTCGGGTGACCGCACTGCTGAATGCCGCGGGGTGGTCGGTGAATCATAAGCGTGTCGAACGCATCTGGCGGCGTGAGGGGCTGAAGGTGCCACAGAAGCAACCCAAGCGTGGCCGGCTGTGGTTGAACGACGGCTCGTGCATTCGGCTGCGGCCAGAGTATCCGGGGCATGTCTGGGCGTACGACTTTGTTGAAGCGCGAACGCACGACGGGCGCAAGTTCTGGATCCTTACGATCATCGACGAGGCCAGCAGGGAGTGCCTGGCGCTGATCGTCGCACGTCAGTTGAATCACGACGACGTGCTGGCAGCGCTTGCCGAGCTGTTCATTACGCGAGGTCCGCCAGCGCATATCAGGTCGGACAATGGCAGCGAGTTCATCGCTACCGCGGTCCAGAAATGGCTCGGCCAGGTCGGCGTGAAGACGCTGTACATCGCGCCGGGCTTGCCATGGGAAAACGGCTATAACGAGAGCTTCAACGGTTCGCTTCGCGAGGAGCTACTCAACGGCGAGATCTTCTACAGCCTCGCCGGGGCAAGG
Organism: Sphingomonas sp. CFBP 13733; assembly: GCF_014841795.1. NCBI lineage: Bacteria > Pseudomonadati > Pseudomonadota > Alphaproteobacteria > Sphingomonadales > Sphingomonadaceae > Sphingomonas > Sphingomonas sp. CFBP 13733. The sequence goes on from NZ_JACYUP010000003.1 coordinate 694,611, forward strand.
GTGCTGATCGAGGCGTGGCGGCGTCACTATAACACCGTCCGACCGCACAGCAGTCTGGGCTATCGACCTCCGGCGTCAGCCGGGGCGACCCTGCCATTGCCAGCCTCCGGCTCCGCTTCGCTCCACCTACGCCCGGCAATGGCGGCGGAGGCGACAATGCATTAACTATCTACCCGGACCGCCCGGTGGGGGCTGCTCACGGCCAGCACGTCCGCCGATTACGCTGACATGAGAAAGCATGGACGGTAAGTCACTGGAAAATAGAGATCAACGCAGGCTTATGCGTCTGCGGCTTGTAGCAAAAAATTAGCGCTGAGGGGGAGAGCCGCAGCTATACTGCCACTCCACAGCTTCACCCTTCGACGCCGAGACCGGACCGCCATGACAGAGGCATGCGGCGGCGTGCCGTCCTTTGGGAGCGGCCGGGTGCGGTTCTGCCGTATAGGTGCTGATCCCCCATTCGCGGGTTTGCAACATCGCTGCGGACTTAGCGGTTGACTGGCTTTGCGGTCTTGGGGCGTTCCGCGGCGGCCATGTCGGTGGTCGGGCGGCACAGGCGGGTCAGAGGCTGGCACGCGATGCCCGGGTTCGAGCAACGCTGCTTGCCATCGGTCGTCGTGCAGGCGCGGCATTCGCGGCGTGTATCGATGCATCCTTGCGGTGTTGCGAGCAGGAGCGCGAACATGAGAACCATCATCGTGTCCTTGCATCACGGGAAGCGTCAGCAGATTGCGGGCGCATGTTCTGTTTCGTCAAGTGACTGATTAGAGCTCCAAGCAGGCCAGTCGAGCTTGCGAAGCGACCATGTTGCCGGGCATTATCCGATAAAGCGAGCAGTAATCCGGTGGAGAGATCCGATGGCAGACGCGTCCAATTGGCTTCTTGATCATACCGGCATCGGTGTCACTGACATCGTTCGATCTGCTCGGTTCTACGAAGCAGCACTTCGCCCCCTGGGGGCTGAAGTCGTCATGCGAATCAACTCGACTATGGGGCCGGCGGACGATGGCGACGCCGACTTGGCAGGCGTTGCTTTCGGTACCGAATATCCCGCGTTCTGGCTCGACATCTTCCATCCAACCGACGTGAAGCAACACACCGCGTTCCGCGCTACATCCCGCAAAGCTGTCGAAGACTTTTACCGCCACGGGCTGGCTGCCGGAGGGGTGGATAACGGTGCTCCCGGTCTCCGTTCGGACGGCTACCCCGCGGGTTACTATGCAGCCTCCATGTATGATCCCGACGGAAACAATATCGAGGCTGTGTACCGTGACTCGGGGGAATCGACCTGAGGCGCTATACCCCGCCCCAATCAGGAACCCGCCCTGCGCCGATGGCGCTGACAACGGGCAGGTTTGTCCGGGCCGACACATAGTCCGAAACCCGGTGCAGCGGGCAGCATGGGTTTTCGTGTCCGGCGTCAGGTGCTCCTCATGGTCCCGATGCAGAGGAGAGTACACGCGTGATACCGAGTGAGTGTACCCGAGGGCGCAGGATTTCGCGCCGAAAGGTACGCGTTCCCTGCATGCCGATGACGCGCCGCTCCAGCTTTCGCGGCAAAGCGGTGCATCGTCGTGCGGGGCGTTCAGCTGGCTTCGGCGATCAGCTTTGCCGCGGCGGGGGTGTTCCATTCATAGCCGCCGAGCATCCGCCAGACCTCGCGCCCGTCTGAATCGTAGAGGATCGTGGTCGGCAGGTTCGCCTGATAGGCGATGCTGAGCGAGGCCTTGGCGTCGAGATAGGGTTTCAGCGTCGTGAACGCCTTTTGCGCGAAGAACGGCGTGACCTTCTCGGCGCCCTGAAGGTCCTGGCTGACCGCGACGACTTGGACCTTGTCCTTCATTGCGCCCGCGACCGCATCGAGTGTCGGCATCTCGGCGACGCAGGGCGCGCACCAGGTCGCCCACAGGTTGAGCAGCAGCGGCTTGCCCTTGAAGCTGGCGAGCGTGACGGACTTTCCATCGGGGGCGGTGAAGCTGGTCGTCGGCCCCGTCTCGCCCTTGTGGCTGCGGTCGATCTTGTCGACCGGGGCGGCGGGGGTGCCGGTCGCTTCGTCGGGCGCAGCGGCGACTTCGTCCGATGTCGCGGTGTTGCCAGCAGCGGGGCCGGCGGCGGGACCTGCCGCGTTTGCTTGCTCCGGAGCCGGCGATTTCCTATCGCAGCCCGCAATCAGCATTGCGCTACCCAGGAGACAGACGATCGACGCCCTTGAGAGCAGAGAAGGGGAGGACATGGACGGCTCCAATGCGATGTGGGGTGGACGCTTCGCCGAGGGTCCGGCCGCGGTCATGCGGGAGATAAACGCCTCGATCCCCTTCGACAAGCGACTGTGGAAGCAGGACATCGCCGGCTCCAAGGCGCATGTCGCGATGCTCGGCGCGCAGGGTATCGTCTCGCCCGACGACGCCGCGACGATCGCCGCGGGACTCGACCGGGTCGCGGCGCATTATGCCGCCCATGGCGTCACCGAGGACCTCGTCCTCGAGGATATCCATATGCAGACCGAGGCGCGGCTGGCCGAGGCGATCGGTCCGGTCGCGGGGCGGCTGCACACCGCGCGGTCGCGCAACGATCAGGTCGCGACCGACTTTCGGCTCTGGGTCCGCGATGCGATCGATCAGGTGCTCGCGGCGCTCGGCGGGTTCCAGGCGGCGTTGCTTGTGCGGGCCGAGGAGCATGCCGCGAGCGTGATGCCGGGGTTCACGCACCTGCAATCGGCACAGCCGGTGACGCTCGGCCATCACCTGATGGCGTATCACGCGATGATCGCGCGCGACGTCAGCCGGTTTGCGGATGCGCGCGTGCGAATGAACCGCTCGCCGCTCGGCTCGGCGGCGCTGGCGGGGACGGGCTTTCCGATCGACCGCGAGATGACCGCGCATGCGCTCGGCTTCGACGGGCCGATGACCAACTCGCTCGACGGGGTCAGCGACCGCGATTTCGCGCTCGATTACCTCGTCGCGGCCACCCAGTGCGCGTTGCACCTGTCGCGGCTGGCGGAGGAATTCGTGCTCTGGGCGTCGCAGCCCTTCGGCTTCGTTGCGCTCAGCGACCAGTGGTCGACGGGCAGCTCGATCATGCCGCAGAAGCGCAATCCCGATGCCGCCGAGCTCGTGCGTGGGCATTCGGGGCGGATCATGGGGTGCATGACCGCGCTGATGGTGACGATGAAGGGCCTGCCGCTTGCCTATTCGAAGGACATGCAGGACGACAAGCCGCCGGTGTTCGAGGCGCATGACCTGCTCGCGCTGTCTATCGCGGCGATGACCGGGATGGTCGAGAGCGCGACGTTCCGGACCGAGCGGATGCGCGCGGTGGCCGAGGCGGGGTTTGCGACCGCGACCGATCTGGCCGACTGGCTGGTGCGCGAGGCGGGGCTGCCATTCCGCGAGGCGCACCATGTGACCGGGCGTGCGGTGAAACGCGCGGAGGATCTGGGCATCGCGCTCGACGCTTTGTCGATCGGGGATCTGAAAGCGATCGACGCACGGATCGACGACCGGGTGTACGGCGTCTTGTCGGTCGATGCGTCGGTCGCCAGCCGGACCAGCTTCGGCGGCACCGCGCCCGACAATGTACGCGCCGCGATCCGCGCCGCACGGGAGACGAGCGAATGATACGCCTGATCCTTCTTGCCGGGCTGACCCTGTCGGGTCTGTCGCTGACCGCCTGCGGGGCGGCCGACGGGCTCGAACCCGCGCCCGGCAAATCGCTGCCGGTCGCGCCTTACGGGGCGAAGACGACACCGACGCCGACCGCGCTGCTGACACCGACGCCGCAGCAGCGCCCCGAACGCAGTGATGAATTGCTCACCAGCTCGCGCGAGCGGCGGAGCGACGAATTCAACCTGCCGCCTTCCAACTGATCACAGGCCAGCATGGACCATTTCCACTATCGCGACGGCGTCCTTCATGTCGAGGACGTCGCGCTTCCCGCGATCGCCGAGGCGGTCGGGACGCCCGTCTATGTCTATTCGACCGCGACGTTCCGCCGTCACGCGCAGGTGTTCCGCGAAGCGCTGAAAGGCGCGGGGCGTGTGCATCTGGCCTATGCGATCAAGGCCAATCCGAACGTCGCGGTGCTGCGCGTCCTGGCCGATGAGGGCTACGGCGCGGACGTGGTGTCGGCGGGCGAGATGGCGCGCGCGCTGGCGGCGGGTATCCCCGCGTCGGACATCGTGTTTTCGGGCGTCGGCAAGACCCGCGACGAGCTCGCCCGCGCGCTTGATGCCGGGATCGGCCAGTTCAACCTCGAGCTCGAGGAAGAGGGCGAGGTGCTCGCCGCACTCGCCCGCGATCGCGGCATTCGTGCACCGGCGGTGCTGCGCGTGAACCCCGATGTCGATGCGGGCACGCACGCCAAGATCTCGACCGGGCGCAAGGAGAACAAGTTCGGCGTGCCGATCGACCAGGCGCCGGCGATGTTCGACCGGTTGTCGAAGCATGAGGGGCTCGACCTGCGCGGGGTGGCGATCCATATCGGCAGCCAGCTCGCCGATCTCGCCCCGCTCGAGGCGGCCTATGCGCGGATCGGCGAACTCGTCGCAGAACTGCGCGCGGCGGGGCACGTCATCAGCCGGGTCGATCTGGGCGGTGGTCTCGGCGTGCCCTACAAGCCCGACGACGTGCTGCCGAGCCCGGCCGACTATGGCGCGATGGTCGCGCGTGCGACCGCGGGCTGGGACGTCGAGCTGATGTTCGAGCCGGGGCGCGTGATCGCAGGGAACGCCGGCGTTCTGCTGACCAAGGTCATCTGGGTGAAGCCCGGCGTGACCAACCCCTATGTGATCGTCGATGCGGCGATGAACGACCTCGCGCGTGTCGCGATGTACGACGCCTATCACGACTTCGTCGCGGTGGAGCCGGGCGGCGAGCGGATGACCGCGAACATCGCCGGGCCGGTCTGCGAGACCGGCGACACCTTCGCGATGGGGCGCGACATCGACGTCGTGAAGTCGGGCGATCTGGGCGTGTTCCGCACCGCAGGCGCGTACGGCGCGACGATGGCGTCGACCTATAACAGCCGCGCCCTGGTGCCCGAGGTGCTGGTCGATGGCGACCGGTTCGCGGTGGTCGCCGACCGGATCGAGCCCGAGACGATTCTGGCGGCCGAGCGCGTGCCCGAATGGCTCAAGCGGTGAGCCTGCACAGCCTGCCGCTGTTCGTGCGGCTGGCGGGCCGCCCGGTCATCCTGCTGGGCGAGGGCGAGGCGGCGGACGCGAAACGCCGGCTGCTCGACCGCGCCGGCGCTCACGTCGTCACCGATGAGGCCGCCATGGCCGCGCTGGCGATCGTCGCGATCGACGACGAGGCGGAGGCGCTCGCGGCGGTCGCGCGGCTGAAGGCGCGCGGTGTGCTCGTCAACGCGGTCGACCGGTCCGAGCATTGCGACTTCACGCTGCCCGCGATCGTCGACCGCGAGCCGGTGCTGATCGCGATCGGGACCGGCGGCGCGTCGGCCGGGCTGGCGGCGGCACTGCGGCAGCAGCTCGAGGCGCTGGTGCCGGCGGATCTGGGCGGGCTGGCAAGCGCACTGCAGCGCGCACGCGGGGCGATGCGCACGCGCTTCCCCAATAGCGGCGCCAGACGGCGTGCGCTGGCCGATGCGCTCGCGCCGGGGGGCGTGCTCGATCCGCTCGGATCGTCGCGCGACGTGGCCGGCTGGCTGGCAGGGGGATCGGTACAGGACGGGACGATCGTCCGGATGACACTCGCATCGCGTGATCCCGATGATCTGACATTGCGACAGGCGCGGGCGCTCGCCAGCGCGGACCGCGTCTATCACCGCAGCGACGTGCCGCCGGCGATCCTCGATCGCGCGCGCGCGGATGCCGCCCGGATCCCGTGCGATGCGCCGCCTGATGCGCAGGGTTCGGGGCTGGTCGTCGATGTGGCGATGCGCGCGTGAGCGGGTTCGGGTTCAAGGTCGCTGACGGAGTCGCGTCGCGGCTCGCGGTCGAGGCGGCGCCCGCCGCGAGCGGTGACCTGGTCTGGGTCCATCTGTCGACCACCGAGGACGAGGCGCAGGCCTGGCTTCGCAACGAGGCCGGGCTCGAATCCTATGTGATCGACGCACTGACCGCGACCGAGACGCGGCCGCGTTGCGAGGCGGTCGGCGAGGGGGCGTTCCTCAACCTGCGCGGGCGGACGAACGAGGAGATGGATTCGTCCGACCTGCTCGCGTCGCTGCGCATCTGGGTGGTCAAGGGACGCGTCTATTCGCTGACGCGCAAGCCGCTGATCGCGATTCCGCTGGTCGAGAAGGAAGTCGAGGCGGGGCGGGTGCGCGATCCCGGCGACCTGATCACCGCGTTCGCAACCGCGATCACCACCGATCTCGACCCCGAGGTGGCGGCGCTCGGCGACGAGCTCGACGATTGCGAGGAGCGGCTCGACGCCAAGCATGTCTTCGCGTTGCGCCGCACCGTCAGCGAGGTCCGCGTGGCGGCGATCAGCTATCGCCGGTTTCTCAATCCGCAGCGTGCCGCGCTCGAGAAACTGGCCGCGCTGCCCGGCGACTGGCTGCGCGACGACGACCGGCTGCATCTGGCGGCGGCGGCGGACCGCGCGGCGCGGATGGCCGAGGAGCTCGAATCGATCCGCGAGCGATCCGCGCTGACGCACGAGGCGCTGACCGACCTGCGCGCGGAACAGATCGACAATCGATCGCTGATCATCTCGGTCGCGGCGATGGTGTTCCTGCCGCTGACGTTCCTGACCGGGCTGTACGGGATGAACGTGAAGGGGCTGCCCTTTGCCGAGGAGCCCTGGGCGTTCGATGCGATCGCGGGCGGCTGCCTGGTGATCGCGCTGGGTATCGTGATCTACTTCGTCCAGCGGCACTGGTTCGAACGGTAGCGGCTCAGGCCGCGCTGGCGGTGCGCCAGGCCTGAGCGATCTCGTCGAGCGTGTCCGCGGTGGTGCGGAAGACCGAGCCGTCCTGGCCGACCGAGGCATCGACGATCGTCCGGCGCGCGCCTGCATAGAGCCGCGCGAGCGTTTCCGACACCGCGCCGCCGCGGTCGAAATCGAGCCCCGCCTCGAGCGCGAACAGGATCGCGGTCGCGCGGGTCACGCGGTCGCTCTTGGTCGCATATTGGCGGTTGTCGGAGGCCCAGGCGGCGGCACGCAGCGCCGCGACGAGTTCCTTGTAGAGCAGCTGGACGAGGCCCGGGCCGTCGGTCGTGGTCCGACCGACCGCGTCGATCTGGCGATAGGTGGCGAACGGGTCGCGCGTGAGGGTGGTTGCGTACATCACGAGTCGCTCTTGTTCCAGGCGGCGATCTGGTTGGTGAGGAAGCTCTGGATCGACTTGTACGACGACACGCGCGAATTCATGCTCGAGAATTGCTGCGTCAGGCGGGTGGTCATCGCCGCGGACTGATCCGCGATCTTGGCCTCGGCATCGGCGATCGCGGACTGTGCCGCGGTGTAGCGCGTCTGCGAGGCGCCGAGCCCGACCGTCGTGTTGGTCGCGCTGGTCGTGATCGCGTTCAGCACCGCGCCAAGCCCGGTCTTGCCGTCCGCCGAGCCGTTCAGCATCGTCTCGATCGCGGTCGAATTGGTCAACATCGCGTTCGACAGCGCGGCGGCATCGACGCGCAACGTGCCGTCACGATTGGTCGCGACGCCGATCTGCGCGAGCGTCGTCGGGCTGCCGCCACCGGTGTCGCCCGACAGCGGCGCCAGCGTCAGCGCCTTGAGCGACGACAACAGCGTCTTTGCCGCCGGGTCCGCGCGCAGCACGCCGGTCACCGGGTCGGTCTGCTCGGTGAGCGTCGCCATGACCTGGTTATAGGTCTCGACGACGTCGGATACCGCCTGCGACAGCGCGCTGGTCGGCGTCGTGCTGCCCAGCGTGACCGGGCCGGTCGACACCGCGTTGAGCTGCAGTTTGACGCCCGTCACCAAGTTGTTGATCGTGTTGCTCGCGCGCTCGACCGCGATCCCGTCGACGGTCAGCTTGGCATTCTGTGCAGCCGCAGTGACGCTGGTGTTGGTCGCGCCGGGACCGACATTATAGGCGGCCAGCTTGCTGCTCGTGTCCGTCGTCGCCGTCATCGTGAACGCCTGCGACGCGCCGGTCGCGCCCTTCATCGACAGATAGGCGCTGCCGTTCGAATCGGTCACGACCGAGGCGGTGATGCCTGCGCCCTTCGCGTTGATCGCCGCGGCGATCCCGTCGAGGCTGGCGTCGGTGACGTCGATCGTCACCGCGGTGCCACCGCCTGCGGTGAAGCCGGTCATCTTGATGCCTGCCGCGTCATAGGTGGCGGTGCCGAAGTTGAGCGTGAAGCTGCCCGAGCCGATCACCGCGGTGCGATCGGCGACCGCGGCGGTGGTGCGGATGGTCTGCGCGGCGGCGAGCTGGTTGACCGAGATGGTCGACGACAGCCCCGAGACCTTCGCGCCCGCCAGCGCGCTGACGCCGAGCGCGGCGGTGTTGGAGCTGGTCGGCTGGCTGGTCAGCGTGCCGCCCTTCACCAGCGCGGCATAGGCGGTCGAGAAGCCTGAGATCGCGCTCTTGAGCGTTGCGAGCCCCGAGATCTGCGTGGTGATCGTCTTCGACTTGGCGGTCAGCTGCGCGGTCTTGGCCGCGAACTGCGCCTCGACCAGCGAGGGCACCAGGCTTGCCGTGTCGATCCCCGAGCCGGCATTGAGCGAGGTCAGCAGCGACTGCGCCGCGTTCTTCGTCACGCTCGCCGCGGTCGGCGTCGGCGTGGCCGCCGGGGTCGGCGTCGCGGTGCTGCTCGTCGTCGAAATTGCCATGCCGGAATCCTTGCGCGCTCGAATGGAATAACGACCGCGGCCGCCGGATCTTTAGGGAAGTTTCACGCCGTTTTCGTCGAACCGCGCATCGACCGGCACGGTGATCGCGGGCTGCGGCATCGGCGTGCCGCCCGCCGCCGCGTTCAGCCCGAAGACGAAGGCGAGGACGGTCGCGATCGCCATGTACAGGTCATCGCGAACCTCCTGGTTCTCCTTGCTCGTATAATAGACGGCGCGCGCGAGCAGCGGATATTCGAGCACGGGTACGCGGGTCTCCGCGGCGAGTTCGCGGATCGCCAGCGCGGTCGCGCCGCGGCCCTTGGCGACGACGACGGGCACCTGGTCCTTGCCGCGATCATAGCGCAGCGCGACCGCGAAATGCGTCGGGTTGGTCAGGATGACGTGCGCCTCGCCGACCGCCTTGCGCATATTTCCGCTGGCCATCGCGCGCATCTTGGCACGCTGCTGACCCTTGGCCTCGGCATTGCCCTCATTGTCCTTGTGCTCGTCCTTCACCTCCTGTTTCGACATGCGCATCTTGCCGAGGCGGCGGATGATCTGGATCGGCACGTCGATCCCGGCGATCGCGACGAGCCCGAATGCCATCGCGATCAGGATCGACGAGAAGGTCCCGCCGAGCGTCGTCAGCGCCTGGTTGAGATCGGCGGACGAAGCGAGCCCCATCGTCGTGTGCGATGCCTGCCACAGCATCCAGCCGCCGATCGTGCCGAGCAGCGCGACCTTCAGCAGCGACTTGCCGAGCTCGATCCAGCCGGTCGGGCCGAAGATCCGCTTGAGACCCGAGGCGGGGTTGATGCGGGTGAACTTGGGCGCGAGCAGCTTGCCGTTGAAGCCGAGCGAGCCGAGCCCCGCCTGGCTGAGCACTGCGGCGACCAGGCTGACCACGAACAGGGTGACGAGCGAGGGCGCAAGCTTCCACCCCGCTTCCTGGAGCGGGCGCCAGGGCGAGAAATCCTCGACGTCCGCGCGCCCGAACTGGAAGCTCGACGCCATCACCGCCTTGCACGCGGCGATCAGCGAGGGGCCGGCATAGATCAACCAGGCGACGCCCGCGAGCATGCTGAGCGCGGTCGCGAAGTCGCGCGAGCGGAGGATGTCGCCCTTCTCGACCGCATCCTTCTTGCGCTTGTCGGTCGGGGCTTCTGTCTTTTCGCCGAATTCGTCCGCCATCAGCCGAGCACCAGGCTCTGTGTGGCTTCGAGGCCTTCGTGGATAATCACGACCATATAGTCGCCCATCGCCGGGAAGCCGGCCGCGAGCGCGACGACGCCGACCGCGAGGCTCGCGGGCAGGCCGACCGAGAAAAGGTTGAGCGCGGGTGCTGCGCGGCTGATCATGCCGACGACGATGTTGAGGCACAGCAGCAGGAAGCCGACCGGCAGCGCGAGCAGCAGCCCGGCGAGAAACGCATAGCCGCCGAAGAACGCGATGCCGCGCAACCGGTCGACGCCGAGCCATGCAGCGCCGGGCGGCATCACATCATAGCTTTTGACGAGCATCTCGACGAGCACGAGGTGGCCGTCCATCGACAGGAACAGCAAGGTCAGCATGATCGAGAAGAACTGGCCGAGCGCGGGGCTCGACCGGCCGTTCTGCGGATCGACCGACGAGGCGAAGCCGAGGCCCATCGACCCGCCGATGATCTCGGCGGCGATCACCGGCGCGGCGAACGCGATCTGCAGCACGAAGCCGAGCGCGAGCCCGACCAGCGCCTCAGCGGCGACCGCGAGCACGGTCGCCGTCGCGAAGATCTGCTGTGGCGGCTGGACCGGGTGCGCGGCGAGCACGAGGAAACCGATCGCGCCCGACAGCGTGACGCGCACCGTGACGGGCACCGACACGTTGCCGAACACCGGCGCGGCGATGAACGTCGCGCCGATCCGCACCATGACGAAGATCAGTGCCCAGAGCTGCGGCTCGATTGAGAGGCCGAAGCCGAGCACCTGCCTATTTCACCAGATCGGGGATGCGTTCGAAGATGCTGACGGTGAAGTCGCTCAGCAGCCCGAGGATCAGGCTGCCGAAGATCATGATCGATACCGCGACGACGAGCAGCTTCGGCACGAACGACAGCGTCTGTTCGTTGATCGACGTCGCCGCCTGGATCATGCCGAGGATCAGCCCCGCCAGCAGCGCCGGGATCAGGATCGGCGCGCTGGCGAGCGCCAGCACCCACATCGTCTGGTTGGCGATGGTCAGGAAATATTGCGCGTCCATGGCTTATAATGCTTCCGTTCGCCCTGAGCCCATCGACTGCCTGCAAGGCAGGCGTTCGGGGGGACGTCGAAGGGCCTGGGACTCATGTGCTTCGACTGCGCTCAGCACGAACGGGAGGGTGGGCGCATCCATCTCGTCAGGTCGCGAACGAGTTGGCGAGGCTGCCCATTGTCAGCGCCCAGCCGTCGACGAGCACGAACAGCAGCAGCTTGAACGGCATCGAGATGATCGTCGGTGACAGCATCGCCATGCCGAGCGACATCAGCACGGTCGCGACGACGAGATCGATGACGATGAACGGCAGGAAGATCAGGAAGCCGATCTGGAACGCGGTCTTGAGCTCGCTGGTGACGAACGCCGGGAGGAGCACCGAGAAGGGGATGTCGCGCGGCGACGCATAGGGGCCCGACTTCGCCATTTCGGCAAACATCGTGACGTCCTTGATCCGCGTCTGCTTGACCATGAACGCGTGGAGCGGGACGCCCGCGGTGGTGATCATCTGCGTGCCGGCGAGCTGGCCCGCGGCATAGGGCTGGATCGCGGTCGTGTTGATCTGGGTGATCGTCGGCGCCATGATGAAGAAGCTGAGGAACAGCGATAGGCCGAGCAGCACTTGGTTGGGCGGCGTCTGCTGCAAACCGAGCGCCTGGCGCAGGATCGCGAGCACGATGATGATCCGCGTGAAGCTGGTCATCATCAGCAGGATGCCCGGTAGGACCGTGAGCAGCCCCATGATGATGAGGACCTGCAGCGACAGCGACAGCGAGCCGCTCTGCCCGGTATTGCCCGCCGCCTGGCCGCCGAGCTGGCCGAGCGCGCGGTCGACCGCGTCGCCGACCGCGGGGCTGGCAGGGGCGGGGACGGCCTGCGCGAAGGCGGGCATGGCGAGGAACAGGGCGACCAGCAGCGCGAGGCCGACCCACAGCCACGCAGCGCCACGCGACTGCGTCCTGGCCTCTACAGCGGTAATCAGCGCCGGGCCCGACCCCTTGCGCGTAACGATCAGGCTCATGCGTCGACCTTGTCGATCAGGTGCACGCCGCCGCGACCGACCGAGACGAGCAGCCGCCGGCCCTCGAAATCGATCACCGCGAGGCGCAGGCCCGGCGAGATCATCATCGTTTCCTTGACGCCGATCAGCCGCGACGTGGGCTTGCCGGGCATCCGGCTCTCAAACTTGCGCCACAGCAGCAGACAGCCGACCATCAGCCCGCAGACGAGCGGCAGCAGGATGACGAGTTTCAGGATATAGGACCAGAGCATCGGATCAGCCGCGCGCCGCGAGCGACTTGTCGGGGCTGACCAGCTCGGTCATCCGCACCCCGAACCGCTCCCCGACGGTGACGACCTCGCCACGACCGATCAGCGTGCCGTTGACGAACACGTCGAGCAGCTCGTTGGCCTGGCGGTCGAGCTCGATCACGCTGCTCTCGCTCAGCGCGAGCAGTTCGCGCAGCGTGAGGCTGGTCGAGCCGATCTCGACGGTCAGCTTGACGTCGACGTCCTGCAGCAGCCTGAAATTGGCGGCCACGGCGGCGTCGACCGGAAAAGTACCGGCCATGTCGGTCATGCTGCGAATCCTTCGTCGATACGGGTAATGGAGGTGAGCTGGATGGCGGCGAAGCCGTTGGACGTGCCGACCGTACCGCAGCCGAGCCGGTCGTTGCCGACCATCACGGGGACGTCGCCCGAGATCGTGATCGGGATCACGTCGCCGGGTTTCAGGTCCATCAGCATCTGCAGCGACACGACGGGTTCGGCGAGCACCGAGCGGATCGGGAAGCGGATGTTCATCGCCGCGCGCGTCAGCTCGTTGCGCCAGGCCGGATCGGGCTCGGCGGTCTTGCCGAGCACCTTGGTGGTGAGCGACGGGGCGTGCGGCTTGAGTGCGGTGACCGGGTAGACGAGGTCGAGAAAGACCGGCTTGCCCGCCCCCGTCGCCAGCCCGAAGCGGGTGACGATCATCGCATCCTCGCCGTCGAGCTCGGCGATCATCGCCGGGTTCACCTCGACACGGGTCGGCTGGAACTCGAACCGTGCCATCGGCTCCCACGCGGTCTTGAGCGGGGTCGCGATCAGCTGGCCGATCCGCGCGATCATCGCTTCGCCCGCGGGCGAGAATTCGGCTGGCAGCACCGGTGGCACCGCGCCCGTCCCGCCGAAGAACAGGTCGAGCAGCTCGAGGATGAACCGCCCGTCCATCACGCACAGCGCCTGCGCGGCGCCCGGCGTCATCACCATCGGCAGCCAGGCGATCAGCCCGTCGCCGCGCTCCGCCCGGTAATCGGCAAAGCGCTGGACGACGAGCGGCTCGGCCCAGCTGCGCACTTCCTGGCGCAGCATCGGCTCGAACACGCCGCGCAGCGTCCGCGCGAACCGGGCGGACAGATGCTGCAGCGTGTGCAGGTCGCCGAAGGGATTGAGCTTGGCCGACCCCAGCATGCCCGAATGGGCCGCCTGGGGACGATCGCGCTCGCGCCGCTCGCGCATCGTCGTGTCTGGGGGGGCGTTAACCATGCCTCACTGAACGACGAAACTGGTAAAGTAAACGTTACCGATCCCCCCGAAACCTTCCTTCTGCTTGAGCGTAGCGTTGATGGCCTTGGCCAGTTCGCCCTGCAATTTGCGCTTGCCTTGCGCGGTAAACACCTCGTCTTCGGTCGCCTCGCCGAGCGCCATCAGGATCGCGGAGCGGACCGCGATCTCGTTGGTCTTGAGATGGTCGATGACGCTGTTGTCATAGGGCGTCGAGACGGCGACGCCGACCTGGATGAAATGCGCGCTGTCCTGGAGGTTGGCGGTAAATTCCTTCTCCAGCGCATAATAGGTCGACGCATAGCGGTCGCCGCCCTCGCCCGCAGGCGGCGCCATGCCGTGATTCTCGGGTGCGGCATCCTCGCCGCCGCCATGTCCGCCGCCTTCGCCGTCCCCTTCGGCCCCGGCGGACTTCTGCTCGCTTTTCGGAATGAGCTTGGGCTTGCCGTCATCGGCCGCGGCATGGCCGCCGCCGATCAGCCCCGCGCTCGAGGCATAGACGCCAGCCCCGACGCCGCCGCCCACCAGGACGAGCAGCGCTACGCCGCCGATAATCATCTTGCCCATCTTCCCCTTCTTCTTGGGCATGGGGGCTTCGCTCTTGTCGCTCATCTACGCAGTCCTTCGGGTCAGGCGAGTCGGGTGTCGGTGGGATCGGTATCGGCGGCGGTCGCGATTCCGGCGCGGGCGCGCGCAGGCGCCGAAGGCTGGTGCGGCGTCGCAGCGCGCTGCTGCTGCTGCTGCTGGCCGCCTCCGGTATCGACGTTGCCCTGCGACAGCTTCAGCCCGCGGGCATCGGCGAGTTCGGCCAGCCGCGGCTGCGCTTCCTGCAACAGGCTGCGCGTGGCGGCCTGTTCGGCGGCGAAATGCACATGCAGCGTATCACCGTACTTGCGGACCGAGACGTCGATCGTGCCGAGCGCATCGGGGATCAGGCGGATCCGCGTATCGGTCGCGTTGGCCGCATCGCGCAGGATGTCGATTCGCTCAATCATCGCAGCTGGCCAGCGGTCCTGGCGCATGTCGAGCGGCGCTTGTGCGTCCGTGGTCGGGGCGAGCGCGTGAACGGTGCCGGCGGCGGTGAGCGGGGCGAGCAGCGTCGTGTCGTCCCGTAGGCGGGGCTCGTCACGGCGCTGCGCCGCCGCCTGGATCGCGGCGCCGAAGACCTGCGCGGCGGAGGCAACGGTGCCGGGTTGCGGCTGTGTGGCGGCGGCGGGCGGCTGCTGCACGACGAGGGTCACGGGTGGTGCGCCGTCGCGTGACGACCATCGCGGTGGCGGTGTTTCAGTGCTGGCGGAGTCTGCGGCAACTGCGGGCGGTAGTGCCGGAGCCTGAGCCGGCGTGCCCGGCGCTGGCGAGGGCATGACCGTGCCATTGAAAGCGGCGGCCGGCGGCAACGCTTCCCCTGCTGGCAGGCTGGGGGTGTCGGGAAGCGCGACCGGGCGGTTGCCCGACAGGATCGCGGCGGCGACCTGGAAATCGGAAGCCGCGGCAAATGCCGGGCGTGCGCCGGAAGGCGTCGGCGGGGAGCTGCTGCTTGGCGTCTCATCAACGGCGGGCGTATCCGCCGTCGCTGGCGTGGCGATCCCGGACTGAAGGGCAGGAGGCTTCCTTCCGGCGTCGCGCGCAAACGCAGCGGCGGGTAGCGGCTCTGGCACCGTCGAGAGAGGGGGAGCCTGTCGCGCGCCGGGCATGTTCGACCTGGCGAACGCGTCTCCCGCCAACGTTGCCGTGCCGATACCAGCTTCGGGCAGCGTCGCCTGCGGTGCGGCGGGCGGCAGGGCTTGGGGGGCATCGGTCACGACCGGCACGGCGGTCGG
This sequence comes from Sphingomonas sp. CFBP 13733, assembly GCF_014841795.1. NCBI lineage: Bacteria > Pseudomonadati > Pseudomonadota > Alphaproteobacteria > Sphingomonadales > Sphingomonadaceae > Sphingomonas > Sphingomonas sp. CFBP 13733. Next base: position 709,972 of record NZ_JACYUP010000003.1, read on the forward strand.
GGCTGCCCCCGGGATCGTCGCGTATTCTGTCGGTGTGTCGTCGGTGGCGTCGGAATCGCGCGGACGTTTCGCCGTGGTCGGACGTTCGGCGCCGCGCAGGCCGATCCGGATGACGCGCTCCGGCGGCGGCGGAAGCCGGTTTTCGACCGGTGTCGGGTCCGGGCCTTCGATCGGCACCTCGCCGCCCCCGCCGACCAGCGACGACGCAAGCGGCGATTTCACCAACGTGAGCGCGGACGTGCCCAATGCGACGGGCGTGAGCGCGGCCGCCGCTACGGCCGCCGGTACCTCGGCTTTAATGTCCGCTGTTGCCGCGAACGGCACTTGGACAAAGGCGACACCCGGCGACCAGAACGGCAGTGTTTCGGCCGGAGCGGCGGCATCCGGCAAGGGCTTGCCGCCGATGACTGACGGTTGCCGGGCGGTGATATCGGCCGGTGCGACGTCGGCCACCGGCCCGGTGTCGAGCAGCGCAGCCAGCGTGCCGCCGAAATCACCCGCGGACTCACCGCCCGCCACGCGTGGCGCGGCCGTAAGGGCGAGGCCAGGAGGGGAGGCGAGCGCGGGCAGGATCATGCAATCTCTCGAATAGGGCGGTGTCAGCCCGTACTCAGCAAGGATCGTGCCGGATTTTCCTGAAGGCCGGTGCCTCCTCGAGCGCGCGCAGCTCACGGATGACTGCATCGGCCTGCGCACGCGCGATGAGTTTTTCGACCGCGCTCTGGTCGCGCTGAGCGGCGCGGGTCGCATCGGTGGCACGCGCGACCTGATATTCCGCCGACCGGACGCGCTCGACCGCGGCGTCGGCGGACTGTTGCAGGCGTTCGCGGTAATGCGCCGACGCCCCCAGCGAGACCGCGACCGCCGTCTGTTCCACGGGAGCGACGGCGGCGGCCAGGCCGGAAATCCGGGTGGACAGCGCCTGTTCGCTGGCGGCCTTGTCGTGCGCGCGGGCTTCGTCGGCGCGGGTCAGGCCGAGCTGCAAGGTCCGGACGCGGTGGATCCGTGCCAGCGTCTTGGCGCGGGCGTCAGCCACCGAAGACACCGACCAGCTCGGCAACGGCATCGCCCAGCGACACCTTCTCGTCCGAATCCTGGCGGATATACTCCATGATCGCACCGTGGCAGGCGATCGCATTGTCGATCGCCGGGTCGGCACCCGCACGATAGGCGCCCATCAGCACGAGGTCGCGATTCTCCTCATAGGTCGCCAGATTGCGGCGCAGCACACGCGCGGCCCTGACATGCGGCGCGTCGGCGATGTCGGTCATCACGCGGCTGACCGAGGGGCCGATGTCGATCGCCGGATAGACGCCGCGCTCGGCCAGCTGGCGGCTCAGCACGATATGCCCGTCGAGGATCGAGCGCGCCGAATCGACGACCGGGTCGTTGCCGTCATCGCCGTCCGCCAGCACGGTATAGATCGCGGTGATCGACCCGCCGGTGTGGACGTCGACGCCAGCGCGCTCGATCAGGTTCGGCAGCATCGCGATGGCGGATGGCGGATAGCCCCGTGCGGAGGCGGGTTCGCCGAGCGCGAGGCCGATCTCGCGGCCGGCATGCGCGACGCGGGTCAGCGAATCCATGATCAGCAGGACCTTCTTGCCCTCGTCGCGAAACCCTTCGGCGATCGCGGTGGCGCGCAGCGCGCCGCGGATGCGGAGGACGGGCGAGTGGTTGGCGGGCACCGCGACGACGACCGAGCGCGCGCGGGCGGCACCGGCGACCTTGGTCTCGAGAAAGTCGGCGACCTCGCGGCTGCGTTCGCCGATCAGCCCGATGACGATCACGTCGGCCTGTGCGGCGCGGACGATCATGCCGAGCAGCACCGACTTGCCGACGCCCGACCCCGCCATGATGCCGACGCGCTGACCCTGGCCGATCGTCAGCAGGCCGTTGATCGCGCGTACGCCCACGTCCATCGGCTGAAGCACGCGGCCACGGTCGAGTGGCGACTGGAGCTTGCCCGCGAGCGGCCAGCGGCCGGCCCCGCGGATCGGACCGAGGCCGTCGATCGGCTTGCCCGCGCCGTCGACGACGCGACCGAGCAGTGCGGCGCCGACCTCGGCCTCTCCCGGAGGACCGATCGGCTTGACCGGCGCACGCGGCAGGAGCGCAGCGGGACCGCCGAGATTCATCATCAGCGTGCGCCCGTTGCGAAAGCCGATCACCTCCGCCTCGACGCTCGCGCTGCCCTCACCGACCTTGCACACGGTGCCGACGGGCAGGGTCAGCCCGACCGCCTCCATCAGGAGGCCGTCGAACGAGGCGAGCCGGCCCGACACCCTGGGGGCCGCGACGAAATCGGCGTTGGCGAGCGTTTCGAGATAATCGGCGGTGAAGCGGTTCAGCACTCAGGCGGCTTTCGCGGGCACCGCGACGCGATCGATCGCGCTGGCGAGCTGGTCGAGCCACATGGCAGGGCCGTCCTCGACGATCGTCGACGCGCTTTCGAGCACGAAGCTGCCGCGGGCGACATTGGGGTCGCCGGCGGCAAAGATCGACTTGGGCAGCGTGCCTTCGATCAGCGCGACGTCGTCGGGATGCAGGCGCAGCAACGCGGCCTCGGCGGAATCGGCGAGCAGTTCGGTCGCGGATTCGATCCGTCCGGCGAGCAGATCGGGCGAGATGCCGATCTCGCCGACCAGCTTGCCGACCAGCAGCAGGACGGTCTGACGAAGCTGCGTCGCGACCCGGTCGCGGTCGAGCCGGTCGGTGGCGAGCGCGGCGGCGAGCGAGGCGAGCAGCGCCTGGTCGCGCGCGGCATTCCCCTGTGCCACCGCGGCTGCGGCGGCGAGGCCCTCGGCATAGCCCGCGGCATGCGCGGCGGCGAGCGGATTGAGAAAACTCTCGGTCTCGCTGGCGGGGTCGAGCGGATCCCAGCCCTCGGTCGGATTGCTGTCCTTGTCGGCAGGACTGAAATGCTTTGGCCCAGTGGCCGGTGCGCTCGGGGTGGGCGTCGGTGTGGGTGCGGCGCCCTGCGGCGCGAACCCGGTCGCCCGGCGCGGCGCGGCGGCGACACGATCGCGGATATCGGCCGCCGCGAACCCCATCGGCGGCGCGAAGGCGTGCGCAAGCAGCTGCGCCGCGGTGTCGTGGCGCGCGGCGAAACCCGCGACGAAACCGGATGCCCCGACAAACTTAGACATAATCGTCCTCGCCTCCGCCCATCATGATCGTGCCGTCCTTGGCGAGCCCGCGTGCGGTCGCGATCATCGCCTTCTGCGCCTCGAGCACCTCGGCGAGCCGCATCGGTCCGCGCGACTCCATCTCGTCGCGAATGCCGTCGGCGGCGCGCGCCGACATGCAGCCGAGGAAGCGGTTGCGCACCGCCTCGTCGACGCCCTTGAGCGCCTTGGTGAGGATCTCGCCATCGACGTTGCGGATCAGCGTGCCCAGATTCTTGTCGTCGAGCTCGAGCAGGTTGTCGAACACGAACATCGCCTCCTCGATCGCCTTGGCGACGTCGCGGTCGATTTTGAACAATTTGGGCATGACGCGCTGCTCGGTCGCCTTGCGCGCGCCGGACAGGATCTTGGCTGCCTCGCGCGTGCCGCCCAGCGTCACGCCCTGGCCGGTCGATCCGGCGCCGGTGCGATTGGCGAGCAACGTGCGCAGCGTGTCGACTGCCTCGGGCGTGATCGGCCCGAGCCGGGCGATGCGGTGGAGGATATCGGGCTGGACCGCATCGGGCATCAGTTCGAGCACTTGGCCGCCGACTGACGCGTCGAGATTGGCGATCAGCACCGCGGCGATCTGCGGATGCTCCTTCTCGATCATCGCGGCGATCTCGCTCGCATCGAGCCAGTCGAGCAGTTCGAGTTCGCATGCCGCCTCGGCCGGGGTGATCCGTGCGAGGACGCTCTCGGCCTTTTCGCGGCCGAGCGCGCGGTTCATCACCGCCTCGATCTTGGGACGAGGGTCGAAGCCGATCGTCGTGCGCTCGCGTGCGCGGTCGACGAAATCGTCGAGCACCGTCTCGACCTCCTGCTCGGAGACATCGGCGACCTTGAACATCGCCGCGCCAAGTTGACGGACCTCCTCCGGGTCGAGCTTCTGCAGGATCGCGGCGGCTTCGTCCTCGCCCACCAGCATCATCAGCACGGCGGCACGCTCCACGCCGGTATAGGTGCGCAAGCCCTCCATCAGCGTGCGTCCGCCTTGATCATGTCGCGCACGGCGAGCGCGGCGCGGGTCGGATTGTCGCGGGTGAAGCCGCGGACCGCGCCGACCCGCTCGTCATAGCCGCGCGAACTTTCGAGCTGGTCGAGGCTGACCGGGGGGACGACGACCGGACCGGTCAGGGCCTCGGCATCCTCGCCCTCGGCACCCTCGATCGTCTGGCCGAAGGCGGGCCGCGGCGTCGCGTCCTCGCGCTTCTTCATCAGCGCCTTGGCGATCGGGCGAACACCGAGCAGCAGGACGAGCAGCGCGATGACGATCGCGGTTCCGTTGCGCGCCAGCACCGGCAGCCACGCATTGTCGTACCAGGCGGGACCGGTATCGGCGGCGGCATCGGCGCCGGCGAACTTGCGGCTGATCACCGTCACATTGTCGTTGCGCGTCTGGTCGAAGCCGACCGCGCTTTTTACGAGGTCGGTGATCTGGTTGATCTCCATCGCGGTGCGGCGCGTCTTGTCGGGATCGCGGAGCAGTACCGCGACCGACAGGCGCTTGACGCTGCCCGGGGTGGCGCGGGTCACCGACACTTCGCGGCCCAGGTCATAGGCGCGCTGATACTGGTCGGACTGCTTCATTGCGTCGGGGGCGGGGCCACCGGCGACGGGCTGCGGCATGCCGGGATTGCCGGTCGCGGGCTGCGGTGCCTGGAGCGTGCTGGCGGCGGGCGGCGTGTTGCTGAGCGCGCCGGGGATGCCGCCCGGTGTCGCCGCGCCGTCCTTCTGGTTGCCGGTCCAGTTGCCCGTCTCGGCGCGCAGAACGCCCTGCTTGTCATAGCTTTCGCGCGTCGCCTGGGTCTCGTCGAGATTGACGTCGGCCTGGACCTCGGCGGTGAAGTTGCCGGCCCCCACCAGCGGGGTCAGCAGCTGAATCAGCTGGGTGCGGTACTTGTCCTCGACGCGACGCTGGATCTCGATCCGCTTGTCGCCCGCCGCACCGACGCCGTCGACGCCGCCGGGCTTGGTCAGCAGCGCGCCCATCTGGTCGACGATCGTCACCGAATCGGGCTTCATGCCCGGTACCGACGACGCGACGAGGTTGATGATCGAGGCGACCTGTGCGTCGCTGAGCGACCGGCCGCCCTGCAGCTTCAGGATCACCGAGGCCGAGGGCGCGGCATTGTCGCGGACGAACACCGAGGCTTCGGGCGTCGCGAGATGCACGCGCGCGTCGGCGACCGCGTCGATTTCCTCGATCGACCGGGCGAGTTCGGATTCGCGCGCCTGGCGCAGGCGTTCGCCTTCCACCGCGCGGCTGACGCCCATCGGCAGCTGGTCGAGGATCGCGTAACCACCGGGTGCCGCCTTGGGCAGGCCCTGGCCGGCGAGCAGCATCCGCGCGCGCGAATAATCCTCCTCGGCAACCGTCAGTGAGCCCGTCGAATCGTCGATCCGGCTCTTGATGTTTGCGGTCGTCAGCGCGGAGGTGACCGCGGCCTTGTCGGCATCGGGCAGGTTGTTGAACAGCGTTTTCTGCGTCGGCGAGGACAGCGTCATCCACGCGAGCGCGGCGGCGGCGATCAGGCCGATCATCAGCACCATCGGCAGCGAGCGGCGTACCGCGGGCTGCGCGAAGGCGGACTCTATCTGTTTGAGCGGGTTGGCGAATTTCTCGGGGAGGCCATTGGCCGACGAAGCGGGGATGAGGGCAGTGCTCATATCATTACACCGGCATGCTCATGATGTCCTTGTAGGCGGACAGGAGTTTGTTGCGGACCTGCAGCGTCGCCTCGAACCCGACCGACGCCTGCTGGCGCGCGAGCATCACTTTGGCGATGTCGACGGTCTCGCCGCGCTCATAGCTTTCGCTAAGCTTGGCGGCCTGGGTCTGGCCCTCGTTCACGCTCTTCAGCGCGGTTTCCATCGTGTCGCCAAAGCTGACGGGTTTCGTCTCGGTCGGCGCGATGGTCGGGGCGGTCTGGCTGGCACGCGCGAGTGCCTGGTTGCGCTCGAGGATCTGCGAGCGCAGCGCCATGACGCGGTCGACGCTCATCGCGCCGCCGCCGATTCCGCTCACGCCGCTCATGCCGACATCACCCGGGCGAAGTCCTCACCCTGTTCGCGCGCCTTGGCGAGGCGGTAGCGCAGCGTGCGTTCCGAGATGCCGAGCCGGCGCGCGGTCTCGATCCGGCTGCCGCCGCATGCTTTCAGCGTCTCGCGGATCGCGGCGAATTCGCTCATCTGGACGATGGTGCCCAACGTGTCGGTCTGCGGTTCGGCGGGCGTCTCGGCAACGGGCACGAGCGGTTCGGCGATGGGCGCGACGACCGGCGCGGGGCGCGGAGCGAAGGTCATCGTCACCGGGCGATCGAACAGGATATGGCTCGCCTCGATCGTGTCGCCGCCGCAGAACAGCAGCGCGCGCTGGATCACGTTCTCGAGCTCGCGGACATTGCCCGGCCAGTCGTGCAGCATCAGCGCCTCGATCGCCGCGCGCGACGGCCAGGGGATGACGTTGCGGTTGCCGGCATGACGCAGGATCATCGTCGCGGCGAGCGCAGGGATATCCTGCGGCCGCTCGGCGAGCGACTTGGTGGTCAGCGGGAACACCGCGAGCCGGTAATAGAGATCGGCGCGGAACCGGCCTGCGGCGACCTCGCCCTGCAGGTCGCGGTTGGCGCAGGCGATGACGCGGACGTCGATCGGCTGCGGCACGGTCGCGCCGAGCGGCACGACCTCGCGCTCCTGCAGAACGCGGAGCAGCTTGGCTTGGAGCGTCAGCGGCATCTCGGCAATCTCGTCGAGCAGGATCGTGCCGCCGTTCGCGGCGCGGAAAAAGCCTTCGCCGCCCGACGACGCGCCGGTGAACGCACCCTTCTGATGCCCGAACAGCATCGCCTCGAGCATCGACTCGGGGAGGGCGGCGCAGTTGATCGCGATGAACGGGCCGGCCTTGCGCGGCGAACCATTGTGGATCGCGCGGGCCAGCACTTCCTTGCCGGTGCCGGTCGGGCCGTTGATCAGCACGGTGATGTCGGCAGCGGCAACGCGCTCGGCCAGTGCGAGCAGTGCGAGCGATTCGGGGTCGGCGGCGGTCGGCATGTCGGGCCCGCCGATCAGCGCGCGGGCAAAGCCGTTGCCGACCGCGGTATCCTCGGCGGCAAAGCCGATCCGCGCGGGCGCGCCGTTGCGCGACGGGGTGACGCTGCGGCCTTCCGAACCGATCACGACGGTGCGCGCGGGGTAGGCGACGGCCTCGCCCTCGGCGACGAGGAACAGGTCGTTCGCGCCCGGCTGTGCGGTGTCGAGCGATCCGATCCCGAAGCCCTGCGCACGCAGGGACGAGACGAGCGCATATTTGCGCGCCGTGACGGCAGCGGATGGAAAGATCGAGCGCATGAAGTCCCCCTGTGACGATTCGGGAATGCGGCCTTGAGGGTAAAGGCGCGGTTAAATCGTGCCGCGTCGCGGCAAACTATTTCCGGGCGCGTTCGCGCGCGCGTGTACGGGAGCGCGCCACGCCGGTGCGCGAGGGGCGGATTTTTTTCCCTAAAGCCCGGCGCAGGCCGGCCGTTACCCATCCTGACGGCTCGGTCCTTCGCCACGGGGGCGGCGGGGTAGCCGGCAAAATGGAGTTTAATCATGACTGTTATCGGGACCAACGTAGCCTCGCTGCGCGCCGCCAACGCTTCGACCACCGCCAATTCGGCGCTGTCGACGGCGATGGAGCGTCTGTCGACCGGCAAGCGCATCAATTCGGCCAAGGACGACGCCGCTGGCATGGCGATTTCGACGTCAATGACCTCGCAGATCAAGGGCATGAACCAAGGCATCCGCAACGCTAATGACGGTATCGCCATGGCGCAGACCGCCGATGGCGCGCTCGCAGAAGTCACTAACATGGTCCAGCGCGTCCGCGAATTAGCAACCCAGGCTGCCTCGGGCACGTATAGTGCAGACGACCGTACAAACATGCAGATCGAAGTCGACAACCTGACCACGCAGGTCGGCAAAATCGTGACCGATACGAAGTTTAACGGTGTCGCATTGTTCGGTACGGCTGGCGCTGGCGCGACGACCAAGATCCAGACCGGAGCAAACGCGGCTGACACCGTCAACCTCGTCGTCGACGACCTGACGGACTTTGCAACGCTGACGGTCGACATCTCCGACGCGGACGGCACCAAGGCAAATGCGGCCCTGACTGTACTCGACGGTAATCTGAAGACGCTTAACTCGGTTCGCGCCGGCCTTGGTGCCGCGCAGAGCCAGTTGCAGTCGTCGGTGAACAATACGACGTCGAACGTGACCAACCTGTCGGACGCTCGCAGCCGTATCGAGGACGCTGACTTCTCGGCCGAGACGCAGGCGCTCGCCAAGGCACAGATCCTGAGCCAGGCGTCGACCGCGATGCTGAGCCAGGCGAACCAGAGCCAGCAGGGCGTTCTGAAGCTGCTTCAGTAATCCGATCCCGGCGCCGGCACCGCCCCCCTTATGGGTGTCGGCGCCAGTCGGATCGCCCCCCAGTAACGGGGCGCAATGGACCCCGGTGGCCTCATGGCCGCCGGGGTTTTGTGCGTTGGGATGGCGGCGGGTCGGCTCGCGCGAGGGTTGGCGTGCGCTATTTCGCAATGGCGATCGGAGAGGCGGCGCGCATCCGCGCGGCAGCGGAATGATTCGCGGGCAACACATCATCCGCAACGTTCATACGCTCTATCCTCCCCCGCCAGGGGGAGGATGATGGGTAGGTCAGACCTTGCGGGCGAGCGCGCGTTTCAGTTTCGCGTGCGCGGACGCCTTGATCTGGCAGACGCGGGCGGCGCCGATGTCGAAGACCGCGCCGATTTCCTCGAGGTTCATTTCCTCGACATAATAGAGCTGGATCACCTGCGCCTCGCGCTCGGGCAGTGCGGTGATCGCGGCGATCAGCGTGTCGCGCAGGTCGCTGTCGGCGAGCTGTTCGAACGCGTCGGGGGTGTCGTCGGCGAACCACGGCATGTCGTCGGCATAGACCTCGTCGATCGAATCGAACCGGATCGCGTCCGCGGTCACATAGTCGCTGCGCAGCTTGTCGATGCTGACGCCGATATGCTGGGCGATCATGGCGTCTCCGGGGGACTTGCCCGTTTGGGCGGTGAGCGTGGAAATGGCGTCGGCATATTGGCGGCGACGGCGCATCGCACCGCGCGTCGTCGTCGCCTGACGGCGCAGTTCGTCGATCATCGCGCCACGCAGGCGGGTCGCGACATAGGCCTTGAACGGCGTACCACGCTCCTCGAACCCGGCCGCGGCCTCGACCAGCGCGACGAGCCCGACCTGCACCAGATCCTCGACCTCGACGATGCTGCTCATGCTGCCGTGGACATGCCAAGCGATCCGGCGGACCATGGCGAGATGCTGTTTGACGAGCTGGTCGGGGTCGCCGCCGGGGCGTTGCTGGGGACGATAGGTGAGGGGCCCCGTCGGGATTTCATCGGCGCGCGCGGGGCGGGCCTTGTCGAACGCCGCGGCCATCGGTTCGGCGCTCATGCGGCCAGTGCCTGCTGCGGTGCGCCGATGACCGCGACGACCTCGACCGCCTTGTCCTCAGGCACTTCGAAGAACGACATGACCGGGGTATCAGGCAGGCAGGTCCGGACCAGCTTGCGGATCGCGAGGCGGATCGCGGGCTGGACGACGAGTGCGAACGGCTTGGCCTCGGCGATCAGCGGCTGCGCGGCATTTTGCAGCGCTTCGACGATGCGGCGGCCGAGATCGGGTTCGATGACGTGGCGGCGCGACTGGTCGGCGCGCATCGCCTGGCCGAGCAGCCCTTCGAGATGCCCCTCGAGCGTCATCACGCGGAGCGGCTCCCGCATCCCGCACAGCTTCTGGATGATCAGCGCGCCGAGACGCGGGCGGATCAGTTCGATGATCTCCTCGGCATCCTGGCTGCGCTGGGCGGCGACCGCGATCGCGGCGGCGATGCTGCGGAATTCCTTCAGCGGGATGTTCTCGGCGAGTAGGCCCTTCAGGACTTGGGTCAACGTGGTGATCGGGATCGGCGCGAGCGCGGTGACGAGTTGTGCCGCCCGCTCCTTCAGCCCGTCGAGCAGCGCCTGGACCTCGTCGGGGCCGAGCAGATCGGACGCGGTCTGGCCGAGCAGGTGATTGAGATGCGTCGCGACCACGGTGCCGGGATCGACGACGAGATAGCCCGCGCCGGTCGCCGCATCCGCGTCCGCGGTCGAGATCCAGGTCGCGTCGAGCCCGAAAGTCGGATCCTTGGTGATCTTGCCGATCAGCGAGCCGAACGCCTGTCCGGTGTCGAGCGCGAGCATGTCGTCGGGCGACACGGTGTCCTCGCCGACGACGACGCCGTTGACGATGATGCGGTAGACATAGGGGGCAAGGTTGATGTCGTCGCGGACGCGGACCTGCGGCACGACGAAGCCCAGTTCCTTCGACAGCTGGCGGCGGACACCGGTGATGCGGCCCATCAGCGGCGATCCGCGGCGGTCGTCGACCAGCGACACGAGGCCGTAGCCAATGTCGAGATTGACCTGCATGCCGTCGGTGACTTCGTCCCAGCCGATCTTCGACTGGTCGATCGCCTCGACGGGGGCGATGACGACGGGGGCGGGGCGGCGCTCGATCTGGCGCAGCTTCCACGCGGCGAACCCGGCGATCGCGGCGGCGGGCAGGATCACCATGTGCGGCATGCCGGGCAGGACGCCGAGCAGCGCGAGGATGACCGCGACCGGCGTCCAGGTGCGGGGGCTACCGAACTGTCCGCCGATCTGGCCGGCGAGATCCTTGTCCGAGGTGACGCGCGTGACGATCGACGCCGCGGCGATCGACAGCATCAGCGAGGGCAGCTGCGCGACGAGCGCGTCGCCGATCGCGAGCAGGATGTAGTTGTGTGCGGCGTCGGCGATCGACATGCCGTGGCTGACTGGCCCCAGGATCAGCCCGCCGATGATGTTGGCGGCGAGGATCAGCATGGCAGCGACCGCGTCGCCCTTCACGAACTTCGACGAGCCATCCATCGAGCCGTAGAAATCGGCCTCGGTCGACACCTCGATACGGCGCGCCTTCGCCTCGTCGGGGGTAATCAGGCCGGCGTTCAGGTCGGCGTCGATCGCCATCTGCTTGCCGGGCAGCGCGTCGAGCGTGAAGCGCGCGCTGACTTCGGAGACGCGGCCCGCACCCTTGGTGACGACGATCATGTTGATGATCATCAGGATCGCGAAGACGAAGATGCCGACGACGTAGTCGCCGCCGATCAGGAAGGTGCCGAACGCCTCGATGACGTGACCCGCTGCGCTCTCGCCCTCATGGCCGTGGACGAGCACGATGCGCGTCGAGGCGACGTTGAGGCCGAGGCGGAACAGCGTGGCGAACAGCAGCACGGTCGGGAAGGCGGAGAAGTCGAGCGGCTTCTGCGCGTTCAAGGCGACCATCAGCACGGCAAGGCTGATCGCGATGTTCGCGACGAAGAAGATGTCTAGCATGAATGCCGGGATCGGCACGACCATGACGAGCACAAGCATCAGGATCGCGAGCGGCAGGACCGATGCACGGGCGTTGGAGAGCAGGCGGTTCATGGCTTAGCCACCCATCTTGGCGAGCATGAGATAGGCGAGCCGCGCGGTGTCGGGCGTCGGCCGCAACAGGCTGGCCGAGGTCTGGCCCGCATTGAAGCCGGCGTTCCGGGTGCCGAACCGGCCCATCGTCGACGTCGCCCAGGCGAGCGCGTCCTCGGCGCTTTCGTTGTTGCCGGTGACGACCGTGCTGCCGTCCATGTCGAGCGCCTGCGCGGCGAACTGGACCGAACCGGTCGTGGCCGAACCGGTCGCGCCCGCGGCGGCGGCGCCGAGCTTCGTCGAGAACCGCTCGTAGATTGCCGACAGCGAGCGCGGCGTACCGTTGGACTCGTAGAAGACGCCGCGATTGGCGCGCGCGGCGGAAGGAAACAGCGCGGCGCCGCTCGCGTCGGGATTGGCCTGCATCGTCGTCAGGAACTTCGACGCGCCGCCGAGCCCCAGGAAATGCGCCATGTACAGATCGGTACCGGTCGCTGTGCGGCCGAGCTTGCCCTCGAGCGCGTCCTTGTTGTCCGACGCATGTTCGGCCGCCATCATCGAGGCGGCGGCGGGATCGTTGCGCAGCGCGAGAATCGCCTGACGCGTGCCCGCATCCGCAACGCCCAGATGCCCGCCCGACGACTGGCCGATGCTGTCGGCTGCCCAGCCCAGGCCGTGCTCCGCGCCGTGCTTCTTGACGACCGCGAGCCAGCTCTGTTCGATGAACTGGTACAGACCCGACGCGCTTGACGTGCCCGCCTTGGCATTGGCGTTAAGCCCGCTTTCGAGCTTCGCCTGGCCGAGCAGATAGTCGAAATCCACGCCCGTCTTGCTGCTTGCAAGCGCGATCGCGGACTGGATCCGGCCGGTAGTGATAGGATTGACGGTCATCCCGCGAGTAATGTCCCTGTTTCAGGACACTACACAGCAAGGGGCGTGCCAGATCTTGCCCGGCCGCGCGGATCAGGCGTAGGCCGCACCCATGCGCGGGCGATAGCCGGCAATGCCGCCCTCGCCGGTCAAGGTTTGCAGGCGGCGGCGGACATTTGCCGCCATCAGGTTGGTATAGATGCGGCAGGTTTCGTTGAGGCGGTTCGCCTCGTCCGCCAGCTCGCGCAGTTCGGGACCGGCGGGACCGGTGCCGAGCGTTGCGACCGCATTGATGCCGTCGAGCTTTTGCGTCGTCGCGCGCTCCAAGCCGGCGACATCGTTGGACTTCAGCGCCGCGATCTCGGCATGCAGCGCGTCGATCACGCGCACCAGGGCGTCACGCCGGGTCATTCGGTGCCCATTCCAGTTTGAAGGCGAGGAGCCGGTCGGCGATCGTCGCGGGCAGGATCGGGAAGGTGCCGTTGGCGACCGCCTTCTTGACCGCGGCCACGCGCGCTTCGTTGATCGGGGCGGCGGCGGCCATCGTCCGTGCGAGCGCAATCGACGAGGTTGCCGAGGGTTCGGCCTCGACCGCACGGTCGGGCGCCTGCGCCAGAGGCTGGGCGGACGGCTGAACAGGCGTCGTCGCGGCGATGCGCGCGACGCTGCGCTCGCCTCCCGTCAACGGCTTCGAGCCGATCGATTCCACCATGTCTGCACCCTCTGGTTCTTGCTGACAGAGGGAGAAACGGCCGGCGCGCGAAAAGCTTTAACAAAATTAATTCGTCCAGCCGGGCAGCGTCGCGCGGCCGCTGGCGACCGCGATCGCCTGGACCGGCGTGCGGGTGTCGTCGACCTTGACCATGAAGCGTACGCCGGGGGCGGCATCGGCCAGCGCGACGCCCTCGCGACTGATCGAAAAGCCGTCGGTGCCAGCCTCGATCACGATCGGATCGCCGCGGCGGATGACGGGGGCGGCCTTCACGACCGGCGCATAGGCCGCACGGGTCGTGGCCGGCGTCGCGCCGGGGGCGGAGGCCGGGCGGATGACGGGGACGAAGATGCGCCAGGCGGGGCCGGCACAGGCGACGACCACCGCGTCATGCGCTTCGGTCCGCCACGACATCGCGACGGTCGGGCACGTCGCGAGCCGCAACCGCGAATCGACCGTCGTCCGCGCACCACCCTCGGCACCGATCGGCCGGCCGGTGAATGCCGAGACCGCGCGATCGAGCGCGGGGATATCCTGGAAGCCGGCGGACGGCGCACCGGCAGCGATCATCAACAGGGCGAGCATCATGAGGGGGTCCTTGGCGGTTCGCCGACAAAGGCTTGGGTGACGATGGCGGCGCGGCGGCCGGTGGTCGGCGAGGTCGCGAGCGTCACGCGGCCGGGGGCGACATGGGCGATCGCGGCCGCGACCGCGCGGGCACGGTCCGAAGCGAGGATCGCCGCGCTGCGCGTGACGGGGTCGACATCGCCGCGCGAGCCGTCGACCGATCCGGTGACGGTGATCTGGACGCGCGGGTCCTGCACCGCGTCGCGCGCCCATGCCGCCAGCGTATCGGGTGACGTCGGCAGCACAGCCGAACCGACCGCGAAGTCGAGCATCCCGGCAGCGGCAACGGGCAGGGCCGTGGGTTGGGCCACTGCACGTGGCGCGGAAGGGGCGAGCGATCTCGACGGTGCGGTGTCGGCCGGTACCGTCGCAGGTGAACCGAAGCCCTCGCGCAATCCGGCTGCCAGCGCCCGGGGCGCGAGGGGACGGTCGCTGGCGGTCTGCGTAGCCTGCAGGAGTACGAAGAAGCCGACGAGCAGCAAGGCGAGATCGGCGAGCGTAATCAGCCAGAGCGGACGCCCGGGCTGCGGCTCGGGATAGTCGCCGACCGTCATGCGACGCTCATCAACGGTGCGCGCGGGGCCTCGCGCGCGGCGAGCGCGACCAGTGGTTCCTCGATCCGCGCGCGTTCGAAGGCTTCGTTGCGGCCCTGTGCGCGCAGGCGGTTGGCGACCGGCATGAAGACGAGGTTGGCGAGCAGCGCGCCATAGAGCGTCGCGAGCAGCGCGATCGCCATCGCGCCGCCAATCGCGGTCGGATCGCTCATCGTCGCGAACATTTGGGCGAGCCCGATCAGCGTGCCGACCATACCCATCGCGGGCGCCAGTTCGGCGGCGCCTGCCCAGACCTCGGCAGCGGCGATGTGGCGTTCGATCCGCGCATGACGGCGATGCCGGATCAGCAGCGCCACGTCGCTGGCGGTCGCGCCGTCGACGATCGCCGCGATACCGGCGGCGATGTCGGGATCGGCAATGACCGTGCGGTCGAGCGCCATCGCGCCGTGGCGCTGGGCGATGCGGCCGAGCGCGACGATCTGCTGGAGCAGGGCATCGCCGTCGAGCCGGGCGCGGCCGAGCGTCTTCAGCGCCGCGATCGCGCGGACCAGATCGCGCAGCGGTGTCCGCAGGGCGACGCCGAGGATCGTGCCGCCGCCGACGATGGCGAGGGCAGCAGGGTCGAGCAGATGGGCGAGCGTGATCATGTCTCGCAAATCGTTGCAAGGGCCGGGCCAGTTCGCGATCCCATGGTGAGCGGGACTCGCGCGGGCCGGTGGTTTGCAGGCTGCGCGACGGGTCGGCACCACGCCTGCCGGCGCGCTTGCCGCCACCTCTGCCGGGGCGGCAAGGCGTTGCCGGCCGGGTTGCCGCGCGCTTGCCGCCGGGCGGCAAAGCGGCATCATCCGGTCGACGAGAGCGAACTGGCACGGCGATTGCTTCGGAAGGCTTGCGCAATTCAGCGCGGGAGTTCGGTCCAGTGTCAGGTGACTCGCTGTTCGGCGTTCATGGTGCGGCCCTCGAGGTGCGATCGCAGCGCATGGGGGTGCTCGCGTCGAACATCGCCAATGCCTCGACCCCCGGCTTCAAGGCGCGCGACATCGACTTCAAGTCGGCGCTCGCGTCGCTCGAGACGGACGGCGCCGGCGGGCTCGACGCGGCGACCAAATACCGTGTGCCGACGCAGACCTCGATGGACGGCAACACCGTCGAGCTGAACCAGGAGCAGACCGCGTTCGCCGAGAATGCGGTGCAGTACCAGACCACGCTGTCGTTCCTGAACGGGCGGATCAGCCAGGTCACCCGCGCGCTGAAGGGGGACTAAGCGATGGCCAATGCGCCGATGACGATTTTCCAGGTCGCGGGCCGCGCGATGTCCGCGCAGCTGTTGCGGATGAACACCACCGCGTCGAACCTCGCCAATGCGGGCGGCGTCGCGGGGTCTGCGGAGGCTGCGTACAAGACGATGAAGCCGGTGTTCCGCACCAGCTTCGACGCCGCCAGCGGCATGTCGACGGTCGATGTCGAGAAGGTCGTCACCGCCGGCGAGGCCCCCGCCAAGCGCTACGATCCGAACAATCCGATGGCCGACAAGGATGGCAACATCTTCGAGGCGGCGGTCGATGAAACCCGCGAGCTGGTCGACATGATGGAGACCGCGCGCAGCTACCAGAACAACGTCGAGGTGATGCAGACTGCGAAGTCGCTGATCATCGATACCCTCAAGCTAGGCCGCTGATCATGGCAAGTTCCTTCGACTCCACGCTTTCGAACCTCGGCATCACGCGCGCGACGACCGCCGCGACGACGACCACGGCATCCAATTCGACGACCCTCAACCAGTCCGACTTCCTGAAGCTGATGACCGCGCAGATGCAGAATCAGGACCCGTTCAACCCGGTCGACAACACCCAGATGGTCGCACAGATGGCGCAATTCTCGAGCCTCGCCGGTATTTCCGAGATGAGCACGACGATGAAGTCGATCGCCGACAAGCTGAACGTGACCAGCGCCAGCGATGCGATGGCCTATGTCGGCAAGACCGTGCTGACCGCAGGCGACACGGCCTATGGTCGGACCAGTGGCGGAGTGGCCGGCGGGATCGAGCTCGGCGCCGCGGCGAGCAACGTCAACGTCACGATCACCGATGCCAATGGCGGCGTGCTGAAGACCATGTCGCTCGGCAGCGCCGACAAGGGCACCGTGAACTACGACTGGGACGGCAAGACCGCGACCGGCGAGGATGCCGGGACGGGGCCGTTCAAGGTCATCGTCAACGCTCAGAATAATGGCACGACCGTTGCATCACAGAACCTTGTCTGGGCGCCGGTCCAGTCGGTTTCGACGACGACCGGTGCCGCCATCCTCACGCTGCCGGGCCTCGGTGAGGTCCCCGTTACCGCGGTTCGCCAGATCGGCTGATCGCCCGCTGCTTGCCAGAATTCCAGGAGTAACCCGATGTCCTTCTATACCTCGCTTTCCGGCCTCCAGGCCTCGCAGACCGAAATGTCGACGATCTCGCACAACCTCGCGAACGTCTCGACCAACGGTTTCAAGAAGAGCCGTACCGAATTCGCCGACGTGATCGCGTCGAGCGTGTCGCTGAACCCTGCGCAGCAGATCGGCTCGGGCACCGTGGTGCAGGGCAATCGGCAGCAGTTCAGCCAGGGCAATCTCATCCAGTCGGCCAACGCGCTCGATCTCGCCGTGTCGGGCGACGGCTTCTTCGTGGTCAAGCCGAGCACGACGTCGCTCAACGTCAACTATACGCGCAATGGCGGCTTCCTGGTCGATGCCGATCGCTATGTGGTCGATTCGAACGGCAGCCATCTTCAGGTCTATCCGGTCGACGGGTCGGGCAAGGTCGTCGCATCGGGGCTCGATTCCGCGGTCAGCCTCCAGCTTCCCGCCACCAGCGGCAAGGCGGTCCCGACCGCGAACGTGTCGATGTCGCTGAACCTCAGTGCCAATGCCGCGATCCCGGCGACGAAGACGTTCGACCGGTTCGACCCGACCAGCTACAACCAGTCGGCGCAGACGACGATCTACGACGCGAGCGGCAACGCGCAGACGCTGACCAATTATTTCAAGCGCACGACGACGCCCGATGCCGCCAACGGCAATACGAGTAGCTGGGAAGTGTTCAGCTATGTCGGCGACAAGCCGATGACCACCAGCGGTGCGGCAAGCGTCGAGCTGGACTTCGACACCACCGGCAAGCTGACCGCACCGACCACTGCGGTCGCGTTCGACCCGTTCACCACTGCAGGCAGCAGCACGACGCAGCAGTTCGGCTTCACCTTCGGGCTCGACACCACGCAATTGGCATCGGCGTTCAACGTCGCCGCGCGCGCGCAGGACGGCAAGGCGGTCGGCCAGATCCAGGGCGTGACGATCGACGAGTCCGGCATCGTCAAGGCGAGCTTCTCGAACGGCGACACGCAGGCACTCGGCCAGGTGATGCTCGCCAACTTCTCGAACCCCGAGGGTCTGCGCCAGCTCGGCAGCAGCTACTGGTCGGCGACCGGCATCTCGGGCGAGGCCAAGCTCGGCATCGCCGACGTCAACGGCTTCGGCAAGCTGATGTCGGGGACGATCGAGCGCTCGAACGTCGACATCACGGAAGAGCTCGTCTCGCTGATCGCGGCACAGCGCAACTTCCAGGCGAACTCGAAGGCCTTGGATACCGCGAGCCAGATCTCGCAGACCATCTTCAACATCCGCAGCTGATCCAGGGCGCGGACGGAGAACCCTGAATGGACAAGCTGGTCTACACCGCGGCGACGGGACTGCGCGCGCACATGGCGGCGCAGTCGGCGATCGCCAACAACATGGCGAACGCGTCGACCACCGGATTCCGCGCCGACCGCGTGGTGTTCGACCGGATCGACCTGAAGGGTGGCGGCCAGCAGTTCGAGGCGCGTGCGCCGACGTCGGAGGAAGTGACCGACGCCGACCGTGCGCCGGGAGCGATCCAGACTACGGGGCGGCCGCTCGACGTTGCGGTCACCGGCGCGACCGCATGGCTCGCTGTGCAGGCGTCGGACGGCTCCGAAGCCTATACGCGGCGCGGCGACCTGGAGATCGCGCCGTCGGGCGTGCTCCAGACCGGCGACGGTTTTCCGGTGATGGGATCGGGCGGGCCGATCACGATCCCACCCTATGACACGCTTTCGATCGCGGGCGACGGGACGATCTCGATCGTGCCGCAGGGTGGCGATGCGAATGCGCCGCAGGTGATCGACAAGCTGAAGCTGGCCGACACCAAGGGGTCGGACACGGTCAAGGGGCTCGACAATCTGCTGCGTGTGCGCGGTGGCGGCGTGCTGCCCGAGGATCTCGATGCGAAGGTGCAGGGCGGGGCGATCGAGGGATCGAACGTCAACATGACGCAGGCATTGGTCGACATGATCGAGAATCAGCGCAGCTACGAGGTCCAGGCCAACATGCTGAAGTCCGCCAAGGACATGGATGAAAGCGGTGCATCACTGATGCGCCTGCCGAGCTAAGGAAGGATTAGGCCATGAGCAGTTCCGCCATGCATATCGCGCGTACCGGGCTCGACGCCCAGGATACGCGCATGCGGGTCATTTCGAACAACCTCGCCAACGTGAACACGACGGGGTTCAAGAAGGACCGCGCCGCGTTCGAGACGCTGGCGTACCAGGTCGTGACCGCGCCGGGCGCGCAGTCGACGTCGGAGACCAAATACGCGACCGGGCTCAACCTCGGCACCGGCGTCCGGATCCAGGGCACGGCGCGGATCGATACGCAGGGGTCGATGCAGACGACGGGCAACAGCCTCGACCTCGCGCTCGATGGCGACGGCTATTTTCAGGTGCAGATGCCCGGCGGCACGCTCGGCTACACCCGCGCGGGCAATTTCTCGCGCAGCCCCGAGGGGCTGATGGTGACCAGCGAGGGTTATCAGGTGATGCCCGGCATCACCGTGCCCGAGGGGACGACCAACATCACGATCGGCCAGGACGGTACCGTCTCGGCGACGATCCCCGGCCAGTCGGAAGCGCAGCAGATCGGCCAGATCCAGGTCGCAAGCTTCGCCAATGGTGCCGGGCTGCAGGCGACCGGCGACAATTACCTGGTCGAGACCGCTGCGTCGGGCGCCGCCAATCTGGGCGTTGCCGGGCAGGACGGCCGCGGTCGCGTGCGGCAGGGGATGCTCGAGGCGTCGAACGTCAACGTCGTCGAGGAGCTGGTCGACATGATCGAGACGCAGCGTGCGTATGAGGTCAATTCGAAGATGATCTCGGCGACCGACGACATGCTGAAATACGTCAACCAGAACATCTGATCGCAGGGCGCATCATGGCATTTCCGATTTCCTCGCACCGCGCCTTCGCGGTCCTGCTTGCCGCGAGCGCGACGCTCGCGCCGCTGTCGGCGCAGGCCAGGCTGTTCGGCAAGAAGGCGCCGGTCGAGGACTTCACCGTCGCACGGCCGCTGCCCGTGCCGGTGGCGTCGCCCGCGACCGGATCGATCTTCCAGGCGCAGGACGGCTATGCTGCGCTGTATGAGGGCTGGCGGGCGCGCAAGGTCGGTGACCCGCTGACGATCGTGCTGGTCGAGCGCACCGCGGCGTCGAAATCCTCGGGCTCGAAGCTCGACAGCAGCGGCTCGGCAAGCATCACGCCGCCGACGACGGGCGCGCTGAACCTGTTCAACCGCGCCGATGCAACGATCAGCGGCGGGCGCAACTTCAACGGCGCGGGCGCCGCCGACCAGGCGAACTCGCTGTCGGGCGAAGTCAGCGTGACGGTCGCCGAAGTCTATCCCAACGGCACGATGCTCGTGCAGGGGCAGAAGCGCGTGACGCTCAACCGCGGCGACGAGTTCCTGAAGATCAAGGGGCTGGTGCGTACCGCCGATGTCGACCGCGACAACCGCGTGCTGTCGACGCGGGTCGCCGATGCGCAGATCTCGTACACCGGCAAGGGTGATGTCGCCCGTGCCGGCCGCCAGGGGTGGCTCAGCCGCTTCTTCTCCGTCGTCAGCCCTTTCTGAGGCCGTGACCATGCGCTTCCTGCTCGCCCTTTTCGCCGCGCTCCTGATCGCTGCACCGGCGTCCGCCGACCGGATCAAGGATCTGGGCGGGTTCCAGGGGATCCGGTCGAACCAGCTGACCGGCTACGGCATCGT
Organism: Sphingomonas sp. CFBP 13733; assembly: GCF_014841795.1. Classification (NCBI taxonomy): domain Bacteria; kingdom Pseudomonadati; phylum Pseudomonadota; class Alphaproteobacteria; order Sphingomonadales; family Sphingomonadaceae; genus Sphingomonas; species Sphingomonas sp. CFBP 13733. Next base: position 730,514 of record NZ_JACYUP010000003.1, read on the forward strand.
CGTCGGGCTGCCCGGCACGGGCGACGACAATCTGGAATATACCGTCCAGTCGCTGAAAGCGGTCGCGTCGCGCTTCGGGCTGCAGCTGCCGCCCAACGCCAATCCGGGGATGAAGAACGCCGCGGTGGTGATGATCACCGCCGAACTGCCGCCCTTCGCCAAGCCCGGCCAGCGGCTCGACATCACCGTCGCGTCGATGGGCAAGGCCAAGAGCCTGCGCGGCGGCAGCCTGATCATGACGCCGCTGCTCGGCGCGGATAACCAGATCTATGCGATGGCGCAGGGCAATCTCGCGGTCGGCGGGCTCGGCGCGGAAGGTGCGGATGGCTCCAAGATCGTCGTCAACATCCCCTCGACCGGGCGCATCCCCGAGGGCGCGACGGTCGAACGGGCGGTTGCGACCGGGTTCGACAGCGCGCCGATGCTGACCTTCAACCTTGCGCGCGCCGATTTCACCACCGCGCAGAACGTCGCGGGCGCGATCAATTCGAAGCTCGGCTTCGGCAGCGCACAGGCGATCGACGCGGTTTCGGTCGCGGTCCGCGCGCCGGTCGGTGCGGACGTTCGTGCGACCCTGATGTCGACGATCGAGAATCTCGACGTGGTCTCCGCCGAGCCCTCGGCAAAAGTAATCGTAAATGCGCGCACCGGTACGGTCGTTATAAACTCCGCGGTGCGCGTGGGGCCTGCCGCGGTGACGCATGGGAAGCTGACGGTGCGGATCGACGAGAAGCCACAGGTAAGCCAGCCCGCGCCGTTCAGCCAGGGCCAGACCGTCGTCACGCCGAACAGCGCGGTCGCGGTCGAGGAGGAGCGTCGCCCGATGTTCCTGCTGAACCCGGGGCCCCGGCTTGCCGACATCGTCAAGGCGGTGAACGCGATCGGCGCGTCGCCCGCCGATCTGGTCGCCATCCTCGAGGCGTTGAAAGAGGCCGGCGCGCTCAAGGCCGAGTTGATCGTCCTGTGAGCCCGATCGCAGCGCCCGGCCCGATCGATGCGGGCGGCATCTCGACCGATACGAGCCGGCTCAAGTCGAACGACAATCTCGACAAGGCAGGCAAGAAGTTCGAGGCGGTCTTCACGGGCATGATGCTGAAGAGCATGCGCCAGGCGAAATTGAGCGATTCGCTGTTCGAATCCAAGGCGCTCGATACCTTTACCGAGATGCAGGACGCCCGCGTCGCGCAGACGATGGCCGAGCACACGCCGCTCGGCATCGGCAAGGCGATGACCGATTTCCTCGCCAAATCGCAATCCGATCTTAACCCCGGCGCGGCAGAGCCGTCGCCATGAGCGACCTCCTGTCGATCGGCGCGTCGGGCGTGCGGGCGTATCAGACCGCGCTGAACACCGTGTCCGAGAACATCGCGAACACCGGCACCGCGGGTTATACCCGGCGGACGACGAATCTCGGCCAGGTGACCTCGATCGGCAGTGGCATCAATGCGAGCGTCGCGACGGGCAGCAACGGCGTCACCGTCACCGGCATCTCACGCTCAGCCGACACGTTCCGCTCGCTCGCGGTCCGCAACGCCGGGTCGGATCTTGCCAGGACGGAGACCGCGGCGGCCTGGCTCGGGCGGATCGAGACGTCGCTGACCGACAACAAGCTTGGCGATCGTCTCACCAGCTTCTTTTCCGCCGCGCAGACCTTGTCGGCGGACCCGACCTCGGTCCCGGCGCGATCGGTGATGCTCGAATCCGCGACCAGCGCGGCCGCGGCGTTCACCGCGACGGGCAAGGCGCTCGACACCGCGGCGGCCGATCTCGACACCGCGACGCGCCAGGCGACGCAGACGCTCAATTCGTTCGGCACCGCGCTCGCCAAGGTCAATGACGGCATCGCGCGTAGCCAGAAGGGGTCGACCAACGCCGCGCAGCTCGGCGACCAGCGCGACCAGTTGCTCGAGCAGATGAGCACGATCACCGATATCAGTACGGAGTTCGACGATCTCGGCCGTGCGACGGTGCGGCTGGGCGGCGCGAGCGGCCCGGTATTCGTGGCGGGACCCGATGCGGGCAATGTCAGCTATCTGAAGAATGACGAGGGCGCGGTCGGGTTCGTCGTGCAGCGGACGGGCACGACATCGGCGGTGACGCCGTCGGGCGGCGCGCTGGCCGGCTATGCCGAGGGCGCGCAGAAGATCGTCGCGGCGCGCGACACGCTGAACGGCATCGCGACCGATTTCACCACGCAGGTCAACACCATCCAGGCGCAGGGGCGCGATCTCGACGGCAAGGCGGGCGCGGCGCTGTTCAAGACCGGCGACACGCCGACCAGCATCACCGTCGCGCTGACCGACCCGCGCGGCATTGCCGCGGCGGGCGCGACCGGCGGCGCGCGCGATGCGTCGAACCTGGCCGCGCTGCTCGCGACGCGCGACCCGACGACGGGCAGCGAACAGCGGCTGACCAACATTATCACCAGCAATGCGGCGTCGCTGGAGCAGCGCAAGCTGGTCGGCGATGCGCAGGGCGCGATCCGCGACGGCGCGGTGACCGCACGCGATTCGGGCAGCGGTGTCGACCTCGACAGCGAGGCGGTCGACCTGCTCCGCTTCCAGCAGGCCTATCAGGCGTCGAGCCGCGTCATCCAGACCGCGCGCGATATCCTCCAGACCATCCTCGAGATCCGGTAGGCCTTATGCAGATCGCGACCAGCCTGTTCTACGACCGCTCGGCCAAGGCGATGAATACGCTGTCGAAGCAGGCGGACGCGTTGCAGACGCAGATCTCGTCCGGCATCAAATTCACCGCGCCGTCGTCCGACAGCGCCGCCTATCAGCGGCTGGCGGGGCTCGCGCGCGATGCCGTCGACGACAAGGCCTATGCCGCGAACCTGACGACCGCCGCATCGGTGCTGAAACAGTCGGACACCACGCTCAGCGCGATCACCGCGCAGTTGCAGCGCGTGTCCGAACTCACGGTGCAGGCGCGCAACGGCACGCTGAGCGGCGATGCGCGCAAGGCGATCGGTGTCGAAATTGCGGGGATCGTCGATACGATCGCGAGTCTTGCGAACGTGAAGGACCTGCGCGGCCAGCCGATCTTCGGCGGCGCGGACGGCGGGCCCGCGGCGGTGAAGCAGGCCGATGGCAGCTATGCGCTGGCGACGACCAGTGTCTCGCCGATCCCGGTCGGCGACGGCGCGAGCGTGCAGGCGAACGAATCGGCGTCGCGCGTGCTGCGCGCCGACGGCAAGGACACGTTGGCGGTATTGAGCGCGATCGCGACCGCGCTCCAGGCCGAAAGCTATGATCCCGCCTCGCTCGATACCGCGCTCGACGATCTGTCGGCGGCGTCGGAACAGGTGTCGTCGATCCAGGCGTCGCTCGGTGCGCGCGCGTCGCGGGTCGATCTCGAAACCGCCCGGCTGAAGGACGTCGCGGTCGACCGCGAGGACACCCGCCAGTCGATCGAGGGCACCGACATCACGACGGCGATCACCGAATTGCAGAAGACGATGACGATCCTGTCGGCGACTCAGGCGAGCTTCTCGAAGCTCAGCGCGCTGTCGCTGTTCGATTATCTTCGCTGAGCGCATTTATAGGACGGATCGGGCGGGTCCGGTAACCGGATGGCTACGAAATCCGGTTAATCCTCCGGTGACAGGGCCGGCGTTCCGGGCTTTGGGGGAATTTCCAGCACCATGTTTCCGATTATCGGCATCGTCGTTTTGCTCGTCATGGTGTTCGGCGGCTTCGCGTTCACCGGCGGGGCGCTCGGCCCCGTGCTTGAGGCGATCCCGCACGAGATGCTCATCATCGGCGGTGCCGCCGCCGGCGCGCTGATCATCGGCAATTCGGGCAAGGAGCTGAAAGGGCTCGGCGGCGGGCTGATGAAGGTGTTCAAGGGCCCGAAATACAAGAAGCAGGATTATCTCGACGTCATCTTTCTCGTCAGCAAGCTGATGAAGATGCTGCGCGTCGACGGGCCGATCGCGCTCGAGCCGCATGTCGAGGATCCCAATTCCTCCGCGGTGTTCGCCGAATACCCCAAGCTGCTGAAGGATCACGCGCTGATCAACCTGATCGCCGACACGCTGCGCCTCGTCGTGGTGTCGAGCGGTACACTCGACGTGCACGCGGTCGAGGAGGTGATGGACCAGTCGATCAAGACGCATCATCATGAGGAGGAAAGTGCGCACGGCACGCTGACCAGCCTCGCCGACGCGCTGCCCGCGCTCGGTATCGTCGCGGCGGTGCTCGGCGTGGTGAAGACGATGGGATCGATCGACAAGCCGCCGTCGGTGCTCGGCTCGATGATCGGGTCGGCGCTGGTCGGCACGTTCATGGGCGTGCTGCTGGCCTATGGCATGGTCGCGCCGCTGGCGAACCGGCTGAAGCAGGTGCTCGACGCGGACGCCTCGATCTACGGCGTGGTGAAGCAGATCATCATCGCCTCGCTCCACGGCCACCCGCAGCCGCTGGTGATCGAGGCGGCGCGCTCGGGGATCGCGCATCGCAACCAGCCGGGCTTCGCGGAAGTCTTTGACGGGCTGCGCGGGAAGTAGGATGGCACGCGCGCCGCACGGGGCGAACCAGCCGCCCAAGATCATCGTCAAGAAGGTCTATATCGAGGGCCATGGCGGCCATCATGGCGGTGCCTGGAAGGTCGCCTATGCCGATTTCGTGACCGCGATGATGGCGTTCTTCCTGCTGCTGTGGATCCTCGGCGCGACGACCGAGAAACAGCGCAAGGGCATTGCCGACTATTTCGCGCCGACGCTGATCGACACGCACACGCTGGGGATCGGCGGCGGTGCGCTGCTCGGTGGCGAATCGATCCTGTCGAAGAACAAGATCGGTCCGCAAGCGGGGCAGACCAGCCTGCCGCAGATCGCCATTCCGAATGCGGGCGCGGGCGGCGCGGACACCGGCACCGGGCCCAAGGGCAACAAGAAGGGGCTCGACGCGCTGAATGCGGAGGATCGCCGCAATTTCGACGCGATGCGCCGCAAGGTGCTCCGCCAGATCGAACAGTCGAAGAACCTGTCGCGTCTCGCGAGCCACATCCGCTTCGTGCCGACCCAGGACGGGATGCGCATCGACCTGATCGACGATGCCGATTATTCGATGTTCGCGCTGGGCACGACGGCGCTCGACACCAGGGCAGGGGATTTGATCGGGATGATCGCGGGATCGATCGCCGGGTCGGCCAACCCGATCATGATCCGCGGGCACACCGACAGCGTGCCCTATGGCGATCCGCGCGCGATGAACAACTGGATGCTCTCGTCGGGCCGAGCCGAGGCGACACGACGGCGGCTGCTCGCCGGCGGCACGCCCGAGGCGCGCTTCGAACGGATCGAGGGTGTCGCGGACCGCGAGCCGCTGATCGTCAAGAACCCGAGCGATCCGCGCAACCGGCGCGTCGCGATCACCTTGCTCTACCGTCGGGGTCGTTTCGGCAGCTAGCCCGGCGCGACGACCCGGCCGGTGTCCGCCGGGGTGGTGAGGGGCGGCAACGGCGCGTGCGCCCTGCCTGATGCGAAAAGGGGCCGGTGGCGAACCACCGACCCCTGTAGTCGCTCAGATCGGTCGACCCGCGTCGCTTATTCGGCGACAGCCTCGACCTTGCGCTTGCGCTGCGGCGCAGCAGCCGGGGCTTCGGTCTTGCGGGCGCCGGGCTTGCGACCGAGACCGATCTTCTTGGCCATGGCACGGCGGCTTTCCGAATAGGTCTCGGCGACCATTGGATAGTCCGGCTTCAGCCCGTAGCGTTCGCGATATTCGATCGGCGTCATGCCGTGCGTCGCCAGGTGGCGGCGCAGTGTCTTGTACGGCTTGCCGTCGATCATCGAGATGATGTGATCTTTCGATGCCAGCGATTTCCGGACCGAAACTGCCGGGGTGTATTCGGCGACGGGTTCGACCACGGGCTCCTCCGTCGACGTGCCCAGCAATGCAGACACGGTGTCGTGCATCTTGCCAAGGAACGACGGAACCTCTTCGGCAGACGTGCGCGTATTGGGGTTTGTCAGCCACGCGATCGTCAGTTCGGTCGCCAATTCAACAGCGTTCAGCTCAATAATGTCTTCGGACATGATATGCTCCAGTCTTTGATCGACGCCTACGCCTATAGCACCCTATAATCAACATCCGATTTGAACCTATTATGCCATTTGCTATGCATTTTCTTCCAAAAGCCGTGCGGCACGGTCTCAAGACGCAATTTCCCCGGCATGGATGCAGTCTCGAGGAAGAACGGGAAGTGGTCCGGGCAGACACTTACTATAGGGGATAATGTCCGATATCTTCATTAACTATGATGCAGATCAGGCCTGATTGATCCGTGGAATGAATATGGGACCGATACCATGGACCTGAATGCTACTGCGGAGGAAGGACGGTTGACCCGAACCCGTCACTGTCCTTGACAGTCCTTCCGAAGTCTGGGGCGGCGTGTGGCTGAGGTCGGCCAGCTCAAGCCGGACGCGCGTGCCGCAGTGCATCGAACCCGGGCAGCAGGCCTGGCGCTGGAGCGCTGATCTGACGGGGGTGGACCGGGCTTCGGTTGCCGAGGTGGTCGGTAATTCGTGAGCTAAGATCTGATTGCTTGGGGCATTGCCGATCTGTCGCCCGACGGTCCGCCTAAGGCGCTGACCGTCGTCTCACCCGCCTGGCGAGATATGGTGCCCGGAAGAGGACTCGAACCTCCACGACCTTGCGATCGCCAGCACCTGAAGCTGGTGCGTCTACCAATTCCGCCATCCGGGCACGGGGTAGGAGGGCGCCTCTAGTGGAGGGTTGCGATGCTTGTCAACAACCCTCTTGCTGGGGCAAAGGGCGGGCAGGCATAAAGAATTGGACGGACGGGCGATGAACGACAGACTGGTGACGCTGATCGGAGGCGGAGGTTTCGTCGGCCGCTATGTCGCGCAGGCGCTGCTGGCGTCGGGTGCGCGGGTCCGGATCGCACAGCGCGATCCGCGACAGGCGTTTTTTCTCAAGCCGCTCGGCGGGCTCGGGCAGACGCAATTCGTCGGCGCCGACGTGACCAAGCCCGCGACGATCGCACAGGCGGTGCAGGGTGCGGACATCGTCGTGAACCTGGTCGGGGTGCTGGCGGGTGATTTCCACGGCGTCCAGGCGCTCGGCGCGCGGACCGTGGCGGAGGCCGCCGCCAAGGCGGGGGTCGGCGCGCTGGTCCATGTCTCGGCGATCGGTGCGGACGCCGCATCGGAGTCGGCCTATGGCAAGTCGAAGGGTGAGGGCGAGGCGGCGGTCCGCGCGGCCTTCCCCAACGCGACGATCCTGCGGCCGTCGATCATCTTCGGGCAGGAGGATCAGTTCGTGAACCGCTTCGCCGGGATGATCGCCAAGGCGCCGGTCGTGCCCGTGCTGCGCGCCGGTGCCAAGTTTCAGCCCGTGTTCGTCGGCAACGTCGCGGATGCGATCGTCGCTGCAGCCGCGGCTCCGGAGACGTTCGGCGGCAAGACGCTGGAGATCGGCGGACCCGACGTCATCACCATGGGCAACCTGATCCGCTGGATCGCCGCCGCGATCGGCCGCGAGCCGTCGATCGTCGAATTGCCCGATTTTGCCGGGGCACTGATCGCCAAGGCCGGGTTCCTCCCAGGCGCGCCGATCACCCAGGATCAGTGGCGGATGCTGCAGAGCGACAATATCGTCACCGGAGTCGACGGGTTGAAGGCGATGGGGATCGAGGCGACGCCAATGTCGACGGTCGCGCCGGGCTGGCTCGTCCGTTTCTGCAAGGCTGGGCGGTTCGGTCGCCGTGCCGCAACTCGGGCCGACACCCAGGTGGACACGCATTCGGCGACCCACGTGGTCTGATCCTGATGCGGGTCCAGCCGCCATCGACACTGATCGACCAGTCCTGATTCACCGCGCTGCGGGAGCTTTTGCGTGTCCGAACTTCTTACCGTCATCCTTCTCGGCATCGTCGAGGGGATCACCGAATTCCTGCCGGTCTCGTCGACAGGCCATCTCATCCTTGCGACGCGGCTGCTCGGCTATGATGCGGGGCGCTGGGAGGTGTTCAACGTCGTCATCCAGCTCGGCGCGATCCTTGCGATCGTGGTCCTGTACTGGCGGACCTTCTGGGCGGTGGGCATGGGCCTCATTCGCCGCGAGCCGAAATCCTGGCTGTTCCTACGCAATCTGGTGGTCGCCTTCATCCCTGCCGCGGTGATCGGGCTGGCGCTGCACCATTATATCGAGGCGCTGCTCGGCAATGCCGAGGTGGTCGCGATCGCGCTGGTCGTTGGCGGCTTTGCCATTCTGGCGGTCGAGCGGTTCGCACCGCGCAGCGACATCAGCGGTGTCGCGGACATTCCGCTGCGCACCGTTGTCGGGATCGGCATGCTCCAGTGCCTCGCGATGATCCCTGGCGTCAGCCGCTCGGGTGCAACGATCCTCGGGGCGCTGGCACTCGGCGTCGAGCGGCGCACCGCCGCCGAGTTCAGCTTCTTCCTCGCCATCCCCACGATGCTGGGGGCGAGCGGGCTCGAACTGATGAAGAACCATGCGGCGCTGACCAGCGGCGAGGGTGTCGGCCTGTTGTCGATCGCGATCGGCGCGCTCGTTTCGTTCGTCGTCGCGTTGCTGGTGGTCAAATGGTTTGTCGGGATCGTCACAAAGCACGGGTTTGTGCCGTTTGCATGGTATCGCATCGCCGCGGGCTCCGCCGCGCTGGTATGGCTCCTGTCGAAATAGGTCCGAGTCGGGATATATTCCGTGAGATTTGTGAATATGTCCCCCGGCCTGCGCGATTTGGCCTAATTATAGGTAAGTCTAGCTGACCCAATAGGCGTTTTTGCCGTGACAAACCTCCGACGACGCAATAACGCGATTGTCGGAGGCATACATGGCGAACGATTCGATGCTCAAATTCGTCGGGCGGGAGCAATCCTATCCCGACAAGCGTAATGCGGCGGAACGCGCGGACGATTTCCGCGAGATCGCTGCGCGCTATGCGGTCGAACCCGCCGAGGAGCAGGCGGGGCGCTGTTCGCAATGCGGCGTGCCCTATTGCTCGGTCCATTGTCCGCTCCACAACCATATCCCTGACTGGCTGCGCCTGACCGCCGAGGGCCGGCTCCGCGAGGCGTATGAGTTGAGCAACGCGACCTCGACCATGCCCGAGATCTGCGGTCGCATCTGTCCGCAGGACCGGCTGTGCGAGGGCAATTGCGTCATCGAGTTCACGGGCCACGGCGCGGTCACGATCGGCTCGGTCGAGAAGTTCATCACCGACACCGCCTGGGAGAATGGCTGGGTCGAGCCGCTGATCCCCGGCAAGTCGCGCGGCCAGTCGGTCGGTGTGATCGGGGCAGGGCCTGCCGGGCTGAGCGCCGCCGAATATCTGCGCGGCCACGGCTATGACGTGCACGTCTATGATCGTTACGACCGCGCGGGCGGCCTGCTCACCTACGGCATTCCCGGGTTCAAGCTCGAAAAGCCGATCGTCATGCGTCGGGTCGAGCGACTGAAGACCGCGGGGATCGTGTTCCACGAAGGCTTTGCGGTCGGTGACGACGCCAGCCTCGACGAGCTGCGCCAGCGCCACGACGCGATCCTGATCGCGACCGGCGTGTACAAGGCGCGCGCGATGGACCTGCCCGGTGGCGGCTCGAACGGCGTGGTGGCGGCGCTCGACTTCCTCGTCGCGTCGAACCGCAAGGGTTTCGGTGATGCGGTCCCCGCCTTTGACGACGGCAGCCTGAATGCCGAGGGCAAGGACGTCGTCGTGATCGGCGGCGGCGATACCGCGATGGACTGTGTCCGCACCGCGATCCGCCAGGGCGCCAAGTCGGTGAAGTGCCTCTATCGCCGCGACCGCGCGAACATGCCCGGGTCGCAGCGCGAAGTCGCCAATGCCGAGGAGGAGGGCGTCGAATTCGTCTGGTTGTCGGGCCCGCAGAGCTTCGACGGCGGCGAGGCCGTGTCGAGCGTCAGGGTGCGCAAGATGCGTCTGGGCGCAGCCGATGCGAGCGGTCGCCGCACGCCCGAACCCGATCCCGCCGGTGACTATTCGGTCGATGCCGACCTCGTCATCAAGGCGCTGGGCTTCGATGCCGAGGACCTGCCGACGCTGTTCGCGACGCCCGAACTGGGGGTGAGCCGCTGGGGCACCGTGCTGGTCGACGGCAAGACGCTGATGACCAGCCTCGACGGCGTGTTCGCGGCGGGCGACATCGTCCGCGGCGCGAGCCTGGTCGTGTGGGCGATCCGCGACGGGCGTGACGTGGCGGCGACGATGCACAAATATCTCAAGGCGAAGGCGGCCAGCGCGAAGGTCGCGGCGTGAGGCTCGGGTTTCTCGGGGCGGTGTTGCTGGCGGGTGCGGTAGTCCCGTCGGCGGCGCATGCGCAGGCAGCGCCTGTTGCCGCCGCGGCCCCTGATCCGGCCCGACTCGCAGCAGCGCGCGAATTGATCGACGTCTTGATGCCGCCCGAATCGCGCGCGCGGATGATCGAGGGCATGATCGCGCCGATGTTGGGCAATCTCCAGCAGGGCATGGCGCAGAGCCCAATGTTCAGCAGCGCAATGGCTAAAAATCCGCAGATGCAGGCGCAGTTTGCCGCCTTCATGAACCAGCAGCAGACTCGCACGCTGACGTTGATGCGCGACGGCATGCCGGGCATGTTCGATGCGATGGCGCGTGCCTATGCGCGCCGCTTCGACGTCGCCCAGTGTCGCGACATCAAGGCGTTCTTCGCGACGCCGAGCGGACGCCTGTACATGCAGCAGTCGCTGACGATCATGGCCGATCCTGACGTCGCCGCGTGGCAGCGGTCGATGATGGAATCCTCGATGCGCCACATGCAGGCCGATGTCGCCGAATTCGCCAAGCACGTTGCCACGCCCGAGCAAAAGAAGAAGTGACGATGACCGATTCCAGCACCGATCAGCGCCAATATCTCGCCGAACACGGCATGTACCGTCCCGAGTTCGAGGGTGATGCCTGCGGCGTCGGGCTCGTCGCCGCGACCGACGGCCGCGCCTCGCGGCGCGTCGTGCAGTCCGCGGTCGATGCGCTGAAGGCGGTGTGGCACCGCGGCGCGGTCGATGCGGACGGCAAGACCGGCGATGGAGCAGGTCTTCACATCGACCTTCCGCTCAAGTTCTTCGACGACGCGGTCGCCGCTTCGGGGCACAAGGTGCGGCCGAACCGGCTCGCGGTCGGCATGATCTTCCTGCCGCGCACCGATCTGGGGGCGCAGGAGGATTGCCGGACGATCGTCGAGAGCGCGATCATCGAGGCGGGCTATACCATCTATGGCTGGCGCCAGGTGCCCGTCGACGTGTCGGTGATCGGCCAGAAGGCGCAGGCGACGCGCCCCGAGATCGAGCAGATCATGATCGCCGGGCCATTGCCCGACGAGCAGGATGCCGCCGAGTTCGAAAAGACACTGTATCTGGTCCGCAGGCGTATCGAGAAGCGCGTGATCGCGGCGCAGATCCAGGGCTTCTACATCTGTTCGCTGTCGTGCCGCTCGATCATCTACAAGGGGCTGTTCCTCGCCGAATCGCTGTCGGTCTTCTATCCCGACCTGTGCGACCAGCGGTTCGAGAGCCGCGTCGCGATTTTCCATCAGCGCTATTCGACCAACACCTTCCCGCAATGGTGGCTGGCGCAGCCGTTCCGGTGTCTTGCACACAACGGCGAAATCAACACGATCCGCGGCAACAAGAATTGGATGCTGTCCCACGAGATCCGGATGGCGAGCCTCGCGTTCGGCGATAATTCCGAGGACATCAAGCCGGTGATCCCGGCAGGCGCGTCCGATACCGCCGCGCTCGACGCGGTGTTCGAGGCGATCTGCCGGTCGGGCCGCGATGCGCCGACCGCCAAGCTGATGCTGGTGCCCGAGGCCGCGAGCCCCGACATGCCGCCCGAGCACCGCGCGATGTACCAGTATCTGGCGTCGGTGATGGAGCCGTGGGACGGCCCGGCCGCGCTGGCGATGACCGATGGCCGCTGGGCCGTCGCGGGCATGGACCGCAACGCGCTCAGGCCCCTGCGCTATACGCTGACCGTCGACGGGCTGCTGATCGTCGGATCGGAAAGCGGGATGGTCGTCGTTCCCGAATCGACGATCATCGCCAAGGGGCGGCTGGGGCCGGGCGAGATGATCGCGGTCGACCTCGACGAAGGGCGGCTGCTGCAGGACCGCGCGGTCAAGGATCGCATCTCCGGCGAGGCGGACTATGCCGCGATGATCGGCGAGTTCCACACGCTGGCAGACCTGCCGTCGGTCGAGGATGCCGTGGTCCGCTATGATCGCGCCGAGCTGGCACGACGCCAGGTCGCGGCCGGGCAGACGATCGAGGACATGGAGCTTATCCTGTCGCCGATGGTCGAATCGGCCAAGGAAGCGATCGGATCGATGGGCGACGATACGCCGCTCGCGGTCATTTCGGACAAGCCGCGGTTGATCAGCCAGTTCTTCCGCCAGAATTTCAGCCAGGTGACCAACCCGCCAATCGATCCTCTGCGCGAGCGGCACGTGATGTCGCTCAAGACGCGGTTCGGCAATCTCGCCAACATCCTCGACGTGCGCGATCAGCGCGAGCGCGTGCTGGTGCTCGATTCACCGGTCCTCACTGGTGAGCATTGGGCGCGGCTGAAGGCGCATTTCGGCGGCGCGGTTGCCGAGATCGATTGCACCTTCGATGCCGGCGGCGGCCCGGAGAAGCTGCGCGCGGCGATCCAGCGGATCCGTAACGAGGCCGAGCAGGCGGTCCGCCAGGGCAAGAGCGAGCTGTTCCTGACCGACGAGGCGATCGGCGAGGACCGCGTTGGCATCGCCGGCGTGCTCGCAGTGGCGGCGGTGCACACGCATCTCGTCCGTCGCGGCCTGCGCTCCTATGCGTCGATCAACGTGCGCACGGCGGAATGCCTCGACACGCATTATTATGCGGTGCTGATCGGCGTCGGCGCGACGACCGTGAACGCGTATCTGGCCGAAGCCGCGATCGTCGATCGCCAGAGCCGCGGGCTGTTCGGTGATCTCGATCTGGCCGAATGCCTGCGTCGTCACCGCGTCGCGGTCGAGGAGGGGCTGCTCAAGATCATGTCGAAGATGGGCATCGCGGTCATCTCGTCCTACCGCGGCGGCTATAATTTCGAGGCGGTCGGCCTGTCGCGCAGCCTGGTGAACGACCTGTTCCCCGGCATGCCCGCGAAGATCAGCGGCGAGGGCTATGCCTCGCTTCACGTCAACGCGACCGATCGCCACGAGGCGGCGTTCGATCCGGCGGTCGCGACGCTGCCGATCGGCGGCTTCTATCGCCAGCGCCACACCGGCGAGACGCATGCCTATTCGGCGCAGCTGATGCATCTGCTCCAGACCGCGGTCGCGACCGACAGCTATACGAGCTACCTGCAATTCTCGCGCGGGGTGTCGGACCTGCCGCCGGTGTATCTGCGCGACCTTCTCCAGTTCAACTTCCCGGCCGAGGGCGTGCCCGTCGACCAGGTCGAGGCGATCACTGAGATCCGCAAGCGGTTCGTGACGCCGGGCATGTCGCTCGGCGCGCTCTCCCCCGAGGCGCACGAGACGCTGGCGATCGCGATGAACCGGATCGGCGCGAAGGCGGTGTCGGGCGAGGGCGGCGAGGACAAGTCTCGCTTCGTGCCCTATGCGAACGGCGACAATGCAAACTCGACGATCAAGCAGATCGCGAGCGGCCGGTTCGGCGTGACCGCGGAATATCTGAACGCGTGCGAGGAGATCGAGGTCAAGGTCGCGCAGGGCGCCAAGCCCGGCGAGGGCGGCCAGCTGCCCGGCTTCAAGGTGACCGAATTCATCGCCAAGCTGCGCCATGCGACGCCCGGCGTGACGCTGATCTCGCCGCCGCCGCATCACGACATCTACTCGATCGAGGATCTGGCGCAGCTCATCTATGACCTGAAGCAGATCAATCCGCGCGCGCGCGTCTGTGTGAAGCTCGTCAGCTCGGCGGGCATCGGCACCGTGGCGGCGGGCGTCGCGAAGGCGCATGCCGACGTGATCCTGATCGCGGGCCATGTCGGCGGCACCGGCGCGTCGCCGCAGACGTCGATCAAATATGCGGGCACGCCGTGGGAAATGGGGCTGTCCGAGGTCAACCAGGTGCTGACGCTCAACGGCCTGCGCGGCCGCGTGCGGCTGCGCACCGATGGCGGGCTCAAGACCGGACGCGACATCGTGATCGCCGCGATCCTCGGCGCGGAAGAGTTCGGGATCGGCACGCTGTCGCTGGTGGCGATGGGCTGCATCATGGTCCGCCAGTGTCATTCGAACACCTGCCCGGTCGGCATCTGCACGCAGAATGACGCGCTCAGGCAGAAGTTCGTCGGCACGCCCGAGAAGGTCATCAACCTGATGACGTTCATCGCCGAGGAAGTCCGCGACATCCTCGCGCGGCTGGGCGTGAAGAGCCTCGACGACGTGATCGGCCGTACCGAGCTGTTGCGGCAGGTCAGCCGTGGTGCCGAGCATCTCGACGATCTCGATCTCAACCCGATCCTCGCCAAGGTCGACGCATCGGATGCCGAGCGGCGCTTTTCGCTCTCGACCTTCCGCAACGAAGTGCCCGACAGCCTCGACGCGCAGATCATCAAGGATGCCGCGGCGGTGTTCTCGCGCGGCGAGAAGATGCAGCTGACCTATTCGGTGCGCAACACGCACCGCGCGGTGGGGACGCGGCTGTCGAGCGAGATCACGCGCAAGTTCGGCATGTCGACGCTCGCCGACGATCACGTCACGATCCGGTTGCGGGGCTCGGCGGGCCAGTCGCTCGGCGCGTTCCTCTGCAAGGGGATCACGCTCGAGGTGTTCGGCGATTCGAACGACTATGTCGGCAAGGGACTGTCAGGGGGGACGATCATCGTGCGGCCCGCGGTGAGTTCGCCGCTCGCCAGCCAGGACAACACGATCATCGGCAACACCGTGCTCTATGGCGCCACCAGCGGCCGGCTGTTCGCGGCGGGGCAGGCGGGCGAGCGGTTCGCAGTCCGCAACTCAGGCGCGACCGTGGTCGTCGAGGGCTGTGGCGCGAACGGCTGCGAGTACATGACCAACGGAATCGCGGTCGTGCTCGGCGCGGTGGGGGCGAACTTCGGCGCTGGGATGACCGGCGGGATGGCGTTCGTCTATGATCCCGAGGGCCTGTTCGCAAAGCGCGCCAACCCTGAGAACATCACCTGGGACCGGGTGAAGTCGCTCCACTGGGCGGATGTACTGCTAGACCTGGTGCGCGACCATGCGGATACGACCGACAGCAAATGGTCGAAGGGCCTGCTCGAGGACTGGGACCGGGTGGCACCGCATTTCTGGCAGATCGTGCCGAAGGAAATGCTGACGCGCCTGCCGCATCCGCTGGATGACAGCGCGGAGCTGGTCGCGGCTGAATAGCGTCTGCCGCGTATTCCACCCCGGCGAAGGCCGGGGCCCAGTTGGAAAGGTCGCAGTAACGGAGCACCGCGCTTCGTTATCTGCGCGTCCCAACTTGGCCCCGGCCTTTGCCGGGGAGGGGGTAAGAAGGGGGTTCACGCGGAGACGCGGAGACGCGGAGCTTCAATTACCTCTGCTGCTTCTTGATTGCGATCGGCGATGAGAGCGCTTCGCGCGCCACGAGCGCAACACCTCCGCGCCTCCGCGCCTCCGCGCGAACCCAATCTTCTTACGCACCGGCAAACCCGCGCTAGTGACACACCCGCCCGATGCCGCCTAAACGGACGCTATGTGGCAGCTTTATCAATTCCCCTTATGTCCCTTCTCGCGAAAGGTGCGCTTGCTGCTGGGCGAGAAGGGCATCGGCTACGAGCTCGTCCGCGAATCGCCCTGGGAGCGGCGTGACGAGTTCATGGACATGAACCCCGCGGGTCAGACGCCGGTGATGGTCGATGCGTCGCGCGGCGTCGCGCCGCTGATCGATTCGATGGCGATCTGCGAATTTTTCGAGGAAACCGTCGAGAAGTCGGCGATGATCAACGGCACCGCGACCAACCGCGCGGAGATCCGCCGGCTGGTGACGTGGTTCGACACGCATTTCTATCGCGACGTGACCGGCCCGCTGCTCCACGAGCGGATGGTCAAGCGCCTCGCGCACCGCGCCGCACCCGATGCCAAGGGCCTGCGCGAGGCGATGAAGGCGGCGGTGGGGCATCTGGACTACACCGATTACCTGCTCGATCACCGCAACTGGCTGGGCGGCGCGACGATGAGCCTGGTCGATCTGGCCGCCGCGGCGCAGATCTCGGTCACGGATTATCTCGGCGGGATCGACTGGAAGGGGCACGACCAGACGGCACGCTGGTATCGCGGGTTCAAGAGCCGGCCGAGCTTTCGTCCCTTGCTGAGCGAACGCATGGAATTGATCGCGCCGCCCGCGCATTACGACAATGTGGACTTCTGAAGATGGCCGAGCCCGGAATCGCGTTCGACGACTTTGCCAGGGTCGATATCCGGGTCGGGACGATCATCGCGGTCGAGCCCTTTCCCGAGGCCCGCAAGCCTGCGTTCAAGCTGACGATCGATTTCGGTGACACGATCGGGACCAAGCGATCCTCGGCCCAGATCACCGACCATTATTCGCCGGAGACGCTCGTCGGCCGCCAGGTCGCCGCGGTGGTCAACTTTCCGCCGCGGCAGATCGGGCCGATGATGTCCGAGGTGCTGACGCTGGGCTTTCCCGATGCCGACGGCAAGGTCGTGCTGATCGCACCGTCCGAGCCCGTTCCGAACGGCGGCCGCCTCTTCTGACGCGGCGCCGTCCGGGCCGAATACGGCCCGGCGCCTAGCCCTCGAGGCTTTTCGAGCTCTGCTCGACCATGTCGCGCGACAATCCGGGCGTGTGCAGGATCCGCTCGAGTTCCGCACGCATCAGCCCGGCGCGTTTGGCGTCGAACCGGCGCCAGCGACCGAGCGGCGGCAGGAGCTTTGCCGCCGTCTGCGGATTGAGCCGGTCGAGCGCAATCAGATGATCCGCAAGGAAGCGATAGCCGCTGCCGTCGATCGCATGGAAGGCGCGCTGGTTCGCCGCAAACGCGCCGATGAGCGCGCGCGCTCGGTTCGGATTGGTTAGCGTGAAATCGGGATGCCGGGCGAGCGCCGCGACGACTACGCCGGTATCGTCGCGCGACGACTGGGCCTGGGTCTGAAACCACTTGTCGAGCACCAGCGGATTGCTGCTGTAGCGCGCGTAGAAGCGGTCGAGCGCCGTGTCGCGCTGTGCCGCCGTTGAGCTGACGAGCGCGGTCAGCGCGCCTTGGCGGTCGGTCATGTTGTCCGCCCCCTCGAACTGCGCGAGTGCCAGTTCGGCAGCGTCGGGGGCGTCGCTCGCCATGATATAGCCGAGCGCGACTGAGCGCAGCCGGCGCAGGCCCTTGCCCTCGGGCGTATAGGCAAAGGGTGCCGAACCGGCGCGCGCATGCGCCTGGCGCCACTGGCGTTCGAGCTGCGTGCCGAGATCGCGACGCAGGCCGTCGCGGGCGCGGAAGATGGCGTCAGGATCGACGATCCGCATCTGGTCGCCGATAAAGCTCTCGGACGGCAGCATCACCGCTTCGGCGATGAAGGCGGGGTCGAGATCGGGATCCTCCAGCGTCCGGGCGACCGCGGCGATGACACCGTCATGCTCCGCGCGACCCGTGCTCGCGCTGGCCACGAGCGTCTCGAGCATCAGCTGCTGCATCGCCTCGTACCGCGCGAAGGGATCGTCGTCATGCGCGCTGAGAAAGGCGAGATCCGCGGCGCTGCGATCGCTTTCGACCACGACCGGCGCGGAAAAGCCGCGATTGATCGACAGGACCGGGCGTTCGTCGATCCCCTCGAACCGGATCGTCTCGCCCGGCCCGTCGAGCAGGACGAGCCGCTCGTCGATCAGGGCGGTGCCCGTGTCGGCGCCGAACAGCTTGATCGCGAGCGGCAGGACCATCGGCGCCTTGTCCGGCTGGCCCGGCGTGGCGGGCACATGCTGCGCCAGCGTCAGCGTCGCGCGCTTGGCCACAGGATCATGCGACAGGCTTGCCGAGAGGCGCGGGGTGCCCGCTTGCGAATACCAGAGGCGGAACTGCGTCAGATCGATCCCGCTCGCCTCTTCCATGCTGGCGACGAAATCCTCGCAGGTCGCGGCGGTGCCGTCGAAGCGGTCGAAATACAGATCAGTCCCCGCCCGGAAGTTCTTCGGCCCAAGGATCGCCGCCATCATGCGGATCAGCTCGGCGCCCTTGTTGTAGATGGTCGCGGTGTAGAAGTTCGAGATCTCCTGGTAGGATTCGGGGCGGACGGGATGCGCGAGCGGTCCTGAATCCTCGGGAAACTGCGACGCACGCAGGCCGCGGACGTCCTCGATCCGCTTGACCGCACGGCTGCCCTGGTCGGCGGAGAAGCCCTGGTCGCGATAGACCGTGAAGCCCTCCTTCAGCGACAGCTGGAACCAGTCGCGGCAGGTGATCCGGTTGCCCGACCAGTTGTGGAAATATTCATGCGCGACGACCGCGGCGATCGCGTCATAGTCATAATCGGTCGCGGTATCGGGGTCGGCCAGGATGTAGCGCGAGTTGAAGATGTTCAGCCCCTTGTTCTCCATCGCGCCGAAGTTGAAGTCGTCGACCGCGACGATGTTGAACACGTCGAGATCATATTCGCGGCCATAGGTCGCCTCGTCCCAGGCCATGGAGAGCGCCAGCGCCTCGAGCGCATGATCGGTCTTGGCGAGGTCCGCCTTGCGCACCCAGATGCCGAGCGACACCTCGCGCCCCGACATCGTCGTGAAACGGCCCGAATTGACCGCAAGATCCCCGGCGACGATCGCGAACAGATAGGAGGGCTTGGGGAAGGGGTCGTTCCATTCCGCCCAGTGGCGGCCATCGGCGAGATCGCCCTGTGCGACGGGGTCGCCGTTCGCCAGCAGCACGGGGAAGCGCGCCTTGTCCGCCGTCATCCGCACCGAATAGCGGCTGAGCACGTCGGGACGGTCGGGGAAATAGGTGATGCGGCGAAACCCCTCCGCCTCGCACTGCGTGCACAGATTGCCGCCCGAGGCATAGAGCCCCATCAGCTGGGTGTTGCGGTCGGGGGCGATCTCGACCTCGGTCTCGACGACATGCGCGTCACCCGACAGGGGGATCACCAGCTGCTCGCCCTCGAAATGCCAGTCGTTGACCGCGACGCCGTCAACCATGATCGACAGCGGGCGCTGGCCTGCCCCATCGAGCTTCAGCGGATCGCGGTGGTCACCGTTGCGGGTGACGGACAGCGTCGCGATGACACGTGTCGCGGACGGATCGAGCGTGAACTCCAGCCGTGTCGTCGGCACCAGCCAGGCCGGCGCCGTATAATCGACCCGGCGAATGGCGACCGGGGCAGCGATGTCGGGCTGGGCGAGGCTGTGTTGGATGTCGAGCATAGACGTCGAATATAGGGGCCGTCGCGAGCTCCGCCAGCCAAAGCTTGCCGGGCTGTGCTTGCGTGTCGCGGCCGGCGTGCTACCCGGCTGCAACACGTTCGTCTTGCGAGGATTTCGGCATGTATCGGTTCATCGGCGCGCTCTCGGTGCTCGCCCTCTCCACGGCGACGCTGGCGCAGACGTCGGCCCCGCAACCGAAAGCCGCCGCGCCGACACCGGCACCCGCATCGGGGGCCACCCCGGCCGCAAAGCCCGATCCGGCGATCCTCAATGCACGGCTCGCAGCGCCGCTGCCGGCGGATCAGGCGGCGATGAAGGCGCACGTCCTGTTCCTCGCCTCCGATGCGATGAAGGGGCGCGAGGCGGGCAGCCCCGAGTTCGACATCGCCGCGCAATATGTTGCGGCGCAATTCTATGCCGCCGGTCTGCGGCCGGGCGGTGACGATGCCGGCTATCTGCAGCGCGTGCCGCTGGTGAGCTACAAGGCCGCGGACAAGGGCAGCTTCACCTGGACGCCGCAGTCTGGCGCCGCGCAGCTGCTGGTGTTTGCGGCAGATTATGTACCCGCCGCCAACGGTGCGAAGGCCGATACCGCGGTTTCGGCGCCGATCGTGTTCGTCGGCTATGGCATCGACGCCCCGCAATACGGCCAGAACGACTATGCCGGCGTCGACGTCCGCGGCAAGATCGTCGCCTATTTCGGCGGTGCGCCGGCGCGGTTCAGCGGCGAGGAACGTGCCTTTTTCGGATCCGGCGGCACCAAGGCCCGGACCGCCGAAAGCAAGGGGGCGGTCGGCGTGATCACGCTCGAAAGCCCGCGGACCGCCAAGGCCCGCCCGTTCGCGCGATCGGCGCAATTCTACGACGCCGCCCGGATGACCTGGGCCAACCTCGACGGCACCGGCAAGGTCGACGCGCCCGGCGCGCCGTCGCTCGGCACGCTGAGCGTCACAGGCGCGACCAAGCTGTTCGGCGCCTCATGGAAGGCGATCGCCAAGCAGGCGCGGTCGGACAATGCGAAGTTCAAGTCGGCGCCGCTTGCAGGCACGCTGACGGTCGCGACCAAGACGAGCTTCGCGCCGGCGGCAAGCAGCAACGTCGTCGGCGTCATTCCCGGCACCGATCCGGTGCTCGGCAAGGAGGTCGTCGTGCTGTCCGCGCATCTCGATCACATCGGCATCACCCGGCCCGCGAACGGCGCGAAGGACGGCGATGCGCTCAACAACGGCGCGCTCGACAATGCGATCGGCATCGCCAGCCTGATCGAGGAAGCCAAGCGATTCACGACCAGCGGCAAGGGCTCGAAGCGCACGCTGATCTTCCTCGCGGTCACGGGCGAGGAAAAGGGGCTGGTCGGCAGCGATTATTTCACCAACCATCCGACCGTGCCGCTCGCCAATATCGTCGCGGACGTGAACCTCGACATGCCGATCCTGACCTACAAGTTCGAGGACATGGTGGTGTTCGGCGCGGAGCGATCGACGCTCGGCCCGATTGTCCAGAAGGCGGTCGCGGCGATTGGTGTCGGCCTGTCGCCCGATCCGATGCCCGAAGAGGGAATCTTCGTCCGCTCGGATCATTTCCGCTTCGTGCAAAAGGGGATCCCGGCGGTGTTCCTGTGGCCGGGGCAGAAGGGGCCGGGCAAGGCCGCGGTCGCCTATTTCATGGCAAACAACTATCACAAGCCGTCTGACGATCTGTCGCAGCCGATCCTGTGGGATCAGGGCGTGCGGTTCGTCGATGCGAACTACCGGATCGCCCGCGAGATCGCCGATGGCGCGGAGCGGCCGGTCTGGAATGCGGGCGATTATTTCGGCACGCTCTACAAGGGCCCGATGGGCCGGGCGGCGGCCGCGAAATGAACCGGCTGCTCGTCTTCGGCCTCGGCTACACCGCGTCGCGGATCGCGCGCCGCCTGGCCGGGGACGGATGGCATGTGGTCGGCACGTCGCGCGACGGTCGCGACGGCATGATCCGGTTCGACGACGCCGCTGCGGTCATGACGGAGATCGCCGCGGCGACGCATATCCTGTCCTCGGTCCCGCCAGAGCATGACGCCGACCCCGTGCTGGCGCGCTACGGATCGGCGCTGCTGCGGACGCGCGCCTGGCTCGGCTATCTGTCGTCGACCGGCGTGTACGGCGATGCCGGTGGTGCCTGGGTCGACGAGACCGCGCCGATCGGTGGCGGACGCCGGAGTGCGCGCGCGGCGGCGGATGCCGACTGGCTCGCGATCGGCGCGCGGACGTTTCGCCTGCCCGGCATCTACGGCCCTGGCCGGTCGCCGCTCGACCGCGTGCGTGAGGGCAAGGCGCACCGGATCGACCAGCCGGGACAGGTGTTCAGTCGCGCGCATGTCGACGATATCGGCGCGGGCGTGATCGCGGCGTTCGATGCGCCGCCGGGCGCCTATAATCTGGCGGACGACGTCCCCGCGTCGCAGAACGACGTCGTCGCCTTCGCCGCAGCACTGCTCGGTCTGCCCGCGCCGCCGTTCGTGACGATCGAGCAGCTGTCGGCGATGGGCCGTGGTTTCTACGCCGAGAACCGGCGGGTCGCGAACGGCAAGGCGAAGCGCGTCCTGCGCTGGACCCCGACCTGGCCGGATTACCGGGCGGGTCTGCGGGCGCTGAGCGCGATGACGAGCCCGGCACCCGCGAGCACCGCACCGGCCACCGCTAGCGTCGACCAGTGATAATGCTCGAAGATCGTCGATAAGATCATCGCGATGACCGGCACGATCACCCCCGAATAGGCCGCCTTGGCAGGCCCGATCGCGCGGATGACGTTGAAGTAGAGCGGGAAGGCGAGCGCGGAGGCGAAGATGCCGAGATAGAGGATCCCGGCGATATAGCCCAGCCGCAGCTCGAACACCGGCGGCCCGGTGGTGATCCAGGCGAAGGTCGCGTCGAGCGTCGCGCCGATCAGCATCGCGATCGCCAGCATCGGGGCCATCGGATAGCGTTTGGCAAACGCGCTGCCCTGCATGACATTGGCGATCGACGCGGCCAGGACGCCGCCCAGCGTCAGGGCGATGCCGATGGTCGCGGACTGCGGACCATGCGGATCGACCCGCGCCTCGTTGACGAACAGCAATGCGACGCCCGCCATCGCGACGGCGCACCCAAGCATCAATTGTCGCCCGAGTTTCTGCCCCAGGAAGATGCGGCCGAACACCGCGTTGGGGACGAGCAGCAACGCGAACACCACCGCGACCAGCCCCGACGTCACATAATGCTCGGCGCGGTAGACGAAGTTGAAGTTGAACGTGAACAGCGCGGTACCGATGACCGCGGCAAAGGCGTAGCCGCGGGCGTCGAGCACGAGGCTTTCGCGCTTTACCCGCGCATAGATCGCCATCGCGATGCCGGCGATGAGGAAGCGGTAGCTGATCGACCAGCTCGGCGGCACCACCGCAATCTGGTCGCGGATGACGAGCCAGGTCGACCCCCAGATCAGCGTGACGATCCCGAACGGGACGAGCACCGCCGCACGCGTCGACTGGATCGGGGGTTGGGGCGAACCGGACGGCCCGGTCATAACGCCCGGATCGCGTCCGCGAGCTGGTCGACCGGACCGACCGGCGTGTCCCACGCGGTCACCAGCCGGATCTCACCTGCTGCCCAGTCATAGAAATCGAACCCCTGCGCGCGGAGCGCGGCGGCTTCGTCGGGGGTCGCGCGGAGAAAGACCTCATTGGCCTCGACCGGATGGACGAGGCGGTCGCCCGCGGCCGCGGCCAGTCGCGTGGCAGCCTGGTTCGCGGCCTTGCCATTGGCGAGCCACAGGTCGTCCTCGAGCATCGCGAGGATCTGCGCGGCCAGATACCGCCCCTTTGACAGGAGCAGGCCCGCGCGCTTGCGGCGATACTGGGTGACGGCGGCGAGCTCGGGCTTGAAGAACACCAGCGCCTCCGCGCTCATCGCGCCGTTCTTGACGAACCCGAAACTCAGCGCGTCGACGCCTGCGCGCCACGTCATGTCGGCGGGCGAGCATCCCACATGGACCATCGCGTTCGCAAAACGCGCGCCGTCCATGTGGAAGCCGAGCCCGCGCTCACGCGCGAGCGCGCCGATCTCGGCGACCTCGTGGGGGCGGTATACCCGGCCATATTCGGTGGCGTTGGTGATCGAGATCGCGTGCGGCTGGACGCGGTGAACGTCGTCGGGGATCGCGTCGAGGATGGTGCGGATCGTCGACGGCGTCAGCTTCGCGCCGTCCCCATCGGCGAGGAACAGCTTGGCACCGTGCGTGTAGAATTCAGGCGCGCCGCCCTCGTCGTTCTGGATATGCGCGTCGCGGTGGCAGACGATGCCGCCATGTGGCGGGCACAGCGCGGCAAGGGCGAGGCAGTTGGCGGCGGTACCGGTAGGCACCCACAGCACCGCCACCTCGGTCTCGAACAGCGCCGACAGGCGGCCGTCGAGCTGCTGGCTCCATTGATCGCCCGCATAGGCGGTGTCGAGCGTGTCGGCGGCGGCGATCGCGGCCATGACCTGTGGGTGGATCCTGGCGGCGTTGTCGGAGAAAAAGCGCATCGTCAGGACATGCTGCGATGCCGTGATGGCGTCAACGGGCGCTTCGCCTGGGTCGCCCCCTTCTACGTCGTTATCCCGGGGCCTGACTTTCGTCAGGATGACGGCGGGGGATCGAACTACTGCCCCTCGTCAAATCCCGGTTCCTCCTCGGGCGGCCGGCGATCGTCGCGTGGTGGCCCATCCTCCGGTCGATCTCGGCGTGCGGGGCCGACCGAGATCGTCCCGTCCTCGCCCATCTCCAGGTTGAAGCCGAGCCCCTCGATCTCGCCGCCGAGCGGCAGGACGCTGTTGTCCCCGTCTTCGGGGGGCAGTGCATCGGGGTCGATTTCCTCGACCGGCGGCGCGGCGGCGACGACGGGGGCGATGCCCAGCGCGGACTGCATGAAGTCGCGCCAGATCCGCGCCGGGATGCCGCCGCCCGACAGGCCTGGATTCGAGCTGTTGTCATCGTTGCCGACCCATACGCCGACCACCAGGTCGCGCGCGAAGCCGACGAACAGCGCATCCTTGTTGTCCGACGTCGTCCCGGTCTTGCCGAACGCATCGACCGTCAGGTTGGCGCTCCGCCCGGTTCCGTTGCGGATCGAGGCGGCGAGCAAGTCGAGCATCTCGTCATGGATCTTCGGCGGCAGGGCGGTCGAACCCCCGGTCAGCGACTGATACCAGCCCTTTTCCCGAACATCGGCCAGCCCGCGCGGCTGCACCGGATAGGTCTCGCGCGCGATCGCGGCATAGGCGGCGGTCAGTTCGAGCAGCGACACGGTCGAGGTGCCGAGACCGATCGTCGCCTCGTTCGGAATGGGCGTGGAAATGCCCAGGTCGCGCGCCGCCTTGATCACCGCCCGGACGCCGACTTCTTGCGTCAGCCTGGCGGCGGCAACGTTGGACGATCGGGCAAATGCCTGGCGCAGCGTGATCGTCCCCTGATAGCGCCCGTCGCTGTTCTTGGGCGTCCAGTCGCCGATCGTCACCGGGCGGTCCTCGATCGTCGAATCGGGTGTCATCCCCGCGCGCATCGCGGCGAGATAGACGAACAGCTTGAACGTCGAGCCGGGCTGGCGCCGCGCCTGCGTCGCGCGGTTGAACGGGCTCTTGCGGTAGTCCTTGCCGCCGACCATCGCGACGACGCGGCCATCGGGGCGCATCGCCACCAGCGCGACCTGCGCCTCGCGCAGTCCGGCGCGCGCGACGGTTCGTTCGGCGGCACGTTGCAGCCGCGGATCGAGCGTGGTCCGGACGGTCGTCTCGGTCTTCACCTCGCCCGCCTGGTCGCGCGCCTCGGGCAAGATCCAGTCGGCGAAATAGGTGCCGTTGGGAAGTTGCGTCGGGCGGTTCGACAGCACGCGTTGCGGGCGGACCGCATCGCCCTCCGCTTCGGTAAGGAAGCCTGCGGCGACCATCGCGCCGACGACGACGGCTTCACGCTTGCGCGCACCCTCGAGGTTGGAGGTCGGGGCAAGTCGCGACGGCGCCTTGACCAGCCCGGCGAGCATCGCTGCCTGGCCGACGTTCAGCGCCGCGGGTGTCCGGCCGAAATAATGTTTGGCGGCCGCGCTGATCCCATAGGTGTTGTCGCCGAAATACACGTTCGACAGATAGCGCGAGAGAATCTCGTCCTTCGACAGCCATGCCTCGAGCCAGACGGCGATCATCGCCTCCCGGATCTTGCGCGTCGCGGTGCGGTCCGAATCGAGGAACGCGTTCTTCGCGAGCTGTTGCGTGATCGTGCTGCCGCCCTGACGCACCCCGCCCGACCCGAGATTCGCCCAAGCCGCGCGCGCGATCCCGCGCGGGTCGATACCCCAGTGCGAATAGAAGCGGCGGTCCTCGATCGCGAGGAACGCCTCGCGCACGTGCGGCGGCAGCGTCGCCGCGTCGACCGGCTTGCCGATGATCGCGCCGCGTCGGGCGATCGGCGTGCCGTCATCGGCGGTGAGCGTGATCGAGGGCGGGGTCGGCGGCTGCAGCGATTTCGACAAAGGCGCGGTGATCGCCAGCCAGATGATCGCGATCACCAGCAGGATGATGCCGATACCGGTGCCGCGCACGATCCACCGGCCGATCCCGCCCCGCCTGCGCCGCGGTGTTGCGGGCTGGGGGTAGCCATCGTCCTGGCGGGGATCGTAATTGCCGTCCGGATCTTCGCCCAGTCGCTCGCGCTCATATTTCTCGCGCAGGCGTTCGCGCTCGGTGATCAACCGTTCGCGTTCATAGGCATAGGGCTCGCGTTCGCCGGACATGCCGGAGCCGGATCGGGCGGGGTCGAAGGGATCGGGGCGCATCGGATCGTTCCAGCGGTCGGGCATCTGGTGTGTTATCGTTCTATGACAGTTCGGACAAGCCTATGCGCACGCTTAACGTGTACGCGCGCTGAGCGACAGCATTGGCCTGTTGTCATCACCGGGCGAAACGGGGAAGAGCATAATGATGACGTTCGAACAGGGTGACACCGTGGCAGCTACCGACTCTCTATCGCCCTCCCTGCCGCTTGTCGTCGGCATTGGCGGGACGATCGGCGGCGTGTCGTCGACCGAGCGCGCATTGCGGATCGCGCTCGATTCGGTCGAGCGACACGGATACCGGACACAGATGTTCGGCGGCGCGGACATGGCCCGGCTGCCGCTTTACGATCCCAAGGCGACCGAGCGGACCGAGGACGAGCGTGCCTTTGTCGCGGCGGTGCGCGCGGCATCGGCGGTGATCATCGCCAGCCCGGGCTATCATGGCAGCATCTCAGGCGTGGTGAAGAATGCGCTCGACCTGCTCGAGGAAACCGCACGTGATGCCGAACGGCCCTATCTGGCGGACATGCCGGTCGGGCTGATCGCGACCGCCTATGGCTGGCAGGCGACGGGCAGCACGATCGCGGCGCTGCGCTCGATCGTCCACGCACTTCGCGGCTGGCCGACGCCATTCGCAGCGGCGATCAACACACAGGTGACGAAATTCGATGCCGAGGGCGGGGCGAGCGATCCCGCGGTCCTCGAGCAGCTTCGGCTGGTCGGCCGGCAGGTCGCGCGGTTCGCACCTTTGTCCGAACCGGCAAACTGACCGCGCGTCGCACCGCCGCGTCACCCGGGCCTGGCCCGGAATGACGCGGTGGGCGGGACGGGCCGGTGTTAGCGCAGCCCGCCGCCGAGCGCGCGATAGAGCTCGACCGCATTGGTATCGCGGACCAGCCGCGTCGCCAGCAGGCTCTGCTGCGCGGTGTAGAGAGACCGCTGTGAATCGAGCGTGTTGAGGAACGGATCGATCCCCGCGCGGAAGCGCAGTTGCGACAGGTTGAACGCGCCCGCCGCATTGTCGCGCAGCGACGTCTGCGCTTCGAGCTGGCCGTTGATCGTACCGCGCCGCGCGAGCGCATCGGCGACTTCACGGAAGCCGGTCTGGACGCTCTTCTCATAGGTAGCGAGCATCGCGTCGCGCGAGGCCTTGGCGTAGTCCAGATTGCCCTTGTTGCGACCGAAGTCGAAGATCGGCTGCGTGATCGACGGCGCGACCGACCAGGATTCGCTGCCCTTGCCGAACAGGTTCGACAGGCCGAGGCTCAGCGTGCCGAGCGACGCGGTCAGCGAGATATTGGGGAAGAACGCCGCGCGGGCCGCACCGATATTGGCGTTCGCCGCAATCAGCTGATGCTCGGCGGCCGCGACGTCGGGGCGGCGCAGCAGGACTTCGGAGGACAGGTTGGCGGGCAGGTTTTCCAGCGTCGGCGTCTTCTCCGGCATCCGGGCCGGCAGCAGGTCGGCGCTCAGCGTGGTGCCTGCGAGCAGGTTGAGTGCGTTCTGGTCCTGCGCGATGAGCGTCGTCGCGTCGGCGATGTCGGAGCGCGCCTGGTCATAGGTCGTCCGCGCCTGGCGCACTTCGAGTTCGGACGCGATGCCGATGCGGAATCGATCCTGCGTCAGCTTGAGCGTTTCCCCAAAGGCCCGTTCGGTGTCCTGCGCGATCTTCAGCCGATCCTGGTCCGCCGCCATCGTCAGCCAGGCTGTCGCGGTTTCCGCGATCAGCGACACCTGCGCGGCGTTGCGGTTTTCCTCCGCGGCGAAATAGGCCTGCTGCTGCGCCTGGGTCAGATTGCGGACCCGGCCGAACAGATCGATCTCCCAGGCCGAGACGCCGAGATTGGCCGAATAGATATCGAACCGGCCGCCGCCGGCGACCGCCCCGGCACCGGTGCCGCCGCCGCCGTTGCCGCCTCCAGTACCGCCGCCCGTCGTGCCGCCCGTACCGCCACCGACGGCGCCGAAGGGGGACTTCTGATAGGTTGCGCTGCCCGTCGCACCCAGCGTCGGGAATAGGTCCGCGCGCTGGACGCGATATTGCGCCCGCGCCTGCGCGACATTGGCGACCGCGATGCGGACGTCGCGGTTGTTGTCGAGCGCGGTGCGAATGACGCGGCGCAGGCGGTCGTCGGTGAAGAACGCCTCCCATGCGGTGTCCGCGGGCACGATCGCACCCGCCGCATCGGTCGCCGCATAAGCTGGTCCGGTCGGCGTGGACGGAGCCACCGGAAGCTCGGGCCGGACATATTTCGGGGCCAGGTTACAGCCGGCGAGCGTGAGCCCGGCGGCGAACGTCAGAGCGATTTTGCGCGAGAACATCGGATCAGGCCTCCTGCGGCCGCTGGTCGTAGGGCGTGGTGTCGCCGTCACGGGTGTCATCACGGTGGCGGTCTCCATCCTGCTGGCCGGGCTTGTCCTGCTTGAAGACGCGCTTCACGAGCAGGAAGAACAGCGGCACGAAGAAGATCGCGAGCACGGTCGCGGACAGCATGCCGCCGACCACCGCCCAGCCGATCGCGTTCTGGCCGCCGGCGCCCGCACCGCTCGACAGCGCGAGCGGGAGAACACCGAAGATGAACGCGAACGAGGTCATCAGGATCGGGCGAAGACGCAGCTTGGCGGCCTCGACCGCGGCATCCGCCGCATTCATCCCGTCACCCATCTTCTCCTCGGCGAACTCGACGATCAGGATCGCGTTCTTCGCCGCCACGCCGATCGTCGTGATCAGGCCGACCTGGAGATAGATGTCGTTGTTGAGCCCCGCGACCATCGCCGCGAGCACCGCACCGAGCACGCCGAGCGGCACGACGAGGAGCACGGCAATCGGGATCGACCAGCTCTCGTAGAGTGCGGCAAGGCACAGGAACACGATCAGCAGCGACAGCGCATAGACATAGGTCGACTGCCCGCCCGAAAGCTGTTCCTCATAGCTGAGGCCGGTCCACTCATAGCCGATGCCGGGGGGCAGCTTGGCCGCCATCTCCTCCATCGCCTTGATCGCGGTGCCGCTGCTGACGCCGGGTGCGGGCGACCCCATGATCTCGAACGAGGCGACGCCGTTATAGCGTTCGAGACGTGCGGGACCGTAGGTCCAGTCGGTCGTCGAGAAGGACGACATCGGCGTCATCGCGTTGGTCGCGCCGCGGACATAGAAGTTGCCGAGGTCGGCAGGCGACTTGCGGAACGGCGCGTCGGCCTGGACGAACACCTTCTTCACGCGACCGCGGTCGATGAAGTCGTTGATGTACGATCCGCCGAACGCGGTGCTGACGGTGGTGTTGATGTCCGCCTGACTCAGCCCGAGCGCGCCTGCCTGGGCCTGGTCGACGTTCAGTTTGAGCTGTGGCGCATCCTCCAGGCCGTTCGGACGGACCTGCATCAGGCGCTTGTCCTGGCTGGCCATGCCGAGCAGCATGTTGCGGGCCTCGAGCAGCTTGTCGTGGCCAACGCCGGCATTGTCCTTCAGCATGAAGTCGAAGCCGTTGGCGTTGCCGAGTTCCTGCACGGCGGGCGGCACGAAGCCGATCACCATGCCCGCGCGAATCCCGGCAAGCGCCTGGTTCGCGCGCTGGGCGACCGCGGCGACGGTATTCGCGTCGCCTTCGCGATCCTCCCACGGCTTGAGCTGGATGAAGGCGAGGCCGACATTCTGGCCCTGGCCGACAAAGCCGAAGCCGCTGATCGTGAAGATGCCCGCGATGTTGGCCTTCTCGTCGACCAGGAAGTGATCGCGCAGCTTGTCCATCGTCCGCGCGGTCTCTTCCATCGTCGTGCCCGTGGGCATCGACACCTGCGCGAACATCAGCCCCTGATCCTCTTCGGGAAGGAAGCCCGAGGGCAGTCGCAGGAAGACGAACAGCATCGCGCCGACGATGACCGCATAGACGATCATCGTCCGTACCCAGCCCTTTTCGACGCGGCGCAGGCCCTTGCCATATCTGTCGACGCCGCGATCGAAGGTCCGGTTGAACCAGCCGAAAAAGCCCTTCTTGTCGCCGTGATCCTGCTTGGACGGCTTCAGGATGGTGGCGCAGAGTGCGGGCGTCAGGATCAACGCGACCAGCACCGAAAGCACCATCGACGAGACGATGGTGATCGAGAACTGGCGGAAGATCACGCCGGTCGAGCCGCTGAAGAACGCCATCGGCAGGAACACCGCGGACAGCACGAGACCGATGCCGACCAACGCGCCGCTGATCTCGTCCATCGATTTCTTGGCGGCTTCCTTGGGGCTCAGCCCCTCTTCCTGAATCAGGCGTTCGACATTCTCGACGACGACGATCGCGTCATCGACGAGCAGGCCGATCGCCAGCACCATGCCGAACAGCGTCAGCGTGTTGATCGTGAAGCCCGCGACCTGAAGCACGGCGAGCGAGCCGAGCAGCACGACCGGCACCGCGATCGTCGGGATGAGCGTGGCGCGGAAGTTCTGGAGGAAGAGGAACATCACGAGGAAGACGAGGATGATCGCCTCGATCAGCGTGTGGACCACCTGTTCGACCGACAGCCGCACGAACGTCGAATTGTCGACCGGATAGGCGATCTTGACGTCGGCCGGGAACTGCTTGGCGATCTTCTCGACCTCGGCCTTCACCAGCGTGACGGTGTCGAGCGCGTTGGCGCCCGGCGCCAGCTTCACGCCGAAGCCTGCTGCCTGCTTGCCGTTGTAGCGCGCCTGGAAGCTGTAGTTTTCCGAGCCCATCTCGACCCGGGCGACATCGGCGAGGCGCACGGTGGCGCCGCCGGTGGCCGAGCGGATGATGATCTGGCGGAACTGTTCCGGAGTCTGCAGACGCGACTGCGCAGTGACCGTCGCGTTCAGGGCCTGGCCCTTGACCGCGGGAAGGCTGCCGACCTGACCGGCGGAAACCTGTGCGTTCTGCGCGGTGATTGCCGAGGTGATGTCGGTGACGGTGACGCCGAGGTTCGACATCTTGAAAGGATCGACCCAGATCCGCATCGAATATTGCGCGCCGAACACCTGCGTGTCGCCGACGCCCTTGATGCGGCTGAGCGGATCCTGGAGCTTGGAGGCGATCAGATCGCCGAGATCGACCTGGTCATGGCTGCCGTCCTGCGAATAGGCGGCGATCACGAGCAGGAAGTTGGCGGTCGCCTTGGTCACGCGAAGCCCGGCCTGCTGCACTTCCTGCGGCAGGAGCGGGGTCGCCTGTTGCAGCTTGTTCTGCACCTGGACCTGCGCGATGTCCGCGTCGGTGCCCTGTTCGAAGGTCAGCGTGATCGCGAGATTGCCCGCGCCGTCGCTGGTCGAGGCGAAGTAGCGAAGGTTGTCGATCCCCTTCATCTGCTGCTCGATGATCTGCGTCGTCGTGTTCTCGAGCGTCTGCGCGTCGGCGCCCGGATAGGACGTCGCGACCGTCACCTTGGGGGCGGCGATCTCGGGGAACTGTGCGATCGGCAGCGACCGGATCGCGAGGACGCCGGCCAGCATCAGGATGATCGCGATGACCCATGCGAAGATGGGTCGATCGATGAAATAGCGTGACATGAGGCGTTACTTCCCGGCCTGCGTGGACGCGGCACCACCAGCTGCGGCATTCCCGGCGGCGTCCTTGCCGCCGGCCTTGCCGACCTGCTGCGGAGCGGCGGGCTTGACGGTCGTGCCGGGGCGCAGGTTGAGCAGCCCCTCGACGATCAGCTTGTCGCCGGGCTTCAGCCCGCTGGTGACGATCCACTTGTCGCCGATCACGCGGTCGGTGACGACATTGCGCTGCTCGACCTTGTTCTGTGCGGTGACCACCATCGCGGTCGCCTTGCCGCGCGGATCGCGCGTGATGCCTTCCTGCGGGGCCATGATCGCCTGGCTGCGGATACCCTCGACCAGCTTGGCGCGGACATACATGCCCGGCAGCAGCAGCCCGTTGGGATTGGGGAAGCTGGCGCGCAGCGTCACCGCGCCCGTCGCGGGGTCGACGGTCACTTCGGCGAACTGCAGGCGACCCTCGATCGGATAGGTCTGGCCGTTGGGCAGGATCAGCTGGACGCGTGCGGTACCGTCGCCACGCGTCACGCCGCCCGAGGCCATCGCCGCCTTCAAATCGAGCAGCTGCGCTGCCGACTGGGTGACGTCGACATAGACGGTGTCGGTCCGCTGGATCGTCGCGAGCGCGTCGGTCTGACCGGTCTGGACGAGCGCGCCGGCGGTGAAGATCGACCGGCCGATACGACCCGAGATCGGCGCCTTGATGCGGGTGAAATTGAGGTTCACGCGCGCGGCTTCGACCGCTGCACGCTGCGCTGCAACATTGGCGCGCGCCTGCTGGGCGGAGGCGGTGGCGTTGTCCGCCTCCTGCTTGCTGACCGCGTTAAGCGCGACGAGCTGGCCGTAACGCTGTGCCTGGAGTCGGGTCGCATTGATCTGCGACTGGGCGGCGCCGAGCTGACCCTGCGCGGTGCCGAGCGCGGCGCGATAGGGGGCGTCCTCGATCTCGTAGAGGACCTGGCCCGAACGGACCATCGCGCCCTCGGTGAACAGGCGACGGCGGATGACGCCCGATACCTGCGGGCGCACTTCCGACGTCTCCACCGCGGCAATCCGCCCCGGCAGCTCAGTGGTCAGCGTCACCGCCTCCTGCGCGACCGTCACGACGCCGACCGTGGGCGTCGGCGGGGGCGGGGGGGCTTCTTCCTTGCTGCACGCCGCCATCAGCGCCAGCGCGGCCAGGGCCACCGATCCCTTGAGATTCAATCGCTGCATGTTGAGCATCCCGACGTCCGTGCAGAAGAGTTCACCGGAATGAACGTTCATTCCGCTTGCGCCGCCGCTATGGACGTGCAAACGCCGGGTCAAGTTAAAACGTCGTCCGGAGTGGAATTTTGAGTGCAGTGCAACATGAGAAGTCGGCGCGTTCGCACATCGTTGATGCGGCCCGGCATCTTTATGCGACGCAGGGATTCCATCAGACGTCGATGGCCGAACTGGCTGCCGCTGCGGACGTCAGCGTCGGCCAGATCTATCGCCTGTTCACCGGCAAGAACGCGCTGATCCAGGCGCTGATCCTCGAGGATGCCGAGGCCAAACTCTCAGACCTGCGCAAGCTGACCGACGACGTTTCGACGGGGCGGCTGTCGATCGAGCGCGGATTTGTCGAGCTCGCGCGGCGGTCGCTCGCCAAGGGGGATGAGGCGCTGTCGTTTGATATCATGGCGGAAGCGCATCGCAACGGCGAGGTTGCGGACACGATCGGTTCGCTGTGCGCGGGGTTTCGCGCGGTGGTGCGCGACCTGGCCTGCGTCGCGAATCCAGCGCTGTCGGCAAATGCGCTCGACGGCGCGGAGGAGCTGGTGCTGGCGTGCATGTTCGGGCTGGGGCATCGGACACTGTCCTGTCCGCGGTTGTCCGAGACCGAGACCGCAGAGGTCACCGGCCGCATGATCCTCGCGGCGCTCCACGCTCTCTGAGACACGACACGGTGTCCTGACGACGGGGCAGGCGGCCCCGTTTGGCGGGCGGGCGGCGGCGCGGGGCATTACCGATTGTTGCACTGCGGCGCGCGAAGTCGGATAAGCGGTTCATGACCGAAACGACACGACGCGACATCATGATGGCTCTTGCGGCCACGGGCCTGTGGCCGGCGGCGGCACTGGCACAGACGGGGTCGGGCACCCCCCGCAAGCGCGGCGCCGCGGCGTCGTCCGCCCCCGCGCTGGGCAAGCCCGAGTCGTTTTCCTGGGAGGCGCTGCAACAGCGCGCCGCGGCGCTGGCGCGCGCGCCCTACCGCGCACCGGCCAAGGTCGCGGCGGCGGAGGCGATCGATTATGATGCGGTAGGGTCGATCAGCTACAAGCCCGAACGGACGCTGGCGGGCGGCATCCGCCTGTTCCCGCTCGGCCGTTATGCGCCGACCCCTGTCGCGATCCATGTCGTCG
Source organism: Sphingomonas sp. CFBP 13733 (assembly GCF_014841795.1). Taxonomy (NCBI): domain Bacteria; kingdom Pseudomonadati; phylum Pseudomonadota; class Alphaproteobacteria; order Sphingomonadales; family Sphingomonadaceae; genus Sphingomonas; species Sphingomonas sp. CFBP 13733. The sequence continues at coordinate 764,594 of NZ_JACYUP010000003.1, forward strand.
AACGCGGACAGGCGCGTGCGGTCGATTTCGCCGCGGATCTCTTCAAGACCGAATCCGGGCATCACGCCGCACTTGGCATCGCCGGCTTTCGCGCGGTGTCGAGCGACGGCAAGAGCGACTGGATGGCGTTCATCGGCGCCTCCTATTTCCGTACCGCCGGTTCGCAGGACCAATATGGCCTGTCCGCGCGCGGTATCGCGATCGATACCGGGATCGACGGCAAGGAGGAGTTTCCCGCCTTCACCGCCTTCTGGATCGAGGCGACGGGCGCGCAGAGCTATACCGTCTATGCGCTCCTCGACGGGCCCAGCGTGACCGGCGCGTACCGGTTCGTGTGCCGCTACACCGACGGGATCGATGGCGGCGTCGTCCAGGATGTCTCGTCGACGATCACGCTGCGCAAGGACGTCGCGCGGCTTGGCATCGCGCCGGCGACGAGCATGTTCTGGTATGGCGAGGGCAACCGCGCCGCGGCGATCGACTGGCGCCCCGAAATCCATGATTCGGACGGGCTGGCGATGGCGACCGGTGCCGGTGAGCGGATCTGGCGTCCGCTCGCCAATCCCGCGACCCCCACGCTCGACAGCTTCCAGGACGACAATCCGCGCGGCTTCGGCCTGATCCAGCGTGACCGGGCGTTCGATCATTATCAGGACGACGGCGCCTTCTACGATCGCCGCGCTAACCTGTGGATCGAACCGAAGGGCGACTGGGGCAAGGGCGCGGTGACGCTGTACGCCTTCCCGACCGCGAGCGAGACGGTCGACAATGTCGCCGCCTTCTGGGTCCCCGCCGCGCCGGCGACCGCGGGGAAGACGATGCAGTTCGACTATCGCCTGACCTGGTCGTCGCGCGATCCGTCGGTCGCGCAGGCCGCGCACGCGGTCGAGAACTGGCGTGGCTCGGCCGGCCGGCCGGGGGCCGAGCCGACGCCGGGCGCGCGGAAGGTCGTCGTCGATTTCGTCGGTGCGACGCTCGCCGGTCTCGACCGGTCGAGCGGGGTGACGGTGCAGGCCGATGTGAGCCGTGGCCGGATCCTCGCCAGCGCCGCCTATCCCGTCGTCGGTCAGCCGAACCGCTGGCGCGTGACGCTCGATGTCGCCCCCGAACGCGGCGTCCTGGCCGATGTCCGGCTGTTCCTGAAGCGCGGCGGGCAGTCGCTCAGCGAAACCGTGCTGACGCAGGTGGGTTGAGCCATGACCGTGGACAGCCCGGGCCGCCCCGGTCATCCCGCACTTCCGGCACGATTGCCCGCCGACGTCCCGATCGACATGCCGCTGCAGAATTTCCGGGCGCGCGGCACCCGCGGCGGGCCGACGCCCGACCCGCTGGCCGGACCGTCGAACGGCTCGGACACGCTGACCTCGCCCGAGGGCATGTCGTCGCGGCGACTGCTCCTGTTCCTGCTGACGATGCTGCTCGCCACCACCGCCTCGGCGGCGGTCCAGGATTCGCTGCTCGGGGACGGCATCGACCTGTGGGACGTCGCGCTTCTCGTGCTGTTCTTTCCGCTCTTCGCGTGGATCGCGTTCGGGTTTCTCAACGCGCTGATCGGGTTCGTTCTGCTGATGACGCGGATGCATCCCGGCTTCGTGCCGGTGCCGCAGAACCGCCAGCCGCTGACCGGGCAGACCGCGGTGCTGATTCCGGTCCATAACGAAGATGTCGACGCGGTGTTCGGCCGGATCGCACGGATGATGCACGCGATCGAGGCTGCGGGCGAGGCGGCGAGCTTCGCCTTTTTCGTGCTGAGCGATTCGGGCGAAGAGTCGGGCGCGCAGGAGGTCGCGGCCTGGGAGGTGCTCGCCCCCGGATCGCGCGTCCCGCTCTATTATCGCCGCCGGACCGACAATGTCGCGCGCAAGCCGGGCAATGTCGCCGACTGGGTCCGGCGCTTCGGCGGCGGCTATGATCACATGCTGGTGCTCGACGCGGACAGCCTCATGAGCGGCGACGCGATGATCGGCATGGCGCAGGTGATGGAGCGCCGCCCCTCGGTCGGCCTGTTGCAGACGGTGCCGACGATCCGCGGCGCGACCACGCTGTTCCAGCGCTGGATGCAGTTCAACAGCCGGCTCTACGGCCCGATCTCGACCGCCGGTCTGGTCTGGTGGTCGGGGTCGGAGGCAAGCTTCTGGGGGCATAATGCGATCATCCGCACCCGGGCCTTTGCAGAAAGCTGCGGCCTGCCCGTGCTGCCCGGCGGCCCGCCGTTCGGCGGCGCGATCATGAGCCACGACATGGTCGAGGCCGCCTTGCTGCGGCGACGCGGCTGGGCGGTGCACCTGATCATGATCGACGACAGCTATGAGGAGTTTCCCCCGACGCTGATCGACATGGCGGTGCGCGACCGGCGCTGGGCGCAGGGTAATATCCAGCATCTGAAGCTGCTCGGGTCGGACGGGTTCCACCCGGTCAACCGGCTGCAGCTGGCGATCGGGGCATCGGCGTACATGACGTCGCCCGCCTGGCTGGTCCTGATCCTGACGACCATCGCGCAGGCCTTTGCCGGCGAAAGCAAGCTGGTCGAGGCGACGACCTCGGCGCGCGTGCTGGCGCTGACGGTCATCCTGCTGTTCGGTCCCAAATTGCTCGGGATCATCTGGGCGGTGTCCGACCGGAGCCGGCGCGCGGCGTTCGGGGGCGCGCGGGCGATCATCCTGTCGGCCATTGCCGAGATTCCGCTGTCGATGCTGTCCGCGCCGGTCATCATGCTGACGCAGACGATGGATCTGATCAGCATCTTCCGTGGCCAGCCCTCGGGCTGGAGCCCGCAGAACAGGGATCGCGACGGGCTGTCGATCGCGGATGTCGTGCCGCGCTATCGCTGGCATCTGGCGGCGGGGGTCGCCCTGCTCCTGATCTCGCCCGCCGTTCCGATCACCGCGCTGTGGCTGGCGCCAGTGACGCTGGGGCTGTTGCTGTCGCCGTGGCTCGCCAAATGGAGCGCGAGCAACGCGGCGGGGAGCCGCGCTGACGCGCGCGGCCTGTTCCAGGTGCCCGCCAGCGGCATTGACCAGCTGCCCGCGACAGAGGCGTCGGCGCTCCACGCGATCGCGCACTGACGCGCGACGCGCGGCGCCGCCGACGCTACCGCACGGCTTCGGCGGAGGCCGAAACGGCTGGGGCGGATGCGGCGGCGATCAGCGTCGGGGCATCCGCGACGAACCGGTCGAGCACGCCGTCGGCGACCCGGATCGCACCGTCGAACCGCGTCGCACCGGGGATGGTCTGGACGGCCGCAGCCTGTGCGGCGAGACGGCGCGCTTCGGCGAAATAGCCGGGGGCGGCCGTGCCGTCGCGGTTCGCGGCGTCGAGTCCGGCGGCGGTCATCTGGAGCGCGCGGCCCCAGAGCTGCATCGCATCGAGCCAGGGCCGTGCCTGGTCCGCAAAGCCCGGGTCGATCGTGCCCGAGCGGATCGTGTCGGGCGCGGCAGCGAGGGTGTCGGCCGCCCTGGCCAGATCGGCGAGCGCGAGACCGCGGGCCGCCGCGTCGCCCTCCGCCAGCGCGAGGCGCACGGCGTCGAGCTGCGCCTTGAGCCTGGGCGCCTGGGGCTGCCAGGGTTGGCTGCCGAAGGTCGGGGCCAGATGCTGCGTGTCGAAGAAGCTCAGCAGCGCCGCGGTCGCGCGCGGATCGCCGCCCGCCAGCTCGCGGGCGGCGAACTGCCACGTGCGGTCCGCGTCATAGTCCTTGTCGTTCCAGCCGAACGCAGCAACGCCGGTCACCGCGACGCGGCTCGGCGCCTCCTGGTTCATCGGGTTCGACAGGATCCCCGTCAGTTCGCCCGCCAGCCCCGCCTCGCGCCGCGCATAGGGCGCGAGCAGCAGCCGCCCGGTGGTCTGGGCATAATCGTTGACCGGATAATTGTCCCACAGCAGCGTCTTGCGCCCGAAAGCCTTGGTCGCGGTCTTCGCATCGGCGATCGAGATCGCGGGGGGGACGACATCGGTGCCGGTCCACTGCACCACGACGCGGGGGTCGAGATATTTGCGCAGCGCCGCCTTGTACGGGGTTTCCTTCGCGTCGTAATATTCGGTCGGCACCATGATCAGCGGGCGCGACGACGGATCCTTCGCGACGAGATCAGCCTGGACCGCGTTCAGCAGGCGCGATTGCGCGATGCCTGCGGCTTCGGCGCCCGATGGTCCGAAACTGGCCTTGTCCCGCTCGCAATTCCATTTGGTATATTCGATGTCGTCGAGCGCGACGTAGAAGCTGTGGACGCCGATCGATCGCAGCGCGGCGAACTTGCGTTCGAGCGCCTGAGCATCGGCGGGGTCGGAGAAGCACACCGACGGGCCCGGCGACACCGCATAGACGAAATCGACATGGTTGCGGCGTGCGGTCGCGACCAGCGTGCCGAGCGCGGACAAAGTCGCCGCGGGATAGGCCTCGCGCCAGCGATCGCGCGCATAGGGATCGTCCTTGGGGCTGTAGACATAGGTGTTCGCCTTGACAGTGGCGAGGAAGTCGAGATGCTTCGTCCGGTCCGCCATCGTCCAAGGCTTGCCGTAAAAGCCTTCGATCGTGCCGCGCATCGGCATCGCGGGATGATCCTGGATCACCAGCGCGGGGAGGACCGGGCGTGCCGCGAGCTGGCGGAACGTATGGACGGCATGGAACAGTCCGTCCGCGTCTTGGCCCGCCAGCGTGATGATGCCGCTGTTGCCCGTCGCGAGCGTGGCGATCGTATAGCCTTCGGGATGCGTGTCGCGGACGGTACCGGCGCGGGCAAGCGCGTCGCGGACGATCGCGGTGTCGCCGGTGCCGAGTAGGATGTGCGGGCGATCGGGGGCGGCGGGCAGCCGCCGCGCGGTCGTGATCGTCGTGACTCCGGCGGCGCGCAGGATCTCGCGGACCAGCGCGACGCTGTCACCGTCGGTGCCGGCTGGGGCGACAAGCACCACCGATCGGCCGAGCGTTATCGTGCCGGTCCGCAGCGCGACCGACGTCGGCGCGGGGAAGATGGCGGGCATCGTCACCGGCTGCGCGGCACCCTGCGCGGAGACCGTGGCCGCCAGGCCCGTCGCGATCAGGGCCGCGTACGTCCCCGTCATGGCCATGCGTCGCGTCATAACAGCTCTCCGGTATTTCATTGGTATTATGAGAGCGGTTTAGGCACAGGACGGCGTCACGGCAAGGCGTCGCTGCCACGGCGGCCATTGCCGACAGACTTTGGTCAGGATGGGGTGGCCGACCGTGGGCCCCTATCGCAGGGCCGGCGGGACGTCGGGTCCACGCGGCGGTCGGATGAAAAAATGCCATTGACCCTTACGACCTTCGTAGGTGATCAGCGCAATTGCAACCACTTAGCACCATTCCTGCTACTTGAGCGAAACTGACTTCTGTCGACCATGCTACCTATGAGGTTTGCAAATCTGCGGCGCGGGTTTGATCCTATATTCCGGTCTGCACGATGAGTTCGCAGTGTTCGCGTTTGCTGGTTCGAGTAGGAAAGCCGCTCGTCGCCTTCTGACGCGATCGGCGGCCTTCAGCTGCGCACCTACGGCTGGTCCACGTCAGCTAACTCGACTCGGACACATTCAACTCCGTCGGTTGCGAATGCCGGCAGTGGCGGCAGACGCCGCCATTCAATCTGACGATGAGAAAGGCGTGTATGATCACCGAACCCCAGCAGCATCGATGTCACAACTTGAATCTCAGGGAGCACTCGTCTGCCTGTACCTGATGATCTGCCGATGCCTTGGGCTGGAGACGAAAAACAGGACCTCACGGGAAGGAAAACGCACATGACGAACATCGAGCAGGCAATTGGCATCGTTGAGCTATGTGCTCTGGTGAGCGGAGCCATGGGGATGGATCGAAGGACCAGAAACGAAATGCTTGCCGGCGTGGGCCTGCCAGTCGGATATAGCTCGGTCTTATTGACCTACGCCGAGAGCGGCGAGACTGCAGCCTTCCTGTATCGCAGAAGCGCGGCGGGCACCCCGTCCGCGTCGGACATCGCCGTCTCGATGGCACTCAGTGGATCGATGTCGGTCTTGCCGGTATTGGAAAGCGATGTGGAGCAAGGCGTACTGAGCCTCAGTATCAGCGGAAAGGCTCGGCAGCGTTCAGCCGAATATGCCTGTGTACCGCAGCTTGCCCGCCTCGCGGAGCTCTCGTAACAGCTCGCCAGCAGGATTATCCTCCGTCGAGATCCAATCCCACTTCACCACTCCGATTTCAGCACTAATATTGTCAGCGTAGTGCTTGAACTGAAGCAGTTCCGGATCGACGTTCCAGCCGCAACTCATCGCGCCGATGACGTTCCGGTTGTCCCCTATGAGAAGCACGTCGTCGAATCTGTTTTCGTGAGCGTATTCAAGTGCAATCATCGCAGCGATCCATTCAGAATGACCGCTGCTCCTGCCGTTCGATCCCGTGTGGTAAAGGCGTGCATCTTGGCCGCATACCAGGCCACAGTGCATGTGCTTGGTACCTTGAGGAAACGAACCGTCGAAAAATATGGTCGTGGTCAACAAGGGGGCTCCTGATCGATTGCGGCCGACGCCGCGTCCCGCAGTATAATAGCGATAGCAAAGTTCTCCAGCGACGCGGCGCGGGCCTCAATGTGCTTGGATCTCCAGGTCCGGTCCGCAGCACTTCAAGGCGCGAGTATGGTCCCCCCGCGTCGCGGCACAGGTAGAAGGCGCCGCCATTGCGTAGCAAGGTTCCGGTCTCGTCGACCCGGCTTCCGATTGCCATCGTGAGCTTCCTGAAACTGCAGCTATGGTCGAAGTGGGATCAGCGATCACGCTCTTGGCGTTTGCGATCGGCCTTGCGCGCACGGCTCACTGCAGCTGCATGTTCGCGCGCGCGCCTTTCGGATGGCTTCTCGTAATGCTGACGCAGCTTCATCTCGCGGTACACGCCCTCGCGCTGCAGCTTCTTCTTCAAGGCCCGCAGGGCCTGATCGACGTTATTGTCCCGTACGGTAATCAGCATGTGTGCTCAGCCTTAGGAAGTGCAGGTCCAAGCTGTGGCGACTACCGCTGGACAGATTGCCTGCCAAGTGACGGTGGCGCGTAGGTGACCATAGGCCTTCCGGTATCGGATGTTCGGCTGATCAGAGCAGCCCGGTCCGGCGGTACAGCTCGACACCCCGAGGCGTCCAGAGGCCATACAGGCTGCGCTCGGTCCGCCTCCTGCCTTCGATCAGTCCAAGTCCGTCCGGCGCGAGCACCAGGAGACGCGCCCATCGGCCGACGCGCTCGCCGTCTTCTTCGGCACGTGGCTGGTAGGTCGGTGGCGTGGAGACCTCGTCCGGCGCAAACCAGTCCGTCTCACGCGTCTCGGCGAGCGCCGTTGCGAAAAGAAACGCCTCTTCCGCCATCCCGATCGCCGTGGCTCCACTCCGGTCGTGTCGTACGACTATGCGCATGTCCTCGACGTGCAGCAGATCCAGGACCATCTCGGGCGAGGGGAGGAAGGGCAGTCCGGCGACCTGCCGCGACATGCCGCCCAGCCCCATGAGCGCGAGCGCAGACGCGAAGTGGCTTCTCACCACCGCAGGGTCCGGACCTGCGGACGGTCGGCTGGGCTTCAGTCCCGGAAGCGCCGGGAGCGGATGCGAGCGGACGGCAGCGACCTGAGCGGCTTGCGAGTGGCTGACCCGGACGCCGATGGCGTAGCCGCCGACGATCGGCGTGCCCGACGGCGTCAACTCGAGCTGCCAGTGGTCGACCTGCTCGTCGAAGGCCTCGTGTACCCTGGCCTTCAGCGTAGAGAACGACTGGGTCGAGCCGGCCATCCCCTTGACCTCGGAGACGACGACGCCTGTAGCGGCTAGCGGGTGGATCCAGAGGTAGTCCGGCCGCCGCGCCTTGGGCAGTACCTCCTTGGCGTGAGCCCGCCAGACATAGCCTGCGCCTTCCATGCAGAGCCCCGCGATCCCTACGCCGACATCGTGCGCGAAGGCATTGAGGGCCTGATCCCCGAGCTGGTCCACGTCGGGAAGGGTGATCAGGTCGACGGCATTTCGGTCGACCAGCGCCTTCATGAGGTTGGAGGCGTTCCGGGTCAGCGTACGGGTGATCGCCGGCCTGACCGTCGACTTCGCCATGTTTCTCGCCATGCTGAACGCGATCTCGTGACGCGTGAAGGACCGCGAGCCCGGAAACGGGGACGGAAGGACGCCGACGCCACGATCCGGCCAGGCGACGATCTGCTGATAGGGGATCGAGACGGCCTTGCGGCTGGGTATCCACTGCATCAGCATGGACTAGTTGACGCTTCGTCCTGCCGCAATGCGTTCAAGTCCCCTCGGCTCCGGCGCGCTCGACCACGTTCTGCGTTCTGAAAGGCTCCTTCTCGAACCGGAATCCGTCCCGCCCGTGCTCCGATCTACTGCACGTCGAATCCCGGTAAGGAGATCGGTTTCCCGGGGCCGATGCCATCGACGGCCACCCTGGGATCGCCCGCCTCGGGTCCCCTCAACCGGTGCCGTTCGTCGAGAAAGCGCGCGAGCCAGCCGGAACGCGCGCCATGGAGCATCTTCGCGCCCCTGATCGCGTTGTGGAAGAGCCGTTCGGATCTAACGCCGCGTCTCACCGCCGCATGGACTAGCAGCAACGCGCCGCCCGCCTCGACGGTCATCGTCGATCCTCCCTGCGGACATTCCGGGATCCCTGTCCATCAGCCGTCGAGCCTTCCGCTCCTGGCCTCGTCCTTTGCCCGTTCCCATTCCTTCTTGATCAGGCGCTGTGCCGCTTCCTCCACGGCATCGGCCCGCACTAGCCACTCCGGTCGGGGATGGTGCCTGGCGGAGATGAGATCCTGAAGGGCCTGGAAAAGCCTTCGGTCCAACTCGTGTCTGTCGCCGGGCGAACCAGCCTCGCGGCAGGCCGGATTGAGACGCAGAACTATCCCTGCCCTGGCGGCGTACACCTTTCGCCAGTTCACCGGCCGCGCCGGGCTGACCGCTCCCCGCCTCAGTTCGGCCGTGAGATCGACGACGAGATCGCGCATCGCCCCGCGCCAGACCGCGCGCTCGGCCGTGACGTGCTGGACGAAGATCGCTTTATCTGCGTTCGCCTTTCCGGAGCGCGCGCCGAGCCGCGCGCCCAGGTACGCGAGTGCTCCGGCGAAGGCGGTCCCTGCACCCTGGGCCCACACCCAGCTGTTCATCGAAGAAGAAGCGGTCGTGACAATAATTTTCCTTCCCGTTCCACCTTCCGCCGCAGCAGGCCTTCCTGCAACCCGCGATCGTCGGTGCCGAGGGCATCAACGGCGTACGCCTCGAAAGATTTTGCGTTCATCGCCGTTTTCTGCGATGGACGGCCAATGACGTATCCCGGGGGTAAGGGCAGGGCCTACCAGCGCATCATCAGCCTGATGCCGCCGCATGCCACGTACATCGAGACCCATCTGGGTGGCGGGTCGATCCTCCGGCGCAAGCGAGCGGCACGGCGCAGCATCGCCATCGACATGGACGAGCGCGTAATCGCCCGCTGGCGGGCGAGCGAAATGCAGGACGTCGACTTCGTCCACGGCTGCGCTGTCGGCTTCCTGCGCGGCTACGAGTTCACCGGCGACGAGCTGGTCTACGCCGATCCGCCCTACTGGCCCGACGCGAGGCGCCGGACACGCTGCTATCGGCACGACTACACGCGAGACGACCATCACGCGCTGCTCGACACACTCAGGACGCTTCCATGTCGCGTCATGCTCAGCGGCTACGCCAATCCCGTCTACGACGAGGCGCTGGCGGGCTGGACGCGGCATGCGGTGCTTAACCAGACCCGGACAGGTCCCGTGGAGGAGTGGGTGTGGACGAACTACACGCCCGATCACCGGCTTCACGACTACAGCTATGTAGGAGACGACTTCCGGGACCGGGAACGCATCAGACGCAGCCGCCAGACACAGGTCCAGCGTCTGTATCGGGCTCCGCCGATCGAACGGGCCGCGATGCTCAGCGACATCGTCGACACGTTCGCCGACGACCTGAGGGCGCTCGTGGAGCGCGCCCGATGAGCGGGCGCATCTTTCTGGACGCCCATGCGACGACCCCCGTCGATCCGGCGGTGATCGAGGCGATGCTGCCGTGGCTGCGTCAACCTGCGAACAGCCACGCCGGCAACGCCATGGGCCGGGAGGCCGCCGCCGCCGTCGAACGTGCCCGGGCCCAGGTCGCCGCGCTGATCGGCGCGGAGCCGGATGAGATCGTCTTCGTTCCCAGCGCCACCGTCGCCACGAACATCGCACTACGCAGTCTGGCGCGCCCGGGCACGACCGCGCTGCGATCCGCCATCGAGCATCCGTGCGTCGTCGGGACGCTGGCTGACCTGGAGCCCGCAGTCACGGTCGCCGAGATCCCGGTCGACGACGAGGGGCTGGTCGATGTCGACGCAGTCGCCGAGGCGGCGGAGCACGGAGCGAGCGTCGTCGCGGTGATGGCGGTCAACAACGAGGTCGGCACGGTCCAGCCTGTCCGGGAGATCGGCGCGCTGTGCGGATACCTGTCGGTGCCGTTCTTCGCGGACCTAGCGCAGGCCGCCGGGCGCATTCCGCTGGACGTGCGCCGCGACCTGATCTCCGCAGGTGCCGTGTCGTCGCACAAGGTGTACGGTCCGCAGGGGATCGGCGCGCTGTTCTGCGAGCGCAGCTTGATGCCGGTCATGCGGCCGGTAACGAGCGGCGGCGGCCAGGAAAGGGGACTCAGCCCGGGTACCTTGCCTACCGCGCTGTGCGTCGGCTTCGGCGAGGCGTGCGCGTTGGCGCTGGCCGCACTGGCCGCCGAGACGGTGCGCCTGGGAGGCCTGCGCGACAGACTTCGCGACATGCTCGGGGCGGGCATCTCCAGCATGGCGGTGAACGGCTCGATGGAGCATCGGGTAGCGGGCAACCTCAACGTGTCGTTCCCCGGCGTCGATGCCGATGCGCTGCTTGCGTTGATACCCGACGTTGTCGCATCCACCGGTTCTGCGTGCAGTTCGGGCGCGATCGCGCCTTCGCCGGTGCTCGTGGCGATGGGCCTGCCGGAACCGCGGATCGCAGGCGCCGTGCGGTTCGGACTGGGCCGGCAAACGACGATAGACGACATGGATCGCGCCGCGGCGCTGGTTATCGCCGCCGTAAAGGCGCTAAGGACGGAGACTAGGCCATGAAGGCAGGGGAAGCGATGATCGCGGCAGACGCCGCGCGCGACACGCGCGCGTGGCAGGACGACAGGAGCCTGAAGTTCTCCGGACACGAATCCTTCGTGATCCGCTATGGCTGGCTGCCCAAGCTGCACGGCGCGGTCGTGGAGACGCCGGAGATCTTCTCCTCGGACGAACGTGCTATCCTGGCGCTCGGCCTGGGACGCAACATGGTCAAGTCGATCAGGTTCTGGGGCGACGCGCTCGGGCTGATCCGGCAGGAGGGCCGATCGGTCGTGCCGACGGACCTGGCCGTTCGCCTGCTTGATCCCGTCACGGGCCGTGATCCCTACCTGGAGGACGTGGGGTCGCTCTGGCGGCTGCACTGGCTGCTCGTGACACGTGCTCGCCTGGGCGCGTGGGCGACCCTCTTCATGGACGTCCGCGACGCCGTCATCCCCCGCGAGCGGCTGGTCGCCTCGGTCGTAGGCCGGGCGGAGACGCTCGGCTCGCGCGTCTCGCCGGCGACCGCTGCAGCCCACGTCGACATCCTGGTGCGGACCTACCATGCAGGCCGGAACGACGGACCCACGATCGTGGAGGATGCCCTGGGCTGCCCTCTTCAGGAGCTGGATCTCGTCCGCCAGGAAGCTGTGCTCGGGACGCCCACTCTCCGCCTCTCGCGGGGGCCCAAGCCGACGCTCGACCTGCCCGCCCTGGCGTTCGCGCTGCACGACTTCTGGACCGGTACCGCGCCCGGCTCGAGCGCGATCGCCCTGCGGTCGCTGATGCTTGCCAGACGATCGCCCGGCATGGTCTTCGTACTCGACGAGGCGAGCCTCCACGAGCGACTGGCGGCGCTGTGCGCCACGATCGCAGGGTTCGAGCTGCGGGACGACGGTGCAGGGGGCGTCGATCTGGTCGCGACCCGCCCGGCTGCTCTCGACGAACTGGAGTCCCTGGCATGGTGACCGCCCGTACAGTCGCCGACCACGTGCACGTCACGCGGCGCTACGTCCGCTCGACTGATCTTGCGCGTGATCTCGACGACGCAGAGGCCATGGACGGCTATGTCGTGACCGCGACGGTCCGCGAGGCAGTCACGAGGGTCGTACATGGCCTGCGTCCGGACTCACGGCAGCGCGCCTTCCGCATCACCGGACCTTACGGAGTGGGCAAGTCGAGTGTCGGTCTGCTGCTGGCCCGCATGCTGCGAGGCGACGCCGACGCGACGGCGATCGCGGCCGACATCCTGCCTGCGGGAATCCGGGCACCCCGCTACGAGCCCATCGTCCTAAACGGCCGGCGCGCCAGCTTCGTCGACGATCTCCTTACAGCACTCGCTGAGGCGTCCGACCGGCTGGGCGCCACAGCCGTCGCCGCGACCGTCGAGGACATTCGTGCATCCGGAGACCGGTCCGGTCCCGCCCTTGCGGCCCTGGAGGCACTGGCTGTGCATCTCCAGGCAAGCAGCGGTCACGGGCTGCTGCTGCTCGTCGACGAGATGGGCCGGTATCTGGAGTTCGCGGCCTCCCACCCCAGGCTGGAGGATCCCTCGGTCTTCCAGGCGCTTGCCGAGCGGGCCGGCGGGCGCGGACGCGCACCGCTCGCGGTCGTGACCATGCTTCACCACCGCTTCTCCGACTACGTCGCAGGGCTGGGCGAGTGGATCGAGGCGGAATGGGCCAGGACCGCGGAGCGCTACGAGGAGATCTCGTTCCGCGAGAGTGCCGAGCAGACGCTCTTCCTACTATCGAACGCGCTGGAGCCGGTCGGTCCCGCGGCAGCCGTCACCAAGGCGGCCGCAGCGCTGTTCTGCGCCGCTGGCGCACGGGGCATGTTCCACACCGCTCCGGCGGAGCTGAAGGCGATGGCGGGCCGCCTGTTCCCGCTGCATCCGGCGACCGTGGCAGCCCTTTCGGCGGTCGCGCGGCGGTTCGGCCAGAACGAGCGCTCGGTGTTCGGCTTCCTCCAGTCGCACGAGCCGCACGGCTTCCGCGACCATGCGGAGCGTATGCCCTATTCCGCGTCAGGCTGGTACCGCCTGCCCCAGCTGTTCGACTACCTCAACGCCCAGGGCGACCTGCGCCTGCGCGCACCGGAGCGCGAGCGGCGCTGGCAGCTGGCGCTGGACGCTCTCGTCCAAGCCGACGGGCTGGACACGCGCGACACCGACGTCCTCAAGACCGTAGCGGTGATAGCAGTGCTCGATCCCCTGCCGGGACTTCGGACCGACGCGGCGTCGATCGCATGGTGCCTGGGGATCGGCGAGGAGGAGGCGGACGACGCACTCGCCCGTCTCACCGGACTGCGTATCCTCTACCGTCGGCCCCACCGGGACGACTACAGCCTATGGTCGAGCACGAGCGTGGATCTGGACCACTGGATCGACGAGGCGCGGATCCATGTGCCCGCGGCGACGCGGATCGACGCGCTGGCGAAGAGCCTGCCGCCCGCCCGCCCGATCGTCGCGCACCGGCACTATCACCGGACCGGAACGCTGCGCACCTTCGCCGTGACCACCGATGGCGGGACGCGAGACGGCGACGGCGCGATAGTCCTCGTGCCGCTCCATCCGGACGAGGACGAGGACGCGATGCTCGCCGCGGCAGCAGAGCTGTCGCGCACGGCGCCGCCGCTCACGCTGGTCTGCGTCCAGCGCGTCGACGCGGCGGACCTGAAGTGGGCGCACGAACTCGGCATGTGGCGCTGGATCAGCGCTAGCTGCGAGGAGCTTCGCGTCGACGATCTGGCGCGAGGCGAGGTCGCCGCCCGCCTGGCGGCGGCGGAGGCGGCGCTCGGTCGCACGCTGAGCGCATTCGCCAGACCGACGGTCGGCGACAGCTCCACGTGGTTCGATCGCGGCGTGCAGCTGGAGCTGCCCGGTGCGGCGGATCTCAGCCGCCATCTCAGCGACATGCTCGACGAAGCGTTCGCCGGCACTCCGATCCTGCGCAACGAGCTGATAAACCGCGGCAGGATATCGACCGCGGTCGCGAGCGCACGGATGCGGCTGCTCGAGCTGATGGTGACGACGGCGGACGAGCAGTATCTGGGGCTGGAGGGAGCCCCACCTGAGCGGACCGTCTATCTGGCGACCTTCAGTGCCTCGGGCATGCACCGCCAGGGTCCGGACGGGAAGTTCGCGTTCGGGCGCCCCGACGAGGACCCGCTGAACTGGGGACCGGCGTGGGACCATCTGGACGCGCTGGTCAAGAAGGCGGGGCTGGTCCGTTTCGACCATCTGGTGGAGGCGCTCGGCGAGCGGCCCATCGGACTGCGCGCGGGGCCGGCGCTGCTCCTGATCGCAGCGTTCATGCTGGCGAGCCGCCGCGACATCGCGCTGATGGAACGTGGCACGTTCCAGCCCGAGATCACCGGACCGCACTTCATGCGGCTGGCCAAGGCCCCCGCCAACTTCGCCCTGCGACACCTGGGAGAGGCGGACGACCGGCGGCAGGTGCTGGAGCGGCTTGCGTCCGAGCTGGTGGTGTTCGACGGCGGCGCAAGGCCGGAGGCGGCGCTCAAGCAGATCGTGGAGGGCATCTACCTGTGGTGGCGGCGTCTGCCCGAGTACACGCTGAAGACCCGCAACGTGTCTGCAATGACGGACGCAGTCAGGTCCGTGCTCGCGAAGGGCAAGGAGCCCGTCGACCTGGTGTTCACGGATCTCCCGCGGGCATGCGATGCCGTTCTCCCCACCGGCGAGATCGACGCTACTCTGATGGTGGAGCGGCTGAACGCCGCCATGCTGGAGCTCGGCGAGGCCGAGCCGATGCTGCGATCCATGGCGGCCGCCGCGCTGGCGGAGGCCTTCGGAACACGTGATCTGGCCGGCGTCCACGAGCAGATCAGGGTGGACTATGCGCCACACAGGCTGTCGCTGCGCGACTTCACCCTGAGGCAGTTCGTAGAGCGGATGCTCGCACCCGAGGGCGAGCGACGCCAGCTTGAAGGCGTCACGGGGCTGCTCGGCGGCCGGCGCATCGATGGCTGGACGGACGAGAGCCTGGACGCCTTCGCGTTCGAGGCGCGCTCGACGGCCGAGCGCCTGGCGCGCTGGCTGATGGCGATCCGCAGCGCGGTAGCGCAGAAGTCGGACCTGCGTACGGTCCACGTGGTCTCGACATCGGGCGACGAGCAGATGATGGTGGTGCGCGCCGGAGGCGGTCCGCGTTCGTCCGCCGAAGTGGAGGGCGAGCTGCGCAGGCTGCTCGAGGGGCGTGCCGACGCAGGCGCCATCCTGGGGCGGCTGCTCGTCGAGCGCATGCCCGAGGGCCTGAAGGAGGAAAGCGCATGAAACCCGTACGGCATGTCCTGAGTCTGTCAGGAGGAAAGGATTCGGCGGCGCTTGCGATCTACATGCGCGATCGCGTCCCGGACATGGAGTACATCTTCTCGGATACGCGCAAGGAGCTGCCCGAGACGTACCAGTATCTCGAGAGCATCGAGGATTATCTCGGCAAGCGGGTCCATCGTCTGAACGCGGATCTTGGCTTCGACCACTGGTACGACGTGTACGGCGGCATGATACCGTCGAACCATCGTCGGTGGTGTACCAAGATGCTCAAGCTCAAGCCATTCGAGACCCACGTCGGCGACGACGAGGTGCTGAACTACGTCGGTCTTCGCGCGGACGAGAACCGGTCCGGGTACATCAGCCACAAGTCCAACATCACGCCCGTCTACCCGTTTCAGGACGATGGGCTGCGTCTTCCGGACATCGAGCGCATCCTTCGAGATTCAGGCGTTGGCATGCCGCCCTACACCAAGTGGGGCCGTACCCGGTCGGGCTGCTTCTTCTGCTTCTACCAGCAGAAGATCGAATGGGTGCGGCTGAAGGAGACCTATCCCGACCTTTACGAGAAGGCCAAGGACTACGAAAAGCCGTTCGAGGGCAGCGGCAACACCTTCACGTGGAGCGAGCGCGAAAGTCTTTCCGAGTTGGAAAAGCCCGCACGGATGCAGGCGATCAAGGACGATCACGAGCGCCGACGTCTTGCTCGCGAGCGCCGGGGTGATAGTCTGACGCTTGCCGAGGTCTTCGCGGATGGCGGCGGGGAAGATCCGGAGGGTGACGCGTGTCTGATCTGTACGCTGTGACCGTAGTAGTACAGGGAGCGCACTCAGTTGGCTTTTAGAGTATCGGCTCGCATGATACTCGAGCTGGGAGCTGAACTCATCAGCTCCGACGCCGTGGCTCTTTACGAACTAATCAAGAACGCGATCGATGCAGGCTCGCCCAATGTCAGGATATCGGTCCAGGTCGTGCTGCGGCGCTCGATCTTCGTGGAAGCCGTCGAGGCACTGCAGGCGGGAGACGATGTCGAGCAGGTTCGGACCAAGCTCCTGAGCAATCTGGAACTCAACGCCCCATTCGCTGTCCGGGAAGAGTTCCGAACTGCCCTGCTGCAGTCAGACGACGATCCAGAAGAGTTCGAAGCTGTTCTCCGGGAGGCCTATCACGATCTCAACTGGATCGAGATACGCGATCGAGGGCACGGCATGAGCCGGAGCGAGCTGGACGAGATATTCCTCACGATCGGCACGCGTTCGCGCCGATCGGAGAAGGTCAGCGACGAGGGTGAATTCCGTTCACCCGGAAGGACCGTGCTCGGCGACAAGGGTGTCGGCAGGTTGTCCGCGATGCGCCTCGGCGACCACATGGTCGTACGGACGACAAGGGCGGGCGAGCAGTTCGAGAGCCTGCTCGACATCGACTGGAATCTCTTTTCGCACGAGTCCTCCAAGCTGATCGGCGACGTCTTGATCGAGCCGACCCGCGGCCGCCGCAAGGAGGATCGATCCCGGCAGGGAACGCGCATACTGATCAGAGGCCTCAAGGGCGACTGGGATACCGGTACGTTCAAGCGCATGGTCGACGAGCAGTTCAAGCGCATCATCGATCCGTTCCCGCACGATCCGGACGAGGCCGAGGGCGAAGACAACGACGAGAGGGAGCGGGCGCCGGATCCCAACGAGATCTTCGACCTC
Source organism: Sphingomonas sp. CFBP 13733 (assembly GCF_014841795.1). Lineage (NCBI taxonomy): Bacteria > Pseudomonadati > Pseudomonadota > Alphaproteobacteria > Sphingomonadales > Sphingomonadaceae > Sphingomonas > Sphingomonas sp. CFBP 13733. The sequence continues at coordinate 781,673 of NZ_JACYUP010000003.1, forward strand.
CGGTTCAATGCGCATCGACATGAGATACCCGGCATCCCTGCCTGGCTGCTCGATCAGGCGCATGCCGTCGTGACTGCGGAGTTCGACTATCGGAGCGATGGCTCGCCCCGCCTTCGCGGCGATATCGACTACAGGCTGCGCGGGCGCGAGACCGACTTCGAGCGGAACGAGGCCGAGTTGATGAGCCTGACGGATCCCATTGCCGACAGGCTGATCAGGACGGGGCCGCGCACGCTTCGGGACGTCGGACCGTTCAAAGTGCAGTTCTACTGGTACAACCGCCGTATCCTTAAGGAGATCACCGACCTCAATATGAAGCGACGCGACGTACTCGCCGCAGTCAACTCCTGGGCCGGCGGCCTCATGGTGTTCCGAGACGGCTTCCGGATCAATCCTTACGGTGGACTCGACGACGATTGGCTTGAACTCGACAAGAAGGCTCTCGGTGCGCGGGGCTACAAGGTGAACCGCTCGCAGATCATCGGCTCTGTCAACCTGACGTCACGCAACTTCCATTTCGTGGAGCAGACGAACCGGGAGGGCTTGGCCGACAACGAGTACAAACAGGTGCTGGTTGGCATGCTGCGCCATATCCTGATTTCCGAATTCCGGAAGTTCATCGAGCGGGTGGACAAGGAACGCAAGGTCGCGGACGAGTCCACCGTCGACGATCTCGAGACGCGGATCGAGGAGGCCAATGATAAGATCGAGGTGAAGCTGCTAGAGCTGCGCCGGGAAGTGCCGGAGCAATCCGAGACGATCAACGAGCTTCGGAAGCTCACGCTGACCCTTGGACGTCTGGTCGATCGAGCCAAGACAATGGCTCAGGAATACGAGGACGACCGATCGAAGTTCGTCCATCTTGCCGGTATCGGGCTGATGGTCGAATTCATCCTGCACGAGATCGGTCGGGCGACTGCACGCGCCTTGGCAGTGATGGACGACATAAACGTGGAAAGCCTCGACCGGTCCGGGTCCGCCTCCATGCGTACGCTGGAGGACCAGCTCAAGACCCTTGGGAAGCGCGTTGCGACGCTCGATCCGCTTAGCGCCGCGCGACGGCAGACCAAGGAGCAGTTCGATCTCGTTGAGCTGATTCGGCAGATCGTCGATGGGCGTGCCCAGCAGACGTTACGGCACCGGATCGAGGTCACTCTCGATCTTCCGTCCCGCCCGATGAAGATCAAGGCGGTCAAGGGCATGCTGATCCAGATCCTGGAGAACCTGTTCGAGAACGCAGTCTATTGGCTGAAGGTGGAACAGCGCCGTCGGCGCGGCTTCGAGGCAGGTATCGAAATCGCGCTCGATCTACGTTCGCGCGAACTCACGTTCTCCGACACCGGCCCAGGTATCGATCCACGTCGGGCGGAGCAGGTCTTCGAAGCGTTCGAAACGTCCAAGCCTCCAGGGCAGGGTCGTGGCCTGGGACTCTTTATATCGCGAGAGATTGCTCAGTATCATGACTGGAGCCTGTCAATCGACCAGGACTCGCTCAACGAGGACGGCCGCACGTCGACGTTCGTACTCGAACTGGGAGATGGCAACTGAGCACCGCCCTTCTGCGCAGGACCTGCGACGCGAGATCCGTGCAGCGCGTCGCAATGGTTGACGACGTCTTCGATGCGCCGGCACCCGAGCTCCTCGACCGAGCAGCGTTCGCCGCCTTTCGAGCCGAGTACAACCGGAGCGCTGAGCTGCGTCAGGCAGTCGTTCGTGTAGCCGGTCGTGGCCCAGACGTGCTCGGCACGTTCGACGATCTCGAGGATCGCGACATTGATCCTATTTGGACTGCGCTTTACCGCACGAGAATCAGCGGCCGCCGGCTGAACACGACGCATGCCGCGACGGTCCGCGCCCTGTTCGAGGGCCATGGGCACGACCTGCTCGCTATGCTCGATCTCGTCGCCGAGCTGCTGTCGCTCTTCAGGAAGGATTTGGGGCGGCTCGTGACGGTGCACGGATCGGACTACGATCCCGACGAGGTCGCGAAGTCGGACATTGTACTCGTGGATTTCTTTCTCGGCCAGAACATCACGCGCGATCAGGCGCTGGAGCTTTCGACCAAGGCGGTCAGCGATGTCGCCGACGCAGCACGTGCCGCCGGCCGGGCGCCCCCCTCCTTCCTTCTTGTTTCTAGCCGTCCCGACGAGATCGAGATCGACAAGTTTCGCGAACAGGCGGACCTGATGAAGAGCCGCTTCCGGTTCTTTCCGAAGGCGGCACTCACGGCCGAGTCCATCGACGAACTTGTCAGCCTTCATGACCTGGTCGACGCGGCTAACCGCGCCAGCGTGGTGGAAGGCCTGCTCGACGACTGGCGCGATGGCGCGAGGAAGGCAGTCGACGTCGTCTACAAGCGAATGCTTGAGCTCGACGTGTCGGATCTCGTGTACCTGGACTGCTTCCGGCTGACGCACGAAGGCGTGACCGTCGCCAACTACCTACGCTGGTTCCTGACAGCGTCGCTGCATGCCCGCGTCACTGGCGAACTCGACAAGAGCGTCTGGCGAAAGGCCGAGGGTCTCAGGCTCTTCGATGTCTTGAACGACGGCGGGCAGCTGGATCCATCTACCCTGGTCAAGACGTTTGACGGCCCCAGCGACACGATCGCGCACGCCTATGGCGACATTCTGTTCGACACGTCTCGGGCATCCGGGAAGGACGCGTTCCCTTCGCCGATCGCAGCGGCTGACCTCGTCGAGGGCGACCTCTTCGTCAAACCTAAGGGCCGTGATCGAAAAGGCTACGACGGCGCTCAGGTCATGCTCGTGATGACCCCGAGCTGCGACCTTCTTCCGCGAGCAAAGGGCCTGCCGCCAGCTGCGAAGACCGTCCTGCTCGTACCAGGCACCATGCACCTCATGGAGGACCAAGACATGGATGCCGACGTGACAAAGTCCGATTTGGACTTCGTCCGCGTGCGCGAGCGCGGCGAGTGGCGAACGTTCCACCTGGTCTGGAATCACAAGAGCCCGACCACAATCGACTGGGCAACGATCTCCACGTCGGGCGTAGGCCCGGGCTTCAGGCGGCTCGGGCGGCTCCGCGAACTCTACTTCCACAAAATCCGTGAACTGTTCGCCAACCAGTTCACGAGGATTGGAACAGAGGTCCCACCGCTCTTTCCGCGCGCTCGCGACGGCAAGGTGCTGATTGCCGTCACGGTCGGCGGGAGCACGAAGTTCGAGAAGGTGATGGAGTTTACCGCATCCGAAGGGCTGGTGTGGGAGATCGGACCGGTAGAACTTCGCAAGCCTGACGGACGGCCCGAAAAGGCACATCTGTATCAGGGCTCGCGCAAGCTCGCCAAAAGGATGACTGCCGCCCTTGACGCAGTGCCGGCCGAACAGGTGGCGTTGCGTGCCGCTGCGGAGAGCTGTCGTGCACTCCTGGCGGACATGGACACGTACATGGACCTCATGCGGCCTATGAAGTCGGGACAACGAGGACAGGCTGGGAGCGTCGAATTCAAGAAGGCTCTGCTCCGCGCGAACGAAAAAGGAGCAAGTTCCAAGGCCAAGATCGTGGTCGTGAGCTATCAAGATCTTAAGGAGCTGGAGCCTTGAGCCCGATGGTCATCTTTCAGCAGAACTCAGGCCGGTAGCTGCGGTGCCGGCACCGTCGCGCAAGCTCTTCGAACGGCTGCTGGCCGCGGGTGCCGAAGACGAGGTCCAGGCAATTCTAGACTCCGAAGGCCTGGCGACCGACGCCAGCAAGTGGACGCCGTACGGCGACAACGAGGCGTTCTACGGCGTCGTCGAGAATCAGCAGGCGCATCCCATCCCGGCGCTGGTCGAGAAGATCACCAACGGCATCGATGCGATCCTAGAGAAGAAGGTCCGGCAGGAGGGCATCGACATCCGGTCCAGCGAGGCGCCCAGCAGCGTGCGCGAGGCGCTCGACCGCTGCTTTCCCGATCACCGCAACTGGGACGTCGGCGACGCACGCCGGCGTCAGGCACGCGAGCTGCAGATCGTCGCGTCCGGCCCGAAGCGCGACACGTCGCTGCTCATCTACGACGACGGAGTGGGACACGCCCGAGGACTTCGGCGCGACGTTCCTGTCGCTGCTTCGCGGCAACAAGAACGATGTCCACTTCGTGCAGGGCAAGTACAACATGGGAGGCGCGGGCGCGATCGCGTTCTGCGGCGACCGGCGCTTCCAGCTCGTCGCGAGCCGGCGCTACGACCGGTCCTCGCCCCTGGGCTTCACCCTGCTGCGCCGCCACCCGCCGGAGCTCGCCGCCGCCGCCGGCCGCAAGAACACGTGGTACGAATACCTAGTGTTCGACGGCCACGTCGCCAGCGTCGACATCGAGACTTTCGACATTGGTCTTGATGTTCGCCGCTTCGAGACCGGCTCGCTCTTGAAGCTCTACTCCTACCGTCTGCCGCCCGGTCGATCATCTCGCGCGATCTCAACCTCAGCCTCAACGAATACCTGTTCGAGCCTGCGCTGCCCTTCCTCACCGTCGATAGCAACGAGCGATATCCCGACAACAAGGCACCAGTCACCGCCGTCTACGGGCTGAAGCGCAGGCTGGAGGCCGACACGGAGACGGTCGAGACGTGCTTCTCGAAAGTATCGAGCACGTCCGAGTTCGGCGAGCTCGGCATCACCGTATATGTCTTCAAGGCCCGATCGTGCGGTCAGGGCGTGAAGGAGACCAAGCAGTACATCCAGCGGAAGTACTTCAAGAACGACACGACGGTGCTGTTCTCTCTGAACGGCCAGGTGCACGGCTCTTACATGTCTGAATTCGTCACCCGAGCGCCGAAGATGCCGCTGCTCAAGGACTATCTGCTCATCCATGTCGACTGCTCGAACCTGGCGCTCGCGGTGCGCAACGAGCTATTCATGGCATCGCGGGACCGGCTGAAGGCGGGAGAGACGGCGGAAGCCATACGGAAGCAACTGCGCGACATCCTGCTCGACAGCGAGCTGAAGGCCGTCCCCAAGCGCCGCAAGGCGAGCCTCAACATGGACGGCGCGGATGCCGGGCAGATGCTGCGCGACCTCACCCGCATCCGGCCGATGAACGACGCGCTGACGAAAATTTGCGGCAGACGTTCGATCTTCCCGACCGTCCCGCCGGAAAGACCGAGAAGCCTCGCGAGGAGCATGGCCGCATCGTCACCCGTCAGAATGGCCTTCTGACGACGGCCGTTGGTAGCGTAAGTCGTCACGGGCGTTTGCGCGCCAAACGCATACGGTCGCGCCGGGCCGCGGCGACCGGGCGTGGCCCGCGCGGCTGCGGCATGGCGTCCGACTTCGTGCGTTCGAGTAGCTATCCGGACGCTGGCGCCATGCGCTAGCGATGACGACTCGGTCCCAACGAGCGCTGGCCAGCGCTCGCAGGATCAGCCCTCGCCGCACGCCGTGCCTTTCCGGATCATCTCGAAGTTGGGTTCCATGGCCTCGAACAGCCGTTCGGTCCGCGTGCCATGGAGCAGTGCGTCGTCGTTGAGCGCCGCGGCCAGCTGCTCGCCGGCATTGGCGGTGAACGTCGGGATCAGCTCCGGATCCGTCAGCGCGATCCCGCGGGCATGCGCGAAGGACGCGAGCGAGGTCAACAGGTCGAACGGCTTGGGGCGCGGCCGGGGCTCCGGATCGACGATGCCGCCATCGTTAGCGCTCAGGATCGTCGCTGGGCAATCGACCGCCGAACCGCCGCAGGATGTCGGGGAACGGCCAGGGCAGACTGCGGGCCCGGATATCTTGCGGGGCCTAGACCCCCTTTTGAAGCCTGTGGGAGCATTGTGAGTTGCCGGTGATGACAGGGAACCAGGTCGCAATTGCGTCTGGGTCAGAACACGTGCCGTAAGGATGTGACTGCGATCTCGGATCCTGACCGTGGGACCAGGTCTCGCGCACGCGCATCCGTAGAGTCTCTCATCTTCTGTAAGTAGATCAGAGAAAGTCACGAAGAAGGCGCGACTGTGCGAGCCATTTGCGCGCCAAAGTATCCGCGTCGGCCGGGCGCCAAAGTTCACGCATCAAGACAGCGAGCGATCCGTTCTAAAACGCCACGAGCAAAGGTCTGTCAGGTCTCGAATCTCTCGTGAAGGCGGCAGCGCACGGTGTCGTAAGCGAACTTGCCGCCAGCCGAGAGGAACATCTCGCGCAGCGTCGTCGAAGTCTGCTGACTTCGCCCCGTAGATGCGCTATTCTGAAGTCCACTCGGATGGGGGTTCGGGACTATGAGGGACGGCAGACGGGGGCGGCATGTATCCCAGCCGCAGCCAGCCACATGTTCGGCGGACGACGGACGGTGAAGCGTCCGCCTCGTGCCATGACCGACCTCGTGCGGCAGATCGCCGGACATCGGTCGATCGCCAGGGGTTCCAAGGCACGTGAGACGATTTTGTCTAGGATCCAGGATCTCGCAAGATCCGAGAACGTCGCGGGATTCGGCATAGGCGTAAAGCGCTCTGGACACGTGCGCACCGACGTTCCAGCGATCGTCTTCTTCGTTCAAAGGAAGCAGCCACTGTCCGCTCTCGGAGCTTTGGACGCCATCCCGGAGGTTCTGCCGGACGCCTATGGCCGTGCGGTCTACACCGATGTCGTTCAGGTCGGCCGGTTCACGGCGCATGCCCATGTGACCCGATCGCCGCTGCGATCCGGGTACAGCGTGGGACACAGGGCAGGGGCTCCCGGCACCGTGGGCGCCGTCGTGACGAAGGGCGGTGCCCCGCATCTCCTGAGCGCGCAGCACGTTCTGGCGGACTTCGATCGGGGTTCCGAAGGAGACGACATCGTCTATCCGGCCATCGCGGACGGGGGTAGGTCCGGAGATCGATGCGGAACGCTCGTCCGCTACCGGAAGGTCGTGCTGGGCCGCGAGTACCCCAACCGGGTGGACGCGGCGCTCTGCCGGCTGTCGCAGGCTGCCGTCGCGAAGCTTGACCTCTCGATACCGGGAGCGGCCGCGCCAATCGCGACTGGCACGGCGCGCGAGGGGATGCCGGTGCGGCTCTTCGGCCGCACCTCAGGCTCGACCCGGGCACACGTAAGCACGTTGGCCTCGAACGCGGACCTGTGGTGGGATCCGTACGGCGAGTACGTCGGCTTCAGCGAACAGATCATCTGCGATGGGCTGTCGGCTTCGGGAGACTCGGGTGCGCTCGTGCTCGATGCCGATACGGGAAGAGCAATCGGGCTCCTCATCGGCGGCTCCGGCGACGCGAGCGTCGTCACGCCGATCGGGGTCGTGCTGAACGCGCTGGGAGTGGCGTTCGCAAACTAGAGCTAACACAGGGGGGAGACATGACATGCCGAGAATAGGGACAGCTGCGATCGCGGGGTTTGCGCTTCTAGCGGGCTGTACGACGCATCTGGAGACGAGGCCGGATCGGGCAGTCAGCCAGCTCGATCAGGCGCTGCCGGGGCATGGCTACCGTCTGCCGATGCTGCAGTACCAGATCGACGTCGTATACAGACTGGCAAGCTGCCCCGGGACGGACGCCGGCCAGCCGACGACGCTCGCCTTCGTCACCCAGGCCAAGGCGGGTGCCGGCCATGTGGCGGGCGAGGGCTATACGATCGACTACGAGAAGCTGTCGAACGTGTTCAAGACCACCGACTTCTCGGTCGAGGCCTGGGAGAAGACGGGAGCGCTCAAGGCAATCAACGCATCCGCCGACGACAGGACCGGCGATGCCATCAAGTCGGCCGTGGAAGTGGGCATCGCGGTAGCGTCGCTCGCCGCAGGCAATCCCCTCGCCATCATGGGCGCCGTACAGGGCGAGGACGGCGGTGCGGGCGCCGCCGCCGACGCGCTGCTCCGGCAGGCCGACATGAACGAGCCGCTCCTCTGCACCGATGGCGCGCGCAGGGCGCTGGCCGACGCCGCGGCGGCCCGCATCAGGATCAGGCAGCTGAACGCGCTGATCGGCACCTCGACCCGGGAGATCGAGGCCATCACCGTCCGCGCTACGCTCAGGATGTCGGACAGGGGGGATGCGGCCAGACTGCTCGTGATCCACCGTGCCCAGATCAGGCGGAGCGACGAGCTCGCGGCGGCGCAGAGCGCGCTGGCTGCCGCCGAGGGGCCGGTCGTCTTCACCGAGACGCGCTACTGGCCGGAGCGGGCCGACACGGTGGAGGGGAGGCTGGGCCTGACAGGCGCGTTCCGGACGTGGGCCACGAGCCTCGTCAAGGTCGGCAGCGCCGATACGGTCCCAGGGCCCGGGGGCGCGAGCGTCGACAGGAGGCGCAACGTCGTGGATTCAGCGCTGCTCTGGAAGCTGTTCGAGTCGAACCCGCCGCCCGAAGCAATCCGCGACAGCGTGAGGCGGCGGCTCGAAGCGTCCGTCAGGCGTCAGACCCCCGCGGCTACGGCAGGGTTCTGCGCGGCCGACGTGCCCGTGGAGGAGTGCCTTGGCGCGCAGGTGGACGTCCACGCTACCCTCGTGGCCGAGGGAGACAAGCCGCAGGACTGTCCGTCGGCTGAAGACCGCCCCTGCCGTCTGCCCCGTGACAGCGCCGCCGCGATCAGCGCGCGCAGCGACGTGGCGCACCCAGGCATCTTCTTCCGCCAGCCGGTCCGGGCCTATCTTCTGCTGTGCGACCGCAGCGTGCCCTGCATCGACGGTTCGCGCGAGCCGCTGCTGCGCGGAGAGTGGAACATCGCGCCGCAGCTCGGACAGCTTCGCTTCGCTCCGCTGACGAACGGACCGTTCCAGAACAATGCCCTGAGCCTCGCCCTCCGAGAGGACGGAACCGTCGCGAGGTTCCAGTATGCCGAGAAGTCGGCCATTCTCGCGCAGGCCCTTGCCACGGCGAGCACGGTCGCGACCCGCCTCGAGGCCGAGCGCGACACACGTGCGAAGGAGGCGAGGCAGGGGGAGCTCGATCGACGGACGGATGTCGCCTACGTACGTGCCGAAGCCGCCGCCGTGCGGGCGGACGACATCGCCCGGACCCAGTACGAGATCGACAGGATCGCCAAGGACCAAGAACTGCTCGCGAAGCGCTCGCCACCGACGACGAGCGATCCCGTCGTCGCGCAGGCGTTTCTGGACGAGACCCTGCGGTACGAGGCGGAGGCGGTGCAGCTGCAGTGGCAGCTGGCGGCGATGAAGGCCCAGGACGCGATCGCAAGGCGGCAGTGAGGAGGCTATCCCGGGGTGCGGCACCCAAGAGCGCAACCGGTTAGACCCGCGACGTTCCTTCGACTGGCCTTCACCTCGGAGGTCCGGTGCTGTGTCTTTCTTCGGCTCCGTCCTGATCGACGGGGCCGACGATGTCGTCGGCACCTTGGCGTTCCAGATCGTTCGATGGACGGCACGCGACCGCCTGCATCAGGGGAGGTCGCCGTCCTCCTCAGCCAGCTTACGGTCTTCTTCGGCCTGCACGGCCGGGTCGACCAGCGGCGCGAACCAGTCCCTCGGCGCGGGAGCCTCGGTTTCCTCCTTCTGCATGCGGAACCGGCCGTCGGGTCCTACCGTGGCCGCAGTGCGTGCCATGATGCCTTCGATGCGCACCATCTCGTCGCCGAACTCTTCGAAGATTACGCTCCAAGGCCCATGGATCAGCCCCTGCAGCTCGCGCCAGGCGTCCAGCGCAAGGGTCCTCGTCGCGATATCGCGTGCGATCTGCTCAACGCTGGACCCTGAATTCTCCAGGCCGAAGTGGACGACCTTGTTTCGGTACTTTCGGAGTTCGTCGAAGGCGGCGAGGGAGGAATCCGGCAGCGGCTCGTCGACGATCACCTTGAGCCGTTTGGCGGCCTCCTCGAACGGCACGCTGACGAAGTCGCCGCTGCGGAACTTTGCCAGTGTCGCGTCCTTGGTTATGATCAGGCTCCAGTGCTCGCTAAGCAGACGAGCCTTCAGGAACAGCTCGATCGCCGTGTAGACCTTGATGGCGAACTGATCAGGGTGGTTTGCCCAGTCCTTCGGTGCCAGGCGCAGGTAGGTCAGGGCGTTCTCGGTCATCATGACAAAGGTGGATCTGCTCATGCGTCCGTAAGTGGACCGAGCATCTGCCGGGATCAAGCCGCGGCATCCCGAGGGGAAACGTCCAGCGCGTCGGTCGTCCCGCTAAGCAGCTGCGTACGCGCCTGCCGAAAAAGCCGCCGTCATCCACGATGCAGATGCGGGATCGTGTCCCTTGGACGACCTGCAGAACCAGCTGCACTATGACCTTGGAAAGGTAGATCAGGGCGATCACTACCAAGCGCGCACAATGACAAGAGAGGCGTTCTCGCCGGTGGTGGACGAAGGGCTTCTAATGCCCGTCCTTCCATGATCTAGTCGTGAGACGCGACGAACTCGAGGGGGAGCGATTCGCCGATGATACAGGGACGGCCATGCTGGCACCTTCGATCCAGCCGGACAGTACAGCGGTCGATACGCGGAACAACGAAGGCCACGCGTCGACTCGCGGCCTGCCGGTAGATGGCGGTCCTGCTCTTCGTGCACGGTGTCGCGACCCGCGCCGGCAACGACTACGACGTAGCTGCAGAGGCGAGGCGCCGTCGCTTCAGCGACGCGGCGTTCGCTGGCGTCCCGCTGGATGTCACCGCCACCTATTGGGGCGGCTTCGGTGCCGATCCCAGGTGGGGACTGACCTCCATACCGGACGTCCGGCGTGATTATGTCGATCTCGGGACGGCCGAGGGCGCGGGGTCTTCCCTAGACGCTCAGCCCGCGTCGCTGCTGCTAGCCGCGGCGCGGGCGGACCTCGCCGCCGTCGTATCGGCGCTTTCCGTAGAGGAGCTTTCGCTGCTGGAGCGCGAGGGCAACTACGCCGGTCTCGAGCAGGCGGAGCGGTTCTGGCTGGCGGCCGCCCGCTACGTATGCCGGTCGCCCGACCCCGGATGGCTCGCGGATATTTCCGACGACGAAGAGTTCGTTGCCGAACTCCATCGGCAGGTACAGCCTCTGACGAAGCAGCAGGATCTCGGCGTCCTGGATCCGCTCTGCCGTGCGGCAGGCCGCCTGGGGGGAGCGCTGTCCAACCTGGTCAACGCACCATTCGCCCGCATCGGTCGCGAACGGCTCTCCCCCTCGGTTGCCGTCTTCCTCGGCGACGTGTTCAAATATCTGCGCGAGGGCGAGCCGCGCGAGAACATCCGCAGGGCCGTACTTGGCGATCTCGCCGCCGTGGCCGCGAAGGCCCGGGACCGGCAGGAACCCCTGGTCGTGGTCGGCCACAGCATGGGCGGCATCGTTCTGCATGATCTGCTGAGCGACGACGTCGCGATGAAGGAGATCGAGCACGGGCAGGGTGCGCCGCTCCGGATCGACCTTCTTCTGACTGTCGGCTCGCAGGTGGGGATCTTCGAGGAGCTGAAGCTCTTCGGCTCGAGCGACGAGGACCGCTCGGGTGCGTCTGCGCCGCCGATGCACCGGGCGGCCCGATCGTCCCGAGTTGTACGATGGTGGAACGTGTTCGATCGGATAGACGTGCTGTCCTTTCTTGCAGAGCCGGTCTTTGAAGGCGCGATAGACCTGGAGGTCGACACGATCGCAGGCGTCGCCGGGGCGCATGGCGCGTACTTCACTAACATGGTGTTTTACGAACGGCTCAACCGCCGGCTTCGCGAGGAGAGGCTGGTGCCATGACGATCGTGTTCGACCGGGGCGTGCCACCTTCCGGGGTCCCTGTCACGCATGCCTTCGTTCTCGGCTGCGGCCGCTTTCCGGCTAGGCCTGCGCTGGCCCGGGCAGCCACGGTCGCCGGCGCCAGGAGGATCATGGAGTTCCTGGCGTCGCATGCCGACGAATTCGTCGCACCGATCTGGAGCATAGAGTGCCTGCTCTCTGATCCATCGGCGGCGCCCGGCGACGACCGGCTCGGCGTCGAGCTTCATCACGGCCCCAGGAACGCCGTCGAGCCGCCGCCCCATCCCGCCGAGATCGCTCCGCCGGACAAGGTGGTGGGCCCGGTAACGCTCAAGGCCGTGACAGACGCAGGCGATGTCTGGCTGAAACGGATCGGAGACGATGACCGCCACGGGGCGGATCAGGCATTCTTCTACATGTCCACGCACGGCGTCTCCGACGGCGCCAACGCTCTCGGCCTCTGCGAGGATGTCCTCAGCAACCCGAGGAGGCGGTGGTCGCAGTCGCTGAACGTCTCGACTCTGGCGCTGGGTCTGACGTCCCCTCTTGGCAAGGCGTTTCGCGGATGGATTTTCCTGGACGCGTGCCAGGAGATCGCGCCGGATTTGCTCGGCAGTCCGACTGGCCTGCCGGGCCTGCACCTCATCGAGTTCGGGGTGGCGGCCGCCACAAAGGCCAGCAACTCGATCGCGATCGCAGGCTCTCGCATGGGGGGCAAGGCATGGGCGCCTACGGGAGAGGAGGCGCCCTTCTTCACTCAGGCCCTCATCGAGGGGATGGAGAACGCGTGCGTCGAGGACGTGCCGGACGTCGGCTGGGCCGTCACTGCGACCCGCCTGATCTTCGATCTCCCCCGCGTGGCCGAGGCGACGTTCGGGCGCAGGGGCATCGAGAGCGAGCCACTGACGAGATTCAACCAGCCGCTCGTCGGTCTGCTCAAGGTCGCGGCGCCGATGATACCCGTCGCGATCTCCACGGAGGTCGAGGCGCACCTCTCGCAGGCCAGCGTCACGGTGAGGCGCGACGATCTGGGGCCGCCAGAGCACGAGCGGAAACCGGGCGGCGAGGACATGGTCTGGAGGTTCCGGGTGGAAGCTCATCGCAAGCGTACCTATTCGGCAGAGGCGACGTTCAGCGGCGGCGAAGCGAGCTACCGAAAGGCGAGCTTCGACTCACTGCCGCCGTGCCAGATCGTCCGCCTGAGGAGCGCGATGTGACCGACCGTCCGGAAGCGACCTTCGAACGCTTCAGCTTCGTGTCGCCAGGCGGCGGCGCGTACCGGGTCCGGCTGCTCGGCGAGGAGGTCGGCAACAGCGCATCGATCCTCCTTGCGGGTACCGGCGACGTCTCCAGCGTCGACATGGCGCCCGGCAGGTACACCGCGATCATCGAGCCCATCGGATCTGAGGAAATCACGCGCCAGGTGCTGGACCTGCGCGCCGGCGAACGGGAGAGCATTAGGCTCCAGGACCTCGGCTTCGAGGAGCTCGATCCGGTACCGAGGGCGGACCGCGCCAGACAGACGGTGCCCTCGGATGCCGCCGACGCCAGCGCCACGCTCGAGCCGGTCCGGGTCGCTGCCTCCGCGACGCTGCGATCCTCCCGACCGATGCGCTACGGGGGCGGGCCGGAAAAGCGGCTGTCCGCCGCCGATCTGCATCGGCGTGCTTTCTCCGCCGGCCTCTCGGTGCGCCATGCCCGAGACCCGGACCGCCTCTGGCGTCCGAGCGCGCTCTCCATGTCGGTGAACGACAGGCCATCCGGCGACGTCGCGATAACCGTCCGGCGTCCGCCGGACTGGCGCCAGAGGCCCGAGTGGCGGCTGACGGTCGCCGTGCAGGACGATCCACGGTGGCGCATGCGGATTCCCCTGTTTACGGGCGGCGTTCAGATCGTACTGACCCCGACTGCGACGCCGGGCGGGTCCGACGTCATCGTCGGCCTGGCGCCCCGCAACTCCGGCCGGGCGGCGCTCGTCTCGAACCTGCAGACGCTCTTCCTGGGCAGCGCCGGGGACGTCGTGCGATCCACCCTTCCCGCATTCCGCGACGGAGGCAGAGACGACCTGATCTCGCACCTCTCTGAATGCGGCGAGGATCCATGGACTGTGGCCGCGGCGGCGCTTCTCCTCGCCCAGAGCGACGAGCTCCTGCCGATGGCGTCATCCATGCGGCGATATGCGAAGAGATGGCCGTGGCTTCCGGACATGACGGTACTTCTGGCCTGGATCGCGGCACGGGATGAAAGGCAGGGTCGCGAACGGCGCGAGGCCGCCTGTCTCGAGCTGCTCGGAGCCATGCCGGGACGTCCGTACTTCGCAGCCACCCAGTCCCTGGGCCTCGACCTTCTCACGGTCCTGGCGTTGGGCGCCTGTCAGTCTGACGTGCGATCCGCCGCCTCGTCGGCTCGCGAAAGATGGGCAAGGACGAGCCGACGCCAGGTTCCGACAGGCGTCTTCCTGGCTGCCGAGGACGCCAGGATCGCGAAGGGCGTGACCCTGTCGCGGCGGAACTACGAGACGTTCGTGACCGGCACTATCGAGCCGTCCCAGATCGAGATCGCTCCGCGCGCGCAGCCGCAACCGCAACCGAGCCGCGGCAAGGTTCCGGCGCTTGCAAGATCGTCGATGCACCCGAACGATCCGTGGAAAGGGCGGTTCGGGGGGCAGTACACGCGGGAGGGCTTCACTCTGGGAGCCAGCTTCTCACGTGGACCGGAGAGCTGGGTCGAGGTCGACCTGTACGTCACCGGTCCGGGCGGCGATCGCGAGGTCGTCGAGTTCTTCCTCCATGACAGCTACCATCCCGAGCGCGTCAAGGTCGCGTTCGAGAATGGTCGGGCGTGCTATCCGGTGCTGGCATGGGGCGGCTTCACCCTAGGCGCCTGGCTGCCCAAGCGGGGGATAGAGCTGGAGCTGGACCTCAGCCTTCTGCCCGACGCCCCTGCCGTGATCCGCGACTACTGAAACCAGGAACAGGACAAGTAGCGTTCGGCGTCGTTGCGATCGTCGTTCTCCGCCGCCGGTGATCGCCCAAGCGACGAGAGGCCCTGCGTGGTATGTGCGCCGAGGCTCTGCGGTATGACCACTTCGTCTCGTGCCAGGACGATCCAGCTTAGACGCAGAACTGTTCCTTGGTAAGCTCGTCCAGCAGGTCGGCGGTTCCCGCCAAGATGACCTTATGGAGCGCTCCCGCCTCTGGAAGCATCTCGCGAACGAAGAAGCCCGCCGTGGCGATCTTGGCGGTGAGGAAGCCATGGTCGCAATCGCTCCTAGACTGCCTCGCCGAAGCGACAGCGGCCTGGCGGGCCAGAAGGTAGGCAGCGAGCACGATCCCGAAAAGCCGGAGGAACGAGGTCGCCACGGCGGCGGCGTCCATCCGCGAGGACGTTCCGCGCTTCAAGCGACTGCATGAACTGCGCGCGGCCAACGTCTGGCCGCACCTCTTCTACGTCGCGGTTATCGAGGATCAGGAGCTGCTCGACTATCTGGCCGAGGGCGAGCTTCCGACGTTGCGGTGAGGGTCGCCGGGAGCCACGTCAGCATGAGGCTGCGCCAGGTCCGTATCGGCGTAGCACACGCAGGATCAGCCCTCGCCGCGCGCCGTGCCGTTCCGGATTATCTCGAAGTTGGGTTCAATGTGCCCAAGCAGCAGGCGCAGGTTGCTGCCGGCGAAGTCCCAGCGGTCGAGGGGTGCGAACCAGTCGGGGGCGGGACGGCCATGCAGCTGGATCAGACGCTCGCCCTCGACGGTCTGGGTGGCGAAGTAGCGGCTGAAGATGCGGCTGGCCCAGCCGATGCCCTGCCATCCCTCACCGGCCGGCTCCTCAGGCTCGGCCACGTACTCGACACCGGCGATCTCTCCCTCCTCCATGAGCGCAAAGGGCCCGGCGAGCGTCCACTCGCCGTAGAAGATGAGGACCTCCGCGAGCTTGCGGTCGCGGGCATCGACCAGTCGCTTGCCATCTGCGAAGATCTCGACCGAGCCGACGATGAAGCTCGCGGTGTAACCCTCCAGACCGCGTGGCCGATCGGGCGCGGCGCGCAGGACGATCCTGAGCGGCGGGATCGTCATGATCGTCACCTCGCCCAGCCGGCCGAACTCGCTGACGGCGACGGCGTCCTGCATCCGGACCCGCAGGGAACCGTCTTTCCGCATGAACGGCTCCGGCGCAATTACGGTCCAGATGTTCCAGACCGACCAGTAGAAGGCGAGCCGCAGAGGTACGCCCATCGCGTCGGCATAGGATCGGAGCGAATGCAGATAGGCGGCGCTCATGCCCGTGCGCTGCCTGAACGGGTCGCTGCAGCGGACGTTCTTGACCTCGATCAGCCACTGGTCGCCGTCCTCCAGGACCACGCGGAAGTCCGGTACCCGCATGGTCTCGGCGGAATGGACGCGCCCGCTGTCCTCAGTTTTGAAGAGCCTGAACCTGCCCAGGCTGAGGACGGTGGCCTCGAACAGCCGTTCGGTCCTTGTGCCATGGAGAAGCGCCTCGTCGTCGAGCGCCGCCGCCAGCTGCTCGCCGGCATCGGCCGTGAACGTCGGGATCAGCTCCGGGTCGGTCAGCGCTATGCCGCGAGCATGCGCGAACGCTGCGAGCGATGCCAGCAGGTCGAACGGCTTGGGACGCGGTCGGTTGTCCGGATTGATCATCCCGCCACTCTAAGGCCGGCTCGGTGGCCTGCAAGCTGTCGAAAACCGCCGCAGGGCTGCTGCCGACGCACCCGCGGCTACGACGGTCCCACCTGCCGAACCGGTCATCGCCGTGAGACGAGAGACGTGGTCCCGAGACCTTCCGTCATGCCTGACGTGGACGGTCAGCGCGGCGACGGTTCGCTCCGGCTGAAGGCGAGGGCGGCGCAGAAGCGGCTCAGGCAAGCGCGCGCGCAGCCGGAAGCGCTCCAAGGCGACGCGTCGGTGATGGTCGGGGTCATCGCAGCGCGGCGTCCGGGGTCGCCGCCGGCGACGGCATCCGATGTCGTGACGACTTCGGCATCACGCCGCGATCTGACGCCGCCGAACCTCGGCGCGGTCCGGCAGGAGCCGGACGATCGACCGCACGATACCTGAGGCGCCGCCACGAAATGCAGGCCTAGGGCAGAGGAGCCCATATAGCGACGGCATCTCGCCTCCGGCGCATATCCTGCGGATGGCCTAGACCCCTTGGGAAGCAAGAGGGATCCACTGGGTTGCCGGGGATGAAAAGGAACCAGGTCGCAACCGCATGTAGGTCGAAGGTGGTGCCGACCAAGTCTGGTAGCCCGCTTCTGCTCGCACGCGTACGCACGCGTGGAGTCTCTCATCTCCTAGTCAGTATAAGAGAAGAAGAACCCAAAAGGAAAAAGAAGGCGCGAGTGCGCAGCCGCGCGAGCGATGGCGGACCCAGTAGCGTTGTCAAGCCGCCGACTGGGCCGCCAAGATCGCTGTCGTTCCCGATCCGGGACACGTGCGCGAGGGCTAGGCCACCGCCCGATGCACATGTGTGCATCGGGGAAGGCGCGCAACTTGCACATGTGTGCATAATCCGGGCTCAACATGCACATATGTGCATAAGAAGGCGATCTATGCACATGTGTGCAAAGCGGCGAGTCATGCACATGTGTGCATACCGGAACCATTGCGCACCAGAAAAATAATGTGGCGCACCGATGCGGGTCCTGCCGGCTCAGGGATGCGGCAGTGCAGCTCCCCCGAGCGAAAATTTGGAAATATGCGCCGACAAAATCAGCGGGATTGCGACATAGAGCAGGCGGTCGGTGATATGCGTCATGAAGCGGCTCGCGCCTCCCGGACACTGTCCGGGCGTCGACGCGCTTGCGAGGATCGATCTGCCACGAAACTCGGCCCGGTTATCTG
Organism: Sphingomonas sp. CFBP 13733; assembly: GCF_014841795.1. Taxonomy (NCBI): domain Bacteria; kingdom Pseudomonadati; phylum Pseudomonadota; class Alphaproteobacteria; order Sphingomonadales; family Sphingomonadaceae; genus Sphingomonas; species Sphingomonas sp. CFBP 13733. Next base: position 799,104 of record NZ_JACYUP010000003.1, read on the forward strand.
CACGGGCTTGGCCAAGCCGGCGAACGCCGCCGGTCCTGTCGTCGTCGGCGCCGTCTGCAGCAGCTATCTCCAACATACACGATTCCCGAAGGCAGAACGGAGCAACTGCGGAGTCGCTCTCGTCTCTCGGGAACGGTCATCCGGTTTCGTTGCTGCCGATCCTGGCGCATCCGGCAAACATCGACGGCGCTCTCCGATGCACATGTGTGCATCGGCGGAGCGCGCAACTTGCACACATGTGCATAATCGAGCGTTTTTGCACATGTGTGCATCCACGCGATGTCTGAGCGGGCCACGCGCGCCCGCTAGGTCGGATTATGCACCTGTGTGCATCCGCTGGGTGTCGGCAGCGGGCCACACGCGCCCGCCATGCTGGATTATGTACATGTGTGCATCTGCGGGGGCCGGCGGCGCGCCATACGCGACCGTCCGGCCGGACTATGCACACATGTGCATCGGCGGGGCGCGCAACTTGCACACATGGGCATAATCGGGCGCTTTTTTGCACATGTGTGCATCCGCGCGACGTCTGCAGCGCGCTACTCGCGCTCGCTAGGCCAGAATATGCACATGTGTGCATATCGTAAGGCGGAGCGCCTGCCACGCATGACCGTGCGCGCGTCGATCCGAAGGAGCGCTGCGGCACGATGCGGGTGCGTCTACCTGCGGTCGGATCCTGGGCACGAGAGCAGGCGAATCCTAGGACTATGCCGTGATGTCGGCGATGGCGCCACGACGCGACGGAGGTGTTCGAGCGCGTGGCTGCCAAGCATCGTCTGGCGGAACCGCTAATGCGAAAGGCAGCGCTGCAGTACGAACATGGCGAGAAGCTCACCACGGCGCTGGCTTGGCCGGGGTAGACGCTTTCCTCGCCCCGAGAACGTCCTGACGGGAAGCGTCGCCGCTCGCTCTAGCGGAACCGCGTCCTTGCGGTCACCTTCTCGAAGTCGGGTCCCATCGCGCGGGCGCCCCTGCCGGCCGCATAGACGCTGGAGGCCAGCCAGAACTCCTCAGCCGATCGCGACAGGTCGTCGACCTCCTTCCACCAGCTCCGGCGTCCTGCATCCCAGCGATAGCTACGGTCGCGCAGCAGGTCCTTGACCTCGAACGACGCACCTGCCGCCCGGACGATCCAGGAGGGGTCCGCGGCGCGCTGCAGCAGCTGCGCCAGCGCAGTGGTTCCGTCCCCGAACCTGTGGCGGAGAAGCTGGATGACCGCATCGACGTCGGCAGGGCCGCGATGAGCCTCGTGGAACCAGCCCGCCTGCCCGAGCAGATGACCGAGCGCCAGTCCGTCGAAGCCGTGGCCACGCCAGTCGATCTGGCTCATCGAGCAGGCCCATTCCAAGTCGCCTGCGTCGTCCAGCCGCCCTTCGATCCACGGGCGGTCGAACGCCGCGTTGTGCGCGACGACGATGGATGCGGAACGGAGCACCCGTAGCGCAGCCTCGTCGTCGATGCGCCGGCCCGCCACGTCGTCGTCGGCGATGCCGGTCATGCGCGTTATGTCCGGCGGGATGGGGGATCCGGGATCCTCGCGCCAGCAGTAGCTCCGGTCTAGATGGGTGATCACGCCCTCGGCATCGAAGCGGAACCGGCGCATCGCCAGCTCGATGATCGCGCCGGTCTCCGGGACGGTACCCGTGGTCTCGACGTCGACCGCTACGCCGACGCGCGTAGCGGCGTCGTCTCCGAAGCCCGTCGGTCCCTCCGCGAGGTCGAGCCGGTACTGGACGCGCACGTCGGCGCCACCGGACGCGCCCGCGCGTCCGGCCTCGTCATGGCCTGCCATGATGGTTCTCCTTAAAGTGGGTCGGACGCTGCGGAGCGGTCCGTGGACTCGGTCAGATCTGGATGCGCTGCTCGATGTCGACCACGAACGACAGCGCCGCCGGCCGCGAGGGATTGCGTTCGGTCTCGCGGATCATGTCGGCGATCGCGGTCGGCACCAGGGCCACGGCGAGCGGCACGCCCGGGTGGAAGCCGAGCCGGAGTTCGGCAACGTCGAGGACCTCGTCGCCAAAGCGGGTGCGGAGGCGCTGGACCACCTGGCCCGGATGATCGGCGACGGATGCGTGGAACGCTTGCATCATCACGCTTCCGTCCGCATAGGCGATGGTCGCAGTGAACAGGCGCGGCGCCGGAGCGAGCCGGGAGAGCGTGCTGCGCCCGCGCTTCGGGCGGGCGAGCGCTTCGCCGCGCGCCTGGCGCCGGTCCGGCGCCTCCTTGGATCCCGACGCGGTGATCCGCCCCGTCCGGGGGGCGAGCCGACGGGCCCGGGCGTGACGCCCCTTCGGCCGGTCCCTCGCCACTCCACCGTCCGTCTTACTCTTCAGCATGCGTGTGTCCTCCTGTTGGAGCGATCCGGATATCAGGCCATCAGCGGCGACGGCTGTTCGACCTCGTCGTCCGCTAGCAGGTCGTCGATGAGGGCGGGATCGGCATCGAGGCCGATCGCCAAGCCGTGCAGCAGGATCGCGCGGAGGCAGCCTTCGAGATCGAGCGCCCCCTCGATGCCGTCGCGACCTTCGAACAAGGCGCGGGGCGTCAGCATCCAGGCGACGGGGTCGTGCTCGAGGCCGTCCCGCTGGAAGCGCGCGCCTGTCTCCGCGGCCACGAGAGCAAGACGGATCAGACGCCGACGGGTGACGAGGAGCGGGAGATCCTCGCCGGTGTCGGGATCGAGCGGGTCGGGCAGGCCGATGGTCCGGTCGACGGGACAGGGCTGGTGGAGGTGCAGCGTTTCGAGGCTTGCGAGCATGGGCATTTCCCTTCTGGATCGATACTCGTTCCCTACAGGAGGGCCGGAACGACGGCCCTCAGACGCACCATGTAGGTTACCACCGAAACTATTCAACAGTTCTAGAAACGATGAATTGATTTTTGATGGTTAACCCTTTTTCTCCACTTGGTGAGCAGCAGAGCTTGAAGCTGACGACGTCTCCATTATTCTGGGAGCATGGAACTACCGATCCTAGTCACCGTGATGAGCGCGCTGGCGCAGCCGACGCGATACCGATGCGTGGAGATGCTTCTCGCCAAGGGCAGATGCACCGCGGGCGATCTCGCGTCCGGGCTAGGCGTGCCGGCGAACACGATGTCCAGCCACCTGACGATCCTCACTCATGCCGGCCTCGTCTCGTCGATCAAGGAAGGTCGTCACGTGATCTACCAGGCACATGCCGAACTCCTTGGCGCGCTGTCGGAGCACCTTGCGCGTCTGTCCGTCTCCTGACGGCATCTCATGGAGGCATGGCTACCGCGTCACGCCGCACTGGCGTACCCACGTGACTGGAAACTCTCCGAGCGACCTGCCGTCGTCATGGATCCCATGGGCAGGGACTGAGGTGGGAAGATGCGCGAGTGCCGTATCGGTCCCGGATAGAAAAGAAGGAGGTCGGTAGCCTTCACTTCGATCGCATCGCTTGAAGTGACCCGCTCGCGCGTGCCGAGATGCGGGCCCCCTCCGTATCAGGTCTTCCCGATCTGCCGGCGGAGCATGGAGACGAACGCGCGCGCGGCCGGCGTCGGATTGCGCGACGGCATATGGACGACGCTTATCGGCACCGATGGCATCTCGAAATCGCGGAGCAGGCGAATCAGGCTGCCATCGTCGAGGTGCTTCGCCACCAGGTAGTCCGTGGCCATCACCAATCCGACCGCTCGGACGCCTGCATCCACAAGCGCCTCGCCGTCGTCCACGACCAGCCGGGCCGGAAGGTTCATCGTCCGGGACGCACCTTCCACCAGAAAGCGGTACGTGAAGCGCACGGCAGTGTCGGGCGTGACGAACCCGACGAGCTGGTGACCGACCAGATCGTCCGGATGGCCGGGCATCCCGGCTGTGGCGAGATACTCGGGCGAACCGCACATGAGGTAGCCGGTCCAGCCGATCCGGGTGGCGACCAGGCCGGAGTCCGGCAGGTGCCCGATCCGTATCGCCAGATCGACGCCTTCCGTCACCAGGTCCACGACCCGGTCGCTCAGCCGTGCTTCGATCTCGACCTGCGGATGCCCGTGATCGCGCTGCGGATGCGCAGCGTCCCGGGACCGGCCTCGCCGGCATCCACCACGCGGTACCTAGTCCCGAAGCTACGGACGAGCCGGGTGCGGAAATCCGCCTTCAGCTTTTCCTTGATATCGTCGCTGCGGGCGGGGGCGAGCCACTCCACCGTCTCGACGACCACCTTGTCGTACGCCCCGGGCGCATAGTCGGCTGCGACGAAGATCGCGTCCTTCTTGTGCTGCTTCGTCGGCTTCATCGCGGAGTAGTCGGGCAGGAAGCCGGAGCGGGTCAAATTCTGACCACCTGTCGAGCAGGCGCTCAGCCCGGCCAGCAGCGGTATGGTCAGCATGATGACCGCAGTGCGGCGTGCCTGTACGGTGGATCCGGGCATGTATGCTTCTCCTGGAGGTGCGCTCCACGGAAGTACGGAGACGCCAGGAATGCCTAGGTCGCGGGCTGCTGGTCGACCGGGACGAGTTCGTCGCTTCGGCGTTTTCTGCGTGTTCGCGTACGATCACGCGCGGCCCGACACGTCCAGCTTCGTGACTTCGCGGATTGACTTCGAATCGCAGTAGCCTCCGATCGAGCGGATTCTGACCTGAAGAGAAGTGGCAGGTCTCATCGACGATTTACCTGTCGGCCGATAGCCGAACAACGGAGTGCTTGGCGGAAGGGCTGTCCGGTCGGCGTTCGAGAGCCCTCAGCTGCCCTGACGCTGATGGTCGCAGGTTACCGGTATGCCGTTCCGTCATGTAGCGACCTGGCGGCGTTCCAACAGCCTTGCGGAACAGGGTCACGAAACTCGAGACGCTGCGAGACGTGGGCGGTCAAGTGGCTCTCGCCCTGATCAACGGCGCCTGGACGCTCTACCTGTCGGTTCGGAAGCTGATCGAAACTCACCTGCGATCCGGCGCGACGATACCGGGCGAGAACGCCCTCGCTCATGACTACCTTGCCTATGTCCGCCCTCCGGCGAACGGCTATATAGCGTACACGCTGTCTGCCGACGTCGGGCGCGGTAACGAATTCGTCGTGAGGGTAGGCTAGAACGACAAACGCCGCGGTATCTGTCGTTCTGGACGGCCTTAAGTGTGTTGCAGACGAACGGTCCTGCGGGGGCGTCGATATCCGAGGCTGTTCGAAAGAGCCTGATCAGTAGGCGCGACCCGCGAGGCGACCGTTCGACGCTGCCTACTCGAACCGCTGCTTCCCGCTTCGAGCCGTCGCATCACGGGCAGCCTCACCCTCCCGACTTCGTCAGTATGAAGGCGAGAAGGAAGCCCACTACGGCGATGAGGCCGCTGTAATCATGCGTCGCCTCGGTAGCTTCTGGAATCATCGTGTCGACCAGCATCGCCAGGATCGCGCCGGCGGCGATCGCAGTGACGGCGGCGATCACCTCCGGGCCGGCGCTCGCCAAGGCGACGTTGCCCAGCATAGCCGCGAGGCCGGAAGCGATCGCGATGCCGGTCCACACACCGAACACGTACCCGGCACCGCGGCCCGCCTTCTTCATGCCTGCCGCGCTCGACAGGCCCTCGGGCACGTTGGACAGGAAAATGGCGGCGACGGTGACGGTGCTCACGCCGGTGCCGCCGAGCAGGCTGACGCCGATGACGACGGACTCCGGGATGCCGTCGAGAAGCGCCCCGACTGCGATCGCCAGACCGCCGCCGCCGTCGGCGTGCGGCTGGCTCTCTTCCTCGTTGAAGCCCGAACGCTTACGATGGCGTGCGCCTCTCTTCGAGATCACGACGTTCGCTACGGTGTAGACCAGCGCGCCGCCGAGGAAGCCGATCGCGGTGGAGTCAAAGCCGCCCTGCCTGAAGGCCTCGTCCATCAGGTCGAACGCCACCGCCGAGATGAGCACGCCAGAGCCGATCGCCATGACACCTGCGATCAGCCGCTGAGGAAGACGCACGAACCAGGCGATCAGCGCGCCCAGGATCAGCGCCGACCCGCCGACGAAGCCCCAGAGGCCAGCCTCGATCACGCTGCAGCCTCGGATCCGTCGGCTCGCTCTAGCGCTGCCTCGCCCAATGCCGGATCAGCTGCCCGCCGATCCTGGGGCATAAAGCGCAGGACGAAGTCGATCACCTTGGAATCAGGCATCTCGCATAGCAGGGCGTTCAGGCGGCGTTCGGCGGCACGCCAGTCGTATCGCTCGAGCCGACGACCGACAAGGCGGCGGAAGTCCGCGACGCCTACGCCAGACGCCCAGTTGCCAGCATCGGGGAACGAAGACCAGTCGAAGCGCTCCAGTTCGGCCCGAATGGCGTCGAGGCGTTCGCCCGGTACGGTGATGGTGAATGGCTCTGGCATGATCGTCTCTACGGTTGATCTGGCACATCGATCCTGGCGCCGAGCAGGCGACCGCGAGGAATGCCTCTGCGTCGGCGAACATCGGGGGGTGGAATGACTGACTTCCGAAAACCGCTTCCACATCTCTTGGCAGGCAAGGGACGTCACAGCAGGATCTGCTACGGCACGTGCCATGGTCTGATCAACTGCTATCAACCGGGTCGCCGGAGAACCTCCGTCGGCGTCAGGGTATCATCATCTCGAGAGCCATTCGCACTGACGTCGGTAACCGTCACAGCCGGCTTCGAAGTCGGCTATGAGACGTATCGTGCAGATGTCATGCTTCCGCTCGTGCCGTAGCTGATTGCGCCATCTGAATTCGTCGGTGAGAGTATAGCGGTGATGGGCCGGCGCTTAGCCGCGCAACGCCGAACAGCGTCAATCGGCCGTATGGAAAGGGCCGGATGCCCCGTACATTGACCTCGCCAGCCACTGCGATCTGGGCTCAGCTCGGTCGTCTCGCCGACGAGCCGGCGTATGGAGTGTCGAGCCAGGATGAAGGCGCGCTGGAGTGACGGATTCCTCCTCCGTGCATCAAGGCTCTTCGAGGCACCGAGATCAGTGTCGGCGAGTTGCCGATCATGAAAAGCGCCTGTCCGGCGATGCGATGCGTCGGCGGCGCTGACGCGCAGCGACTCTGCCATCGCTGCTCCTGCAACGTTGTCCGCTGCTCCGCGGTATCGCTGGCGGCATCCCGCCTCCGCTCCGAAATGAACGCAGCGATGACAAGGAGGTCGCAAGGCATGGCGCGAGGAAGTACGAAGAGCCGGGACGTTGTCCAAGTGGTGTCGGATAGCAGCTACTACATCGGCGAGGTGATCGCAGATGCGGCGTTCCGGGTGCAGGATCGGCATCCCGAAGGCGAGGGCCTGTGGAAGATGGAGGCCGACAAGGTCGCCTGGAGGGATCCTGCAACCGGTCTGGACTGCATCATCCGCCGTTCGAAGGAGGGAGGATATCTGTCCGGCTATGTCGGAGTCCCGCCTCAGCATCCCCTGTACGGCTTCGAGGGCCGCGCCCTCGAAGCGCTCGGTATCCATCCGCATGGAGGCGTCGACCACGGCGCGCCCTGCGAGGAGTGGACGCCCGAACCAATCTCGGTTTGCCACGTCCGAGAACAGAATGCGGCAAAGGACCGGAACAAGGCAAGAGCGGCCGCAGCAGCCGAGATCGATCGGCAGCATGACCACGCATGGTGGTTCGGCTTCAGCTGCGACAAGCCGGGCGACCTGCAGCCGAGCAAGCACGGCGCCGCGCCGACCGTGCGGGGCGTGTGTGTGGGGCTGAAGGCCATCTACCGCGACGAGAACTACGTTCTGGCGCACGTCGTCGACCTGGCCGCGCAGCTGCACGCCATCGGCGCGGGCCGAGACCTGCCGCCCGCCACCGCACCCGCCGGGTACATTCGCGGTCGCGATCCTGACTACGGGGGGGACGCGTGATGGTGGAACGCGACTACGACGAAATCCTGCCCTGGGGTCATTGGATGCGCGTGAAGCCGGGCACCGTCAGCACGATCCTCGTGGACGAGGACGGACGGGAGTGGAGATCGCTGCGGGAGGCCCTCTTCCGCGGCAGGCTCGGCTTCAAAAACGTGTCATTGTTCTTCCGGGAAGTCGAGCTGGAGCGGATGCTGGCATACCTGCTGGCGGCTGGCGGTTTGCTTCGTAGCGGGAGCCACCGCTACGCCGGGATCGAGCTTCTGAAAGACGACCAGTTCCGGCTGTTCTATCCGCACTGGCTCGCCAGCCAGGGCCTGCTGGAGGGCGATGATCACCGCCCCCCTGTCCACGAAAGCAAGATGACGAAGGAGGGGCACTCGATCGCGAAGATGCTGCTGGCCACGCGTCCGCCCGAACTCGCCCCGTTCCATCCCGGCGTAGAGTCCATCCTCTTCGCACTGGGCAAGGCGGAGGAGATCCGTCGCCCCGCATTCGAGAGGGGCGATCAGGATCTGGGCCAGATGAAGTTCGCGTTCGTTCGCGAGCGGATCGGCCAAGTTCCGGCGATCTCGCTGCTGCACCGCGACGCAGGGACGAGGATGCCGCTCGTCCGCACGATCTGGGTCCAGACCTTTGCCGATGAGCGGAGCCGCGACAGCTACTTCGCTTGGCTGAGCCGAAGGCTGGACATGTGGAACGACTGGGGCGAGATCGCCAAACGTACCAGCTCCGCGGCGCTGACCCAGGAGCTGCTGTCCCTTCTCGTCTGCGAGATGGACGATGCAGCGGAAGACGCAGACGACGTTCATCCGGAAGGCAAGCGAGACGATGGAGAGGCGCCTCCATTTCTATCCATAGAATACCGGAAGCCCTAGGGGCGCCGGCGTTCCCGAGGTGCCTCGAAGGGGGCGGGTCGAATGACCGGCCCCCTTTCTCATTGCGGTGGCGCGACCAAGAATGCCGTGCACTCCGATGCAGGCTCCGGATGAACCGACCCGGCCGCGGTTCTATCTCCCTCGCTCAGACGCGGCCCTGGATCGCCGCTCCGCCGCCTTCATAGGCAGGACGCGTTTCGCAGGGCTGCTGAGCTGCCACCGGCCGGACATCCGCTCGTGCGTCCCGACGTCTTCCGCCGGCTGCCAGTTCGCCGCGGGATCGGCGCCGGTCGGCTGTCCCGCGCCGCCGACGGGCGGCAGACAGCCAGTCTACGCGCTTTCTCAGACCGGCTCTGCACGCCCGTTGCGATTCCTCCGGCAGCCGAAGAATCACATCGAAGGAGAAAGAGATGAAGGCACTCGACATGTCAGGCGTCGACCCGCTGCGCTGGGCGGAAGTGCGCGAGCGCGTCGCCGTCGTCGTCGCCTACCTCACGATCAATGGGCCCACCGAGGACGACCGGATGGATCACGCGGCACGTCTCGGCCTTGGCCGCACGCAGTTCCTCAAGCTGGTGCGAGCTTGGAGGGCACATGAAACCGCAGTCGCGATCGCAGGCGCGAAGCCCAAGCGCGAGAAGGCTCGGACGGGATGGAGGGCGCTTCCACCCGCTTCGGAAGGCGTGATGCGCGAGACGCTTGAACGGCTCGGTCCGGACGTGCGCCCGTCGGTCGCCACCGCCGCCGTCACCGCGGCGCTAAAGGCGAAAGGCCTGCAGAGCCCGGACCGCTCGACGGTATGGCGCCGGCTGATGGCGATCAGGCGGGATCGGGGATACGTCGCCGACGCCGGCGACGTGGTGGTCGCGGAGTGCCGGGTGCGACTGCCAGTCCTCGCGGACGGAACGATCTCGATGCCGAGCCTGCTGATCGCGGCACGTGCCAGCGACGGCCGGATCGCCGCCGCGCTGCCCCTCGCCGGCGAACGGCCGGACATGAGCGGCTTCGCGAAGGCGGCGCTGGCGGCATCACGATCCGGCTGCCTGACCGCCGATCGCGCGTTCGCCGCCGCCTTCGGCTGCGTGGAGGGGGTGAGGCAAGTCGGACCCGGCACTGCGCGGACCACCCTGTCGCGCGTCGTCGGTCGCAGGCTAGGCCGCCTGGAGCTTCAGTTCAACCGAACCAGCCGCCCGGTCGAGCGCCTGCTGCGGACGGAGGACGATCGCCCGCTGGATCTCGCGGACGCGCGGCTCGCGCTGGAGAACGCCATCGCGCAGCACAACGAGGCACGGGGCGGGTCAAGAAGGTTCCGACTGCTCTGAGAGTCCGTGATGCGGCCTGTGTGCGAAGAACTCGAGCGTGGCGACCAGTCCCGCCGAAAGGCGCGGCGCAGGATCCTCTACGAGGTCCGGCAGGATCGCCGCGTTATGTATCTCCACCTCCACCTGCAGGCGGGCGGCATCGTCGCCTGCATCTCCCACCTCCCGTGCATCGCCGTCCGCCGACTTCGCCAGGCGATCGGCCGAAAGGAAGAGCATTCGGCCCATGCGGTCGCCCGCCGCCCTCCGCAGATAGCGCCCCGGCTTTCCGGCAGGCTGCACCACCGGCAGCCCGGCCCATGCCGCCTCCACCCCGACCCGAAGAAGGCCGTCGTCGAGACCGGTGACCAGTTCGGTCTGCTCGAGTCGGTCCGCCCACGCGAGGCCCTTCAGCGATCCCGTCCCGATGCGGCGCAGCGCGTCGACCGCGGCCAGACCGTAGCCATGTCTGGCCTGCCGGGCGTTCCCCAACGCGGCACCGAGCACGAGCTGCGTCCGGCGATCGATGATCGCGAACGCGATGCGCTCGGGCCGATCCAGATTGGCCATCGCGAAGGCGCAGCAGTCGAAGTTGAGATGGCCGCCCGGCTGGGCGCTCCTCTCGCGCCTGCGCTGCTCCGCCAGCACCTTGCGGCGGAGCGTCGCGAAGCTCGGGATCTCGTTAAGGTCCGCGGCGGCGAGGGTGGCCAGCCGTTCCGCCACCTTGTTGACGATGACCCCGCCATCAGTGGACACCTCGTCGAACGCGGTCGTCACATGCGCATCGAGGGCGTCATCGTATTCGCTCACGCGTGCCCGCGGCGCTGCAGCGAGCACCTCCACCGACGCCAGCGACGGCACCGCTCGCCACGCCTTGGCCATCTCGTAGAAGTGGTTCTTCTTCAGTCCGGCCGCCAGTGCTGCCGCCGCCGGATTGCCGGAGTCGTCTTCCGGCTTCCAGTTGGCCAGCGCTTCCATGCGCTTCATAGCCACCTCGCGCTGATGCTTCGACATCGCGAGCCAGAGCGCAAGCTCCCGCATCGGCAGCGGATCGCCGAGCAGGCGATTCAGCTTTCGATCGAACTCGACGTGCGAGAGATCGATCCGCTCTTCCCGTTCACTGGTTTCCGCGGCGCCTCTCATGCCCATCACCTAGCATGTTCTCGGATTACCGGTCCGGAAAAGTTCATCAGTCGGTGACTTACTACTTGAAGGACAAGCTGGTCACGCCTAGATGAAAGTCACTGCTTAATGAACTTTCGTACTTTGGTTCTGATGGTGGACAGGAGGCCAGAGAATGGATCATCGACGAAGAGCAGGCGAAACCCGCCTCAAGACCTTTTGTCGCGAAAGCACGGGCCCACCGGTTAGCATGGTTCACGGTTGTACGTGGACCGGCCGGCGGGTGTCGACGACGGCGGCCTGAGGCGGCCGCAGGACGACATGCTGCCTGACACTAACGAACACGACGGGTCGCCTCACGAGGCTGCCCCCACACCTGTCAGCGAGGGGGCTGTCGGCGGTCGATGACCTGCGCCCTAGGAAGAAGTAAGCATGCACGAGATCTATAGCTCTGGCGACCGCGTCGATCCCGCCGCGGAAGCGCGACGTTCCGGCGCTCTGATCGTCCTCCGCAATGGTCGCTCGGCTCCGANTCGGACGTCCAGGACTTCCGCTTCGATACGCTTGCGATCCACGTCGACGACGGCTCGCAGGTGAGGAGGGTCGGCGTCCACGCGGTCGTCGAATGTCTGTCTCGGACGTGGCTGGTCAACGTGCATGGGGACGGAGCCGACGCCTTCCGGGCGACGTGCTACCTCGAGGCCGCCGCTGGTCAGCTCGGCTTCCTCCACCGCGTCGTGACCCCCATGGCGGTCGAATGCTCCTCCAGGAGGTTCCACACTTTGCTCGAAGTCGCGTGCTGGCAGCATGTCGAGCTGGACGCCGCCGACCTTCAGTCGATCGCGTACGTTGTCGCTCGGCGGCGTCGGCCGACGCTCGCAGACATCCACCGTGCCCTGGGCTCGGGATCTCGCAGGCGTGCGACGGCGCTGACCGCCGTCTCGCAGGGCTATCTGCGTCTGGAACCGCATGCCGAGCTCTCGTCCTCTCTGCGCGTCGCGCCCGGTCCGATGCTGGATACAATGATCGATCCCTTCAACGCAGTGGCGAACGATCGCGGCGGCGATCTGGACGGAGAGGCCGCGTGAGACCGCCGGAGCACCACATCCGGCTCCTCGTGACGATCGGACTTGGTCAGAGCGACAACGAGGTGACGCTGGAAAAGGTCGTCGTCGCAGAGGATCCCGGCGTCTTCCCCGACATTCCCGCATTCGGTCGCGCGCTGGCGGCCGAACCCGAAAGGCCAGGCCTGAGCGACTGGGATCTGTTCCGCGCGCGTAAGCGCCTGGCCCAGTGCCTGCTCATGGATCAGTACGACACGCCGAACGGCGACAAGGCCATCGCCGTCGCCCTGCACAGGCATTGGACGCCCCTGCTGGCTGCGGCGTTCGGCAGGCCGGATGATCCCTCCTCGATCAGGAGGTGGCGTAGAACGCGGGGGCGGCCCGGCAGCCGCCGCCTCGTCGACATGCTGCAGTCGGGACGCAGGGAGCGCGGCGATCCGGCAAGGCGCCGCGACCGCGGTCGTACGGCAGCGCGGGTTCGCGGCTAGTGCCCCGCCGCGGTCGGAGCCGCAGCGTCCAGCGCGGCGGTCCCCGGCGCGAGCGTTGCCGAATCAGTCGTCTTAGGCGATGTGGCCCTCCGCGGGCGCGGCCCGGCGCAGCCGTTCCCGCCCGGAGGCGCTCAGGCGTCGGATCCCTAGGGCGCGGGCCGCCTCTGTCGTCGGATCTTCGCCTCCGCAGCCGCGCAGGACCGCCGTCAGCTCGGGCAGTGCGATGTCGCCCAGATCGCGGATGTCCTCGCTCGTCGCGGGAAAGCGCGGTATGTCCCAGGTCGAGGCGGCCGTCGCGTCGCTCCAGACGAACGCGGTTCCCCCGTGTTCCTGCGCGACGTGCGTCGACGCCCGCGCCAGCGTCATCACGCGATCTCTGATCGCCCGGCCCGATCGTCTGAAGCCGTGGGCCCGGGCGATCCGCTCGACCAGCAGATCGTCCCGTATCGGCGCCTCGGCCGCGATCACGCGCAGGATCATGTCACGCAGGACTGCCGTGTATGCAGCTTCCATGAATCGCGCAGGATCGATCCGCGCCTGCAGATCGGCGAAGCTGGTCCTCGCATAGTCGCCGCCCAGCTGCTCCACCGGCTCCGCCTCCGGCTCGCTCCCATCCCCGTCCAGCGGTGCTGCATCCGCTACGCCCGGAACGTCCGCCGGTGCAGGGCGGTTCGCCTCGCGCTCCGCCCGCGCGCTTCGCACCTCATCGAGGATCGAGCGCAGCGCGGCGTCGAGACGGTCCAGCGCCGAGGGGGCGTCGTGCCACCAGTCGGTCGACCACACCCGCACCAGGCGCCAGCCGAGACCTGACAGCACGCCCTCCCGCACCTTGTCGCGGTCTCGGGCCGTCGCCGCGCTGTGGTAGGAAGCGCCGTCGCATTCCACACCTGCGAGATAGTCGCCGGGACACTCGGGATCGACGATGCCCAGATCGATCCGGAACCTGGAGACGCCGATCTGCGGCACCGCCGTCCAGCCGCGCTCGCGCAGGCCGCGTGCCACCGCCTGCTCGAACGGCGACTCGAAACCGCCTACCGATCCCATGACCGCCTCGCCGAGGGCCCGCGGGCCACGTTCGGCGAACTCGAGGAAATGGCGAAGGTCGCGCACGGCCTCCGCGCCGGTCCGGTTGAGGTCGATGCGATCGGCGGCGAACGAGGTAAACACCACCATCTCGCGGCGTGCACGGGTGATGGCGACGTTGAGCCGGCGCCAGCCGCCTTGGCGGCTGAGCGGGCCGAAGTTCATCGACATGGTCGGAGCGTCGGGCGTCTCGGGGCCGTAGCCGATGCCCAAGAGCACCAGGTCGCGCTCGTCCCCCTGGACGGTCTCCAGATTCTTGACGACGACGGGCTCGGCGGCGTCCTCGGAGAAGAAGGCCTCCAGCTCCGGCCGGCCGCGACGGGCGCGGTCTAGAAGGTCCTCGATGAGCTTCTGCTGCTCGGCGTTGAGAGTGATGACCGCGATGCTGAGCGGCCGGCCGGCCTCGTCGACGAACGCAGGATCGGCGAGCCGAGCCAGCACCTCCGCCACGATGGCCTCGGCCTCCACCTGATTGGTGCGCGCCTTGCCTCTGGCCCAGGCGCCGGCGACCCTGCGCCAGGAGACGGCCACGTCCTTCGTCACCGGTGCCGGGAAGGTGATGAGATCGCCGTCGTAGTAGCGGTGGTTGGAGAAGGCGATCAGGCTCTCGTTGCGGCTCCGGTAGTGCCACGTAAGGCGGCGCTGCGGCAGACGGGCACCCAGGCATTCCTCGAGAATGCTCTCCTGATCGCTCTCGACGTCGCTGTCGTCCTCCTCGGCTCCCGCGCCGCGGTCGAAGAAGCTCGTCGGCGGCATCTGCTTGGGATCGCCGGCCACGACGACCTGCCGGCCGCGCGCGATCGCGCCGACCGCATCCCAGGGCGTGATCTGCGAGGCCTCGTCGAAGATCACCAGGTCGAACGGCTCGGAGTCCGGAGGCAGATACTGCGCGATCGACAGCGGGCTCATCGGCAGGCACGGCGCGAGCGTGGTAAGGGCAGGCCCCATCTCGGCGACGAGCTGCCGCACCGGCTTGTGCCGTTTCTGGAGCTTCAGCTGGTGGGCGAGCGCGCCGAAGCCGGGCGGCTGCGTCTGCGCATCCCTGGGCGGGATCCCACCCGAAAGCCTGGCCCGGATGTACGCCTGCGTCAGCTTCGCGAACTGCTGGTCGAGGTCGCGGAAGCGGGTGATCGCGTCCGTCTGCTCGGCGAGCGTGAAGTCGCGGACCGCAGGCTCGGCGTCCATGACGCCATCTGCCCACCACCGCGCATAGGCCAGCTCGAACGTGTCGGCCGCAGCCCCGGGACTGACCGATCCGCCCTCGACCGCATCGACGAGAGCGCCGAGATCCAGATCCAGCGCAGCCTGCCGCGCACGCCGCCAGGCCGTCCAGCCGTTGAGCTGCGAAGCGCGCGAGGCGACACCGGCGGCGGCGGCCTTCGCTGCCGCCGGCAGGTCGTCACCGTCTAGGGCCGAAGGAGAGGATGCCACGGCCTGGAAGCCTTCGAGCGCCGTCTCCAAACGCTTGTGAACATCGAGGAAGGATGCGCCAGCTCGCCCAATCGCACCGTCACCGCCGAGCAGATCGCTGCCCTCCGTCACGAGGCGGCGCAGCGATCCCCGTAGCGACATAAGCCGATCCGGCGTATCCGCAGCACGCACAACGGCGCCGCGCAACCCCTCCGCGGCATCGAGCAGCGCGGCGATGCTCGCCACGTCGGTATCGACGCCGGACCAGCCCGGGACGGCGCCGGCTGCGCCGAGAGGTTCGAGCCGGGCCATGATCGAGCGCATGGATCGCAGACGGGGGAGCTCGACGTCCGGATCTGCCTCGCCGTTCGGGTCTAGCCGGCGGACGACCGCCTTGCGCCGGAAGATGGACAGCGGCCAGATCGCGGCGCAGGCGGCCTGCCATTCCGCCTGGATCTCGTCGAGCGGCAGCGCCCGAACCTCGGCGGGTTCCAAACGGACCCCCAGCGACGCCGCCTCCCGCCGGTACTCCTCGACGACCGGCAGGGCCTCGCGCGCATGCTCGATGGAGCGGGCGGCTTCGGGCGCGAACGCGAAGCCAAGATCGTGACCCGCAGCCGAGCCGAGGGCGCGCGCCACCGCCGCGGTCGCGGCGAGGCCTTGCCTGTCACGCCCCAGCTCGATCCCCAGAAGCGACAGGAAGGCTTGGCGCCGCGTCTCGATCTCGCCCGCCACGGTCTCGAGGCCGCCTGCCGCGGACAGCAGCTCGGCGACCCATGCGTTCGACCACTCGGTGCGGCCGACCAAGACCAGCGACGTCTCGGCGGGATCGGCGGGACGCAGCAGATCGAGACGGCGTGCCGCCTCGCGCAGCTGCTCGAGCTGCGCCTCGTCGTGGCGCGTCGAAGTCGGCCAGGCCAGACGGAGCGTGCCGCCCGCCGCGCCGTCCCGTACCACCCGGCCGATGGCGGCGTGCAGCGTCAGGCCGTTCCCATGCCGGCGATGCAGTGCGGCCACGAGCCGGTTGAGCCCGTCTCGGCTCGTCCGGAGCTCCGCCGCACGGCGGTCCCATTCGGCCTGCGGAGATCCATCGCTGACGCTCCAGGCCGCGTCGAGCTGCCGCAGCACGTCGAGCTTGGAGGCCTTGTTGCTGTGCAGCTCCAGGCAGAACGGTCCCAGTCCGTGCGCCACCAGACGTCGATGCACCACCTCGAGCGCCGCGCGCTTCTCGGCTACGAACAGCACCTTGCGCCCGAGCGCGAGATTGTGCGCGATTATGTTGGCGATAGTCTGCGACTTGCCGGTGCCCGGCGGCCCGTCGAGCACGAAGTCGCACCCGCGCGCCGATCCCACCACGGCGGCGAGCTGAGAGGAGTCGGCCGGAAGCGGCGTGAAGAGGTCGCCTGGCGCCACCTCAGCGTCGAGAGCCTCGGGACGCGGCGGCTGCTGATCGCAAGGGTACGGATCCCGCGGCGTCTCGAGCAAATGACGGACGACCGGGTTCGCCTTGAGGACGTCGGTGCGATCGACCAGGTCCTTCCACATGAGGTACTTCGCAAACGAGAAAGAGCCGAGCACCACGTCCGGAACGACCTCGAACCCGGCCGCGTCGCGAACCGCTCGCCGGACGACGGTGAACACGCGGGGCACGTTGATGCCCGACGCGTCCGCCGGCAGCGGACCGGCGAGCTCGGGGATCTCCAGGTCGAAGTCCCTGCGCAGCATTTCGAGCAGCGTGAGGTTGAAGCGAGGCTCGTCCTCGTGGATCGAAAGCCTGACGCCGGACCTCACCGAACGGCGATCCAGCCGTACCGGAAGCAGGATCAGCGGCGCACGGTACTGGCTGGCGTCGGTCGCCGACTTCTTCCACAGCAGGAAGCCCACCGCCAGGAACAGCGTGTTGGCGCCACCCTCCGCCATGTCCAGCCTGGCCTTGCGGTAGAGCTCGACGAGCTGCGCCTCGAGGTTCGCCGGATCACCCGGCGAGAGCAGCTCGCCGCGGTCGAGCGCGGCCTTCGCATAGGCCTCGTCCAGCACAACGCCCGTACGCTCGGCATGGAGCGAGGCGTCCCGCCCCGCCGCTCCCGCGAGGTCCGGTTCGCCGACTATGCGAAAGCTGCGGCCGTCGGCGAGCTCGTCCTCGAGCCTCGCCGGATCCGGGCAGACGAGCCGGATGGCCGTGGCGCCGGGCTTGACGTGCAGCAGCCGGTTGCGCGTGGTCAGGTCCAGGAGCTTGCGCTGCCAGCGATCCAATCGTCCCTCGGACGTAGCCTCGGCCACGTCGGCTTCCGCCAGGTCGAAGTCGGGCAGCGGCGGCGCAGCCTCGAGCGCATCGCCCGCGGGATCGGCCGAAGGGTCCCCGCCGTGGACCGACGTGGCCGACACCCCGGCGTCGGTCATCGCGAGCGGCCGGATGCGCTGCATCCGCGCCCGACGGACGTCGACCGCCACGACGAAGCGGCCTTCGTGCTCCTCGTCGATCAGCCTAGAGGCCGAGGCGATCGCGCGGGCGAAGCCGGCCGGGCTCGACCCCGTCGCGAGCGTCGTCTCGAACAGCACGAGCTCCTCCAGCGACACGCGCTTGCGCAGCGCGGCGGCGTCGGGGACGAGCAGGGTCGCGAACTCCTGCGGCTGGAGCCATACGCCGGCGAAGGCGTGACCCTCCACGATCACCAGCACCGGGAATAGGCCCGCCTGCTCGATCGCCGCGGCGAAGAGGAGCGCGCTGTCCAGGCAGGTCGCCAGGCCCCCCTCGACGATCTGTCCGGGCGTGCGGACCTTCTGTCCCTCGACCTCGAAGCTCGCCGGCGGCTCCGCGTACGTGAGGCGCAGGCCGGAGACTGCCGACCAGATCGCCGACACGAGCTCGTAGACCCTTGTTCGGGACTTCGACTGGTAGCCGTCGATGCCGTCGGGTCTGCCGGCCCTGCGCAGGACCTCGCTCGCGGCCTTCAGAACGCGTCCGACCGCAGGGTCGTTCGGGAGTGCGAACGCGGCGAGAAGTTCCGGCATCGCGCCCGATCCGCCCCACTCGTTCCGGGCGAGGAGCTCCACGGGTACGCGCCTTTCGGCGACGACGTCGCCCGTGGCGGCGCTGGTGGCCGTCAGCGTCACAGTAGCGCGTACGGCCTCCGTCAGCTGGAGCAGGAGCCCGGCGTCCAGCCCGATGTCGCGCTGGGAGACCCGTACCTCGCCGCCGGCCGCTATGCGGTCGAAGCGCCAGTCGCGTGGAGCGAATACCGGCGGATCGGCTCTCACCGACAGGACGACGTTCTCGACGGTCGCCTCACCAAGGTTTACGATCTTGAGCTCGCGTATGACCGGCACGTCGTTCTGGTGCGTGGCGAAGCTCAGCTTGGGTGCGATGACCGCATCGATGAGCAGTTGGTCTTCTCGAGGACTGGCCGCGACGTCGGCGATCATGTTCAAGACGGCGGCTCCTGTGCTTCTTTTCCTTGCCAAATTGGTCGTAAGCCGAACTAAATGGAAGAAGAATGACCAGCTTTCGCTTTCTGCACGTGGCCGACATCCATCTCGACAGTCCGCTGACGGGGCTTGCACGCTACGAGGGGCTTCCGGTCGACGACGTCCGTGCGGCCACCCGCGGCGCGTTCGACAACATGATCGACTTCGCGTGCAGGGCGGCGGTGGACTTCGTGATCATCGCCGGCGACCTGTTCGACGGCGACTGGCGGGACATGGGGACGGGCCTCTACCTAGCACGCCAGATGGGTCGGCTCGAGCAGGCGGGAATCGCGGTCTACGTCCTGCAGGGCAACCACGACGCGGCGTCCGTCGTCACGAAGAGCCTCCCATGGCCCGGCAACGTCTTCCGGTTCGGCAGCCGCTCTCCGCAGACCTTCCGGATCGAGGCACTGGGCGTCGCCCTCCACGGCTGGAGCTTCGCGCACCAGGCCGCGCCCGACAACCTTGCCATTCGCTATCCCGAGGCCGCCGCCAGCATGTTCAACATCGGCGTACTCCACACCTCGCTCTCCGGCAGGCCAGGGCACGCCTCCTATGCGCCCTGCGAGCTCGCCGATCTCAAGTCTCGGGGGTATGACTACTGGGCGCTGGGCCACGTCCACACCTTCGAACGGGTCTGCGAGGATCCGCCGGTGATCTTCCCTGGCAACGTCCAGGGCCGCAACATCCGCGAGACCGGCGCCAAGGGCGGCGTCCTTGTCGACGTGGCGGACGGCGTCATCTCGGCGATAGAGCCCGTGCACTTCGACGTCCTGCGCTGGGCCCGCGTCGCCGTCGTCTGTGACGGATGCGACACGATGGACGATCTCCAGGCCCGCCTGCGCGAAGCCCTTGCCGCGGCCCGGACGGCGGAGACGGCGGATCGCGGGCTGGTCGCGCGTGTGACCTTGTCGGGCGCGACGCCGCTCGCCGGGATGCTGGCGGACTCGCCGTCGCAGCTGCGTGACGATGCCCGCGCGCACGCCGGTGCGATCTCGCCCGATCTGTGGATCGAGAAGGTGCAGGTCAGGACGTCCGCGCCTGTGGCCGCGGCCCAGGTCGAGCTGTCGGACGACGTGGCCGCGCTGCTCGCATCGGCCGCCGGCGACGGAGAGCTACAGGAGGCGCTCGCGCAGGAGCTGGCGCCCTTTCTCGTCGCCACCGCTGCGGCGCAGCCGCCGGAAGAGGACGACATGCGGCATGCCGCTTCGGTGGGCGACTGGTCGGTCGTCGCGCAGGCTGCGGCGTCGAGCCTGCTCGTCCGGCTTGGAAGGGCTGGCTGATGCGCATCCGCCGCCTGTCGCTGGAGCGGTTCGGCCGCTTCGAGGGGTGCGACCTCGCCTTCCGCGCCGGAACGCCGGATCTACATGTGATCTACGGCCCCAACGAGGCGGGCAAGACGACGAGCATGGCCGCCGTTTCCGATCTGCTGTTCGGCTTCGAGGCACGGACTCGCTACAACTTCCGCTTCGACTATCCGCTTCTGAGGATCGGAGCCGAACTCGAGGAGGACGGGGAGAGCCTCGCCGTCCGCCGGCGCAAAGCGAACACGGGATCGCTGGTCGACGGGGACGACAGGCAGATCGACGAAGGCCCCCTTGTCGCCATGCTCCACGGTCAGACCCGCGAGCGATTCCGGCTCGCATTCAGTCTGGATCACCTGCGTCTGCGCGAAGGCGGCCGCGCGATCGTCCAGGCTCGCGACGACGTGGGTCAGGCGCTCTTCGCGGCCGGCTCGGGCATGACCGACGTCGTCGATGCGCTGGCGGCCCTGGAGGCGGAGGCGGATGCCATCTGGGCGCCTCGCGCCGCCAGGCACAGAACCTACACGCAGGCGGAGAGGAGCTACGAGGCCAGCCGCACGGCGGCGCGCGACCGGCAGGTGCGACCGAAGGCCTGGACCGACGCCCGCGACGCTCATCTGGCCGCCGAGGACGCCCGACGTGCTGCCGAGGCCGAGCGTGACGCCTTCCTGTCCGAGCAGGGCCGGATCGAGCGGCTACGCCGTATCGCTCCGGCCATGAGGCGGCGTGCCGAGCTGCTCGAGCTGCTGGCGGGTTCGGTTGGCGCGGGGACGATGCCCGCCGCCCGCGAGGAGCGCGTCGTCGCCGCACTGGACGTCATCGCAGCGGCGGATCGGAACAGGGCCGCGGCCGCCTCCCTCCAGGCCGAGGCGCAGGATAGGCTGGACAAGGTGCCGGACGACGCCGCGGCCCTGCTCGCGGCCGACGCGATCGACGATCTCGCCGAACGACGTGGCGCGGTGACGAAGGGCAGTACCGATCTCGAGCGGCTGACAATCGAGCGGCGAGCCAGGCAGGCGAGGGTCGCACAGCTGCGTTCGGACTTGGATCTGTCCAACGCCGCGCCTCCCGCCAGGGCAACCGTCACCCGACTGCGCGAGCTGGCGAAGGCGTACGCAGAGGCGACCGCCGGGCTGCGGGCCGCGGCTGAGACGGAAGAGGACGCCCGCGCCCGGCTGCTGCCGCTGGAGCGGCGCCTGGCGGACGCGCCGCTGACCGAAGGCCTGGATCTTCTGATCGCTGCCGTCGACGCCGCCAGGCGCCTGGGCGACGACGTGGACGTCCGGCATGCGGCCGCGCTCCGCGCCGCCACGGACGCGCGCGAAGCCGCAGGCCGAGCACTGGCGCGCTTGGCGCCGTGGACCGGGGGGGCGGAGGATCTAGAACGGCTGCCGGGGCTGCACGAGGACGAGATCGCCGCCGCCGACACCGAATTCGCGAGACTGGCCGAGGCGGCCCGGATCGCCGCCGAGGAGGTCCGGCGCGTCGAGGAGGAGCTCGAACGCGTCGCGCTGGACCGGCACGCGCTCGCCGGAGGGGGGCAGGCGGTATCGGCGTCCGATCTGGCCGCGGCTCGCGAGCGGCGCGAGGCGCTATGGCGCGAAGTGCGGGACGCTCTGGTCGGTTCTGCGACGCCGAGCGATCCCGCAAGGACTGGAGATGACTATCGAGCGCGCGTGGACGAGGCCGACGTCATGGCCGACCGGCGCTTCGCATTCGCTGCCGATTCGGGGCAACTCGGCCTGCTCGACAGGCAGGCAGGCGAGGTCGCGCTGAGAGGGGCACAGGCTGCGAGGCGGCGCGACGATGCGCAAGCCGCCAAGCGCACCGCCACTGCGGCCTGGACCGAACGCATTGAAGGTCTCGGCTTTCCCGCCATCGAGCCTGCACGGCTGCGCGGGTGGCTGGCGGATCGATCGCTGGCGATCGAGGCGGCCGAGGCGGTGGCCCGGCTGGCCGCGCAGGCGGAGGCGGAAGGCGCACGCCGGGATGCGTCGAGGAAAGCGCTGCTGGAGTCGATGCCTGGCTGGCAGCCGCCAGACGACCGTCTTGCGTCCGTCCTGACGGAGGCCGAGAGACGCCGTGCCGCCGGCGAGGCCCAAGCGCTCGCGTACCGTCACGATCATGCCGAGATGCGTCAGCTGACCGATACGATCGCCGACCTGACGAGGGCGAACCGCCGGCGGGGCGACGACAGGGTACGGATCGAGGGCGAGTGGCGCGACGTCCAGGCCGCAGCCGGCACGGGCTTTGCGATCGCCGACGGTGAGGGCGTTCTCGCCCTGGTGGAGGAGCTTCGTGCCGAGATGGACGCGGCGGAGACTTTGGACGCGCGGATGCGCGGGATCGAGGTGGACCGTCATCGCTTCGAGAAGGATGTGGCGGACCTCTGGGCGCAGATAGGCGGCGAGGGTGAGGGAACGCTCGACCGGCTACGCGAGCGGCAGACTGCCGCGCGCATAGCGTCCCAGGCGCGCGCAGACCTGATAGCCCAGCGGGATCGCTGGTCCGCAGAGATGGATGCCGCGGCCGCCACCCGGACGGCGGCGGTGGACGGTCTGCGGCCGGTGGTGGAGGATCTCGGGAACATCGCCATCGAGGAGCTGGATGCTGCGGTACAGACGTCGCGGCGCATCCGCGGCGAGCGCGACGCGCTGGCGGCCGCTGTCGCAGAGATCACCGCGGCCGGCGACGGCCTTTCCATCCACGTCCTTGAGGAGCAGTGGGCCGACAGCGACCCGGACGCCGCCGCGGCGCGGTCGGCGACCCTGGCGCCGCTGCTAGCCCAAGCGAACGCGGGCGTCACGGCGGCGGCCGAGGCGGCGAGCGCCGCCCGCATTGCCTTCGCGACGCTGGACGAGCACGGCGACGGCGCGGCGGCCGCGGCCGCGGAGGCAGAGGAGGCGCGGGCCGAGATGGGCGTGCAGGCGGAGGCCTATCTGCTCCGGCGGTCGCAGGCCGTGACGCTGCGCTGGGCGGTGGAGCGCCACCGGCGCGAGCGGCAGGATCCGCTGCTCGCTCGTGCCGGAGGGCTCTTCAGCCGCCTGACGCTCGGCCGCTATTCGGATCTGAGGATCGACCATGACTCGTTGACGCCCCGTCTTCTCGGGGTCACGGAGGACGGAAGCCGGGCCATCGACGTGGACGCCATGAGCGACGGTACGGCCGACCAGCTCTTCCTCGCCCTCAGGCTCGCGGCCGTCGAGCAGTCCGTCGCGGCCGGCTCGCGGCTGCCTTTCCTCGCCGACGATCTCTTCATCAACTTCGATGACGCCCGTGCCCGCGCCGGCTTCGAGGTGCTCGCCGAGCTCGCCGACTCGACGCAGGTCCTCTTCTTCACCCACCACGCGCATCTGGCCGATCTCGCCCGCGACGTGGTCGGGGCCGACCTCCACTCGCGATGCGACCTGGACCGGCAGGTCTGATGGCAGGAGCCGATGGCGGCTACACGGACCGGACACCCGGGACCGGGATGCAGGATGCGCGGGCGAACGGTCTGTCACTGGCTGGGATCGCACGCCGCGAATATCCGGCATCGTCGAACAGCAGGCCATCAGAGGTCGCTGCTCGTGCAGGCAGCCTAGCGGGGAGGCCGATCCTCCAGGATCACCTCGTCCGGCGTGACGATCATGCGAAACGTACCCGACGGATCGAAGCGGCTGGTTCTGCCCTTCGCCTGATCGACGAGGCGCATCTGCGCCACGGTCGCGCCCTCCGTCCGGTAGGTCGTCCGGACCGTGAGATGCATTCGCGATCCCAGTTCAGGATCGTCCAGTGCCTGCGCCAGAGCGGGAGCTTCGGTGGCATGGACGCGCCCGTATTCGTAGGCCTGCCTGACCACCAGCGCGAGGAAGCGGGTCCGCGACGGGGAGTGCAGGCCCATAACCATACGCCTGAGTTGATGCCCGACCACCGAAAGCGGCGTCGTGGTCCGCGGGTCCATTCCGATCAGGTCCCGTGCGTCGACGGCCAGTTCGCTGCTGGTGCGTAGCTGCGCTAGGGTGCTGGCCGGAGTGGCGCCACAGGTCACTACCAGCCCCTTCAGTCGCCTCAAGTCCGTAAACCCGTCTCCGGAATAATGGACCTCCCGCGCGGCGCGTCCGATGGGCTCGGCGAACCGCACGTCCAGATCGCCGCAGTCACCGGTTATCCTGATCGCCATGTCCCTGCCGACCTGATCGATGTCGGCAGCCGACCAGTGCTGACGTTCAAGAAGCTGAACTATCGCACTTCGATGGCGGAAGACGTCATCGGGCGTTCGAGGCCTCAAGTCGACGAGCATCGCTGCGGTGGCGCGCGACGTCGCCATCACCCGATCGACTGCGGGACCCCGGATCGCCCTCTCGGCCTCCAACAGCGCGTGGGCCGCCCAGTCGACGCCAGTCGCTATCGCCGGGTCTTCCCCAAACGGCATGAGGCAAAGGCTCCGCCAGGGAGCCAGGCCCATCGACCAGGAGCGGTCGTAGAGGGCGGCCCAGCCGTCCGAGCGCGCGTCCGGTCCCGTTCCCTGGGCACGAAGAAGGACGGCGGCCTCAACCGGCCATGACAGATCGGCTCTGACCCGATCCAGTTCGGCTGCAATCGCCAGCTCTAGCGCCGCGAGAATACCTCTGTCTCGACCGGCGCCGCCCGCCCGTATTCCGGGCGCGACGACATGGGTCGTCCGCCAGGGCTGCCTTTCGACAGCTGCTCGTGCCGCGCTGGTGGACGAGCCGATCGCCAAGCCGTGCATGTCCCGCACCGTCCAGTCACCCCGCGCGCGGCGCATCTGCTCTGGATCGCCGCCTTGGTAGGCGACGAACAGCGGAGCCCTGGTGTCCTCGACTGCCCGCGCGAACTCGGGACCGTTCTTCCATAAGACCTGCAGATCTAGAGCCGGCCGCCAGTCGTGGCTGACCGCCTCTTGGGCCATGACCAGCACAGCGGCGTCCGGCGCCAGCCCTCTCCTGACCGGGGCGGGCGTCAGTATGACGTCCCATCCGCCGGCCGGGTGCGGGTACAGGGCGGCGAAGTCGTCCAGCAGTTTGGCCATCCCGCCCTTCAGCTCCTCGACGCGCGCCGGCTCTAGCGTGCGGGGCAGGCCCGAGATCTCGATCACGCCATCCCGAGCGGTTGCGACGATCGAGCTGGCCAGGCGCCGCGACGCCGGATGTCGGGCAGCTACCAGCCACCGACGGATCGCGGTGGTGAGGACGCTGAGGTCGCGCCATGTGTCGGCCGCGGGCCGGGACGTCTGCCGTAGCCTCCGATGCACCTCCACGGCGCGTTCGAGCAGCAGGTCGTCCCGGCGCAGGAACGCGGCCAGCTCGACTGCAAGCATTGGGCGCTCGAGCAGAACGGGATCGTCGATGCGGCGCGTCAGCTCCTCCAGACCCTCGGGCCCGGTGACGACGAAGATGTCGTTCGGACCGAATGCGAAGGCGTGGACGGCATGATCGCCGTCGCGGACGGCTACATGGGGGGCGCGCAGGCTCGGTGCGTCGGGCACCTCGTAGGGCTCGAACCCGCGTATCGTGCCCCCCTCCCCGATGATCTGCACGAGCGGCGCGTTCGACCGTCGGTCGCTGAACAGCGGCACGAGGAAGCCGAGCATCGCGCCGCCGGGATCGACGAAGCTGGACAGGGTGCGGACTTCCAGCGTCACGACATCACCTTCTGCGATACGAGGTACCTGGCGACGTGATCGTACAGGAGACCGGTGTAGGCGGACGGCTGGTGTCGTCCATAGGTCTCGTACGAGATCGGCACGGCGTTCGGCATCGCCGCCAGCGCGGTAGCGATGACCGGGTCCGACAGCAGCGACGCCGGGGCGACCACCGCGCGCAGCGCCCCCGCCAGCGGGACCGACCTGGCGATCTGCACTTCTATGGTCGACCTTCGATCGTCGTCGTCCGCGATCGACTGATCGCGGCTCAGGCGGGCGAAGGCTCTTGCAGCCTCGTGCGCGAAGGAGATTCCGTCGGCGTGCGCGGTCGGTCTGGCCCGGTAGTAGTTGCCGTTGCTGTCGAAGAAGGCACGCACCAGACGCATGGGCAGATCGCCGCGAGGGCCCAGCTCGAAGTCGGGGCGGTCCAGCAGCGGACCGATATGCGGGGCGTAGCGACCGTAGCCGCCGCTGTCGAACGGCAGGATTCTCAGAGCGTCACCGAGCAGTGCCGGGTCCAGCACCAGGCACATAGGAAGGTGCTCGGCAATGCCGCTGGGTGCCGCGCCCGGCAGCGGCTTGAACGCCGGACGGCCGTAGAAGAGGTAAAGCAGGTCGGTTCCATATACCCTGCAGCCTCGCGTGCGAAGTTCGCCCTGCACGATGATCCGGGCACCGATCGCGGTCGCGGTGGAGTGCATCAGCGGCATCGCCAGCTCGTCGGCATCGAAGGCCTGGAGATAGTCGAACAGACTCACCGGAATTGTCGTGGCGCAGTCCGGCGAGGGAAGCAATTACCGCAAGGAAACGAGAGGTCCTGCAGCGTGCGGGATCGTCGATGTCCCGTCAGTGGAACGGCTGGCAATCTCTGGCGCATGAAGCGGTCCATCCTCGAGAGCCTGCCGCCCGAGCGTGCGATCGGTGGCACTAGGGCGTCGAACGAACTTCCCCGGCGTCGGTCGAAAAAGGCAGCTGGCGACCCGCCAGTGAAAGTTCGTGCTATCGAGTATGAATGGCGTGCGCCCGCAGGACTCCAAGGGCGTAGCTCTTCCGGAGCCGCCGGAGGTATGCCACGGCGATCAACTGATCATAGGGGACGGGACGGATGCACTTCACCCGGGAGCAGCGGGACGCTTGGGCGGCAGAGACACGGAACGGTCCGTTCAATCTCTGGCTGAGGCACCGCACGACGGGCCCCGACGGCGCGCTCGACCTCGATCTGATGCGTCAGGTCGCGCAGGAGTACGGCATAGACGCCGACAGGTATGCGCACCTCAACCCAGGTCAGCAGAGGATGAACGTCGGAAACCGTCTCAGACGAGCCGTACCTGCGGAGGTCTACGGATCGAGGCGGACGCGGCCGAACGAGATCGAGCCGGCGGTGTGCGAGCAGACGGGTTCCTCGCCGGGTGTCCGCTGGGCCTTCATGCAGTCCGCAGGCGTCGTCGAGCTTCTGCAGATGCAGGCTGCCGCCATCGAGGAGCTGCGCCGCCGGAAGGTGGTACGGACAAGCAACGCGCCGCTCGGCGACTACGCCGAGCATCTCTTCGCATGCGCGTTCGGCTGGACGCTGTCGCCGAACTCCGGCGCTGGGCACGACGCCGTATGCGGTGCCGGCACGAGATATCAGATCAAGGCTCGCAGGCTCCGCGACAACATTCCAGGCGAGCGGCAGCTCGGCGTCCTGCGTGGGCTGCCAGACGGCAGCTTCGACCATCTTGCCGCGATCCTGTTCGACGCGGACTTCTCGGTCCGACGCGCCGCCGTGATTCCCCATGCGGTCGTGGCGGGCAGGGCTTCGCGGACCAGCCACGTGAACGGCTGGCGCTTCAGGCTGGACGATGCGGTCTGGACCCTGCCCGGCGTTCGCGACGTGACCGGAGACGTGAGAGCCGCAGCTGCCATGTACATGGGCGAAACCTCGATCGCGTCGAACGATGAAAGCGTCTGATCGGCGGTGAGCATCCGCCGTGTTCCGGGGTGGTTCGAAACGCCCCTGATCCCTCGCGCGACGGCGCGGACGGAAGAGGTAAACGTGTGTCCGGCAGCACCCGGCCCGGCGGGTCCCGGCGATGCGCCAGGAGAACGAGCACCCCGAAGACCCGCTGGATCACGAACCAGGTCGCGCATACAGTAACGGCGGGTCGTATAGGGAGGATGCATGCGTATCTCTCGTTTCGTTGCAGTACTGATGGCCGGCACCGTGTCCGGTACATCGGGCGCACAGACCAGGTTGGACGAGAAGTCGGAGCTGCGGCTTGAACTCTCTCCGCGCTTCGGCGAGTCGCTTCTCGAGTCCCGAGGGAACCAGCCCGTCGACGAGAGCGAAGTGCGTCTCGCCGTGCGTCTCGTCCGGCCGGTGACCGACACGATCGCCCTCGAGGCGGTTCCACTGATCGCGTACAGTCCACAGGTCTATGACGACCGGGATCCGTCCTCGCAGGTCCGTATCGGCTTCGAACTGCGCCGCAGACTTACCTTCGGAGAGGATGGACGGGCGCTGCGCTACACGAGCGTCGGGAAGGTCGGCGTCGAGCCCTTCGTCCGCTACACCCCGTCCCTGGGGTTCAAGGACGCGTTCGGATCCCACGCTTTCTTCGACAACTCCTTCGGTCTGGGCGCCCGAGTGGAGAACGCCGTGTGGTTCCACTGTCGGCGCCGATGGATCATCGCTGCCGGCCTGGGCTGCAATCCGAAGCGCACGGTCGGCTTCCGGGTCACCCCGCAGGTGCAGTACACGCTCTCGGATCAGGAGGGGCGACGCAGGCTGACCCCGCAGGTCGAGGCGCGAGTGGTCGTTCCGCTCCGCGACGTCAACATACGGCTCGTGTCCGCGCTCGAGCAGAGGCGCTTCTCCGACCTGAGGACACCGTCCGACGAACGGCAGCGCGACGGTCGTGCAAGCGCAGGCCTGAGCGTCGACTTCGCCCCGGCGATCCCCAAGCTGCGCCGACTGCTGTTCGGAGACGAGACGGGAAGGGAGATCGTCAACGACTTCACGCTGGAGGTCGGCGCAAGCTACGTGCGCAACCGCTCGAACAATCCGTCGCAGAACTTCGATCGCATCTTCTTCGTACCGGCCTTCACGTACACCCGCCAGCTGGACTGACACGGTCGAACTTCGTCGTCCGTCGCCCTGACGGGCGCGGCCGCCGACGAATGACGGTACGGGCGCGACCAGATCTGCTTCCGGCGACCGTCAGTACGTGTCAGCGGCCGCGGCCTCAGGGACGGCAGCGAGGCGACGCCGCCCGGGTGCCGATCCCGTCCCGGGGATCACCCGCGGCAGCGCGCGCTCCTGTCCGCCGCCAGTCCCCTCTCACCCCCGGATGCCTGCGGCCAGGAAATCTCCTGCGCGGATCGACGTCTCGGGCGCGACCGGAGGCGGGTCGGCCACGTCGTAGCATATTGCCAGGGTCGCCGCGTCGGCAGATGCTGGCGCCGAACCGACTCGGGGGGGGAGTTGATGGACGCTTCGACGAAGGCTGCCGACCATCTTCTCGTGAAGGTGAGGGGGACGTCGTCCAGCGAGCTGGCAATGACCGCCGGCGGGATGGTGCGTGGTGCCGAGGTCGTGCTTCACGTGCCCGCCGCTTCCGCCGAGATGGGGGTCGCGTCCGGAGCAGACGCGACCTGGGTTCGAGTTCCAGCAAGCATGAATCCCTGGGACCAGGCGCACTCGATGATGCGCCTGGGCTTCGCCGGGACCGGCGAGATCCTCGCGGTCGAGCCGGACCTGCAGCAGAGCTGGGCCGACGGGGAGCATGCGATCGGCTGCGAAGCGTCCCCCCGCACGGAACACGGCGGCAGGGCGCCAGGTCCACATGATCGCTGGCATCTCGACGCGGCCTACTCGGGCCTGGAGGATGCCAACGCAGCAGTCGCGGCCGACCTGCAGAGGCGCGTGCTCGTCGCCCACCTTGACACGGGCTACGATCCCAAGCATCGCAACCGGCCTGCGAACCTCGCTTCCGGCGAGCGCAGCTTCGTTCGGGGCGACAGGTCCGGCAGCGCGCAGGACGTCACCGTACCGGGAGGCCTGCGCAACCGGGGGCACGGTACCGGCACCATGGGGATCCTTGCGGGGCGCGAGCTCGGTGGCGCCCGCGAGGCGAGCGTCCTGCCGATCCGGATCGCCGACTCCGTCGTGCGCTTCACGACCGCGACCATGGCTATGGGCTTCGAACATGCTCGCCAGCAGGGCGCACACGTGCTCAGCATGAGCATGGGCGGGCTGGCCTCGGAGCTCGTCGCGGACGCGGTGAACAGGTGCTATGACGCCGGCATCTTCATGGTGACCGCCGCCGGCAACAACTACGCCGGCCTGCCGGTACGCTCGATCGTCTACCCGGCTCGCATGAGGAGGGTGGTGGCCGCGTGCGGCATGATGGCCGACTATGCGCCGTACGCCGACCTGGACGCCGACACGATGGAAGGCTGCTACGGTCCTGCGCGCAAGATGGCCACGGCCGTCGCGGGCTTCACCCCGAACATCCCCTGGCCCGTGCTGGGCTGCGAGACGACCGTTCGCCAGAACGGCGAGGGTACGTCGTCCGCAACGCCCCAGATCGCCGCAGCGGCAGCGCTGTGGATCGCGCGGCACTTCGAAGTCCTCCAGGCGCTTCCGGAAGCATGGATGCGCGGCGAGGCGGTGCGTCAGGCGCTCTTCGCCTCCTGCCGGATGCCAGCCGGCGGTTCCTCCACGAAGCTGGGACGCGGACACCTCAGCGCAGGCGACATGCTGTCACGGGCACCCAGCGCGGCATCCAGGCTTCGTGCGGAGGAACGCGCGTCGGCGGCATGGGCGTGGGTGAAGCTGCTGACCGGTCAGGGAGTAGGGGTGGTCGCGGAAGGATCGCAGCGGGCTAACCGGATGTTCGCGCTGGAGCTCGCTCAGCTGGCGCAGCTCGATCCTGACGTCGCGGCGATCGTGGACGAGCCGGAAGCCTTCACCCTGAAGCAGGAGTTCCGGATAGGCATATTCACGGCGGCGGAAGCGTCGCCGCTGGCCTCTCGCTCCCTCAGGGCGGCGCTGGCCGACAGGCTGTCGAAGCGCACTCCGGTGAAGCTGGTCGCGCCGGAACTTCCCGCCACGCCGCCGGCACGCCCGGCCGGGCGTGTAAAGCCGCCCAAGCGACGACGCCTGCGCATCTTTGCGCTGGATCCCAGCCTCGGCGCATCCCTCAACTCCTACGAGAGCCAGGTCGCGACCATCGAGGTCCGCAACGAGCCGGACCTGATGCCCGGGCCGGTCGGCGAATACGTGGAGGTCGTCGACATCGATCCGGCGTCGAACCGGTTCTACCCCCCTGTGGATCTCAACGATCCCAACCTCCTGCTGCAGGACGGCCTCGATCCGTCGGAAGGCAGTCCGAACTTCCACCAGCAAATGGTCTATGCTGTGGCGATGCGGACCATCGAGCAGTTCGAACTGGCGCTCGGTCGTCCCGCGCTCTGGGCGTCGCGGCCGCCGAACGGCTCCGGTCCGAACCAGTTCGTGCGTCGTCTGCGCATCCACCCGCATGCCCTGCGCCAGCAGAATGCCTACTACAGCCCGGAGCGCAAGGCGCTGCTGTTCGGCTACTTTCCCGCGAACTCGCAGATCTCCGACCTGACGCCGCCAGGAACGATGGTCTTCAGCTGCCTGTCGGCGGACATCGTCGCACACGAGACCACCCATGCCCTGCTGGACGGACAGGCGAGATCCTTCGCCGAGCCGTCCAACCCCGACGTGCGCGCATTTCACGAGGCGTTCGCCGACATCGTCGCCCTCTTCCAGCAGTACACCTATCTCGACCTGGTCCGTCGCGAGATCGCACGCGCACACGCCGACCTCTCCGCCTTCGGCCTCATCGGCGGCCTGGCTCGGCAGTTCGGCGAGGGCACGGGCAAGTCGGGGCCGTTGCGCGACTACGGCAAGCCGGACCCCTCGATCTCCTACGATACCACGATGAACACGCATGCCCGAGGCTCGCTCCTGGTCTCGGCGGTCTACCGCGCCTTCCTGGCCGCGGTGACCAGGCGGACCGCGGACCTGGTGCGGCTCGCGACCGGCGGCAGCGGCGTGCTGCCGGCCGGAGCCCTGCATCCCGACCTCGTCGAGCGGCTGACTAAGGAGACGTGCAGCGCCGCACGGCACATCCTGCGGATGTGCATACGCGCGCTGGACTACTGTCCGCCCGTCGACATCACCTTCGGCGAGTACCTCCGCGCGATCATCACCGCCGACGTGGATGCCTTCCCCGTCGATACGTTCGGCTACCGCACGGCCTTTCTGGAGGCGTTCCGACAGTATCAGCTGCTTCCCAGAAGTCTCCGCACCGTGTCGGTGGAGACGCTCCACTGGCGCGAGTGGGAGGACGTGGCGACGGATCAGCCGGAATGGCTGTCCGGAGCGATCGACGAACTCGCCATCGACGTCCGCGCGCGGCCCTCGCGAGCGGAGATATTCGCGCAGATGGAAGGCGACGGCACGGACGCCACGCCGGGAAGCCGGAGGCTCTTCCAGGACGCCATGAACAGAGGTCTTCAGAAGTCGGGAGACTGGGAGCGCTTCGGCCTGCAGGCGAACCTGAGATACTATTTCGGACTGACGGCCAAGGGCGTCGACCGGGGGACCACCTTCTTCGTCGAGAGCCTGCGGGTCTCGAAGCAGGTCCGGCCGAACGGCGACCTCGACGCGACGCTCTTCGTGGTCGTGCGGCAGCGGCGACCGGAGAGGCTCCTGCCTGACGCCGCGGGCGACCTCTTCTGGTTCCGCGGCGGCAGCACCCTCGTCATCGACCTTCTAGGTAGCGAACGTCCATGCCTCCGATACGTGCTGCGCAAGCCGATCGTGAGCCCGACGCGCCTGGCGCGCGAACGCCGGTACCGCGCGGGTGACGTCATCGACAGGCTGCGCGCCACCTACTTCGGTCTCGAAGGGCGGGTAGCACGGGAGCCCTTCGCGGCCCTCCACGCGGAGCGGCAGTGATGGTCGACACGTCCGTGGACATCCGCTGCTACTGCCATGGCCTGGGCGACTGCATCCTGCTGCGTCTCCCAAGCGAGGTGGACGGGCGCGATTTCTGGATGCTGGTCGACTGCGGCGTGCACACGTCGCAGAAGGAAGGACCGAGACTCGTCCGGGAGGTGACCGCGGACGTCGCCGAAGTGACCGGAGGCCACATCGACGTCGTCGTCGGGACCCATGAGCACTGGGATCATCTCTCCGGCTTCCTGCAGGCCGCCGAGATCTTCGCCAAGGTGACGGTCGGCGAGGTCTGGTTCAGCTGGGCAGAGGACCCCGTTGACCCGGACGCCCGCAGGCTGGACCGCTATAAGGCCGACGCGGCTATGGCACTGGCGGGTGCATCGCTTTCCCTTGCGGACTCGCCCGGCATGAAGGACGTGGCTGTCGGCACGGCGGCGCTGCTCGGGTTCGTCTTCGGCGCGAAGGGGGAAAAGGTGCGGGACGCGCGCGAGGCTCTGCGCGGGCTGGCGTCCCGCGGGGTGAGACACCTCCAGCCAGGCACCGTCGCGCCGCTGAAGGGCGCGAGCGGCGTCCGATGCTACGTCCTGGGGCCTCCGCGCGACGAAAGGCTGCTCGGCATCGAGGATGTCGTATCCGAGACGTATGCGTTCGGCGGGTCGCCGCTGTCGGTCGCCCCGCTGGCCAACGGACTGGCGGTCAACGGCGGTGCGCTGCGGGTCGACGACGATCCGGCCGCCCCCTTCGACGGTTCGGTCGGTGCTGACTGGTCGCGGCTGTCGGCCGGTGAATGGTCCACGGACCCCGACAGCGCCCCGTTCGCCTGGAGCCGATACTTCAGTCCGCTCGACGACGACGGGCTGGAGCAGGACTGGCGGCGGGTGGATCAGGACTGGCTCGCAAGCTCGGTCGACCTGGCTCTCCAGCTCGACGGACGCACTAACAACACTAGCCTGGTCCTGGCGCTCGAGATCGTGGACTCGGGAAACGTTATCCTGCTCGCGGCCGATGCGCAGATCGGCAGCTGGCAGAGCTGGCAGAGCGTCGTGTTTCCGACATCATCCGGGGAGACGGCGCGAACCGGTGCGGATCTCGTCGCCCGCACGGTCTTCTACAAGGTCGGGCATCATGGCAGCCGGAACGCCACGCGCAGCTTTGAGCTCGAGCACATGGACCATGCCAATCTCGTCGCCTTCAGCCCGACGGACGCGGCGATGGCTAAGAAGGTGAAGTGGAAGGACTTCCCTGCACCGAAGACGGCGGAACGGCTGGAGGAGATCACATCCGGGCGCTTCGTGCAGGGGGATGCCGAGTGGCTACGCGGAAAGGGACAGATGCCGGCGGTCGACGGAGGTGCGCTGCTCGCACCCATGCGCTCGTGGCTGAGCGAACTTCCAGAAGGCTCGGAGGTCCCTGAAGAAGGAGCCGCCCGATGGGTCGAGTTCAAGGTCAGGTAGCCGAGCTGGCGCGAAAGTCGTGATCGCCGGGCGTGATCCCCGCAAGGGTGCCGAGGCGATCGCCCGGATCACGGCAGGGATGCCGGCGGCGAACGTACGCCATGAGACGCTGGACCTGGCGTCACTCGCCTCGGTCGCGCGCTTCGCCGCGCAGCTGCGCGATAAGGAGGATCGGGTCGATCTGCTGGTCAACAACGCAGGCGTGATGGTGCCGCCCGAGCGGCGGCAGACGGCCGACGGCTTCGAGCTGCAGTTCGGCACCAACCATCTCGGGCACTTCGCATTGACGGGGCAGCTGCTGGCGCTCCTGCACGCATCGGGCGACGCCAGGGTCGTGTTGGTGTCGAGCGTGGCGGCCCGATCGGGATCGACCGACTGGTACGATTGGAATGCCGAGGCCGGCTACTCGGCCATGCCGGTCTATGCCCGTTCCAAGATCGCCTGCCTGATGTTCGCGCTCGAACTCCAGCGGCGCAGTGCTGCGGCCGGGTGGAACATCAGCGGCATCGCCGCGCATCCCGGCGTCGCGCGCACCAATCTGCTTTACAACGGACCAGGCCCCAGCAGCGTGTACGGTCGTGTCCGGTCGCTCCTGCCGTTTCTGTTCCAGCCTGCGGCGCAGGGCGCGCTGCCGCTGCTGTTCGCGGCCACGTCTCCCGATGCGAAGGCGGGCGGCTACTATGGTCCCCACCGGCTCGGTGAGACACGCGGCTACCCGGTGGATGCCAAGGTCCCGTCGCAAGCGCTCGACCGCGAGGCGGCCGAACGCCTGTGGAAAGTGTCGGAAGACTCGACCGGTGTGCGGTTCTGAGCAGGTAGGAAGGACGTGAGCATGGCCAGGTATCTGACGTTCGGCACTTTCGGGTGGCTGACGCTCACCGGTACGCTGCACTTCGCGATCGATGTCGTAAGCCAGTACTGGCGTGGCATGCACGCGCACGGGCCGGAGACCACGCTTCACTATGGACGGCACTCTGCCTTTGCATTTGGACAGGTGATGTTCGGGCTGATGTGCTTGTGGGCGGCACGGCGGCAGCTCGACCTTCTGCAGGATCCTGCGATCGTCGTGCTCCCGACCGCAGGCGCAGCGGCGTGGCTGACGCTTACCTTCGCCACGATGGAGTCCTGGGAGCCGAAGCTGAACGCCGGGGTCTTCGTGGCGTTGCTCGCCGCGGCGGTGGCGGCGGAACATAGCCGGGCGTGAACAGGGGCAAGGGTGCCGGCGTGATTACCAAGGAGAAGAGTGTAGAGCATAGCGAACAAGATCGTTGCCATTGCCGGTGCCAGCAGCGGTATCGGACGCGCGACCGCGATGCTTCTTGCCGAGAGAGGCGCCTTTGTCGTCCTAGGCGCAAGAAGAGAGGACGCGCTTAAGAGCGTTACGAACGAGATCGCGCGCAGCGGGGGCCGGGCATCGTACAGACCGACCGACGTTCGCCGCCGTGAGGATCTCGACGCGCTTGTCGCGCTTGCGATCCGGGAGGGCGGGCGGCTCGACGCGATCGTGAACTGCGCCGGCATCGGGCCGATCTCGCGTTTCGACGCCCTGGACGTCGGAGGCTGGGACGCCATGATCGACGTGAACCTGCGCGGCACGCTCTACGGCATCGCCGCGGCCCTGCCGGTCTTCCGCAGGCAGAACAGCGGGCACGTGGTGAACGTGATCTCGACCGCGGGCATCCGGCTCGTGCCCAGCATGGGCGTCTACGCGGCGACAAAGAACGCCGTCCGGACCGCGACGGAGGTGCTGCGACAGGAGGCTGGGCCCCATCTCCGCGTGACCGAGGCGTCGCCCGGCATGACCGCCACCGAGTTCACCGACGGCATCACGGACCAGGCCACCCGGGAAGCGACGGCTGGCCAAGTCGACGCGATCGCGATCCCGCCGGACGCCATCGCGCGCGGGATCCTCTACGCAATAGAGCAACCTCCGGAGGTAGACGTCGGCAGCATCGTCATTCGTCCCACTGCACAGCCTGAGATGACGCCTCGTCCTTCGCCGCTCGCCTGATCCGTTGGCTTCCCCCGACGGTCGACTCGGCCATGACGAAGCGGGGGTCGGCATTGGCGCCATTGCACCCATGCCGACCCCCAAGGTCAGGCAGTCTGTCCGCCATCGACGGTCAGGATCGCCCCGGTCATGTGACCGGCCGCCGGACTTGCCAGGAAAACCACCGCCGTAGCTACGTCTTCCGCCGAACGGTAGCGCCCCAGCGGACTGAGGCCGCGCTGACTGTGATCTCCGCGTAGAGATCAGTCTACGTCCGACCGTTTCGGCGACTCGCCCTCGCGGCTGCGGACGAGCGCCGGACTTGGCGGCCGCTAGCGTTCGCTGGGCGCAGCTCGTGCGCGTGACCCTACGCGTCTGCCGAACTAACAGGCCGCGCAGACCACGTGGGTCATCCTGGCGACGGAAGACATGACCCGCACCTAGATCCATGGTCGGTCTGAACCGATCCTGGCCCTGCTGATCGATGCGGCTCTTCCCGAGCCTCGTCGAACCACCCCCCTATAGACTCAGCTGTCCCGCTCGCCGGACGTGATCGTCCGCTCGGCTCCAGCGCGCATGACGAGCGGAAGGGCGCCGACAGCGGACAAGAACTTTGCCTGAAGAAGACGCTCGGCGAAGGCCGCGTCGCGCTGGCACGTCGCTCCGAACCGATCATGGCGCGCCCGCCACAAGGCCGATCGGCGGCCCTCCACGCTGAAGGCCGGAAGCTGCGGCATGCGTCGGCTCAGTTCGCCGGGGACGCGCAACATCAGAAGGGAACGGAAAAAATGAACGACATCGACATGACGGGCGTGGATCCGCTTCGTCGAAGCGAAGTGCGCCGGCGCATAGGCGTGGTCCGGGCCTATCTCGAGATCGCCGACCCGGTCGACGATGACCGCCGCGAGCATGCGGAGCGTCTCGGCCTTAGCGCCAACCAGTTCATGGCGCTGGTGCGCGCCTGGCGGGAACACGGCAGCGCGGCGAAGGTTGCGGGTTCGGGTGCCGCACGCGGCGTAGCACGACGGCGCAGCGGCCTCGCCGTGCCGAAGGCGGCCAAGGCCATCGCCGGGACCGTAATCGACGAGAGGGGCCCGGCCGCAGCCTTCGTGGACATCAACCGCGCTGTCGTGACGCGATGCGCGGCCAGCGGGGTTGCCGCGCCGTCGCGATCGACAGTCTGGAACATGGTCATGGCACGCCGCCAGCTGCAGAACGGTGCCGGCACCGGCATTGTGATGGGCACGTGTCGCGTGCGGCTGCCCGTAGAGACGGAAGGTGTCCTCGCGATGCCGTCGCTGCTGGTCGCCGTTCGGGCGGATGACGGCACGATCCTGGCTGCCGCGATGGACCAGCGGCAATACGAGGTGCCCCACCTTCTGGCGGCGCTCGGAGGCGCCCCCGAGGGCCTGCGCATCAGTCGTGATCTGGTGCCGGCAGAGCAGGAGGAGGGCGACGGCATATCGCTGCTGCCGCCGACTGCAGTCCGATCCGCGCTTGCGAGGGTACTCGGTCGCGGGATCGACAGCGTACGGCTGGTCTACGTGGCCAGCAAGGCGGTCGCGCCGGCTAGGCTTCTGACGGCCAGGGAGGATCGCCCGCTGCTTCCGGACGAGATCCGCAGCGTGGTATCCGCCGCCATCGTACGCCACAACGCCGCCCGTGGCGGGTACGAGGCGACCTGGCTGGACGGCTCGGCATAACACGGCAGCGCCGGGCAGGACGGCTGAGGCGGGCCGCCAGCGGTCGGACGGAGCCTGGAGTTCGCGTCAGAGACGCCTTTCCGGCGGTACTTCGGCGACGAACTCGAGCAGCGCGATCAGGTCGGCAGACGGCGGGCGCGCCTCGGCGGCGGCGGCGACTAGGGGCAGGTCGGCGTTGTGCAGATCGATCTCGGCACCCAGTCTCGCCACGTCGTCCGCGGTCGGGGTCGCATGGGCTTCCCCGCTCGTCGTCCTGCCGGGCACGAACCTGACGCGGCCGATGCGATCGCCCAGGAGACGGCGCACGTACATGCCGAAGCGTCGCCGGGAGGTGGCGATCTGGAGATGACGAGCGAGCCCCCTGTCAGCCATCGCCTCGCGCGTCCCGCTCCAGTCGGCCTCGTCCGCCCCCAGGACGATCTGGCTTCTTTCCACCCGCTCTACCCAGTGCAGATCCGTCAGCGGCGTGCGCGTCAGCCGTCCGAGCGCATCCTGCGCGGCCTGCGCATACCCGGCGCGGCTGTCCGCCATGGATCCGAGCGCGGCGCCCAGAACGGCGTGACTGCCCCTGTCGAGGACCAGGAAGGAAACGAACGTGCCTTCGGCATGCGGCAGCATGCAGGCGCAGCAGTCCAGCATGATCTCGTTGCCGGGTGCGCCCTCGCGGTCCCGCCTTCGGACCTCGTCCTCCGCGAACTTCCTCAGCGTGTTGTAGCTCGGCCGCTTCTCAGGCTCGATTCCGAGCTCGGTCCCCAGCGCCTCGCCCAGCGCCAGGGCGAGCTGCCTTACGCTCCCCTTGGGAGCACTGTCGACGACGCCGACCACCAGACTCTGAAGATCGGCATGGTGCGACTGGGTCCTGGTGCCGGGAAGCGCGGCGAACGTCCCGACCGAAGCCAGCGATCTGCGCTCGCGCCAGTCGCGGTGCATCTCGTACCAGCGGTTGAGACTCACGCCGGCGTCCGCCGCCGCGCGTTCGACGGCAGGTGCAGTCTCCGGATCGTCGAAGAGCAGGAGCGTCCGGATGCGCTGCACGGCACTGCCCTGCTGCGCGGGCGACATCAGGGCCCACATCGAGGCCTCCTGAACCGGGAGGGGAGAGCCGAATGCCCGCTCGAGCAGCTCGGCGACGGGGACCTTCCGCCCACGGGCTCGCGTCGGACGATCATCGCCCGTCGCGTCTCCTTCGATGTCCGCGCCGCTCATGGCAGTCGATTAGCCCATGTCCATCTTGCCGTCGAGAACGAGGTGACCCATATCCCCGATGCAGTGTACAATTATCTATCGATATCCAACTAACTATCATTGAAACTATCTTTTGTCCAATTATCTATCGATTACCCAATCGATGGAGGACAGAACGCATGCAGCACGACGACCAGAGCCAGCCCCCGGAAGGTCGCGAGCCGCGGCCGCGCCTCTCGCCCGTCTGGCGCCGCCGCACCTCGTGCCGCACGTCGACGTACCGCCCCGTCCATCGTCCCTCCCTCGCGAAGCAGGGTGATCTCTGATGAACCGTGTCGATGCGCAGGACGCGCTCCGCATTCGTGTCCGCTCAGTGGTCGAGCTGTGCGTCCAGGGTCATCCCTTCGCGCTGGACGGCGCCCGGACATCCGTGGAGTTCCGCCTCGCCTCGCGGCGCGGCTTCCGGTGGGACCTGGTGGTCCTCCGGTTCGAGGACGGTTCGATCGGAGGACACTCACGCGAGGTCATCATGGTCGACGAACTCGAGTCCGCCGTCCGCGATGCCCGGGTAAGCCTCTCGGACACCTCGCGGTGCAGCGGCCGCGGGAATGCGGCGACCCGTCCTTCGGCTGCCGTCGTTTACGGTATCCGGGACGACTGCAGGCTTAGCTCCAAACGACGGTCCGTCACACGGCGGCACAGCCTGTATGGCAAGCTGCTCGACGACACCTCCATCAAGCCTGCGCTCGATAGCCGCGAGCCGGTCGGCGACGGTCGTTTCGAGGGCCATGACGGCTCCGCCGATACCGCGAATCGGGTCAACCGCACGACCGGTGCGGAGACGCTTCAGACCGGTAAGATGCGGGCCTTCCAAGCCGTCGTCGCCGCGATCGTGAGATATCCGCGGACGCCGACCGTCGCCATCTACGGCATTCTCGACCGCGACTGGGCGGCTGAATGGGGGCCGATGCCCAGCTACCGCTCCATGTGCCGGGTCCGGCGACTGATGGTGAGCGGCCCGGCATCCTGCCGCACCACGGGCCGGGAGATTGTACGGTGAGGCTCGCCAGCAGCAGCGCGAGCGTCACGCGGGAGAGTCGGTCGCCCAGGCCCGATCCGCAGCAGGTCCTGCGGCTCGTCCGTTCCGGCAGCGCCGAGGCGGAGACCGCCCGGTTTGCGGCCAGGATGTACGTCGCTGACGACGGCGGACCGATCCGTACCATCGTGGGTGACGGTCACCGTCACCTTACGGGAGAGGAGCCGTCGCAGAAGACGGGGCTTTCAAATCCGTACGACGGTGCGACCGAGCACGCCCTCATCATCGAGAGCGAGCTACGCTCCGACGTGCTGCGTTACCGCACCCAGGCGTTCCGCCTGAGGCTGCTCGTCGGCGCCGACGTACGCGAGTGGATCTGCGATCACCTGCGTCATATCCGCGTCGATGGCGTCGACGTCGTCGAGGCCATCGAGTGCAAGCCCGACCCGTCGTTCCTGGACGAGGACGAGCGCGCTGTGCAGACGGCCGTCGGCGCCATCATGCGCGGTATCGGATGGCGACACCGCATCCTCTATCGTCGCGACGTCGAGGGCAGCGGCGAGCGGCAGATGAACTTCGGCGAGATCTACGCCCGTCAGACGAGGCACGTGCCGGAAGATCGCCTCGATCTTTTCGAGAGCATGTGCGCCGAGACGCCCGACGTCACCTTCCGGGACCTTCGGCAGGCGCTCAACCCAGACCGCGTCGCCGGTACCTCCATGGCGCACGCCATGATTTGCCGTGGTCGCGTGCAGTTCGATCTCGACCGCTACCTGTTTGATCCCATGCCGATCCGGCTGCTTCCCGCGACGGAGCACCAGTCGATCTTCGGCTTCTGATCACCGTGGACAGGCTTCCTTTCAGCAAGGGTTCGCACCTCTCGTATCACGGCCACCCGTGCGTCTTTTACGGCATCGCGGCCAACGGCCGCTGCCAGTTCGCCGACGGCGAGGGCTGGATGCTCGAAGTCGCGGACGAGGAGACCGGACTTCCGGTCTGGCCGTTCCCCGATCGCGTGAGGGACCTCATGGCGGATCAGCGTCTGCTCCTGCGGGCGGATCCACTGGACGATCCGATCCGCCGGCGTGCGCGTGCCGAGGAGGGCACGAGGGACGAGCTCGCGAAGGCTAAGTGCAAGAGCAAGCCGGACCAGTCGCGGGATCCCTGGTACTACCTTCGGGAGGAGACGCTCCGGGTCTGGGACGATCCCGAGGTCGAGCGCTGCTCCCTTACCCGCAGGGCGATCCCGGAGTGGTACGCGCGCAACTTCGACGTGGAGGATCTCGAGCGCCGGTTCGGGCGGCTGCCTAGCGACACCACGTTCCGCAAGTGGGTCCAGACACGCGGTACCGACGGCGATCGTCGCCCCGGCGACTTCGCCTCGTATAAGAGCGTCGGTACGCGTCGTCGCCGCATCCACTTCACGGTGCTCGCGATCATCAGGCACTGGGCCGTACGCTTCCACGCGAAGCCGCGGCAGTCGGTCAATGCCTTCTTCCGAAGGGTGGAGGAGGATGTCGACCGCTTCAGGCGCGGCGAGAAGCTCGAGATCCTGAACTTCGAGCGCGGGGTCGATCCGCCGGCCGATCCCGAGCGCGTGAAGATGTGCACTCGACGCATCTTCACGATGGAGCTCGAGCGCGCCAGGGGCGGCAAGGCGATGAGCGTCGCCTTCGGGCAGCGTGCTCGCGAGCAGCGCTTCGGCGGCGGCGGCGTGGCGCAGGAGCCGGTTCGTTTCCTGCAGTACGTCCAGCTCGACGACACGCCCTTCCCGATGGTGTTCGTCTTCGATGCCGTCCGACGTCTGCCTGTCGGCATACCGACGGTCACGATCGCCCTGGACGTGTACACCCGCGTCATCCTCGGCTGGGACATCACCTACGAGCCGCCCAGCTACGCCAGCTACTTTCGCACGATGCTGCATACGGCACTGCCCAAGCGGGTGCCGGAGAGCTTCACGTGCGAGCCGAACATCAAGGCGGGTCTGGCCGAACTGTGCGGGAAGGTCGTCGGGCACATGCTTCTCGACAATGCCCGGCACCAGATCGGCCGGGCTGCGCAGGATGCCGGAGGCGACATCGGACATGGCGTGCGCTGGGCAGGCAAGAAGCAGCCGACGCACAAGGGGCATGTGGAGAGCTGCCTGGGCACCCTGCAGATGATCCTGCGCGATCTTCTGCCTGCCGCGACCTGGGACATCCCGCTCATGCGGGAGTTCGACTACGACCCGTCAAAGC
Source organism: Sphingomonas sp. CFBP 13733 (assembly GCF_014841795.1). Lineage (NCBI taxonomy): Bacteria > Pseudomonadati > Pseudomonadota > Alphaproteobacteria > Sphingomonadales > Sphingomonadaceae > Sphingomonas > Sphingomonas sp. CFBP 13733. The sequence goes on from NZ_JACYUP010000003.1 coordinate 841,244, forward strand.
ATGCGATCGTCACGCTGCAGCAGTTCCGTGAAATGTTCGCCGAGGTCGTGGCTCGCTACCACACGCTCGGGCATGACGGTCTGCTGAAGCGCACGCCGCTGGACGTCTGGCTCGAGCAGCGTGCACTTCACGGTCTGGACTGGGTAAGGGATCCCGATCATTTCCGCCGCGCCACGGGCGAGGTCGCATACGTCTCGTTCCGCGGGGACGGTGCAGGGATCGAAGGGCTGCGTTATGGCAGCGACGGCTCGGACGAACGCTATCCGCTGTCCAACGAGGACATACTTTTCAACCTGGGCCTCGCTCGCGGCGTCGCTTCCGACGCCAAGAAGCGATCGTTCGACAACGTGAAGATCAAGTACGATCCCAACGACCTGAGCGCCGCGTGGCTCTTCGACGAGCATCTGCGCGAATACGTAGCCATCCCCTGTACAATGCGACGCTACGCCGAGGACTTGCCGCTCTGGCTCCACAAGCGCCTCAAGGAGTGGGCAGGCCAGAAAAGGCGTAAGTTCGAGACGGAGCACGACATGGTCGCCGTCCGCGACTCGTACGCGCAGGCGATGTCGAGGATCATGCCCGAAGCCGTCGTGGCGGAACGCCGCGCCGCGGCACGTCTGGCCGATTCGTCCCAGGGACGGGCATATCTGGGCGACTCCGTCGAGATCCTCGGCATCCATCCCTCGCCCAGCGGCATGGAGACGATCGTCGACCATGACCTGCGCGTGGGCACGCGGGGCGATGCCAATCGCAAGGCGCCGCGCAGCTCTACCGGTCGGAATGCGGCCGGGAGGGGGCGTGGCAACCGCGACTCCTTCGGCACCCCGCAGTCCGAAACGTTCGAACAGGCCAGACAGGACACCGCTCAGACCGCCCGTCGCCTCGACATCGATCTGAGTCCCGACAGCTACAGCTGAACGCCCACAAGGAGATCATACGATGCCCCGCAGCAAGCCGCACGACACCCCCGCCGCGCCTATCGGGGCGCAGGCCGCGAAGATCCAGCCCCGCCACTCGGCGGAGAAGGCGGCCGCCGGCAGACCGGCTCAGCCGCCGCTCCCGGCGATTGTCGAAGCCTCGCCGCTGAAGCCTTCCGAACTTGCCGAACGTGTCGGCAGCGGCATGGCGGCCTTCGAGAACATCATCATTCCCACGGCCGCGCAGAACACCGCCGTGCGGCAGATGGACTCGCTGCGCATCATGGGGCTGAAGCAGCCGGAGGGCCAGCAGCGCCGCGCCTACCGCTATCTGCACCAATCGGGTACCGGCAAGAGCACGTGCGCCAAGATCCTCCGGAACTTCGTGGAGGGCCAGAACGGCCGCGATCCAGCGATGAAGCCGGTCCTGCATGTCACGCTGTCGACCACGGGCACGCCCAAGAGCCTCGCAAGCTCGATCCTCGACGCTCTCGGCGACAACTACTCGACCCGGGGCGAGGCGGAGCTCCTGCTCAGGCGGGTCCGCGTGGCGCTGAAGGAGCTGGGTGTGGAGATCGTGATTATCGACGAGCTGAACCACTTCCGGCTCAAGAGCATGCAGAAGGACGCGGCCAACACCATCAAGAACATCCTCTCCCTGGGGTGGGTGCCGGTTGTCCTGATGGGTACTACTGATGCCCAGTCTCTCTTCGCCGACAACCGCGAGCTGAAGAACCGCTGCGCCCCGCAGGTGGTGCTCTCGCCCTACGACTATCGCGAGGAGAAGGGCGACCTGCCCGCCTGGACGCAGCTGCTCGGCCGCCTTGACGAGGAGATGGTGAAGCGCGGCATCCTCCGGGTCCGTTCGGGCTTGGCCGAACCCGGGCTGGCCGAGGATCTCTGCCGCGCCAGCAACGGCCTCATCGGCGAACTCCACAACATCCTGCTCGCCGCCCTGGAGCAGGTGCTGCTCGCCGACGAACCCGGCATCAGCCACCAGCGTCTGGTCGATGCCGTCGATGCCTGGTGCATCCAGGACGGCACGATCGACCAGAACTACCTCAAGCTCCGCAAGGCGAGGTGATCCATTGGCAGGACCTGTCCTCCTGAGCGTGTCGGCTATCCCTGGGGAGGGATTCATGAGCCTCGTCACCAGAACGGTGACGAGGAACCTTCTGCCTTCCTCGCACATCCTCCTGCGCCAGGTAGGCTCGCCGCACGCCAATAATCCGACCGCCGGCGTCATGCCGGATCTCGACGAGGTCGCGCTGGCGTGGATCCTGAAGCAGCCGGTTGAGGAGATTGCCACTCGGCGCTTCAGACCCTCGTCCGAGCCCGGCTTCGTCGAGACCTACGGCGTGATGGTGCGCACCGATGAAATCGTGTTCCGACGCCGCCGCTTCGGCCCCGCGGCTGTCGGTGCCTCGCCCCATGCCCGCATGCTGTGGTCCCTCAAGACGGTGCCATGCTGCATCGAGCAGTGGCAGTATCTCGTCGACCGCTGCATGTGCGGAACGGTCCAGCGATGGCAGAGCGCCGACCGTCTGGACCGCTGCGACGCCTGCAACCATCTGCTCGCAGCGACTCCGGCTGACACCGTCCCTCCTGCACTGCGGGATGACCTGAGGTTTCTGATCGGCCTTCTGGATCCCGATCGATCCACAAGGGAGCGGTCCCGTCGTCGGCTTCCTGCAGGCCTGTCGGACTGGAACGGCGGCATGGTGTTCGAGCTGGCTCTCGCCCTCATGCCGGTGACCCGGGAGGGCTTCCAGCCTCGACGCGGGCACGGACCTTCCGCCAAGGAGCTGCCCGGCTACACGGCGTCTCTCGCGGAGGCCGGCGAGATCGTACGACGCTGGCCGGAAGGCCTTCTGGACGTACTCGCCGACCGCATCGGCGAGCGCGCGGTATCCCGGCCTAACGTGCGGTACAAGGGGACGGGACACTATCTGGCCGGACTGACCAGCAGCATTCTCCCGCGCCAAGTCAACGATGCGATCGCGCTGGCGCTCGCGCCCATCAGCTCCGTTCCCGGCACGAATCCCCCGGACCAGATCAGTATGCGTGAAGCGACGTTCCTGACGGGTCAGGAGGAAAGCAAGCTGGCTGCGGCCCGCCGAGCCGGCCAGCTCAGGACCCGTATCGTGCTGCGCGCGAACAGGCTTCTGCCGACGCTCGACCGGCAGGAGATGGAATGGCTCGCCGACTTTCTCGAGCATAGGGTCAGCGCCGCGAAGGTATCGATCATGCTGCGCCTGCCGCAGTACGCCGTCACCCAGCTCGTCCATGAGAAGCTGCTCGGTCCCGTGGACCACCCGTACGTCGTCGCCCACTACGAGAGCCTTCAGATGCACGCAGCCGAGTTCGCCCGCTTCACGGCTCGGATCTTGGACACGGCCGTATCGCCTGACTCGTTGACGGACCCCGTACCGCTGCATCGCGTCGCACGCGGCATCGGCGGCGGGCTGAAGCCCTGGGGGCGGATCCTCTCAGGTCTCCTGAATGGCCGCATGTCATACGCGTGCACGGGCCCATCGATCGACAGGATCATGATCTCCCAGGCCGACGCGCTTACCCTGCGTCGCATCGACATCGGTCGTGAGCATCGGCTGCTCAAGGGGCTGGACCTGTCGCAGCGGGACGCGGCCGAGGTGCTGAACCTTCCGCTGAAGCATGCGCAGTGTCTTTCGGGATCTCCGAAGCCAGGTGGAACTCGCTTCATCTCCTGGCGACGGGTGCGTCGTCTGGCCCGCACCCGCGTCACGCTCGCGGAGCTCAGCGCCCTGACGGGGCTGCATTCCACTCCGCTGGAGGCCAGACTTGATCGGGAGGGGCACGTCAGACGCGACGTCTTCGGTTGGGCCCGCCGCAGCACACTCGAGAGCGTCGTCAGGTGGTAAGCGCTCGGTAGCTTCCGCCTTGATCGCACGCCGCCCTGCGGCATGATCCTGGGCCGCGCGCAGCGATGACCACGCTACGCTGGCCGTTGTCGGTGGCGCTCATGCTGACAGCGGGGCCGTCGAGATCATGTCGGCGAAAGCGGGCGATCTGATCGGCTTCGATGGCACGCTGAAGTCAGCAAGGAAGAAAATAGAGAATATGAATGGATGACCTCGCGGGCGATTCAGATCGACGATCACGCGGTGGGGCTCCCTCCAATCCTTGTAGGGAGCCAGCTCCCCGCCGGACGTTGGACAGGCCGACGTTAATGTATTTGTCTAGTACGCAGGGCTAGCGCGTCCAACCCTTCGGACGGGGTTCGCTAAAGTAGCCCACGCGAACCCCTAAAGGGTCAACGTCAAAAAAGCTGGTGCTGCCGGTGAGGATTGAACTCACGACCTCAGCCTTACCAAGGATGCGCTCTACCACTGAGCTACGGCAGCACTCGTCGACATCGCTGTCGGCGGAGTGGGGCTAAGAGACGAGGGCGGGACGATTGTCAAGGCGTCGCGCGACGATGTAGGGCGTTATTATGCAATCGAACGATGAAAAAGCGGCGGAAAAAGCGGCCCGCATGGCCGCCGCGCTGCGCGAGAATCTGCGCCGTCGCAAGGCGCAGGCGCGTGCCGCGGCGGCCGAGCCCGCCGCGGCTCCCCCTACGGATGAGCCGCCTGTGGACTGAGGCGGTCAGCCGATCGGCGCGCATTTTGCCTGGAGCCAGGCGAGGTCGTCGCCGGTCATTTCGGGCGAGAGCGTGTCCAGCACCTGCGCGTGATAGGCGTTCAGCCACGCGAGTTCGGGCTGGGTGAGCAGCGAGGGTTCGATCAGCGTGCGCTCGATCGGGCAGAAGGTCAGCGTCTCGAAGCCGAGCATCGCGCGGTCCGCGCCGGGAATCGTGCGCGGTTCGATCAGCAGCAGATTCTCGATCCGGATGCCGTATTCGCCCGCCTTGTAATAGCCGGGCTCGTTCGACAGCATCATGCCCGCACGCAGCGGCTCCATCGCCGCGCCGCCGGGGTAGTTGGGCGAGGCGATCCGCTGTGGTCCCTCGTGCACCGCCAGATAGGCGCCGATGCCGTGACCGGTGCCGTGCGCGAAATCGAGCCCCGCCTCCCAGAGCGGACGCCGTGCGAACGCGTCGATCTGGCCGCCAAGCGTGCCGTCGGGGAAGACCGCGGTCGCGATCGCGATATGGCCCTTGAGCACGCGGGTGAAGCGGTCGCGGATCTCCTTGCCCTGTTCGGGTGCCAGCGCGCCGATCGGCATGACGCGCGTCACGTCGGTGGTGCCGTCGGCATATTGCCCGCCCGAATCGACCAGATAGAGCTGGCCGGGCTCGAGGGGGACGTTCGACTCTTCGGTGCAGTGGTAGTGCGGGCTGGCGCCGTGCGCGCCGGTCGCGGAGATCGTGTCGAACGACGTGTCCTTCAGCAGCCCGGTCGCCTCGCGGAAGGCGAGCAGCTTCGCGGTGGCGGACAATTCGGTCTCGCTGCCGTCGGCGCAGTCGGTCTCGACCCAGCGCAGGAAGCGCGCGAGCGCGGCGCCGTCGCGGACCGAGGCGGCGCGGTGGCCGGCGATCTCGACCGGGTTCTTGAGCGCCTTGGCGAGCACGACGGGATCGCGCAGCGCGAGCACCTTGGCCCCGCCCGCGATCAGTGCGTCGGAAATCGCGGCGACGGCGCGTTCGGGGTCGGCGGCGACGCGCTTGCCCGCATAGTTGCGCAGCGCGGGCTGGAACGCGGTGCGGTCATGGACGCGGACCGCGTTGCCGAGATGCTGGCGGACGGTGTCGTCGAGCTTTTCGGGTGCGACGAACAGGTCGGTGGTGCCGTCGGCGCCGACGATCGCATAGCTGAGCGCGACGGGGGTGTGGCTGACGTCGTCGCCGCGGATGTTGAGCGTCCAGGCGATCGAATCGAGCGCGGAGAGCACGACCGCGTCGGCGCGCTGTTCGGCGAGCCAGTCGGCGATCCGCGCGCGTTTTTCGGCGGACGAGGCGCCGGCGAACGCGTCTGGCTGGATGGTGATCCTGGCGGGCGAGGGCGCGGGGCGGTCGGTCCAGATCGCGTCGATCGGGTTGGCGTCGACCGCGACGAGCTCAGCCCCGCGATCGGCGAGCACCGCGCTCGCTTCGGCGACCCAGGCGCTGGTGTGCAGCCACGCGTCATAGCCGATCCGCGCGCCCTCGGTGACGTGGGTGCCGAGCCAGGCGGCGACGCTGGTCTGCGGCACGGGGGCGTATTCCCAGTGATCGCCATCGACCTGTTCGCGGACCTGGAGCGTGTAGCGGCCATCGGTGAAGATCGCGGCGCGGTCGGCGAGCACCGCGGCGCTGCCCGCCGAGCCCTGGAACCCGGTCAGCCAGCCGAGCCGCTGCGCATAGCCGCCGACATATTCGCTCATATGCTCGTCGGTCAGCGGGACGACGAAGCCGTCGAGGCCGGCGGCGGCGAGATGGGCGCGCAGGGCGGTGAGTCGGGTCGGGCTGGATCGGGTCATCGGGGCTTTCGTCGATCTGAATGTTGTGAATGTTGAGACGCTGGCAGCAAAAAATGCGGCTTTGTCAGGTCCAGCGGGCCGGTCGGGTGCCGCGCGGGCGGGGCGTGTGCGGGCGATTGGGGCCGGGACAGGGCATGGCGCGTGTTGTGACAGAAACGCGGCGTGTAGGACAGCGGGGTTTGCTTGCGGGGAGGGGGCGTGGTGCGTTGGCTTCCGGTCGTCGGGGCGGTAACAGGGGGGATGACCATGAATTCCCCTGCCATCTCTTCGCCCGAGACCCCATCCATGCCGCCGCGTGCCGAGCAGCGGCCGCACAGCTTCACCGCGCATGGCGTGACGATCGAAGATCCCTATGCGTGGCTGAAGGATCCCAACTATCCCGAGGTCGATGACGCGGACGTGCTGGCGTATCTCGCCGCCGAGAACGCCTATTTCGAGGCGCAGATGGCGCCGCACAAGGCGCTGACCGACACTTTGTACGAAGAGATGAAGGCGCGGATCAAGGAGGACGAATCCTCGGTCCCGCAAAAGGACGGCGACTGGCTTTACTGGACCGCCTACGAGACCGGCGGCCAGTACAAGAAATGGTGGCGCAAGCCCGTTGCGGGCGGTCCCGACGAGCTGCTGCTCGACGAGCCCGCGCTGGCCGAGGGGCATGAATATTTCCGGCTCGGCGCGTTCTCGGTCAGCAATGACGGGCGCTATCTCGCCTATGCGATCGACGACAATGGCAGCGAGCGGTTCGAGGTCCGGGTCAAGGACCTGAACACCGGCGAGCATCTGCCCGACGTCATCCCGGGGATGCTGAGCGAGATCGTGTGGACTGCGGACGATGCGGGCTTCCTCTACGGCCTGGCGAACGAGCAGTGGCGGACTGACAATGCGCGGTTCCACCGGCTGGGGACGCCGATCGCGGACGACGTCGTGCTGTTCCACGAGGAGGACGAGGGCTTCCGCGTCGGCGTCGGCGAGACGAGTTCGCGCAAGTGGATCGTGATCGCGACGAGCGACCATGTGACGAGCGAGATCTACCTGCTGCCCGCGCACGAGCCGCTGGCGGTGCCGATCCTGGTGTCCGCGCGGAAAGTGGGCCGCGAATATGACGTCGACGAGCATGACGGCACGCTGTTCATCCACACCAACGACGTCGATCCGAACTTCCGCCTGTGTACCGCGCTGGTCGAGGAGCCGGGTGCCTGGACCGAGCTGATCCCCGCGAGCCCGACTTTCTACATGACCGGGGTGGAGTGCTATCAGGACTTTTTCGTGGTCGACGGGCGCGAGGACGGGCTCGATCAGATCGCGATCCACCGGTACGAGACGCCGACCGAGGGCAAGCGGATCGAGTTTCCCGAGGCGAGCTATGTCGCCGGGCTCGGCGATAATCCCGAATATGACATGACCGTGCTGCGGCTCGGCTATGAGTCGATGGTCACGCCGGGGACGGTGTACGACTATGACGTCGATACCGGTGAGCGGACGATGCTCAAGGTGCAGGAGATCCCGAGCGGTTACGACGCGGCGAAATACGCGACCGAGCGGCTGAAGATCACCGCACGCGACGGCACCGAGATCCCGGTGTCGATCGTCTATCCGGCGGGGTTCGTGCGCGACGGGTCGGCGCCTGTGTTCCTCTATGCCTATGGCGCTTACGGCTATGCGATCCCGCCGGGCTTCTCGACCGGGCGGATGAGTCTGCTCGACCGCGGCTTCGCCTATGCGATCGCGCATATCCGCGGCGGCGATGACCTTGGCCAGCAATGGTACCTCGACGGCAAGCTGGAGAAGCGCGAGAACACGTTCAACGATTTCGTCGATGTGGCCAAGGCGCTGGTCGACGCGAAGTGGACGTCTGCGGGGCGGATCGCGATCGCGGGGCGGTCTGCGGGCGGCGAGCTGATGGGGGCGGTGGTCAATTCCGACCCCGCGCTCTGGGGCCCGGTGATCGCCGACGTGCCGTTTGTCGACGTGCTCAACACGATGCTCGATGCCGAGCTGCCGCTGACGCCGGGGGAATGGCCCGAATGGGGCAATCCGATCGAGGATCCGGCGGCGTTCGCGCTGATCCGCTCCTATTCGCCGTACGACAACGTCAAGGCGCAGGCCTATCCGCCGATGTTCATCAGCGGCGGGCTGAACGATCCGCGCGTAACCTATTGGGAGCCGGCGAAATGGGCGGCCAAGCTGCGGCTGATGAAGACCGACGACAATGTCCTGCTGCTCAAGACGAACATGGGCGCGGGGCATGGCGGCAAGTCGGGCCGGTTCGAGTCGCTGCGCGAGGCGGCGGAGGAGCATGCGTTCGTGCTGTGGCAATTGGGCGTCGCGGGATGATTCTTGGTTCGCGCGAAGGCGCGAAGGCGCGAAGATTTAGAGTTTTCGCGCGGAGACGCGGAGGACGCAGAGAGAAGATGCACACCATTCTCAGCGTCCTCTGCGCCTCTGCGCGAACCACCCTTCTTTGCGCCTTCGCGCCTTCATGTGACCAAGGACTGCTTGCCGCGTGACGATCGAGGCGTTGGTGGCGCGGTACGGCGTCGTTGCGATTTTTCTGGGGGCGGGGGTCGAGGGGGAGGCGGCGGTGGTGACGGGCGGGGTGCTGGCACATCAGGGGCTGGTGTCGCTGGCGGGCGCGATGGCGGCGGCGGTAATCGGGTCGTTCGTCGCGGACCAGCTGTTCTTTGCGGGCGGGCGGTATTTCCGCGAATCGCGCCCCGTTGCGGCGATCCGGCGGCGGTCGGCCTATGCCCGCGCGATCGACCTGCTCGAACGCTATCCGCGGCGGTTCATCTTCGCCTATCGCTTCGTCTACGGGATCCGCACGGTCAGCCCGATCGCGATCGGGACGAGCCGGATTTCGCAGCGCCTGTTCCTGGCGGTGAACCTCGCCGCGGCGATCGTGTGGGGCTGTGTGTTCAGCGCGATCGGCTATGCGTTCGGCAACGTCATCGAGGAGATGCTGGGGCGGATCGGCACCGGGCGGCTGATCCTGCTCGGCGCGGCGGCACTGCTGCTGGTCGGCGGCGGCTGGTTCGCGTGGCGAAAATGGCGGGAGCGCAGCCTATGACCTTCACAATGACGATCACCGCGGCCGAGGCGGATATCGACGAGCTGGGGCACGTCAACAATGCGGTCTGGGTCCAGTGGATTCAGCGGATCGCGACCGCGCATTGGGAGGCGGTCGCGCCCGCCGAGCACAAGGCCGCCTATGTCTGGGTCGTGACGCGGCACGAGATCGACTATCGCGGCAGCGTGGTCGCGGGCGAGACGGTGACCGGCGAGACCTGGGTCGAGGGCGGGCCGAAGGGTGCGCGGTTCGACCGGCATGTGCGGTTCGTCGGCGACGACGGGCGCGTGAAGCTGGAGGCGGTGACGACCTGGGCGCTGCTCGACCGGGCGAGCGGGCGGTTGCTGCGGGTGCGGCCGGAGATTGCGGCGCCGTTTTTTGGTGCGGCGGGCTGAGGGGTTTGGGTGAGGGTTTTAGCCTCACTTGCCCTCACCCTTCCCGCGGCAAGGGCCGCGGGCCCCTTCCCTCTCCCCTGAGGGGAGAGGGAGTTAGCCTGAGTTTCTCAGGCCGGTGGCGATGGCGTTGATCGAGAGGAGGATGCCTTCACCGATGCGCGCATCCTCTTCGCCGGCGCGGCGGCGTTTGATGAGTTCGATCTGGAGCAGGTTGAGCGGCTCGATATAGGGCAGGCGGAGGCGGATCGACGCCTCGAGCGCGGGGTGCTTTTCGAGCAGGCGCGACTGGCCGGTCGCGTCGAGCAGCCCGTCATGCGTCTGCTGCCAGCCGTCGCGGATCCGGCCGAAGACGGTGTCGCGCAGCGCCGGATCCTCGACCAGCCCGGCATAGCGTGCGGCGATCGCCATGTCGGACTTGGCCAGCACCATCTCCAGATTGGCGAGCGCGGAGGCGAACAGTGGCCAGCCCTGCGCCATGTCGCGCAGCAGCGCCTTGTCCTCGAACCCGGCGAGCGCCTGGCCGACGCCGTACCAGCCGGGGAGCATGACGCGCGCCTGCGCCCAGCTGAACACCCAGGGGATGGCGCGCAGATCCTCGATCCGGTCGGACTTGGTGCGGCTGGCGGGACGGCTGCCGATCTTGAGACCGGCGATCTCGGCGATCGGCGTCATCTGGCGGAAGAAGGTGCGAAAGCCGCGCTCGTCGCCACCGACCGTGCCGTAGACGAGGTCGCGATAGCTGTGGAACGCGGTGTCGCTGAGCCAGTCCATCGCGGCGCAGAAGCGCGTGGTGTCGGCGTTCGACAGGCGTTCGGGTTCGAGGCTGGCGAGCAACGTGGCCGAGGCGATCGCCTCCAGATTGGTCATCGCGGCGTCGCGCGTGCCGTATTTGGCGGCGATCACCTCGCCCTGTTCGGTGATGCGGATGCGGCCCTGCACGGTGCCGCCGGGCTGTGCGCGGATCGCCGCGAAGGCCGAGCCGCCGCCGCGCCCGACCGCGCCGCCGCGGCCGTGGAACAGCTGCATGCCGACGCCCGCCTGCTCGAACACCGGCCTGAGCGCGGTCGACGCCTTGGACAATTGCCAGGTGGAGGTGAGGTAGCCGCCATCCTTGTTGCTGTCCGAATAGCCGATCATCACCTCCTGATGACCGCGCGCCTTGGCGATCGTCGCGATCTCGGGCAGCGCGAACCAGGCGGTCATGACCGCGGGCGCGGCCTCGAGATCGCCGATCGTCTCGAACAGCGGCACCGCCATGATCGCGGCGGTCGGCGTGTCGCCGGGGCGGTAGAGCCCGACCTCCTTCAGCAGCAGGTTCACCTCGAGCAGGTCGCTGACCGACTGCGCCATCGAGACGATGTAATTGGTGATGCAGGCGGGGCCATAGGCGGCATGCGCGTCGGCGGCAGCCTGGAGGATCGCGAGTTCGCCCGCGGTCTCGTCGCTGTACGCGGCAAAGCGGGTGGTGAGCGGGCGCGCATTGGCGAGTTCGCGGCGGAGCAGCGCGACGCGCGCCGCCTCGTCGAGCGCGAGATAGTCCGCCTCGACGCCCGACACCTTGAGCAGTTCGGCGACGACGCGTTCATGGACCGCGCTGTTCTGGCGCAGGTCGAGCGTGGCGAGGTGGAAGCCGAACGTCTCGACCGCGCGGATCAGCCGGCCGAGCGCGCCGCCGGTCTTGAGCGCGGTGCCGAGCCCGTGCGCGAGCGTGACGAGATCGGCGCGCAGATCGGCCGGGCTGGCATAGGGCGCGCCGGTGAGGCGGCCGGGACGCGGCGCGGCCTTGCCGGTCAGTTTCTGGTGCGTCGCGGCGAGGCGCGCATAGATCCCCGACAAGGCGCGGCGATAGGGTTCGTCGGCGCGGCTGGTGGCGTCGTCGCCGCTTGCCGCAGCCAGCGCCTCGACCGCGGGGTCGGCGACGGCGTGCTCGGTCGAGATCGACAGCTCGGCACCGAGCGCGTGGACCGCCTGGCAATAATAGCCGAGCACCGCCTCGCTCGCGCGGGCGAGCGCGGTCTTGAGCGAATCGGCGGTGACATAGGGGTTGCCGTCGCGGTCGCCACCAATCCAGCTGCCGGGCTTGAGGAAGCTCGGCGTACGTTCGCCAAGCGCGCGGTCCCAGCGCTGATAGAGCGCGGGCAAGGCGGGGAGGAAGACGTCGCGCAGATAGCTGAGCGCGGTATCGACCTCGTCGGTGACGTAGAGCCGGTCGCGGCGCAGCACGCGCGTCTGCCACAGCAATGCGATCTGGCGCAGGATCGCGTCGTCGACCCGGTCGCCATCGGGGGTGGTGTCGCGACCCGCATCGCGCAGCGCGAGCAGCTCGGCGATGCGGTTGCGGTGGTCGATCATGCTCTTGCGCCGCACCTCGGTCGGGTGCGCGGTGAGCACGGGGACGATCAGCGCATGGTCGAGCAGCGCGCGGACCTGCGTCCGGTCGATCCCCTCGGCTTCGAGCTGCGCGATCGCGGAGGCGAGGTCGGCGCCGTGTTCGGCCGCGATCCCCTGCCGGTCCTCGGCCAGATTGGCGAGCATCGAGAACAGCATGAAGCCGCGAACGAAATCGAGCGTCTCGTCGAGGCTGAGCTTTTCGAGGCTGAGATCGACCGCGGCGTGATCGTCGGTCCGGCCCTCGGCGAGGCCGCGGTGACGCTCGACCGAGGCCTTGCGGATCGTCTCGGTCGCCTCGAACAGACGCGGTCCGCCATAGCTGCGGATGACGTCGCCGAGCAGCGTGCCGAGGAAACGGATGTCGGAATTGTTCGCGATTGCGGGAAGACTGGCCATGCGCCTTGCTGCGCTGCGACAGGGATCAGGTCAACCGCCGAACCCGCAATCGGCGATGAAATCCGCGTCTGAAGGCGTGGGGTCAGGACATAAAGTTACAGGCGATCACCGCCCCTCGCGCTTGCGGGCTTCGGCGCGCTCTTCGGAGGTGACGGTGCCGTCGTGGTTCAGATCCATCCGGTCGAACCATCGCAGCGTGCCTTCGCTCCACTCGACCTCGGTGATCACGCCGTCCTTGTTGCGGTCGAACGCCTTGATCCGTGCATTGGGGGAGGGCAGCTCGTCCTTGGTGATGCGATCATCGGCGTTGCGGTCGAGCGTGCGGAAGCGCCGTTCCATGCTGGCGCCGAAATCGAGCCGCGAGGTGACCGAGGGGGGCACGAAGCCGACCGCGCCGGCATCCGCCTCTGCGCGCTGCGCGTCCTTGTCGCCGCACCCCGCGACGATCAGTCCCGCCGCGATCACACCCATCATCACCCGCATCGACCCGTCTCCCGCACAATGCTGCGCGGCCGGACGGTCACGCTTCGAGTTCAATGTCCCAGTAGAGCCAATCATGCCAGGTTTCGTGCAAATAATTCGGCGGGAAGCTGCGGCCATGTTCGTGCAGATGCCAGTTGGTCGGGCGGATCGGCTCGAGATGCAGCGGCATCGCGGCCTGACGCGGGGTGCGCCCGCCCTTTTTGAGGTTGCACGGCGCACAGGCGGTGACGACATTTTCCCAGGTGGTCCGCCCGCCTTGCGCGCGGGGAATGACATGGTCGAAGGTGAGATCGCGCAGCTTGCCGCAATATTGGCAGGTGAACTTGTCGCGCAGGAACAGGTTGAAACGGGTGAAGGCGGGAAATTGCGACGGTTTGACGAATTGCTTGAGCGCGATCACCGACGGGAGCTTGAGCGCGAAACTGGCGCTGCGCACCTCGCGTTCGTAATTGGCGACGATATCGACGCGATCGAGGAAGACGGCCTTCACGGCGGTCTGCCAGGGCCAGACGCTGAGCGGATAATAGGAGAGCGGCGTATAATCGGCGTTGAGCACGAGCGCCGGACATCCATCCGGGTGGCGTATCAGGTCGGGGTGAAACACGGCTCCTCCCACAAAAGTCCCGGACGCGCTTTCGCGCACCGGCATGACAGGGTCATGACAGCACGGCGCGGGACATGGGGTCAAGTCCAGTGAACAGCGCGGAATTCGTCACGACGCGGTTCGCGCCCAGTCCGACGGGGCGGCTGCACCTTGGCCATGCGCTGTCGGCGATCCGCGCGCATGATTTCGCGCGGGCGCGGGGCGGGCGGTTCCTGCTGCGGATCGAGGATATCGACATGGGCCGCAGCCGGCCCGAGCATGTTGCGGGAATCGTGGAGGATCTTCGCTGGCTGGGGCTGGACTGGGACGATCTGTCCTACCAGTCGGCGCGGCTCGCATCCTATCAGGCGGCGCTCGATGGCTTGAACGCGCGCGGGCTGCTCTATCCGTGTTTCTGCACGCGGGCGGAGATCGCGGCGAGCCTGTCGGCGCCGCATGAGGGCGAGGGCGCGGTCTATCCGGGGACGTGCCGGCGGCTGGCGCCCGCGGAGGTCGCGGCGCGGATGGGGGAGGCGCATTGCTGGCGGCTCGGCATGGTAGCGGCGCTCAGCGTGACGGGACCGCTCGACTGGGCGGATGCGCGCGCGGGGACGGTGCGTGCCGATCCGGCGGCGCAGGGCGATGTGGTGCTCGCGCGCAAGGATGCGCCCGCCAGCTATCATCTCGCGGTGACGCTCGACGATGCGGCGCAGGGCGTCACCGACGTGGTGCGCGGCGACGACCTGTTCGCGGCGACCGACGTGCACCGGCTGTTGCAGGCGCTGCTGGGGCTGCCGACGCCGCGCTATCATCATCATCCGCTGATGCTGGGGGCGGATGGTGCGCGGCTGGCCAAGCGCACCGGCGCGCCCTCGCTCGCGGCCATGCGCGAACGGGGGGAGGACGGGCTTAAGGTCGCGGCGGGGGTGCGGGCGATGCTGGCGGAGGATGCTCACCACGTGCCGTCATCCTGACGAACGTCAGGACCCAGGGTTCCGACGTGCGGCGTGTTTGGCTCTGGGCCCTGACTTTCGTCAGGGTGACGGGGTGGGTGGGGTGACCCGGCCCCGTCGCGCCGTACGGATCAATAGAGGCCGGGGACTTCGCGTTGCGGGGTGGTGGGGTGGTCGGGGATGAGCAGCGCGCGCGTGGGGAGGTCGGTCGTCGGCGTGGGCGTGCTGGTGCGGGCCGACGCGGTCGCCGCGGTCGCAGTGACGGGCAGGCAGCTGCGGCCGGCGAGGAAGTCGATCGCCTGCCGCGTCGAGGCTTCGCGCGGGTCGCCGAGCGGATAGCGGATGTCATCCTCGGCCCGGCAGCTCGCCTCGACCGTGCCGGCGAGCCCGTCATAATAGGCGCCTTGGCGTGCGGCGTTCTGCGTCGACAGCGCGACCACGCGCAGACGGTCGTCGCAGGCGGCGCGGTCGAGCCCGATCTGGCCGACGGGCTTGCCATAGGTGTTGGTGCCGATCAGCCCGGCAGCGCTGTGCAGATAGGGGATCATCGCGTTGATCACGAGTTCGCTCGCCGAGGCGGTCCCGCCCGTGCCGATGAACGCGACGCGCGTCGGCGCGATGGATTCGGGCTGCGGCGCGAAGAAGCGCGTCGTGTTGTTGGCGGATTTTTCGGTGCGGAAGGTGGTGTAGCTCGACACTTCGGAGGTCGCGCGGTTGCGACCGAGCAGGTCGGTCATCAGCTCTGCGATCGAGATCAGCCCGCCGCCATTATAGCGCAGGTCGATGACGATATCGGTAACGTTCTGCGCGCGGAAGCTGGCAAAGGCGGCGCGCAGCGCGGGGTCGGCGGTCGAGATGAACGTCCGGAGGTTGATATAGCCATAGTTGCGCCCGCCATCGCTGATGACCTTCGCGCCGTAGCGGCTCGAGACCGGGAGCAGCGCGAAATCGGTCTTGGTCAGCGTGATGTCGCGCGTGCCCTGCGCGTCGCGGATCTGCAGCACGCGGCTGGTGCCGACCGTGTCCGGGCCGAGCGCGGTCGAGACGCCCGCGCTGCCCTCTGCGGCGAAGATCGCGCTGACGGTCCGCAGCGTGTTGGCGTTGGTCCCGATCGCGACGATTTCGGCACCGCGATCGACCTGCGCCGCCAGCGCCGCGCCGCCTTCGAAGGATTCGATGACATAAGCGCGCCGCCCGCTGCCATCGATGCCGAGACGGAAGCCGAAACCGGCATTGGACCCCGCCTCATAATAGGCGTCCTCCTCCTTGATCGACGTCAGGTAAGTGAAATAGCGGTCGCGGCGCTGGCCGCGCGCGGTCGCGGTGAGCGCGTCGATATAGCTGTCAACGGTCGTATAGGGTGTCGGGTCGAGGCTGGCGGGCAGCGTCTCGGGGAAGAGATACCATTCGCGCAGCTGCGCCGCGGCCCAGTCCTGCCGCTCACGCAGGCTGCACCCCGCGACGGTCGTCGGGGTGGTCGTGCCGGTGGTCGGGGTGGACACCCCGGGCGTACCGCCGGTTGATCCCGACACCGCGCCGGAGTCTCCGCCGCACGCACTCAACATAGCCAGCATCGCCAGGCTGGCGCCGATCCGTCCGTTACGCATACTCATTCCCCCATTTGTCACGATGCTAGCCGGGAAGATCGGGGCTGTCAGCGTAGAATTCCGCCCGTTTCGAGGCTTGTCCGGCGACCGGCGGAACGGCCATTGCGGGGCGGGGCGCGCATGCCTAGATTGTCGTCATGAACACCTTCCTCGTCATCCTCCTGATCGCGGCGATGATCGCGACGCTCGTTGCTCTGGTGCGCGGGGTGGTGACGTTCCTGCAGGACCAGTCGGCGCAGGTGAAGGACGGGGGGCCGAGCGCCGCATCGTTGAAATCGAACCGGATGATGCAGCAGCGCATCTTCTTTCAGGCGATCGCGATCCTGATCGTCGTTCTGATCCTGTTCGCCGCGGGCCGGACCTGAGCCCGAAGGGCGTAACGTCATGGTGAAGCTGAACAAGATCTACACGCGGACCGGCGACGCGGGGACCACGGGGCTGGTCGACGGGTCGCGCGTGTCCAAGGCGTGCCCGCGGATGCAGGCGATCGGCGATGTCGACGAGGCGAACAGCGCGATCGGCGTCGCCGCGGTGGCGCTGGGCGATCATCCGCTCGGCCGAGCGCTCGAGCGGATCCAGAACGACCTGTTCGATCTCGGCGCGGACATCGCGACGCCGGGCGAGGATTTCGCGCCGTCGGAAATGACGCTGCGGATCATCGGTTCGCAAGTCGAGCGGCTCGAAGGCGAGATCGACGCGATGACCGCACAGATGGCGCCGCTGACCAGCTTCATCCTGCCGGGCGGATCGCCGGGCGCCGCAGCGCTGCATCTCGCGCGCGCGATCACGCGCCGCGCCGAGCGCGCGGTGGTCGCGGTCGACGACCCGATCAATCCATTGGCATTAGCGTATGTTAACCGCCTGTCGGATTTCCTGTTCGTCGCCGCGCGTGCGGTGAACCAAAACGGGGCGAGCGACGTTCTTTGGCGACCGGGGGCAACGCGCGGATAGCGCTCCGTATCGCTGCATCCTTTTATAAGGGGCCGTGCCGCGTGCATCGCCCGCACGAGGACAGTCGATGCCGAACCCCGTCCCCACCCATAATCCCGCGACCCTGCCTGACACGGACGCGCTCGGTCGGCGCTTCGCTGCCGTGCGCGATCTGTCGATCGCGCTGGCCGCGCCGTTGTCGGATGCGGATGCGACGGTGCAGTCGATGCCCGACGCGTCGCCGACCAAATGGCATCTCGCGCATACCAGCTGGTTCTTCGAGACGTTCGTGCTGCGCGATCATGTCGCGGGCTACCGGCTGCACGACGAACGCTTCCCGTTCCTGTTCAACAGCTATTACGAGGCGGAAGGGCGGCGGCATGCGCGCGACCGGCGCGGGATGATCACGCGGCCGACGCTCGACGAAGTCCGCGCCTACCGCGCGCATGTCGATGCGGCGCTGATCGCGGCGCTGCCCGATCTGCCCGAGGCGGCGCGCGAACTGGTGGCGCTGGGGTGCCATCACGAGGAGCAGCACCAGGAATTGCTGGTGACCGACATCCTCCATTTGTTTTCGGAAAACCCGCTCGAGCCCGCGGTCTGGGCCGCGCCGCGCAAGGTGCCGGTCGAGATGCCGGGCGCGATCGGCTGGATCGAGCGCGACGCCGGGATCGCGCGGATGGGGCATGACGGTGACGGCTTCGCGTTCGATTGCGAGACGCCGCGACACGACACGCTGCTCGCGCGCCACGCGATCGCCGACCGGACGGTGACCAATGGCGAATGGGCGGCGTTCATTGCCGATGGCGGCTATAGCGAGCCGCGCCACTGGCTCGCCGATGGCTGGGCCTGGGTGAAGGCGGAGGGCATCGTCGCGCCGATGTACTGGGAAGAACGCGACGGCGGCTGGACGCGGTTCGGACTCGACGGGCGGCGCGCGATCGATCCGGCGGCGCCGGTGACGCATGTCAGCTTCTACGAGGCGGACGCCTATGCCAGCTGGGCGGGCGCGCGGCTGCCGACCGAGGCCGAATGGGAGGCCGTCGCGGCGGACTATGCCGGTGATGGCGGCAATCAGATGGATGCGGCGGGCCCGGTCGAGCCGCGGCCGGCACGCGCCGGCGACCCGGCCTTTTTCGGCGACGTCTGGGAATGGACGGGCAGCGCCTATCGCCCCTATCCCGGCTTCCGCGCGGTCGAGGGCGCGGTCGGCGAGTATAACGGCAAGTTCATGAGCGGGCAGTTCGTGCTGCGCGGCGGGAGCTGCGCGACGCCGCGCGGCCATGCGCGCGCGAGCTACCGCAATTTCTTCTACCCGCACCAGCGCTGGCAGTTCACCGGCGTCCGGCTCGCCAAGGATATCTGATGTTGAAGCGTGAAATCGAAGACGGCGAGCAGAGCCTGGCCGACCCCGCCTTCCGGGCGGACGTGCTCGCCGGGCTGGAACGGCGGCCGCGCGCGATTCCGGCGCGCTGGTTCTACGACCGGCGCGGGTCGGAGCTGTTCGAGGCGATCACCGACCTGCCCGAATATTATCCGACGCGGACCGAGCGTTCGATCCTCGAGACCGCCTGTCCCGAGGTCGCCGAGATTGCCGGTGCAGGACGTGCGGTGGTCGAATTCGGGTCGGGGTCGTCGAGCAAGACGCCGATCCTGCTGAGCGCGGTGGCGCCGTCGGTCTATGTGCCGATCGATATCTCGGGCGATTTCCTGCGCGAATCGTCGCGCGTGCTCGCGGCGCAGTTCCCCGAGCTGCTGGTCCTGCCGTTCGAGGCGGATTTCATGCGGCCGCTGGCATTGCCGAAGACGATCGCGGACACGCCCAAGCTCGGCTTCTTTCCGGGGTCGACGATCGGTAACATGATCCCGCTGATGGCGGTCGACCTGTTGAAGGCGATGCGCGCGTCGCTCGGGATTGGCGCGATGCTGCTGATCGGGATGGACCGGATCAAGGATCCGGCGGTGCTGGTCCCGGCCTATGACGATGCGCAGGGCGTGACCGCGGCGTTCAACATGAACCTGCTCGAGCGGATCAACCGCGAGCTCGACGCCGACGTGCCGGTCGAGGCGTTCCGGCACAAGGCGGTGTGGAACGATGACCGCGCGCGGATCGAGATGCATCTCGAGGCGCAGCGCGACGCCGCATTCACGATCGAGGGGCGGCCGTTCGATATCGCCGCGGGCGAGACGATCCACACCGAGAACAGCCACAAATACGGGTCACGCGATGCGCGGATCCTGTTGCGGTCGGGCGGGTGGACGCCGATCCGCGAGTGGACCGATCCGGCGGGGTTGTTCTCGCTGTATCTGGCGGAAGCGCAGGCGGAGCGGCCGGCGCCGTAAGGGCGGGGCAGGTGCTTCGACTTCGCTCAGCACGAACGGGGTTTGGTGTTTCGCGGCCCCGTTCGCCCTGAGCGCAGTCGAAGGGCGCGCCGGGTGCGCGCCGCTTCGACTTCGGTCGCTTGTGATCAGCGGCCTGCGGCGTCGTCCGCGTTCATGGGCTCGTCGCCCTGCTTCTTGGCCTCTTCGTAGCGCTCGATCGCCTCGATCGTGATGCGCTTGGCTTCCTCGGCATCGCCCCACTTGCCGACGCGGACCCACTTCTTCTTCTCGAGGTCCTTATAGTGGGTGAAGAAATGCTCGATCTGCTCGAACACGATCTCGGGCACGTCGGCACGGCCGCCGACGTTCGAATAATAGGGGAACACGTCGTTGACGGGGACGCAGACGAGCTTCTCGTCGCCGCCGGCCTCGTCCTCGAGGTTGAGCACCGCGATCGGGCGCGCGCGGACGACGCAGCCCGGGATGAACGGCGAGCGCGCGATCACGAGCGCGTCGAGCGGGTCGCCATCGGGGCTGAGCGTGTGCGGCACGAAGCCGTAGTTCGCGGGGTAGCGCATCGGCGTGTGCAGGATGCGGTCGACGAACAGCGCGCCCGATGCCTTGTCGAACTCGTACTTCACGGGCTCGCCGCCGGTCGGGACTTCGATGATGACGTTCAGGTCTTCGGGCGGGTTCTTGCCCGTCGGGATGAGGTCGATACGCATGGCGGTCCTTTCAGAAATGGCGGTGCCGGCCGCTTCCCCTTGGGGAGGCGGCCGGCACCGGAAAAATATCGGAACTGTCAGCGCGGCATCAGCAACTTGTCCAGTCCGCCGTCACCTGTACCGACCTTCTCGAGCCGCGGATAGCGCGGGCCGTCATGGTAATCGAGCGAGACGTCGCGGAATCGCTCGTTGTTTTTTACAGTCAGACGGATCGGCAGCTTTGTGCCCTGGGCCGCCAGAATTGCCGCTTTCATGCGGTCCGACGAGTAGGACTCGCCGTTGACCGCCTCGATTTCGGTGCCGACGTCGATCCCGGCGCGGAACGCGGGGCTGTCCCAGATCGAGGCAGTCACGACGCCGTCCTTGTTCATCACCAAGCCCAGCGAATAGCTGACATCGGTGCCGCGGCTCTTCTCCGCCTGCTTCAGATACGGGCTCTGCACGGGGCCATAGACCAGCTTGTAGCCGTTCATCGCAAAGCCGTTGATCGGCGCGGGCTTGCCCGTCTCGGTCAGCCGCGTGGTGAGGAAGCCGGCCCAGTCATAGGGCAGGATCCCGTTGAGCGTCTTGGCGACGTCGTCGAACGTATAGGTGACCTCGCCATAGTCACCGTTGCGGATGCCGAAGAAGGCTCGCGCGAAATCGTCGATCGACTTGGTGCCGCCCGACTTCTGGCGGAGCATCGCGTCGACCTCCATCCAGACCATCAGCCCTTCATTGTAGTAATCCTCCGACCGCTGCCAGCTGG
Organism: Sphingomonas sp. CFBP 13733; assembly: GCF_014841795.1. Lineage (NCBI taxonomy): Bacteria > Pseudomonadati > Pseudomonadota > Alphaproteobacteria > Sphingomonadales > Sphingomonadaceae > Sphingomonas > Sphingomonas sp. CFBP 13733. The sequence continues at coordinate 862,200 of NZ_JACYUP010000003.1, forward strand.
TCCAGCCCTTGGGACGGCGCGACGAGATGACCGGATCGTTGGTGGTGTCGATCAGCGGGCGCCACTGGCGACCCTGCGCGGTGTCGTAGGTGCCCAGAATCGAGGCATAGCCGTCGAGCGTGTCCTGCTTGCTGACCAGACCCGAGCGCGCCTGGAGCACATAGCCCCAGAACTGCGTCTGGCCCTCATAGACCCAGAGCAGCGAGTTGCGCATCGGCGTGCGGAAATCGGGGGTCCACAGGTCGGCGCCGCGGCGGAACTTGCCGTCCCAGCTGTGCGTGAATTCGTGCGGCAACAGGTTGCGCGCCGACGCGCCCATCTCCCATTCGGTGAAATAGCCGGGGCGGACGCCGTTTTCCGAGCTGCGATGATGTTCGAGCCCGATCCCGCCGAGCTGGTCGGTGATCGAGAGCAGGAACTCGTAGTGATCATAATGCTCGGCGCCGAAGGTGCGCGCGGCCTGGTCGACGAGCCGCTTGTGCGCGTCGATCTGTTCGGGCTTGGCGGCGAGCTGGTCGGGGGTGTCGGCGAAGACGTTGAGGTCGACCTTCGGGCTCAAAGGCCAGACCTTGCCGTATTTGCCCGCGAGGATCGGCGAATCGACGAGGATCTCGTAATTGGTCCGGTCATAGGCATAGGTCGCGCCCGAGACCTTGGCGGGGACCGCACCCGCGGCGGTCCAGCCGGTCGGGTAGGTGACGGTCATCTTCACCGGGATCTGACGCGTATAATAGCCGGCGGGATAGAGGCTGACCGAGTTCGGCTGGAGGCTGATCATCGTCGGGGTCATGACGACACGGCCCTGGTCCGCCTTGGTCGCGGAGATGAACTGGAAGGTCGCGTCGAGCTGTCTGGTGCCCGCGGGGACGTCGATGTGGAAGGCGTAGACGTCGACCGGATCGCGCGTCCAGGGCAGGATCCGGCCGTTCGCGCGGATCACCAGCCCGGCGAGCTTCTCGATCTCGCCGCGTGGCGCATGGTTGCCGGGCAGCCATTTCGGGAAGAGCAGCGCCATCTTGCCCGATTTGGCGACGGGGATCGTCTCCTTGACGCGGAAGATGCCGCGCTCGGTGTCGGTCGCGTCGATGTCGAGCAGGATCGTGCCGGGATAGGGCGTGTCCTGTGCGGCGGGGATCGTGTCGACGAACGGCACCGGCTGTGGTGCGGTGTTGCCGGCGGGGACTTGCGCGACCGCGGGAAGTGCAGACGCGAGCAGGGATGCGACGAGAAGCTTGCGGATCAAGGAAAAGGCCTTCCGGCAGAGAGACGATGGTCAAGGTGTAAGCGGCAGAAAGGGCAGTCGTCCAGCCCTTTGCCGGGGGGTATAGTTTCGCGTCGCAGGCGTTTGGTGCGTCGCGCTTTGCCACATGCGCCGTCATCCTGACGAACGTCAGGATCCAGGGTTACGGGCGGTGGTGTTTATGGCTCTGGATCCTGACTTTCGTCAGGATGACGGAAGGGGCAGGGTCAGCTGCTGCCGAGCACGTTGATGGTGAAGGCGAGCACGCCGATGTTGAAGACGAACGCGGCCATGCACTGGCCGAGCGCGACCTTGCGCACGCGCCGCGACGTGATCTCGACGTCGGAGGTCTGGAAGGTCATGCCGAGCGTGAAGGCGAAATAGGCGAAGTCCCAGTAATCGGGCTCGGCGCAGGAGGGGAAATCCAGCCCGCCCGCGTCGCTGCCATCCGCGGCGTCGCTGTAGAACAGATGCGCGTAATGCAGCGTGTAGACCATGTTCGAGAACAGCCAGGCGAGCACGAGCGTCGCGACCGAGATCAGGATCGCGACGAGATCGGTCTTGCCCTGCAATTCCTTCGCCACCGCGACGAGCACGACGATCAGGATCGTCCCGCTGAACGCCAGCAGCACCGCGCGGTTGGCGTCGTTCTCGTCCGCATAGCGCCGCATCCGCTCCGCGGTGGCGTTGCCGAACAAGGTCGCGACGGTGGCGAGGAACAGGACCGCGGCGATATCGAACGCCGCCATCGTGCCGCGGCCCAGCCCCAGCCCGAGTCCGAACGGGGGGATCAGCGCGACGAGGCCGATCGCGAAGACGCATGCGAACAGCACGAAGCGCGGCGGGGCGATGCGCCGGCCGAGCCCCCAATAGCGGACGTCGTTGCTCATGTGACGGCGCTAGCGCTTCGCGGGCACGTCGCCTAGATACGCGCGCATCATGGCCAGAACAGAAACCCCGCGTCGCATCCGCGGCACTCAGGACATCTTCGGCGACGAGCAGCGCCGTTTCGCGCATGTTCTCAGCACCTTCGAACGCGTGCGTGCGCTGTATTGCTTTCAGCGGATCGACATCCCGGTGTTCGAATCCACCGCGGTGTTCGCGCGCTCGCTCGGCGAGACGACCGATGTCGTGTCGAAGGAGATGTACACGTTCGAGGACCGCGGCGGGGATTCGCTGACGCTGCGGCCCGAATTCACCGCCGGGATCGCGCGTGCCTATCTGACCGAGGGGTGGCAGCAGTTCGCGCCGCTGAAGATCACGACGAGCGGTCCGGTGTTCCGCTACGAGCGCCCGCAAAAGGGGCGGTTCCGGCAGTTCCACCAGATCGACGCCGAGGTGATCGGTGCGGCGGAGCCCGCGGCGGACGTCGAACTGCTGGTGCTGGCGGACCAGCTGCTGCGCGAACTCGGCATTGCGGACGGGGTGACGCTGCAGCTGAACACTTTGGGCGATGCCGAGACGCGTGAGGCGTGGCGCGCGGCGCTGGTCGCGCATTTCGAGGCGCATCGCGACGAGCTGTCCGAGGACAGCCTCACGCGGCTCGAGAAGAATCCGATGCGGATCCTCGATTCGAAGGACCCGAAGGACCGCCCGATCGCGGACAGCGCGCCCGATATCGACGCGTATCTGACGCCCGAGGCGCGCGCGTTCTTCGACGCGGTGACCGCCGGGCTCGATGCCGCGGGCGTCGCGTGGGAGCGCAATGCGCGGCTGGTCCGCGGGCTCGATTATTACCGGCACACCGCGTTCGAATTCGTGACCGATCGGCTGGGGTCGCAGGGGACGGTGCTGGCCGGTGGGCGCTATGACGGGTTGATCGGGTCGCTCGGCGGGCCCGAGACGGCGGGTGTCGGCTGGGCGGCGGGGGTCGAGCGGCTGGCGATGCTGCTGGAGGAGCCGGCGGCGGCGGGGATCGATGCGGTGGTCGTGCCGATGGGTGCCGCGGCCGAAGCGCGCGCGACCGGCATCGTTGCGGACCTGCGGCGTGCGGGCGTGGCGGTCGAGATGGCGTATAAGGGCAAGATGAAGGCGCGGATGGCGAAGGCGGATGCGCTCGGCGCGCGGTTTGCGATCATTCTCGGCGATGACGAGCTCGCCAAGGGCGTCGGCGCGGTGAAAGCGCTCGCGACCGGCACGCAGACCGAGGTCGCGTTCGCCGATCTGGCGGAGGCGCTGCGTTGAGCCTCCCCGTCATCCCGGCTCAGGCCGGGATCCAGCGCCATGAGGGCTGCGCCCGGTCACCCTGGATCCCAGCGTTCGCTGGTATGACGCAAGAGGGGGCGTCCGCATGACCCAGATCTCCCCGGACCGCATCCGCGCGATCGAGGCGCGGCGCGACGAGTTGCAGGCGCTGATGTCGACCGGCGACCTGCCGTCCGACCGCTTCGTCGCGGTGTCGAAGGAATATGCCGAGCTCGAACCCGTCGCGCAGGCGGCGACCGAGGTGCGGCGGCTGCGGCAGGAGGCCGAGAGTCTCGCCTTCATGGCCGAGGATGCCGATGACGAGCTGCGCGCGATGGCGTCGGAGGAATTGCACGAGAATCGCACGCTGCTCGAGACCGCGGACCGCAAGCTCGCGCTCGCCTTGTTGCCGCGCGATTCCGCAGACGAGCGCTCGGCGATGCTTGAGGTGCGCGCCGGCACTGGCGGCGACGAGGCGGCGCTGTTCGCGGGCGACCTGTTCCGGATGTACCAGCGTTATGCCGAATCGCAGGGCTGGCGGGTCGAGATGATCTCGGGATCGTCGTCCGACGCGGGCGGATTCAAGGAAGTCGTCGCCAGCGTCACGGGGCAGGGCGTGTTCGCGAAACTGAAGTTCGAAAGCGGCGTCCACCGCGTCCAGCGCGTGCCCGCGACCGAGGCGGGCGGCCGGATCCACACCTCGGCGGCGACCGTCGCGGTGCTGCCCGAGGCGGAGGAGGTCGACGTCAAGATCGACGACAAGGACCTGCGCATCGACGTCTATCGCTCGTCGGGGCCGGGTGGTCAGTCGGTCAACACGACCGACTCTGCCGTGCGGATCGTCCATATCCCGACCGGGCTGACGGTGATCCAGCAGGACGAGAAGTCGCAGCACAAGAACAAGGCGAAGGCTTTGCGCGTGCTGCGGACGCGGCTCTACGAGGCGGAGCGCGACCGGCTGCATGCCGAGCGCGCGGGCGCGCGCAAGTCGATGGTCGGGTCGGGGGATCGATCGGAGCGGATCCGGACGTATAATTTCCCGCAAGGCCGCGTGACCGATCACCGGATCAACCTGACGCTGCACCGGCTGCCGGAAATCGTCGCGGGCGACATGGGCGAGCTGATCGGTGCGCTGGTGTCGCAGGACGAGGCGGACCGGCTGGCGCAGCTGGATGGCTGAGCCTAGGTGCTCCCCCCCCTCCCGCGTGCGGGAGGGGGCCGGGGGGTGGGCGCGCGGCGTGTTCCAGGAAGGCGCCGCGTTCCGGTCTTTCGACGCATCACCGATGGTGCGGTCGCGGTGAGCGCGTGCTCACCCCCCAGCCCCCTCCCGCAAGCGGGCGGGGGGGTACGTCAGGCCCTCGCCACCGCGGCCGCGCGCTTCGCCTTCTCCGGCACCCCCCGCCTCGATGCCGAACTGCTCATGGCGCATGCGCTGGGCGTCGAGCGGAACGCGATCCTGCTCGATCCCGACCGCTACGCCGTTCCCGCCGGTTTCGCGGTGCTGGTCGAGCGCCGTCTGCGGCATGAGCCGATCGCCTATATCACCGGCACGCGCGGCTTCTGGTCGATCGATCTCGCGGTCGGGCCGGGGGCGCTGGTGCCGCGCGCGGACAGCGAGACGCTGCTGATCGCCGCGCAGGCGCATTTTGCCGGCGGTGCGCCCGCGACGATCCTCGATCTCGGCACCGGCCCCGGTACGCTGCTGCTCGCCGCGCTCGACGAATGGCCCGCGCGCGGTCTCGGCATCGATTTTTCGGCGGACGCGCTCGGCTATGCGCGCGCCAATGCGGCGGCGCTCGGCATGGCGGACCGTGCGCAGTTCGTGCGTGGCAGCTGGGCGGACGCGATAGAGGGGCGGTTCGACCTGATCCTCGCCAACCCGCCCTATATCGGTACCGCCGAGACGCTGCCGCCCGAGGTCCGCGATCACGAACCGCATGCGGCGCTGTTCGCAGGCGCGGACGGGCTCGACGATTACCGGATCCTCGCGACGCAGCTCCCTGCGCTGATCGCACCCGGCGGCGCGGCGGTGATCGAGATCGGCGCGACGCAGGCGAGACCGGTCTCGGCGCTGCTCGAGGCGGCGGGGCTGCACGTTGCGCTACATCATGATTATGGCGGAAACCCGCGCGTCTTGCTCGCGCGATGACCGGCGCGACTTGACGATTATGGCCCGCCGCCGCATATTTCGCTTGTGGGAGGCCCTTCCGGGCCGCTATCACGTGGGCAGGGGCACGCAATCTCGACAACTTGGTCGTTTTTGAGCGTTGACCCGCATCCTTCGCCTTAAAGTCGCTGCAGTCCGGCGGCCCTGGCAAGTCCGACGCATCGTCATCGGTGCGCGGCGGGGGGTTTGCACCGCATTTCGGAGCACGACCAGATTTTGGTTCGACGACTGAGGACACAAGCTTGATCAACAACCGGCAAGCCGGCCGCCGTCGCGGTCGTGGCAACAATAATAATGGCGGCGGTGGCGGCGGTGGCGGTCAACGCCAGGGCGGCGGCGGTGGTGGTGGCCAGGGTGGCCGCGACACCGGCAACCGCATCGACAGCCGCGCGCGCGGCAACGCGAGCCAATTGTACGAGAAGTACAAGAACCTGGCGCGCGACGCGCAGATGCAGGGCGACCGCGTCAACATCGAATATTATCTCCAGTTCGCGGATCATTATTTCCGCGTGCTGAGCGAAACCCGCGCGCGCTTCGAAGAGAGCCAGCCCCAGGCGCAGCAGCAGCCGCGTCGCCAGCAGCCGTTCGATCTCGACGGCGACGACGATTATGGCGACGAGGGCGAACCGATCCGCTCGGGCGAGCAGCAGGGCAGCCAGCAGAACGGGCAGCAGCACGGGCAGCAAAACGGCCAGCAGGGGTCCGGCGATCAGGCGGCGATGGCGAATGGCGGCCAGTCCAATGGCCAGTATTCGAACGCCCGCGCGCCCCGTGAGAACCAGGGCCGTGACGACCGCTCGCAGCGCGACGATCGCCCACGCTACGACGCGAACCGCAACGAGGGTCAGCGCAACGAGGGCCAGCGTAACGACGGTCAGCGTGGCGAGGCCCGCAGCCCGCGGATGACGCAGTCGCGCGACGAACAGCCCGGTGACGAGCAGGGCCAGCAGCGCGAGACCCAGCCCCGCGAAAACCAGGTCCGCGACGAGTATCGCGATGCCCCGCGCCGCGACACCATCCGTCGCACGCCCCGCGCCGCGCGTCCGGTCCAGGCCGAGTCCGAGCAGCAGGGCGAGCGCATGGAAGAGGTCGCCGCGCGCAGCGTAACGCCGGCCACGCCCGACGCAGCCACGTCCGACGACCGGTCGTCCGCGCCCCAGTTCACGGGCGAGCCGGTCGACGCCTCGACCGCGAGCGCCCCGGCGCCCGCGTCGGACGGTTCGGGCGAGGAGCAGCCCCGCCGTCGCGGTCGCCCGCGTCGCGACCGCAGTCTCGACGCGCCGGTCGCCACGGACGATGCCGCACCCGCGGCGTTCGACGCAGACCGCCTGCCGCCATCGCTCGGCATCTCGGCCTCGGCACCCGCACCAGCTGCCGACGCTTCGGCGGACGGCGCAGCCGCAGAAAAGCCGCGTCGCCGTCGCGTCCGCGTCGCCACCGACGAGGTCGAGGCGGGCTGACCGTCGCGCCAGACGGCAGTATCGAAAAAGGCCGGTACCGCGACGCTGCGGTACCGGCCTTTTTTCGTTTCCTCCCTCGACCGCGCCATCGCCCGGACGGCTAGTCGATCCGGGTCACGTCCTCGTCATGGCCGCTTCCCGAACTCAGGAAGACGAGCCCCATCAACAGCCCGGCCATGATCACCGATCCGCCGACCCCGCCGAGAATCGCGAGCATCGTCACGAGGTGCAGCGCCCCCTGAAGATGCGCCATCGCGACGATGACGCCCGCGGCGCAGATCGCCGCCGCCAGTATCATCCACGCCATGATCGTCCGGAACCGGCCCCAGGCGAACGCGGCATAGTGTGGATCGTCGAGTCCGGTCGGTGTCTCGGCAGAAGGATCGGTCATCGCTTTTCATTGCCGCGCAAACATGGTTTTCTCAAGCCACGCGCATGGAGACGCGACAAGGAGAGGCGGAGATGACGATCGCGACGATCCTCGAGACCAAGCGGCGGACCGGTGACGGCACGCGCGCGGACATGGTGCTGTCGCTGCACCCCGATGCGAGCGTCGCGGACGCGGTGGCGATGCTCGCGGAACAGCGGATCGGCGCGGCGCCGGTGCTCGACGACGGCCGCGTCGTCGGGATATTTTCCGAACGCGACGTGATCCATTGCCTGCAGGCCAAGGGCGCGGGCGCGCTGACGCAGCGGATCGGCGACGTGATGACGCGCGCGGTCAAATCGGTCGCGCCGACCGAATCGGTGATCGGCGCGCTGTCGCTGATGACCCAGCGGCGGATCCGGCATCTGCCCGTGATCGACCAGGATCAGCTCGTCGGCTTCGTCTCGATCGGCGATCTCGTCAAATTCCGGATCGACCGGATCGAGGCGGATGCCGCGGCGATGCGCGCCTATATCCAGTCCGCCTGACCCGCGGGCCCGGTCAGGGCGCGTATCCGATCAGGGCGTAACGGGGCGTTTGCGCAGCACCGCGACGAGCTCGCCGAGCGCCGCGCGCGCGAAGGCGAGCATCCCGCCCGCATAGACCAAACCGCCAACCGCGAGCAGCACCGCGAGGCGCCAGACCGGATCGAGCACTGGCAAACGCTGATCGACCAGCCAGACCGCGAGCGCCATCGCCGTCGCGGCCAGCGCGGGCGACGCGACCGCGCGCGCGACCGCGCGGGCGGGGACGCCGATCACCGGCAGGCTCCGCCACGCGCTGATCGCGAAATACAGCGGATAGGCCGCGATCCAGGCAAGGCCGAGCCCGGTCGGCCCCCACTCAACCCCGATCAGGAACGCGGTGCCGAGGATCACCGCGCCGGTCGCGCCGTTGCGCACGCCGATACCCGGTCGTCCCCGTGCATCGGAGGCGGGGGTCAGCAGCACCTGGAGCGTCATGAACGGCATCGCCAGCGCGAGCAGCCGGACGATCGGCGCGGTCTCGACCCATTTTTCGCCCAGCACCGTCAGCACCAGCGGCTCGGCGGTGACCGCGAGCCCGAGATAGAAGGGCATGGCGACGATCATCACCAGCCGCACGCCCTTCACGAACGCCCGTCCGATCGCGTCGGGATCCGCCTGCATCCGCGCATAGGCGGAAAAGGCGACCTCGTTGAGCGGCGGCACGAACTTGCTGACGAAGATCTGCGTGAGGAACAGGCTGGTCGTGTAGATGCCGAGCATGTGCGGCGAGAACCGGCGCCCGGCGATGAACACATCGGCCTGGCTCTGCAGGAACCAGAAGAGCTGGCTCGCCGCCATCACCCCGCCATAGCGCGCGAGCCGGCCCGCGCCGCGAAAGTCGAAGCTCGGCCAGACCAGCGACCGCGCGCTCCACGTCATCATCGCGCCCCGCACCGCGAACAATACGAGCGGGGCGATGACGAGCGTCCATACTCCCAGTCCGTAGAGCGCGCCACCAAGCGCGGTGCTCGCCGAAGCGATCGAGGCGGTGATGTTCGCCTTGGCCTGATGGCGAAAATCCATCGCGCGTGACAGCAGGGCGTAGGGCAGGGCGATGAACGGCGTGGTGAGATAGAGCAGCGCCTGGACGCGCAGCATGTCGGCGACGACCGGCTGGCGGTAATAGGCCGCGGCCAGCGGCGCGAGCACCAGCTGCGCCGCGGCCAGTGTCGCGTTTAGCAGGATCAGCATGCCGAAAAGCTGGCGCACCTCATGGCGGCTGATCGTCGCCTGCTGGATCAGCCCACTCGCCAGGCCATAGCCGTTGAGCATCGCCATGAAGGTCAGGATCACCTGGCACATCGCGAATAGACCGTAATCGGCGGGCGCGAGGATGCGGATCACCAGGAAGGTGGCGCTCCACTGGACGAGTTGCGCGACGATCTGGCTGCCCGACCGCCAGATCAGCGCACTGCGGACCTGCCCGGCGAGCGGCGCCGGGGCGGCCAAGCCGTCGATCGGCCCGTCGGGCGGCCGGTCCGCCAGCGGGTCTGCCGCCGGCGGGGCGCTGGGAATCGGCGTGGTCATCGGTCCGGCCCTATAATCGCCTGCGCTTCACAAGCACTTAAGAAAGCTGAGCGGGGATGCCGCGTCGCGTCCCTTGCTGGCACGCAGGGGCGTCGTCGTCGTGCCCTGCACGGCCCACACGGGCTGCCTGGGGGCGTAAGTCGGTCGAAATGAAGAAAATTGCCATAAAAGTGAAATTTGCGTTTGACGGGATTAGGGATGGGCCCTAGAGGGGTGTCACCGCAG
>NZ_JACYUP010000004.1:0-751064 GCF_014841795.1 Sphingomonas sp. CFBP 13733
CGCTCATCCACGCTCTCCTCACGGAGCCTGAATCAGATCGCGCCTCTCACATCAATGGGTCCTGACCCTAACGAAGATCAGGCACTCTGCGGTCATGCGCGAGCGAACATCAGAACGCCAGAATAGTAAAGCCGTCGAAATCATGTCGACCTGGGACGGTCTTGGTCAAAAAACACGATAGACTTGTCTGTCGATGCCCCCGACAGTTCTCCCGATATTCGTGTTTTGCCCCGCTTAATCGGGATAAGCGCTGGGGGAATGTATATGCAGCCTGTCCGGGCCGCCGAACACTCGAAACGTCGCTTTGTCGCATTGGATGGGTTGAGGGGGGTCGCGGCGCTGATGGTCGTGGCATACCATATCGGTATCTTCCTGAAGTTCCCGAGCGGAATGACGGTCCATGGCAATATCGCGGTGGACTTTTTTCTGTGTCTTAGCGGTTTCGTCCTCGCCTTCGCGCATGAGCGGCGGTTGCGCGAGAACGGCGGTGAGCTGGCGCGCTTTCTGATGTCACGGGTGGTTCGGCTCTGGCCAAGCGTGCTCGCCGGATCGGTGGCGGCCTTGCTCGTAGCGCTCGGCATGGCGGGCGGTCCGGGGGCGTCATCCGCCTATCGGGCGTTTGCCCTGTCCCTCGTCGTCCTGCCGCGTCTCGAGGGGCAGAATCTGGTCTGGTTCAACGGCGTCTATTGGTCGCTTTTTGCCGAGATCCTCGTCAATCTGCTTTGGGCGATTTCCGTCAAGGCCCTCGGCAATCGCGGGCTGATCACGATCGCCTTCGTCCTTTCGGTCGCGATTACCTGGATCGCCATCGACCATAATAGCGTCCATTTCTTTTATCAGTCGGTCGATATGATCGTGCCAACGACGGTCAGGGCCTTGGCGTCCTTCTGCATGGGGGTGGTCGCATACCGGATCTACGAGGCGCGTCGCGTGAAGGCGGATGTTGCGCCCGTGATCCTGATCGCCGCACTCCTCTTTCCGATGATCGTGCCCGGCGTCTCCTGGTTTGGCATCCCGCTGTCGCTCTTCTACATCCTGTGCGCCAACCCGATGATCGTATTGCTCGGCGCACTTGGGCAACGAGAGCAGTCGCGCGTGCTGACATGGCTGGGGAATATCTCCTTCCCGCTATATGCCACGCATCTGCCGGTCGTCATGCTGCTCTCTCGATTGATGGCGGGCCAGCCGCTCGCCGAGCGACTGATCGCAGCGGTCGGTATCGTGGGGGCTGCGCTGATCGTGGCGGAGATCGTCCGCCGTTTCGTCGAAAAGCCGGCGCTCGCCTTTCTGGGCGCGCGCCTGCTCCTCCCGCGTCGCGCCGTTTCGGTCGGCTAGCGCGATGCGACGAGCGGCGCCGGCCGATGCTCGGCCTCGGCACGCAGAAAGGCCCTCCACGCATCGACGAAGGTCGGCATCGAGAACGCGTCGAGACGCGCCTCGAGATCAACCCGCCGTGCCGCGATCTGGTCCGGGCGGAGTTCGGCGAGCTGTATCATTCCCGCGGCTATGGCCTCGACGGAGTGCGGATCCACCGCGATCGCACTTGGTCCCGCGACCTCTTCGAGGACGCTGTCGGCGCTGATCAGCGGCACCAGTCCGTTGCGCATCGCTTCCGCGACGGGGACGCCGAATCCTTCGAGAAGGCTCACCAGCACGAACCCCCGCGCATGCGCATAGAGCCAGCGCAACTGCTCGTCCGAGACATAGGGCAGGAGGATGACGCCGGGGGTTTGCTCGGCCTCGGCGATGACGGCCTCGGATCCCGGCTCGCGACTCCCGCAGATGACATAGCGATAGCCCGCATCGGCAAGGCCCGCGCGTGCGAATGCGCGGATGCTGGCCAGCTGGTTCTTGCGGCGCCCGATGCTGCCCACGGTCAGCAGAAACAGGCCTTCGACGCCGTCCACGGCGTGTTGCGCGCCACCCGCCACGCCGGTGCGGATCGGCGGATAGATTACGGTGGCGGGGGACCCGGTGCCATAGAGGCGCTGAAATGCCGCCTTAGATGCCTGGCTGACAAAGGCCATGCGGGGCTGGCGTTCGGCGATGCGCGCATAGACCCGCTTGTAGAGCGCGGTGACGGACGGGGCGAAGAGTTCGGGATGCGTCAGGGGGCCGAGATCATGGCACAGCACGGCATCATGCGACGTGACGTGCCAGCCCAGGACGGTCATCGGATCGAGATGAAGGACCGCACGTCGGCTCCGCTGTCGCGGCACCAGCCTGGGATACCGGGCTCTGAGGCGATCCTCTTCGGCCCATAATCGGCCGATGACTTTGCGGGACAAGGCATTGACGCCGACCCTTTCGGGAAGTCTCCATATCTTCACGCTGCGAAATACCTCCGGCAGCGTGTCGATAATGTCCCTGCCGATAAAATACTTCCCGGTTCGATTGTGAAGCGAAAGGGTGAAGTCGACGTCCCATCGTTGAAAAGACTTGCTAATAGTATTTCATCCCGAAATAATCGGTCATATGCGCCATAGAGCTACCAGAAATCAGCAAATGGGTCATGTCGAAATCGGAATGGGGGGGGCGATTTCTAACAATCAGAAAATGCGGCGGAGCGGGTGCTGTGAGGCACAGAGTTCGCTATGCCGGCTATCGCTGCTTATAACAGCGCATCTCACGGCATAGTCAGGCGATGATCGGGTCACGCCCGTCAAGACTGGTCGACACTCTTGGAAACGATGGAGCGGGTAACGGGAATCGAACCCGTGTATTCAGCTTGGAAGGCTGCTGTACTACCATTGTACTATACCCGCGAAGCCGGCGTTGCCGCGGCCTGCGCCCCCGCTCTGACCGTCGCAAAGGCGAGACGGGTGGCAGAAGGTGTAGGGTCGCGATAGCGCGGGTCGTGGGGTGGTGCAAGCCGGGGCAGGATGGTTCATGGTTTGCTGACGAAAATCGGCTACCCGTGACGCCATGTCCGACGCGCCCGTGCTTCCCGAGACGACCAGCCTGACCCTGCAGCGGCGCCGCGCCGCGGATCCGCGCCCCGCGTCCGCGGTCAGTCACGGCGCTGGGCTGGCGGGGCTGGCGGGGGTGCTCGGCTGGGTGGCGTGCGCGCGCGGCTGGGGGATGGACGGGCCCTATGCCGCGCTGGTCAACCTGCTCGCCTGCGCGGTCCCGATGATCCTGTGGTCGGTGCTGGTCGACAAGGTCCATCGCCGGCCGAGCACCGGGCTGGACTGGTCGCGGCCCCGGCCATGGCGCGAGACGATCGACGTCAGCCTGACCAAGCTCGCCGCCTTCTGGGTGACCTGGGCGGGGATCGCGGTGATCTATGGGACCGGGCGATTCTATTGGGAGGGGAATTTCGCGTTTGCGATGTGGTGCTTCACCAATGCCGCGCCGATCCTAATGCTCGTGTCGATCCCCTATGTCCTCTGGCTCGACCGCTATCTGGTCGCGCCGAAGGACGGAGCGTGGTCGCTCGGGGCATGGCTGACCGGGCAGCCGGGGGTCGACCGCGCGGCGCTCCACAACCACCTGCGCAGCTGGGGAGTGAAGGCGTTCTTCCTCGCCTTCATGCTCGCGATCGTGCCGGGCGGGTTCGGCGAGTTCATCCGCGGCGACACAAGCGCGATCCTGCGCGACCCGGTCGCGCTTGCCAGGTGGCTGATCACCTTCATGTTCCTGATCGACGTCGCCTTTGCGACGGTCGGCTATGTCCTGACGCTGCGACCGCTCGATTCGCATATCCGCAGCGCCAATCCGTTTGCGGCCGCGTGGATGGCGGCGTTGATGTGCTATCCGCCGATCATCCTGATGAGCGACGGCGGGCCGATGGACTATCACCCGGGCACGCAGGAATGGGACGTCTGGTTCCAGTATCACCCCGTCCTGCTGGTGCTGATCGGCGCGGTGCTGGTCGTGCTGACCGCCATCTATGCGTGGGCGACGATGGCGTTCGGCCTGCGATTCTCGAATCTCACCAACCGCGGGATCCTGACGCACGGGCCCTATGCCTGGTCGCGGCATCCCGCCTATCTGTCGAAGAACCTGTTCTGGTGGCTGTCGACGATCCCCGTGCTGACCACGGGGACGCCGATCGACGCGATGCGCGCGACCCTGCTGCTCGCGGCGGTCAGCGGGGTCTATTACTGGCGTGCGCGGACCGAGGAGCGGCATCTGGGCCTCGACCCCGATTACCGCGCCTATAGCGACTGGATGGCGCGCAACGGACCGGTACCGCGCCTCCTGGCGTGGGTGGCCGGGTCGCGCCGAGCGTCAGGCGCCTAGAAGCTTTCCACGCCGTAAACCTTGGCGATATCGCCGCCCCAGACACCGTTATACTTGTCGAGCAGCAGCTCGGCGGGGACCTTGCCCGAGCGGACGATGTCGCGCAGCGGATCGAGGAAGCCGGTCTCGTTGTCGCCCGCCTTGTTCAGGCGCGCGCGCGACGACAGGCCGGCACCCGCGATATCGAGCACCTGTGCGGCGATGTCGCGCAACTGGCCGCCACCTGCGATCGGCGCATTCAGCCCGAGCTTGGGCACCGAATCGCGCAGCGACTGGCGTTCGTCGATCGTCCAGCCCTTCACCAGATCCCATGCCGCATCGAGCGCACCCTGATCGTAGAGCAGCCCGACCCAGAGCGCGGGGAGCGCGCAGATCCGGTTCCACGGCCCGCCATCGGCGCCGCGCATCTCGAGGAAGGTCTTCAGCCGCACCTCGGGAAAGGCGGTCGAGAGATGATCGGTCCAGTCGTCGAGGGTCGGCTTTTCGCCGGGCAGGACGCTGAGCTCGCCTTTCAGGAAGTCGCGGAAGCTGAGCCCCGCCGCGTCGATATATTTGCCGTCGCGGTAGACGAAGTACATCGGCACATCGAGCGCATAGTCGGTGTAGCGGTCATAGCCGAAGCCGTCCTCGAACACGAAGGGCAGCATGCCGGTGCGGTGCGGGTCGGTGTCGGACCAGATATGGCTGCGATAGGACAGCATGCCGTTGGGCTTGCCCTCGGTGAACGGCGAATTGGCGAACAGCGCGGTCGCCAGCGGCTGGAGTGCCAAGCCGACGCGGAATTTCTTCACCATGTCCGCTTCCGACGCGTAATCCAGGTTCACCTGGATCGTGCAGGTCCGCAGCATCATGTCGAGCCCCATGCTGCCGACGCGCGGCATGTGACGCAGCATGATCGCATAGCGCCCCTTGGGCATGATCGGCAGCTCCGCGCGGGTCTTGTCGGGCCACATGCCGAGACCGAGGAAGCCGATGCCGAGCTTTTCGCCCGCGGCCTTGACCTGTTCGAGATGCCGGCCGGTCTCGGCGCAGGTTTCGTGAAGGGTCTCGAGCGGCGCGCCCGAGAGTTCGAACTGGCCTGCGGGCTCTAGGCTGATGCTACCGTCCGCACCGGTCATCGCGATGACGTTCTCGGTACCGTCGGGGCCGCGCTCGAACACGGGGGCCCAGCCATATTGCTCGAGCTCGCCGAGCAGCGCGCGGATGCCGCCCGCCTCGGTGTACGAAGGCGCGCGGTGATCGTCCTTCGCGTACACGAATTTCTCGTGCTCGGTGCCGATCCGCCAGCGGTCCTTGGGCTTTTCACCGCGCGCGAAGCTGGCGATCAACTGGTCGCGCGACTCGATCGTCGGGCTGGTCTTTGCAGGGGCGGTCTTGCTCGTCATCGCCGCGCCTTACGCGGCGATGAACGAGGGTGCTAGAGGGGATTCGGACCGGTCGGTAGCAATGTCACGCGACCGGTGACGGGACGGGCGGTTCGGCCGCCCAATCGCCCGCCGCCGCCATCCACAGCGCGACCGCTGCCGCCGCTGCGGTTTCCGCGCGGAGGATGCGCGGGCCGAGGCCGATGCCGACCGCCTGCGGGTGCGCGCGAATCGCGGCACGCTCGTCGGCGTCGAAACCGCCCTCAGGGCCGATCAGGATCGCTGTGGGACCGGCATGCGCGCGCATTGCCGCGAGCGCGGGCGCGCCGCCGGTCTCGTCCGCAAAGAACAGCGTGCGATCGGCGGGCCAGTCGCGGAGCAACGCTGCGAGCTTCACGGGTTCGGCGACCTGCGGCAGCGCGGTGCGCCCGCATTGCTCGGCCGCCTCGATCATGTGCGTGCGCAGACGGTCGGTATTGGGCTTGTCGACCACGGTGCGGCGCGTGACGACCGGGACGAGCCGGTCGACGCCGAGCTCGCACGCCTTCTCCGCGAGCCAGTCGACCCGGCCTTTCTTGAGCGGCGCGGCGCAGAGCCAAAGATCAGGCACCGCCTCGCGTTCGCGGAGCCGTTCGGTCACGTCGAGGACGAGGTCGCGCTTGCCGACGCTGGCCGCGGTGGCGAGCCATTCGCCGGTGCGGTCGTCGAACAGCTTGACCGGGTCGCCGATCTTCAGCCGCATGACGCCGGCGAGATAATGCGCGGCGGGGCCGTCGACCGCGAGTGGGCCGGGGCTGAGCGGGGTGTCGACGAACAGCCGCGGCGTGGATTGCGGCGGCCAAGCTGGGGTTGCAGGCATGGCGGGGGCCTAGCAAATCCCGCCGCATGCGGGGAGGGCGTTTCGCTCGTTCGCGATACTCCGCCGTCAGGGGGGATTGGTTAGCGGCGGTTCCAGAGTTTGCGGGCGACGATCCATACGATGATCGCGACCGCGATGCCGAGGATCAGTGCGCCCGCCACCGCGCCGGCGACGCGGAAGATGCCCCAGAAGAGCGCCTCGACGAAACGGCCGACCGCGACCGACAGGCCGATCATGCAAAGGGGCTCGAACGCGACACTGACGTGATCCTAGCCGCTGCGGGCTTGCGCGCCAAACGCCGTCTTCCTACGCCCCGCGTCATGCAGACCACACCGAGCCCGATGGACATCGTCCCCGACAGCGAACATCGCGGCCTGGTCGCGCGGCTGCCGCCGACGCTGCGCGGGCTGGCGCTGCTGGCTCGGTTCGACCGGCCGATCGGCTGGTGGCTGTTGTTCTGGCCCGGCGCCTGGGGGATCGCGCTGGCGGGCGGGGCCTGGGCGCGCTGGGATCTGATCGCATGGTTCCTGCTCGGCAGCATCGCGATGCGCGGCGCAGGCTGCGTGTTCAACGACATCGTCGACCGCGATCTCGACGCGCAGGTCGCGCGGACGCGGGCGCGGCCGATCCCAAGCGGGCTTGTCTCGTTGCGGCTGGCGTGGATCTGGCTCGGCGTGTTGGCGCTCGTCGGGCTGGTCGTGCTGCTGCAGCTGACGCCGCTCGCCGCGGTCGTCGCCCTGGCGAGCCTCGCGCCGGTCGCCGCCTATCCGTTCATGAAGCGCATCACCTGGTGGCCGCAGGCATGGCTCGGGCTGGTGTTCAGCTGGGCGTTGCTGGTCGGGTGGAGCGACATCGCCGGCGCGCTGACGTTGCCGATGTGGCTGCTCTATGCGGGGTCGATCGCCTGGGTGATCGGCTATGACACGATCTATGCGCTGCAGGACCGCGAGGACGATGCGATGATCGGCGTCCGGTCGTCCGCGCTGCGCATGGGGCGGCATGTAAAGGCGGGGGTCGGGATTTTCTATGCGATCGCGGTCGGGTTCTGGGCGGCGGCGTTCTGGACGATGCGGCCCGATCCGCTTGCGATCGCCGCGCTGGCGCCCGCCGCGCTGCATCTGGGGTGGCAGGTCGCGACGCTGCGCGCGGACGACAGCGCCGGTGCGCTCGCCCGATTCCGCGCCAACCGCTTCACCGGGTTGCTGATCTTCCTCGCCTGCATGGTTGTCGGCACGAGCCTGTGACCCTAGATCGGCGACATGCTCACACCCGATCAAGCCCGCGACCGTGCCCATGACATCGTAGCGCGCGCCAAGGCCGCCGGCGCGGATGCCGCCGATGCAGTCTTCGCCGCCGATGCCTCGCTCGACGTTTCGATCCGCCTCGGCAAGCTCGAGGATATTGGCCGGTCGGAGAGCGAGGACCTGGGCCTGCGCGTGTTCGTCGGCAAGCGGTCGGCGAGCGTCTCGACCTCCGACCTGTCGTCCGCGGCGATGGACGCGCTCGCGGCGCGCGCGGTGGCGATGGCGCGCGAGGCCCCCGAGGATGCCTGGGCCGGCCTCGCCCCTGAAAACCGCCTGTTGCACGGCGTACCGCCGATGCTCGGGCTCGCCGATCATGGTGAGGTCTCGCCCGAGCAGCTACGCGATGCGGCAACCGCGGCAGAGGATGCGGCGCGCGCGGTGCCCGGCGTGACGAACAGCGAAGGCGGCGGCGCGAGCGCGTCGAGCAGCGTCTGGGCGCTGGCCACCAGCCATGGGTTCGCGGGCGCCTATGCCTCGACCGCCTATGGCGTGTCGGCGAGCGTGCTGGCGGGCGAGGGCGGCGCGATGCAGCGCGACTATGCCTATCACAGCGTGCGGCACCGCCAGCATCTCGAATCGCCCGAGGCGATCGGGCAGCGCGCGGGCGAGCAGGCAGTCGCGCGGCTCAATCCGGGGCGGCTCGCGAGCGGGCCGATGACCGTGGTGTATGACCCGCGCGTCGGCAGTTCGCTGCTCGGACACCTGATCGCGGCGATCGCGGGGCAGGCGATCACGCGCAAGACCAGCTTCCTGCTCGATTCGCTGGGATCGCAGGTGTTTGCGCATGGCATCACGATCCGCGACGATCCGCATCGGCCTTACGGATTGCGGTCGCGGCCGTTCGATGGCGAAGGGCTGCCGGTGTCGCCGACCGCGATCATCGAGCACGGCATGCTCGAAAGCTGGCTGCTCGATTCGGCCTCGGCGCGGCAACTGGGGCTTGAGCCGACCGGCCATGCCGCGCGCGGCGTCAACGGCGCGCCGGGCGTGTCGACGAGCAACGTCTTCATGGAAGCGGGCACGATGCCCCCCGAGACGCTGATCGAGGATATCGTGTCGGGCGTCTATGTGACCGAACTGATGGGCGGCGGCGCGAATGGCGTCACCGGCGATTACAGCCGCGGCGCGGCGGGCTTCAGAATCGAGAATGGCGTCATCACCGGGCCGGTCGCCGAATTCACGATCGCGGGGAATGCGAAGGACATGTTCCTGGCGATGACCCCCGCCAACGACCTCGAATTCCGCTACGGCATCAACGTGCCCACGTTGCGTGTGGAGGGGATGACGGTGGCGAGTGGCTGAACCGCCCCCGGGTCCGGTCACGACGTTGCGCGCGGCGGTCGAATCGATCGCCGCCGAAGCCGGGCAGATGGCGCTCGCGCGGTTCGGGACCGATTTCCACCGCTGGGAAAAGACGCCGGGCAGCCCGGTGTGCGAGGTCGATATCGATATCGACCGGATGTTGAAGGTGCGGCTGTCCGCACTGTTGCCCGATGCCGGCTGGCTGTCGGAGGAAACCGCCGACAATCCCGCGCGGCTCGCGCGCGACCGGCTCTGGGTCGTCGACCCGATCGACGGCACGCGCGACTACATCCGGGCACGTCCGGGCTGGTGCGTGTCGATTGCGCTGGTCGAGCGCGGGCGGGTGGTGATCGGCGTGCTCGATGCGCCGGCGCGGGGCGAGATCTGGTCGGCGGCGCTGGGCGAAGGCGCGACGCTCAACGGTGCGGCATTGCAGGCCGGATCGCGCACCGACTTTCCCGGATCGCGCGTGCCGACCGATGCGCTGCCCAAGGCGGATCGCGATCTGGTGGTGGTCGAGAAGCCCAATTCGATCGCGCTCAGGATCGCGATGGTCGCGGCCGACCGTGCCGATCTGGTCGCGACGCTGCGCTGGGGGAATGAGTGGGACATCGCCGCCGCCGCGCTGGTCGCGAGCGAGGCGGGCGCCGCAGTGACCGACGCGGTCGGGATCCCGTTGGTGTTCAACAAGCCGCGCCCGCAGGCGTTCGGGGTCGTCGCGAGCACCCGCGGGATCCACCGCGCGGCGATCGCGCGGCTAGCGGATCGGGCGGCGGCTATTCTCGGGTAGGGCTGGGCGCTTCGCTGGACACGAAAAAGGCCGGAGGTTTCCCTCCGGCCTTTTTCGTTTTTGTTGAGCGCCGCGGCTAAGCCGCGTCGTCGGACCTCGCCTGAGCGAGGCCGGCCGAGCTTGTAAGCCTGGCCGGCTTCGCCATGCCGGGCTTACGCGCTCTGCTTGGCCCGACTCGCGCGCTTGCGCTCGTTCGCATCGAGGAAGCGCTTGCGCAGACGGATCGACTTCGGCGTGACTTCGACCATCTCGTCGTCGTCGATATAGGCGATCGCCTGCTCCAGCGTCGCGCGCTTCGGCGGGGACAGGCGGACTTGGTCGTCCTTGCCGCCGCTTGCGCGGAAGTTGGTCAGCGCCTTGGTCTTCATCGGGTTGACCTCGAGGTCGTCCGGCTTCGCGTTCTCGCCGACGATCATGCCCTCATAGAGCGCCTCGCCGTGACCCACGAACAAGATGCCGCGCTCTTCGAGCGGACCCAGTGCGTAGTTGTTCGCTTCGCCCGACCCGTTCGAGATCAGCACGCCGTTCTTGCGGCCTTCGATCTGGCCCTTGTGCGGACCGTACTTCTCGAACAGCCGGTTCATGATGCCCGTGCCGCGCGTGTCGGACAGGAATTCACCGTGATAGCCGATCATCCCGCGGCTCGGCGCCGAGAAGGTGATGCGGGTCTTGCCGCCGGTCGACGGACGCATGTCGGTCATCTCGGCCTTACGGATGTTCATCTTCTCGACGACGGTGCCCGAATGCTCCTCGTCGACGTCGATGATGACGGTCTCGTACGGCTCGGTCTTCTTGCCGTCCTCGTCCTCGCCGAACAGCACGCGCGGACGCGAGATGCCGAGTTCGAAGCCCTCGCGGCGCATCGTCTCGATCAGCACGCCCAGCTGAAGCTCGCCACGACCGGCGACTTCGAAGCTGTCCTTGTCGGCTGCCTCGGTCACCTTCACGGCGACGTTCGACTCGGCTTCGCGGAACAGACGCTCGCGGATCATGCGCGACGTCACCTTGGTGCCCTCGCGGCCCGCCATTGGCGAGTCGTTCACGGCAAAGCGCATCGACAGCGTGGGGGGATCGATCGGCTGCGCGTGCAGCGGCTCGGTCACCGTGATGTCGGCGATCGTGTCGGCGACGGTCGCAACCGAAAGCCCTGCGAGCGAGATGATGTCGCCGGCCTTGGCTTCGTCGACCGGCACGCGGTCGAGACCGCGGAACGACATGATCTTGGACGCACGACCCGTCTCGATGATCTTGCCGTCGTTATCGAGCGCGTGGATCGCCTGGTTGGTCTTCACGGTGCCCGAATTGACGCGACCGGTGAGGACGCGGCCGAGGAACGGATCGCGGTCGAGCAGCGTGACGAGGAAGGTGAAGGGCACGCCGGCGACTTCCACGGCGGGAGGCGGCACGTGCTTCACGATCGTCTCGAACATCGGGATCAGCGTGCCTTCGCGCGCGTCCATGTCGGTCGAGGCATAGCCGTTACGGCCCGAGGCGTAGAGCACGGGGAAATCGAGCTGGTCGTCATTCGCGTCGAGCGAGACGAACAGATCGAACACTTCGTCGAGCACTTCCTGGATGCGCGCGTCGTTACGGTCGACCTTGTTGACGACGACGATCGGCTTGAGGCCGAGGGCCAGCGCCTTGCCGGTGACGAACTTGGTCTGCGGCATCGCGCCTTCCGACGAATCGACCAACAGGACGACGCCGTCGACCATCGACAGGATGCGCTCGACTTCGCCGCCGAAATCGGCGTGGCCGGGCGTGTCGACGATGTTGATGCGGATGCTCTCGCTCTCGCCCGGGGGCGTCCAGTCGACCGAGGTCGGCTTGGCGAGAATCGTGATCCCACGCTCCTTTTCGAGGTCGTTGGAATCCATTGCGCGCTCTTCGACACGCTGGTTGTCGCGGAAGGTGCCGGACTGGCGGAAGAGCTGGTCGACCAGCGTCGTCTTGCCGTGATCGACGTGCGCAATGATCGCCACGTTGCGGAGGCTCATGGGAATGCTTTCGGTTTGGACGGAATTTGCAGGCGCGCTTAGCGTTTATTCCGCGATGCGGCAAGTTTGGCGTTTCGATTGCCGCCCGAATGGTTCCCCGCTGCCGGAAAAATCGCCGATCGCGAGCCTGTTTCGGGGTGGCCCGCACCAGCGTCCGGGCGAGCCGCCAAGACGATTGCGTGGCTTGCGTGTATTATCTAGACACCACAGTTGAATGCGGGTGTCGTTCCCCTAGGATGCGGCACCGATTGGAGGATTGCATGGCGACGACACCCGAGACGCTGACGACCGAGCCTGGCCTGGTCCTGACGCCGCCCGACCCCGTGCCGACCGTCTCCGCGACGAAAGCCGCCGGGCTCGTGCCGGTCGACGCGGGGGTGAAGTCGCAGCTCGACGATCGCGTCGCAGGCTTTGTCACCGATCTGGTCGCGCAGGACGTCAACAGCCCCGAATTCGGCAAGCGCGTCGATGCGATCACCGCGATGGGGGCGAAGGAAATCCGCGAGGCGGCGGGCCAGTCGAACCGGTTCCTCGATCGCCCGGTTCGCGCGATGGATCAGGAGACCGGCGTCGGCAAAGATCTGGCCGAGCTGCGCCGCGTCGTCGAGGATCTCGATCCCGGCAAGAAGGGTAACCTGACCGCGCCACAGAAACTGTTCGGGATCATCCCGTTCGGCGGCAAGATGCGCAATTATTTCGACGGCTACAAATCGTCGCAGACGCATATCGCGCAGATCCTGAAGAGCCTGTCGTCGGGCAAGGACGAGCTGCTGATGGACAATGCCGCGATCGATACCGAGCGCGCCAATCTGTGGGCGGCGATGGGGCGGCTTGAACAGATGATCCATCTGTCGAAGACGATGGATGCGAAGCTCGAGGACGTCGCGAACGATCTCGACCACAGCGATCCGGCCAAGGCCAAGGCGATCCGCGAGACCGCGCTATTCTACACCCGCCAGCGCACGCAGGACCTGCTGACGCAGATGGCGGTCACCGTGCAGGGCTATCTCGCGCTCGATCTCGTCAAGAAGAACAATGTCGAGCTGGTGAAGGGCGTCGATCGCGCCTCGACCACAACCGTGTCCGCGCTGCGCACCGCGGTGACGGTCGCGCAGGCGCTGACCAACCAGAAGCTGGTGCTCGAACAGATCACCGCGCTCAACACGACGACCGCGAACATCATCGACTCGACCGGCAAGCTGCTGAAGTCGCAGACCGCGCAGATCCATGAGCAGGCGGCATCGGCGACGATCCCGCTGGAGACGCTGCAGCGCGCGTTTCAGAATATCTACGACACGATGGACGCGATCGACGTGTTCAAGCTGAAGGCGCTCGACAGCATGAAGACCACGGTCGGCGCGCTGTCGAACGAGGTCGACAAGTCGCGCGGCTATATCGCGCGGGCGGAGGGCGCCACCCAAGGTCAAAATGGGGGGCAGCTGGGCGACCCGTCGCCGAGCGCGTTCAAGCTGGAGGCGATGTAAGGCGTGAGCGAAGTCGACGACGCCATCGCCAGCGCGCGCGCCTCCTGGTCGCGGATCTCGGACGACCGCGGCGCCGTCGGCGCGGCCCGGCTGCCGACGCGGGCCCGTGTGCGCAATACGCAGGCGATCGGCAAGCGGCTGACGCGGATCGTCGTGGCGGATGCGGTGATCCTGATTGCCGCCATGGTGATCGGCTGGGTGGTGCCACTAGGGATCGGCGGGGCGATGCTGGTGATGGCGTTGCTGGTCGCGGCGACCTTGCTGTTCGCGATGTGGCCCGCCGAGCGCGCGCCGACGCCCGAGCGGCTCGCGTCTGTCGATATCAAGGCACTGCCGCGGCAGACCGAGCGCTGGCTCGAAGCGCAGCGTCCCGCCTTGCCCGCGCCCGCAGTGACGCTGGTCGACCGGATCGGCCTGCGGCTCGAAACGCTCGCGCCGCAACTCGCGCGCTTCGCCGACGACGCGCCCGAGGCGATCGAGGTGCGCAAGCTGGTCGGCGAGCAGCTGCCCGCGTTCGTCAAGGATTACGAACGCGTGCCCCAGGCGCTGCGCACGACGCCGCGTAATGGCCGCACGCCCGATGCCGAACTCGTCGCGGGGCTGTCGCTGATCGAGCAGGAGATTGGCGAGATGACACAGAGGCTCGCGCAGGACGATCTCGACACGCTGGCGACGCGCGGTCGGTTCCTCGAGATGAAATATCGCGACGAGACCTAGCAGGCCGCCATGGCAGGGCGGAGATGCTCTCCATGCCGTTAAACCTCAGCTTAACAGCACATTCCGCTTCGGTTCAGCCCGACTCGGATAGAGCGGGACCACGGTCGCGGTTCATGCGTTTGCTTCTTGCGGACCGGACGTAGAGGAGGTTCCCGATGAACGGATTGATGAAGAAGGCAGGTCTCGGCATCGCGCTTGCGGCGACCGCGCTGACCGCGGCGGCGCCAGCCGATGCTCAGCGCTGGGGTCGCGGCTATCGTGGCGGCGGCTGGGGTGGGTATCACCATCGCGGCGGCGGCAATGTCGCGGGCGCGGCGGTGCTCGGCGGTATTCTGGGGCTTGGCGTGGGTGCAGCGATCGCGAGCAGCAACCGCGACCGCTATGTCGACCGCGGCTATTATAATGGCGGCTATTATGATGGTCCGCCGGTACGGACCTATTACCGCCAGGATTATCGCCCGCGGTGCTGGAGCGAGTGGCGGGTCGATCCCTATTATGGCGATCAGGTCCAGGTGCAGGTCTGCAGCTGATCTGATCTGACGGAAAACGCGGCGTCGGGAGCAATCCCGGCGCCGTTTTTTTGTGGCGCCACCGGCCCGCTTGCGGCTAAGCGCGCGCGATGACCGACACGCCCCCAGATCGCCTTTCGACCAACCATCGCAGCCCGTTTTTCCAGCAGGAGCTGCTGGAGCGCGGGATCGGCATCCGCTTCAAGGATGGCGTGCGCCACGACGTCGAGGAATATTGCATCTCCGAAGGCTGGATCCGCGTCGCGCTCGGCAAGAAGGTCGATCGCAACGGCAACCCGCTGACGCTGAAGCTGTCGGGGCCGGTCGAGGCATGGTTCGAGCGGCCTGCGGCGAGCGACGCCGACGAGGGCTGAGCCTCGCGTTCACGAAACCTACCCCGTCATCCTGGGCTTGACCCAGGATCCAGAGTCACAGGCGCTACCCTGCGTAACTCTGGATCCTGACTTTCGTCAGGATGACGGGGAAGGGGCGTGGCTTAAGCCGCCACGCCCTCCAGAGCCTCGCTCGCCTCGAGCCACTTGGCTTCGCTCGCCTCGAGCTTCGCATTCACCTCTGCGCGGCGCTTGCTGAGATCACCCATCGACATGCGCGAGAAGCGCGGCTCGGCGTTGGCCGGGTCGACCATCGCGCGGTCGATCGCGTTGCGTTCCTTGGTGAACTTCGCGGTCTGCTCCTCGACCTCGCGCAGCGTCTTGCGCAGCGCCGCGTCGTTGCTCTTGGCCTCCGCCGCGGCTTTCTTGCCCGCCTTCTTGTCGGCCTTCGACGCAGCATCGCCCTTGCCCGCATCGCCCTTCAGGACGAACGCGATGTAATCGTCGAGGCTGCCGTCGAATTCCTTCGCCGTGCCGCCATCGACCAGCACGAGCCGGTCGGCGGTCAGCTCGAGCATGTGACGGTCATGGCTGACCAGCACGACGGCGCCGGTATAGGCGTTGAGCGCCTGCACCAGCGCCTCGCGCGCGTCGACGTCGAGATGGTTGGTCGGCTCGTCGAGGATGAGCAGGTGCGGCGCGTCGCGCGTGATGAGCGCGAGCGCGAGCCGGGCGCGTTCGCCACCCGACAGCTTGCCGACCTTGGTCGTCGCCTTGTCGCCGGAGAAACCGAACCGGCCGAGCTGGCCGCGCACCGCGGCGGGCGTCGCGCCCTTCATCAGATGCGCCATATGCTCGATCGGCGTATCGTGCGGATCGAGTTCCTCGACCTGATACTGGGTGAAATAGCCGACCTTCATCTTGTTCGACGACGCCATGTCGCCGTCCATCGGCGTCAGCTGCGCCGCGAGCAGCCGCGCGAGCGTGGTCTTGCCGTTGCCGTTGCGCCCGAGCAGCGCGACCCGGTCGTCGGGATCGAGCCGCATGTTGAGCCGCTTCAGAATCGGCACGTCCGCATAGCCCACCGTCGCCATGTCGAGCGTGATCAGCGGTGGGCGCAGCTCGGTGGGGTTGGGGAAGCCGAACGAGAGCGTCGGATCATTATAGCTCTCGGCGATCGGCTGCATCTTCGCCAGCATCTTCTGGCGCGACTGGGCCTGCTTGGCGGTCGAGGCGCGCGCACTGTTCTTCGCGATATATTCCTGGAGCTTCTCGCGCTGCACCGCCTGGTTGGCGCGCGCCGCCTCGATCTGCGCCAGACGCTCGGCACGCTGGCGCTCGAACGCGTCATAGCCGCCGGGATACAGCGTGATCTTGCCGCCCTGCAGATGCAGGATGTGATCGACGACGTTGTTGAGGAAATCGCGCTCGTGGCTGACGACGACGATCGTCGCCTTGTAGCTCTTGAGGAAATCCTCGAGCCACATCACCGCTTCGAGATCCAGATGGTTCGAAGGCTCGTCGAGCAGCAGCAGGTCGGGCTGCGAGAACAGCAGCGCGGCGAGCGCGACGCGCATCTTCCAGCCACCCGAGAAGCTGTCGAGCGTGCGTGCCTGCATCTCCTCGTCAAAGCCGAGGCCGAGCAGGATCTGCGCGGCGCGCGCGGGCGCGGTATAGGCGTCGATCGCGATCAGCCGCTCGTACACGTCGCCGAGCCGGTCGGGATCCTCGCTGGTCTCGCTCTCGATCATCAGCGCGGCGCGTTCGAGATCGGCCTCGAGCACGGTCTCGAACGGGGTCTTCACGCCGTGCGGGGCTTCCTGCGCGAGATAGCCGATGCGCGCACCCTTGGGCATGTCCGCGGAGCCGTCATCGGGCTCCAGCTGCCCTGCGATCACGCGCACCATCGTCGACTTGCCCGCACCGTTGCGGCCGATCAGCCCGACACGGCTGCCCGGCGGCAGCGCCGCACTGGCGCCGTCGAGGATAACGCGTCCGCCGAGGCGCACCGTGATATTGTTCAGGTTCAGCATGGCCGCGGGCGTTAGCAGATGCAGCATGGTTTTGCGAGGGGGCGGGCGAGGCGGGGCAGCGCCGATCGCGGGGCGGCGGCTCTCGCCCTCCCGTCATCCTGACGAAAGTCAGGACCCAGGGTTACGGGCCGTGTCGCTTGCGGCTCTGGGTCCTGACTTTCGTCAGGATGACGGCGGGGAGTATGGAGCGGCGGGAGACGACCCGCCGCGTACTAGTGAACGAAGCGCGCCACCACGTCGCGATAGGAGCGCGACACCTTAACGCTCGCACCCGAGTTCAGCACGAGGAAGCATTCGCCATTGGTGTGGGGCTTTACCTGCTTGACGAGGTCGAGATTGACGATCGTCGAGCGGTGCACGCGCTGGAACCGGCGCGGGTCGAGGCGCTTCTCCAGATCCTTCATCGTCTCGCGCAGGATCAGCGTGTTGTCGCCGGTGTAGATGCACATATAGTCGCCGGCCGCGTCGATCCGCTCGATCGTGTCAACATCGACGCGGAAGATCTGGCCGCGATCCTTGATGTTGATGAGCTTTTCGAAGCGGTTGGCGGACACCGCATCACCATCGGGCATGTCGGCGGCCGCATCGGGGGCGACGTCGGCAAGCACTTCGCGCAACCGGTCGACCTCCTCGACGCCGCGCTTTTCCGAGAGACGTTGGCGGACGCGCTCGATCGTGTCGGCGAGCCGCGACTCCTCGACCGGCTTCATCAGATAATCGACCGCCTGCGCCTCGAACGCGCGCAGCGCGTGGTCCGAATAGGCGGTGACGAAGACGAACAGCGGTGGTTCGACCTCCATCAGCCCCTGGACGACGGAGAAGCCGTCAAAGCCGGGCATCTGGATATCGAGGAAGACGAGATCGGGCTTGTGCGTCTTTATCGCACGAATCGCCTCGCGGCCGTTCGAGCATTTTTCGATGATCTCGACGTCTTCATGCGCCTGGAGGCGGAGTTCGAGCCCCTGGATCGCCAGCGGCTCGTCGTCGACGAGAATGGTACGGATGGTCATGCGGCCTCTCTGTTCACGTCTTCAAGCTGGTAGGGAATCTCGATCTCGACCGAGAAGCCGCCAGCGGGCGTGGAGCGGGTTTCAAAACGATGGTCGGGGCCATATGCCTGCGCCAACCTGTCTCTAATATTAGCGAGCCCGACGCCTGTTGAAAGGCTTGGACTGATCCGGCCCTCGATCAAGCCCGGTCCGGTATCGGATACGGCGATCTGCACCCGTTCCCCGGCCAGCCGCACCGTGACGCAGATTTCGGCGCCTTCTTCCTGCGGCGTGACCGCATATTTGATCGCATTCTCGACCAGCGGTTGCAGCAGAAGCGAGGGCAGGCGGGCGCGTTCGGCGCGGGGGTCGATGTCGAATTTGGGCCGCATCCGGTCCTCGAACCGCATCTTCTCGATCTCGAGATACAGCTTCAGCGTCTCCATCTCCTGCGCGACGGTGACGTGCGCGGTCGGCTCGTTCGCTAGCGTGTAGCGCAGGAACGACGACAGCCGCGACAGCATCGCGTTCGCCCGCTCGGTCTGTTTGAGCAGCACGAGCGTCGAGATCGAGTTCAGCGTGTTGAACAGGAAATGCGGGTTGAGCTGATAGCGCAGCATCGCCAGCTGCGCCGAGGAGGCCTGATTTTCCAGATGCTGCATCTGGTCGATCTGCTCCTCGACGATCAGGTAGAAATTGATCCCGAAATACAGCGCCGACCAGCCCGCCAGCGTGACGAAGTTGAGGAACACGAAACCGAGCATGCGGGTGATCGTGATCCCCGGCGTCGCGGTCTGGATGAACGAGAAGGAAAAGGCGTCGAGCACCGCATAGAGAAACGTCGCTGCCGCCAGCGTTGCGATCGTCAGGAACAGCCCGATCACGCGCGGAATGCGGCGGTAATAGCCATAGAGCGTCGAGAGCAGCAGCGTGATGCAATAGCCGACGATCGCCTCGATGATGACAGGGATGATCGAGGTGAGCGTGAGGCCATTCGACACCGACGACACGCCGCGCAGCATCAGATAGCCGCTCCAGCCGACCGCCTGCAGCGTCCAGAACGCACGCGCCTTGTTCTCGAAAAAGGGCCGCGCGGAAAAGGGCAGGCGGGGGGGCGTGCCGGGGGGCTGGGTGGAGGACGGGGCGGGAGAGCTGGCCATAGTTAGCGCCGGTCTTACACGCGGGCGGCGGCGGGCGCAAAAGTGGTTGCGGCTTCAGGAGATTTTCGTGCCGGCGGCGAAGGGCCGGTGACCGGACACGAAAGGGCCGCCGTTTCCCATCTGGAAACGGCGGCCCGGTCGTCACGTCGAGGCGATAGGGCTCAGAAGCTGAACCGTGCGCCGACGCGGATCGAGTAGAGCGACTGACGCGAATAGATCGTGTCGCTCGGCGCCGATGCGGGCGCGCTGTACCGATATTGCGCGCAGGCCTGGCTCGAATTCGCCGTGACTGCTGCGCCCGGCGCCGTGCCGGTCGCGACCGCCGTCTGAAGGCACTGAACGCGAACCGCCGGGATCGTGTACGGGAACTGGTATTCGCGGATCTGGCCCCAGTTCTTGTTCAGGAAGTTGGTGACGTTCTCGATATCCGCGAACAGCTGGACGCGGCTGGCACCGACGAAGGTCGGGATTTCCTGCGACAGATGAAGGTCGAAACGCGTGAACCACTTCGAGTTGAAGCCGTTGCGCGGCGTGATCTTGCCACGATACTTCTTCAGGTCAGTCGAGTTGATCAGCGCCTCGAACGTGTCCCGCGTTGCCACGCTGTCATACGACACCAGCGCATCGGTGGTCGAGGTCGGCACGTAGAGGAGGTAGCGCGATGCGCTGCCGATCGTGCCGAACACCGGCGACCGGTTCGAGGACAGATCCTGCATCGTGTAGCTGTACGGGCGACCGATACGCGTCTCGCCGAACAGCGTGAAGTTGGTCTTGTAGTCGCCGAAGAACGCGTGGTTGAAGCTGACGTTATACTTGATGTTGTGCTTCACCTGGTCGTTCGAAATGCCATAGGCGGCACCGTTGGCATCGAGGAACGCGCCATTGCCGTAGTTGGACGACGCGGTCGACGAGGTTGCCGGCGCCTGATCCTTGATGTCCTGATAGGTGTAGCTGACGCCCAGGTTGAGGCCGAAATCGAAGTCCTTGCTGACGCGCGCGACGCCGATGTAGCTGCGGCCACGCGTGGTGTTCGTCAGATACAGGTCCGAATTGGTGTCGGCGAACGTGGTCCGCGAGGCATAGCGTACGCGGCCATCTGGCGTCCGCAATGCCGTCGGCGCGACGCGCAGATCGGTGAAAAACACCTGGTTGCGGACGTCGGACCACAGGAAGTCGGCGCCGAAGTGCCAGCCATCGCCGAACCTGCCACCCCAGTTGGGATCATAGTCGGCCGACAGCGTGCCACGCCACTGCGACGGCACCTTGAAGTTCGGATCGAGTGCGTTGGTCGGCGAAAGCGTGTTGACCGTCGCGTTGGTGAGCACGCCATTGGCCGCCGCCGGGACCGCCGTGCCGTTCACGTTGGTCAGGATCGCGCCGCCGTTGGTCTGCGCGTCCGCCGCGGACAGCCCGGCGATCGTGTAGCTGTTGTTGTTGTTCTGGCGGACGTCGATCGCGTTGGTCAGGAAGCCCGTGTTCGAGAAGCTGTTCGAGACATAGACGTCGGGCGCGCCGCCCGAGAAGATGCCGATACCGCCGCGCAGCGACACCGCCGACACCGGCTTGAAGTCGAACCCGATGCGCGGCTGGAACACGCCGCGGCCCGAGATATAGGCGGTGTTCGGGAAGTTGTAGCGCGACAGGAATGCCGAGTTCAGCTCGGGACGGCTATGGCCGCCGAACGTGTCGTAGCGTGCGCCGTAGGACAGCGTGAACAGGTCGCTCAGGCGCCACGTGTCCTGAACACCGAAGCTGTAGGACTGGTAGCGGAAGCGCGCGGCACCGTTGACCGGGTCGAGCGACGGAACGGCATTGCCATAACGGAAACGCTGCGCATTGCCGGCCTGGAAATCGGCGATCGAGTCGAAGTAGTAATCGCCCGCCGTCCGCTGGACGAACAGGTTGTTGATCTTCGAATCGGTGAATTCACCGAACACGCGGACGTCATGATTGTCCCGCGTCAGGCGCCCCTGCACGAGGCCGCCGAAGCTGCGGCTGGTCAGTTCGTTCGACTGGCGCGAGATGTCCGGTCCGAACGAGACGTTGCCAAAGCCCGACTGGCAAGTGTTGGACAAGTCGTTGTTGGTGGCGGTGCCGGTGCCGCGATCCGAGGTCGGCGCGGTGCAGACCTGCATCTGGGCGAAGCCGCGGCCGAGGATCGGGTCCTGACCGCGCTTGTAGTCCTTGTAGAAACCGCGGATTTCGGTCGAGAATTCCTCGCTCCAGTCGCTGTTCAGCTGCGCGACGCCGGTGTGGAGGCGGTTCGACGATATATAGCCGTTCGACTCGAGGCCGAGCCCGGGCGTGCCCGTGACGAAGGTGTTCTGACCGAGCTGGATCGAATCCTTCGTGTAGAGATAGGTCAGCGACGCGCGCTGCGTATCCGACAGGTTGGCGTCGATACGGGCGACGAGGCGATCGTCGCGATCGTTCGAATCCTGCAGCACACCGCCGGTGTCATAGCCGTAGCGCGAGTCCGCGATCTGCTGGATCTGGGCGACCTGTGCGTCGGTGATGTTGGGGACGACCGTACCGGCGTTGGTGCCGGCGGTACCTTCGACGATCGGGGTGTTCGCACGGATGCGCTCGCCCGCGATCATGAAGAACAGCTTGTCCTTGATGATCGGCCCGGACAGCTCCGCGCCGAAATTCTCGTACTTGAAGTCGGGAATGTTGACGCGGCCGGTGGGAACGCCGGGGCCTGCCTTCGTGCGGTTGCCGGTCAGGCTGTCGTCCGAATAGGCATAGAAGCCCGTGCCGTGGAATTCGTTGGTGCCCGACTTCAGGATTGCGTTGATCGCGCCGCCCTGGAAGTTGCCTTCGCGGACGTCATAGGGCGCGACCTTGGTCTGGAACTGGCCGATCGAATCGAACGGGATAGGCGCGCGGCGGGTCGGCAGGCCGTCGGGGTTGAGGCCGAAATTGTCGGTGACCGGCACGCCGTCGACCGAGAAGCGGTTGAAGCGCGCATTCTGGCCGGCGAACGAAACGGCACGACCGCCCGAGGGGGTGTCGTCGAGACGCGCGAACGGATCGCGGCGCATCAGGTCGCGGACGTCGCGGTTCACGGATGCGACCGAGCCGATCTGCTCGGCGTTCAGGACCGTTGCCGGGCCCTGGCTGACGTTGCGCGCGCGGGGCAGCGACGACGCGGTGATGACGATGTCCGCACCGCCAGATTCGGCGGCGGCCAGCTCGATCGGCAGTTCATAGGTCTGCGCGACGGTGGTCTGGATGTCGGTGATCGACGTTTCGGGATAGCCCGCCGCGGTGACCGTGACGGTGAACGGACCACCCACGCGCAGGCCGCCGGCATTGAAGCTGCCCGAGGCGTCGGTCGTCTGCGTCGAGCGCGAACCCGACGGCACGTTCAGGATCACCACCGTCGCGCCGGCTACGGGCGCGCCATTGGCTGTAACAGTGCCGCGGATCGAGGAGGTCGTCTCCTGCGCGGACACGGCCATCGGCGCGATCAGCGCAATCGCCGCCGCACCCAGGAAAAGGTTGTTACGCATTTGAAATGTCCCCTTTGAGCTTATGCTCGAGATCCGCGACTTGATCGTTCGGTCAGCCGCGCCCCTGCGCTCCAAATATTTCGGTTCCATGACATTGGCGAGTCGCGTGTTGCGCCGGACGCACTCCGTCATATTGCGTTGCAAAAAAGCCACGGCCCGGCATCGATTGGTCCACGACGGAACCAATCTCGATCAAGTGCGTGGCACGCTGCGCGTTCAGCTCGCCGCGACGATCGCCGCCCATTCCGCCTCGGTGATCACGCGAATCCCTAGGTCGGTCGCCTTCTTCAGCTTCGACCCCGCGCCGGGGCCGGCGATGACGAGGTCGGTCTTGGCCGAAACCGACGCCGCGACGCGAGCGCCGAGCAGCTCGGCCTGCGCCTTGGCCTCGTCGCGGCTGAGCGTCTCGAGGCTGCCGGTGAAGACGAGCGTCTGGCCGCTGACGTCCGAATCGCGCGTCTCGTGGATGACATCGAGCGGGGTCACCTCGCGGAGCAGGTCGAACACGACCGCGCGGTTGTGCGGCTCGGCGCAGAAGCCGATGAGCGCGTTGGCGACCTCGGGGCCGACGCCCGCGGTTTCGATCACGCCGACGAGCAGCTTGTCGCGGCGCAGGACATATTTGCGCTCGGGCTCGCCGAGTACCGGCGTGATGCTGTGATACAGGAACACCGCGCGGCGCAGCATGCTGCCGAGCGCCTTGGCCGAGCGATAGCGGCGGGCGAGGTCGCGTGCGGTGATCTCGCCGACATGGCGGATGCCGAGCGAGAAGAGGAAGCGGTCGAGCGCGATCTGGCGGCGCGCGTTGATCGCCGCGATCAGCTTGGCCGCCCAGACACGGCCGTCCTTCTTGCGCGCGACGAGCTGCTCCTCGGTCAGGCGGAAGATGTCGGCGGGCGACTCGATCAGGCCGTCGTGGAAGAACGCCTCGACCAGGGTCTGGCCGAGCCCGCCAATGTCGAAGGCGTGGCGCGAGGTGAAATGGATGAGCCGCTCGACGCGCTGCGCGGGGCAGATCAGTCCGCCGGTGCAGCGATAGACGACCTCGCCCTCCTCGCGCTCGGCCGCCGACCCGCAATCGGGGCAGAGCCGGTCGAAGACATAGGCGGGGCGATCCTCGGCGGCGGTCAGGCTCTCGACGATCTGTGGGATGACGTCGCCGGCGCGCTGGACGAGGACGCGGTCGCCGACGCGGACGCCGAGCCGTTCGATCTCGTCGAAATTGTGGAGCGTCGCGTTGGTGACGACGACGCCGCCGACGGTGACGGGATCGAGCCGCGCGACCGGGGTCAGCGCGCCGGTGCGCCCGACCTGGATGTCGATCGCGTTGAGCGTGGTCTGCGCGCGCTCGGCGGGGAATTTGTGCGCGATCGCCCAGCGCGGCGCACGCGCAACCTGGCCGAGTCGCGCCTGCCAGTCGAGCCGGTCGACCTTGTACACGACACCGTCGATATCGAAGGGGAGCTCGGCCCGGCCCGCCTCGATCGCGCGGTAAACTCCGAGCGCGCCCTGTTCGTCCTCGACGCGCGCAAAGGCGTCGGCAACCGCGAAGCCCCAGGCGCGGAACTGGTCGACGATCGCGGACTGTGTTTCCGCGGGGACGGTGCTCGCCTCGCCCCAGCCATGCGCGAGGAAACGCAGCGTGCGCTCGGCGGTGATGCCGGCGTCCTTCTGGCGGAGCGAGCCGGCGGCGGCGTTGCGGGGGTTGGCGAACTGGCGCGCTTCCTTGCCGGTCTGCTCGGCTTCCGCGAGCAGGCGGGCGTTGAGCGCGGCAAAGTCGGCCTTGGCCATGTAGACCTCGCCGCGGATCTCGAAGACCGCAGGGTAGGGGGGGGCGCCGGCCAGTTGCTGCGGGATGTCGGCGATCGTGCGGACATTGGCGGTGACGTCCTCCCCGACCTGGCCGTCGCCGCGGGTCAGCGCCTGGACCAGCCGGCCGTCCTCGTAGCGCAGCGAGCAGGACAGGCCGTCGATCTTGGGCTCGGCGGTGAGCGCAACGGGGGCGTCGTCGGCGAGCTTGAGGAAGCGGCGGACACGCCGCACGAACTCCTCGACCTCCTCGTCCGAAAACGCGTTGTCGAGGCTCATCATCGGCTTGGCGTGCGCGACCTTCGACAGATGCCCGGCGGGTGCGGCACCGACGCTGCGGCTCGGCGAATCGGCGCGGACGCTGGCGGGGAAGGCGGCCTCGATCGCGCTGTTGCGGCGGACCAGCGCATCATACTCCGCGTCGCTGATCTCGGGCGCGTCGTCGGTGTGATAGCGCGCATTGTGATAGGCGATGCGCTCGGCGAGCGTCGCCAGCTCGGCGGCGGCCTCCGCTTCGGTGGCGGGAAGGGCGGACGTGGGCAGCGCGGTCATGATCGCGGGGTTAGGCAGCTGCCCCGCGCGCGGCAAGAGCGTCAGGCGGTTTCGAGCAACCGTTCGGCCTGCGCGCGCGCTTCGTCGGTGATCGTCGCGCCCGAGAGCATCCGGGCGATCTCCTCGCGGCGTTCGGCCTCGTCGAGCGCGCGGACCCCGGTGCGGGTGACGGTGCCGTCGTTGCTTTTCGCGATCAGCAGATGCTTGGCGCCGCGTGCCGCGACCTGCGGGCTGTGCGTGACGACGAGCAGCTGCGTGCTCTGCGCGAGGCGCGCGAGTCGCTCGCCGATCGCGCTGGCGACCGCACCGCCGACGCCGCGGTCGATCTCGTCGAACACCATCGTCGTCGCGCCGCCTTCCTCCGCGAGCGCGACCTTCAAGGCGAGAATGAAGCGCGACAATTCGCCGCCGCTGGCGATCTTGGTGAGGCCGGCGAACGGCGCGCCGGGGTTGGTCGAGATTTCGAACTCGACACGGTCCTTGCCCGCGCCCGACCAGCCCTCCTCGCCGAGCGGGGCGCAGACGGTGCGGAAGCGGGCGGCGTCGAGTTTCAGCGGCGCGAGCTCGCCCGCGACCGCAGTGTCGAGTCGCAGCGCAGCCTTGGCACGCCGGGCCGACAGCGCGTCCGCGGCCTTGTCGTAGGCGGCGCGCGCCTTGGCGAGCGTTGCCTCGAGTACCGCGATTCCGCCTTCGCCCGCGTCGAGTCGTTCGAGCCGGGCGCGCATCTCGTCGGCCAGCGCGGCGAGGTCGTCGGGCTGGACGCGGTGCTTGCGTGCCATCGCGCGGAGTTCGAACAGCCGCGCCTCGTCGTCCTCGAGGCTGCGCGGGTCATAGGCGAGGTCGATACGCGCATCGCGCATCCGTTCCTCGGCGACCGATCCCTCGATCACCGCGCGGTCGACCGCGGCGAGCGCGTCGGCCAGCGCGACATGATCGCTTGAAATCCGTTCGAGCACGCGCGCCGCCTGGCGCAGCTTGGCAAGCCCGCCATCCGACCCTTCGAGATAGTCGTCGATCGCCGACAGGTCGTCGGCGATCTTCTCCGCGCGCTGCATCGAGCGGCGGGTGTCGGCGAGCGTTTCCTCCTCGCCCGGTTCGGCCCCCAGCGCGGTCAGTTCGGCGACGGTGTGTTCGAGCCAGTCGCGGTCGCGCGCGGCGCTTTCGATATCCGCGCGAGCGGTCGCCAGCGCGTCCTCGGCCTCGCGCAGTGCGGTCCAGGCGCGGGTCGTCGCGGCGGGTTCGGTACGGCCGAAAATGTCCAGCAGCGCGCGGTGGCCACGCGGGTTGAGCAGGCCGCGCTCGTCATGCTGGCCGTGGATCTCGACCAGCGTCGGCGCCATCTCGCGTAGCAGTCCGGCGGAGGCGGGCTGGTCGTTGACGAAGCCGCGGCTGCCGCCATCGGCCTTGACGATGCGGCGGATGATCAGCGGTTCGCCCGCCTCTATCGTCAGCCCGTTCTCATCGAGCAGCGCCATCAGCGGCGTGTCGGGTGCGGGCGGATCGAAGGTCGCGGTGACCACCGCCTGCGCAGCACCATGCCGGACCAGTCCGCTGTCGCCGCGCCCGCCGAGCGCAAGCCCGAGCGCATCGAGCAGGATCGATTTGCCCGCACCGGTCTCGCCGGTCAGCACGCCGAGCCCCGGGCCGAAGCCGAGGTCGAGCGCCTCGATCAATACCA
This sequence comes from Sphingomonas sp. CFBP 13733, assembly GCF_014841795.1. Classification (NCBI taxonomy): domain Bacteria; kingdom Pseudomonadati; phylum Pseudomonadota; class Alphaproteobacteria; order Sphingomonadales; family Sphingomonadaceae; genus Sphingomonas; species Sphingomonas sp. CFBP 13733. The sequence goes on from NZ_JACYUP010000004.1 coordinate 26,640, forward strand.
CGTCGCGGATGGAGAGTTCTGTCAGCATCGGTTCGTCCCTTAGACGATCCGGATGCGAAAATGATCCCCCAATGTTCCGCTTGGTGCGGATGGGGGCTTTCAGGCTTGACGCTTTGCGGTCGAGGCTTCTCGTCACCGCCGCGCTCCGTGAACACTGCCCTCCTCGTCATCCTGACGAAAGTCAGGATCCAGGGTCACGCGCGCTCGGGTTTGTGGCTCTGGATCCTGACTTTCGTCAGGATGACGGCGGAGGGGCGGACGTCGTGGCTCTGGGCAGTGACGTCCGTCAGGATGACGAGTGGGGGAGGGGCGGCGCGCGCCGCCCCTTGCTCAGTTGCCGGGCGTGGTGCGCGTGGTGCCGGCGGGGCCGACCGGGCCCGACCCGCCTGCCGCAGCGGAACCAGAGCCGCCATTGCCGGGCGAGCCCGGGATTGCCGGGGTCTCGCCGAGGCCAGCGGCGGGCAGCGCGCCGGGGGTGCCGGCGGGCACGATCTGCGCGCCCGTCGCGATCGGCGCCAGCGGCTTGACCGGATGCTCCTGCATGAGCTTGTACGCGCGCTGATACCAGGGCGTGCCCGGATAGTTGCGACCCAGCACCGCCGCGGCCTTCTCGGCCTCGATCGGCACGCCAAGCGCGAGATAGGTCTCGGTCAGACGCATCAGCGCCTCGGGGGTGTGCGTGGTCTGCTGATACTGGTCGATCACGGTGCGGAACCGCCCGTTCGCCGCGAGCCACTGGCCGCGCGTCTCGTAGAAGCGACCGATCTCCATCTCCTTGCCGCCAAGGTGATCGTTGACGAGATCGATCTTCAGCCGCGCATCCGATGCATAGCGCGTGTTCGGATACCGCCGCGTCAGCTCGCCCAATGCGTCGAGCGCCTGGCGCGTGATCTTCTGGTCGCGCGTGACGTCGGTGATCTGCTCGTAATAGCCCAGCGCGATCAGGTAATAGGCATAGGGCGCGTCGCGGTTGCCCGGGTGGACCGCGATGAACCGCTGCGCCGACTGGATCGACTTGGTATAGTCGGTGTCGAGATAATAGCTGAACGCGCTCATGATCTGCGCGCGGCGGGCCCAGATCGAATAGGGATGCTGGCGCTCGACCTCGTCGAACAGCTGCGCCGACTCCTTGTAGCGCCCCTGGTCGAGCCGCTTCTTCGCCAGCGAGTAGAGCGTGCCCACGTCGCGCGCGACATACGGGATGTCGGTGGAGGTGCGCGAACTCGCGCACCCGGCCATGGGGAGCGCTATGGCGGCGAGGAGCGCGATCGAGAGCGCGCGAGACTGGGGGATACGCATGGACGTCGTCCTTAGCGTAACCGGGGGCACGCGAACAATCCCCCCTAGCGAGGGCGTTTGGAGGCGTCTGAAGCAGCGGCCTTCGGGGCGGTCTATTCAGCCACAATTCACCGGTCGACGGGCGCGATACGCCTGGCGCGATGCCGCGTCGACGACGGGACATTCCCGGCGTCTCGCCAGTTGGGCCCCGGGGCGCTATGTCGCGCCAGTCCGCCAGCCTTGAGAAGGAACGTTTGATGCCCGCCACCCTGCTTCACACCCATCGTGTCGAGAAGCCCTGGGGACGCCACACGCTGTGGCCCGGCTTTGACGATCCCGCCCCCGGTGCGCCGGCGATCGGCGAGGTCTGGTTTCAGGAGCCCGGCGACACGACCCCCGATCTGCTGATCAAATATCTGTTCACCAGCGAGAAGTTGTCGGTGCAGGTCCATCCCGACGACGACCAGGCGCATGCGCGCGGCCTGCCACGAGGCAAGGACGAATGCTGGACGGTACTGGCCGCCGAACCCGATTCGACGATCGCCGTCGGTACCAAGGCGCCGATGTCGCGCGACGACCTGCGCGCCGCCGCGATCGACGGCACCATCGAGGACAAGCTCTACTGGAAGCCGGTCAAGGCGGGCGATTTCATGTACTGCGCCTCCGACACGATCCACGCGATCGGCGGCGGCCTGACGGTGATCGAAGTCCAGCAGAACTCGGAAACCACCTATCGCCTCTACGATTATGGCAGCGACCGCGAACTGCACCTCGACGACGGCATCGCGGTTTCAGACCCGGTGCCCTATCAGCCGATCACGTCGCCGGGCGTCGTTTCCGAAGGCCGGACGATCCAGGTCGAAGGCCCCAAGTTCGTGCTCGAGCGCTGGACCGGTGGCGAGCATGCGGTGACCCTGCCCGAGGGGCGGACCGCCTGGCTGATCCCGATCACCGGATCGGGCAGCGTCGCGGGCGTCGCGTTCAAGGCGGGCGAGTGCGTGACCGTGACCGGGTCCGAGCGGATCGAGGCCAGCGACGATGCCGACCTGCTGTTCGCCTATGCGGGCGACACGCGGATCTGATAGGGTGCTGCGGCGGGGGGCGGTGCGCCTCCCGCCGCCCCATCGATGCGATCGGCCAGATACGCGTCGATCCGTGCGGGGGCGTCGGCGGGTACGTGCAGCCCGAGCTTGTTGCGGCGATAGAGGATGTCGGCCGCCGACCGTGCCCATTCCTGATCGACAAGATAGTCGATCTCGCCGGCATGAAGCCCCGCGCCGAAATCCTCACCAAGCTCGGCGGTGGTGCGCGCCGCACCGAGGATCCGGTCTACCCGCGTACCGTAGGCACGGCCGAGTCGGCGCAGCAATTCAGTCGGCAGGTCGGGGTACGCCCGGATCAGCGCTTCGAGATACCGGTCAAAATCGCTCTCGGGCAGATCGCCACCGGGCAGTGCAACCGTCGCGGTCCAGCTTTTCGTCAAGTCCGCGCCGCGATCGGGGAAGAAGGGGGCAAGCTGCGTCATCGCGTGCTCGGCAAGCTTGCGATAGGTCGTGATCTTGCCGCCGAAGATGCTCAGCATCGCCGCGCGATCCTCCGCGGCGTCGAGATCGAGCACATAGTCGCGTGTCACCGCTGACGCACTGGCCGCATGATCGTCATAGAGCGGGCGGATTCCCGAATAGCTCCACACGATGTCGGCGGGGGTGATGCCACGCTGGAAATACCGGTCGATGGTGTCGCACAGATAGGCGGTCTCGGCGGCGTCGATCGTCGCGGGGCCGGGCGCGCCCTGCCAGGCCTCGTCGGTGGTGCCGATCAGCGTGAAGCGACCTTCATAGGGAATCGCGAAGACGACGCGCTTGTCCGGGTTCTGCAACAGCAAGGCGTGATCGCCCGCATAGAGGCGCGGCACGACGATGTGGCTGCCCTTGATCAGCCGTACGCCGCGGTCGCGGCGCGAATCGGGGACCTTGCCCAAGACATCGGCGACCCAGGGTCCCGCCGCGTTGACGAGCACGCGGGCGGTGACGGTGCGCTCGCCCTGCGCATCGGCGATCGTCGCGGACCAGCCGCCGTCCCGTCGGGCTGCCGCGACCAGCCGGGTACGCGTCAGGATTGTCGCGCCGCGCTCCGCCGCATCGCGCGCGTTGAGCACGACCAGCCGGCTGTCCTCCACCCAGCAATCCGAATAGACGAAGGCGCGCGTCGCGCCGGGTTTCAGCCCGTCGCCCAGCGGATCGCGGTCGAGACGCACGGTCCGTGTCGCGGGCAGGATCTTGCGGCCGCCAAGATGGTCGTAGAGGAACAGCCCGAGCCGGACCATCCAGGCGGGGCGCGGCGAATGCGTCTGCGGCAGGACGAACTGCAGCGGCCAGATGATGTGCGGCGCGATCGCCAGCAGCCGCTCGCGTTCGATCAGCGCCTCGCGCACCAGCCGGAGCTCGCCATATTCGAGATAGCGCAGCCCGCCATGGATCAGCTTGGTGCTGGCCGACGAGGTATGGCTGGCCAGATCGTCCTGCTCGACCAGCAGGACCGACAGTCCGCGCCCGGCGGCATCGCGCGCGATCCCGGTGCCGTTGATGCCGCCGCCGACGATCAACAGGTCGACGTCGAATTTCGCGGGCGTTTTCATCATCGTCTCCCGTCTACCACCGCGCGCCGACCGGTGGCTAGCCTCGACGCGGGGCGGTGGGGCGGCCTAGAGCGGTCGCAAAGGAGAGCCGCATGGGCCAAGCCACGCACGTCCTCGCGATCGATCAGGGTACGACATCGACGCGCAGCATCCTGTTCGATGCGACGGCCAGACCGGTTGCGACGGCGCAGCGCGAATTCGCGCAGCATTATCCGCGACTCGGCTGGGTCGAGCATGACCCCGAGGACATCTGGCGCGACACGCTGGCGACCGCGCGCGAGGCGATCGCACGCGGCGGTGTGCCCGCGCGCGACATCGCGGCGATCGGCATCACCAACCAGCGCGAAACCGTCGTCGTCTGGGATCGCGCGACGGGCACGCCGATCTACCCCGCGATCGTCTGGCAGGACCGCCGCACCGCAGACGTGTGTCAGAGCCTGAAGGCCGAGGGCGCGGAACAGACGGTCCGCGACAAGACCGGCTTGCTGCTCGATCCCTATTTCTCCGCGACCAAGATCGCGTGGATCCTCGACACCGTGCCGGGTGCGCGGGCGCGCGCGGACAAGGGGGAGCTCGCCTTCGGCACGATCGACTGTTTCCTGCTGTGGCGGCTCACCGGCGGCGCGGTGCATGCGACCGACGTGACCAATGCCGGGCGCACGCTCCTCTATGACATTCGCCGGCAGGACTGGGACGACGCGCTGTGCAGATTGCTGCGCGTGCCACAGGCGATGCTGCCCGAGGTGCACGACAACAGCCATGTGTTCGGCACGACCGCACCGGGGTTGTTCGACGTCCCGATCCCGATCGCGGGAATGGCGGGGGATCAGCAGGCGGCGTTGTTCGGCCAAGCCTGCTTCGCGCGCGGCATGGTCAAGTCGACCTATGGAACGGGATGTTTCATGCTGCTCAACACCGGCGACACGGCGATCGCGTCCGACCACCGGTTGCTGACCACGCCCGCCTATCGGCTGAACGGGCAGATGACCTATGCGCTGGAGGGATCGATCTTCGTCGCCGGCGCGGCGGTCAAGTGGCTGCGCGACGGGCTCGGCGTGATCACCAGCGCGCACCAGACGCACGACATGGCGACCGAGGTTCCCGACAGCCACGGCGTCTACATGGTCCCCGCCTTTGTCGGGCTGGGCGCGCCGCACTGGGATCCGGATGCGCGCGGGCTCATCACCGGGCTGACGCTCGGCGCGACGGGTGCACATCTCGCGCGCGCGGCGCTCGAGGCGGTGGGCTATCAGACGCTCGATCTGGCGCAGGCGATGGTCGCAGATGGCGGCGCGGCGCCCGCAACGCTCAGGATCGACGGCGGCATGGCGGCGAACGACTGGCTCTGTCAGTTTCTCGCGGACATGCTCGAGACACCGGTCGAGCGGCCGACCCATCTCGAGACGACCGCGCTGGGCGCAGCGTTCCATGCGGGGCTGGCGACCGGGGTCTGGCCCGATCTCGATGCGTTGTCGCAGACGTGGCGGCGGGGGGCGTGTTTCGAGCCGCGCATGGCGGCGAGCGACCGCGCCGCGTTGATCGCCGGCTGGCACGCCGCGTTACGCAAGGCGCTCAGTACGGACTGACGATCGGCGGGGCCGGCTCAGGATGCGACGCGCAGGCCCGTCACGCGCTGGACCAGGACTTCGATCTGGCCGCGGTGAAAGCCTGCGGCGAGGAAGCGCTCGATCTCGGCGACCGGCAGCGCGAAGCCGTGGCGCCACGCATGGACCGCGAGCCGACGCAGCGCCTCGAGCCGCGGGTCGGCCAGCGGCGATCGCTCGGACAGGCCGAAGATCGTCCGCAGCGCGCGGTCCAGCCGTCCCGGCACTGCCAGGCTGCGCAGGCCGTCTTGCTTGGCCAGCATGATGACGTGCCATTCGAGCTGCGTGAACCCGGCCCGGCCTTCGGTCTGCGCGGCGCTGATCGTCGGCCGGCTGGCGACGGGGGCGGCGAACAGGTTGTCGAGGTCGAGATAGGCCATGGTCGGGTCTCTTCGGATGGACAAAGGGGCACGCGGCGAGGGTGCCACGTGGGAAACAGGTCGAGTTATGGTGCAGCGCTTGGGGGCGGCAGCAATATCATCGGTCGGTGAAGACCGGAGCAGGATCCCTGAACCCCGATCGTCTTCGATACCGCTCGGTATAGTAAGCGTGGGTGGGCGTCAATCGCCTTTTTGTACCGCCGGGTAGGGTTTCGACAGGGCCGGAAACCGTAACGTCACCGCACCGCGGAGGCGGCGGGTGACGTCAGTCGTGCAGTCTTGCATAGGCGGGCAGCTTTGCGCCGCCCCGCCGGTCGGCTCAGCCCTCGTTGGCGCGCTTCGCCAGTTCCTTGTTCACGCCAAGCGCGATCAGCGTGCAGACCGCACCCGAGAACAGATAGGCGCCGCTGGCAGCGAGGCCGAGCTTGCTCGACAGGAGCAACGCGGCGAGCGGGGCGAAGCCCGCACCGAACAGCCAGGCCAGATCGGTCGTCAGCGCCGAGCCGGTATAGCGGTGCGTCTTGCCGAGGCTGGTCGCGAGCGAGCCCGACGACTGGCCGAAGGACAGGCCGAACAGAGCGAAGCCGACGATCATGAACACCCACTCACCGGTCGCGCCGCCGTCGAGCAGCATCGGCGCGCCGATCGCGAACAGCGCGATCAGCACTGCGGTGCTGCCGAGCAGCGTGCGGCGACCGATGCGATCGGCCAGCAGCCCGGAAACGAGCGTCGCGCACAGACCGATCGCCGCGCCGATCACCTCGATCGTCAGGAACCGGCCCGGCGTTTCGCGGGTGAACAGCACGATCCATGACAGCGGGAACACGGTCACCATGTGGAACAACGCGAAGCTGGCGAGCGGAGCGAAGGCGCCGAGCACGATGGTGCGGCCTTCCGCGCGAATCGTGTCGAGCACGGGCGCCGGCTGTAGCGCACGCGATTCGAACAGCGTCGTGAACTCAGGGGTGACGACGAGGCGGAGACGGGCGAAGAGCGCGACGACGTTGATCGCGAACGCCACGAAGAACGGATAGCGCCAGCCCCAGTCGATGAAGTCGGCGGCAGGCAGCGTCGCGACGAAAAAGGCGAACAGGCCGCTGGCCACCAGCAGGCCGAACGGCGCGCCGAGCTGTGGCAGCATCGCGTACCAGCCGCGGCGTCCCTCGGGCGCGTTGAGCGAGAGCAGCGAGGCGAGACCGTCCCAGGCACCTGCGAGCGCGATGCCCTGCGCGATACGCAGGATCGACAGCAGCACGACCGACCAATTGCCGACCTGCGCATAGCCGGGGAGGAAGCCCATCGCCACGGTCGCCGTGCCGAGCAGGAACAGCGCGATCGTCAGCTTGGCGCTACGGCCATAGAGCCGGTCGACCGCGATGAAGATCACCGACCCGAGCGGGCGCGCGATGAAGGCGAGCGCGAACACCGCGAACGAGTAGATCGTCCCCTGCAGCCGGTCGACATAGGGGAAGACCAGCGTCGGGAAGACGATGACCGAGGCGATCGCATAGACGAAAAAGTCGAAAAATTCGGACGTGCGTCCGATGACGACGCCGATCGCGATCTCGCCCGGCGACACCTTTTTCCCGTGATCGTGAAGATCGCGGGCATCGTCTTCAAAAGACGTCGATGCGGCGTGTGCACTCATTCTCAAACTCGCTTCCGTGAGGCGGCTCGCCGCCCAATGGCCTTTTCGGACGGCGCACCGATCATACGCCTTTTCGTCGACTGCGGGCAGGGCCTTTCGGAGTCACACCGAGAGACCTATCTCTGTCGCATCATGAGCGCCATGCCTTTGCTGCAGTGCGGCGCCCATTGGACAAATTGTCCACTATGGAATGATCTAACAGCGGCGTAGGGGCGAGTACATGACCGCCGAGCTATCGAATTCCAGGCCCCGATCCTGGCTCTTACGCGCAGCAGCCCTGCTGCCCGCGCTGTTGATCAGTGGATGCAACTGGGTCGTGATGTCTCCGTCTGGCGATATTGCGGTGCAGCAGCGTGACCTGGTCCTCATCTCCACCGGGCTGATGCTCATCATCATCGTCCCGGTGATCGCGCTGACGCTGTTCTTCGCCTATCATTACCGGCAGGCGAACAAGAGCGCCAAGTACGAGCCGACCTGGGATCACTCGGTCGGGCTCGAGCTGCTGATCTGGGGCGTGCCGCTGCTGATCATCATCGCACTGGGCGCATTGACCTGGACCAGCACGCATCTGCTGGATCCCTATCGTCCGCTCGGCCGCATCTCCGCGCAGAGCGGCGATATCGGCGAGAACACGCCGGTCGGGCAGCTCGCGGGCAACCAGCAGACGATCACGGGCGGCAAGCCGCTCGACGTCCAAGTGGTCGCGCTCGACTGGAAGTGGCTGTTCATCTACCCCGAATACGGCATCGCCACGGTCAACGAACTGGCCGCGCCGGTCGATCGCCCGCTGCGCTTCAAGATGACCTCGTCCTCGGTGATGAACGCCTTCTACATCCCCGCGCTCGCCGGCATGATCTACACCATGCCCGGGATGGAGACGACGCTGCATGCGGTGATCAACAAGCCCGGCAATTACGAAGGCTTCTCGTCCAACTATAGCGGCGCGGGCTTTTCGGGCATGCGCTTCCGCTTCCACGGCGTGTCCGACGCAGGCTTCGATGCCTGGGTCGCGAAGGTCCGGAACGGCGGCGGCGGTCTGAACCGTGCGAATTACATGCAGCTCGAAAAGCCGAGCGAGAAGGTCCCGGTCCGCTATTTCGGCGGTGTCGAGAGTTCGCTGTTCAAGGCGATCGTCGAGCAGTGCGTGAAGCCCGGCAAGCCGTGCATGTCGGACATGATGGGCAAGAACCCGCATGACGGCATGGCGATGCCCGGCGTCAATGGCGGCAGCGGGCCGCAGGACGCCGGCCCTCGACCCGAGGGCGGCTTGATGAAGGACGGCGACGAAAAGGGGAGCGGGAAACACTGGTCTGCGCCAGCCGACATAAAACGCGACGGCGCCAACGCCGCGCCCGGCTCGCCTGCCAACCGCAATCACACCATGCTGACCCCCTCAACCATGCCGGGCTCGCGCCCCGTCGCGAACGGCTAGAGAAAAGCTCATGTCAGACTCCATATTGAAGACGATCTTCGGCCGACTGACGCTGGAATCGCTGCCGCTGCATGAACCGATCGTCGTCGCGACGTTCGGCATGGTGGCGATCGGCGGCGCCGCGCTGCTGGCCGCGCTCACCTATTTCAAGGTGTGGGGCTATCTGTGGAACCAGTGGTTCACCAGCGTCGACCACAAGAAGATTGGGATCATGTACATGATCCTCGCGATCGTCATGCTGCTGCGTGGCTTCTCCGACGCGATCATGATGCGCCTGCAGCAGGCGATGGCGTTCGGGGGTAGCGAAGGCTATCTCAACGCGCATCACTATGACCAGGTCTTCACCGCACACGGCGTGATCATGATCTTCTTCGTGGCGATGCCGATGGTCACGGGTCTGATGAACTATGTCGTCCCGCTCCAGATCGGTGCGCGCGACGTGTCCTTCCCGTTCCTGAACAATTTCAGCTTCTGGATGACCGCGGCGGGTGCCGTGATCGTCATGATGTCGCTGTTCATCGGCGAGTTCGCGCGGACCGGCTGGCTCGCGATGCCGCCGCTGTCGGGGATCGCCTATTCGCCCGATGTCGGGGTCGATTATTATATCTGGGCCTTGCAGATCGCGGGCATCGGGACACTCTTGTCCGGCGTTAATCTGGTCGCGACCATCGTCAAGATGCGTGCGCCCGGCATGGGCATGATGAAGATGCCGATCTTCACCTGGACCGCGCTGTGCACCAACATCCTGATCGTCGCCGCCTTCCCGGTGCTGACCGCGGTGCTCGCGATGCTGTCGCTCGACCGTTACATCGGTACCGCGTTCTTCACGAACGACGCGGGCGGCAACCCGATGATGTACGTCAACCTGATCTGGATCTGGGGTCACCCCGAGGTCTACATCCTGGTCCTGCCGGCGTTCGGCATCTTCTCGGAGGTCACCTCGACCTTCTCGGGCAAGCGCCTCTTCGGCTACAGCTCGATGGTCTATGCGACACTCGTCATCACGATCCTGTCGTACCTCGTCTGGCTGCACCACTTCTTCACCATGGGGTCGGGGGCGAGCGTCAACTCGTTCTTCGGCATCACCACGATGATCATCTCGATCCCGACCGGGGCCAAGATCTTCAACTGGCTGTTCACCATGTACAAGGGGCGGATCCGGTTCGAACTGCCGATGATGTGGACGATCGCCTTCATGGTGACCTTCACGATCGGCGGCATGACCGGCGTCCTGCTCGCGGTGCCGCCTGCCGACTTCGTGCTGCACAACTCGCTGTTCCTGGTCGCGCATTTCCATAACGTGATCATCGGCGGCACGCTGTTCGGCATGTTCGCCGGGATCAACTACTGGTTCCCGAAGGCGTTCGGCTTCAAGCTGGACGAGAAGTGGGGCAAGGTCTCGTTCTGGTGCTGGGTGTCGGGCTTCTACTTCGCCTTCATGCCGCTCTATGTGCTCGGCCTGATGGGCGTGACCCGCCGCATGCGCTATTTCGACGATCCGAACCTGCAGATCTGGTTCGTCATCGCCGCCTTCGGTGCAGCACTGGTCGCGGTCGGCATCGCTGCCTTCCTGATCCAGATCTTCGTCAGCATCCGCAACCGCGAGGCGCTCGCCGATCACACCGGCGATCCCTGGGGTGGCCGGACGCTCGAATGGGCAACCTCGTCGCCGCCGCCCGACTATAACTTCGCGTTCACGCCCGTCGTCCATGACCTGGACGCCTGGTACGACATGAAGGACCGCAAGCATCAGCGGCCGGTCAGCGGCTTTCGCGCGATCCACATGCCGAGCAACACCGGTACCGGCGTCGTGTTGGGCGTGCTCAGCATCGCCTTCGGCTTCGCGATGATCTGGTACATGTGGTGGCTCGCGGGTCTGACGCTGGTCGGGATCTTCGCCACGACGATCTTCCACACCTTCAACTACAAGCGCGACTTCTACATCCCGGTCGAGGACGTGATCGCCAGCGAGGACGCGCGCACCCGCATGCTCGCGACCCAGGGAGCCTGACGCGATGTCTTCGGTATCATTGAAGAAGGACGGTCTGGACGAGAAGGGTGAGCCCCTCTCGTTCTACCAGCTCGAAGAGCATCACCATCCCGAGGGCAGCAGCACGATGCTGGGCTTCTGGATGTACCTGATGAGCGATTGCCTCATCTTCGCGGTGCTGTTCGCGGCTTACGGCGTGCTCGGCACCAGCTATGCCGGCGGACCGACGCCCAAGGAAATCTTCGAGCTGCCGCTCGTCGCGGTGAACACTGCGATGCTGCTGTTCTCGTCGATCACCTATGGCTTCGCGATGCTGTCGATGGAGGAAGGGCGTCAGCGCATCATGCAGATGTGGCTGGCCTTTACCGGGCTGTTCGGCCTCGCCTTCCTGTCGATCGAAATGTACGAGTTCGCCACCCTCATCCATGAGGGCGCGGGTCCGACCCGCAGCGCGTTCCTGTCGTCCTTTTTCACGCTGGTCGGCACGCACGGCCTGCACGTGACGATGGGCTTCATCTGGCTCGTCACGCTGATGGTGCAGGTGCAGAAGCACGGCCTGATCGCCGCGAACAAGCGCCGCCTGATGTGCCTCAGCATGTTCTGGCATTTCCTCGACGTCATCTGGATCGGCGTCTTCACCTTCGTCTATCTGATGGGTTCGCTGCGATGACCGACCGCCCCGCCACCGCGCACGACGCGCATGCCGACCACGCTCATGACGATCATGGGCATGGCTACGACCACGCGTCGCACGGGACGCGCAAGAGCTACCTCAAGGGGTTCTTCCTCTCGGTCATCCTGACCGCGATTCCGTTCTGGGCCGTGATGACCGGCGCGTTCAAGGATCCGTCGACCGCCGCGCTGGTGATCATGCTGTTCGCGGTGATCCAGATCGTCGTCCACATGATCTATTTCCTGCACATGAACGGGAAGTCCGAGAATGGCTGGACGATGATGGCGCTGATCTTCACGATCATCCTCGTCGTGATCACGCTCAGCGGCTCGATCTGGGTCATGTATCACCTCAACACCAACATGATGCCGATGCAGGCCGCGGTAGATATGTGATGACACGGCATGCCCGGCCGCGGCCGGCGATCTGGGTGGCGGGCTTCATCGCGCTGCTGCTGTTCGCCGGGTTCTGCGCGCTGGGTGTGTGGCAGGTCGAACGGCGCGTCTGGAAGCTCGACCTGATCCGGCAGGTGGCCGCGCGGTCGCAGGCCGCACCGGTCGCGCCACCCGGCCCGGCATACTGGCCGGCGATCACGGCGAGCAGCGATGCGTATCGCCGGATCCGGGTGAGCGGCGTCTTCGCGCATGACCGCACGACGCTGGTCCGCGCCGCGACCGCGCTCGGCAGCGGCTATTGGGTGATGACGCCGCTGCGGACCGCGCAGGGCTTCGATGTTCTTGTCAACCGCGGCTATGTCTCGCCCGAACAGCGCGGCGCCTATGCGCGGCCGGTCGGGACGGTGACCGTGACGGGTTATCTGCGGATCGCAGAACCCGGCGGTGGCTTCCTGCGCAAGAATGATCCCGCGACCGACAAGTGGTATTCGCGCGACGTGGCTGCGATCGCGGGCGCGCGTGGCCTTGGCCGCGCGGCGCCCTATTTCATCGACGCGGACAAGGTCGGGGACGGCGCACCGGTCGGCGGCCAGACCGTCATCGCGTTTCCGAACAATCATCTCGTCTACATGCTGACATGGTTCGGCCTCGCCGCGATGACGGTGATCGGCTTCGTCGTGTTCGTGCGCCACGATCGTCGTCGTGATAAGCGCTGACCGGCGACGCCGTGCGTTGAGCGCGTCGCAGGAGAGATGGACCGCGTGACGGCGCACGACACGATGAGATTGGCGATGGACTCCTCGCGGTGGCAGGCCTGGGTCAGCCGTGCGCGCGCGGATACCGATGCGGCGGGCAATGCGAACATGCGGCAGCTGGTCACGCTGCGCTGGATCGCGGTGGCGGGACAACTGGTCACCGTGCTGACGGTCCGCTTCCTGCTGGGGATCGACCTGCCGCTGGTGCCAATGTTGATGGCGATGGCGGCGTCTGTCGCGCTGAACCTCGCGAGCATGCGGCTCTATGGCTGGCAGCGCGGGGCGAATGCGCAGCTGCTGCTCGCGATGCTGCTCGACGTCGGGTTGCTGACCGTCCAGCTCTACCTCAGTGGCGGCGCGACCAACCCATTCATCGCGCTGTATCTGTTGCAGGTCGTGCTGGGCGCGGTGCTGCTCGATCGCTGGTCGAGCTGGGCGATCGTCGGGGTGACGGGCGGGTGTTTCGCGCTGCTGACGATCCGGTATCGTCCGCTTGCCCTGCCAACCGATTATGCGGGCGAGTATTTCGCGCTCTACACGGTCGGGTCGCTGCTCAATTTCCTGCTCGTCGCGACGCTGCTGGTACTTTTCATGACGCGGATCACGGGCAATCTGCGCGCCCGCGACGAGCATCTGGCGGATCTGCGCCAGCAGGCGGCGGAGGAGGATCATATCGTTCGCATGGGGCTGCTCGCGTCGGGTGCCGCGCACGAACTCGGCACGCCGCTCGCGTCGCTGGCGGTCATCCTCAACGACTGGAAGCGGATGCCCGCGCTCGTCACAGATGCGGGGATGCTCGAGGAGATCGGCGAGATGCAAGCCGAGGTCCAGCGGTGCAAGACGATCGTCACCAACATCCTGCTCGCGGCGGGCGAGGCGCGCGGCGAGGCGCCCGAGGTCGTGCCGCTGCATGTCTTCCTCGACGCGATCGTCGAGGACTGGCGCGCGCTGCACGCCGGTGTCGAGTTCGACTATACCAGCCGGCTCGGCGACGACCCGCTGATCGTATCGGATCCCGCGCTCAAGCAGGTGATCGCCAACGTGCTCGACAATGCCGCCGAAGCATCGCCCGCCTGGGTCGGGTTTTCGGGCGAGCGGTCGGGCGATCATCTGGCGTTGATCGTGCGCGATCACGGGCCGGGGTTCACGCGCGACAAGCTGGCGAGCTTCGGCAAGCCCTATCAGTCGAGCAAGCGCGATCCCGGCCATGGCCTCGGCCTGTTCCTCGCGGTCAATGCGATGCGCAAGTTGGGGGGCAGCGTGGCGGTCGCCAACCGCGAGACGGGTGGTGCGGAAGTGACGTTGATGCTGCCGCTGGCGGCGATCGCTCTGGAGCGTGACGAATGAGCGAGCCCGATATCCCTCCGGTCAAGCGCCTCGTGATCGTCGAGGACGACGAGACGTTTGCGCGCACGCTGAAACGCTCGTTCGAGCGGCGTGGCTATGCGGTCCGGCTTGCGGCGAGCCATGAGGATCTGGTCGTGCTGCTCGCCGACGACGTGCCGCAATATGCGGTGGTCGACCTGAAGCTCGGCGGGGCATCCGGGCTGGTCTGCGTCCAGACGCTGCACGCGCATGATCCCGATATTCTCGTCGTCGTGCTGACCGGCTTTGCGAGCATCGCGACCGCGGTCGAGGCGATCAAGCTTGGCGCCTCGCATTATCTGGTCAAGCCGTCCAACACCGACGACATCGAGGCGGCGTTCGACCGGACCGAGGGCAAGGTCGACACCGCGGTGACCGAACGCCGCGCGACGATCAAGACGCTCGAATGGGAGCGGATCCACGCGACGCTGGCGGAAACCGGGTTCAATATATCGGAGACCGCTCGGCAGCTCGGGATGCACCGGCGGACGCTCGCGCGCAAACTCGAGAAGCGGCCGGTCAAATAGCCGCAACGCTTGGCGTGGGGCGGGCGTTATGGTGCGATGGTGTCGCCCTCTTCCTCCCGCCTCTGGGTGCCGCGGCGCCTCCTCGCGACGCCTTCGTCGCTCCTCTGGGACCATGGCGAACAGATCGTCGCGCGGGCGCATGCGCTGGACGTGGCGGTGACGACGCTGCCGAGCGATCGTCTTCGCCTCGACCTGCCCGACGATCCCCGGCAGCAATATGCACAGGCAAAGGCGACGCTGGCGCTGGTCGTCGCCCCGCCGTCGAAACGCCGGTTGCAGCCGATCGCGCCGAGCGCCGACTGGCGAATCGATCTCGCCGAAGGGTGCCCTGCGCATTGCGGCTATTGCTATCTCGCGGGGTCTCTTAAGGGGCCGCCGATCACGCGGGTCTATGCGAACCTGCCCGAGATCCTGGCCGAGCTTCCCGCGCATCTCGGCCAGGGGACGGTCACCTCGCGCTCCGCCACGCGCGCGCACGAGGGCACGACGTTCGAGGCGTCCTGTTATACCGATCCGCTCGCGATCGATCATGTCACCGGGTCGCTGTCCGCGCTGATCGCGCATTTCGGCGCGTGGGAGGCGGACGTCCAGCTGCGCTTCACGACGAAGTTCGACGCGGTCGAGCCATTGCTCGCGCTCGATCACGCGGGGCGGACGCGGATGCGCGCCTCGATCAACCCGGCGGGCTATGCGCGGTTCGAGGGTGGCACGAGCCCGGTCGCAGCCCGGCTGGTCGCGCTGCGCCGGATGGCGGATGCGGGGTACAAGGTCGGGCTGACGATCGCGCCGATCATCGCCGCGGAGGGATGGCGCGACGCCTATGCCGAGCTGATCGCGCAGGCGGGGCAGGTGCTCGGCGATATCCCGGACCTCACGATCGAGCTGATCACGCATCGCTACACGCCCGGGTCCAAGGCGGTGCTGCAGACCTGGTATCCCGGCTCGTCGCTCGATCTCGGCATGGCGAACCGCACCGAGAAGCGCACCAAGTTCGGCTCGGTCAAATATGTCTATGATGCGGACACGATGCGGGCGTTGCGCACCTTCTTCGCCGACGAGATCGCGGCGCGCCTGCCCGAGGCGCGGATCCTCTACTGGACCTGATCGCCGTCCAACCGGGCAACACAGCGTTGCCGACCCTGCGCTGGTGGGCGCCGGTGCCGTCGCCTATTTGCCTACCAAGAATTTGCGCGCCGCCGTCGCCCGGCGCTCGCGTGTGACAACAGGAGATTTCTGCATGCCCGTCCTTCTTGGTATTTCCGGCAGCCTGCGCCGCCAGTCGTTCAACGCCGCGATCCTCAATTCGCTCGCCGATGCGCTGGGGGACAAGGCGACACTGCGGATCTTCCCGCTCAACGCGATCCCGATGTACGATCAGGATGCCGATACCGACACGCCACCCGAGACGGTCGCCGCACTGCGCGCCGCGATCGGCGAGGCGGACGGGATCGTGATTGCGTCGCCCGAATATAATCACGGCATGCCCGGCGTGTTGAAGAACGCGCTCGACTGGGCGTCGCGGCCTTATGGCAAGGCAACCCTGACGGGGAAGCCGGTGTTCACACTGACCTCGTCGCCGGGCGCGGTCGGCGGCGCCCGGGCGCAGGCGCAGTTGAACGAGACGCTGGCGTCGATCGGCGCGCGCACGCTGCTGCGGCCGCAATCGGTGATCGGCGCGGTTCACGAGAAGATCGCCGACGGGCGGCTGAGCGACACGTCGACGCTCGACTTCCTGTTGAGCGGTATCGACGCCCTGCTGGCGGAGATCGAACGGCCCGCGTCGGCCGTGCGCGAGGCGAACTGAGATGCGGCGCGTGCTGCGGACCTATCCCGCCCAGCGTGACGACATCGCCGATCTCGTCACGCGGCGCCCGCTGCCGGGGCCGCAACTGCCGCAAGTCGATCCGTTCCTATTCCTCAACCATCATGGGCCGCAGACCTATCGGCCCGGCAATAACGGCCTGCCGTTCGGGCCGCATCCGCATCGCGGGTTCGAGACGGTCAGCTTCATCCTGAGCGGCGAAATGGCGCATCTCGACAGCGGTGGGCACGAAAGCGTGATGCAGGCGGGCGGGGTGCAGTGGATGACCGCGGGATCGGGGCTGATCCATGCGGAGGTCTCGCCCGCGTCGTTCAAGCGCGACGGCGGGCCGCTCGAGATCCTGCAATTGTGGGTCAACCTGCCGGGGCGGCTGAAGATGACCAAGCCCGCCTATACCGGGCTCCAACGCGAGGATATTCCGGTGGTCGCGGTCGAGGGCGGCGTCGTGAATGTGATCGCGGGGACGTTTGAAGGGCAGGCGGGGCCGGTTGAGTCGCTGACGGGAGTCGCGATGATGACGGTCGAGCTGGCGGCCGGGGGCAAGGTGAGACTGCCTGCGCCGCGCGGTCGCAGCGTATTCTTCTATGTGATCGAGGGGCGGCCCGAGGTTGGCGGTACGGTCGTCGAGCCGTGGCATCTCGTCACGTTCGGTGAGGACGGCGATACGGTCGAGGTCGCGGCGTCAGGTCCGGTGCGGCTGGTGTTCGGCCATGCGGATCCGATCGACGAGCCGGTCGTGGCGCACGGGCCGTTCGTGATGACGACGCGCGAGGAGATCGGCGAGGCGATCCGCGATTACCAGGCGGGGCTGTTCGGGCCTGCGCCGGTTATCGCCTAGGCCCTTACCCGTCATCCCCGCGAAGGCGGGGATCCAGACTGGCTGGCCTCAGTAACAAAGCCTTGAGGTCAGCCAGTCTGGGTTCCCGCCTTCGCGGGAATGACGGTGGTGGGGCGGGGGGCTTACTTCGCCAGCACGGCCGACTGGTCGACCGCGACCACCGGCAGCCACACCGCGCTGGCCGTCGCGCCGCCGCGTTCGATCGTTACCGTCGCCTTCTTGTAGTCCGCCTTCTTCGCGAGGAAGATGTTGGGGACGAAGGTCTGCGGGTTGCGGTCGTAGAGCGGGAACAGGCTCGACTGGACCTGCACCATGATCCGGTGACCCGGCTGGAACACGTGGTTCACGGTCGGCAGGCGGAACTTGTAGCGCTGCGTCTTGCCGGCAGGAATCGCACTCGGCTTGGCGAAACTGTCGCGGTAGCGGCCGCGGAAGATGTCGAGGCTGATCGGCAGTTCATAGCCGCCCATCTTCGGATCGCTCGCGACCTCGTCGGGATAGACGTCGATCACCTTGACGACGAAGTCGGCATCGGTGCCGGTCGTCTTGGCATAGATGTCCGCGATCGGTGCGCCCGACACGCGCACCGGGGTCGTCAGCACCTCGGTCGTGTAGGTCATCACGTCGGTGCGGCCATCGACGCCGCGCTGGTCGCTGACCAGCCAGTCGCCCCAGCGGCCGTCGCCGAAATTGACCGGCCTCGGCAGATGCGGGACGGGCTTGGCGGGGTCGGAGACATAGCTGTCGCCGCCGCTCGCCGCCTTGGTGAAGCCCAGCCCGCCCTCTGCGCCGAGGTAGATCGGCTTAAGCGGCGCGGCACAGCCGCTCTCGCAGGCGAGTGGCCAGGTCGAGAGCTTGTCCCAGTGATTCTCGCCGGTGTTGTAGATCGCGGCGGCGGGCAGCGTGACCGCGGGGCCGTCCTTCAGATACTGGTCGAACATCGGCAGCACCATCTGTTCGCGGAACTGCTGCGCCGTGTCGCCGTCCCACTGGAACGGGCCGAGGCTGCGGCCGTCGCGATTGACCTGGCTGTGCCGCCACGGACCCATGACGAGATGGTTGTTACCCATCTTGCCCTTCGCCTTCAGCGCCTCCCACGCGGTGATCGCGCCGTACATGTCCTCCTGATCCCATAGCCCCTGTTCCCAGAGCGTCGGCACGTTCGAAGGGTTGGCGGCGAGCAACTTGTCGAGCGCCTGGCCCTGCCAGAATGCGTCATAGGCGGGATGTGCGACCATGCGCTGCCAATAGGGAAGCTGGTCGTAGCCCGACGCCTTGGCCCAGTCGCCCGCCGAGCCGATGCGGCGGAAATTTTCGTAATCGTCATAGCCGCCCGTCGGTGGCGCCTTGCCCGCGCCCTTGTACCCGGTCTGGCCGCCGAGCCAGGCTATGTTGGCGAGGCGGAAGGCGCCGTAATGGAACCAGTCGTCGCCCATCCAGCCGTCGATCATCGGGCTTTCGGGCACCGCGGCCTTGAGCGCAGGGTGCGGGTTGAGCAGCGCCATGACGACGGTGAAGCCCTCATAGGACGACCCGATCATGCCGACGCGGCCGTTCGATTCGGGCAGGTTCGCCTTGTTCACCAGCCAGTCGATCGTGTCATAGGCGTCGGTGACATGATCGACCTTGGTCGGGTTGAGCGGGCCGATCACCGGGCGCGTGACGACATACTCGCCCTCCGAGCCATATTTGCCGCGGACGTCCTGATAGACGCGGATATACCCGCCCTTGACGAACATCTCGTCGGCGAGCGGCAACGTCGAGAGGATGCTCGGGCTGTCCATCCGCGTCGCGCGCGACTTGGCGTCATAGGGCGTGCGCGTCAGCACGATCGGCGCATTGGTCAGCCCCTTGGGATAGACGATTACGGTGTAGAGCTTCGTCCCGTCACGCATTGGGACCATCACCTCGCGCTTGACGTAGTCGCGGTTGGCGGTGGCGGGGACGAACTTGGCGGGCACGTCGCCGCCGGCGGGGGCAGTCTTGTCAGAAACAGTCTGGGGCACCTGCGCCGACGAAACGGTGGCGAGCGCGATCGAGGCAAGAAGGACGAGCTTGAGGGTCATGAAACGCTCCGGAAGAGGATGCGGCCAAGCTAGGCGCAATTGTCGCGCGGGGGCAATCGGGTTCGTGATCGATCAGCCGCGTGCGTACCGCTTGAAATGTCGGCCGCTTACTGGATGATGTGCCGAAACAACCGGGGGGTATCATGGCGCGCAGGGCAAAGGGATCGTGGCGGCCGTTCATCCAGGCCTTGCCGATCCTGATCGTCGGCTATGTCTCGACTATCCTGATCTGCGCGGCGCTGTTTGCGACGTTCGAGGGCAAGCCGGTCGATGTCGGCATCTGGTGGTCGTTCGTGACCGCGATGACGATCGGCTATGGCGACGTGTTTCCGGTGACGATGGGGGGCAAGATCGTCGCGGTCGCGCTGATGCATGCGGTGCCGCTGTTCCTCGTGCCGCTGCTGACCGCGAAAATGGCGGCCAAGATGATCGTCGACAGCGACGCCTTCACCCATGCCGAGCAGGAGGAGATCAAGTTGGCGCTCGCGCGGATCGAGGCGATTCTTTCGCGCGAGCCGCGTCAGCCCTAGTCGGCGACCAGCACCGCGCGCTCGCGGCCGACCAGCGCCACCAGCCAGTCGGTAAAAGCACGGATCGCGTCGAAGCGGCCGGTGTCCTGGTGCGTCACCAGCCAGAAGGCGCGGCTGATGCGGATGTCGGGGAGGATCGCGACAAGCCCGGGATAGGCTTCGCCGATGAAGCACGGGAGCACGCCAATCCCCGCGCCCGCCGCAATCATGTGCGCCTGCGCGTTGATGCTCGACGAACGCAGCACCGGGTCGCGGACACCCGGGATCTCGTCGAGATAGCGCAGCTCGGGCGCATAGACGATGTCGGGGACATAGCCGATCATCCGCCGGTCGCGCAGGTCGGCGATGCCGTGCACCGGACCGTTCGCCGCGAGATGCTCTGCCGATGCGTAGAGCCGCAGCGTATAGTCGGTGAGCTTGCGCGTCCGCAGCGGACCGCGGCGCGGGCGTGCGAGCAGGACCGCGACGTCGGTCTCGCGCCGGGTCGGGTTGAGGAAGCCGCTGGTCGCGACGAGATCGACCGCGAGTTTCGGATGCGCCTGCGCGAGCGTGCCGAGATGCCGGCTGACGAACCAGGTGCCGAACCCTTCGGCGACGCTGACGCGGATCGTGCCGTCGACCTCGGTCCGGCCCGCGGGCGGGGTGCGGATGTCCGACGCGATCGCCGCCATCGCGGTCGCGCGCGCGAGCAGGTCTTCGCCGGCGCTGGTCAGGATCTGGCCATCGGGGCCTTGTTCGAACAGCCGCTGGCCGACCGCGGTCTCGAGCCGACGGAGGCGGCGGCCGACCGTCGTCGCATCGACGCCGAGGCTCGCCGCGGCGCGCCCAAGCTGCTGCGCGCGGGCGACTTCAAGGAAGATCGGAAGGTCGCTCCAGTCCATGCTGGCTGCAAATATACAGCTAGCGCCTGCAAGTCTATCGCTTGTGTCGTGCGGGATGCGGTGGTGTAGAGGCCGCAAAACAAGGAGAGGCGCCATGACCGTTCGCACCATCGAGCATCTGATCGCAGGCGGCACTGCGGGCGGGCCACCCTCCGGCGGCGGGCGCACAGGTGACGTGTTCGATCCCAATAGCGGCGAGATCCAGGCGCGCGTGACGCTCGGCACGCAGGCCGACCTCGACCGGGCAGTCGCCGCCGCGCACAAGGCGCAGCCGGGCTGGGCAGCGACCAACCCGCAGCGCCGCGCGCGCGTGATGTTCGAGTTCAAGCGGCTCGTCGAAGCGAACATGGACGAGCTCGCGCGGCTGCTGTCGTCCGAGCACGGCAAGGTGATCGCGGATTCGAAGGGCGATATACAGCGCGGGCTCGAGGTGATCGAGTTCTGCTGCGGGATCCCGCACATTCTCAAGGGCGAATACACGCAGGGCGCGGGGCCTGGGATCGACGTCTATTCGATGCGCCAGCCGCTCGGCATCGGTGCTGGCATCACCCCGTTCAACTTCCCGGCGATGATCCCGCTGTGGATGAGCGGCGTCGCGATCGCGACGGGCAACGCGTTCATCCTGAAGCCGTCCGAGCGCGATCCGTCGGTACCGGTACGCCTCGGCGAGCTGTTCCTCGAGGCGGGGCTGCCCGAGGGGATCTTCCAGGTCGTCCACGGCGACAAGGAAATGGTCGACGCTATCCTCGATCATCCGGCGATCAGTGCGGTCAGCTTCGTCGGCTCGTCCGACATCGCGCATTACGTCTACCGTCGCGGCGTCGAGGCGGGGAAGCGCGTCCAGGCGATGGGAGGGGCGAAGAACCACGGCATCGTCATGCCCGACGCGGATCTCGACCAGGTCGTCGCCGATCTGTCGGGCGCAGCGTTCGGGAGCGCTGGCGAGCGGTGCATGGCATTGCCGGTGGTGGTGCCGGTCGGCGAGAAGACGGCGATTGCTTTGCGTGAGAAGCTGATCCCGGCGATCGCCGCGCTGCGCGTGGGTGTTTCGACCGACAATGACGCGCATTACGGCCCGGTGGTGAACGCGGCGCATCGCAGCCGGATCGAGAACTGGATCCAGACGGGTGTCGACGAGGGTGCGGAACTGGTCGTCGACGGGCGCGGGTTCGAGCTGCAGGGGCATGAGAAGGGGTTCTTCATCGGGCCGTCGCTGTTCGATCACGTCACCACGGAGATGTCGGCGTACAAGGAGGAGATCTTCGGGCCGGTGTTGCAGATCGTCCGCGCGAAGGATTTCGAGGAGGCGGTGCGGCTGCCTAGCGAGCATCAGTACGGCAACGGCGTCGCGATCTTCACGCGCAACGGCCACGCCGCGCGCGAGTTCGCGGCGCGGGTTAACGTCGGCATGGTCGGCATCAACGTGCCGATCCCGGTGCCGGTGGCGTATCACACGTTCGGCGGCTGGAAGCGTTCGGCGTTCGGCGACACCAACCAGCACGGCATGGAGGGCGTGAAGTTCTGGACCAAGGTCAAGACGATCACGCAGCGCTGGCCTGATGGGTCCGCGCTGCCGGCGATGGCGGAAGATGGCGGTCCGGCGCGGAACAACGACGCGTTCGTCATTCCGACGATGGGGTGATGCGGCTCGCGTCGGTTGCCTTGGTCGTCCGCGACTATGACGAGGCCATTGCGTATTTCGTCACTATGCTCGGCTTCTCACTGGTCGAGGATACCGATCTCGGTGGCGGCAAGCGTTGGGTCCGTGTCGCTGCCCCCGGCGGCGGTTCCGACCTGCTGCTGGCAAAAGCGATCAACGACGAGCAGTCGGCCGCGATTGGCCGGGCCGGCGGCGGACGCGTATGCTATTTTCTGCATACCGACGATTTCAGCAGCGCGTACGCGACGCTCAAAGCTCGGGGCGTGCATTTTCTCGAAGAGCCGCGCAACGAGCCGTATGGATCGGTCGTCGTATTCGCGGACCTGTACGGCAACAGATGGGATCTGGTCGGATTGACGCCAGGCGCCGGTATTGATGGAGTTTCCTCGTGACCAACCAGTTCGACCTCACCGACGACCAGCGCGAGATCCAGGAGCTCGCGCGCCGCTTCACCGCCGACCGGATCGCCCCGCATGCGGCCGATTGGGACGAGAAGCACATCTTCCCGCGCGACACGATCAAGGCGGCGGCCGAGCTCGGTTTCGCGGCGATCTATGTCAGCGAGGAGAGCGGCGGCATCGCGCTCGGGCGCCTCGAAGCCGCGTTGATCATGGAGGCGATGTCGTATGGGTGTCCGTCGACGAGCGCGTTCATCAGCATCCACAACATGGCGGCGTGGATGATCGACCGGTTCGGCTCGGCCGCGGTGAAGGACAAGTATCTTCCCGATCTGGTGACGATGGACCGGTTGGCGAGCTATTGCCTGACCGAGCCGGGCTCGGGGTCGGACGCCGCCGCGCTGAAGACGCGCGCGGTGCGCGACGGCGACGACTGGATCGTGACCGGATCGAAGCAGTTCATCTCGGGCGCAGGCGAGAACGAGGTGTACGTCACCATGGTCCGCACTGGTGAGGAGGGGCCCAAGGGCATTTCCTGCCTGGTGATCGAGAAAGACATGCCCGGCGTGTCGTTCGGCGCGAACGAGAAGAAGCTCGGCTGGCATTCGCAGCCGACGCGGCAGGTGATCTTCGACAGCGTCCGTGTGCCGGGCGCCAACATGGTCGGCGGCGAGGGCGAGGGCTTCCGGATCGCGATGATGGGGCTCGACGGCGGGCGGCTGAACATCGGTGCGTGCTCGCTCGGCGGCGCGCAGCGGTGTCTCGACGAGGCGATCGCCTATACGCGCGACCGCAAGCAGTTCGGCAAGCCGATCGCGGACTTCCAGAACACGCAGTTCATGCTGGCCGACATGGCGACCGAACTCGAGGCGGCGCGCGCGCTGCTCTACATGGCGGCGGCCAAGGTCACGGCGAACGCGCCCGACAAGACCAAGTTCGCGGCGATGGCGAAGCGGCTGGCGACGGACACCGGCTCGTCGGTGGTCGACCGCGCGTTGCAGCTGCACGGCGGCTACGGGTATCTGCAGGATTACCCGATCGAACGCTTCTGGCGCGACCTGCGTGTGCATTCGATCCTCGAGGGTACCAACCAGGTCATGCGCATGATCGTCGGCCGCGAGCTGACCCGGCAATGAGCCCGCGCAGCGATCGCTATGCCTTCCACTCCGCGTCTCCGCGCCTCCGCGTGAAAAGAAGTTTTGTTCGCGCGGAGGCGCGGAGGCGCGGAGATGATGCCCGGGAGGTGATCGCGTGACCGATGATCTGATCGTCGAGAATGAAGGGCCTGTCGGCCGGATTCGGCTGAACCGGCCCAAGGCGTTGCACGCGCTCAATCTGGCGATGTGCGAAGGCGTGCTGGAGGCGCTCGAGGCGTGGCGCGGGGATGCGTCAGTTGAGGCGATCATCGTGGATCATGCCGAGGGGCGCGGGTTCTGCGCCGGGGGCGATATCCGGATGCTCGCCGCGTCGGGAGCCGGCGACGGCGCCGAAGCGCGCGCGTTCTTTCACGCCGAGTATCGGATGAACCACCGGCTGTTCGTCTATGCCAAGCCGATCGTCGCGTTCATGGACGGGATCACGATGGGCGGCGGCGTCGGGCTCGCCTTGCCGTGCACGTACCGCGTCGCGACGGAGAACACGAAGTTCGCGATGCCCGAGACGGGGATCGGGCTGTTCCCCGATGTCGGCGGGGGATGGTATCTGTCGCGGCTGCCAGGGCGGATCGGGCAGTATCTCGCGCTGACCGGGCACCGGATCAACGGCGCCGATTGCCTGGCGCTGGGGCTGGCGACGCATTATCTGACGAGCGCCAAGCTCGAGAGCGTGAAGGACTGGATCGTCGAGCGTCCCCGCGAGATCGACGTCATACTCGAAGGGTCGTCCGACGTACCCGACGATGCCGAGATTATGACGCATCGTGACGAGATCGACCGGCTGTTCGCGTCCGATGTGCTCGAGGAAATCTATGCCGCGCTCGACGTCGATGGTGGTGAGTGGGCCGCGAAGACGCTTGCGACGCTCAAAACCAAGTCGCCGCAGACGATGAAGGTGTCGCTCCGGCTGCTTCACGAGGGCGCGGCGATGGCGAGTTTCGCAGACGAGATGAAACAGGAATATGCGGTCGGCGCGCATGTCGTGCAGCGGCATGACTTCATCGAGGGCGTGCGCGCGGTGATCGTCGACAAGGACAATGCGCCGCGCTGGGATCCGGCAACGCCCGAGGCGGTGAGCGATCATGTGATCGACCAGATCTTCGCGCCGTTGCCAGCTGCCGAGGCGTGGACGCCGGGTTGAACATAGAGCACGTCACCCCAGCGTTCGCTGAGGTGACGGAACAGGAGACTGACATGGCCGATTACGAAACGATCCTCGTCGAGCAGCGCGGTGCGGTGACGCTCGTCACGCTCAACCGCCCGCAGGCGCTCAACGCGCTCAATTCGCAGGTGCTCGCCGACCTGATCGCCGCGTTCGCTGCGTTCGATGCGGATTCGTCGCAGGGCTGCGCGGTGCTGACCGGTTCGGCCAAGGCGTTCGCGGCGGGGGCGGACATCAAGGAGATGCAGAGCCAGGGCTTTGCCGACATGTATGCGAGCAACTTCTTCGCGGGCTGGGAGCAGGTGACGCGGACGCGCAAGCCGATCATCGCCGCGGTCGCGGGCTATGCGCTGGGCGGCGGTTGCGAGGTCGCGATGATGTGCGACTTCATCCTCGCCGCCGACACCGCCAAGTTCGGCCAGCCCGAGATCAAGCTCGCCGTTTCGCCTGGCATGGGCGGATCGCAGCGGCTGACGCATGCGGTCGGCAAGGCCAAGGCGATGGAGATGGTGCTGACCGGGCGGATGATGGACGCGGTCGAGGCCGAGCGCGCAGGGCTGGTCTCGCGGATCATCCCCGCCGACGAGCTGGTCGAGGAGGCGGTGAAGACCGCAGCCACCATCGCCGCGATGGCGCCGCTGGCGGTGCTGGCGAACAAGGAAATGGTCAACGCGGCGTTCGAGACGAGCCTGTCGCACGGCGTCCAGTTCGAGCGGCGGCTGTTCCACGGCCTGTTCGGCACCGCGGACCAGAGCGAAGGCATGGCCGCGTTCGTTGAGAAGCGCGCGGGGGCCTGGACGGGCAAGTAGCGCGGCCACCCGTCATCGTCGCTGCCCGTCATCCTGACGAAAGTCAGGATCCAGGGTTACTGGCGGGGTCGTTCCTGGCTCTGGATCCTGACTTTCGTCAGGATGACGGGGTTGGGGCGTGCGGGACGTAGTCGCGAATGGCGGGGTTGGTGCGCGAGCGGCACAGTCGCCGCGGCAGATTTAGGAGAGAGAACATGGCACGCATCGGATTCATCGGGCTCGGCAACATGGGCGGCGGCATGGCCGCGAACCTCGCGAAGAACGGCCATGACGTCCACGCGTTCGACCTGAGCGCCGACGCGCTGGCCAAGGCAAAGGCGGCGGGCTGCCTCCCCGTCGACTCCGCCGCCGAGGCCGCGGACGGGGCGGAGGCGATCGTGACGATGCTGCCCGCGGGCAAGCACGTCGCCGAGGTGTATGACGCGCTGTTCGGCGTCGCGGGCCCGACCGCGATCCTGATCGACTGTTCGACGATCGACGTCGCGACCGCGAAGCAGGTCGCCGACGCCGCGCAGGCCAAGGGGCTCGCGGCGGTCGACGCGCCCGTCTCCGGCGGGATCGGCGCTGCCAATGCGGGCACGCTCACCTTCATGGTCGGCGGTTCGGCGGCGGCGTTCGAGCGCGCCGAGCCGATCCTAGCGGCGATGGGCAAGGCGGTGATCCATGCCGGCGCGAACGGCGCGGGGCAGGCGGCGAAGATCTGCAACAACATGATCCTGGGCGCGACGATGATCGCGACCTGCGAGGCGTTCGTGCTCGCGGACAAGCTCGGGCTCGACGCACAGGCCTTTTACGATATCGCCAGCGTCTCGTCGGGGCAGAGCTGGTCGATGACGAGCTATGCGCCGCTCCCGGGGATCGGCCCCGACACGCCCGCCGACCACGACTATCAGGGCGGGTTCGCGGCGGCCTTGATGCTCAAGGACTTGAGGCTCGCGATGGCGGCGGCGCAGGATGTCGGCGCCGACACGCCGATGGGGGCCAAGGCCGCCGAGCGCTACGAGGCGTTCGCCGAGGCCGGGCAGGGCGGACTCGACTTCTCCGCGATCATCCGCACGTTGCAGGGCAACGCCTAACCCGGCGTGCGGCGGACCGGCGGGAGCGCGTTGCAGATGTCCGCACCGCCCGCCGGCACCGTGAAGAACGGCGGCGTCCGGTTCTCGCGCCCCGCGATCCAGGCGGTGAAGCGCGGGTTGCGCGCCCCGCGGTACTGGAAGTGCGGGCGGGTGGCGGCGGGCAGGTCGCTCGCCAGCCGTGCCGAGACGATCGGGCTGCGTTCGGCAGGCGTGGCGTAGAAGCCGAGCTCGCCCGTCCCGCGCGGCAGCGACGACAGCCACTCGATCCCGTCGACTACCCGCCCGACGACCGCGATGTTGCGGTCGAGCGCGCGCGGCGCATGGCCGATAACGGTGTAGAGTTCGGCGCCGCTGCCGACGCTAGGCGCCAGATCACGCGCAACGCCGACCATCCCGTAGCAATGCGGCAGCCATTGCCGCGCGCCCGACCCGGCGAGCGGCCAGCCATCCGCGCTGTAGCCCGCCCATTCGGCATAGGGATCGCGCTTGGCGAGCCGCACGATCGCGGTCGGCCCGGGCATGTCATATTCGGCGGCGATCACGTCCGCGACGCCGGGGACGAGCGGCTTCTTCTCGGTCGCATCACCCCATTGCGCGACGTAATTGTCCTGGACGCGGTAGACGCTGGTCGCGGTGTCCCACCAGCGCGCGCGGGCGAGCGCGCGGATGTTGGCGACATGCGCCGGCGCATAGGCAGGTGCGAGCCGGAGCGTGAAGCCGTGCCCGTTCGCCAGCGTGAAGACGAGAATCTCGTCATCGGGCACCGCGACCCAGTCCGCCGCGACCGGATCGGACGGCAGCGGTGTCGGCACCGGCGTGGCTTGGGCGAGGGCGGCGGCGAGTAGGGCGGTGATCATCGCCGTGAGACTGCCCGAGTGCCGCGCATGACGCAATCGCTTGCGCCGCAGCCAAACCCGCTCTAGCAGGCGCGTTCCAGAGCAATGCGGAGCGGTGGCCGAGTGGTCGAAGGCGCTCGCCTGGAAAGTGAGTATACGTCAAAAGCGTATCGAGGGTTCGAATCCCTCCCGCTCCGCCACCACCCTTTTGATATAAAACCAAAGTTCCAATTAAATCGTCGGGTTCCCATAACCGCTCCCCGAAAGCGCGCGTGCTTGAAGCCGAACGCCACCTCACGATTTCCGCGGATATCGCTGGCCGTGGTTTATGTCGCGTTAGGCCGCGCCCCTGTATTGCGTACGGCCTATGCTCAGAGCTGAACGGTAAAAGCGGTGAAAATCCGCCCGTCCGCTTTCGGGCGGCGATTGCCGTGAACTGCCGTTCGTTCTGACGATGGGCTACGGGTTTAGTCGCCTGACCCTTCCCGAGATCGGACGTCTGTTCAAAAGTCGTAAATATGTGATAGATCAATAACTTACCGTAATTACAATCGTATCATTATAGGCTCCGGGGCGGGGCGAGAGATTGGCGGGGATCCTTCCGTAAATCTGGTAGGTCGAGCTCCCGCCAAGCAACGGGATGATATCGAAGGACCGCACGGTGGAGCTCCCGCCCGACCCGTCGCCCCAGATCTGCGTTCGTGCCGGATCCGCATAAAGCTGATAGGGCAAGGTCGCCGTTCCAGAGATCATGCGTCGCGCCGTATAGCTGCCGTCTCGTCCCGGGCTGAGCGCGATCGTGTACCCGCCGAGACCGGAGAGTATGAAGCAGTTGATTGTGATCGTGCCCGTCGCGTCGTCCGGCGACGTGGCAGACCCGTCATAGTTCCCGAACGCGATCCCGCTCGCCGATACCGAGCATCCCGCATCCGCGACAGCCGGTATCGCGAGGCAGAAGAGCGCGAACAGCACGCGGGCGATCACGGGGCTGTCTCGACACAGGAAAACGGGCCAAGCCGGGCGAGACCCCGGTCCCGCGCAGTGACGGACAGTCCGACACGGCAGCGCGTGCCGTCGGGGCGCGCGACGTTCAGGACGGTGTGCTGGTCGAGCCCCTCGACGAAGGTCTCCCCGTCAAAGCCCAGGGGAAACGTCGCCCCGGACGCTTCCAGCGTGACGGTGCTTCCCGGTGGAAGGGGTCTACCGCTTGCGTCGACCAGGACCAGCACTGCGCCATTTGGTCGTTTGATCGGAAACCTGAGCACGACGCCTGCCCGGTCCTGTGGCCGGACATCGCGTTCCCCGGTTGCGATCACGGCATCGGGCGGCAGATCGGTCGGCTCGATGGCGAGGTGATTGACCTGGAACGACCGCAGGTCGGTCACCATCAGCTTGCCCGACCGATCGGTTCGGCCGGCGACCCTGTTTTCGTGCAACACCCGAACACCTGCCAGACCCTGCGTGTCGACAATCGCGAAACTGTCGTTGATAGTATTCGACAGGAATACCGAGCCATCGATCGCGGACACGGACCCGCGCGCCTGGGCACGGATCGTCGTTGCACCGTTGGTCCGATCGATCCCGGCGGCCAGCCATCCGATGCGGGACCGATGTTGTACTTCGACAAACTGGCTGTCGATCGCGCCGCGTCCGATTGCCGCCTGATAGCCCCATGAATCGGCCTCACTCGTGCCGCGCGCCGCCTGCAGCTGACTTTGCCAGCGGCCGCCTTGCATCTGCCGATCAACACTCGCCTGATTGCGTCGTCCGAAGGGAAGCGACAGGCCGAACATGATGCTGCGGCCGCCGCGTGCGGTGGTGTCATGCGAGCCGTTCGCGTAGATCGATACCGGTCCCCGCTGCACGCTGTAGGTGACGGACGCCAGACGGACCGCGGAGCCGCGGCCAAACATCGCCGGCGCGCCCTTCAGCCTTCCCCAGGCGACGTCGCCTGCCTGATCGAGTGCGGTATAGCCGAGGGACATCGTACCGGCCGGACCCATTGCAAGCGCAATGCTGGCGTCGGTCTGCTGGCGAATGGCAGGATAGCCATCGCTTGCCGCGTTGTCGCGAAAGTCCTTCGTCGCAAACCCATGGGACAGCCTGAGCGACACCAGTGAGTCGCGGTGTTCGATTTGCGCGACACAGCGCACGCCGTTCCCGTCCCGCCCGCTGCTCGCCGCGCAATCACCCGTGGCGATTGCCAGGTTGGCCAAGTTTACCGACACGCCCGACCCGATGAGCGCCGCGTTGCGGGTTGCTTCGGCATAGAGCGCCGCCGTCAGCCGTGGCGATACGCCCCAGCGGTAGCTGCCGCTCGCCGCGAGCTGTCCGTAGGCGTTGCTCTGGCTCCCGAATTGATGCCGGATCACGCCAGCCTGGACAGCGAACGTGTGCAACCCCGGTGCCAGCAGAGCATTGCTTGCATAATAGGCCACCGTCGTCCTGACGGATTGTCCCAGGGAATTCTGGAGGTTCAGCGAGACTTTGCCGCTGCCCGTCTGCACCGGCACGTTGCGGATCTCGAAGGGACCAGCGCCGATAGGCAGGGATATCGCGGATGTGTCGTTCACAAGGATGTCGGCGATGGTGGGGACGACCGCGTTGCCACGAAAATCGGGCAGCGGCATCGTGATCAGGTCGGGTCGCAGCGCGAAGTCCGAACCGAATTGAATGCCGCCGAGCCGGATCGCCCGTTGCGAGTCCGCTCCCGACGTTATGAAGTCGCCCAGCCTGAGCCGCAGCAGGCGGTCGGGCAGCGAAACGGTGTAGTTGAAATCGAGCCTGGTCGCGCGATAGGTCGTCGTCGTCCCCGAACGGAATGCGGTCATCAAGGCCTGACCAGCCGCAACCCCATGGCCTGAAAAGACGCGTGTATCGAGGTACGCGGAAAAGGCCTGGCGACGAGCATCGCCGGTCGCTGTCGTATCGTAGTTCAGCGTGGAACCGGTCCCGCTCTCCACCGCTCCGGCCATGGCAGGATCGGCAGCGGCCGAGATCGTCGTTCTCACCAAACGCCCCTCGGAGGCGGTCACGTAGAGTCGGCCTGTAGCCTGGTCGACGTGCCACCGAAAATCACGGTCGGCGACGATGTCCGCAAGTTCATCGCCGGGCGTGGTGCGCGGGGAAAGGCCGAGTTCCGCGAGTTCCTTGGGGGTTGCCGCCAGTCCGTCGCCGCGCAGAACAAACTCGCCGATTTTCCCGGTCGGGCGCCCATTGATCCAGACCTCCAGCAGCGTCGGTGCGGGAGCGGCCCCGGCATGGTCAGCGAGGCAGATCATCAGGAGAAATCGACAGGTCGATCGGAGGGCTTTGGCGCGCATCGCACGGTCCCGTCCCCGCTACCGCGCGAGGGCAACGGTGATGGGGCCCTTTCCGCCCTCCATCGTCAGTCGATAGCGGCCATCCGCGGCGGCTTGGATGGGCATGTCCTGGACCGGAAGTTCCCGCGTCGCGCCAGCCAGCAGATAGGGTGAGCCACCGTTCTTGATGGCGATCGGCGGGCCGTTCGTGTCGCGCAGGACAACGTTGCGCAGCGTCTCATGGCGCGCTCCCGGATTTTCGAGCACGAGCACCGTGTCACCGTCCCGGCGCGCCAGCCGAAATCGAACGCCGGGGTTCGCCGGAGCGACGGGCTCGACGAAGATCGGCATGGAAATGCGCAGGACCATACGCACGGAACCGGCATCGGACGCGCGCGGGATCTGATCGAGGATCAATCGGTACGTCAGTTCCTTGGACGTCGCCTTATGCCGCACGAGGACACGGAAGACCTGGTTCGAACGGGGTGGGATCGTCACGATGCGGGGACTGACGACCACATCGTCGGCCGGTGTGAGGACATCGTCGGGCTGTTGCGTCCAGGCGAAGGGCCGGATCTGGACCACCGTTTCCTCAGCGCCATCGTTGCGAACCGTCAGGCTCGTCGCCTGTTGCGAGGCGGCAAGATTGAACGTGACCGGGCTCACCGACAGGGATTGTGCCTGAAGCGGGGCGACGCACGTTGCCAGGACGATCCCGTATCCGCCCGCCATCGACCAGCGACGAAGCCTCTCGACGCGAATAACACTTCCCCGGGCCATCAGTAGGTGATCGTTGCGGTCAGAGTATCCGAATAGGCTCCGGGGACGGGCAATTGACCCGCTGCAAGGCGCCCATAAACGGTAATGGCCTGAGCGCCGCCGTTGCCGGTGCCCGAGACCGTGTCCGTGCCGATCGTCGTGCCCCAGCTATTGGTACGCGCACTGTCGCGATAGACGGCATAGGCGAGCACATCGACGCTGGGGCCGTTCATGTACCGGTTCGTTACGGTCGCCCCCGTGCCCAAGCCTGCGCTGACGCCGATGGTGTAGGCGGTGGTATCCGTGCAGGTCGCGGTGATCGTCGAGGTCGCGTCGGTTTGGGCCCCGGTATAGGTTCCGAACGTCAGCGCGGTCGCCGAAATCTGGCAACTCGACACGACATTGGCCGTCACATTGAACGTCGTGTTCGCCGTCGATGCGCTTGCCGAGCCATTCGCCACAACCATGCAGAGGGGAATGCTCAGAACGCGAGCCTGCGTTTTGAAAAAGGCTGTAACGGTGTGAAGCGACGGCCGACCTATGCGCAGTAACGCAATATGCCGGGCCAATTTCTGCGTAATCATAAGACGGCGACCTTTCTCAAGCAATTATAGAATGCCCGCCAAAGGAAGGGCGTCAGCCTCAGGAAAAACGTCACCATTTATATGCGGCGATCCACCACCGGTGTCCCTAACCAACTGCAGATTTTTACGAATTACGAAGTATTTCAGAGTCCACATGGACTGAGGAGTCTGGATGGTAATTCTTAAACTCATCGTGCTGAAGCGCTTGTCCGATTAAAAAGAGTGGCTGAGATTTATTGAGGATTTGTCCGAATACGTGCGCGCCGCAATCAACCCGAAAGGCGCCGATTAACATTCTCGCAGCCGGTTGAACCAACGGCTGCCTTCCACCGACTGCCCTAAATCGGACGCGCCGCTTTCTTCTCGATCACGGCGGCCATGAGGAACTATCAGCCGCCAAAAGCCGTCAGCGCGAACAGGGAAATGCTTGAAGTCGGGGAGCGGGGAAGGTGGCAGAGATGGCCGGATTTGGGTCGAGTGTGTCAGTGTAGTGCAAGCGATGAATCAGACGCGCACCGTCCGCAGGTCTCAAACTTGACTTACGCGACCTTGCCGAACCCGCCACTGAACCGCCACGTGCCTCGCCCCCTCCGCTTCGCGTCGTAAAGCGCAACGTCAGCGGATTTCAGGATTGTTTGTATGCTGTCGCCGTCGCCGGGATAAAGCGCGATGCCGATGCTGAAACTTAGGCTCATCTGTCCTCTGTTAAAGTCGACAGCAGGCTGAACGCCATCGACGATGCGACCGCATGCCGCATCGATATCGGCGGTGCTGCCGACGTCGGGTAAGAGTATGGCAAACTCGTCACCGCCGAGCCGCGCGACATGGCTCAAATCGCCGACGGCAGCACGCAGACGCTCTCCTGCCGCGACGAGGAGCGCATCGCCAGCATCGTGGCCAAACGTGTCGTTGACGACCTTGAAATGGTCGAGATCGATCAGGAGCAAGGCAAACCGGGACTTTTGACGATCGGACCGTTCGATGAGATTGCGCATGTGTCGTGTGAACTGTCGACGATTGGCGAGGGAGGTAAGTCCGTCGAAATAGGCCAGATATTCGAGTTCGTCATGAGCTTTGCGTAGCGCCGCATCGCTCCGCCAGTTTGCCCGTACGCTTGCGAAGATATAACTGATGCAAAGACCCGACGCGATTGTCGACGTCAGAGTGGTAAAATAGCTTGCTGGTTCGACCAGCCAAGGCAGCGCGAGCATCGCGCTGGCGGGAACACCAACCTTGAACGCCACGATCGACGGAGCGCGGAAGGCAAAGGCTTGGGCGTGGATCAGCTGCGAGATCAGCATGACGATAACCGCCGAACCTATATCAGGTACCCTGCTCCACCACAGCAAAACCGGCAAGCTCGTCCACGCGATCGTCGTCATGAGTGCGGAGGCAATATAGTTGAGCCGTAGCGGCAGGCGCCCGCCATCCGGTCGCGCCAGCATGATACTGCATTGCCTGCACCACAGCTCCGCAAATCCGACAAAGCTGATCCAGAGTATCGCAGCGCGAGAACCCAGATGGGTGAGCAACAGCAAACTCGCCAGAGCGGCGATTACCAATCGCGGCAACAGCGTTTTCAGCCCGTCCAGCGCCGCCCCATCGAGCCGATGGTCTCCCAGCCGTTCCAGCCAACCACGCGATATCAGGCCGCGGAGCATGATAACGTGTTCCCTGATGCCAGCACAGCCAGGACTAGGCGAATCCGGTCGCAGGGGCAGTGCGTAGTCCTGTGCCGCCGATCGTGATGGTAGGGAAAAGCGCCGACATGCATGCGCGCATTATAGGACAGCGTGAATCAATCGAGATAACGACACCGAAAAGTTCAGCGATCGGACCTTGCTATCCAGGATGCAGAAATCACCGGTTTTTGCATTGATCCAAGAACGGCATGAAACCTAGGGTTCCTCCGATGCAAAAGGCTGATGCAGCTGTGGCGCCCATGCAGTGGCTGGTTTTCCGGGGTGCAGCCCTAAAAGTGGAAAGTTCGCTTCCCTCTCCATTTCCGACATTCACAAAAAATCTGACACCAAAAGCGGTCAATCGCGGCGCATGAATATCCAGTAGCCGCCCGTACTGGCAGACTGGATGCGCACCGTCAGTTCCCGGTCGCGGTCCTCGAAGTCGCCGACGTGGCTGAACTCCAAATCGAGCACGCCCGATACCCGGGCACGCTCGACGCGACCGCGAAAGTCAGGATTGTCCATACAGGGGGCGATCCTGCTGAAGAAGTCCAGGCCGAGGCGGTCGTGATTGCCGGAGCCCGACAGGCGCCGCTCTGCCGCACTATAATATTCGACCTTGCCATCGTCGCCGATCCGGATTGCGCCATAGGGCAAGGCGTCGACCGTTTCGCTTGGTAGCGCCTCTATCGCCATCGCCAGCTGGGGCTCGTTGAAATCGGGTAGCTCACGGGCGTCAACCATCATCGTTCTTCCACCGCTTCACGTTCGATGACAACCGCACCGACGATATGATCGACGACGATCCCGTCCGACGAGAAGGGCAGCAACAGCCGCTCGAATGTTTCCCAATACCCGTCACCAAGATTGATACGGGCATATTCATGCGATGGCTTGCCGGTCAGCGCGCAGCGGCGATAGGCCGCCTCGCGCGCCGCGAGGCTATCGTTGCCACTGACCGGCATCTCGGTGGCGGCGATGCTGTGCGGTACAGCGTTGCGCAAGGTGTCGCCGACCAGCGTGAAGGTGAAATCGATCGGCACCTTCCCCAAGTCGATCTGCGCAACCACGATCCGGTGCGGCTCGCTGCATGCATTGATCGTGAAGGTCTCGAACAACGGGATGACCGGGCCTGCGCGGACGGCGCGCCAGTGGTCGAGCAATGACCGGGTGCAATCGGACTTCAGGCGCAGCGTCAGCCGATCGAGCCGCTCGGCATCGGACGCACGCTGGTCCCGTGCAATCAGGATGCGGCGTAGCGCATCGTGCAATACGGCGGGGTTGAAGGGCTTCTGCACGACCGTCTCGCCATCGAGAGCGGCTTCGTTGGCGATCCCCGTCATGAACAGGCAGGGAATGTCCGATCCCGACGCGCGCACCTGCGCGACCAGGTCGTTACCGTTCATGTCCGGCATGTGGACGTCGGTCACGAGCGCGTCGATCGCCCGCGTCCGTAACACGAGCAGCGCCGCCTGTGCGTCCGGCGCGACGATGACGTCGAAGCCGTGGTCAGACAATCCTTCGGCGATCATGGCGCACAATTCGGCGTCATCATCGACCAGCAGGACTGTTTCGAAAGCGCGCCCGGTCGCGACGAAACCGGTCTCGTCGCTGCGGGGTACAGGGTCGGAGGCGCCAGGATCAACGGCACGCGGCAGGAAGATCGAGAATGTGGTTCCGTGGCCGGGGCGACTTTCGATACGCAGGGCACCGCCCGACTGCTCCACGAAGCGCTGCACCATCGCGAGGCCCAGCCCGGTTCCCTTGCCGCGCGCCTTGGTGGTGAAGAACGGCTCGGTAATCCGCTGCAACGTATCGCGGTCCATGCCGGGGCCGTTGTCGGCCACGACGATCCTGATCGCGTCCTGGCCGTCCAGTTCCAGCGGATGATCCGGTGAAGTCCGGGCGCAATTGCTGACGGCGATATGCAGGTGGCCGCCGCCATTCATCGCATCGCTGGCATTGTTGGCAAGGTTGAGCAGCGCCGACTGCAATTGTGTCGGGTCTGCCAGCACAGGCCAGAGATCGTCGTCGCAGTCGATCGCGAGCGCGACGTTGCCGCGCATGCCGTGCCGGACGAGGTCGGAAATCTCGCCAATCGCGCCGGCTAGGTCGACACGCTGCGCAACCACATCCTCCTGGCGCGCAAAGGCGAGCAGCTGTCGTACAAGCGCAGCACCCCGCTCGGCCGCGCGCTGACCCATCGTCGCAATCTGCTCGATGCGGGGGTCGTCATTGCGGTTCTGGATAATTGTGAGCCCGCCGATCACCGCGCCGAGAATGTTATTGAAGTCGTGCGCTATGCCCGACACGAGCTGACCAACCGCTTCGAGCTTTTGGCTTTGCAGTTGCGCAGCCTGTACCGCTTCGCGCCGCTCGATCTCGGCCGTGAGGCGTGCATTGGCCTGGTTCAGTGCCGCAGTGCGAGCACGGACACGACGCTCCAGGTCAATATTCAGGTCCCGCAATTCGGCCTCGCGGCGACCCAAGGCCCGCGTCCCGTGCTCCCTGTCGATAAGTTCATGGAAATAGAAGACGATGCCGTAGCATTCGTCCGGCAGTGTCACACGCTCGATCCGCCAGCCATATGCCTCGCGTGCCTCGATATCCGCGCGCTGTTCCGGCGTCGTTGCCGCGTCATACGCCATGCCGGTGTCGAGCGTCTGCCGGAAGCGGGCGATCGCTTCGCTGGCAAAGGGCTCGGGCCAGAGCGCGCGAAGAATGTCAGCGAAATCGCGGCCGAGCAGCGGATGGATATTTTCGAATACCGTCTGGGCGCCACGGCTGACTACGCGCAGCCTGAAATCCGCATCGACCAGGCAGATTTCGAGAGGGTTGTTCGCGATCAGCGCCTCGAATGTCTCGATCTG
This sequence comes from Sphingomonas sp. CFBP 13733, assembly GCF_014841795.1. Classification (NCBI taxonomy): domain Bacteria; kingdom Pseudomonadati; phylum Pseudomonadota; class Alphaproteobacteria; order Sphingomonadales; family Sphingomonadaceae; genus Sphingomonas; species Sphingomonas sp. CFBP 13733. The sequence goes on from NZ_JACYUP010000004.1 coordinate 63,754, forward strand.
GCGGCGAAGCCGGCCTTTCTGGACCTTGTCATGCGTGATGTCGCGCATGACCGATACGAAGCCGGTGATTTCGCCCCGCTCATCGCGCGTCGCGAATGTCGAGCGCTGGACGTCGATGATGTCGTCGGTCTTCAGATTGACGAGCTGCATCTCGCCCTCCCACACGCCGTCCCGCCTCGCTGTCGGCACGACGACCTCTTCGACGAGGTGGCGTTGTTCTGGGACAACGTAATCGGTCAGCCGCATCGGGAAAATGTCGGCCGCCTCGACTCCGATCAGGCGTCGGCCGGCCGGATTGAGATAGGCGAGTCGACCGCCGGCGTCACAAAGGCCGATCAGGTCGCCGGTGTATTCCGCCATCTGGATCAGCGCGGCGCGTCCATGTGGAACCGCCTTGAGAAAGTCGGCGCGGCGCCCCTTGGCGAGAGGCTCTACGCTGTGACCGTCCGCGTTTGCGTCTTCCATAAAGGGCTCCCTGCCAGCGGGATCGATCCGGATGCGAAACATTAACCGTATTTCGAGGACGGCACCATATCGGTTGTGGTTCTTGCTAAAATCTGTTGTATTTCGGGAGTCGCACTCGGCCAGCTAAATCCAGCCCGACGGGCCGCGCGCGTCTAAGCGCACAAAGCGTCGCATCAGATTGCCAGCCTGTCGAAATGGCACTGGGCGCTATCGCTGCTGGGATAGGGCGGGCCTCAGCTTACACCTGAATGCACGGCTGAGACTGTCGATCCTGCTCCCAGTCCCGGACGCTCAGCCGCGGTTTCGCGCGCGCCGGTACCGGACATCTGTTTATGTCGGCTTCGTGCCGGCCCCTGAGAGAAGCACGAATCCCGGGTGGCGATCTGAAGTCCAGCAGAAAAACGGCTTTTTGTATTGGTTTAGCTACCGTTTCGTCAGGCCTTCGCACTCGCTGTGGCGGAGAGAGGCCTGCCTCTGTTGACGTAGACCGCGAGAGAGACGCGGCCATTCGTAGTCGGCAGCGCATCTGCTTGCGAGAGAAGTGTTGCGGCAGCGCCGTACGAGCGGGAACGTCGCGATTAAGGCGCAGGCTCATCAACGTCGACGTTTATCCACGTCGCCATTTACACGTTGAAAACTTCGCGTTCTTATCTTGAGCTTGCGTCACCATTGAAAGTGCCCAACAATGATCTTGGTCGTCGAGGACGAGACCGACGTCCGGGAGGAGTTGGTTGAAATGTTGGAATTGCGCTCGTTCGCGGTTAGCGGCGCAGCGTGTGTGGCCCTTGCCCTGGAGAGCTTAAAGCAAGGTTCCAGCCACGTAACCCTGTTGACGGACCTCCGCTTGCGAGACGGCAGTGGCCTCGACCTGGTCCGTGCAATTCGAGCCGACCCGGATCTGCAGGCAAAGGTGAACACCATAATCCTGATGACAGGCCACACCGATCTGACTGAACAGATAGAGCATGAAACCAAGAAGCAGGATCTTCATGTCCTTTTCAAGCCGGTCGACATCGAATTTCTTTTGTCACTGCTTACACAAGACGGGCGGGGTTGATGAATGACATCGTCAACCGCTTACGCCACGGCGGCGAGTCTCAACTAGCCGCAGAGCCGCTACGGCACATGACCGTCCAGGGATGGGCTCTGACGATCGTCCTTTTGGCCGTGGCCATCGGCGCGAGTTCCTTCCGCATTATTCTTGCGCCCGGGTTCGAAATGTATCTCGGCCCCCTTTTCTACCTTTTCGCATACAGGTTGGGCGGGCTGCGGCTAGCCATTCCCATGGTATTGCTAACGATGGCGTCATCCTGGTTCTGGTGGGGCCATATCTTTACCATTGCGCTGGCGCTGGGACATGTAGTCTTCATCAATTGGACTCGCTTCGCTGGCTCTTCGCTCGCCATCGCCACCGCCGTCTTTTTGCTTACCATCGGGACGGCGGCGGGGTTTCTATTCCTGCGCATCAACTACGATGCGTCGCTAACGATTTTCGCGCTGACGATGATCCGCAAGCTTCTCAACGATGTGTTGATGGCAGCGTTGGTCGATCTAGCGCTGTCACTCTTCGTCGTGAACCTTCCAGCCGGTCGAGTCTCGCTGCGCGGAACGGTCAGCCTCGCCCAACTCCTGCCAGCATCCATTACGCTCATCGTGCTCGCGTGCGCGCTCGTCATGTTTGTCAGCAGTGTCCGGCGCTTTCCGGAAGAATTCAAATCCTTCATGGACGAAACCGCGCTTCTGGCTGAGGTGCGGATCGGTCGCGGGCTTGTGACCGGAAATGGGTTCTTGGGCGTCGCAGAAGCGAGCAATAGTGGAAGGCACGCCCAAAGACTACTTATCTCGGACAACGAAGGTAGCCTGCGAACCGCACAAGCGATGCAGCTTTTCGGCTGCACACGGATCGATGATGGATTGAACGTGACGGGGCCGAACGACCGCAATACGTTCGCCTACTGGGTTACCGCGTGTCAGCTCGGCCGTTACACTCTTCCTGACCGCAAATATTTCTATCTCTACTCAACCCGACCAGCCGCCGAGAGTGCCTATCGCGTTGTGCTTCTAGAGATGCTCGGGCTGGGCGTCATTCTCGTCGTGTCGATCTTGCTGCAGCTGCTCATCACGCGCGCCCTGCGTCGTTCGCTGCAGGCCTGGAAGGAAGTCGCGGAAGGGTTCGGCCAGCCTGGCCTTTCGCTGCCTCAAAAGCTCACGTTCAACGAGTTCGACCGCCCGATCGCAGCTATCGTCACCGCGAACAACAGCTTTGCCGAGTTGGTGCAAGAGCGCTTGCGAATTGCCCGGGCATTCATCGAACTCAAAAAGGAAATGGACCTGAGCCTTGCGGCGGATATCCGCTTCGACGCTGCCAAGGGCACCCTCGCTTTTCTGGACATGAACATCGAACGGGTTGCGCAGGAGCGGTCCGAAGCGATCCATACCAATGATTGTCTAGCTTTTGCAGGCATCTGCGATGATGCCGAGGCGTTTGTCGAGTTTCGGCTTGCAGACCAGGAATCGAGTGATTGGTATCTCTTCGTCGGTCGCGACCTCCTGGCTCCCGGCCATTGGCGTTCGGGGTGGTTGGTGCGCCTCCGGCAGTCGAAGCTGGCGCAGAATCGGATGCTTCAGCAGGCGCGTCTCGTCGAGCTCGGGGGCATGGCCTCAGCCCTGAGTCATGAACTCAAACAACCTCTCTTCACCATCTCGCTTTCTGCCGAGAATGGCCGACTGTTGCTCGATCAGGCGAGTCCCGATGGTGCGGCGCGTGCTCGCGACAAGTTTGACCGGATCAGCGAACAGGTAAACCGCGCACGCGATATCATTGCGCGTATTTCGCGCTACGCTCGGATCGAGAATGACAGCCCCGAACCGCTTGATCTGGGCGACGTCGTCAGCACAACATTGTCCTTCATGCGGCCGTTGCTGATCCAGCACGATGTCGGCGTGAAAATGACGTTGCCAGACGGGCCGCCGGTTTTGCTCCTTGCTCCGCGCGTCGGCCTCGAGCAGGTGCTCGTCAACGCCATTCAGAACGCGGTCGACTCCATCGCAACGCGACGCGAAGCCGAGGACGCCAGTCTGACCGGTGCCGTCGAACTGGAGGTAACTGTCTCAGAGAGCGGCGTTCGCATCAGTATTGTGGACAACGGCGCCGGGCTGTCTTTGAGTCATCCGGACCGCGCATTCGATGCCTTCATGACCACCAAGGAGACGGATCGCGGGACAGGTCTTGGCCTCTATATCTCCCGGCAGATCGTCATGGAAATCGGCGGAAAGATCAGCATTAGATCGCGCGAAGCTCCGGAGCGAGGTGCGATCCTGACCATCGATTTTCCCGATTTTGTGGCTATTTAGCCTATCAGGCTTCCATTGGAGACGGTGGATCGAACCTGACCACCGCGCTGCTGACGTTGAGCCTGAACAAATGGCCGTTCTTCTCTCATAGCGTGCGTTCCGCGGCTGTTAGTTGCAATAGAATCGCACGGCTGGACGCGATTTGGCGTTCGCGGAGCCGGGTTGCGCGCCACCGCAATTCTCGGCGAGCGTCCGAAACTTCCCATTTCTGGCGAGAAGGGCTTACTTTGATGCAGTCTCGGCCTTCGGCTCCCACAACTCTATCTTGGTCCCGTCCGGATCAACGATCCACGCAAATTTCCCGATTGCGTCGGTGTCATCCCTTTTAAGTATCGCGACGCCCTTGGCTTTCAGACGATCAACGAACGCGTCCAGGTCATCTACCGCGAAATTCAGCATGAACTCGCGCTTTGAGGGTTCCATGTAGTTGGATCCCTCCTGAAATACATTCAGAGTGAGTACTGGCGGGTGCTCCGGCGCGTCATAGGGCAGCACGACTCCGCCCCACGCCTCAACTTTGAGGCCGAGAACATCGCGATACCATGCCATGAGGGCTTTCGGCGCCTTGCTCTTAAAGAAGATGCCACCTATACCGGTAATTCTGCCGATCGGTTCTGCGGAGATAGTCATAGGCATCAATGCGGACAAGGCGGCAACAACTGATAGTAGCCTGCGAATAGTCGGCACAGCATTGGCTCCCCCCATCGTTGCTGGTACGATGTTATCGGCGAGCGGATCGCCTGGCAACTTTATTTCCGATCGACCGTCCTCTTTGCAGAAAGCGGCAGTCTCGCGATATCGGTTATTGCCACGGGCCTTCCCGTAAGCGGACGGCCAGCAATTCTCCCCATCATGACGTTCATGGTCGAACACCTGACATCGAAAGCGGTCAGCGCGGAGATGAACGAATGACTGAAGCTGGGGAGCGGGGAAGTCCGCGCGAATGATCGAATTTGGGTCTGGCTAATCGGGCGCTCGGCGAGGCCGGTATCGGCCCGAGCCGGTCATTCCAATCAGCTTCGGTAAATGTCCGATAGTGACAGAAGCTGCCGGTCAGGCAGCGCGCCCGCTATCGCCGCTTCCATGATGTATTTGCCGTCCCAGAATCTGTCGTCGTAAGCGCGCTCACGGCTTCAGGAGATAGTCCGCTCAATCAGCTTTGGTCTACAAGGTCATCGGTCTAAAGGCGCCACGGGGGACACGCATTTGCGGATCGCGATTGTCGATGAAAGTGCCGCGCGCGCGGCGGTGATCGAGGAAGGGCTGCGCGATGCGGGCCTGAGCGATGTCACGATCTTCGTCGATCGGCGCGGGATCGCCGCGCGGCTCGAGGCGCTGTCGCCCGATGTCGTGCTGATCAACCTCGCCAATCCGCACCGCGACGAGTTGGAAGAACTGTTCGCCTTGTCCAAGGCGATGGCGCGGCCGGTCGCGATGTTCGTCGACCAGAGCGACGTGGCGGGGATCGAGGCGGCGATCGACGCGGGCGTTTCCGCCTATGTCGTTGACGGGCTGAAGAAGGAGCGGATCCGGCCGATCCTCGAACTCGCGATCCGCCGGTTTCGCGCCTATTCGCGGCTGCGCACCGAACTGGACGAAGCGCGCAGCGCGCTCGCCGAGCGCAAGGCGATCGACGAGGCCAAGGCGCTGCTGATGAAGAAGCGCGGGATCGACGAGCCAGCAGCGTACGCCGCGCTGCGCAAGGCGGCGATGGATAGCGGGCGGCGGATCGGCGATGTCGCCGACGCGATCGTCACCGCCAACCGGCTGATGGGGGATTTATGACGACCACGCCGTTCCGCATCGGTTTTTTGCCGCTGGTCGACGCCGCCTTGCCGATCCTTGCACGCGAACTCGGGTTTGCCGAGGCCGAGGGCATCTCGCTCGAGCTGATCCGCGACATCAGCTGGGCCACGGTCAATGACCGGCTGCTCTATGGCCATAGCGATGCCGCGCATCTGCTCGCGCCGCTCGCGATCGCGACGACGCTGGGGCTGGGGCGGCCGGCGACGCCGCTGTCGGTTCCGTTCGTGCTTGGGCTCAACGGCAACGCGATCACGCTGCGGCCCGATCTTGCCGCGCAGGTCACAGCCGTGGGCGCGCCGGGCGATGTCGCGGCGATCGGGGCGCGGCTTGCGATCGTCGCGCAGGCGGCGCGCGAGCGCGGCACGCCGTTGCGCTTTGGTGTGGTGCATCGCTATTCGAGCCACAATTACATGCTGCGCTACTGGCTGATCGGCTGCGGGATTGATCCCGATGCCGACGTCGCGATCGTCACGGTCGCACCGCCCTTCGCCGCCGACGCGCTTGCCGCGGGCGAGATTGACGGGATCTGCGTCGGCGAGCCGTGGAACAGCGTCGCGGTCGATCGCGGCGTTGGCGTGATTGTCGCGGTGACGTCGCAGATCTGGCTGCGCGGCGTCGAGAAGGTGCTGGCGATGCGGACCGCGCGGATGGAGGCGAATCCCGACCTTACCCACCGCCTGCTACGCGCGCTGTACCGCGCGGGCGTCGCTTTCGTCGATCCGGCCCGGCGCGAGGACATTGCCGCAATCCTTGCGGGTCCGGCCTATCTCGATGGATCGGCGACGCTGATCGGCCACGCGATCTCGGACCGCATCGTGTTTGCGCAAGGAGCGGCGCCGATCGACATGCCCGACTTCATGTTCCAGCACCGCGAGGCGGCCAATTTTCCGTGGGTCAGCCAGGCGGCATGGCTCTATGCACAGATGACGATCGCGGGCCATGTCCCGGCAAATGCCACCAGCTATGACGCCGCGCAGCGTGTCTTCCGCCCCGACGTCTATCGCGCCGCGCTGCGGCCGTTGGGCGTCCCGCTGCCGGGGGCGAGCTCGAAGCTCGAGGGCGGGATCGTCGAAGCGCTGGGCGTGGGCACCACACAGGGGCGGCTGATCCTCGGCGCGGACCGGTTCTTCGACGCGCGCAGCTTCGATCCTGCCGATCTGGCCGGCTATCTGGGGGGATTCTGAGCTTTAATCGCCACGCTGCAGAAAATTGTTGCGTTGCGGCGCGAATCGATGCAGCTTTCGGTCATCGTCGAGACGCTGCAACGGGGTAGCGTCTTCGGCATCACCAACAATCTGGCAAAGTCGCCGTCGCGTCTCGCATGATCGAGCGCCGCGGCGGCTTTTTTGCGTTTGCTCGAGGGGGGAATCGGGACGATGACGCAGCTGCAGACAGGGTTTGACGCGGGGCTGGCGGGGACCGGCACGCGTGCCAGGACGAAGCCGACCGCGCCGGGTGCCACCGGCTTCTGGCAGAGCGGGCATCGCCCGACGCTGATCGCCGCGTTTCTCTATTTCGATCTCGCCTTCATGGTGTGGGTGCTGCTCGGGCCGCTCGCGCCGATCATCGCCAAGGAGCTGGCGCTGTCGCCCGCCGAGAAGGGGCTGATGGTGGCCGTGCCGACGCTCGCCGGCGCGGTGTTGCGGCTCGTCAACGGGCTGCTGGTCGACAAGATCGGGCCGAAAAAGACCGGGGCGATCGGGCAGATCATCGTCATCGCCGGCCTGTCGATCGGCTGGCTGTTCGGGGTGCACAGCTTCGAGGGCACGCTCGCGCTCGGCGTCGTGCTGGGCTTTGCCGGGGCGAGCTTCGCGGTCGCACTACCCCTGGCCTCGCGCTGGTATCCGGCCGAGCATCAGGGCAAGGCGATGGGGATCGCGGGCATGGGCAATTCGGGCACTGTGCTCGCCTCGCTGTTCGCGCCGCTGCTCGCCAAGGCGTTCGGGTGGAACGCGGTGCTGGGGCTGGCGGTGATCCCGCTGGTGATCGTGTTCGTGTTCTACATGGTGATGGCGAAGGACTCGCCGAGCCAGCCCGCGCCCAAGCCGTTCGCTGCCTATCTGTTGGTGCTCAAGGAAGCCGACACTTGGTGGTTCATGCTGTTCTACGGCGTCACCTTTGGCGGCTTCGTCGGGCTCGCCGCCAGCCTGCCGGTCTATTTCACCGACCGTTTCGGACTGACCCCGGTAATGGCAGGCTATTGCACCGCGGCGTGCGTCTTCACCGGATCGCTGGTGCGGCCGATCGGCGGCGCGGTGGCGGACAGGATCGGCGGGATCAGCGCATTGACCGCGGTCTATCTGCTGGCGGCGATCACGCTGGTCGCGATCAGCACCGCACCTGCCTCGTTGCTCGTCTCGCTCGGCCTGTTCCTGCTGGTGATGGCGACGCTCGGCTTTGGCAACGGCGCGGTGTTCCAGCTCGTGCCGCAGCGCTTCCGCAGCGAGATCGGCGTGATGACCGGGCTGGTCGGCTTCGGCGGCGGGATCGGCGGCTTCTACCTCGCGTCCTCGCTCGGCTTCGCCAAGCAGTGGACGGGCAGCACGTCGCCGGGCTTCCTGATCTTCGCCGGGCTCGCGGTCATCGCTCTGCTCGGGATCCTCAAGGTGAAGCGCCACTGGCGCGGCAGCTGGACCGCGGCGAACGGAGCGCGGATCTGATGCGCGCGCTGTCGCTCCTCGCATTGGGAGGGCTGGTGGCGACACCGGCCCTTGCCGACCCGCTCAAACTTACCCCGCTGATCGATGCCCGCCTGCGCTACGAGCATGTCGAGCAAGTGCCGCTTGCCAAGGATGCCGACGCGGTCACAGTCAGGGTCCGCAGCGGGTTTGAGGCGAAGTTCAGCGATTTCAGCTTCCTCGCTGAATCCGAGGCGACGCTCGCGATCAACCCGGCGTACAAGACCAGCCCCGGCACGCTGACGGGATTTGCCTATCATTACGGTGACGAGGTCGATGCGCAGATCAGCGTCCGCAAGGGCAGATACACCGCGCTGCTAAAATATGCCGACTATCGCGCCGACCGCTTCGCGACCGACACCAGAAAACTGTGGCTTTCCTTAGACTGGGCTCTGTCATGACCAAACCGCATCTCATCGTCATCGGCAACGGCATGGCGGGCTGCCGCGCGGTCGAGGAAATCCTCGCGCGTGACGCAAACCGCTATCGCATCACGATCTTCGGCGCGGAGCCGCACGTGAACTACAACCGCATCATGCTGTCGCCGCTGCTCGCCGGGGACAAGGCGTTCGACGACATCGTGATCAACGACCTCGCCTGGTATGCCGACAATGCGATCGAGCTGGTGGCGAGCGATCCCGTCGTCGCGATCGACCGCAAGATCCAGACCGTCACCGCGCGCTCGGGCAGGGTCGAAAGCTACGACAAGCTGATCCTCGCGACGGGCTCGGACCCGTTCATCATCCCGGTGCCGGGGCATGATTTGCAAGGTGTCGTCACCTTCCGCGACATGGACGATGTCGGCGCGATGCTGCGCGCGGCGGACGCGGGCGGAGACGCGGTGGTGATCGGCGGCGGGCTGCTCGGGCTCGAGGCGGCGCACGGCCTGTCGCTGCGCGGCATGAAGGTGACGGTGCTTCACATCATGCCGACGCTGATGGAGCGTCAGCTCGACGAAGCGGCCGGGTGGCTGCTCAAGGCCGCGCTCGAGGCGCGGGGGCAGACGATCCTGACCGGCGCGGATACCGCCGAAATCTACGGCCAGGGCAAGGTCGAGGGCGTCCGTCTCAAGACGGGGCAGGAGATCCCGGCGACTCTGGTGGTGATGGCGGTCGGCATCCGCCCCAACGTCAAGCTCGCGCGCGCCTCGGGGTTGGCGATCGGGCGCGGAATTCATGTCGACGATCATCTCGTGACCTCGGACGCCAACGTGCTCGCGGTCGGCGAATGCGTCGAGCATAACGGCCTCGTCTATGGCCTCGTCGCGCCGCTGTGGGAGATGTGCCGCAGCCTTGCCGACGGCCTCGTCGCGACACCCTCGGGCTATACCGGCTCGGTCACCTCGACCAAGTTGAAGGTCTCGGGGATCGACGTCTTCTCGGCGGGCGATTTCTCGGGTGGCGAGGGCTGCGAGGACATCGTCATGCGCGATGCGGCGCGCGGCATCTACAAGCGCGTCGTGGTCAAGGACAACCGCGTCATCGGTGCGGTGCTCTACGGCGATACGCAGGACGGCAACTGGTATTTCGATCTGCTAAAGAAGCAGCAGGACGTCGCCGAAATCCGCGACGCTTTGATCTTCGGCCAGGCGTTCGCCAGCGAAGGAGCGGCATCGGCAAACCCTAATGCGGCAGTCGCGGCTTTGGCGGAGGATGCCGAGATCTGCGGCTGCAACGGCGTCAGCAAGGGCAGGGTGGTCGGCGCGATCGCGGGCGGCGCGTGCACGCTCGACGCGGTCCGCGCGTGCACCAAGGCCTCGGCCTCGTGCGGGTCGTGCACGCCACTGGTCGAGGGGCTGCTCGCGATCACGCTGGGCGACGCATTTGACGGCGAGCGCAGCGCGCCGACGGTGTGCAAATGCACCAGCTTCACGCATGAGGACGTCCGCCGCCTGATCCTCGAAAAGGATCTGAAGGCGATCCCGCAGGTGATGCAGGCGCTGCACTGGACGACGCCCGACGGCTGTTCGTCGTGCCGCCCCGCGCTCAATTACTATCTGCTCTGCGCCTGGCCGGGCGAGTTCGTCGACGACAACCAGTCGCGCTTCGTCAACGAGCGGATGCACGCGAACATCCAGAAGGACGGCACCTATTCGGTCGTCCCGCGGATGTGGGGCGGCGTCACCAATCCCAAGGAACTCCGCGCGATCGCCGATGTCGCCGAGAAATATGAGGCGCGGATGGTCAAGGTGACCGGCGGCCAGCGACTCGACATCTTCGGCATCAAGAAGGAGGATCTGCCCGCGGTGTGGGCCGATCTCAATGCGGCGGGGATGGTCAGCGGCCATGCCTATGCCAAGGCGCTGCGCACCGTGAAGACGTGCGTCGGTTCGGAATGGTGCCGCTTCGGGACGCAGGATTCGACCGGGCTCGGGATCAAGACCGAGCAGATGACCTGGGGCAGCTTCATGCCGCACAAGTTCAAGATCGCGGTGTCGGGCTGTCCGCGCAACTGCGCCGAGGCGACGATCAAGGATTTTGGCGTGATCTGCGTCGACAGCGGCTACGAGCTCTCGATCGGCGGCAATGGCGGGATCAAGCTGCGCGGCACCGATTTCCTGTGCAAGGTCGCGACCGAGCAGGAGGCGCTCGATCACTGCGCGGCGTTCATCCAGCTCTACCGCGAGGAAGCGCGCTATCTCGATCGCACCGCGCCGTGGGTCGAGCGCGTCGGGCTCGACTATATCAAGGCGCGGATCGTCGAGGACGTGGAGGGCCGCGAGGCGCTGACCGCGCGCTTCCATTATTCGCAGCGCTTCATGCAGGACGATCCCTGGGCGAAGCGCGCCGCGGGGGAGGATTGCAAACTTCACCAGCATCTCGCTGAGATCCGTCCGCTGGCGGCGCCTGCGCTGGTGACGGCATGAGCGCGGTCGGCGAATGGCTGGACATCGGTCCGGTCGATCAGCTCCCCGCGCTCGGCGCACGGACGCTGCCGGTACGCGGCGGGCGCGAGATCGCGATCTTCCATACCGCCAATGGCGAGGTCTATGCGCTCGCCAACCAATGCCCGCACAAACAGGGGCCACTCAGCCAGGGGATCGTCCACGACACCACGGTGACGTGCCCGCTGCATAATTGGCGGATCTCGCTGGTGACGGGCGAGGCGCAGGGCGAGGACACGGGGTGTGTGCCGGTGATCCCGGTGAAGATCGATGGCGGGCGGATCCTGATCGGCCGGGCTGAAGCGCTTGCGGGGGTAGCGGCATGATAAGCCCCTTCCCTTCAGGGGAGGGGCTAAGTGTAAGGACGACATGCGCTTATTGCGGCGTCGGCTGCGGTGTGATCGCCACGCCGAACGGCGACCGAACCGCGACGATCGCCGGCGACCCCGACCACCCCGCCAATTTCGGCAAGCTCTGCTCCAAGGGCACCCATCTCGGCGAGACGATCGGCCTCGAGGGCCGGTTGCTCCACCCAATGATCGGCACCCGCCAGGCCAGCTGGGACGATGCGCTCGATCACGTCGCACAGCGCTTCACCGCGACGATCGCCGAATATGGCCCCGACAGCGTCGCCTTCTACGCCTCGGGCCAGATGCTGACCGAGGATTATTACGTCGCCAACAAGCTGATGAAGGGCTTTATCGGCACCGCCAATATCGACACCAATTCGCGGCTCTGCATGGCGAGTGCGGTGGCGGCGCATGTTCGCGCGTTCGGCGAGGACGTCGTGCCGTGCAGCTATGACGATCTCGATGCCGCCGACCTGATTGTGCTGGTCGGGTCGAACACCGCCTGGTGCCATCCGGTGATCTGGCAGCGGATCGAGGCGGCGCGGGCGGTGCGCGGCACCAAACTCGTGGTGATCGACCCGCGCCGCACCGAGACCGCCGAGCGTGCCGATCTCCATCTCGCGATCGCACCCGACAGCGACGTCGCTTTGTTCACTGGACTGCTCGCGCATATGCGCGATAGCTGGCGGCTCGACGGGAAGGCGCTGGCCGAGCGCGTGCATGTCCCCGACGGCTTCTGGAAAACGCTGCCGAACCCCGACGTCGCGCGCATCTGTGACATCGCAAGCGCTGACCTGCAGGCGTTCTACGATCTGTTCGCGGATCACCCGCACACGATCACGCTGTTCAGCCAGGGCGTGAACCAGTCGACCAGCGGCACCGACAAGGCCAACGCGATCATCAACCTCCACCTCGCCACCGGCCGGATCGGCATGCCAGGCGCGGGGCCGTTCAGCATCACCGGCCAGCCCAATGCGATGGGCGGGCGCGAGGTCGGCGGGCTCGCCTCGACGCTTGCCGTGCACATGGGCTTCTCGGAGGCCGAGCGCGACCGCGCACAGCGCTTCTGGCAGTCGCCGACGATCTGTGCGGGGCCGGGGCTGAAGGCGGTCGACATGTTCGAGGCGATGGCCAAGGGCAGGATCAAGGCGGTGTGGATCATGGCGACCAACCCCGCCGTGTCGATGCCTGACGCCCGCATGGCGCGCGTCGCGCTCGCCAACTGCCCGTTCGTCGTGGTGTCCGACTGCATCGCCAAGACCGACACGCTGCAGTTTGCGCAGGTAAAACTCCCCGCGCTCGGCTGGGGCGAGAAAGACGGCACGGTCACGAATTCCGAGCGCCGCGTATCGCGCCAGCGTGGCTTCTTGCCGCCGCCGGGCGAAGCGCGGGCCGACTGGTGGGCGATTGCGGAGGTCGCACAGCGCATGGGGTTCGCCGGCTTCGACTATTCCAGCGCCGCGAGCGTGTTCCGCGAGTTCGCCGCGCAGACCGGGTTCGAGAATGGCGGCACGCGGCTGCTCGATATTTCCGGCCAGGCGACGATTTCCGACGCCGGCTATGCCGCGATGGCGCCGTTCCAATGGGGCGGCGCGTCGCCGTTCGCCGAGCGCGCTTTCCCGACACCCGATGGCAAAGCGCGGCTCGTGCCCGTCGTCCACGCGCCGCGCGACTATGCCAGCCGCGCTTACCCGTTGCGCCTCAACACCGGGCGCTACCGCGACCAGTGGCACACGATGACGCGCACCGGGCTGTCGCCCAAGCTGTCGCAGCATCGTCGCGAGCCGCTGGTCGAGGTCCATCCCGATACCGCGCAGCGGCTCGGCCTTGCCGACGGCGCGCTCGCACGGGTCGAGACACCGCACGGCGCGAGCCTCTTCCGCGTCGCGATTACCCCCGACCAGCGCCGCCGCGAGCTGTTCGTGCCGATCCACTGGACCGAACAGACCAGCGCCGGCGGCCGCGCGGGACTGCTCCCCGGCAAGGATCGCGACCCCGTCTCGGGCCAGCCCGGCTTCAAGAACACCCCCGCGCGCGCCGGGTCGTACAAGCCCGGCTGGACCGGCTTCCTCGTGTCGCGCGAGCGGCCGAACGGACCCGATTGCGCCTATTGGACGCGGATCCGCACCGCGCATGGCTGGCTGATCGAACTGGCGGGCGAGGGCGAACCCGCCGCGCTCACGGCGCTGTTACCAGCCGGCGAGCGCGCGGAGATGATCGACGCGCGGCGCGGCGTGGTGCGCGCGGCGGTGGTCGCCGACGGTCAGCTGAAGGCAGCCTTGTTCGTCTCGCGCGGCGCTGGCCTGCCGGCGCGCGACTGGCTGCTCGACCAACTCGGCGTTCCAAATGCCGCGTCGTTCGAAGTGCTTGCCGGCCGCCCGGCTACGCCCGCGGCCGATCGCGGGCCGATCGTCTGCGTGTGCTTCGACGTCGGGCTCAACAGCCTGCTCGCCGCGATCACCGGCCAGCGGCTCGTCAGCGTCGAAGCGGTCGGTGCCGCGCTTCATGCCGGGACCAATTGCGGGTCGTGCCGCCCCGCCATCGCCAAATTGCTGCACGTCCAGGAGAGTGTCCATGTCTGAACTCATCGCACCCGGCGACGTGTGGCTGGTCGGCGCGGGGCCCGGTGACCCCGATCTGCTGACGCGCAAGGCCGAGAAGCTGATCGGCGCTGCGAGCATCGTCTTCTACGATGCGCTGGTCGGGCCGGGGGTGCTGGACCTGATTCCGCCCCATGTGCGGCGCGTCTCGGTCGGCAAGCGGTCGGGGCGGCATTCGAAGACGCAGCCCGCGATCGACGCACTGCTTGTCGCGGCGGCGCGCGCAGGAGAGCGGGTGGTGCGGCTGAAGGGCGGCGATCCGTCGATCTTCGGCCGCTCGACCGAGGAGATCGACGCGCTGACCACACACGGCTTCCGTGTCCGCATCTGCCCCGGCATCACCGCCGCCAGTGCCGCCGCCGCCAGCGCGTGCCTGTCGATGACGCTGCGCGGCTCGGCCCGCCAGGTGCGGTTCGTCACCGCGCACGCGCGCGCTGGCGAGACGCTGGATCTCGACTGGGCTACGCTGTCAGATGGCTCGACGACAATTGCCTTTTACATGGGACGAGGGGCTGCAACCGTCATCGCGAGCCGGCTGATCGCGAACGGCCTCGACCCGGCGACTCCGGTGCTGATCGCGAGCGATGTCAGCCTTCCGTCGGAACGTCTCGTCCACACCCGGCTCGATCTGCTGGCGCTCGTGATCGACCGCGCTTCAGGTGCCGGCCCTGCATTGATCTTGGTCGGAGAGGCAATGCGTGCGCAACGCGCGTCGCGACTTGCCCAGTTTACATACGAGGTTAGCGGCAGCGGCGCACTCGGCGTCGGCATGCTCGCGGTGCCTTCAGGCGCAATTTGACCGGTCGCCAGCTCGCTGCCAGATCTTTTCGTTCGAAGCTGGAGGTCGCATGGAGGTTTGATGTCCGGTTTCGCTTGAAGCAGCCGTTCGCGGGGCAAGCAGCGAATGGCTTCAAAGTCCCACTTCTTGCCATGCTGCGATCGCCCTTCGAGAGGTGCGGCGGACATGGACGGATGTGTGAAATCGGGGAACACGCAACCACGGCTGAATGTCGTCTTGTGAATCGTGCACCCAATCGGCCCATCAAGTCCTGACCTGGGACATGGCTCGGTCATCCGGGCTGCGTAAGATGCCATCTTTCAGCATTTTCGCGACGACCTTCGCGATCTCATCTGGTGTCTCGTCTTCGCTCCAGACGCCGTAGCGAAGTCCGAGGAATACGTTCATTCCCATGATCGCCCAACCATGGACCTCGCTGACGTCGCCCTTGACCTCGCCGCGGTCCGCGGCCTTTCGCAGGCGACGCGTGATCCGGTCCGCCGTAGTCGTATAATGGAGGCGAAAGCTCTCTGGATCGACGAATTCGGACTCGTCGATGATCCGGTAGATTTCCTTGTGGTCACGGACGAAGCTGATGAATTCGCGAAGCCCCGCCTGCTCGGCCGCGATCTGATCGGGTGCGGACAGGATCGCCGGGGCGACATGATCGCGAACCTGGTCCGACATGTCGCGGACGAGCGCGCGGAACACCGCGTCCTTTGAGTCGAAATAGGTGTAGAAGCTGCCGAGCGCGACCCCGGCGCGCCGCGTGATGTCGCTGATCGAGGCCTGGTGGAATCCGTTGTCGCCGAACTCGATCGCGGCGGCGTCCAGGATCGCACGCATCGTCCGGCGGCCACGATCGGTACGCGGAACCTTGGCCTCGCCGATGCCCGCGGCCCCTGCCGGCGTCGTCTCCTGCGCCTTCGCCATTCTTGTCTGCCTTCGATACACAAGTTGAATACTGGTTCAGGTTTCAGTATAGACTGGAGCCAAGGCGTACAACCCGGATCATACCGGGCGCATCACGCGGGCGCCGCAGGAGGGGATGACACCGTGGCAAAGCCGAAATCCGTCATGATCTTGTTGAACGCCGGTGTTGCACTCGGCGCGTTGCTGGCGGGATCCGCGTCCGCGCAGACGCAACCCATCGCGCCGGCAGCAGACGCGGCTCAGGCCGTGCCCGTCATCGAGGAGGCCGGGATCGACGGCGATATCGTCGTCACCGCACGCCGCCGCGAGGAACGGCTGCTCGACGTGCCGATCGCGATCACCGCGTTCACCGGCGCGCAGCTCGAGGCGTCGGGGGCGCTCGACGTCACCGACCTCGCCGCTGTCACGCCGAACGTCACGCTCGAAACGTCGCGCGGCACCAATTCGACGCTGACCGCCTTCATCCGCGGCGTCGGCCAGCAGGACCCCGTCGCCGGGTTCGAGGCGGGCGTCGGCATCTATCTCGACGACGTCTATCTCAACCGACCACAGGCTGCGGTCCTCGACATTTACGACGTCGAGCGGATCGAGGTGCTGCGCGGGCCGCAGGGCACGCTCTATGGCCGCAACACGATCGGCGGCGCGGTGAAATACGTGACCCGCCGGATCGGCGCCGACCCGACGCTGAGCATTCGCGCAACCTATGGCAGCTATGACCAGGCGGACGGCGTCATCAGCGCGAGCACGCCGATCGGCGAAACGGGGTTCAGGATCGGCGGCGCGGTCGCGCGGCTGAGCCGGGGCGGGTTCGGCACCAACCTCACCACCGGACAGGACAATTACAACAAGGACTTCTGGGGTGCGCGCGGCACGCTGCAATATGAGGCGGGCGACAGCGCGTTCTTCCGCCTGTCGGGGGATTATACGAAGGATGACAGCAACCCGCGCGGCGGGCATCGGCTGATCCCGGGGCTGGTGTCGCGCACGCCGGTGCTGTCCGACGTGTTCGACAGCCGCGGCGGACTGGTCGCACCGAAACAGTCGGTCGAGGCCTATGGCGGGTCGCTCTTCGCCGAACTCAAGCCCGCCGCATATCTGACCCTGCGCAGCATCACCGGCTATCGCAAGGACGACAGCGCGACGCCGATCGATTTCGACGCGCTGCCCGCCGTCGATGTCGACGTCCCCGCCTTCTACAATAACGAGCAGTTCAGCCAGGAGGTGCAACTGCTGGTCGATGCCGGGCCGTTCAACATGCTGGCGGGGCTCTATTATCTCGATGCCAAGGCGCGCACCGTGTTCGACGTACGGTTGCCGGGGACGGTCACCGCGCTGACCTTCGGGAATGTGCGGACCAATACGGTGGCGGTCTTCGGTGATGCCACGCTCGACGTGACGCCGATGCTCAGCGTGTCGGTCGGCGGACGCTATACCTGGGACGATCGCATGTCGCAGATCCAGCGCAACGTATATCTGGGCGCTTCCCCCTTCTTCGGCGGCACGAGTGCGCCGATCGCGCGACAGACCGACTTCCGCGGGACGGCAAGCTTTGCCAAGTTCACGCCGCGCGCGTCCGTCAGCTTCAAGCCCGATGCGAACAACACGCTCTATGCGAGCTGGTCGAAGGGGTTCAAGGGCGGCGGGTTCGACCCGCGCGGCGTTGGCACTGCGGCGCCCGACCTCAACGGCAACGGCATCACCGGTGCCGGTGGCGACCGGCAGGATATCTACAACTTCCTGTCGTTCGGGCCCGAGAGCGTCGAAAGCTATGAGGCGGGATACAAGGCGTCGCTGTTCGACCGCCGGCTGACGCTGGCGATTGCGGGGTTCCATTCGAAATATACCGATGTCCAGGTGCCCGGATCGGTCGGGGCCACCGTCGGCGGCATCCAGACCTTTATCGGCATCACGACCAATGCGGGCCGCGCCCGGATCAACGGTGTCGAAGGCGAGGCCAATCTGACGGTCGCGGAGGGCATTGCGGGGACCGGCGACCGCGTCAATTTGTCGGGGACGATCGGCTATCTCGATGCCAAATACACGCGCTTCATCGATTCCCGCGGGATCAATGTCGCCGCCAATCGCAAATTCCAGAACACGCCCGACCTGACCGCGAGCGGGACGCTCGCCTATCATGTCCCGGTCGGATCCGCGGGCGCGATCGACGCAAGTACGACGCTGTCCTATCGCAGCGATTCACAGCAGTTCGAACTGCGCACGCCGCTGCTCGACCAACCGGCCTATGCGCTGCTCGACGCGAACCTCGTCTATACGATCGACGCGCGCTTCTCGATCGGGGTGCACGGCAAGAACCTGACGAACAAGCGCTATGTCGTATCGGGCTACAACTTCCTGCTGCAGAACCCCGATACCGGCGACTATCTGCGCACGGCGGCGGGCGCGTTACGGCCATCGCTCGGCAGTGACGGCGTGCTGACGGCCTATTACGGCAACCCGCGGCAGGTCTTCGCGACCCTCACCGCGAAATTCTGATGCAGCGCAACCGGGGGGCGGATAATCGCCCCCCGGTTACTGGAGCACAATATGGCGAGTGATATCCCGGCGACCCCGCGCGAGGGCCGCCGCTACCGCGTGACGGCGCTCGTCATGCTGTTGCTGGTCTACACGTTCAACTTCGTCGACCGGCAGATCCTCGGCATCCTCGCGCCGACGATCAAGACCGACCTGGCACTGACCGATACGCAGCTGGGCCTGCTGGGCGGGCTCGCGTTCGCCTTGCTCTATTCGACGCTGGCGATCCCGCTGGCGTGGCTGGCCGATAGAACGAGCCGCACCTGGGTTATCACGCTCTCGCTCGCTGTGTGGAGCGGTTTCACTGCCCTGTGCGGTGTGGCCAGCAATTTTGCGCAGCTCTTCGCGTTCCGGATCGGCGTGGGGGTCGGCGAGGCGGGGGGCGTCGCGCCGTCCTATGCCGTGATCGCCGACACGTTCGCGCCCGACCGCCGTGCGCGCGCGCTGGCGGTCTATTCGCTCGGCATCCCGCTCGGGTCGGCAGCCGGCGTGATGCTCGGCGGCTATATCGCGACGTCGATCGACTGGCGGACCGCGTTCATCGTGGTCGGTGTCGCGGGGCTGGTGCTCGCGCCGGTGTTTCGGCTGTGCGTGCGCGAGCCGGTTCGTGGGTCCGATCTACGCGACCGCGAGCCCGTCCGCCGCGTGTTCGGCATTCTCGTGCGCAAGCCGAGCTTCTGGCTGCTCGCGTTCGGCGCCTCGGCGAGCTCGATGCTGGGCTATGGCCTGGCCTTCTGGCTGCCGTCGCTGATGCAGCGAAGCTTCGGGCTCGACCTCATCGAGACCGCGCAATTCTATGGCGGCGTGCTGTTGCTGGGGGGCGTTGCCGGCGTTCTGCTCGGCGGCGTGCTCGGCGACCGGCTGGGGGCACGCGATCGGCGGATGTACGCGCGCGTCCCCGCGATCGCGTTCGTCATCGCGGTGCCCCTGTTTGCCGCAGGAATCCTGTCGTCCTCGGTGACGGCGGCGCTCGTCTTCTTCCTCGTGCCCCAGGCGCTCGCCTATGTCTGGCTCGCGCCCGTCATCACGGCGATCCAGCATCTGGTACCCGGGCATATGCGCGCCACCGCATCGGCGACGTTCCTGCTGATCAACAACCTCATCGGTCTTGGCGGCGGCAGTTTTGCGCTTGGCGCATTGTCGGACGGTCTCGCCGCGCATTATGGCGACGAAGCGCTGCGCTATGCGATGCTCATGGGGCTCGTGCTGTATCTGGTGGCCGCGTTGCTGATGTGGCTGGCGTCGACACCGCTCCGTCAGGATTGGGTCGATCAATCGATTTGAGACGCCAACACCGACAGCCGGATGGCGCCAGCCGGGACTGTTTAGGCGTGCGCTCGCGGAAGGCGGATATCGGATTGTGAAGCTTTGATAGCGTCCAACGTGACCCGGCGCTTGGAACAGGCACGAGAACGGCGGTACCGCTCGACGCCTGCCACGAGCTCCGCCGCTTTCACGTCAGATTATGCTCACGCGGCGCCCCGATGATGTGATCCTCGGTGAATCGGCCTTGCCGCATCGCTCTGCTCCGTCCGACGAGCTGATTACCAATGCCGTGGCGTCCGGGGATCAGGTCTGACACACGGGCGGGGGTCATATTAACACATCCGTATGATAATGGCCGCTATTCAGGTCGTTATGGGGTTTTCAACGGCGATTCCGCCTGCGCAGCGTTGGTGCATCGGGCTACTACCAATAGCGGCGGCTATCGTCACGTGGCGGTTCGTCGACCGCAGTGCCGCCGCCATAGCGTCCGTTGCAGTCTGTCTCGTTTTCGCAGCAATGGCGTATTCGATTGCCCAGCATTACCGGGTGTCGCGACTGATCCGGCATTTGCAAAATCTCGCCGGGACGTCTCCGACGGTCTCGCGTGGTGAAAGGCTGGCACAAAGCGTAGCGACCATCGCGGATCGATTGAAGACTGTCGAGCATCGCACCAGTCATCGCCACGCGATTACCGGTTTGCCGACCCGCGAGCCGTTGATCGAGCGAGTGACGGCGGACGGGCGCGGGGTACTCGGTGTCATCGGATTCATGGACTTCGATCGGCTGTGCGCGTTTGACCCGGCGCTGGGCGAACGCCTGCTGCTGACGATCGTCGACCGGCTGACCCGGATGTTGCCCGAAGAACGACTGATAGCGCATGTCGATCGCGCCAGCGTCGCGATCTGGTTCGGCCCGGATGTCGTCGAGGATGCTGCGCAGACCGAACTGGATGTGCTGCGATACGCGCTGGGCGACGTGGTGATCGACGGCGACCGGGAAATTCTGCCCGAAATTCGCGTGCGCCAGGCTAGGATGCCGGCCGACGGTGTGAACGCGCAGGCGATGTTGTCCCGCACGTTGGCGTCACTGACAGTACAGCCCGGTGCCGTGGTCGCGGTCGCCAGCCCTGTCCTCGATCTCGCAGCCCTAGCCAGCGAGCGGTATGCCCTGGAACAGGACCTTCGCCAGGCGATCGCGCGCGGCGAACTGGAGATGCGATACCAGCCGTTGATCGATGCCGGGGAAGGTCGGGTTTCGGGCGCGGAATCGCTGATCCGCTGGTTTCATCCCACCCTCGGGCAGGTCTCGCCGTCGCGGTTCGTGCCGGTGATGGAGGCGATGGGGCTGGCGCATGAAATCGGGATGTGGACCCTCAACGCCGCTGCACGGGAGGCGCGGTCATGGCAGGCACAGGGCCTGGACGCCCTGCGCGTCGCGGTGAATGTGTCGGGGCATCAGCTCGACCGCGACGACATGGCGGCACTGGTCGCACGCACGCTTGCGCGGCATTCGCTGGGGGCGGCTGCGCTGGAGATCGAATTGACCGAGAGTGTCGCGATGAGCGACGGTACGCGCGCCACCCAGCTGTTCGACGCGTTGCGGGCGGCTGGGGTGCGGATCGCGATCGACGATTTCGGCACCGGCTATTCCAGCTTCAGCACGCTGCGCACGCTGGCGTTCGACAAGATCAAGATCGACCGGGAATTCGTGACGAACGTCGATACGCTGCGCGACAGCCAAGCGATCTGCCAGAGCCTCGTCGCGCTGGGGCGCGGGCTCGGCATCCGCGTGCTCGCCGAAGGGGTCGAGCGACGCGCAGAATATGAGTGGCTGTTGCGTCACGGCTGCACGCATTTCCAGGGCTATTATTTCTCGCCACCGCTGAAGGGCGCGGAGTTTGTCGCGTTCGCACGCGATTCCGCCGGCCTCGCGAAGTTGCTGGCCATCGACCCGTACGCGATGCGGGACCGGATCACCGAAAGGCTTACCGCATGAGTTTCTCTCCTCGACAGGTCGCGCGGACCGGCGCGCTGGCGCTCGCGCTTGCGATGACCGCCTGCTCGCATGGGCCCAAGGCGGGACCGCAACTGGCGCCTGCGCCGCAGACGACGCCGGCGAGCGAGATCGACGCAATCCTGCTATTGCTGGATCAGGGCGATAGTGGTGCAGCGAAGAAGCGGATCAACGCCGCGTTGAAGCGCGATCCGATGAATCCTTCGGTCCAGGTGCTGCGCGACTCGATCGACCGCGATCCGAAGGATCTGCTGGGGCCGACGAATTTCACCTATACCACGCGGGACGGCGACACGATGTCGGGACTGGCGCAGCGGTTCCTGGGCAATCGTCTGAAGGCGTATCAGCTCGCACGCTATAACGACATCGCCAAGCCTGCTGATCTGGTGGCTGGCCGGACGCTCCGTATTCCAGGCGAGCCCCCGCGCATCGAGGCGCCCCGGCGATCCGAGCCGCGACCCGTGCCGGCCGCTCCCACCCGCGTGAAGCCAGCCGCGCCCAGGCCGGCGGCGGTGACGAAGCCGACCGCACCCACGGTCAATCGGGTCGCCGCGCGTCAGGCGCGCGCGACGGGGCTGGCGGCGCTCAATTCGGGGAATGTCGTGCGCGCGGTCGGCCTGTTGCGCCGCGCCGCTGCGCTCGATCCCGGCAACCCGGTCATCGCGCGCGACTTGACGCGTGCCGAGCGCATCGCCGCCACCGTGAAGGCGCGCAAGTGATGGCCGAGATGCTGGGACGCTACCGGATCGACGGTCGGCTGGGCGAGGGCGCGATGGCGGACGTATTCCGCGCGTTCGATCCGGGAATCGGGCGCACCGTGGCGATCAAGGTGCTAAAGCCGGAATATGGTCGCGACCCTGAACTGGGCGAACGGTTCCTGCGCGAGGCGCGCGCCGCGGGCGCGCTGAACCATCCCAATATTGCAACGGTCTACGATGTGGGAGAGGCGGACGGTGTCGCCTATATCGCGATGGAGCTGATCGAGGGGCAACCGCTCGACACGCTGCTGCTGGCGCAAGGCCGGCTGCCGTATGAACGCGTCCTGGCGTTGGGTCAGCAACTCGCCTCGGCGCTCGACTATGCACACAGGGCGGGCGTCGTGCACCGCGATGTGAAGCCATCGAACATCCTGCTGTCGGCGGACGGCCGCACCGCCAAGCTGCTCGATTTCGGCGTCGCGCGGATCGGCGATATCGACGTGTCCGGCACCGAAGGACGCCTTGCGCGCACGCAGGTCGGCCAGATGATCGGGACGCCGCGCTATATGAGCCCGGAACAGGCGCTCGGCATCCCCGTCGACCAGCGGTCGGACCTCTTCTCGCTGGGCGTGGTGCTGTACGAGATGGTGACCGGCAAGGTCGCATTTCCCGGCATGGGGCTGGCGACGCTGGCCATCCAGATCGCGCAGGAGCGTGTCGAGCCGATCACGCGCTCCGCCGCGGACTGCCCGCCGGGCCTGCGTTTTGTGATCGACAAGCTGCTGGCGAAGAAGCCCGAGCAGCGGTTCGCCGACGGGCATGCGGTGTACGAGGCGCTGACCCGCGAGATCGCGGCGACCGCCGAGGCAGCACCTGGCCGCCGTGGCCTGCCGCTGAAGATCAAGCTCCCGCTGGCGCTCGTCACAGTAACCGCGATCGCGCTGGTCGCGAGTGTGTCGTCGATCCTGGAGCGGCAGCAACGCACGCTTGAGCATATGGCGATCGTGTCGGGTCGCTCGATCGCGGCGTTCGTCACCGGCAACACCGCGGTTCTGGCCGCCGACAATGCGGGGCTCGCGCCCGAGCAGCAGGACTGGACCGCGCTGCAGGCCTTCGTGGCCTCGGCCTCGCGCGATCAGGAGATTCGCAACATGGTGGTCGCCGATACCGGCGGGATCGTCCGCGCGGCAGACGACTCGAAGCTGATCGGCACGCGCTATCGCCGCACCGTTGGCGAAGCGGCGATCGGCAGCGGCGCCAGCGTGACCGCGGCACCCGACCGGGGCAAGGGCGCAGGACTGCGGTTCGTCCGGCCGATCCGCTATGCCGGGGCCGAGTTCGGCACGGTCGACCTGGTGCTGCGCCGGACCGCGCTGGACGCCGCGATCGACAATGCGCGGATGCTGCTGACGGTGCTGTCGCTGGTCATCATGGGTGTGGTGCTGGTGATCGGCTATCTGAGCGGCGCCATGGTGGCCCGGCCGCTCGCCCGACTGCGCAAGGCGCTGGACGAGGCGGCAAAGTCCGATTTCGCCCTGCGCATCTCGCATCGCCGCCGCGACGAATTCGGCGCCGCGTTCGACGCGTTCAATCGCGCCGCCGCCGCAGTCGAGCCGCATCTGGCGGGGACCGG
This sequence comes from Sphingomonas sp. CFBP 13733, assembly GCF_014841795.1. Classification (NCBI taxonomy): domain Bacteria; kingdom Pseudomonadati; phylum Pseudomonadota; class Alphaproteobacteria; order Sphingomonadales; family Sphingomonadaceae; genus Sphingomonas; species Sphingomonas sp. CFBP 13733. The sequence goes on from NZ_JACYUP010000004.1 coordinate 87,744, forward strand.
CGCGCAGGCCGACATCGCGATGCGCGCGACCCGCGTCGTGCCGTCCGCCCGCCTGGCTGCCTGAGGATCCGTTCGATGTACATGCTCCAGCTTTTCGACCGAGACGACATGGTCCAGCCGCTCGATGCGCGGCTGATCCGCGAGGGTCTGCTCCGTATCGGTCGCGATACCGAGGCGGACTGGCCGATCGCCGACCCCGATTGCGCGCTGTCGCGGGCGCATTGTGAACTGCGCGTCGACGGCGATGGGCTGACACTGCGGGCGCTCGGCGCGAATGGCGTATTCGATGCCGATACCGGGCAACGGTTTCCCGATGCGGTCGACGTGGTGCTGCCGGTGCCGAGCGCGCTGAGGCTCGGCCGGTTCAAGATGGTCGCGACGCAGGCCCCGCATGGCGACCTGGAAGTCGATGGCGCGCTGACCATGGTGCTGACGCCGCCGCTGGGATCGTCGGTGGAGGTGCCGAGCGACTGGGCCGATGCCGGTGAGGCGCGACCGCTGGGCGATGGGTCGTTGCTGGAGGCATTCTGCGAGGGCGCCGGGTTGGACTGTTCGCTGCTCTCCGAAGAGGAGCCGACCGAGATCATGCGGCGGGCGGGTGCGGTGTATCGGCAGATGGTGCTGGGGATCGGCGACCTGATGGCCGAGCGCGACCATGCGCGCGGACGCTATCAATTGACGCGCACGACCATCAGCGGCGCGGACAATAATCCGTTTAAATGGGCGCCGACACAGCGGCTGGCGATCGACCTGCTGCTCGCGGGCTCGACCGGGTTCCTGTCGGGCCCGGCGGCGCTGAAGGCGTCGTTTCGCGACGTGAAGCGGCATCTGGTCGCCACGTTCGCAGGCCTGCAGGGGAGCCTGCGCGCGGCGATCGGCACGTTCGAGCCGGCATCTGTCGATGCGGCGATCGCGGACCGCGCGACGCTGCTGAAAAGTCGTGCAAGCCTGCAAATGGCAGAAGTCGCTGACCGTCATGCCGACCTGACGCGGCAGATCGTGGCATCCGCACCCGGCTCGCTCGATCGCGCCTTCGCCCTCGCCTATGACGCCGCGGATACGGCCATGGCCCGCGATCCCGCATGAAGCTCGCCAGCCTGTTGCGACGCAAACCTCGCGGCGGTCCGTCGCCCGCTGAGGAAACTGTCTATGTGTCGCAAAACCGATCCCATGTCGGGCGGGTGCGCAGCGTCAACGAGGATCGGCTTCTCGATCGGGCAGACCGTGGGCTCTGGGCGGTCGTGGACGGCATGGGCGGCCATAGCGGCGGCGCCGCCGCCGCGGAAACGGTGGTCGATGTCTTGCAGGCACTGGCGGATGACCCGGCGCCGATCAACGCGGCAGCGGTGCGCGCCGCGGTGTCGCATGCCAATCGCACGATCTACGACGTGCATGCGACCAGCGGCGCGACGATCGTAATTGCGCTGATCGAGGGCAGTGAGGCGACGATCTTCTGGGCGGGGGACAGTCGGGCCTATTTGATGCGCGGCGGCGGCGGCGGCGGCGGCGGGGCGGAGCGGCTGACCCACGATCACAGCGTCGTGCAGGAGATGATCGACGCGGGTGTCCTGACGGAAGCCGCGGCGGACCGTCATCCGCAAGCCAATGTCGTTACGCGCGCGCTCGGCGTTGCGCCGGCCGTAGCGCTGGATAGCGTCACCACACTGGTCCAGCCGAACGATCGACTTCTGTTGTGCTCGGACGGCGTTTCGCGATCGCTTGATCCGCGCGATTTCGCGACGATGCCCGCAGCGATCGGGGACATGGCGGACCGCATTCTCGAAAACGCACTGCAACGTGATGGCAGTGACAATGCAACGCTCGTCGTGATCGCAGCGCTATCGGAGTGAGACCTGTGCGTTCACCCGTAGCGGAACGCACGGCCGCTGCTCTGTTGCTATGTAGCGTCATGCAGAACCGTGTACCATCTGCTAGCCTGGTATAAGAACACTAACGTTCCATAACGCGCTGCCGTCGAACGGCCGGCACGCATAAATGTTCGCCGATAACTCAAGCTCCGTCGATGACGGGAATTCAACGTGATGCAAGCCATTTGGTTTTTTCGCATCGGGAATGATCGGGCTGGTGGTTAGCGGGGCTGGCGGCGTTCCATGCTAAATCATAGCCGAGCGCTGGTGCCATTTAGGGGGCATCACATCCTCGCAAATGGCAGAGATGCCAAATCGCCGCCGCATTGATCCGGGCCGCTGCAAACACGATTCTTGGCAGGTTAGGCCGCGTTCGTGGTCTGTAGGGCAGGCATGCCCCATCTCCGTCAAATATTCACCCTTAAGCGCGTCAGGTTTAGTCATTGCGGCAGGCAGCCAGACCACGACTGTCGGCGTAACGGCCGGTCTCGCGCAGCTTCGCATCTGTGTCATCTCGCTCCTATCGAGAATGTCCGCTTGAGGGAGGAGGCACCGAATAAGACCGCTATCGGGCGACTGTGGAAAGGCCGCTTCGTGACGTCCGCTCGCCCCTCGAGAATGGCACGACGTTGGAGTTGGCTGCACATACCGCGGTACTGGCGATTTCCCGTTCTCGCCTCCTTCTGCGCCCGCCGCTTCGGCGTTCGTTTATCGAGCTATATTGCCTTAGCCTCCATCCCGACGCCGATCATCGGCTTGATCTGCTGCGGTGTGGCATGACGCGTTCTGAGGGCGCTCAGCTGACAGATGGGGTCGACGCCATACACCTCGTCCTGGTTCAACTGCTTGGTGTCAGGGGTGGCCTAACTGGCGCCGCGACCTAAAAGAGCCCGATGGCTGGCCTGTTCAATCGTCTCTTACCGTCCAAACGCTGGACGCCGTCGCGGTATCGGGCGTTGCTGCGCGCGCGCGGGCCGCGATCGACGCAGTTCCGGACGCGGGGTGCGATTCTTGCGGGGGCGATCCTGATCGGGATCGTCGCGACGCTGTTTGCGGAGGCGGCCGATTGGGCGGGCGAGGTTTTCAGCGACTTTGCAAAGACCTGGCATTGGTTGCCGCTGGTCACGACGCCGCTGACGTTCATGGGGCTGGTCTGGCTGACCCGTCGCTATGCGCCGTTCGCGCGGGGATCCGGGATCCCCCAGGTCATCGCGGCGCAATCCAATCCGAATGATGCGACCGGCACGTTGATCTCGATCCGGACGGTGGCGGCCAAGGCGGTGCTGACGATCGGCGCGGTACTGGGTGGCGCATCGGTCGGCCGGGAAGGACCGACCGTCCAGCTGGCGGCGGCCGTCATGGGATTTACGCACCGTCTCGTCCGCGTGCCGTTGCGGGGCGGGGTTCTCATCGCCGGTGGTGCCGCAGGCGTCGCGGCGGCGTTCAACACGCCGCTCGCCGGGCTGCTGTTCGCGATCGAGGAACTCGCGTCCGCCTATGAGCAGAGGGTGACGCTGCTTGTCCTTGCTGCGATCGTGATCGCCGGGATGGTCGCGCAGTCGGTGCAGGGCGACTATATCTATTTCGGCGCGATCGGTGCGCATATGCCGCTGCTGTCCGCGCTGATCGTCGCGCCGGTCGCAGGGATCGCGGGTGGCATGACCGGCGGGCTGTTCTCGCGCATTCTCCTGGCGATGGCGGTCAGCCGCAATCGCGTGACGGGGTGGACGCGCGCGCATCCCGTCGCGTTCGCCGGGATCTGCGGGGGCATAGTCGCGGTGCTCGGCGTGGTGACCGGGCTGACATGGGGAACCGGCTATGCCCCGGCGCGCGCGATGATCGTCGGCGTGGATGCGCCGCTCTGGTTCGGGCCAGCCAAGCTGGTCGCCACCGCCGCGACCGCGATCGCGGGCCTGCCGGGCGGCATCTTCGCGCCGTCGCTCGCCGTCGGCGCTGGCGTCGGCAATCTGCTGCGCGAGATCTTCCCCGGCGAGCCCGCCAGCGCGATCGTGATCCTCGGCATGGTCGCCTATTTCGCGGGCGTCGTCCGCGCGCCGCTCACCGCGGTCATCATCCTGTCGGAGACGACCGCGAGCCGCGGCCTGATGCTGCCGATGTTCGCGACCGCGTTCATCGCCGATGCGGCCAGCCAGTGGGTATGCCGCGAGAAGCTGTACCATGGTCTATCGAAGACCTTCGCCATGACGGAGACGACCCGATCCACCTGAACCCTGCAAAATTCGCAACGCTCCCCCGGGCGTGGATGGCCAAGGCCACCGAAAGCGTCGACCATGACGGCATCCTGCGACAGATTGCCGAGGAAGCGGGGTGGTCGGGACGCTACGCCTTCCTGATCGTCATTTCGGCCGCGATCTCGTTGCTCGGGCTGTTGATGCCCTCGGTCGCGGTGCTGATCGGCGCCATGCTGCTGTCGCCACTGATGATGCCGATCATCGGCTTGGGCTTCGGCATCGCGACGCTCGACTTCCACGAGATTCGCCGCGCGGCGACCGCGTTGATGCTGGGGGCGGCCATCGCGGTGGCGCTGTCGGTCGTGCTGATCCTGCTCTCCCCGGTCCAGACGATCACGAGCGAGATCGCCGGGCGGACGCAGCCGACGCTGTTCGACCTGCTCGTCGCGCTGCTCTCTGCGATCGCAGGCGGCTATGCCCTGATCCGGGGGCGCGGGGGTACGGTCGTCGGCGTGGCGATCGCCATCGCCCTGATGCCGCCGCTGGTGGTGGTCGGGTTCGGCATCGCGACGTGGAACTGGGTGGTGTTCTCGGGCGCGTTGTTGCTGTTCCTCACCAATGCCATCACCATCGCGCTGACCGCCGCACTCGTCGCGCGCTGTTACGGGTTCGGCAGCCACCTGTCGCCGCACCATACCGGGTGGCAGCTCGTGCTGTTCGCGGTCGCGATCGGGGTGCTGTCGATCCCTCTCGGCGCGGGGCTGCGCCGGATCGCGTTCGAGGCGGTCGCCCAGCGGCAGGTGCGCGATGCACTGGGCGAGGATTTTCCCCCGGGCGCGCGGCTGAGCCAGGTCGAGATCGACCATGGCGCGAACCCGGTCCGCGTTCGCGCGGTCATGCTGACGCCGCGGATCGAACCGGGGGCGGATCGCAAGCTCGCTGCCGACCTTCGACAACGATTGTCGCGGCCGGTCGATGTCCATGTCGACCAGGTCCGCATCTCGCCCGAGACAGGCGCGGTCGAGGCGGCGCAGATCGCGCGGGCAGGCAATGGCGATGCGCTGCGCGTTGCACGCGAGCGCGATCGGGCGATCGCGGACGTTGCGCTGATCGCGGGCATTCCCGTTTCATCGGTGCAGCTGGATCCGGCAGCGCGAACGATCCGCGCGACGGCGGCGCCCCTGACGGGGCTTGGCATTGCGGGCTATCGCGATCTGGAACGTCGTGCGGACGCGGTGGTCGCCGATTGGCATGTCAGTCTCAATCCGCCGAACGATGTCGTCTTGCCGGAGGTCGGTATCAAATCCGGCGTCATCGACGATCAGGCGCTCGGCGACGCAGCCTGGGTATCCGCCCGGTTCGCGCGGGCGGTTGACGTGCTGGGCGGCACTCTGCGTCAGCGCACCGCGATAGCACAGGGTATCGTCGCGCGAGGGGGCAGGGCAGCCCCCGGCCGTGCGGGCGGTCGCCTGCGCCTGATATGGTCGGTCGACACGGACTCATCTCCGGCGGAAACAGGCGAGCGCGGGGCATAGCCGCTCCGGCTGGAAAGATTGCACGGATGTAATGTTCGAAACAGGCTGCGCCCATCATCCGGGTCCAGAAAGGAGCATCTGCTTCTAACTGAACAAGGACATGGATCGTGGTATTCAAGCGTCGCCTGACTGTACGTCCAATGATCGCCGCCGTCGCGCTTGGCACAACCGCACTCGTCGGCGTCGCGGGTGGGGCGATCGCTGCGGACGACGGTCGCGTGAATATCGCCGACCGGTTCATTGCATCCGGTCCTTCTGCAGTCGCGTCGACCGGTGTGCACGCCTCTTTGTCGGATATGGTCGAGGCCGTAGGACCGAGCGTCGTTCAGATCCAGGTCAAGCCCGCAGCTCTTCAGGCGTTGCAATTCGAACCGACACAGTTCGGCTTAGACGATAGCGAACTGGCGGATCGTCTGGGGCAGCTGTTCGGCTTTGGCATGCAGGATCGTCACGGGCAATTCGAAGCGCCGCAGCAGCGGCAAGGGCCGCAGCGCGGATCGCTCGGCTCAGGGTTCATCGTCGATGCCTCCGGGATCGTCATCACGAACAACCATGTCGTCAACGGCGCCGACCGCGTCACCGTCCAGATGTCGGACGGACGGGAGTTTTCCGGTCGCGTCCTGGGCCGCGATCCCAAGATCGATGTCGCCGTGGTGAAGATCGACGGGAAGGGCAGGTTCACCCCGATCAAATGGGGTGACAGCGATCATATCCGGGTAGGCGATAGCGTGTTTGCGGTCGGCAGTCCCTTCGGCCTCGGCAATACCGTGACGTCCGGCATCGTGTCTGCCCGCGGCCGTGAGATCGGGGCCGGGCCGTATGACGATTTCCTCCAGGTCGACGCTGCGATCAACAGCGGCAACTCGGGCGGGCCCTTGTTCGATGGTGCAGGCCGGGTGGTCGGCGTGAACACCGCCATCTTCTCGCCGACGGGCGGTAACGTGGGCATCGGCTTTGCGATACCCGCCGCAATGGCGCGCAAGGTCGCGCTTCAGATTGCGCAAAACGGCCACGTGTCGCGGGGGCGGATCGGCGTTTCCTTGCAGGACATGTCACCGGACATCGCGCGTGCGATGGGCTCGGACGTCACCAAGGGCGCGCTTATCGCCGAAGTCGAAGATGGCGGGGCCGCTGCCCGATCCGGCCTGCAGCGCGGCGACGTCGTTCGACGCTTCGGATCCAGGCCGGTAGATAACGGGCGCGACCTTGCCCGGGCCGTAGCAGAGGCTCGGATCGGTTCGATCGTCCCGACGCAGGTGGTGCGTGACGGCCGTCAGGTCTCCCTGAACCTGCGCATCGCCAGCGAAACGTCGGGCCAGTCCTGAGCGTGTGGAACCGGGGGGCGGTACACGCGTCCGCTTCCTGAACACCTGAAAAGGATTATCGCGCGCTTGAAGCTGCTCCTGATCGAAGACGATGCACAAACCGCTGAGTATGTCCGCCGCGGGCTGGTCGAACTCGGACACGCGTCGGATCATGCCGCCACCGGCATCGACGGTCTCACGGCCGCTATCGTCGGCAAATACGATGCGATCATTCTGGACCGGAACCTGCCCGGGCTCGACGGACTTTCGGTGCTGAAGTCGCTGCGCGCAAAGGGTGACCAGACGCCGGTGCTGCTTCTGTCCGCGCTGGGGCAGGTGGACGACAGGATCGCAGGGCTGCAGGCCGGCAGCGACGATTACCTCGCCAAGCCGTTTTCGTTCGGCGAACTCGTTGCCCGTCTGGAGGCGATCGTGCGGCGGCGCAGCGATACGCACGCCACGCAAGGTACCAGGCAGACGGGCTCGTTGACGCTCGACCTGCTCGGCCGCACGGCCATGCGCAACGGCAGACGTATCGAACTGCTCAACAAGGAGTATCAGCTGCTCGACTATCTGACCCGCCATGCCGGGCAGGTGGTGACGCGTACGATGCTGATCGAGGCGATCTGGGATTATAACTTCGATCCGGGGACGAATGTCGTCGATGTCCATGTCAGTCGTCTGCGTGCCAAGATCGACGGTCCGGAGGATGTCCCGATGATCAGAACGGTGCGCGGCTCCGGCTATCGACTGGATGCTGTCTGACGATGCGCTTGCCCTCAACGGCCGCATTGCGCGGCGCGCTCTGGATCACGCTGATCGCACTCATCGCAACGGGGATCGCCCTGAGCGTTCAATATGTCCAGACGATACGCCTGCTCGACGCGCGTGCCCAGGCGGCAGTCGACGACGAGACGGCAGGCCTGATCGAGCGTTATCAGAGTGAGGGGCCATTTGCCGTCGCGCAGTCGGTGTCGCGTGCGGTCGGGCGCCCGCGCGTCACCGACTTCATCTATTTGATGACGGACGCGTCGGGACAGCCGGTTGCGGGCAATCTTGCCAAATGGCCTGACGAGATCGACCGCACGGGGTATCGTACCTTTGAAACCCAGGTTGCGACGACACGCGGCAGGGTGTTCGAACGACAGGTCGCCGCGCGCACGGTGCTTCTTGGTAACGACTATCGACTACTGGTCGGCAGCCTCTCGGACGATCGCCGCCTGCTGCACGACCGCTATGTGTCGGCACTAGCCTGGTCACTGACCGCCACCGGAGTGATCGGCCTGCTTTTCGGCTTCTGGTACAGCCGGCGCGGGCTTGCCTTTCTCGATGCCGCCAGCACCGCCGGCGATCGTTTCCGGGCGGGACATCTTGACGAGCGCTTGCCCGTGACGGGGCGCGGCGACGAATATGACCGGCTTGCAGCGACGCTGAACCATGGCTTCGCGGAGATCGAACGCCTGGTGGATTCGCTGCGAACCGCGACGGATGCGCTTGCTCATGACCTGAAGACGCCGCTGACGCGGATCCGGTCTCGGCTCGAGCTTGCAGCACTGGGCGGGGGGCATGGTGACGCGACATCGGATATGCGCAGCGATCTCGACGCCCTGCTTCGCACGATCGACGATACGCTAAGACTGGCCCGTGCCGAGACGACGATGGCCAGCGAGTTCGGTCCTGTCGATCTGGCCGCAATCGTCATCGAGGCCGTGGAGCTTTTCGAGCCCGTGGCAGACGATCGTGGACTGGATCTGACGGTCGAAACGACGCCGGTGACCATAAGGGGCGTTCGTTCGCTGTTGGGGCAGATCGTCGCCAATCTGCTCGACAACGCGATCAAATATGCGCCGCCCGGCGGGTCGATCCGCGTGACGCTTGGGCATGAGGTCGATGGGTTCACGCTCGTCGTGGCAGATACGGGACCGGGTATACCGGTTGACCAGCGCGAGCATGTCATGACGCGCTTCGTTCGGCTCGACACGAGCCGGCATTCCGAAGGTTCTGGCCTTGGTCTCAGCATCGCACAGGTCGCGGCCCGCGTTCATGGCGCATCGCTGACATTAACCGACAACGCGCCGGGTCTTCGTGCGGCTGTACACTTCTCGAGGACACAGGAAATCGTTAGTTGAGACGCCGTCAAACATGACAGCTTCATGAACTTATCGCGAGCCAGGACCCAAAACATCTGAGTGATGTTGGTGGCTCAAGGTCGGCGCCGGGTCGTCCTCATGATAGGGGGCTCCCTGGTGGATCAAACCGCTTTCCTGATCGGCTTCAGCGTGATGTCGGTCGCGTCGCTGGCCATATATGCTACGGGTAAGAAGACGCAGCCGTCGGGCCATCATACGCTCCTGCACGCCAGCGTGCCGTTCATCGCGGCGACCGCGTATCTCGCAATGGCCTTTGGCATCGGCACGCTTATCAACAGCGACGGTTCGCTGACATATTTGGCACGCTACGTTGATTGGTCGGTGACGACGCCGATCCTGTTGTCGGGTCTCGTGCTGCTGGCTTTTCACGAGCATGGGAAGACGGGTGAGGTTGGTGGGTATCTGACCTCGGTCATCGTGCTCGATGTCCTGATGGTCGTCACGGGGCTCATATCGTCGCTTGCCGCACCATCGATGGCGAAATGGATCTGGTACGGATGGTCCTGCGTCGCGTTTCTGGGCGTCCTGTATCTTCTATGGGGTCCGCTGCGATCACTGGCGCTCAGCCGTGGTGATGCCTTGGGAATGGCCTATGGCAAGAACCTCACCTTCCTGACCGTCATCTGGTTCCTCTATCCGATCGTCTTCCTGATCGGACCGGAAGGCCTCAAACTGATCACCGATCCTGCGTCGGTCTGGGCTTTCCTCGTAATGGATGTGATCGCCAAGGTCGTCTACGCATTCTACGCGGCAGTCACCCTCGACAAGGCGTTGGCGTACGATCACGGCGAACGCGGCCACCGGGCATGACACGGCGCGCCCCGGCTCTTGGCTGGGGCTTCCTTTTGGCGGGGGCTTTGGTCGCCTCGTTTTGCGTGCTCACCGTACAGCTCGCGTTCGCAGCCCTTGCTGTCGGGGTCGTCGGCATGGCGCACGGTGCCAGTGATCTCGCTATCGTCGAGCATCGGCGGCGCCCGGCATTCCTGATGCTGTACGTATCTGCACTGTTTGTCTGTCTTATGTGGTGGATCGTCGATTCTGCGATCGCACTCCCTGCATTCCTGCTGGCGTCGGCAGTCCATTTTGGTCTTGAGGATGCCCCCGCGAGCAGGCCGTTCGAAAGGATTGCCCGCGGCATAAGCCTGGTCGCAACGCCTGCGACGCTGCACGCGGCAAGCCTCACCCGCATTCTCGATCTTGCCGGAGTTCGAGAGTCCGGTGCGCCGGCCATGGTCAGCATTTTGGCAATTGCGGGTGGCGTAGCAGCCGCCTGCCTGGTGATCATCGGCGCGGCGCGCCATGATCGACGTCTTCTGGTCGGAACGACCGCGCTTCTCATTCTGCCCCCGCTCGTCGGGTTCTCGGTCGGGTTTCTGGTGCTGCACGCCATGCCGCAGACGAAAGAGCGTCGAGATCGGTTGCAGTGCGTGACGACAATTGCGTATCTCCGCGCCACGGGCCCGATCCTCGTCCTGGCTGTGTTGCTGGTCGGAATCATGGGCGGAGTGCTGCTGCGGTGGGACCCCTCGGGCGTGCGGTCACTCTTTGCCGGCGTCGCGGCGCTGGCGATGCCGCATCTGCTGGTGACGCCGTATTTCGACAGGGTTGCGCGACGATCCGGGTTGATGGGGCTGCCATGTGCCCACAGGGACGTGGTGCGTGCTCATGTCCTTGAATGACGTCAGGCTGTCGGCAGAGGCCGCGATGTCGTCGAACCAGATGGCAGCATGCCGCCTGATCGTGGCTCAGGCGGGCCAGTGCCTGCGATAGGCGTCGTTGAATGCCGTCAGGTCGTCGGGATCTTCCATGGACGTCGCCACCCGCTTCGCGTGGCGGTTGGCCCAGTGCTCGATCTCCCGACGCGCAGCCGGCAGGCTTGCGTGCATCGCCGCAAGCGTAGCCGTCAGTCGCAACGACACCTCGACCTCTGCAACGCCTTCGCGCAGGATCGGGCCGAAGGCATCGCCGAGCATATCCTCCATGGTCGGCTGGCCGATGTGAACCCGTGGGGAGTCCGGATCCTTATCGACACGCGCCGCACCGGGGCTCAGCGTCAGGAACACGCGAAGTAGGGCATTGAGAACCTCGATCCCGGTGCCTGGATCATTGGTCGCCGGTGCGAGCGCCCGGCTGGCAATTTCGGACAGCGCGATCAGCCCCAGTCGAGGATCCTGGTCGAACGAGCGATGCCGTTCGATGGTAAACGCCTTGACCAGTTCGCTCCGGATGCCGTCGTCGATCTTTCCCGAGACCTGCAGAAGCGTACGAGCGGGATGCATCATCGCGCCAGGCAGGACATCGACATACACCGTCAGGTCATTGCGGTCAGCGATCGTGCCAAGTGCGGCGATGTCGATATGCGTGACATATCCGGTCTGCACCGCGGTGACTGTGACGGCATCGGTAGGGATGGCGACAGCCGCACGGCCGCCAAGATGAGGGTGCGCCGCAAAATCCTGCATTGCCTGGGTCGCGGCCTCCTCGACGCGGTCGATCACATCGGCCATCCGTCCAAACGCCGTGATATGCCCGATCCAGCGCAGCAGCGTGCCGACCACCAAAAGGATGATTAGCACGGTCGCTGCGAACAGGATGATCCGGCCGTCATGGCCATAGGCGCTGGTGTTCAGGCCAACGATCCCGACCATCGAGAAGACAAAGGCGCCGAGGAAGGTCGACAATGCGTTCTGCGACGTCGGATCGCTGACCATCAGCTGGGTTGCACGCGGCGTCGCGAGTTGCGTTGCGGAGGAGTAGGCGCTGACCATTGCGGTCAACGAAAAGGTCGTGACCGCCAGCATGCTCGAGGCCATGATCTGAAGGATCGTGCCGACAGATTGCTGCCCGATATCGGCATCGAACGTGTACGGCAGATACGGCGTGACGAAAGCGGCGAGGATCGCCAGCGCGACGCTGAGCAGGCTGATGATCGCTGCCCGGAACCAGACCTGCCGGACGATCCGGCTCAAAATCCATGTCCATTGCGTCATTTAGCGCTCCTTGAGCTGGCTGGTAGCCGAATAGCCACGACGACAACAGCCTGGCGATCCAGCGGCTCCGCTCGAACTGTCCGCAGAGCATCTGTGCGAAGCAAAACAAGCCCCGCCTCGGTCACATAAGCGGCTGGCGCCGCGAAGATTTTACTTCGTGACGTGGCGCCGGAGCGTGACCTCCTACTCAGCGCAGCTGTGTCGGATCGATCACGACGTGACGGATTTTGGTACGGTTATGCGTGTAGGTGACGTGGACCAGTCCATCGCGCGTCTGGATCACCGCCGGATAGGCATAGCCGTCGGGTAGCGGCTTGCTTTCGAGTGTCAAAGCGTTGTGCCACCGCACGCCGTCGTCGGACAAACCGATGTTGAGCGGCCAGCGTGCGCCATCGCCCGGCCGCTCGGGCAGATGCGCGCTGTGATTGTAGACGATCAACTGGCGCCCATCGCGCAGTGTCACCGCATCGGTACCCGCATTGGGATTGGGCAGGTCGATCGCCGCGATTGGCGACCAGTGGCGCCCGGCGTCGCGTGACCAGCTCATCGCAAGCGCACCCTGCCGCGTCCGCGCCACCAGCTCCAGTCGGCCGTCGCGGTGAAACAGGATGCTCGGCTGGATCGCCTCGATGTGCATCGGTGAGGCCACCGCGTCGCCGACCTGCCAGCTTCGCCCGCGATCGGTGCTCCGCTCGATCCGGATCGACCAGATATTGGCCTCTGCGCTGCCTTCTTCGCGGCTCGACGGCGACACCCAGCTGCCGTCGGGCGCAACGACGGGCTTGTTCTTGATCGGTCCCAACACGCCATCCGGCAGGCGCTGCGGCTGGCTCCAATGTCGTCCGCCATCGGTCGAGCGGATGACCATGCCCCACCACGCCCGTGGATTCGGCCCGACTTGGTAAAAGAGATGCAGGGCACCGTCCGCAGGCTGAAACAGCACCGGGTTCCAGGTCGGAAATCGCTGACCGTCCGCCGACACACCATCAGCGACTGCAACCGGGGTCTCCCATCGCGTCGCGCCGCGTCGTGCGAACCAGATACGGACGTCAGGCTGGCTTTCGCCGGAACCGCCAAACCAGGCTGCGGCCAGCGTCCGGTCAGGCAGCTCGACGATCGTCGAGGCATGCGCCTGCGGATAGGGCGCATCGGCATATATGAATTCCGACGATATGATCGGCGACCGAAGCGGGGCCGCAGCAGCCGACGGGGCATGGCCGATCCGGGCTTGCGCCGCGGCGCCGACCGCGAGTGCGATTGCCGCGACCTTCACCATGTGCGCCAGAAATGCCCTGAATTTCATCGCTGTACCCCAACAACGTTGCGGGTACGCGTAGACCCGTATTGCGCGAGCCGGATAGCATGGGGTTTCCAACCCAGCCAATGGCGACTGTTGTGCGCGATGGTTCGTGTTCGTGGTCTGCCTGACCATTCGATTTGGGAGCGCAGCGCCCGCGGCATAGTCTAGAAGCGGCGTGGTTCGTGTCCGATCAGGTCGCACGTGCCCCGAAAGCCATAGTCACTCATGCCCGTGACCGTGATGCGGCCGCTGCGCCGATCGATCACGAGCCGTGGCTTGTTCAGGCCGTTCAGGCGGTAACTCGCGCGGACCGTATCTGGGCTGACAGTCACGTCGTACAAATCCCACCATCCCTGATTGCCACGGGAATGGATCGGCGGGATCAGCGACTTGGGTAGCCGGATACGTCCACCACCGGCCCAGGTCTGTACCATGAGCGAGGCATCGAAGACTTCCTTCCTGGTTTCGGTATACGTGCCGGACTCATAGCGGTCACGATCGCGGTTCCAGTTCCAGGTCGTCCCGCTCGCAAAGCCGGTTTTCGATCCGTCCCCCAAACACACGAGCCCGAGTTCCACGTTTCTGCCATCAACAACAGGTCCTCCCGAAGGATAGCGATCCTGACCGCCGCCGGGGCCCGCTGGCGCGCGTCCATAGGCCAGATCGGGGTCGTAGTCGGGACGCGGTCGTGGCGCAGCTTGACCACCATGGCCGGAGTCGGGGCGGAGGTTCGCGGGTTTCCTGCAATCGGGGGAGGTGGTCGGCTGGATGGAATTGTAGCGGCCTTCCATCGTCGCAATGCTCACGCACTGGCGGCGATCGGCGTTCCACCAATAGGTATAGACGCGATCGTCGCCTTGCTCACCCCGGATGTTGACGTAGCCGCGTCGTTGCAACTCCATCTCGGCCTGGCCCGCACGGGCGCCTACCATGTCCTCGAGCCCCGTGGATTGCGCGTGGGCAATCGTGGGAAATGCCGAGCCCATGACAAGGGCGGTCATGGTCGTGGACAGGCCAGACGGACAACGCATCGCGATTCTCCCGTTCGTTCGAAATCACCTCATCATCAATTGAGTGATTGTATAAAAAGGGAGCGACGGCGTCCATCGCTGTCAACGGCGTTCGGCCCCCTACTGCCGATGCGAATTGGGGGGCGAGAATCCTCGCTTGGGCCGAAGAACCGCTCGGTCGGTGCTGGTCTTCATCACATATGGCAGGACCCGCGATAGTGCGTCTTCGGCAAGCACTAGGGGGCGGAGTCTAGCACAAGGCAAGCCGTTGCGATCGACGCCCGGATCGAACATGATGCAGCATGGACTTCATGAAGTGGCTCAATTCGCTCGACGAACTTCTGTACGAAGTGATGAGCTGGGTGGTCTTCTTCCCCCTTACGCTTTGGCAGGCGCTCTTTCGACCGATCCGTACGATGGAGGAGATCGAGCGCGAAGCCGCGCTGCCCGACGATGAACGCTACGCGTCGATACTCAGTCCGCCCCTTTTTCTGGCTCTCACGCTGTTGCTGGGGCACAGCGTCGCTACGGCGTTGGGCCAGACCGACGAAATCATCGCCAATCATCATGGTCTGGCCGACCTGGTCAACGACAATGCCAGCGCCCTGATCCTCCGCGTCGTCGTTTTCGCGGGTTTCCCACTCTTCCTGGCAGCCCGCATGGTGCGCCAACGCAGGATCAGGCTTGATCGCAATTCCCTGCAGCAGCCATTTTACGCGCAATGTTACCCGGCGGCCGTCTTTGCGCTGGGTCTGAGCGTCGGCAGCAGTTTCGGGATGGACCATCATCAAGCGACGCGCATGATTGGACATTGGCTCGTCGGATCGAGCATCGTGAACTTCTGGATCGTCGAAACGCGCTGGTTCGCGCAGGTGTTGGGGATCAGCTTGGTGCGCGCGACCTGGAACGTCTTTGTCGGGCTGCTGGAAGGCGCGACATTTCTAATCGCGGTGGGCTTTTTGTTCACCCGCTAGCGCGGACTTTGCGATCAAGGGAGAACCGCCCGCCCCACGCTTGCCAGGCGGTCCTCTAAGACCTGCGAAAGCATGATCGCAGAAATGGCGGTTACAGCGCACCTCCCTCGGCAAGCGTCTGGAGCTGATCGGCCATCGCGCCCCAGCCGGCTTCGAAGCCCATCGACCGGTGGCGCTCCCACGCTTCATCGGTCCAATGGCGTGCCGCGGCGGTAAAACGGGTGCCGTCCCCGTCTTGCGCGATCTCGAACAGGCCGACCATGAACGGCCCACTGGGCTGCCAACCCGCTGTAAAAGCATCGGTGAATACGAAGCGGCGGTTAGGCTCATAGTCGAGGACTACGCCCTCGTTAAGGATCTCCTCACCATCGGGGCCATGCATGACCACCAGGCTACGGCCTCCGGGGCGCCATTCGATCTCGCGTGCTTCGGCGCGCCACGGTCGCGGACAGAACCACTCCTCGAAGCGGTCGACCATTGTCCGCCAGACATCCTCCACGGGGGCGGCGATGCGGCGCTCGACACTGAGTTCACGAATATTGCTCATCGTTTCTCTCCTCGGCACAATAGGGTTACGTAGCGCTTCAGGTGCCGCACGCTCTCGCGCGCCGCTTGCGGATCACCAATTGCCTTGGCGACGACGAAACCGCCTTGGAGCACCACTTGAAAGTGGAGCGCGAGGCTCGCCGCATCGACATCGGCAACGCCATGATCAGCCAGCGCTTCGGCAACGTCGCCTTCGAGCGTGCGCGCATGGCCGACGATTGCCGCCTCAGCAGCGCGCGCAATCGCGGGGTGTGATTGATGCACCTCCTGCGCGAGCGTGCCAGCCAGACAGGTGAAGGCGTCAGTGCCGCCGTCGATCAGCGCCTCGCGCAGGTCAAGATAGCCCAACACGCGCGCCAGTGCCGCGGGTTCGCGATGATAGTCCGCATCGGCGAATAGCGGCGTGGTGATCGCCAGCCAGTGGCCGGCGGCGGCCACCCCCAGCGCTTCCTTGGAAATGAAATGGTGGAAGAAGGCGCCCTTGGTGACCCCGGCAGCCGCACAAAGCTGGTCGACGCTGGTGGCCGCAAAGCCGTTGCGGCGGATGAGCGTCACGGCTGCGTCCAGCAGCTTGTCGCGAGCGCTATTGGAAGATCCTCGACTCATCATAGTGTCGGCATACCAACCGGTCGGTATGCCGACAAGGATCATTAAGACGGTGTTCGGAAACGATCGTCGCAAAGGTCGGGATTGAAAGTCAGTGCCCCTATCGAATGGTAGGAGCTGAGGGGGCGAACGCGTCGCGAATGTCCGGGCCCGGGTCCATGCACCCAGCCGTCGGGACCAGTACACAGGTCGTACGATTTCGACCGGGATTGCCTCAAACGCTATTCAGCGCAGGTCGCTCTGCCGTTGGGGCCAAGGGCACAAGCAGCCACCCTTATAAGTGTGATAACGGCGGCTGCAGTGCGACTTGGAAGCCCATGGCTAAAGGGCACGGATTGATATCTTATGACTCAGGCCAGTGGCGGATAAGCCGTGTACGTTCGGAAACTTCCCCGATCGACACGGCCTATCCACCCACCGACGTGGCTTACGTCGCCTGGTTCGACGATACCGGCTTGGCAGTGACGTCGAAGCGGTCGGCGTTCATGACCTTCACCCAGGCACGGATGAAGTCGCGCACGAACTTTTCCTCGTGACCGTTCTCGGCATAGACTTCTGCCGTCGCGCGCAACTGCGAGTTCGAGCCGAAGACCAGATCGGTGCGTGTCGCCTGCCACTTCTTTTCACGACCGCCGCGATCATAGCCGATGAACTTCTCGTCGCTCGACGTATCGACCAGATCCCAGAACGTGTCGTTGTCGAGCAGGTTGACGAAGAAGTCGTTCGTCAGTTGCCCCGGACGCTTGGTCAACACGCCGTCGGGCGCATCGCCGAAATTCGCGCCGAGCACGCGCAGGCCACCGACCAGCACGGTCATTTCCGGCGCGGACAGGCCGAGCAGCGAAGCCTTGTCGAGCAGCAGCTCCTCGGTCTTCACCGGGTGACGCGTCTTCAGGTAGTTGCGGAACCCGTCGGCCTGCGGCTCCATCCAGACGAAGCTTTCGACATCCGTCCACTCCTGCGTCGCATCGCCGCGGCCGCCAAGGAACGGTACCGCCACGTCGTGCCCGGCGTCGCGTGCCGCCTTCTCGACCGCTGCCGAACCCGCCAGCACGATCGCGTCGGCCAGCGACATGCTGCCCCGCAAGTCGTTCAGCTTTGCCAGAACCTGGCTGAGCTGCTCGGGCTCGTTGACCGGCCAGTCCTTCTGTGGCGCGAGCGCGATGCGCGCACCGTTCGCCCCACCGCGGTGGTCCGACCGGCGATAGCTCGATGCCGAAGCCCAGGCGGTCTTGACCAGCTGGCCGATCGTCAGCCCGCTCGACAGCACGGCGTCCTTGAATGCCGCGACGTCAGCGTCCGACGGTACGGTGCCTTCGGGGACCGGATCCTGCCAGATCAGCGTCTCTTCGGGAACCTCGGGCCCAAGGTACCGGACCCGTGGCCCCATGTCGCGGTGCGTCAGCTTGAACCACGCCCGTGCGAACGCGTCGTCGAGCGCCGCCTGGTCGTCGCGGAAGCGCAGCGCAATCTCGCGGAACTCGGGGTCCACCTTCAACGCCATGTCCGCGGTGGTCATCATCGTCGGCACATGCTTGTTTGGGTCGCGCGCGTCGGGGGCCATGTCCTCCGGTTCCGGGTTGACTGGCTGCCACTGCTTTGCGCCGGCGGGGCTCTCGGTCAGCTCGTAATCGTACTTGAACAGCAGGCGCAGATAGTCGCCGGTCCACTTGGTCGGGTTGTTCGACCACGCGCCCTCGATGCCCGAGGTCGTGATATGGCCCTGGCCGATCTCCTCGCTGTCGGTCAGCCAGCCAAGGCCCTGCATGTGAACCGATTCCGAAGACGGGGCCTTGAAATGCGGTGCCGGCTTTGCACCGTGCGCCTTGCCGAAGGCATGACCGCCGGCGGTCAGCGCCACGGTTTCCTCGGAATTCATCGCCATCCGCTGGAACGTCGCCTTCATGTCGCGTGCGGACATGAGCGCGTCGGGCTCACCGCCCGGACCCTCGGGATTGACGTAGATCAGCCCCATCTGGATCGCGGCGAGAGGCCCTTCGAGCTCGGGCATGTCCTCGCTGATGCGCGTCTGCGCACCCTCGTTGACCCAGATCTCCTCGGCGCCCCAGAAGGTGTCGCCCTCGGAGGCGAAGACGTCCTTGCGGCCGCCGGCGAAACCGAACACCGGTCCGCCCATGCTCTCGATCGCGACGTTGCCAGCGAGGATGAACAGGTCGGCCCAGCTGATGTTCTTGCCGTATTTCTGCTTGAGCGGCCATAACAGGCGACGTGCCTTGTCGAGGTTGCCGTTGTCCGGCCAGGAGTTCAGCGGTTCGAAGCGCTGCTGACCCGACGACGATCCGCCGCGGCCGTCCGTTACCCGGTAGGTGCCGGCGGCATGCCATGCCATGCGGATCATGAACGGGCCGTAATGACCATAGTCGGCAGGCCACCAGGCCGTGCTGTCAGTCATCAGCGCCGTCAGGTCCGCCTTGAGCGCTGCATAGTCGAGCTGCTTGAACGACTCGGCATAGTCGAACTCGTCGCCCATCGGGTCGGGAGAGACGCCGTGCTGGTGCAGCATGTCGATCGGCAGCGCGTCGGGCCACCAGTCCTTGTTCGTGCGACCGAGGAGCGAGCGGGCCTTAACCTCGCCGCCACCCTGGGGGCCCATTGGGCAACCGCTTGCCTTAGGCTGTTCGTAATCGGCCATCTTGGCGTCCTCTCCTAATGAGTTTTACCACCGTGCTGGTGAAATGCCGGATCTCGGGTACATTTGTCCAATCGATTATACGGGCGACAGCTATCATCGCACTCGATCACAGAGGGCTGTGAGCGTGTCGTTTGACGGCGCGTACATTCGCGATGATCCGGGTCATCATCATCGTCAGGCCGACAGACGTCGCGGCAACTGATATGATCAAGGTGTCGCCAAACTTACATTTACTGCGGTTAGAGGATGGGCGTCTTTAGTCTGGTTCAGAGTTTTTCGTCGTGACCGCGCCCCAAGTCCGCCCGATAGATCGTTGGTTCGTCGGCCTCGAAAAGCGCGGCGTGTTCGCAGACCCGACCAGCCGTGAGGGACGGAACTTCGTCTATCGCCGCAGCGCGGCGGGTGCATCGCAGCAACGTGACCTGCTCGTTCCGGCGTGGACCGAGAGCGCAAGACCGGGCGCTGGCGATCCCCGTCCGCACGACCCGATCAATCCGCAATACGACCCGGCAACGCCCTCGGCACCGGCCCCGATGCAAGGACCTCTGCAATGAAAACCGCGATCTACAAATTCCTGGGCGGCACGGCGTTTGCTGGCGCGATGCTCGCGGTCTGCAGCACGCCCGCTGCAGCGCAGGAGGCGCGCAACGTCATCCTCTTCCTCGGCGACGCGGGTGGCCTGTCGACGCTCGGCGCCGCTGGGATCCTTGCGCACGACCGGCCGCAATCGCTGTTCATCCAGTCGATGCCCAACGTCGCGCTGTCGGATACGTCCGCGCTCGATCGATGGGTGACCGATTCCGCCGCCGGGATGACCGCGATCATGACGGGGAACAAGACGAACAACGCGATGGTGTCGACGACGCCTTCTGGACCGGGCGGCCGCGCGATGCCGGTCAAGACCCTTCTCGAATATGCCGAGCAGCGCGGGCTGTCGACGGGTGTCGTCACCAACATGAACATCTGGGACGCGACCCCGGCCGCGACCTTTGCGCATGTCGCCGCGCGCGCGGACAAGGGCGAGATATTCCGCCAGATGCTCAAGCCCCGCTTCGGAGACGGCGTCGATATCCTGATTGGCAAGGGCCGCGCCGACGCCGTCGCGACATTCGCCGGCCCGGGGACGAGCGCCGAACAGGCGTTCAGGACCGCCGGCTACCGCTTCGGCGAGGATCCCGCGCTGGTCGGTCAGGCACCGCGGACCGCCGTGCTGCGCGATGCCGACTTCGCGCCGCTTCCCGCCGTGGAGGCGACCGTCGCGCAGCTCGCCCGCAACCCGAAGGGCTATTTCCTGATGGTCGAATGGGACATGCATACCGACGACCCCAAGGCGGGCCTGCGGCATGTCGTTGAGATGGACGACATGATCCGCCGGATCAGCGCGGTTGCCGGCAAGGACACGCTGATCCTGTTCACCGCGGACCACAGCTTCGGCCTGCGGATGACCGGCGGCAAGCGCACGACGCCGCTCGCGACGCAATATGATCCCGATGCGAAGTCGGTGATCAGCGTCGAACCCGGCCATACCGGCGAAGAGGTCGTCGTCGCCGCAAGCGGCCCCGGTGCGGACAAGGTCCGGGGTTTCATGCCCAACACGCGGCTCTTCGACATCATGCTGTCGGCATTCGGTTGGAAGAAGGACAAATGATCAGCTTCTGCCTGCTTGACGGCTTTTTTCGTTGCCGGATCGCAACGCGTATGGCGAAGGATTAGAGGCTGAAAGCGGTCAGCCTAACGATGAATGAATGGACGAAGCTGGGGCGTGGGGTGAGGGCGCGCGTGATGTCCGGCAATGCGTCGTCATGCCTTATCCTCACCGCTGCAGCCGGCCCGAGCTGTCCTGCAACAGCCAAAAACGGGTATAGCGTTGCAGGCGCGGGAGAATGATCCACTGCAGGGTCGCGGTGAGCAGCAGGGACGAGGGCAGGAGTTGCAGCGGCAGTGGTGCGTCCTTCAACACCGTACGAACCATCATGCTGATGAGGAGGAGGACCGGGAAAACCGTCAGCCATGTCGTCACGAACCGCTTCCACTTGCTGGCACTCGCATCGCTCGGCAGCTCGAAGGTGACGCCGTCGCCAGTTTCGAGCTGGCGGAGCGCGGTGGAGAAGCGGTCCGCGACGGCGACGTGCGCGCGCATCTTGGGGTCGTCATGCCATGTATCGGCTGCGGCGCGATCGTCGAAGCGAAAGAGCAGGTGCTGAAAACCGGCGGTCTGACCGAGCCGAATCGCAGCCCGATACCCCGGCGCCGCACGGGCGTGCCGGTTCAGTTCCTCCACCCAGCGTTCGAAATCCTGCTCGTGGCCGGCACGGATGGCCCGGCTGGTGATGATCGTGGCGGTCTGGTCAGGATCGATTGGCATAACGGCGAGAACAGACGAGGCGGCCGGTACGTTGCGCGGCCGCTTCGTGCATTTCGCCCGTGTCGATCCGCATCAGGACAGGCCTGTCAGTTTCAGCGCCTGACAGACCGTATAGCGCGTCACCGGACCGCCACGAGCCGCCGTGAGACCAGAAGCACTGCACGCGGCGATCAGCGCGCCAATCGTCGGGCGACCGTCACGATCGCCGCCGTCGCGGCGATAGGCGGTGATCGCATCCTGGATGCACCGGATCACCGGTTCATTCCGTTCATAAGCCCGGGCGCGGCGATCGCCATGCCGGAGCGCCATATCTGCAATGCCATCCATCATCGTCGACGGTCGATAACCGATTATCGCGACGGGATCATCATCGTCCGACACAAGGCCGGGACGTGTGGCCCGTGCCATGATCAAAACGGCGTTGAAGGTTCCCGCGCGACTTTATAATGGCACCGGACCGGTTACTTCGGTCACCTCGCGCCCGGCAATTGTGCCCGGCAGCCCGCATGCAGGCAGAGCGTCAGGGTCTTACGTTACAATGAATTATCGCCATTCCTTCCATGCGGGCAACAGTGCCGATGTCGTCAAGCACAGCCTGCTGATCGCGCTCGTGCGGGCCCTGCAGCAGAAACCGGGCGCGCTGACGCTGATCGACACGCATGCCGGCTGCGGGCTGTACGACCTTGACGGCGAGGACGCGCAACGCACCGGCGAGTCCCTACAGGGCGTGCTGCGGGCCTTTGCCGAGCCGAACCCGTTGCTGGACGACTACCGCGCCGCCGTACAGGCGGTGAATTCCGGGACCGAACCGCAATTCTACCCCGGCTCGCCGCGGATCCTCGCGCAGCTTCTGCGCCCGCAGGATTTGCTGATCCTGAACGAGAAGCACCCCGAGGACGCCTATACCCTGCGCGGGGTGATGCGCGGCACGCCCGCTGCGGTGCACGAGCGCGACGCCTATGAGCTTTGGCTGGCGCTGCTGCCGCCCCGCACCGCGCGCGGCGTGGTGGTGGTCGACCCGCCGTACGAACAGCCCGATGACCGCGACCGTATCACCGCGACCCTCGCCGCCGCGCACCGCAAATGGGCGCATGGCGTGACGGTGATCTGGTATCCGCTGAAGGACCGCGCCACGCATACGCGGTGGACGGGGCAGTTGCGCAGGCTCGGTATCCCCAAAGTGCTGGGGGTGGAGCATTGGCTGTACGATGCCGATCAGTCCGGCATCTACAACGGCGCGGGCCTGTATATCGTCAACCCGCCCTACGCCTTCACGCAGGCGCTGCCGCCTATGCTCGAAGCGCTGCGCGCGGTGCTGGCGCCGGAGGGGCATAGCGGCGAGATCACCGCCGCGTGGCTGGGCGATTAGCGTAAACCCGCATCGCCCCGCTCTGCCCGGCCGCAAGCGGCCGGGCCGCCAACGTCAAAAGACCGGACGTTCTGGCAGGCAATTCGCATCGTCGAGAGCGGCCGTCCGTTGAGTACGATCATTCTCGATTCTCCAGCTCCGGTCGGCGATTTCGGGAAGATCTATTGGGACCAGTAATCCGTGCCGCCGGGGGGCGCCAAGCTGCTGACGGTTCCGAAGCCGGCCTCAGGTTTGTCGTTGCCGAAGCGCGGGGGTTACGATCGCACGGCGAGATCGTTATAGGTCCGTAATGAAGATCGCTGCAATTTCCGACATTCACGGGAATGTCGCTGCCCTCGACGCAGTTCTCGGCGACATCGCCACCCGGCACGTGGACCAGATCGTGAACCTCGGGGATATCTGCTCAGGGGCCCTGTTCCCGCGGGAAACAGCCGATCGACTGATGCCTCTGGGATTGCCGACTATACGCGGCAATCACGAATGTCAGATCTCGGAGCAGCCTCGCGAGCGCATGGGATTGTCCGATCGCCACGCCTTCGACCAGCTGAGCGCTGAACAGCGTGCGTGGCTGACAGCATTGCCCACGACCATGCGCCTGTCCAAAGATGTGCTGCTTGTTCATGGCACGCCGGACAGCGACCTGAGCTATTTTCTAGAGACGGTGACGGAGGCGGGGCTTCGTCAGGCCACTCGGGAGGAAGTTCGACACCGTGCGGGAACTGTCGATGCGGCCGTGATCCTCTGCGGCCATACGCATCTCCAGCGGGTGATGACGCTCGACGACGGGCGCATGATCATAAATCCGGGAAGCGTCGGTCTTCCGGCATATGACGATGACCGACCCCACGCTCACCTGGTGGAAAGCGGATCGCCGCATGCGCGCTATGCGGTCTTGTCCAACGAAGGTGATGGCTGGGCGGTAGAGTTTCTTTCCGTCGATTATGATTGGGAACAAGCGGCCCGTGATGCCGAGGCGAATGCCCGTACCGACTGGTCCAGACCTTTGCGAACCGGTCGGGTCTAGCACGAGGGTATCGTATTTCTCGATGCGAAGTGCGTTTCGGGAAACCGTGTCGCTTCTCGAAATCCGGTCCTTCAGGGAACGGCATCAGCGCCGAGCCTCCCCAAAGCCAATTTTCCGCAGTCGCCGACCAAGCGTCACGTGTGAGCTCGACGCCATGAACGCTACCGGCATCATCGTTAGGCAGCGTATGTGCAGCCGGGTTATCGGTCGCGTCCTGAAGCCTGGCACCGTAGACATATCGCAGGATAAGGTTCGTTGCCGGGGATGCGTGTTGGGTACATCGTTCTTCCTTTTCTGCCTTGCGGGAACTTACGAGCATTCGTTTACGCCATCGACGTATCTGGTCGTCAATGCTTTGACTTGGCTGAGAATTTTGTACGTAAACATGTCAAAAATCATGACATATTCGTTCGACGGCATGAGCACGGCGCTGCGGGAATAATTGCGATGATTGTTGCAGCGGCAAACCGATAAGCAACATTCGCTAGGCAAGATTTCGAAAATATGGTGTGGATACGGCAACGTCGAGGAATGCCACGGCAATCATCGACCGTACGTCTTGATCGAGGAATCCAATGCGCGCGTCAGTGTTACAGGCGTCCGCTGCGGTCGGAACCACCCTGCGCGGCAAGCATCCGAAAGCCCCGATGCCTGCTCGCCAAGGCAGCGTGCCGACACCGAGGGGCCGCTCCGGGTTGCGAACCGCCACGGGCGACATTCACGAACGCCGGCATCATCATCCCGTGCTTTCGCGTCGGGCGGCAAGCTCGGCCGACCGGGACGAATATCGTCTGCTTCTCGGCCACACATACGGTTTCCATACCGTCGTCGACCCCATGCTCGGTGTCGGCGGTGGACTGATCGGCTGCCTTGTCTGGGGCCTGCCCGAACCAGGACCGAGTGCCGGTGACTGGAGCCGGTGTGCCGTCGGGCTGGACACCAACCTACCCGACGCTGCCGTGCAGGACCGACCTGCTGCAACGGCAGCGGCGGTGTCGATGTTTGCGGCGTATGAGGAATGGATGCCGGCATGACGCAGCAAATGGACGGTGCCGTCGATCTGACCAACTGCGATCGCGAGCCGATCCATATTCCCGGCTCGATCCTCCCCCATGGTGCGATGCTCGTGGTCGATCCTGCAACGATGCTGGTTGAGCAGGTCGCAGGCGACACCCTCGGCCTGTTCGGCAGGGATGCGGCGTCGCTGACCGGGCAGGGCCTGGCGGACTTGTTGAATGCCGAGCAGCTTCAGCGGCTTCGCGAGCTGCTGCAAAGCTCCAGCCTCGCGCGCCCGCGTCACCTGCTGGATCCGTTGCTGCGGGTCGTCCCCGACCGCGCGATCGATGCCAGCGTCCATCTGAGCGATGGCGCGCTGGTGATCGAGGTCGAGGATGCCGACCTGAGCGACCGTCATGCCGTCGATCCGCTCGCCTGTGTCCAGGAAATGTTCGACGGACTTGGCGACGCTCCCGATCTCCAAGCCTATTGCCAACTGGCTGCCGAGCGGGTGCGGGCGGTCGCGGGCTACGACCGGGTGATGGTCTATCGCTTCATGCCCGACGATTCAGGCTGGGTATTCGCCGAAGCCCGGCACGACGACATCACGCCATTCCTCGATCTGCACTACCCAGCGTCGGATATCCCGAAACAGGCCCGCACGCTGTATCTGACCAGCTGGCTGCGTCTGATCACCGAAGTCGATTACACGCCCGCGCCGCTGCTGCCGTCGATCAATCCGCGCAGCGGCCTGCCGCTCGACATGAGCCACGCGACCCTGCGTGACGTGTCCCCGATCCACCGGGAATATCTGCGCAACATGGGCGTCGACGCGTCGATGTCGATCTCGATCATCTTCGAAGGCAGGCTTTGGGGGCTGATCGCCTGTCACCATCATACGCCGCGCCGCCTGCCGCGTCATCTCCGCGGCGTCTGCGAGCTGTTCGGATCGATGTTCTCGCTGCAACTCGAAGTGCGGCTGCGCGCAGAGCAGCTCGAGGCCCGGTTGCTGTCCCGCAAGGCGCTGTCCGGGATCATGCACGCGCTGGCGAGCGAGGACGATTACGGTGCCGGGCTGGTCGCGCAGCAGCAGCAGCTGCTCGACTACATAGAAGCGGGTGGACTCGCGCTGCGGGTGGGGCAGACCCGTGGCGGTGTCGCCATCCGGGTCAACAGCGGCATCACCGCGCTGGGCAATACGCCCGATGACGACCAGATTGGCGCCCTGACAGACTGGCTGACCCAGCGCATGGGCACGTTCGAAGGGGTGTATGCCACGGATCGGCTGGGCGAAGACTATCCGCCGGCCAAGGCCTATGCGGAGATCGCCTCCGGGCTGCTTGCCGTGTCCGTCTCGCGCGAACCGCGCGACTTCGTGCTGTGGTTCAGGCCCGAGGTCGTCGAGACCGTGCAATGGGGCGGCGATCCGAACAAGCCCATGGAGGTCGGTCCGAACGGCATCCGGCTGACGCCGCGCAAATCCTTCGAGGCGTGGACCGAAACCGTGCGCGGCCGGTCGACCCCCTGGTCGCCGTCCGACAACGATGCTGCGTTCGACCTGCGGGTGTCGTTGCTGGAGGTCGTCCTGCGGCGGATCGATGCTGCCGCACGCGAACGGTTGCGCGCCTGGCAGCAGGAACAATTGCTGATGGCCGAACTTGACCACCGGGTGAAGAACACATTGGCCAGCATTCAGGCGATGGTGGCGCAGACAAGCCGAAGTGCGTCCTCGCTCGCTGCTTTCACCCATGGGCTCGACCGGCGAATCCGGTCGATGTCGCGCGCGCACAGCCTGCTCACTCAGAGTTGATGGGAAGGCGTGTCGCTCATCGTGCTGATCCAACAGGAGCTAGACGCGTATCGGGCGGAGCATGCGAACGTCACGATCACCGGTCCGGATGTCATGCTTCTCCCCAAAGCGGCACTGGCGCTGTCGTTGGCGATCCACGAGCTTGCCACCAACGCCGGCAAATACGGGGCCTTGTCGGCCGCCGGCGGTCATGTCGACATTCGTTGGCAGTTTGACCCGCAGGCCGGACTGGAGCTGCGATGGCAAGAAAGCGGCGGTCCTCCGGTCAGCAAGCCCACACGGCGCGGTTTCGGATCGACCTTGATCGAGCGGGCCTTGGCGCTGGAAACGAGCGGATCTTCGACCCTGACGTTCGACCCGGGCGGGGTGGCGTGCGCGATCGTCATGCCCGCGTCGGTGGCGCAGTCTGGCGGCACCGCCTCCCACGCCTCTATCGCCCATGAGGCTCCTGCGAAAGTCACAGACATTCCTACCGACAACCCGCCGCGCATCCTGATCGTTGAAGATTCAGCCATGGTGCTGATGCTCATCGAGGATGTGGTCATCGATCTGGGCTGGGACATCGTCGGTCCCGCGATGCGGCTGCCGGAAGCCTTAAAGCTTGCTTGCGAGGCGGCGATCGATGCCGCGCTCGTCGACGTCAATCTCGATGGCGAAATGTCATGGGAAGCTGCGGCCATCCTCCAAGATCGCAAGATCCCATTCGTCTTCACCACCGGCTACGACAGCGCCACCGTCCTGCCGGAGCGGTTCGCCGGCCATCCCGTCCTCAACAAGCCGTTCTCGGCCGAAGACGTTGGACGCACGTTGCAAACCTTGTTGAGCCGGCACTGAGCGTGCCGCAGGGGAATGCCGGGCAGCGTACACTGATCGACCATGCCTGGCCGCGACCGGTTGCGAATGCTCGTTCATGCTTGGCGACGCCGTTGAGAATTGGCGAGCATCCAACGATGATCGACTGCGGTTCCTGAGATTGCTCTCTTTGCAGCAAGCGCAATGCGACAACCGTTCGGTTGTGCCACCGCTTACGCTTCATCGACGGCGTGACACCTTTTTGAGGGCTCGCGACAATGTGTCGATCGAATAGGGCTTATGCACCAGTTCGAACCCGTGCGTACCGCTCTGCGCCAGAACCTCGCTGTAGCCGCTGGTCAACACGACCGGAAGCTTAGGATAAAGGCGGCCGATCTCCTGACCCAGCTCGATACCGGACATACCGGGCATCATCACGTCGGAGAAGACGATGTCGAACCTGTCTGCATCTGCCGCCAGTTCGGCGAGTGCTTTGGAGGCGTCCATCGCCAAGACCGTATGATAGCCCAGCTCTCCCAACGCCTCGGTCGCGAACATGCCAACCTCGGCATTGTCCTCGACGACCAGCACACAGGCGCCTTCGCCGAGCGGCAGGGAGTTGTCGCCTTCTTCGGCCGCTCCGCCGTCCAGCCCGTCGACCCGGGGCAGGAACATGGTGAACGTTGCGCCTTCGCCTTCCTCGCTTGTGACGACGACGCCCCCGCCGGACTGCTTCGTGAAACCGAAGACCTGGCTGAGGCCAAGGCCTGTCCCTTCGCCGACCCCCTTGGTGGTGAAGAACGGTTCGAAGATCCGTTCAATGTTGTCGGCTGGAATGCCAGGACCGCTGTCGGTCAGGGAGACCGTCACGAACTCGCCCGGGGTGGCCGGATGGGACCGTATGGCGGGCATGCCGGAGGCTGCCGCCACCACGATGGCCAGCTCGCCCGCGCCGTTCATGGCATCGCGTGCATTGACCGCCATGTTGACGATCGCGGTGTCGAACTGGCTGCGGTCCGCGTCGATGTAGCAAGGCTCCGTCGGCAGCCGATGCGATACCTTGATGCGTGCACCCATCAGCGTCCGCACCATGTCGCTGACCGTCCGCACGCTTTCCGAGACATCGAAGACTTCGGGTTTGAGCGACTGGCGGCGCGCGAATGCGAGCAGCTGGTTGGTCAGTTTGGTCGCGCGTTCGGCGGTGTCGGAGATCGCGTCGATATAGCGCTGCCGGCGTTCGTCGGAGAGACCGGGGCGGCGCAATAGGTCGATCGAACCCCGGATGACCGTCAGCAGATTGTTGAAGTCGTGCGCCACCCCACCGGTGAGTTGCCCGATCGCCTCCACCTTCTGCGATTGGCGCAACGCATCCTCGGCCTGGCCAAGGTCGGCGGTTCGCTCGGCAACGCGCTGCTCCAGCGTTTCGGCGAGCGCGCGCAGATCAGCGACAGCACGGTCGCGCTCCGCTGCGATGCTCCGCCGTTCCTCGACGTCGATCAGGACGCCGGGAAAGCTCAGCGGCGTTCCGTCGGGTGCATGGTCAACCCGACCGTTCGCTTCGATCCAGTAATATCGACCGTCAGCACGGCGGACCCGGTATTGATGCGCATAGGACCCACTGCGGGCGATTACCGCGTTGATGGCCTCCGTCAGCCCTGCCTGATCGTCGGGATGTACCGTTGCTGTGATCTGGGCGAGCGGGATGCCGGATCGGCCGAGCGCCGGATCAAGGCCGAAGGCACGCGCGAATGCCTCGTCTACGGTGAATTGATCGCTTGGCAGGTCCCAGTGCCAGGTGCCGATGATGGCGCCGGCTTCCAGCGCGAGTTTCACCCGCTCGACGTTCTGACGCGCGACGGCTTCACTGACACGCAGGCGTTCCTCCGCTTCTCGGCGGGCGGTCACGTCGTTGAAAATAATTGCGATCTGTCGATCTGCGGGATCGCCAACCCTTACTGCCCGTACGTCGAACCAGCGCTGGAATGCTTCGGCATAGTTCTCGAAATTGGTTGCTTCACCGGTCTTGGCAACATGCCCGTAGGTCTCGAACCAGAACTGCTCCAGGTCAGGTGCGAATTCCGTGACCCACTTGCCGCGCAAGTTGACGCCGGACTGGCGTTCAAAAGCGGGGTTGGCTTCGACAAACCGGTAGTCGACGGCTTTGTCATCCTCGTCGAACTTGACCTCGACGATGGCGAAAGCCGCATCGACCGTGTCGAAGATTGTCTGGAAGCGCTGCTGCGCTTTCCGGAGCGCTTCGCCGGCAAGATGCTCTTCGGTACGATCACGCAGAACCTTGACGTAACCGGTATGGCGGCCGGCCGAATCCCGGAGCAGAGATAACTCACCGCTGGCCCAGAAAGGCTCGTCCCCCTTGCGCACGTGCCACCGCTCATCAGTGGCCCGCCCTGTCTCACGGGCGCAGGCCATCTCCTGTAAAGGCACCCCGGCGGCACGGTCTTCATCCGTGAAGAACAGGAAGACGCTTTGACCGATCACCTCGTCTTCCGACCAGCCCAGCACCCGTTCCGCGCCATAGCTCCATTCGATGATACGGCCTTCGAGATCGCAGGCTACGATGGCGAAGTCCTGTGCGCTATCAACGATCGCCCGCTGGCGCGCCTCGGCTGCAATCAGCCGTCCCGTTGCAACACGCTGCTCGAACTGCACCATGACCTGTCGCGCCATGACGCGGATCGTCTGCTTCTGAACCTCGGTCAGGTCGCGGGGGCGATAGTCCAGAACGCAGAGCGTGCCGATCGGAAAGCCATCAGGGGACTTCAACAGGGCGCCAGCATAGAAGCGCAGATGCGGCTCACCCGTGACCAGGGGATTGCAGTCGAACCGTGGGTCGTTCGTCGCATCGGGGACGAGCAGGAATTCATCCTCGAGGATCGCACGCCCGCAGAAAGACGTCTCCAACGGCGTCTCACGAACGCCAAGCCCGACTTCCGCCTTGAAGAACTGGCGGCCGTCCCCGATCAGATTCACGATCGCGATTGGCGCGTCGCAGATCGCCGCCACCAGTTCGGCGATCTCGTCGAACGCCGCTTCGCGCGGAGTGTCCAGCAGGTCATATTCTGCGAGTGCAGCCAATCTTTGCTTCTCGCGTGCGGGCAGCTCGGTCATCGGACTCCAAAGGTTTAGCGGGTCACAGAGCTGTAGCATCGTCACCGCCAAGCTCAACGTTGGTCGTTCCTAAACTGTCGAAACCGACCGGTTGTGACACCCGCAGCGACGCATGCTCTTTCCCGTTCCTCGGCGATGGCTCCATGATCTGAAATTCCTGCATCGCGACCGCTGCGATCACTGAAAGATCCGATGACAGGGAACCTCGGCATGCCTCTCACGTATGTTGGTTAACGAATATATTGTGGGATTGGGACGAGGGGTCGATGACTGAGACTGGAAGAGTTGCCTATCATCGCGACCGGGCTGAGCAAGAACGAAGGCGTGCGAGCCAGGCAATCGATGACCGCAGCAAGAATGTTCATATCGAACTGGCCCTGGCCCATGGAAAAGCGGTCGTTCTTGGCGGGCATCGTCTTCGCGCAGCGCACGACCGGTGATGCGAGCCGAAGAGGCTTGACGGTATAACTCTCGGACGCTCGCGCAAAGAGCGCTGATCATGCGGCGACTGAGAGCCCGCCCGAACGGAATGCCGGTGTTCGCCCAGGTTGCCTTTTCCAAGTACAAGCGGTTGTAACACGAGATCAGGCAGCGAATGCTGTCCAGCCCATCGCATCGGAATAGGTGTCGATCCGACGCGGCATGAACGATCGGCGACGCTGCAGCCGCGACAATGGATTCGAAGCTGGACAAGATGGCGATGTTCGCCAGAACGTTGTCGGGCAAGGTCGCCGTGATCATCGGCCCGGTCGCCATCTTCGTCGCCGCGGGCTTCGAGCATTCCATCGCCAACATGTCCCTGCTGCCAATCGGCTGGTCAGGTGAGCGTCTGATCGCCTCCCGCGGTGAGGTGAGCCCAAGGGAGGGCAGGACCGACGGGCACGATTCCGCAAGGGTTGAGGTCGCGGTGGCTGGCGTAGTAATGCGTCTTGATGTGATCGAGATGCACCGTCGCGGCGATGCGCGGATCTGCCAGCATCCGTGCGACGTAAGCGTCCAACGCCGGATAGTCGGAGATGCGGCGCACGTTGCACTTGAAGTGGAAGTGATAGACCGCATCGAAGCGGACCAGCGTGGTGAAGAGGCGGATATCGGCCTCCGTCATCGCCTCGCCCACCAGCCAGTCGCTACCGGACAGCCTCTCTTCCAGCCAGTCGAGCGATTCGAACAGCGGGCGCACTGCCGCCTCGTACGCGTCCTGCGTCGTGGCGAAGCCGGCCTTGTACACGCCGTTGTTCACCGTGTCGTAGACGCGGGCATTGACCTCATCGATCTGCTGGCGCTGGGCCTGAGGATAGAGGTCCGGTCCGGATCCGGCGAACGCCGCGAGCATCCGGATGATGTCCGCCGATTCGTTCGACACGATCGTGTCGGTCTCGCGATCCCACAGGACGGGTACGGTGACCTTGCCGGAATAGTCCGGCCTGGCGCGGGCGTACAACTGCCACAGGAACTCGGCGTCGTGCAGCGGATCGCCACTGCCGCCGCGGCTCGTGCCGAAGGTCCAGCCATTGTCCAGCATGACAGGATCGACCACCGAGACGCCGATCGCATCCTCCAGTCCGTGCAGCGCGCGCACGATCA
This sequence comes from Sphingomonas sp. CFBP 13733, assembly GCF_014841795.1. Taxonomy (NCBI): domain Bacteria; kingdom Pseudomonadati; phylum Pseudomonadota; class Alphaproteobacteria; order Sphingomonadales; family Sphingomonadaceae; genus Sphingomonas; species Sphingomonas sp. CFBP 13733. The sequence goes on from NZ_JACYUP010000004.1 coordinate 119,941, forward strand.
GCGTCCGGTGTGCCCAGGGGCAGGCATAGCTGACATAGAGGTGATACCGGCCGGGCGTCGCCGGACGGCCGGGCTGTCCGTCGTGGCCGGGGCTCCCCACCGGGGTCAGCCAGTCGCGAAAGCCCGCATCCTGCCGTTCGAACGCGCCGCCCTTGCTGTCTTCCGTCACCTTGCCCGCGTGCCACGCGCCGTCGATCATTCTACCCATGTCATCCCTCCGTCGAAATCGGACCTCAAGCAAGATCCGCCACCGTTTCCCCTCACGAACGACCAAAGGCTCTTTTTGTCCCATGCGATGCCTCTGGCGGCGGGTTCGGGACCGGTCGCCCCGGCTCAGGCAACAGCGGCCGCAGGTCGACGGTCGCGTCCACCACGCCGGTCGCCGGGTCGTCGCGAAAGGGATAGGAGGTGCAGGAGCGGTAGGAGGTTCTTGAATGGCGAAGCATGGTCGGATGGCAGGGATGGCAGGGATGGCGGCTGGGTTGATGATCCTCGCGGCGACGGTCGAGGCTGCCGCACAGCCTCGCGTCGAGCGCCTGACAGAGAGGCCTGTCGCGCTGACGCTGTTGCCGGCCACAATGCACGGCCGTTTCGAGCGGAAAGGCGCCGGCTTTGTTCGCCAATGGCCGGGCAGTTATGCCGAGACGGCGTTTCGCGGCTCGGCGGTATCGTTCGACGTGGGGCCGGGCGAGGTGGCACTCCACGTGCTCGTCGATGGACGCAAGATCACGACGCTCGTCAAGCCGGTTCCGGGCCTGTACCGCGTCGCCGGGATGCCCGCCGGGCGCCACGTGTTGCGCATCGAGGTCGCTTCGGAAAGCCAGTCCGGTCCGACCGGGATCGGGCCGTTCTTTGCCGAGCGGGGGACTGTCGGAGCGAGGTTGGAGCAGCGCACCCGGCAGATCGAATTCGTCGGCGATTCGCACACCGTGGGCTATGGTGTGACGTCGCCCAAACGCGAATGTACCCAGGACGAGGTCTGGGCGACGACGGATACGTCGCGCGGCTTTGGCGCGCTCCTCGCCCGCCGCTACGGCGCGGATTACCAAGTCAATGCGATCTCCGGGCGCGGGGTGGTGCGCAACTATGGCGGGTTCGCAGCCGACACGCTGCCCGAAGCCTACCCCTTCTCCCTCTTCGATCATCGATCCCGTGCCAACGCGACCGGCTGGCATCCGCAGGTGATTATCGTCTCGCTCGGCACCAACGATTTCACCACACCGCTTCACGCCGGCGAAACATGGGTGAGCCGCGACGCGCTCCACAGCGATTACGAACGACGCTATGTGCGCTTCGTGCAAGCGCTCCATGCGCGCGATCCACGCGCACAGATCGTGCTGTGGGCCACGGACATGGCCAATGGCGAGATCCAGGCGGAGGTGGCCAAGGTTGCCGCGACCTTGCGCAAATCCGGCGCGCCGTGGCTCACCTATGTCCCGGTCAACGGCCTTTCCTTCACCGGGTGCCACTCGCACCCCTCGCTCGCTGATCAGACCGTGATTGCCGACCGGATCGCGGAGGTGATCGACGCGCGCGTCGCGGGATGGGCGCGGCGATCCTGATCGACGAACGGCTGGGTCGTCGGGCCGGCAAACGCAATAGGGCGCGGCGCATTATCCTGCTATCGCAGGAGGATGACGATATCGCATCCTGCCCCCACCGATGCCCGTGTCAAAGAACGTGCCGCGGTCGACGCCGCCACCTTTGCCGCCGAGATCGCCCTGCGCGACGCGCCGATCGTGTTGCGCGGCCAGGTCGCGCACTGGGCCAGCGTCCGGGCTGCGGCGGGTGGCGATCGCGCGACGGCGGCGTATCTGACCGGGCTCGGCGATGGCGGCAAACCGATGGAGGTGCTGATCGGCGGCCCGGCGTTCGGCGGCAAGTTCTTCTATCGCGGCGATAATCTGGAAGGGTTCAACTTTCACCGCGAAAAGGCGCCGCTCGGCGTGTTGCTGAGCGAGTTGCTGCGCCTGTCGGACGTCCCCGAAGCCGAACGCCATTTCCTCTATGCGAACGCAGCGACCGCGCCCGAGCATCTGCCGGGATGGGCGGCGGCGAACCCGCTCGACCTGCCGATGGGCGGGGCGACGCCGCGGTTGTGGATCGGCAACGGATCGCAGACCGCGACGCATTATGACGGGTCGACCAATCTCGCCTGCGTGGTCGCGGGCGAGCGGCGGTTCACGCTGTTTCCCCCCGATCAGGTCGGCAATCTCTATCTGGGGCCGCTCGACCGGACGCTGGCGGGGCCGCCTTCGAGCATGGTCGATCCGCTCGCGCCCGATCTGGAGCGGTATCCGCGCTATGCCGAGGCGCTCGGCCACGCGGTGGTGGCCGATTTGGGGCCGGGCGATGCGATCTTCATCCCGGCGATCTGGTGGCATCACGTCCAGGCGTTCGGGACGCTCAACGTGCTGTGCAACTATTGGCGCGCCTATGATTCGAGCGTGTCGGCGTTCCATGCGGTGGTGCACGCGATGATGGCGGTGCGCGACCTGCCCGCGGCGGAGAAGGCGGGCTGGCGCGCGTGGTTCGAGCATTATGTGTTCGCCGACGAGGCAGCGGCGGCGGGCGATCATCTGCCCGCGCCCGCGCGCGGCGTGCTGGGGCCGGCCAGCCAGGACCGGACCGAGCGGATCCGCGGCTATCTGCTGAAATCGCTCCAGCGCCGCTGAGCGTCATTCGCTGTCGAGATAGGCGGCGACCCAGACGAGCGGCGCGTTCCAGTTGATCGCCACCTCGTTCAGCGCATAGGCGTTGATGTCGTCCGCCCAGCAGCGTTGCGGCGCGCACCGGCCCTTCAGTGTCATGGCGACCGGATCGACCATCGCGCTGTTGTTCGGGCCGCCCGATACCACCCCCGGCGGCGGCGGTGGCGAGGATGCCGACAGCTGATGCGCCCAGAAGCGGTGATGCGGGTTGGTCAGCGGCTTCCATCCGGTCCCCGAGACATAGGATTGGCCCAGCGGATTGCGACCGAGGATATAATCGGCGGCATCGACGACGCCGGCGCGGTAGCGCGCTTCGCCGGTGAAGCGCTGTGCGAGGCCGAGCAGCATCGCGCGGTTTAGGATGCTGGAATTCGACCCCCAGTTATAGGTCTGCGACGCGTAGGGGATGCGGTAGCCGGTGCGCGCGGTTTCGGCGAGAAAACCGTCGGCGGCCGCGACGATCGCTGCACGTGCGGCATCGCGGATCGTCGCGGGCACGCCGCTTGCGGTCGCGAGCGTGATCATGCCGAGTGGTGCGACGCTGGCCCAGCCGGGTTCGCCGGTCGCGCCGGTCGGCAGCGCTTCGCGGTAGGCGGCATCGCCGGTCGTCGCGAACAGTTCGGCTGCAGCCCAGGCGCGTTCGTCGTCGAGCGTCTCGTCGCCATAGCCGCCGCTGCCGGTGAAGCCCTGCGCCGCGAAGATCGCGGGGTTGCGCTGCGCGGCGGTCCAGGCGGCGCGCGCGGCGGCAAGGCACCGCGCGGCAAAGGCGGGATCGATCGGCCGCCACAGCCGCGCGGCCTGCGCTGCAACCGCGGCAAGATTGAGCGTTGCCGCGGTCGAGGGCGGGTAGAGGAGCCGCGGTTCCTTGTCGTCGGCGGGTGCGGTCGGCAATGTCGTCCAGCGCGCGTCGGCGACCTTGTGATGCGCCATGCCGCCCGCGTCGACCGGAGTCAGCGCAAGCCTGCCCGAGCGATCATGCGGCCCGATGGGGAGTGCGACGCGGGTGCCTGTGGGGACCTGCATCCGCAGCATCCACTCGATTTCCCACCGCGCTTCGTCGAGCAGGTCGTCGCGGCGGTTGCCGGCTTCCGGCAGCCGCGCCTGACCATCGGCGAACACACGACGCGCAAGCCCGGTCTCGTAGAGATTCTGCAGCGTCCATACCGCGATGCCGCCGTTGACGACATATTTGCCGTGGTCGCCCGCGTCGTACCAGCCGCCGGTGACGTCGAGGGTGTAGGGGCAGCCGGACCAGACATTGCTCTTCTCGTCCGCGCCCGAAAAACAGGCGGCGACCTCGCGCGGGTGTCCGGCCGCGCGCGCCCAGCGCTTGCCCGCCCAGCGCGCCTCGATCGGCGTGCCGGCGCGCTGCTGGTAGAAGAAGTTGAGCGCGTCCAGCGCGAGCGGGGCGTAGACGTCCTGGCCGACGCGGAAGCGGCCGCTTTCGGTCCCGTCGACGCGCAGCCGGTAGTTGCCCGGGCGGGTGAGCGCGGTGAAGCGCGCGACATGGACATGATCGCCCGACGCCGCGTCGTCACCGCCGACGCTGGTGCGTCCCGTCAGCACGGTCTTGCCAGCGTCGTCGACCACGACCCAGTCGAGCGGCCGCGTCGCGTGATCGGCGACGATCGCAGGCTTGGGGTCTTCGGGACGGAAGCCGAGCTGGTTGATGTTGATGACGGCGGCGGCGAGCAAGAGGGCGATGGGCATCAGATTGTCCTGTCCTGGCCCAACCGTGCCAGCGCGTCGGCATGGGGGGGCATGTGCGTCAGCGAGGTGGCGACGACGCGCTCGATCTGGGCGAGCCGCTTTGCCGCGTTGGCGAGCGGCAACGCGTCGCAGATGGGATCGTGGCCCGCCACGGGTGCGTCCTGTCCGGTCAGCAGCGCGAGCCAGCTGACCTCGTTGAACAATTCGTCCGCTTCGCGGAAGATGCGTCCGCCGGCGCGGAACAGCGCGAGCTTTTCGGTGAGGCCATCCGGGATCGGCGCCGCCGCGCGCTCGCGCCAGAAGGGTTCGGTACGGGCATTGAGGTGGTAATGCGCGACGAGGAAGTCGCGGATCCGGACGAACTCGCCGGTCATAGTGCGGTTGTACCGGTCGACGATCGCCGGGGCAGGGGGAACGCCCGTCGGAAGCATCCGCAACAGATGCTGAAGCCCGCTCTGCACCAGATGAATGCTGGTCGATTCCAGTGGCTCCATGAACCCCGCCGCCAGGCCGAGCGCGATGCAGTTTCCGCTCCAGAACCGGGTGCGGTGTCCGGTGGCGAAGCGGATCACGCGCGGGTCGGCCAGTGCCTCACCGTGCAGCCCGTCGAGCAGCGTCGCGGTCGCTTCGTCCTCGCTGGTGTGGCGGCTGGAAAAGACATGCCCGTTGCCGGTGCGATGCTGCAGCGGGATACGCCAGCGCCAGCCGGCGGGTTCCGCGATCGCACGCGTGAGCGCAAGCGGCGCGGCGTTGGCGGCCGAAGGGACCGCGACCGCACAATCGCACGGCAGCCACTGTGACCAGTCGGTCCAGCCGGCCTGCAGCGCGCCCTCGATCAGCAGCGCGCGAAACCCGGTGCAGTCGAGGAACAGGTCGCCCTCGATACGGCTGCCGTCGGCGAGATGGACCGCGGCAATTCCGGCGGGGCCACGCTCGACGCGGTCGACCCGGCCCTCGCGGCGGACGACCCCGTGCGCCTCGGCCTGCGCGCGCAGGAACACGGCGTAGCGGCCTGCGTCGAAATGATAGGCATAGCCGATCCGCGACAGCGGTGAATCACCGTTCGCGATCGGGCGCGAGAAGCGGCCGGCTTCGGCGGCGCGGGCTTCGAGCGAATAGGCGCCGAGCGCATCGGCGGCACCCGCCTCGCGGGCGCGCAGCCACTGCGCGGCGAATGGCACGCCCGCGATGTCGGTCCCGATCTGGCCGAACGGATGGACGTAGGATTCGCCCGGGCGCGTCCACCCCTCGAAGCGGATCCCGAGCTTGTAACTGCCGCCGGTCGCGCGGAGGAAGGCGTCCTCGTCGATCCCGAGCATCGCGTGAAAGGTGCGGATCGGCGGGATCGTTGCCTCGCCGACGCCGATCGTGGCGATGTCGTCCGATTCCACGAGGGTCACGCGCGTCCCGGCCGGGCCCAGCAGGCGGCCGAACGCGACCGCAGCCATCCAGCCCGCGGTACCACCGCCGACGATCACGACCGATACGAGCGTGCCGGTCATGCGCGCACCCGCGTCGGGCAAGTGCGGGCCAGATAGTCCTCGTGCCGGGGCATTCGCGATGCGGCATCGGCGAACATCGCGCGCAGCCGGTCGAACCGTGCGTCGACCTCGCGCGCGTCGACCGCGTCGGCCAGCCGGTCCCAGCCGTCGGGAACGATGCCCTGGCCCAGCAGCACCGCGACCCAGCTCGCCTCCGCGAACAGATCGTCCTCCCAGCGGAACAGCCGTCCGCGGCGACGCCACAAGGCGAGTTTCTCGCTCAGGCTGTCGGGGATCGCCCGCGCACGCGTCTCGCGCCAGAACGGCGAATCCTCGCGGCGCGTCGCATGGTAATGGAGGATGAGGAAGTCGCGGACCTGGTCGAACTGAGTCGCTGCCAGCCGATTATAGGTGTCGATCTCGACCGGCGAGAAGCCCTGGTCGGGAAACAGGGCGAGCAGTTTCGAGATGCCGGTCTGGACCATGTGGATGCTGGTCGATTCGAGCGGTTCGGTAAAACCGGAGGCAAGGCCCAACGCGACGACGTTGCCGATCCACTGCTTGCGCCGCCGTCCCGCGGTAAAGCGCAGCAGGCGTGGTTCGGCGAGCGGGGTGCCGTCGACCCCGGCGCGCAGCGTTGCCGCGGCCTCATCGTCCGAACAATGCGCGCTGCTGTAGACATAGCCGTTGCCGGTGCGGTGCTGCAGCGGGATGCGCCATTGCCAGCCGGCCGCGCGCGCGGTCGAGCGGGTATAGGGGGTGATCGCCGGGCCGGCGTTCGCGGTCGGCATCGCGACGGCCCGATCGCAGGGAAGCCAGTGCGTCCAGTCCTCATAGCCCGCGCCCAGCGTCTGCTCGATCAGCAGGCCGCGGAACCCCGAACAGTCGAGGAACAGGTCCCCTTCGATGACGCGGTCGCCGGCCAGCGTGACGTGGCGGACATGGCCGGTCTCGCCGTCGAGCGCGACGTCGACGACATCGCCTTCGACGCGCACGACACCGTCGCGCTCGGCGCGCCCGCGCAGGAAGCGTGCATAGAGGCCCGCGTCGAAATGATAGGCGTGCGCCATCTGCGACAGCACCGACGCCGGGTCGGGCGAGGGGGGCATGAACCGCCCCGCGCGTGCGGCGACCGCGCAAAGTGAATAGGCCTCGATATCCTCGACGACCCCGGCGGCGCGGCGACGACGCCAATATTGGTGGAAGCGCACACCCTCGATATCGAAACCGAACCCGCCAAAGGGATGCAGATAGCGCTCGCCAAGCGCACCCCAGTCGACGAACTCGATCCCGAGCTTGAAGCTCCCCGCGGTCGCGGCGAGGAATTCGGCTTCGTCGATTCCCAGCATCGCGTTGAAGCCGCGGATCGGCGGGATCGTTGCTTCGCCGACGCCGACGGTGCCGATCGCGTCGGATTCGACCAGGGTGATGCTCGCCCCGGTCGGGATCAGCCGGGCGAGCGCGGCCGCCGCCATCCAGCCGGCCGTACCGCCGCCGACGATGACGATGTGGCGGACGGGCGCGCCGATCGTCATGCGCGCGCCCGCAACGCGGCCATCGCCTGCGCATAAGGGGGAAGCGCGCGGACCTGCGCGATGACCCGCGCACGCTGCTCGGCCAGATGCCGCTCGATCGCCGCCAGCGGCACTATGTCCGCGCGCGCATCGTAACGGCGCGGCATGAGGCCCATCGCGTCGAACATCACCGCCCAATCCTCTTCCTCGAACGGTTCGTCGTCATACATCGGCAACCGCCCGCGCGCCGCAAACAGATCGTATTTGGCGGCCAGTGGTCCCGGTAGCGATGCCGCGCGGCGGTCGTCCCACAGCGCGCCGGCGCGCCCGGCCACGGCATAATGCGCGATCAGGAAGTCGCGCGCGCCCTGTAACGCCCCGGCCGCGGTGCGGTTGAAGGCGGCGGCTTCGACGGGTGACTGCGGTCCGGCGGGCCAGAGCTGGATCAACTGCGCGAGCGACCGCAGCAGCAGCGTCAGTGCGGTCGGGTGCAGTGGTTCGAGCAGGCCCGCGGCGGCGCCCAGTGCGACGCAATTGCCGCGCCATGGCTCGACGCGCCGCGCCGCGCGGAACGGATTGCCGGTGCCCCCGATGCTGCACGTCAGCCGCACATCCGCGCCGTCGAGCGGCCAGGTTGCCGTCCAGCCCGTGTCCTGCGCATCGACCTGCGTATAGGGCGGGGGGGCGCCCTGCGCGGACACCGTCTCGGCATGCGTGCGGTCGCAGGGCAACCAGCCGGACCAGTCCTCGGACGCGGGGCTGGTACGGCTGGCGATGCGCGCGTCGGTTCCCGAACAGTCGAGGACGAGCCAGGGTTCGATCCTGGTACCGTCCGCAAGAGTCAGCCTCTCGACGATGCCGTTCGCTGCGATCTCGGCATCGACGAAGTCCGCGGACGCGCGTTCGGCCCCCGCTCGCAGCGCCGCCCCGCGCAGCAGCGCTTCATAGGGCGCGACGGGCAGATGCATCGCATGCGCGATCGGCGCCCCGGGTGCGAACCGGCCCGCCTGCGCGGCGACCGCGGACAGCGCGTGATCGGCCAGCCGGACCGGATGCCCCACCGCGCGCAGCCGTCCGGCGAGTTGGTGAAACGCGATGCCCTCGAGCGGCGCACCGGTCTCGCCATAGGACAGGAACGCCGCCGCGCCGTCGCCCCGCCAGCCGCCGAACGCGACGCCCAGCGCATGGCCACCGCCCGTCATCCGGACGAGCGTCGCCGCATCGAGACCGAGATCGGCATGAAAGCCCGCGAGCGCCGGCGGCACCGCGATCACCGGCGCGAAATCGCCCAGGCCATCGCCGCCGGTGCCGTCGTCGATCACCAGCACGCGGTAGGACTCGCGTGGCAAGCGCCGCGCCAGCGCTGCCGCGGCGATCCAGCCACATAGGTTCGCGCCCAGCACCGCGACCGTGACTGTCACGCGGCAGCCCCGATCCGTGCAAGATAGTCCGTATGCGACGGCATCCCCTCGGCGACGCGGCGGCAGGCGTCGGCGACCGCCGCGACACGCGCGCGCGAGTCCGTGACGGGCTGTGCGGCGACGAGGGGGTGGATCCGTTCGGGCATGATTCGCTGGCCATAATAGACCGCGAGCCAGCTCGCCGGCAGGAACATGCCCTCGCGATATTGTTCGACGATGCCGCGATCGCGAAAGGCGGCGACCTTCCCGGCCAGCGAGGGGGGCAGGTCCATGGTCCGCATGTGGCGCCAGAACGGCGTGTCGTCACGCTCGGTCGCGCAATAATGAAGAACCAGAAAGTCGCGGACGCGGTCATATTCCAGCGCCATCGCGCGGTTGAATTCCGCGGCATCCGCAGGGTCGAGCACGGCGTCGTTCGGGAACAGCTCGATCAGCTTGCCGATGGCCAGCTGGATCAGGTGGATGCTGGTCGATTCGAGCGGCTCGAGGAACCCGGCGGAAAGGCCGATCGCCACGCAATTGTCGATCCACTGGCGCTGCCGACGCCCGGTGCGGAATCGCAGCATCCGCGGCTCAGCCAGCACCTCGCCCTCGAGAGTGTCGAGCAGCACCGCGCGCGCGCGGTCCGGATCGGTGAAGCGCGTCGAGAAGACATGACCGTTCCCGGTGCGATGCTGCAGCGGGATCCGCCATTGCCAGCCGGCGTCGCGCGCGGTGGCGCGGGTATAGGGGAAGAGGGGGCCGGTGTTCGCCGTCGGGACCGCCCAAGCCGCGTCGCAGGGCAGCCAGTGCGCCCAATCCTCGTGTCCCGCCTGCAGGGCGCCTTCGATCAGCAAGGCGCGGAATCCCGAGCAGTCCACGAACAGATCGCCCTCGATCCGCTGCCCGTCCGCCAGGCGAAGCGCCGCGATACCGCTCGGGCCCCGTTCGACGTGCTCGACGCGGCCTTCGATCCGCGTGACGCCGCGGGCTTCGGCATAGTCGCGCAGATACGCGGCATAGAGCCCGGCATCGAACTGATACGCATAGGAATAGGTCGACCCGACCGATCGCGGATCGTCGAGCGGCGGCGTGAACCGCCCGGCACGCGCGGCGACGATCGGGAGCGAGCAGGCGGCGAGCGCGGGCGTCTCATCCGGCTTGCCCCGGGTCGCGTGGAGCCAATGCTGATGGAATGGCAGTCCGTCGATGTCATGGCCGAAATCGCCGAACGGATGGATGTAGCTGTCACCGATCCGACCCCAATCGCAGAACTCGATGCCCAGCTTGAACGTCGCCTTGGTACGCCGGACGAAGTCGGCTTCGTCGATACCCAGTCTTTGATTGAAGAACCGGATGTGCGGCACCGTGGCCTCGCCGACACCGACGGTGCCGATCTCCTCGGACTCGACCAGCGTGATGTCGGCCAGCCGTGCCGCGGACGGCGTACCGGTCGTTAGGCCGAGCGTCGCCGCGGTCATCCAGCCTGCGGTACCGCCACCAACGATAACGATGCGTAGCCGAGCACGTTCGTCCAATTCCACCCCCCGGCTATGTTGCAATCATGCAACAAGCCTAGCAATTCACTAAAAAACCGTCCGATTCAGTCTAGGCCTAACTCATCCCTCTCGCTACCAAACATTGTAAGAAAAAAGCGCTTACAAATGATAGCGCTAACACAATGAGGGGATGCCGGGAGTCATGGCCAAGTACAAGATCACACGCGCCGCGCGTCGCGGGAACCTCCTCAAAGGTGGTGCCTCCCTGCTTGCGCTGTGCCTGGCCGCCGCGCCAAACGGTGCTTTAGCCCAGCAAGCCGATGCCGCCGCCGGCCAACCTGCGCTGACGCCGAACGCGGCCGGGCGTACCGCATCTTCTGATCGCACTGCGGCGGCGGTGGCCGGGGCGCCCCAGGCGGGCGCGGCACAGCCCTCCGCCAACGGGCAGGTGCCCTCGGGCGGTGCCGAGGTGACGCAGGCCGAGCAGTCGACCGCAACGCCGCAGGACGAAGCCGCCGATCAGGACATCGTCGTCACCGGCATCCGCCAGAGCCTGAAGAGTGCGCAGGCGATCAAGCGCAATTCCGAAGTCGTGGGCGATTCGATCTCGTCCGAAGACATCGGCGCGCTGCCCGATCGTTCGGTCACCGAAGCGCTGCAGCGCGTGCCTGGCGTGTCGATCAGCCGCTTCTCGGCCGGTGCCGATCCCGATCACTTCGCGACCGAAGGGTCGGGCGTCACCGTCCGCGGCCTCAGCTACACGCGCTCCGAGATCAACGGCCGCGATTCGTTCAGCGCGAACAACGGCCGCGGCCTGTCCTTCGCCGACGTGCCCGCCGAACTGCTTGGCGGCGTCGACGTGTTCAAGAGCCCGTCCGCCGACATGATCGAAGGCGGCATCGGCGGCTCGGTCAATCTGCGCACGCGCCTGCCGTTCGATTCTACCGGACTGGTGCTGGGCGGGACGCTCGAGAACAATTACGGCGATTTCGTCAAGAAGTCGGCGCCCACGGTCTCGGTGCTCGGCAGCAACCGCTGGGAAACCGGCATCGGCGACTTCGGCATCCTCGCCAGCTTCGTGCGCTCGCAGGTCCGTAGCCGCGCCGACAGCGTGCAGATCTCGAACTGGGGCGAGCGCGTGATCGGCGCCGACGGATCGCTGTTGCAGCCGGTCGACGCGACCACCGGCGTGGTCAACGCGGGCCGCACCGTCTACGTGCCCCGTGGCGCGGCGATCCGCAGCCAGGAATTCAACCGCACGCGCTACGGCTATTCGGCCGCCGGCCAGTGGCGTAGCCCCGACAAGTCGATGACCGCGACCGCGCAGTTCCTGCGGACTGACTCGCGCGAGGCGTGGACCGAGAATTCGATCGAGGTCGCGACCGACAACGTGCTGGCGGCAGGCGACACGCAGCCCTTCCCCGGCACCAGCTTTGCCTATGACGACGATAACGTCTTCACCAGCGGGATCATCACCGGCCCGAACGGCTATCGCGCCGATCAGGATCCGGCGAACGGCGGCGATCAGCGCACGCCGAGCAACGGCCTGCAGAGCAACAACATCTCGCGCGGCAACCAGTCGCGCTTCCGCACCAACGACGCCAGCTTCAACCTGAAGTGGCAGGCGACGAACCGGCTCGGCATCAACCTCGACTACCAGCATGTCTGGTCACAGGTGAAGGTCACCGACCTGACGGTCTGGGGCACGACCTTCCAGAATGCCGACATCCGGCTGGACGGGACCAACCCGGCCTATGTGAACTTCATCCCCGTGACGAACACGCCGAACAATTACCAGAACGCCGCGCACCCGAGCTATCTCGACGCGTATAACAACTTCTACCGTTCGGCGATGGACCATATCGAGGACAGCGAAGGCAACGAGGATGCTGCGCGCATCGACCTCGATTATTCCTTCCCGGAGGATAGCTGGCTGACCTCGGTCCGCGTCGGCTATCGCTTCGCCGATCGCCAGAATGAAGCGCGTTCAACCGGCTATAACTGGGGCGTGCTCAGCGAGATCTGGGGCGGCGGCAACAACCAGGACAATGCAGCGGCGCCGACCGGCCCGGGTGGCCCGGTCTGGTTCGATCGCCCGATCGACGGCAATCCCGTCACGCGCAATACGGGCAATCTCGGACCGCAGCAGGCCTTCCTCTACGACAACTTCTTCCGCGGCAAGGCGAACGACTCGTCGAACGGCGGGCGCGTGTTCGTGCCGGGGTCGTTCCTCCAGGATTATGGCGCGGCAACGCAGGCGATCAGCCAGATCGCGCAGGAATGGCGCAACTTCACGAGCAACCTGTCGGGTGCCAATGGCTGGGTGCCGCTGGCAAGCCGTGCCGGTGTCGTCGCCGGAACGCCGTTCCTGCCCGGTGAGATCAATCCGGTCAGCGAGCGCAACAACGCAGTCTATGCGATGGCGCGATTTGGCAACGACCTGTCGAACGGTTGGAACCTGAGCGGCAATATCGGTGTGCGGTACACCAAGACGGATCGCGTCTCGTCGGGCTTCTTCGCCTTCCCGCAACAGTCGTTCAGCTGCGTCGCGCCGACCGACGGGCAGCCGGTCTCGCGGTTCTGCGCGCTGCCGCAAGCCGTACGCGACGCCGCGGCGGCGTTCCAGAACGGCAGCACGACACCCAACGACGCCAAGCTGAGCTACGACTATTTCCTGCCGAGCTTCAACGTGAAGCTGGCGATGGGCGGCGGTCTTCAGTTCCGCGCGGCGTTCACCAAGAGCGTCGCCCCGCCGGATTTCGGGCTGACCCGGTCCTATTACAACATCAATCTGAACACGAGCGACCAGACGATCCTGTTCAACGGCGCGCCGGTCGCGACCTTCCAGGTCGGCAACCCGTTTTTGAAGCCGGTCCGTGCGGACAATTACGATGTCACCGCGGAATGGTATTTCTCGAACGTCGGCCAGCTCACGCTGTCGCTGTTCAAGAAGGACCTCTACGGCGTGCAGACCAATAGCCTGCAGCGTCAGAGCTTCACCAACAACGGCGCGACATTCGACGGGATCATCACGACCCCGCTGAACTCGACCGAGACGGGTCGCGTAAAGGGGTTCGAGGTCGGCTATCAGCAGACCTATGATTTCCTGCCGGGGTTCCTGAGCGGGTTCGGTCTCGCGGCCAATTTCACCTACGTGAAATCGTCGGGCGTGTCGCAGCAGAATCTCGACTCCGACGATCCCAACGTCACCGCGGGGATCATCTCCAACGTCGACACCAGCGGGTTGCCGTTGCAGGGGCTGTCGAAATACCAGTTCAACTTCGCGCCCTTCTATCAGCGTAACGGGCTGGAGGTACGCGCTGCGTATAACTGGCGGTCGAAGAACCTGCTGACGATCCGCGACGTGATCGTGCCGAACTCGCCGGTCTACGCGGAGAAATACGGGCAGCTCGACGCCTCGATCTTCTACGCAGTGACACCAGCGATCAAGATGGGGTTCCAGGGCGTCAACCTGACCAATTCGATCACGCGCACGTCATATGTGATCAACGATGATCTGCTGACGCGGCCGCGCAACTGGTTCATCGCGGATCGCCGCTTCACCTTCTCGATCCGCGCATCGTTCAGATAAGCGCGAAAGGGTCGGCCGGTCCGGCCGACCCTTTCGATCCTTTTCCCGTTCTCCCCTCTGGGCGCCGCGCGACAATCGCGGCGCCCTTTTTTTGTCCGGGCGTCAGGTGCGGGGCGGGGCGGCGGCCAGTGCGGCGGCGATCGCCGTGTACATCGGTTTTGGCTTGAACGCGGCGTCATAGGGGCAGGGGCGGCGGCGGGCCTTGTCCTTGCGCGGCTCGAACCCCTCGATCCAGCTATAGCGGTCGGTCATTCCCCACAGCAGCACGTCGCGAAGCTGCGGATAGGCGAGCATCACGTCGAGATAGCCGCGCGTGAAATCGGCCACCGCCTGGTCGCGGACCGTGAAGTCGGCAGGGAGTGCGTTGTCGCGGACGTCGAGCTCGGTGATCACCAGGCCATAGCCCATCGCGGTGACCGCATCGAGGAAGCGGCGCCACTCGCCCTCGAGCCCGGCGATCGTTGCACGCGCGTCGATCCCCTGCGTGACCAGGTGAGACTGCACGCCCAGCGCATCGACCGGCACGCCGCGCGCCTTGAACCCTTCGAGCAGCTTGAGCACGCCGGCGCGGTGCGAGGCGTTGCCGGGTTCCCAGCTCATATAGTCGTTATAGACCAGCTGCGCGTGCGGCGCGACGCGGCGCGCGGTGTGGAAGGCGAGGTCCAGCGTTGCCTCGGGGCTGCCCAGCGCGCGCGACAAAGCGGTCTGGTACAGGCTCGCATCCTTGGGATCGACCGCCTCGTTGACGACGTCGTAGCTGCGGATCCGCGTGCCATAGCGGCGGCATACCGTGGTGATATGATCGACCAGCAGATGTTCGGCGGCGCGCGCGGGGGTCGCGCCGAAATCATGCGCTTCTTCCCAGCGCGGCATCCATTTGGGCTGATGCCACAGCAGATTATGCCCGCGCACCGGCAGCGCGTTGGCATCCGCCCATGCCATCATCGCATCGAACCGGGTGAAGTCGAAGCTGGTCGCGCTCGGTCGCAACGCCTGCCACTTCATCTCGTTTTCGGCGACGAGCAGACCACAGTCGCGCTTGAGCAGGTCAGCATAGGCCGGGTTCGCGAACGAGCCGCGATCGGCACCCGGGGCACCCCATGCGAAACTCGATCCCACCCGCATCCCCTTGGCCGCGGCGATGCCGTGCAGGCCGGTCGGCGCAGGTGCGGCCGTTCCACGGGCGCCGGCCGATACGGCAAGACCCGTCAGCATCGCCAGCCCGGTGCGTCGCGTAATTTCCACAGCACATCCTCTCTTTTATGATAGCGCTAACGCTGACGGCTTCTCCGCACCAGGTCAATCCCGAAGCCTCTGGTTTGATACGCAAACTGGATGGCCGAAGACTCGACGGTTCGGTGGCAAGCGGGTCTTGAACGTGTCTATGCAACGGGGGAAGGCGGGCCCGGTTCAATCAGCCGTTCTGCAACGACCCGCATCGCCTCGACATCCCGGCCGCAATAGAGGCGCAGGGCGGTATCAAGTTCGGCGCGGCGCTCCGGCGCAGATGCGACGTCGACCGCTTCGCGATACGCCGCGACCGCGTCGCCGCCGTCCCGTACGGCCAGCGTGGCATAATCGAGATGCGGTGCGATCGTCGGCAGGACCGCCTTGATCGACCAGCTTCCGCGCTGGTCCCGGTGGTACCAATGGTCGCGGGTGACGGGCAGCAGGTCGACGATGCGCGCGGCGAGATCGTCGAGCACGGCGGCGAGATCGGGATAGGCATGCGCGAGGCGCAGCACGACGTCGCGTTCGAAACGGGCGTGCCAGGCGATGACCGCGCCGGTCCGTGGCAGTGCGGCAAGCGCCTCGGCACAGGCGCGACGCGGATCGTTGCCGCTCAGGTCGAGGAACTCGTGTCGTACGATGCCGTGGTCCGCGGCTTCGACATCCGCGACGAATTGAAACGGCACCTGCTCATAGGGCGAGCAGCCGGGCCAGACCGGCACCGCGTCGCTGACGGTTTCGAAGTCCAGCCAGATGCGCGGATACGACCAGCTGGCCATCGCCTGCGCAGCGCCCGCGGGATCATGCTCGACCTGCCCGGTCATCGTGGCGCGGTGGACGCGGCGGTCGGTGTCGGAGCGCAGATCCTCGACTGGGACGAGCGTCAGGTCGTCGATGCCGCGGCGCAGGAACGCTTTGCCTGCGCCGCGCGGCAGGATCGTCACGGGCCAGTACGGACCTGCGGGCAAGTTTTCATGGCAGTGGTCGACGAAGGCGCAAGCGTACGGCGCGTGGCAGTGATCGCCGACGATCGCCGCAGGTTCGCTTTGTGTAAGCAAGGCCTTGGCCGCACCGATGCGCGCGCCTTGTGTCGCCACGATCGGCGCAACCACCGCGGTCACGTCGGTATCGACGAACAGCCCGCCGCGATCCCCCGAGCGGTCCAGCGTGAAGTCCCGATCGAGGTGGCGGACGTGAACCGATGTGATGCGGAGGCCGTTGGCGGCGGCGACCCAGGCCTGAGTCGCGAGTGCGGCGAGATGGTCCGGCTTTGCCTTGGTCGAACCGCGAACGGCAATGATGCGCCAGCCGTCGCCATCCGGTTCGAGGATATCGACGATCGCCTGCACGCCGTCGTGGAAGAACTGCGCGCCCGCGATGGTCTGGCGGGTCGCAATCGCTGCGCCGGTCGCTGCTGGCGCTGCCGATCGACCGGAGGCGGGGTCGATCATGACCATGTCAGGCATTTGCCGCCGCGCCTCGGCAGCAATCGCATGCGCGGCCGCCCGACGATCGGCGGCATCGTTCGTCGAGCCTGCGCTGTCGGGCCGAAACGTCATCAGCCACAATTGCCGCGGGCACCGCTCGAACGCGGCGAGGCGTGATGGCGAGAGCGTGTCAGGCGACAAAATCACACTTCTCCATCGACCATCCGTCCCAGCGCATCACGAGGTCCCGCGCGTTGCGCGACGTTGCGGGATCGACCGCGACCGCGTCGATCCGTTCGGCCTGGCGTTCGATCAGGCCGAGCCACTTGGCGCGGACCGCCTCGACGTCCGCCGGGAGCATGTAGCGATGCCATAATCGCGCGACGCGTCGTTCGATGAAAAGGCGCTCGAGCACGTCGCGCGTGCGGTCCAACGGCAGTCCCGCATGGCTGCGCCGCAATTCGCCGACGATATGCGACGGATAGATCTCGCGGCGGGTCTTGAGCAGGTCGAGAATGGCCCGTTCGATCATCGTCTCGTCGATCGCCGTGGTGGTCGGCATGAAACCTCCGTCAAAGGGTGTCGTCACCGCGCGAGCGCGATCAATTGGGCAAGACCGTTGGTGCCGGTCTTGGCGACGATGGCGGCGCGGTGATCTTCGACCGTCTTGGGGCTGAGCCCGAGGATGTCGGCAACGGCCTTGTTGCTATGTCCCTGCACGAGCAGGTCGAACACCTGACGTTCGCGCGCCGACAGGGCTGCGGTTCGTGCGCGGATGCTGCGTTGGCGCCGGGACCATGCCACCCCCTCGTCGACCGCGCTGAGGAGGCGTGTCTCGTCGAGCGGCTTTTCCAGATAATCGAGGCCGCCATAGCGCCGCACCGAATCCACGGCATTCGCGGTCGTCGGCCACGCGGTCATGAAGACGATCGCAACCGCGGGGTCGATCATTCGCACGCGGTCGGCAAAGCCGAAGCCGTCGAGGTCGCCCATCATGATGTCGGTGACGATGCACAGCGCCGGTGCTTCGGCATAGACCGACAGCAGCATGACCGGGTCGAGAAAGGGTTCGGCGGCATGACCGTGACGGCAGAGCAGCCGTGCGACAGCCGCGCCCAGGTCATGGTCGTCATCGACGACATAGACGGCGGCACGATCCGGCTGATTGGCGGGGAGTGTCATGTCTCGGCTCCGGGGCGCGGGAGGGATAGCGTCGCGCAGATGGTGCCGTCGGCGTGCGTGACACGCTCCACCGTGCCGCCATGGGCTTCGACGATCGCCCGCGCCACGAGCGCCCCGACGCCCATGCCGGGGCGTGCTTCCCGCCGATCGGGGCAGCGGTTCGCGACCATGACCACGACCCGGTCGTCGTTCTGATGGGCGGAGAGCGCGACACGACCGTCGCACGCCTGCACCGCATTGCGGACCAGATTGACCACCGCCTGCGCGAGCTCAATCTCCTGGCCGAAGACGACCAGGTCGGGATCGATGGGCGACACCTCCACCACGACCCGCGCCGCCCTGGCCTCGGCACGGGTCAATGCCGTGACGGTCTCGACCAGCGCGGACAGGGGCAGGGCGCTGGGTTCGTCGACCGATCGACCGCCGAAACGACGCAGCCGGCGGACCAGCGTGGACAGCGCCGCCGCCTTGCGGTCGATCAGCGCAGCGGTCTGGGCGATGTCCGGATCGGCGGCGACGGTGATCTCGTGCAGGTGCTTGGCCTCGATCGCCAGCGTCGAAAGCGGCTGGCTGATCTCGTGGATCACCGCTACCGACATGGCGCGCAACGTCTTCAGCCGTTCCGCCTGGAACAGCATGCGGTCGCGGCGCGACAGGTCGCTCTGGGCCCGCGCCTGCGCATCGGCGAAGCTGCCGGCGAGGTAGCCGACGACGACGATCGATGCGAGGCTCATGTGCAAGGCGAGCCGTTCGGCGACGGGCAGGTCGGTCGCGGTAAAGGGCAGGACGATCGCCGCCACGATCACGATCGCGCACCAGCCTGCGGTGCGGCCGAAACGCAAACCGATCCAGGCGACCGCGAGCAGCGCCGGGGCGGCGGGGACGCCCAGCCCGATCTCCGCCAGCAGCGTGCTCGCGGCGATCGCTGCGCCGAGGACGACGGCCGCTTCGGCCAGTCCGGCAAGCTGGCGCAGCGTCGGACGGTGCAATGCCCGCGGCCGGTACTGCCAAGCATGGACCACCCAGAGCAAGGGCGGGGCGATCAGCAACACGCCGAGCAGGTCGCCGACGACAAAGCCCGTCAGCGATGCCACCGTCTGACGAAGGCCCGAGACGCCCGTCAATTCGGGACTGAACAAGGTCCAGGGCAGCGCCGCCATGGTCGCCGCGACCGGCGCGGTGACTGCGGCGAGGCCGAGCGGCATCGGCGCGACGCCGAGGCTCGATTGCGACCGCGCCGCGACGTGGCGGACCAGCCAGACGACGATGCCATAGGTCAGCGCGGGCCGGGCGACGCCGTTTGCCGCGGTCAGCCAGCCGGCCTGGCCCGGAACGATGATGCCGGCGATCGTCTGCACGATCAGTTCCGTCGCCATCACCGCCAGCGTCAGCCGCGGGCCACGGCTCCACAGCAGCGCCAGCCTGACGCCCGCGGCGGGATAGAGCAGCGAGTAGAAGCCCTGACCGCCCCAGCCTGCCGCGGCCTGGTGCGCGGCCGCGAACGCCGCTGCATAGCCGATGAGCCAGGGAAGGTCGGCCAGTCGTGGCACTGTTTTGCCGGCTACGGCACCAATCGAGAGGCGGGGCGGAGAGGGAGGCAGCGGCATTGAGGGCTGCCTAGCCGCATCCGGCGCCGATAGGCCATCGGGGAAATTCCCGGGTTTTCGGCGCGGCGGCGATGGCCATGATGATCGCGAGCCAGCCCCGGGAATGTATCGATGCCAGCCCATAGTGTCTCGCGATCGCGGAATCGTCACCGCGTAACGGGCGCAGCCGTACGATGACGGAAGGACCTGATCCGGTTCACGCGGTGCGCGAGCTCTGGTACCAGGAGGATGGCAGCGTCATCGTCTACAGCCATCAGGTCGTGCCGCGGCGGTGGTGGAACCGCCTGACGCGGCCGATCGGCATGATGCTGATCGTGCTCGCCGTCGCGTGGCCCGCATTGCTGCTATCTCATGGATTGACATGGCTGGGTCTGGCGTTTGCCATTGGCGACGTGTGCGTCGTATTCGTCGGCCGCGATCTGATCCTGTGGGGGGACAAACGCTGGAGCGATTCATAGATGACCGCGACTAGACGCGGAACCGGAAGGTCTGGGTAGCGGGGCATCGCGTGCCCTGACGGGCTTGTCGCTCGTCAGGGCACGCGATCACGGGCTTGTCGGCCCCAGGGCCGGCGGGTCAGTCGCCGGGGAGGGCAGCACCGGCGACTGCGAACAGATCCGCCGCGGAGTGGCGGGACAGGTCGATCGGAAACGCCGCGCTCATCGATACGCCCGCCGGCGCGTCGTTCGCATCGAAGCCGAGCGCGCGGCAGGCCGTCACGCTTGCCTTGGTCCTGCAGGCAAGCCCGCCGCCATGTGCAAAGACGTTCAGAAGTACCCGGCGTGCGTGCGAGCGCGGCCGGATGCGCAGATCGGGAACGTCGGTATAATAGATCTCCAGCGCGCCGGGGCAGAGCCGGGCGAGATCGTCGAGCAGCGCCTCGCGCTCGTTCGGTGCGGCGGTCGGTTCGGTGCGCAGCGCCTCCTCGTCACCGTCGGTTTCATCGTCGGCCTCGCTCTCTCCGGCCAGATCTTCGACGGCGGGTGCGGGGCGGTCGGCGAGCAGCCGGGCGAGCCGCTCCTCGAACGCGACCGGATCGACCGCTGGCGCGTCGCCGGGTTCGGTGCCGTCGTTGCAGGGCGGCATGAACGCGGCAATGAGATCCCGCTCGATCGGCGCGAGCCAGTGCTTCTTCACCCATGCGCTCGGCCGCTGCCCGGGCTCGGGGAGAACGGTCGCGGCCAGGTCGCGCGGCAATTGGAGATAGGTGAAGCCGAGGTGATCGAGCATCGTGGCCTCGTTCCCCGGCCCGAACACATCCCAGTGTGCGGCTGCGAGCTGCGCCTTGGCGAAGGTGCAGCTGCCGCCCTTGCGCTGGAGAAGCGGGCTTTCATCGCCGTTCAGCGCCAGCATCGCGACGATCGTCTCGATCGGTCCGTTGGGCTCTGCGGCGGCGAGCGCATGCAGATGCTTGAGATGCCGACGGGCGAAGGTGACATAGGGCGAGCGCAGCGTCTGATAGGTGACGTGCTTCTCCCAGCGCTCGAGGACCGATCCGCCAAAGGGCCGCTCGGCCTTGCCGGCATACAGGCCGACATAGACGAGCCGGTCGTCATGGAACATGCCGTAGATGCCAGGCCCGCGCAGTGCCTCCGGCTCCCCCGCCCAGGGTGCCCGCGGCACGGCGCGCAGGTTCATCCATGCCGGCTTGCCGAGCGTGGGCGGCACGGGACGCAGGGTAAACAGCTCGGAAGCCCGGTAAAACGGCATGCGCAATGTCTCCTTATGGGGTGGCCATGCGGCTTAGGCGGGCGCGCGCGCGACCGGCTATCCGGGGTTTTCCCGGGGGGCGACATCGCCGGCGGCCCGTCCCGCGGGCTGCCGGTCACGGGGCGCGCTAGAAGCCGACGCGAAGCGAGACGTCGACCGCGCGGGGACGGCCGAGGACCCATTGCTGGTTGTTGTATGTGCTGATCGCATAGTCCCGGTCGAACAGGTTGTAGCCGTGGATGTCGACCGCGAGCCGTGGCGTCACTGCATAGGAGAGCGTTGCATCGACCGTGGCGTAGCTGGGGACGCGGAAGCTGTTCGCATTGTCCGAATAGCGGCGTCCGACGTAGCGCAGCCCGGCGCGTGCCTGGAGCGCGTGCGTCGCGTTCCAGCGCAGCCAGAGATTGGCGAGCATCTCGGGCACGTCCGGCGGGGTATTGCCATCGAAGCGCATACCGCCTGAGACGAAGTCGTCGAACGTGGCGTCGAGGATGCTGCCGTTCGCATCGATCCCGACACCGTAAGGCAGATCGAGCGACACCGCGGCCTCGATACCCCTGGCCGATCGCTGGCCGACCTGCTCGACCGGGCTCGTCGGGGTCAGCTGTGCCAGCAGGCGCTTCTTGACGATGCGATAGGCGGCGAGGGTGGCGGTGCCGCGACCGTCGAGGAACACGGCCTTCGCGCCGACCTCGACCTGATCGCCAACCGCGTTGCTGAACTGCACCTGCCCGGTCGAATAGGTCGTCAGCGTCCCCAGCGGGTCCACGCCGGTGGCATATTGCGCATAGAGCGACACCGTCGGGACCGGCTGATAGACGCTCCCGACCCGCCAGGTCACATTGTGCAGCCGCTTGTCGAGCGCGAACGTCTGGGTAGTGGCGCCGCCTGGATAGTCGATCGACCAGCGGCGGATCGTGTCGCGCTCGAAGCGGACGCCACCGACGATCGAGACGTGCGTTCCGAGCTTCAGCCGGTCCTCGGCGAAGACCGCATATTCGGTCGTGCGCGTGCGATAGCGCGGTGCGATGCCTTGCGTGTCGATGATCAGACCGGGATCGAACGCGAAGGGGTCGACCTCCGAAACCTGGGGGTCAGACCCGAAATTGTGCGAATAGGTCAGTTTGATGAGGTTGACGTCGAAGCCCATGACAAGGTCGTTGCCGACGCCATCGGCGATGCCTGTTCGGAGCGTCACGCTGCCCTGATCGCCCCATTGCATCTGGTCGTGGACGATGCCGGTCATGTCGGTGCGCAGGATGCCGCCCGGAGTGCCGGTGTTGCCGCTGCCGTTGGGGCAGACCCCGTCCGCGGCGATCCAGCAATAGGTTTCGAGATTGAGCCAGGAGCGTTTGGAGGTGAGGCGATAGGCCTGGTTGCTGACGGTGACCGCATCGCTCGGTGTCCAGTCGACCTGCAGGCTGGTGCGGTTGTCCAGGTAGCGGATGCCGCCGTCGCGTGTGGTGTAGTTACGCTCCCGGATGCCGTCGTCGAGCCGACCGTCGATCAGCGGCGTGCCGAAATAGCGCATCGGCTTCTGGTCGCCATAATCGTCCCGCACGGTGACGACGAGCGTGTCGGTTGGCGCCCAGCGCAGCGTGCCCGACACGGCATGGCTGCGCGACTGGCCGCAATCGACATAGCCGTCCGATCGGCGATAGCTGCCGTCGATGCGGTAGGAGAGGCGCTCGGTGATCGGCCCCCCTGCGCCCGCCGCGACATGGAAGCTGTCCTGCGAGCCATAGCCGATCTCGCCCTCCACGTGCGTCCGCTGCGTATCGGGTTTGCGCATCACGACATTCACCGCGCCGCCCAGTGCGCCCTGGCCGTAGAGCACCGAGGCCGGGCCGCTCAGGATGTCGATCCGCTCGACCATCCACGGATCGGTCGGAAAGGTGATCGTGCCGGCCGCCGGGAACAGTCTTATGCCGTCGATGAGCTGGAGTACGGATCCCTGGCCGCTGAAGCCCCGCGCCGCGAGTGCGGTGCCGCCATTGCCGGGGTTGCCCGCGTTGCTGATGCCCGGTGCGCGGCTCGTTGCGTCGATCACGGACAGGTCACCGCGCGCGCGGATCGTGGCGCCGTCGATGACTGAGAGCGTCGCGGGGGTCTCGAGCGGCGTGAGGCCCAGGCGGCTGCCGGTCGCATTCGGCGTGGTGAGCGTGTCCTGGGCATGCTGTCCGACGATCAGGATGTCCTTGGTATCGGGATCCGGCACGGACTGGGCGTGGACTTGTGCTGCCAAGACAGGCGACAGAATAGCCCCCGCGAGCGCGAGGCGAGACAATAGGAACGGCATTACGGTAATCCCCCGGGCGTCTAGCGAACCCGGCAGGGACCTCCCGCGAACGGCCGACATCCGCGCCAGCCGGACGCGATTGCGACCGGCACGCATGCCCGTGCGGTCCCCACCGCACACGTCGTCGCTCGACGGAGTACCGTGCCGCGGCCACCCCCTGGGCCAGGCAAGAGCGACCAGACGCCGGCAGGTCTCCTGGCTCACGGGTCCTCGCACGATGCACGGCCTTCCCAGGCCCTCATGACGAAACGTCTGGCCCAGTGGCTGCCCCTTCCTTTGCAGGAAGAAGCGAAATGCATCGCGCTCGCCGCTTACAGTTGCAGGGACAGCCTCGGCTTCAGGTAGCGAACCACCCTCACCGCGTTCCCTATTAAGCCCCTTTCGGGGCACCGACGCGATCATGCCGCCCTGCTCGGATCGAACAGGTCAGCGGCGCCGGTCTATCCCGGTCACGGCGGTTCGGCAATCGCCCGGGGCGAGCGGCGCGATGGCGGCTCGATCGTCCTGCTCGATTGCTGTGATCCAGAAGCTCCGTTTGGCGCGATGCGCGTCCTCGATCAGGAGGCGGCGGTGCCGCACGCTCTGTGCGGGGATGCCACGCTGATGGCATGCAGGATTAAGGGATCGAGATGAAGAACGTGAAGAGCCGTCAGGCCGTGACGGCGATGCTGCTGGCTGCGGCATCGGCGGGTGCCATGATTCAGCCGGTCGCCGCGCAGACGGTGGCGCCGGCCGAGACGCAGGCGGAAACGCGCATGACGACCGCGGCGGCACCGTCCAGCGCCGGCAAGCCCGCGCTGGCGCAGGCCGGGGTTGCCGGCACCGTCGAAGCCAAGGGTGATTCAGCCAGTGCCGCCGCGCCTCAGATGACCCGCGACAATGGTGCGCCGATCGGAGAGAACCGCCACTCGAAGGCGGCGGGCGATCTTGGCCCCGTCCTGCTTGAGGACACGACGCTGATCGAGAAGCTCGCACGCTTCGACCGGGAGCGCGTGCCCGAGCGCGTCGTCCATGCCCGCGGAACCGGTGCCCACGGCGTGTTCACCGCGACCGCGGACATTTCGAGCATCACCGGTGCATCGCTGTTCATGCCCGGCAAGCAGACGCCGGTGTTCGTCCGCTTCTCGACCGTGATCCACCCCTCGGGCAGCCCCGAGGGCATGCGGGATCCGCGCGGCTTTGCGACCAAATTCTATACCGATCAGGGCAATTGGGATCTGGTCGGCAACAACCTGCCGATCTTCTTCATCCGCGACGCGATCCAGTTTCCGGACATGATCCACGCGCTCAAGCCCTCGCCGGTGACGAACAAGCAGGACCCCAATCGCTTCTTCGACTTCTTCTCGGCCACGCCCGAGGCGACCAACATGCTCGCGCATGTCTATTCGAACCTCGGTACGCCGGCATCCTACCGGACGATGGACGGCAACGGCGTCCATGCCTTCAAGCTGGTGAATGCCAAGGGCGAAACGGTGTTCGCCAAGTTCCGCTGGATTAGCCGCCAGGGCGTGCGCAACCTGAACGGGGCACAGGTGGCGACCGCGACCTGGAACTACCTGACCGACGATCTTTATGGCGAGATCGGCAAGGGCAACTTCCCCGTCTGGGACCTGATGGTGCAGACGATGTCGGCGTCGGCGTTCGCCAAGCTCGACTATAATCCCTTCGACGACACCAAGGAATGGCTGGGCGTACCGTTCCGCAAGATCGGCGAGATGACGCTCAACAAGGTGCCGACCAATTTCTTCGACTATACCGAGCAGTCGGCGTTCGCACCGGCCAACCTCGTGCCGGGGATCGAGGCGTCGCCGGACCGGATGCTGCAGGGCCGGCTGTTCTCCTATTCGGACACGCAGCGCTATCGCATCGGCGCCAATGCGATGCAGTTGCCGGTCAATCGTCCGCTCGCGAGTGTCGTCAACAATTACCAGGACGGCCAGCTCGACCACGCCAACCGCGCGTCCGACGTGAATTACTTCCCGGCGGCGACCGCGGCAAAGTCGACCGATGCCCGCTTCCGGGCCGCGCCCTATGGCATCGACGCGACCGTCGATGCGAAGCCGATCGCCAAGACCAACAACTTTGCCCAGGCGGGCGAATTCTACCGGGCGCTCAAGGCGCAGGACAAGGCGGATCTGGTGACCAACCTGGCGGGTGATCTCAATGTCGTGACGTCCGCACGGACGAAGACGATCATGGTCAGCTACTTCTACCAGGCGGACAAGGACTTCGGCACGCGCCTGGCAACCGCGGTGAACGTTCCGATCGCCGACGTGTCGCGCGCGGTGGCGGACTATCGCGCCGCCAACCCGGGCCAGGGCGCCCGCTGATCCCGGGGCAGGGGGTGCGCCACGACGCGCGCCCCCTGCCATGGCAGACTTCAAGGAATCGAGACCGACGATGCTGACTTATCTTGCCGCGCTGCTCGCCGCGGCCGGTCCACAGGCCGCTGTGACCGAGCGACAGACGCCCCCTGTGGCTGCAGCCTTGCCATCACCCGAGCGTCGCCAGCAGCTGCTGTTCGAGGCGGCCCGGCTCGGCCGCACGGACATGATCGATCCGCTGCTCAACGCCGGCGCCGACATCAATGCCTATGATGAGCGCGGTTTCACGCCCCTGATCCTGGCGGCGTATAACGGACAGCTAGCTACGGTCGACGCGCTGATCGGCAAGGGCGCCGACGCCTGTCGCCCCGATCGTGACCAGGGCAACAGCGCGCAGATGGGTGTCGCGTTCAAGGGCGAGGATGCGATCGCGGCGCGGCTGCTGAAGGCGGGGTGCGACGTGAACGCGCGCAATCATGCCGGGCAGACTGCGCTGATGATGGCATCGCTGTTCAATCGCCGGGCACAGGTCGACCTGCTGCTGGCGGCGGGTGCGGACCGGACGATCCAGGATGCGGCGGGACGATCGGCAGGTTCGGTCGCGGCAGGCCAAGGCAACGCCGCGATGGCGGAACGCGTCAAGCGCTGACGCGACCTTGCTCGGGTGTTGCGCGCGCCACAGCGGGCCGTGTCGCTACCGTTCCGCATTGACGCGGCGCGGCATCCGGGGCCATCGCGTTGGCCATGACCAAGAGCAAGGGACGCACCGGCGCACACGCGCGCGCCAATATCCAGCCTGCGCCGACAGCCGCCGAGCTCGACGCAGCCAAGCACGAGGCCGTCCAGATCGAGGGGCGGCTCGCCGGCCTCGCGGCCGGGCATCCGTCGGTGAAGATCTGGAAGGCCCGCCTCCGGGCCGCTCAGGCGGTGATCGCTCGCGCGCCGCGCGACTGAGACGCTCATAGAGGTGCGGCCGGGTCTGGATCACGGCGCACTGATGATCACGATCACACCGTCAGCTCATGTCAGTCCCGGGATTTACTCCGACAAGTGAAGCCGATAGCCTGTGTCTAAAGACGTGGCTGGGAGAGTGACATGGGTTGGACGCGTCGCGGTGCGCTAGGCGCAGGGATTGCGCTGGGGGCGGTGCCGCCATTCGCCCTGGCGGCGGCGGGTGCACCCTCGGCGGCGACCCCCTTTCCGCTGTCGCAGGTGCGGTTGCTGCCGTCGATCTTCCTGACATCGGTGCAGGCGAACCAGCGCTATCTGCTGTCGCTCGATGCGAACCGTCTGCTGCACAATTTCCATGCCGGGGCAGGGTTGCCGACCAAGGGCGAAGTCTATGGCGGATGGGAGTCACGCGGGATCGCCGGGCATTCGCTCGGTCATTATCTCAGCGCACTGTCCCTGATCTATGCGCAGACGGGTGACCAGCAATTCCGTGACCGCGCGGCCTATATCGTCGCCGAACTCAAGGCGATCCAGCTGAAGCAGGGGGATGGCTATGCCGGCGGGACGACCGTCGAGCGCGACGGCAAGACCGTCGATGGCAAGGTGGTATACGAGGAACTGCGCAAGCGGGAGATCCGGTCGACCGGGTTCAGCCTGAACGAAGGATGGGTGCCGCTGTACACCTATCACAAGGTGATGGCGGGCGTGCTCGACGCGCACCGGCATGCCGGGCTTGCCGATGGTCTGGCCGTGGCGATCGGGCTTGGGACCTATCTCGGCACGATCCTGGAAGGACTGAACGACGTCCAGATCCAGGATATCCTGCGGACCGAGCATGGCGGGCTGACCGAATCCTATGCCGAGCTGTACACGCGGACCGGCAATCGCCGCTGGCTGACACTCGCCGAACGGCTGCGGCATCACGCGATCGTCGACCCGCTCAGGGACGCGCGCGACGACCTCGCGGGGCATCATGCCAACACCCAGATCCCGAAGATCGTGGGGGAGGCGCGGCTGCATGAGCTGACCGGCGATACCGATCATGCCAGGGTCGCGCGGTCATTCTGGACGATCGTGACGCGCGACCACAGCTATGTCATCGGCGGCAATTCGGACCATGAGCATTTCGGCGAGCCGCGCAAGCTTGCCCAGCGGCTCGACCAGCAGACGTGCGAGGCGTGCAACAGCTACAACATGCTGCGCCTGACCCGGCATCTCTATGGCTGGACCGGTGATGCGCGCTATTTCGACTTTTACGAACGCGCGCATCTCAACCACATCATGAGCCAGCAGCACCCCGATACGGGGATGTTCACTTATTTCACCGCGCTGGCGCCGGGCATGGGGCGCGTGCATTCGAGCCCGACCGAGGATTTCTGGTGCTGTGTCGGGTCGGGCATGGAAAGCCATTCGAAGCATGGCGAGAGCATCTACTGGAAGCGCGGCGATGCGGTTGCGATCAACCTCTATTATGCCTCCACGCTGGATGCCCCCGAGGCGAAGCTCGACATCGATACGCAATTCCCGCTCGGCGACACGGTGCGGATCGCGGTCAGGACGGCGCCACGGACGCTGGCGCTCCGCGTGCCCGGCTGGTGCACCGCCCCGCTGTTGCAGGTGAACGGCAGAACGGCCGGCGTGCGCGACGGCGCGTATCTGCTGCTGACCGGGCTCAAGGCGGGCGACCGGATTGCCTTGTCGCTGCCCATGCCGGTGCGCGTCGAAGCGATGCCGGACGATCCAAGGCTGGTCGCGTTCCTCAGCGGCCCGCTGGTCCTTGCGGCCGATATGGGCGCGGGGGACCGTCGGTCCGACGGGCCGGACCCCGCGCTCGTCACCGACCGGACGGAACCCGTGCTGGCGGCGGCAGGCGGGTTGCACCGGTATCGACTGGGCGGGCAGGGCAAGCCGGGCGACCTGACGCTGCGACCGTTTTTCGCGCAGCACGACAACCGCACCACGGTCTATTTCCGCCGGTTCGGCACCGCCGAGTGGCCGACCGCGCAGCTCGCCTGGGCGCGTGCGTCGCAGGAGCGGGCGGCGCTGGCCGCGCGGACGGTCGATGTGATCCGGCTGGGTGAGCAGCAACCCGAGGTCGACCACGCGTTCGCCGACAGCGGCAACTCGGCGGCGGTGTCGCATGTCGCCGACCGCAGCCGCAACGTGAACGTCGGGTTCTTCGAATTCGACCTGGCGGTCGCGCTGGGGCCGCTGACGCTGCAGGTCGAATATGGCGGCGGGCAGCGCAACAAGGATTTCCGGATCTCGGTCGACGGTACGCCGTTGGCGCGCGAGCAGCTCACGGGTGACGTCACCGCCGCCCGCAACATCCGGACCTATCCGCTGCCGCCCGAGACCACGCGCGGCAAGTCGAAAATCCGCGTCCGCTTCGACTCCGATACCTGGCAGGGGGTCGAGGTCTATACGGTGCGGACGATGCGATCCGAGACGATCTGACCGGTACGACGGAAATAGGTCTGGACGGTAAAGTCGGGGGATTTCCGGCTGGTCGGTTAGGTCCGGGGGCGGTATCGGGCCATCCCGTGGATCGTCGATCGGAGACGTCATGAAGGTTGCGATCATTGGTGCAGGAATCACCGGCCTGAGCTGTGCGCTGCGCCTGCAGCAGGACGGCTGCGTGGTGACACTGTTCGACAAGGGACGTGGGGCGGGTGGTCGGATGGCGACGCGGCGGATCGAGACGCCCGGCGGCATGATCGCGTTCGACCATGGTGCGCAATATCTGACGATGCGCGACCCGGATTTCGTGGCGGCGATGCAGAGCTGGGCGGCGGCGGGCGTCGTCGCGCGCTGGCCCGCGGCGGGGCACGATGCCTGGGTCGGGGCGCCGGGGATGAACGCGATCGTCGGGCATCTTGCGGCGCAGACGGACGTCCGCTGGAACACCCAGGTCACCGCGCTGTGCAAGACGGCGACGGGGTGGCAGCTCGATCCTGGCGAAGCGGAGCTGTTCGACAGCGTCGTCGTCGCGATCCCTGCGGAACAGGCGGCGGGGCTGCTCGCACCGCATGACGCGGCGATGGGGCGCGTCGCAGCGGACAGCCGGTCGGCGCCGTGCTGGACGGCGATGTTCGCGTTCGAGACGCCGCTCGCTATTTTTGACGACGTGCTGAAGGATCGCGGCATCATCGGCTGGGCCGCGCGCAACAGCGCGAAACCGGGACGCGATGGTCCGGAGGCGTGGGTCGTCCAGGCGACGCCAGACTGGTCTCGCGATCATCTGGAAGACGCGGCGGAGACTGTGGTCGACCAGCTACAGGCGGCGCTCGCTGCGCAGTGTGCCGACGCGCTGCCCGCGCCGATCGTCCGTGTCGGGCATCGCTGGCGCTATGCGCGCGCCGCGGCAGGTGAGTCCGGCTGTCTGTGGAATGCGGGCGAACGGATCGGGGCGGCGGGCGACTGGCTGCTGGCGCCGCGGATCGAGAGCGGCTGGTTATCTGGCCGACGCCTTGCCGAGCAGATGCTGGCAGACGCGTAACGACGGATCCCGGCGCCGCGCCCGGTCGTCACGCGGACCACGCATCGACGCGATAGGGCCATGGTCCGGCGCATGAAAATTGCCGCGAACCTTTGCGTGGCAGGCATTATCGGTTAACGGGGCCGCATGGCCACCCGTCCGCAGACCCTCTACGAAAAGATCTGGGCATCGCACGTCGTCGAACGGCGCGACGATGGCACCTGCTTGATCTATATCGATCGCCACCTCGTTCACGAGGTGACCAGCCCACAGGCATTCGAAGGCCTGCGCGTCGCCGGACGGCGGGTGCGGCGGCCCGATCTGACGCTGGCGGTGCCCGACCATAATCTGCCGACGACCGCACGCGTCGACGCCGCGGGTGTGCCGCTGCCGATCGCCGATCCCGAAAGCGCGCAGCAGCTCGACGCGCTGCGTCGCAACACGACCGAGTTCGGGATCGACTATATCGACGCGACCGCGGTGCAGCAGGGGATCGTGCATGTCGTCGGGCCCGAACTCGGCTTCACGCTGCCCGGATCGACGCTGGTCTGCGGCGACAGCCACACCTCGGCGCATGGTGCACTCGGCGCGCTCGCCTTCGGGATCGGCACCAGCGAGGTCGAGCATGTTCTCGCCACGCAGACTTTGTTGCTGAGCCAGTCGAAGACGATGGAGGTCCGCGTCGACGGCACGCTGGGCTTCGGCGTCAGCCCAAAGGACGTGATTCTGGCGATCGTCGGGCGGCTCGGTGCTGCGGGCGGGACCGGTCACGTGATCGAATATACCGGCGACGTGATACGCGCGATGTCGATCGAGGGGCGGCTGACGGTCGCGAACATGTCGATCGAGGCGGGGGCGCGGGCCGGCCTCGTCGCGCCGGACGAGACGACCTTCGCCTATATCAAGGGCCGGCCGATGGCGCCGAGTGGCGAGGCGTGGGAGCGCGCGCTGGCCTGGTGGCGGACGCTGCCGAGTGATGCGGCGGCGTCCTATGACAAGACGGTCGTGTTGCAGGCGAGCGATATCGCGCCGGGCCTGACCTGGGGCACCAGTCCCGAGGACGTCGTGCCGATCACCGGCCATGTCCCTGACCCGATGAGCTTTGCCGACCCCGCCAAGCAGGCGGCGGCGCGCAAGTCGCTCGAGTATATGGGGCTGACGCCGGGTACCGCGATGCAGGACGTCGCGATCCAGCATGTCTTCATCGGCAGCTGCACGAACAGCCGGATCGAGGATCTGCGCGCGGCTGCGGCGATCGCGAACGGTCGGCGGGTCGCCGATGGTGTCCGCGCGCTGGTGGTCCCCGGATCCGGCCTCGTGAAGCGTCAGGCCGAGGCCGAGGGGCTCGACCGGATCTTCACCGGCGCGGGCTTCGAATGGCGCGAGCCAGGCTGCTCGATGTGCCTGGCGATGAATCCGGACAAGGTGCCGCCGGGCGAGCGTTGCGCCTCGACGAGCAACCGCAATTTCGTCGGACGGCAGGGGCCGGGTGCGCGCACGCATCTCGTCTCGCCCGCGATGGCGGCCGCGGCCGCGGTCACGGGACGGCTGAGCGACGTGCGCGACCTGATGGGACATGAGTTATGAAGCGTGTGATGATGCTGTTGATGGCCGGCGCGGTGATGAGTGGCGTTGCAGCCTATATGGCGGCGGCGCGGACGCTGCCGGGCACCGGACGTGTCGCCCCGGCCGAAACCGGCCCGCGATGAAGCCCGTCTCGACGGTTTCGGGGCGCGCCTATCCCTGGGGGGCGAAGAACGTCGATACCGACGTGATCATCCCCGCGCATTGGCTGAAGACGATCACGCGGACGGGGCTCGGGCGCGGCGCGTTCGAGACGGTCCGTGCGCAGCCGGACAATGTGTTTGACGATCCCCGCTATTCCGGCGCGCCGATCCTGATCGCGGGCGACAATTTCGGCTGTGGGTCGAGCCGCGAGCATGCCGCCTGGGCGCTCGCCGACATGGGCATCGCCGCGGTGATCGCGCCGAGCTTCTCGGACATCTTCTCGGGCAACGCGTTCAAGAACGGCATCATCGCCGTCGTCCTGCCGCAGGATGCGATCGACCGGCTGATCGAGGTTGCACGGACCGACAGCGTGACGATCGACCTCGAATCGATGACCGTCACCACGCCGTTCCAGGACCGCTTCGTCTTCGATCTCGACGCGTTTCGCCGGCAATGCCTGATCGAGGGGCTGGACGAGGTCGGGCTGACACTGGCAAGAGATACCGCGATTTCAAAATTCGAGGAGGCGGTGGCCGAACATCGCCCCTTTCTGGAGAGGGAAAGCGGTTATGCGGGCATTGCTGTCGAAGGCGTCGGGCGGACCTGAAACTCTGATATTGTCGGAACTGCCTGATCCGGTCGCCGCGCCGGGCCAGGTCGTGATCGCCGTCAAGGCCTGCGCGATCAACTTTCCCGACGTGCTGATCATCGAGGACAAATATCAGTTCAAGCCCGAACGCCCCTTTGCACCCGGCGGCGAAATCGCGGGGATCGTCGCTGAGGTCGGTGACGGGGTCGAGGGCTGGGCGGTCGGCGACCGGGCGATCGCGATGCTCGGCCATGGCGGGCTGTCCGAAAAGGTCGTGGCCGACCCGGCCAAGCTCTACCGCCTGCCCGAGGGGCGCGACTTTGCCGAGGGCGCTTCGCTGATCCTCACCTATGGCACGACGATCCATGCCTTGCTCGACCGCGGGCATCTGAAAGCGCGGCAGACGTTGCTCGTGCTGGGCGCGGCGGGCGGCGTCGGGCTTGCGGCGATCGAGCTTGGCAAGGCGTTCGGTGCGCGGGTCGTCGCTGCTGTCTCGTCCGAGGAGAAGGCGGCCGCCGCGCGGGCGGCGGGTGCCGACGAGACGATCGTCTATGCCCGCGCCCCGTTCGACAAGGACCAGTCCAAGGCGCTGGCCGAGCAGTTCAAGGCCGCGGTCGGCAAGGCGGGTGCCGATGTGATCTATGATCCGGTCGGTGGCGACTATGCCGAGCCCGCGCTGCGCTCGATCGCCTGGGAGGGGCGGTATCTGGTCGTCGGCTTCCCCGCCGGTATCCCGCGGCTGCCGCTCAACCTGACTTTGCTCAAGAGCTGCGACGTGTGCGGCGTATTCTGGGGTGCGTTCGCTGCCCGTGACCCGAAGGCCAACCAGGCGCATATCGAAACGCTGTTCGAGCTGTGGCGCGACGGCAAGATCGCGCCGCGGGTGACCGAGCGGTTCGCGCTGGAGGACGGTGGCAAGGCGATCGCGAAGATGGCCGCACGCGCCGCGATCGGGAAGCTGGTCGTCGAACTCGGCTGATGATGTCTCTCGCGCCGTGCCGGTTCAGAGCAGGCGCGAGATCGTCATGACGATCGCCATCCACAGGATCGCGGATGCGGCCGCACCGAGTGCCATGCCATGCGCGATCGAAGGAAATCGACCGCGACCATGACCACCGGCACCGATCGGCGGCGCTGCGGGGTGACGCGATACGGCGGTGTCGGACGGCGGCGAAATGCTCCTTGGATGGTGGCCAGTCATTCTACTCTCCATGCCCGTGCCCTGTGTCACGTGACTGTCTTATAGATGATGGATGTGCCGGCATTGTTCCAGAGCCGCACCAAATTATTGCGGAGCCGCGGACCGCTACCTATCTGCTAAGCTCGACACGCCGGAGGGAACACGTGCGCCATGACGACTTTTGACGATCGCGAGCGATCTTTCGAGGCAAAATTTGCCCGCGACGATGAACTCGCATTCCGTGTCACGGCGCGGCGCAACCGGCTGCTGGGGCAATGGGCCGCGGCCGAGATGCGGCTGACCCGCGAGGAGGGCGACGCCTATGCGACGGCCTTGGTTCACGCCGATCTCGAAGGCGGGGGCGACGACGATGTCGTACGCAAGCTGGTCGGCGACATGACTGCCGCGGGTCTCGACCATGACGAGGCGACGGTGCGCCGTGCGCTGGCGACGCAGATGATCGAGGCGCGTCGCCAATTGATGGAGGCCCAGTAATCCAATGCCGATGACCGCCGACGATATCCGCACGATGATTCGCGACGCCATTCCCGATGCCGAGGTCGAGATCACCGATCTGGCCGGGGACGGCGATCATTATGCTGCGCGCGTGACCAGCGCGAGTTTTGCCGGGCTGAGCCGGGTGAAGCAGCACAAGAGCGTTTACGACGCGCTGGGGGGCCGCATGGGCGGCGTCCTTCATGCGCTGCAACTGACCACCGTGATTGCATAAGGACGACGACATGACTGACGACACGCACGCGCGCATCGACGCGCTGGTGAAGGCCAACCCCGTGGTACTCTTCATGAAGGGCAGCCCGCTGTTCCCGCAATGCGGGTTTTCGAGCCGCGCGATCGCGATCCTCAACCATCTCGAGGTCGAGTTCGAGAGCGTCGACGTGCTGCAGGACCAGGGCATCCGCCAGGGCATCAAGGCCTATTCGGACTGGCCGACGATCCCGCAGCTCTATGTCGACGGCGAATTCCTCGGCGGATCGGACATCATGATGGAGATGTACGAGAGCGGCGAACTGAAGCAGGTCCTGGACGCGCAGAAGGCGGCAGGCTGAGTATTTGACGAGGCTCTGGATCGCGCGGGGGTATCTGGCCGCCGTGCGGTCGGGGCTTGCAGGGTGCCGGGTGAGGGTGGACCGGTGCGAGACCTGAATGACAGCGACCCGTCCACCCTGCATAAGCGCTGAACGCTCGGTAACGCATCAGACGGTGCAGACGATGTGCCAGTTCGCCCGAGTTGCGGACTTTCGCCGGTCTCGGTGGTTAATCGGCCGCAGCGCCGGCCGCTGATCGTAAAGAAGCCCGACACAGACGGTCATCGGCGTCGATCGCGCGACCGTAAGAAACTGACATTGACTACGACCGTAAACGAGCTGATTACAAGCGTAGTCAGTAAGGAGTGAGTCGTGGCCGAACGGATCAGTGATGCCGAGCACAGCGTCATGGAGGTGCTGTGGGACGAATCCCCGCTGAGCGCGCAGGATGTCGCCGAACGTGTCGACCCGGCGCGCGGCTGGAGTGCCAACACGGTCAAGACGTTGCTCGGGCGACTGATCGCGAAATCGGCGATCACGCATGAGGAGGATGGCCGGCGCTATCTCTATCGTCCGACCGTCGCGCGCGGTGATTATGTCGCGGGCGAATCGCGGCGGCTGATGGACCGGCTGTTCGGCGGCAGGCTGACGCCGCTGGTCGCGCATCTCGCCGAACGCGACGAACTGACCGCGCAGGACATTGCCGAG
Organism: Sphingomonas sp. CFBP 13733; assembly: GCF_014841795.1. Taxonomy (NCBI): domain Bacteria; kingdom Pseudomonadati; phylum Pseudomonadota; class Alphaproteobacteria; order Sphingomonadales; family Sphingomonadaceae; genus Sphingomonas; species Sphingomonas sp. CFBP 13733. Next base: position 155,307 of record NZ_JACYUP010000004.1, read on the forward strand.
ATCGAGGCGTTGCTGAAGGACCTCAAGGCATGAGCGCGGGGCCCATCCTTTCCGGGGGGATCGGAGACGGCCCCGCCGCCGCCCTTCGGTCGATCGATACGGCGGCGCTCGCGGGCTGGGCGAGCGACGCGCTGATCGCATCGACGCTGCTGATGCTCGTCGTGCTGCTGGTCCGCGCGCCGGTGCGCCGCGCCTTCGGGGCGCAGGTCGCCTATGCGCTCTGGGCACTGCCCGTGTTGCGGCTCGTCCTGCCGTCGATGCCCGAGACCTGGCACGCGGCGGCGACGCCCATTACGCGGGCTGGCGAGACGATCAGCGTTTACATGATCGCGCCCGCTGCAACGGCCGCGACGACGGGGGCAACGATGGCTGCGGCGACACCGGATGTGGTGGAACCGTCGTTCGGCGCTGTCCTTGCGGGACTGTTCGGGGGCGGGCTCGGCAGCGCGCTGGGGGCCGCATGGGCGGTCGGGGCGCTTGGGCTGCTCGTCTGGCATCTGCTCCAGCACCGCAGCTTCTGCCGGCGGATGCTCGACAACGCGGACCGGCTCGACGACCGGGACGGGGTGCGCGTGATCGCCACCGCGGCGGCGCCGGGTCCGCTCGCCTTCGGTCTCGTCCGCCGCTACGTCGCGTTTCCGCGTGATTTCGCGGATCGCTATGACGCGGACGAGTGCGAATTGGCGCTGGCACACGAGATTGGCCATCACCAGCGTGGCGACCTGTTCGCCAACTGGGTGGCGCTGGTCGTGCTCGCGCTTCACTGGTTCAACCCGGTCGCCTGGCACGCGTTTCGTCGGTTCCGGGCGGACCAGGAGCTTGCCAACGACGCACGCGTGCTCGCTGGCCGGTCCGCGGTCGACCGCCACATCTATGCCTGCGCGATCGTCAAGGCGGCGCATGGCGGCGCGGTGTCGGCCGCGTGTCACCTCCACACCATCACCGATCTGAAAGGGAGATTGCGCATGTTGACGACTTCTCGGATTTCACGCGGCCGGATCGCGACGGGGGCGGCCTCGGTCGGCCTGCTGGTCGCGACGGGGCTGGCACTGACCGCTTCGGGCACCAAGGCCGCCACGGCGATCCGTGCCGGTGTCGAGGAACGCGTGGCGCCGGTCGCCCCGGCGGCGCCCCTGCCACCTCTGCCACCTCTGCCATCCATGCCAGTCTTGACCCCGGTCGCACCCGTAGCGCCCGCTGCGCCGCTTACCGCACGCCCCGCCGACGCGCGTCAGGTCACGACGATCGTCACGCGCGACGGCAAGACCGTCAGCACGCGGGTCATCCGTGCGAAGCCGGGCAGCACGATCGTCGCGTCGGGGATGGTACCCGAGGTGACCGAACGCACCTGCGTCGATGGCAAGGACGGGCCGGGCAAGCACTATGTGATCGACCGGACCGAAGGCGGCGTGCGCAAGATGGTCATCTGCACCAATCGCATCGAACAGGCCGCCGCCGACGCCGCGACCGCCGCAATCAACAGCCGTGAGATCGAGGCGAGCGCCTACGCCTCCGCACTCGCCAGTCTGAAAATCGCGCGGGCGTCGATCGAGAAGAACGCCGACATGACCGCCGCGCAACGCCGCGAGGCGCTTGCCGGCATCGACGAGGGTCTGGCCGAGGTCCAGGCGGACATGGCCAAGCGCGATTGAGCCGGGTTCCGGGGTAGGGCGGTGCCTGCGGCCCTGGATCCTGACTTTCGTCCGAATGACGGGATCGGAGTGGTATTACAGGGTCGGGCGGCGGGGTCTCGGGTTCGGGTCTTGCCATGCGCGCCGCCAGCCGCCATTTCGGGGGCATGGCTGAGCATCCGACCGGCATCCCGATCCAGCTCGAGCCGCTCGTCGTCCGCGTGCTCGCGCCGAACGCGTCGCCCTATACCTTCACTGGCACGCAGACGTATATCGTCGGGACGACCGCGCTGGCGGTGATCGATCCCGGGCCCGACGATCCCGCGCATCTCGATGCCTTGCTGCGCGTGATCGATGGCCGCCCCGTCGCCGCGATCGTCGTCACGCATCATCACCGCGACCATAGTCCGGCGACGCGCCCGTTGCAGGCCGCGACCGGCGCGCCGATCGTCGGCGCCGCCGCGTTCGCGCCCGGTGTCGCGGCCAATAGTTCGTTCGACGCGCTCTATGCACCCGATCGCGTGCTGGCGGACGGTGAGACGGTCGGCGCGGCGGGCTGGACGCTCGAGGCGATCGCGACGCCGGGGCATACGTCGAACCATCTTGCCTTCGCCCTGCGCGAGAGCGGGGCGCTATTCTCGGGCGATCACGTCATGGGCTGGTCGACCAGCGTCGTCGTGCCGCCCGATGGCGACATGACCGACTATATGGCGAGCCTCGAGCGGCTGCTGGGACGCGACGACCGTGTCTATTATCCAGGGCATGGCGAGGCGATCGAGCGGCCGCAGCGGCTGGTGCGCGGGATGCTCGGCCACCGCAAGCAGCGCGAGGGGCAGATCCTCCGTCTGCTGCGCGAGGCGCCGCGCGGTGTCGCGGCGCTGGTCGAGCGCATGTATGTCGGGCTCGATCCGCGGCTGGTGCCGGGCGCCGAGGGATCGGTGCTGGCGCATCTGTATGATCTGCGCGGTCGCGGGCTGGTCGGCGAGACGGAAGGGGATGGTGCATGGCGGATGGCGTGAACGAGGACAGCCGCGGCACGGACACTGCGCGGCGTGGCGGGGTCGGGTCGTTCCTGGCCAAGGCGGCGGGGGTGCTGGTGCTGCTCGCGCTGGCCGCACTGATCGCGCTGTGGGGCGTGCAGCGGTACGTGCAGAGCCGCCTGGCGCCCGACCCGACGACGATCGCGAGCGCCAGCCTGGAGGGGCTGCGCGAACAGAATCGGCTGTCGACCTTTGCCGCCAGGTTCGTCGCGGTGGTGACGTCGCGCCAGTCGCAACTGGGCTTCACCACCGAGAAGACGCTGATCATGCCGGGGATGGTCCGCTACGAGGTCGACCTCGGCAAGCTGTCGCAGCGCGACGTCGCCTGGGATGCCGCGACGCGGACGCTCGCGGTACGATTGCCGCCGGTCGAGGTGGAGGGGCCGCAGATCGACCTCAATGCGCTACGCGAATATGGTTCGGGGGGTGTGCTGGCGACGCTGACCGATGCGGAGAAGCGGCTCGATACCGCCAACCGGCGCGCGGGCCAGATCGAACTGGTCCGCCAGGCGCGCGAGCCCGCGATGATCCGGCTGGCGCGCGACGCGACGCGGCGTGCGGTCGAGCGTAGCTTCGCGATGCCGCTGCGCGCGGCGGGGGTGGACGCGACCGTCAGCGTGCGCTTCGCCGACGAGGCGCAGGCGTCGACCGAGCGATGGGATACGTCGCGTTCGCTGCAGGACGTGCTAGGGAACCGCAACTAAACCGGGATACGACAATGGAACTCCACCAGAATTTTGCGGGCATCGACATTCGCGGCGAGATCGAGCGGCTCCGTAAGGAGAAGAACGCGATCATCCTCGCGCATTATTACCAGAAGCCCGAATTGCAGGACATTGCCGATTTCGTCGGCGACAGCCTCGACCTGTCGCGCAAGGCGGCGGCGACCGAGGCGGATGTCATCGCGTTCTGCGGCGTGCGCTTCATGGCGGAGACCGCCAAGATCCTGTCGCCCGACAAGATCGTCGTGTTGCCCGACATGGATGCCGGCTGCAGCCTCGAGGACAGTTGTCCCCCCGAACAGTTCGCCGCGTTTCGCGCCAAGCATCCCGATCACATCGCGCTGACGTACATCAACTGCTCGACCGAGGTGAAGGCGCTGTCCGACATCATCGTGACGTCCTCGTCGGCCGAGAAGATCCTGTCGCAGCTGCCCGCCGACCAGAAGATCATCTTCGGGCCGGACCGCAATCTCGGCGGCTATCTGGTGCGCAAGACCGGGCGCGAGATGCTGTTGTGGCCGGGCGTGTGCATCGTCCACGAGGCGTTCAGCGAAAGCGAGCTGCTCAAGCTCAAGGCCGCCAATCCGGGCGCGCCGATCGTCGCGCATCCCGAATGCCCGCCGATCATCCTCGACCATGCCGATTATATCGGGTCGACGCGCGGCATCCTCGACTATGCGATCGCGATGCCGGGCGACACGCTGATCGTCGCGACCGAGCCGCACATCATCCACCAGATGGAAAAGGCGTTGCCGAACAAGCGGTTCATCGGTGCGCCCGGCGCCGACGGTAACTGCAACTGCAACATCTGCCCGTACATGGCGCTCAACACGATGGAGAAGCTGTACGTCGCGCTGCGCGACCTGTCGCCGCGGATCGAGATCGAGGAGGGGCTGCGGCTCCAGGCGAAGAAGAGCCTCGATGCGATGCTGGCGATGGCCTCGGGCACCGTCGGGATGGGCGATCTCGGCCCGGCGCAGACGAGCGGAACGCGTTCGTGAGCGCAGCGCTGGCGGGCTTCGACATCGATAGGTTCGTCGCTGCGACGCTGGCCGAGGATCTGGGGACGATCGGCGACATCACCTCTGCGGCGGTGATCCCCGCCGAGGCGCGCTTTGCCGGGGTGATGGACAGCCGCGACGCGATCACCGTCGCCGGTCTCGCGCTCGCCGACGCGTTCTTCCGCGCGCTCGATCCCGAGGTCCGGATCGAGCATCTCGTTGAGGACGGTCAGACGGTCGCCGCGGGTACCGAGCTGATGCGGATCGAGGGCCGTGCGCGCGCGATGCTGACCGCCGAGCGGTCCGCGCTGAACACCGTCCAGCACTTGTCGGGTGTGGCGACGATGACGCGGGCCTATGTCGATCGGATGCAGGGCACCGGCGCCATCCTGCTCGACACGCGCAAGACGATCCCCGGGCTGCGCGTGCTCGAGAAATACGCGACCCGCATGGGCGGTGCGAAGAACCACCGCATGGGGCTGTGGGATGCGGCGATGATCAAGGACAATCATGTCGCGGTCGCCGGCGACGTCGGCGAGGCGGTGCGCCGGGCGAGGGATGCGGGCATCGCGCAGATCATCGTCGAGGTCGACCATGTCGACCAGATCGAGCCCGCCCTGGCGGCGGGGGCGACGCATCTGCTGCTCGACAACATGCCGCCCGCGATCCTGCGCGGTGCGGTCGCGCTGGTCGATGGCCGCGTGCCCACCGAAGCATCGGGCGGCGTGTCGCTCGACACGATCCGCGCGATCGCCGAGAGCGGGGTCACCTATGTCTCGGTCGGGCGGCTGACCCAGTCCGCGCCCGCCGCCGATATCGGGCTCGATTTCGCGACGCTTTGATTGGCGCGCGGGGACTGGCGCGCGGGTAGAGACGCGGTATCGTGCCGCCACGACATGATCGCGAAGTGAACAGGGTGAAGATGCGTCCCAAATCCGTTGCATTGGCCGAATGGCTGTATCTCGCCTCGATCGGTCTGCTGATCGTGGTCAGCGTGCTGACCTGGGATGCCGCGGTCGCGCAGGGCGGTTTCGCACTGGCGGCAGGGGTGACGGCGTTTGGCGTCGGACTGTCGCTGCTGCTGCTGATCCTCACGACGCGCAGGGGTAGCCGGGTTGCCCTGTGGCTGCTCGTCGCGCTGACGGTGCTCGGCGCCGCTGGGGTGATGCTGCAGGTCGCGACGGGGGTGCTCGCGACGGGGCTGATCGGGATGCTGACGATCGCGCAGCTGGTGCTGACGATCCTGCCGATCGTCCTGCTGTTCCGGCCGCGCGCGCGCGCCTGGTTCGACGAGGTTGCGGACCGCGGCATCGACGACGATGCCGAGGAGGAGATTGAGGCATGACACGGATGAACCGACTCGCGGGCATGATGATCGTCGCGGGGCTGTCGGCACCGGGTATCGCCGCGGCGCAGGCCTATAGCTGTTCGGCGCCCATGGGCGGCACCGACCGCGTCCGCCCCGACCTGCCGTCCGCGCGCGAACCCGCGCGGATCCTGCCGATCGCGAGCTATACGCTCGCCATCACCTGGGCCCCGCAATATTGCCGCGAGAAAGGCGACCAGCCGAGCGCGCGATTCCAGTGCGGGGCGGGCAACCGGTTCGGCTTCACGCTCCACGGCCTGTGGCCCGACGGCGCAGGCAAGACCTGGCCACAATATTGCCGCGCGACCGCGATCGTCCCGCAGGCAGTGATCAAGCGCCAGCTCTGCACGACGCCGTCGGCGCAGCTGATCCAGCATGAATGGGCCAAGCACGGGACCTGCATGCCGGGCTATCAGCCCGCACGCTATTTCCGCCAGTCGAGCAGCCTCTACGCCAAGCTGCGCTATCCCGACATGGACACCCTGTCGCGAAGCCCGCTGACCGCCGGGCAGTTCGCCACGGCGATGGCGAAGGCCAATCCCGGCCTTAACGCGGCGATGATGCGCGTCACGACGACCAAGCAGGGCTGGCTCGACGAGCTCTGGATCTGTCTCGACACCGCCTTCCGCTACAAGCGCTGCCCCGCGCACGCAGGCGGGGTCACGCAGGGCACGCCCATCAGGATCTGGCGCGGCGAGGGCTGACCGGCACTCAGCCGGCCAGCGTGACGGTCGAGGGGTGGTGCTTGTCGAGGTGACGCTTGATGATCCGCAGGTTGCGCGTGTTCGATCGGAACATGAAATCCGCGGCGTCGCCTACGAACGGCACCAGCCCGAGCGCTGCGTCGAACCCGACATTGCCCATCATCCGGGCGAGCTGAAACTTCGACATGCCGAGGTTGCGCGCCTCCCAGACGAGCCAGCTTCCCATCAGCGCACCGATCAGGTCGCCGACGACGGGAATGAGCCCGACGATCGCGTCGAGCCCGATCGGGCGGTTGATCCCGGGGACCATGAACGCGCGTTCCAGAATGCGCTCCAGCGCCTCGACCCGGGCGCGGACCGAGGCCGGGTCCTGACCGATCGCGAAGCTGCTGGCCAGCGTGGCGGGATCGATGCGAGTGGCATTGTTGGTCATGCGACTCACTTGGTGTCGGGACGAAGCCTGTTCAACGGGTGCCACGCGCGGCTGTTCGGCTGCCACTGCTGCAGCCGCGTCGCGACCAGCGACCAGCGGAGCGGCCGTGCGAGCGGAATGAAGGGCACGTCCTCGTTCAGCGCGGCATCGGCCGCCGCAATCCGCTGGCTGCGTTCGGCGAGCGTCGGCGCGGCACGCGCGGCGTCGAGCGCCGCCTGCGCGGGGGCGCTGCAGACGATGCACGCGTTCGCCAGATACCAGCGCGCGCTGTCATAGGGCGCCACCAGATCGATCAGCCGCAGATCGGCGGGGGCGTCGATCGCGACGCGCTCGGGCAGGATGCCGATCCGGAGCAGCGCGGCGGCGACATGCGCGTAGAGGATGGTCGCGCCCGATCCCGTGGGCAGCGCGATCCGCATCGCGATCGGCCCGCTCTGCGCCTGCTCGCGCCACGTCGCGACCCGTAACCGGGCACCCGCGCGGCGCTCGTCCTGGTTCAGCAGCGTCCATGACGGCACCTGTGGGAGCCCGGCAGAGTCGAGCGGTTCGGCGAGGATGCGATCCGCAGCCTCCCAATTCGGGGCGATCGCGGCGGTCAGCGCGGTGCGATCGATCGCCTGCGAGATCGCCGCACGGTTCGCCGCCTCGGCAAGGAAGCCCGTCCGCGAGACGATCGCGAGCCCGAACAACCCGACCGCGGGGTCGACCCGGATCGCGGCGGGGGCGATATCAGCCGTCGCGAGAAGTGGCCAGTCGGCGAAGCTGCCGCCGCTGACCAGGTCCGAGTCGCGATGCGCAAACCGCGCGATCGCCCGCGCGGCGCGCTCGCCGATCAGGCGGACGTCACGTTCGGGCTGCATCTCGAGCTGGTCTTCGGGGTCGGCGCGGTTGAGATCATAGACCGGGCGCAGCAACGGCGCGGCGCCGGGCTGGGCGATGCGGAATGGGCCGCTGCCGCCGGGCGGGCGCAGACGCAGCAGCGCGAGTTCGGGCTGTGCGAACAGCTTGAGCAGGTCGGGACGCGGCCGCGACAGCCGGACCTCGATCACCTGCGGCGTCATCACGACGATCTCGTCGACCGCGCTGAGAAAGGGGGCGAGCGGATTGCGCGATGCCGGCACGATCTGGCGTTTGAGCATCGCGACGATCTGGTCCGCGGTGATGCGGCTACCGTCGCTCCACGTGGCTTCGCGCAGGCGGAAAATATAGCTCATGCCATCATCGATGACGATCCAGCGTTCGGCGAGGCCAGGCTCGATCTGGCCGGCAGCATCGAACCGGACCAACCCCTGCGCCGTCGAATCGATCAACAGGCGCGAGGGGAGGTCGATCGGGCCTCGGCGGGCATCCGCGGCATCGGGCACCCCACCGATCGCGCTGACGACGACCGCGCCCGAGTCGCGGCGCCGGTTGCAGGCCGCCGGTGCGAAGAGCAGCGCGGCGGCACAGGCAAGCGTGATGGTGCGGACGGCGGGACTCGAACCCGCACTCCAGGGGAGGGAGATTTTAAGTCTCCTGCGTCTACCGGTTTCGCCACGTCCGCACACGGGAGTCAGAAAGACGAGGTCGAGCGCAGGGTCAACCCATGTTGGACCCGCAGGCGCCGCTCAATCGACGTTAAGACGCGAGCGCATTTCCTTGCCGGGCTTGAAATAGGGGACGCGCTTGGCGTCGACGGCGACGACTTCGCCCGTCCGGGGATTGCGCCCGGTCCGCGCATCGCGCGCGCGCGTGGAAAATGCGCCGAAACCGCGCAGTTCGACCCGGCCGTCGGCGGCCAGCCGCTTCGAGATCTCGTCGAAGAAACACGAGACGATCAATTCGACCTCGCGCGGCTCCAGGTCCGGATGCGCATCGGTCAGTTTTTGAACAAGCTCAGATCTGATCATGGTAACGAGCCCCCGCCCATATGTGATAATACTGATTTAGGTCAGTAATTGGGGCGATAGCACCAAATGAGTTTCAAGCCAAAAGCAAAAGGGACCGAAATGCATCGAGCATCCCGGTCCCAATTCGCTTACTTCTTTTCGGCTTCCGTGCGGGCCTTGAGAGCCTCGCCCAGGATGTTGCCGAGGGTCGCGCCGGAGTCCGACGAACCATACTGAGCGACAGCCTGCTTCTCTTCGGAGATCTGCATCGCCTTGATCGAGAAGGTCGGCTTCTTCGAACGATCGAAGCCCGTCACCATCGCGTCGAACTTCTGGCCCACCTGGAAACGCTCCGGACGCTGCTCGTCGCGATCGCGACCCAGATCCGTGCGCTTGATGAAGCCGGTCGCCCCATCGTCGCCCTGCTGAACTTCGAGGCCCGCGTCGCGGACTTCGAGAACGGTGACCGTGACGATCGCGTTCTTGTTCAGCTTGTCGCCTGCTGCTGCGATGCCGCCGGCCGAAGGCCCGCCACGCTCGAGCTGCTTCATGCCGAGCGAGATACGCTCCTTCTCGGCGTCGATGTCGAGCACGACGGCCTCGACGGTCTCACCCTTGCGATGCAGGTTGAGCGCGTCCTCGCCCGAAACGCCCCAGGCGATGTCGGACATGTGGACCATGCCGTCGACGTCGTTGTCGAGGCCGATGAACAGACCGAATTCGGTCGCGTTCTTGACTTCGCCCTCAACGGTCGAGCCGATCGGATGCGCGGCAGCGAACGCCTCCCAAGGATTGGCCTGAGCCTGCTTGAGGCCGAGCGAGATGCGACGCTTCTCGGAATCGACTTCGAGGACCATGACGTCGACTTCCTGCGAGGTCGACACGATCTTGCCCGGATGGACGTTCTTCTTGGTCCAGGACATTTCCGACACGTGGACAAGGCCTTCGATGCCCGCTTCCAGCTCGACGAACGCACCATATTCGGTGATGTTCGTGACGCGGCCGGTGAGCTTTGCGCCGACCGGATACTTGACCATCGCGCCATCCCAGGGATCGCTCTCCAGCTGCTTCATGCCGAGGCTGATGCGCTGGGTGTCCTTGTTGATGCGGATGATCTGCACCTTGACGGTGTCGCCGATGTTCAGGACTTCGCTCGGGTGACCGACGCGCTTGTAGCTGAGATCGGTGACGTGCAGCAGGCCATCGATGCCGCCGAGGTCAACGAACGCACCGTAATCGGTGATGTTCTTGACGACGCCGTCGATGATCTGGCCCTCGGCGAGGCTGAGGATCAGGCCCGAACGCTGCTCTGCGCGCGTCTCTTCGAGAACGGCGCGACGCGACACGACGATGTTGCCGCGCTTGCGGTCCATCTTCAGGATCTGGAAGGGCTGGGGGATGTCCATCAGCGGGGTGACGTCGCGCACGGGGCGGATGTCGACCTGCGAGCCCGGGAGGAACGCGACGGCGCCGTTCAGGTCGACGGTGAAGCCACCCTTCACGCGGCCGAAGATCACGCCCTCGACGCGGGTCGTCTTCGAGAATTCGGTTTCCAGCTTGTCCCATGCGGCTTCGCGGCGCGCACGGTCGCGGCTGAGCATCGCTTCGCCATGGACGTTCTCGACGCGGTCGACATAGACTTCGACTTCGTCGCCGACTTTCAGGTCAGCCTTCTGGCCCGGCGCTGCGAATTCGCGAAGCGGCACGCGGCCTTCCGACTTCAGACCGACGTCGATGACGGCCATGTCGTTCTCGATGCCGGTCACGGTGCCATGCACCACGCGGCCCTCGAAGCTGTCGGCGTCGCCGAGCGTCTCGTTCAGCATCGCGGCGAAATCGTCGCGCGACGGCATTACCTGGGTTGCCATAGAATTCAGTAATCCTAGTCTGTTTCCGGCCAAGCGGTTGGATCCGCTGGTCTTGGCCTTCGTTGCCGCGACGACCGAACGCCGGCACGGCATCCGGACGGCACGAGGCGCAGAGGATGTAGACGCTGAATGCGAAAACGGCGCGTGAGACTCACAGGTCTCCGCGCCTTCCTCCACGAGCATCGCTCGCCGGACGCTCCTGTGTAGCGGAAACCCCGTCTCGGAGCAAGTTCGCCGCTGCAGCGTTAGGGGCGGCTCACAACAGGAGCGAAGATTTGAGCGAACGCGGCATTCTCGTGCTGGGCTGGATCGCCACGGCGACGGCGATCGTGATGTACCTGTCCTATATCGACCAGATCATGCTGAACCTGGCCGGGCAGAAGGGATCGGTGGTCCAGCCGTTCGCGACGATGGTCAATTGCGGGCTGTGGGTCGCGTATGGCGTGCTGAAGCCGAAGCGCGACTGGCCGATCGCGGTGGCGAACTTCCCGGGGGTGGTGCTGGGGGCGATCACGCTGGCGACGGCGTTGTAAGGGGCGTCGTCTCCGCGCCTCCTTGTTCTCCCGCGAAGGCGGGAGCTCAGTCTGGGTCCCCGCCTTCGCGGGGAAACAGTGTTGGTGGACGATGTCTCACCCCAACCGCCGCCACCCCGGCGAAGGCCGGGGCCCAGTTGGGGGCCGTCACTAACTGAGTGCAGCGCCTTGTTACTGCGACCTTTCCAACTGGGCCCCGGCCTCCGCCGGGGTGGCGGTCTCTGCTGGGAGGGGGAAAGGCCTAACCCGCCTTCTTCGCCCGCTGCGCCTCGACCAGCGCCACCGCGCGCTGCACCGACGCTTCGATCGACAGGAAGCTCGTATCGAGCAACGCTGCATCCGGCGCCATCACCAGCGGTGCGATCGAGCGGCCGCTGTCCCGCGCATCGCGCGCGCGAATGTCCGCCAGTACGCGGTCCTTGCTTGCCGTCCCGCCACGTGCCTGCAATTCAGCATGGCGCCGCTGCGCGCGGATATTGGGCGTCGCCTTCACGAACAGCTTGGCATCCGCATCCGGCGCGATGACCGTGCCGATATCGCGCCCGTCGAGGATCGCGCCACCCGCCTGCGCGGCAAACCGCTTCTGCCGCTGCATCAGCGCCGCGCGGACCAGCGGATGTGCGGACACGATCGAGGCCATTGCCCCGACATCGTCGTCGCGCAGCGCCGGGTCCGTCATCACCGCATCGTCGAAATCGCACGCGGCGACCGCATCGGCCTCCTGCTCGGGATCCAGCCCCATCCGCGCCACGTTCAGTGCGACCGCGCGGTAAAGCAGGCCGGTATCGAGATAGGGGAGGCCGTAATGCTTCGCCAGGGCGCGCGCGATCGTGCCCTTGCCCGATGCCGCCGGACCGTCGACTGCGATGATCATCTTATTCCCCCTTGCCGGTCAGCGCGTCGAGCGACCGGAAAAACACGGGATAGCTCGTCGCCACCGGCGATATGTCGTCGATCGTGATCGGCTCGGCGCTGCCAAGTCCAGCCACGACCATGCTCATTGCGATGCGATGATCGAGTTTCGAGGCGACCCGAGCGCCACCGCGAATCGCCGCCCCGCCCGAACCCGTGATCGCCATGCCGTCTTCGAATTCCTCGCACACCACGCCGCACGCATCGAGCGCGATCCGCATCGTCGTGATGCGGTCCGATTCCTTCACCCGCAGCTCGTGCGCGCCCCTGGCGACGGTCGTGCCGGACGCAAACGCCGCGGCGACGAACAGCACCGGATATTCGTCGATCATGCTCGGCGCGAGATCGGCCGGCACCTCGATCGCGGTCAGCGCGGCATGGCGGACGCGCAGATCGGCGACGGGCTCGCCGCCGACGGTCCGCGGATCGAGCTCGGTGATGTCCGCGCCCATCATGCGCAGCGCCGTGACGATGCCGGTCCGTGTCGGGTTCAGCCCGACATTGCGCACGACGATGTCCGACCCCGGCACGATCGACGCCGCGACCAGCCAGAAGGCCGAGGACGACGGATCGCCCGGCACGACGATATCCTGCGGGGTCAGCTCCGCCTCGCCGGTGATCGAGATCACGCGGCCCTGGTCCGTTTCCTCGACGGTCAGCTGCGCGCCGAACCCGGTCAGCATCCGTTCGCTGTGATCGCGCGTCGCGACCGGCTCGATCACCGTGGTGATGCCGGGCGTGTTGAGCCCCGCCAGCAGGATCGCCGACTTCACCTGCGCCGACGCGACCGGCAGCGTGTAGGTGATCGGCACCGCGGGGCAGATTCCGCGCACCATCAGCGGCAGCTTGCCGCCGGGCGACGCGGTGATGTCCGCGCCCATCTGCGACAGCGGCTCGATCACGCGGCCCATCGGCCGTCCCGACAGCGAGGCGTCGCCGGTGAAGGTGCAGGTGATCGGGTGGCTCGACACCAGCCCCATCAGCAATCGCGTCGAGGTGCCCGAATTGCCCATCTCGAGTGCGGTCGCGGGCTGGAGCAGCCCGCCGACGCCGACGCCGTCGACGACCCAGATGCCGTCGTCCTGCCGCTCGATCGTCGCGCCCATCGCGCGCATCGCCGCCGCGGTGGCGAGCACGTCCTCGCCCTCGAGCAGGCCGGTGATCCGGCTGGTTCCGACCGCGAGGCTCGCGAACATCAGCGCACGGTGGCTGATCGACTTGTCGCCGGGAACCGCGATCGAACCGGTCAGCGGACCGCGCGCGACGACGTCCAGCGGTTGGGGGAGGGGGTGTGTCATGGGGCCGGGCTTTTGACAGTGGCCTTGCGCTATGGCAAGGCGCGCCCACTTTGCGGGGGCATCCCCCACAATCTATCCATTCGAAAGGTTCTATCGGCATGATCAAGCCGGAATGGGGCACGAAGCGTTCGTGTCCGAAATGCGCGACGCGTTTCTACGACCTCGAAAAGGCCGACCCCGTCACCTGCATCGAATGCGGGTATGCGTGGGAGCCCGAGCCGATCCTGAAGTCGAAGCAGCCGCTGCCGTTCGAGGTCGCCAAGCCCGACACTAAGAAGCCCGATGCGGATCTCGAGGGTGACGAGGAAGAGGATATCGCCTCGATCACCGGCGAGGACGAAGAGCCGTCCGCGGACGACGAAGTCGATCTGGGCGGTGACGACGACCTTGGCGTCGAGACGCCGCAGGACGAGCACGAGCGTTGAGATAAAGAAATTTGGCAGGCGGCGTTTACGCCGCTTGCCAACCCGGGCGGCTCCGGTTAGTGAGCCGCCTCCCAACGGGAATGGGGCCGTAGCTCAGCTGGGAGAGCGTTCGCATGGCATGCGAAAGGTCAGGGGTTCGATCCCCCTCGGCTCCACCATTCTCGTTGATACGCGACGCGGTCGCGGTCCCATATTTTTGATGGATACCCCGCAGCGGGTCGTACCGCTGCCAACCCGTCACGAGCCTCAATAGGTCGCTTGGAATGTCTCGGTGGCGACGCTGAGACCATGAGTCAGGGCGTGGACGGACTCGAGCTGCTGGCCGATCCGCCTGGCCAGGCTGATGAAGCGCTGGTTTCGGACTTCGAGATGTTCGACGCTGTCGGTCATCGCGCGCGCGGTGAGCGCGGTTTCGTCGATCGCGGCGGTGATCGCGAGGATGCGCTCGTTCTGACTATGTGCGGTGTCGGTCACGATGACCGCGCGGGCCTGGATATCGGCGATGTCGTGCGCGATCGCGCGATTCGCGGCGACGACGTCGCGCGTCGCGATCTGCATCGCCGAGATCTGCGGCTCGATCCGCGCGACCGCATCGGACGTCTGCGTGGCAAGCGTCTTCACCTCGGCTGCGACCACCGCGAAGCCGCGCCCGGCCTCTCCGCTGCGCGCCGCCTCGATCGCGGCGTTGAGCGCGACGAGGCTAGTCTGCCGGGCGACCGCGCGGATGATGTCGAGGATCGAGCCGATCGATCCGGCATGGTCCGACAACCCCTGAGACAGCGCGACCGTCTCGTGCGCATGCGCCATCGCGCCGCTGGCGGCGCTGCTGGTGTGGCGGACCTGGTCGACGACCGTGTCGATCATGCCGGCCATCATCGCCGAGGTCTGTGCGGCATCCTGCATCGCGGCGGTGGATTGCTGCGCGGCGACGACGACGTCGCCCAAATCGCGGCCGATCAGTTCGAGTTCGGCTTCGCCCGCGCGGCCCATCGCCTGGCCTTCCGCCGCCGCGGCATCGGTTTCGGTGACGACGGTCGCGATCTCCTTGCGGAAGCGTTCCGCCTGCGCGGCTTGCGCCGCGACGACGTCGGTCAGCCGTCGCTCGACCGTGACGTCGCGGTAGGTGATCACCGCGCAGTGCCCGGGCAGCGGGGCGAAGTTGATATGCAGGATCGTCCCGTCGTCGAAATGATGATCGATATCGACGCTTTCCTGCCGGGCCTGCCAGCGACGATGATTGTCGACCACCGTCGCGATCCGTGCCGCGGACCAGCCGACGGCGGTGCCGACGACTCCGAGAAAGTCCGCCATGTCCATGCCGGTCATGACGCGGTCCGGGTCGAAGCGGAACAGCGCCCCCACGCGTGGATTGACCAGCGCGATCCGCTCCGCCGGGTCGAAGACCACGACGCCGTCCGCGACCGCGGTCATCGCGATCGCCAGCAAGACGTCGGGGGGCATCGTCCCCGTGCCTGGCGCGGTTTCCACCGCTGGCGAGGGGCGGGGGATTACGGCATGTCGCGTCTGCATCACCGCGGACTAGCCCAAAATGGTTCTAGATCCGTTACTTAACCCCGATCAGTTGCCCTTTGCGACTGGCTTCACCGTGTCGCGGGCGGGGTCCGCCGGGCGGTCAGGATGCGGATCGGCGCGGCGATCATCTGGCCCTTCATCACGCCTTCGCCCTTGGTCGGCGAGGTAGGCGCGGCAAGGATGCCGCGGACGATGTCCATGCCCTGGACGACGTGCCCGAACGCGGCAAAGCCCGTATTGTCGCCCGGCTTCTCGGGATGCGCGTCGAGGAAGGGGATCGCGCCGACGGTGATGAACACGTCGGCGCGCCCGGTCCCCGGCGCCAGCCGTGCGAGCGAAATCGTGCCGTCGGTGTGGAGCACGCCGGTCTTGCTGGTCGGCTCGTGCGCGATCGGCGGGAAGGCGCGCTTGGGATCGCCCTGGATCCCGCCCTGGATCAGCCCCGTATCCGGCCCCAGCCGCAGCGCGCGATAGAAGGTCGTGCCGTCAAGCTTGCGCGCGTCGACATAGCGCAGGAAATTCGCGGTGGTGATCGGGGCGCGCTCTTTCTCGAGTTCGAGCACGATGGGGCCGAGGCTGGTGGTCAGCGTCACGCCGATGGTCGCGGGGCGCGGCGTCGCAGCGGGCACCGGTGGCGACGCATCTGCGGGCGCGGTGGCAGGCGCGGTGGCAGGGGCTGGCACGGGTGGCACGCCCTGTGCGGCGAGCGGGGCGCTTGCCATCAGGGTGGCGAGGACGGCGTATCGCAGCATGTCGAAACTCCTTAATTCTGTCCCATTCGCGGACGGGTTAAAACGGGACGATTTTGTCGCTGGTCGAAAAGGTAAACACCGCGTTAACCGGTCGGCATGACCCGACGCCTAGTCCTGACCAACGAAGCCGCGCGCCACCCGTTTCGACGGACGCTGCCCCCGCCCGTGATCGCAGCGCCGGGCGGGCGCGACGATCAGGACGTCAAGCTGTTCGTGCTGAGCTTCGCGGCCTTCTTCACCTGCTTCTACAGCTTCATTTTCTGATCACGGGCAGGCAGGTTTCGGCATCGTCGTCACAGGCGCGGTGCAGCTTCTGCGCGATCCAGGCAGATACCAGGCACATGCCGGCGACCAGGAACAGCAGGTCTTCGGGCGTCACGCCCGCCATCGTGATGCCGATGACCGCGATCGACCCGATCGTCATCGCGCCCGAGTTGACGACGTTGTTCGCGGCCACCGTCCGCGCGGTCTGATCCTTTTCGACCGTCGTCGTTAGAAAAGCGTAGAGCGGGACGACGAACATGCCGCCGGTGATCGCGATCATCATCAGCGTGCCGAGCACCGGCCAGGCGCGCGGCTGCGCGAGGAACCCGGCCCAGTCATAGAAATGGCCGGGCGCCGCCGGCGTCCAGGTCCGTACCAGGACCGAAAAGATAAGGACGAATACGCCCATCGCGATCACCGAGGCGGGTGCGTAGCGTGCCGAGATCCGGCCCTTGAGCATCGTGTTGATCACCACCGAACCGATCGCGACGCCGATCGAGAACACCGCGATCACGAAGCTCGCGACCCGCTCGTCCGCGGTCAGCACGTTCTTGACCAAGGGCGGGAAGATCACGATCAGCACCGCGCCGATCGTCCAGAAGAAGCTGATCGCGCAGATCGCCAGGAACAGCCGCGGGATATGCATCGTCGCGCTGATCAGCCGCCACGACGCGGTGAACGGGTTGTAGTTCAGCACCAGCGGCGGGCCCTCGCGCGGTGCCGGCGGCACCTGGCGACCCGCGAACCAGCCGATCACTGCGATCGCCAGCACCGCGATCGCCGCGCGCTCGATATGATCGGTCATGAACCCGGCGGTGATCGTCCCCATGAGAATCGCCAGATAGGTACCGGCCTCGACCAGCCCGGTGCCGCCGAGCACGTCGCATGGCGGCAGATGCTGCGGCAGGATCGCGTATTTGATCGGCCCGAAGAACGTCGAATGCACCCCCAGGCAGAGTACCGCCCCGAGCATCAGCCCAAGGCCGATCGTCGAATGGCCGCTGCGCGCCACCATCAGCCCCGCCGCGCCGAGCGCCATGATGCCGATCTCCGCGCTCTTCACGAGCCGGATGATCCGCGCCTTGTCGTGGCTGTCCGCGAGCTGCCCAGCGAGTGCCGAGAGCAGGAAGAAGGGGATGATTGCAATTCCGGTGGCGAGTGCGTTGAAATTCGCCTCCATCCGCGGATCGTTGAAGATCGCATAGGTCGCGAACAACACCATCGACGTCTTGAACAGATTGTCGTTGAAGGCGCCCAGAAACTGTGTCGTGAACAGGGGCAGGAAGCGTCGTTGCTTCAGCAACCCGAGTGCGTTGCGCATGCGAGAAAAGGCCCTGATCGTGGCAATAAGACTGCCGCGGCCTTAGCCCAGCGGGGGCGGTAGGCCAATGGTTTAGCGCCGCCCGCGTCGGCCGGGTGTCCGCGTACGGGATCCGGAGGAGGCCCCGCGACGCGGCCCGGCGTTCGGCCTGGCCGCACATTAGTCGGCCGCGATCGGTAAAACCCGGTTTCGCCAAGGGCATGACCGGAGTAGGGAAGGCGGGGTGTGGACCCTGCCCAACCTTCTGACGCTGTCGCGCATTGTCGCGGTACCCCTTCTCGTCGGCTTTCTGTGGTGGCCCGGCTGGGCGGCCGGCTACGGCATCGCCTTCGCGCTCTACTGCCTGATGGGCATCACCGATTATTTCGACGGCTATCTCGCGCGGTCGAACGGTGCGGTGTCGCGCCTCGGGATCTTCCTCGATCCGATCGCGGACAAGATCATGGTCGCGGCGGTCATCCTGATCCTGGTCGGCACGCGCGATATTGCGGGCGTCCATGTGATCGCCGCGCTCGTCATCCTGCTCCGCGAGATCGCGGTGTCGGGCCTGCGCGAATTCCTGGCGCAGGTGCAGGTGTCCGTGCCCGTCTCGCAGCTCGCGAAATGGAAGACGACGCTGCAGCTGGTCGCGCTGGGCGGACTGATCCTCGCCGGCGCGCTGCCCGATATGCCGTGGGTGCACGGCGTCGGGCTCGCCGCGCTCTGGGGGGCTGCGGTCCTGACGCTGGTGACGGGCTGGGATTACCTGCGCGTCGGCCTGAAGCATATGGATTGAGCGCATGACGGTGACGATGGTGTATTTTGCGTGGGTCCGCGAACGGATCGGGACGGGCGAGGAACGCGTCGATCCGCCCGCATCGGTGACCACGATCGCCGAACTGGTCGACTGGCTCGCGCTGTCCAGCCCGGGCCATGCCGCCGCCTTTGCCGATCCCGCCCGACTGCGTGCGGCCCTCGATCAGGCGTTCGTGCCGATCGACACCCCGATCGCCGGCGCGCACGAGATCGCGCTCTTCCCCCCGGTGACGGGCGGATGATTCGGATCATCGTCCAGACGGCGCCGATCGACCTGTTGGCAGAGATCACGCAGGCCGAAACCGCCGGCGAACGCGGCGCGGGCGCGGTGGCGACTTTCACCGGCCTCGTGCGGGCGGATGACGGTGTCGAGACGCTCGAACTGGAACATTATCCCGGTGCGACCGAGGCTGCGCTCACCAAGGTGGCGACAGGTGCCGTCGAGCGCTGGGGGCTGAGTGCGGTGACCATCGTCCACCGGGTCGGGCCGATGCATCCGGGTGAACGGATCGTCTTCGTGGCGGCGGCGTCTGCGCACCGTGCGGCGTCGCTCGAGGCCTGTGCCTATCTGATCGATCGGTTGAAGACCGATGCGCCGTTTTGGAAACGCGAGACCCGCGGCGCACAGGCCAGCTGGGTCGAAGCGCGCGACGCCGACAAGGACGCCGCCGCGCGCTGGACCTCCTAGACGGCGTTAGCCGATCTTGGGAACGCTCATGCCGTTGGTGAGATGGACGACACCGTTGGTCGCCTTGACATCTGCCGTGTCGACATAGGCCTTGCTGCCAGCAACGTCCGTCAGTTCGATATTGCCGTTCGGACCCACCGATGCCGTCAGCGGCTGGCCGGCCAGCGTCGTGAGGACGGCCTTGCCGCCACCCGACGTGATCTGCGCCTTCAGCTGATCCGACGTCACGGCGCCTGCGACGACGTGATACTTCAGGATCGTCGCCAGCGTGGGCTTCGCCTCCGGCTTCATCAGCGTGTCGAGTGCGCCGGCGGGAAGCCGCGTGAACGCCTCATCGCTCGGTGCGAAAACGGTAAAGGGACCGGGGCCCGCAAGCGTCGTGCCGAGGCCGGCCGCAGTCACCAGCTTGGTGAGCGTCGCGCGATTTGGGAGCGTCGGCAGCGCTGCCGCGATCGTCGCGGTCGCTGCAGGCTGTGCTGCGGCGGGTGCTGCTGGAGCGCCGGTCATCGGCGCGGCGGTACCAGCCTGTGCAGGGGTCTGCATCGGGGTCTGTGCGGGCGCCGTGCCCGTTGGCGCGGTCTGTGCAGGCGTCGCGCCGCTCGGCGCGGTCTGCGCGATTGCCGGTGCGGCCGCGAAAAGCGTTGCGGCAAGGACGAGAGGGGTCTTGGTGATCATGGATTTCTCCTGGCTGAAACAATCGTGAAATAAATTCTGCGATAGAACGTATGGAGTCACGCGGCGGTTTGCCAAGTTACGGACGCGCCAACAGGACCAAGTGCGCCGTTGACGCGACGAAGTGTTGGCAAGCTATACACCTTACTCAAGACAAGCGGGGTACGATTACCCCGTTGACGACATGAACAATGCCGTTCGACTGACGCACATCGGCGGTCTCAATATAACTTTTGTTACCGTTGACGTCGGTGAGTGCGATGATATCTCCGACAAGGGTCACCGTGATTGCATCACCTTCGACCGTCGTCAGTGCGGCGGTGCCGCCACCCGCCGCGACACGTGCCTTTAGGTCGGCAGCAGTGATGTCGCCCGGCACGACGTGATAGGTCAGCACTTTCGCCAGCGACGCCTTGTTCTCGGGCTTGAGCAACGTCTGGACCATGCCGGGCGCGAGCCGGCCGAATGCGGCGTCGGTCGGCGCGAAAACGGTGAACGGCCCGGTCCCAGACAGCGTCACGGTCAGGTCCGCGGCCTTCAGCGCGGTGACCAGCGTTGCGAGATTGGGTGCGGCGGAGGCATTGTCGACGATCGTCCGCGTCGCGATCATCGGCACGCCGCCGACGGTCGGGTTGGCGACGGCGATCGGCCCGTTGGGCGTCGACAGTGCGGGGTTGGCGGGGGGCGGCGCCGTCGGCGTGCCTAGGTCGCTGTTGCCGCTGCTGCACGCGGCGAGCGCGAGCGCGACGAGACCCGTGGTGCCCAGGCCAATATACAGTGGGCGCATGTTCGACATCGAAATCTATCTCCTCAAACGGGCGCTTGCGAACCGCAACTACGGTTGAGCCCGGAAATTGTTGCAGTGCGAGCCAGCGCGGCCGGTCAGCGGGCCTCGGCAAGCGCCTTGGCGAGCAACTGGAAATCCTTCTCGCGCGGCGAGGCCTTGCGCCATACCAGCGCGATCCGGCGAAACGCGTTCTCGGCATCGAGCGGCAGCGCGGTGATCCCGGTATTTTCGAGGATCCCGGCGTTCAGCGCCATCTCAGGCAGCATCGTGATGCCCAAGCCATTGTCGACCATCTGCACGATCGTGTGGAGCGACGTGCCCATCATCGTCGCCTCGGCGCGGATTTCGGGGCGGTTGCATGCGGCGAGCGCATGATCCTTCAGGCAATGCCCGTCCTCGAGCAGCAACAGCCGCGTCTCGTCGATCGCCGAGGCGGGAATGGCGGAGGCGGGGATCGACGTCCGGTCCGCGGGCACGTCCTCGGTTGGGAAGGCGACGAACAGCCGGTCGTCGAACAGGGGCTCGAACGCGACTTCGCCGCAGGCATAGGGCAGGGCGAGCAGCACACAGTCGGTGCGGCCGTTGTGCAGCCCCTCGCACGCCGCGCCGCTCGGCTCCTCGCGCAGGAACAGCTTGAGGTCGGGATAGTCGCGTCGCAGCCGCGGCAGGATGCGCGGGAGCATGAACGGCGCGATCGTCGGGATCACGCTCATCCGCATGTCGCCCGACAGCGGCCGGCCCGCGGCGCGCGCCATGTCGCCAAGTTCCTCCGCCTCGCGCAGCACGCGGCGCGCCTTGTCCGCGATCCGATCCCCCAGCGGGGTGAAGCGGACGACGCGGCGGGTGCGCTCGACCAGCACCACCCCGATCAGCGTCTCGAGCTCGCGCAGGCCTGCCGACAGCGTCGACTGGGTCACGAAACAGGCCTCGGCAGCACGACCGAAATGGCCATGATCCTTCAGCGCGACGAGATATTGCAGTTGCTTGAGCGTGGGGAGATAGGTTGCAGCCATTGATCGCCCATATCGATCGTGCACCCCCGTTTGTCCATGCCGGGTCGATAATGAGACCGTCAGCGCGGGGCGTCCGCCGCGGCGTTGCCCCCGCCCGCTGGAAATCGCCCCTGTGAACGCCTAAATGAGCGGACCGCCAAGGGGAATGCGCATGTTCAGCCGGTTAGGGGCTTATCTCGACTCGATCCGGGCGCGTGACCCGGCGCCGCATTCTCGCGCGGAGATCATGCTCTACCCCGGCGTCTGGGCGCTGGGGATGCACCGCATCGCACACCGGCTGTATAGCGGGCAGAATTTCTTCCTGGCGCGGTGCGTCAATCATTTGTCGCGCTTCCTGACCGCGATCGACATCCATCCCGGCGCGACGATCGGCCGCAACTTCTTCATCGACCACGGCTTCGTCGTGATCGGCGAAACGTCGCTGATCGGCGACGATGTGACGATCTATCAATGCGTGACGCTGGGCGGGACGAGTCCTGACAATGGCGTTGCGGGCAAGCGTCACCCGACCATTTCGGACGGTGCGATCATCGGATCGGGCGCGCAGGTGCTCGGGCCGATCACGCTCGGCCGCCGCTCGCGAGTCGGCGCGAATGCGGTCGTGACGCGCGACGTTCCCGAGGGCACGACCGTCGTCGGCATCCCGGCGCGCGCGACGACGGTAGAGGGCGGCGCCGCACCCGAGGCCCCGCGCTTCGTGCCCTATGGCACGCCGTGCACCGAGGCTTTCGACCCGGCGACGCAGAAGATGGAGATCATGCGCTGTGAGTTGGAGATGATGCGCAAGCGTCTGGACTCGCTGCTCGCCGATCAGGACCTGTCGACCGATCGCGACGGGCTCCGTCGCGGCCCGGTCGAACAGGATCTGCGCGATCGGGCCTGATCCGTCCTGATGAACAACGTCACGCCCTTTCCGACCCGCAATACCGCCCCCACCCAGATCGGCTTCGATCGGCTCGAACTGATGCGGATCCTCGACCTTTACGGGCGCATGGTCGCGGCGGGGCATTGGCGGGACTATGCGATCGATCTCGGCCGCGAGGCGGCGGTGTTCGCCTGTTTCCGCCGCGCGGCCGAGCGGCCCGAATTCCGGATCGAAAAACGCCCCGCGCTTCGCAACCGCCAGGGCATGTGGGCCCTGGTCGGCGAAGGCGGGGCGGTGATCAAGCGCGGCCATGAGCTCGGCCCGATCCTCGCCCCGGTCGAGCGACGGCTGATGAAGCTCGTCGAAAGCTGAGCCCGCCGGCGCGGTGGTCAGCCGCGCTGGAGCTTCGTTAATATGGTCATCGCCTGGCCGGCACCCGATTGCGGGACGATCTCGCCGTTGCGGTCGGTAATCGCCGCCCAGTTGGCGGCCACCCCTTCGACCGACAGATCGTCGCCCGACAGCAACGCGCCCGGCGTCAGCGTGACATAGGCGGCTTGGAACACGCCAGCGCCGGCGCCGAGGATCATGTTGGTCGGGGCATCCTCCGACACCAGGAACACCGCGCCGGGCGCGACCTTGTCGGGGGAGAAGGCCTTGAACGCCTCTTCGGGAAAGATGTCCTGCGTCATCCGCGTGCCTGCGGTCGGCGCGATCGTGTTGACGCGGATGTTGTTCTTCGCCCCTTCGATCGCGAGCGTCTTGGTCAGGCCGGCAAGGCCGAGCTTGGCGGCGCCGTAGTTGGCCTGGCCGAAATTGCCGTACAGTCCGGTCGATGACGCGGTCATCAGGATGCGGCCGTAATTCTGCGCGCGCATCCCGTCCCAGACTGCCTTGGTCGCGTTGGCCGAGCCGTTCAGATGGACGTCGACGACGAAGTTGAAATCGGCGGGGTCCATCTTGGCGAAGCTCTTGTCGCGCAGCACGCCGGCATTGTTGATGAGGATATGGACGCCGCCCCATTTTTCGGACGCACGCGCGACCATCTCGACCATCTGGTCATAGTCGGTGACGCTGCCGCCATTGGCGATCGCCTCGCCGCCCACGGCCTCGATCTCCTCGACGACCTTCAGCGCGGCATCGGACTGCCCCGTACCGTCGCGCGAGGCGCCGAGATCGTTGACGACAACCTTCGCACCGCGCCGGGCAAGCTCGAGCGCATATTCGCGGCCGAGCCCGCCGCCTGCGCCGGTGACGATCGCGACGCGGCCAGCAAAACCGAAGGATCCAAAGCTGTCGGACATGGAAAAAGGCGCCCCTCTCTTATCGTGGAGCGCCTTTCCTAGAACGTAAAGCAGTCGGCGCAAGCCGCGGCGTTAGCCACGGCCCGCACCGATGGTAATCGCTTACTTACCGCCGCGGTTCTTGCAGCCGTCCTTGACGGTGCGCGAGCAGGTTGGATACTCGGCAGGCGCCGGGGTCGGCGGCGTCACCGTCGGTTGACCGAAGACGATGTTCGCACCACCGGGTGCGGCCATCGGAGCCTGGGGCGCTGCGGGCGGCGGCGGTGCCATTGCCGGATCGGCAGGGGCTGCAGGATCGGCTGCCATCGCCGGATCGGCGGGAGCGGCGGGATCTGCGGCTGGCGGTGCCATTGCCGGATCAGCGGGCGCAGTCTGGGCGGCCGGGTCTGCTGGCGGCATCGTCTGCGGCGCGGTCTGCGCGAGCACGGGCGAGGCGAGCAACGCTGCAGCGGCGAGAAGAATGGACTTCATGCGAATCTCCTGAATACTTGGAGCGCAAATTCGTTAGCGCCACGGTTGAACGCACTAAAACCCGCTTGGGTCCTTCGTTTCGCGTCCGATTCTAACCGGCTTGTCTTGGTTCTGCACTAATGACGCGGTCGGTGACCGCTTGCAGTACCCCGACTTTCACCCGCCAGTATCAAGCGAATAGCCCGCCGAGCGCACCGTGCGGATGATATCGGGACGTTCGCCGGTGTTGATCGCTTTCCGCAGCCGCCGGATATGCACGTCGACGGTGCGCGATTCGATGTCCGAATCATGCCCCCACACCGCATCGAGCAGCCGTTCGCGCGAGAAGACCCAGCCGGGATGTTCGAGGAAATGCTTGAGCAGCCGGAACTCGGTCGGCCCGAGTGCGACGACCTCGCCCGAGCGGCGGACCTTGTGGCCGACCGTGTCCATCTCGATGTCGGCATAGCTCAGCGCTTCGCCGGCAAGCGCGGGGCGAACGCGGCGCAGCACCGCGCCGACGCGCGCGACCAGCTCGCGCGGCGAGAAGGGCTTGGTGACGTAATCATCGGCACCGGTCTCGAGCCCGCGGACACGGTCCTCCTCTTCCCCACGCGCGGTCAGCATGATGATCGGCACGTTCTGGGTCTCGGGCGCGCGACGCAGGCGGCGGCACACCTCGATTCCCGACAGGCCTTCGACCATCCAGTCGAGCAGGACGATATCGGGCACCTTCTCACGCGCGAGCAGCAGCGCCTCCTCGCCATCGGGGGTGTGCGCGATCTCGAAATCCTCGCGCTTGAAATGCCAGACCAGCAGTTCGGCGAGCGCCGCGTCGTCCTCGACCAGCAGCATCCTTGCACGGGCCATGTCGATTACTCCTGTATGCCGCCGCGGTCGCGGTCGGCCATCTGGGTGCCGGTCGCGGCAAAATAGACCATCTCGGCGACGTTGGTCGCGTGGTCGCCGATCCGTTCGAGATTCTTCGCGACGAACAGCAGGTGCGCGACCTGGCTGATCGTCTTGGGATTTTCGACCATGTAGGTCACCAGCGTGCGAAAGATGCTGTCGTAGAAATCGTCGAGCGCGGCGTCGCTTTCGACGACGAGCATCGCCGCCTCGAAATCACGCGCGGCAAAGGCGTCGAGCACGTCATGGACCATCTCGCTCGCCATCCGGCCCATGGCGGGCAGGATCGAGATCGGATCGATCCGGTGCTCGCTCTCGATCATCGGCACGCGCTTGGCGATGTTCTTGGCATAATCGCCGATCCGCTCGACGACGCCCGCGATCTTCAGCGCGGCGACGACCTCGCGCAGGTCGATCGCCATCGGTGCGCGCAGCGCGATGATCTGCACCGCCAGCCGCTCAACCTCCGCCTCGATCGCGTCGATCTGCTTGTCCGCCGCGCGGACCTCGCGTGCGAGCGCGACGTCGTTGCGCTGGAGCGCCTTCATCGCATTGGCGATCGCGTCCTCGGCGAGGCCACCCATCTGCGAGATGAGGCCCCGGAGGCGGCCGATCTCGTCGTCGAAGACCTTTACGGTATGCGTGTTCATCGATCCCGTCCCCATCAGCCGTAGCGGCCGGTGATGTAATCCTTGGTGCGTTCCTCGCGCGGGTTGGTGAAGATGGCGGAGGTGTCGCCATATTCGACCAGCGTGCCGAGGTGGAAGAAGGCGGTGCGCTGGCTGACGCGGGCCGCCTGCTGCATGTTGTGCGTGACGATCACGATCGCGTACCGGCCGCGCAGCTCGTGGATCAGCTCCTCGATCTTGGCGGTCGCGATCGGGTCTAGCGCGCTGCACGGCTCGTCCATCAGGATCACCTCGGGATCGACCGCGATCGCGCGCGCGATGCACAGCCGCTGCTGCTGCCCGCCCGACAGCGCGGTGCCGCTGTCGGTCAGGCGATCCTTCACCTCGTCCCAGAGACCCGCACGCCGCAGCGACTTCTCGACGATCTGGTCGAGGTCGCTCTTGGCACCCGCGAGCCCGTGGATGCGCGGGCCGTAGGCGACGTTCTCATAGATCGACTTGGGGAAGGGGTTCGGCTTCTGGAACACCATGCCGACGCGCGCGCGCAGCTGGACGACATCCATGTCGGGCGAATAGATATCGTGCCCGTCGAGCTCGATCTTCCCCTCGACCCGCGCGCTGGCGACTGTGTCGTTCATGCGGTTGAGCGTGCGCAGGAAGGTCGACTTGCCGCAGCCCGACGGGCCGATGAACGCAGTGACATTGTCCATGTCGACGTCGATCGACACATTGTCGATCGCGCGTTTCTGCCCGTAATAGACGCTGACGTCGCGCGCGGTCATCTTGTGGTTGGTCATCACCAGCGGGTCTCGAATTTGTTGCGGAGGTAGATCGCGACGCCGTTCATCGCGAGCAGGAAGACGAGCAGGACGATGATCGCGGCCGAGGTCTTCTCGATGAAGCCGCGGCTGACCTGGTCGGACCACAGGAAGATCTGCACGGGCAGCACGGTTGCAGGGTCGCGCAGCCCCGATGGCGGCGCGGCGATGAACGCGCGCATGCCGATCATCAGCAGCGGTGCGGTTTCGCCGAGTGCGCGCGCCATGCCGATGATCGTGCCGGTCAGGATGCCGGGCAGCGCGAGCGGCAGGACGTGGTGGAACACGACCTGCACCGGCGACGCGCCGATCCCGAGCGCTGCGTCGCGGATCGAGGGCGGCACCGCCTTGATCGCGTTGCGCCCGGCGATCACGATCACCGGCATTGTCATCAGCGCGAGTGTCAGCCCGCCGACCAGCGGCGCCGATCGCGGCATGCCGAAGGTGCCGAGAAACACCGCGAGCCCGAGCAGCCCGAAGATGATCGAGGGCACCGCGGCAAGGTTGTTGATCGAAACCTCGATCAGGTCGGTCCAGCGGTTCTTCGGAGCATATTCCTCGAGATACAGCGCGGACAGCACGCCGATCGGGAAGGCGAGCAGCAATGTGACGATCATCGTCAGCAGCGAGCCCTTGAACGCGCCCCAGATGCCGACCCGCGTCGCGTCGGTCGAATCGGCGGTGGTGAGGAACGTCATGCTCAGCCCGCGCGTCAGCACGCCGCGCGCCTTGAGCCGGGCGACGATGGCCTCCGCTTCGGGCGGGCCATCGCCTTTGGCAGCCATGTCGACCGGGCTGGCGACGGGCACCGCGATCACCGTCTTGCGTGACAGCAGACCGGGATCCGCCTTGAGCGCATCGCGTACCGTCACCCACGCGCCGTCCGACAACAGGCCTTCGCCGTCCTTGCCGAACGCGCGCGTAGCGGCGCTGTCGACCGCACCCTCAAGACCGGCGCTGGCGAGCGCGAGATCGGCGCCGCGGCTTGTCAGCCGCGCGGGTTCGATCGGCAGTGCGGCGGCGGCGAAATCGATCGGCAGCGCGACGCGCGTCTCGACGAACCCGCTCGCGCCCTGCCACAGCATCGACGACAGCAGGAAGGCTAGGAACCCCGCGGAGAGCCAGACCGCGGCCAGCCCGGCGAGGCGGAACCGGCGCTCCGCGGCATAGCGGCGGCGGATGCGGCTCTGCATCGCCTTCGTGGTCCAGTCGGTCGGCACGCGCGCCGTGGCGGGCTTCGCCGAAGCCGTAGCGTCTGGCGTACCGATGAAGGGGGTGACGCTATTCATAGGCTTCGCGGTACCGTTTCACGACCGTCAGCGCGACGATGTTGAGGAGCAGGGTGACGACGAACAGCGTCAGCCCCAGCGCGAAGGCGGCGAGCGTCTTGGCGCTGTCGAACTCGGCCTCGCCGGTCAGCAGATCGACGATCTGCTTGGTCACGGTTGTCGTGCTGGCGAACGGGTTGAGCGTCAGCGTCGCGACGCCGCTCGCGGCCATCACCACGATCATCGTCTCGCCGATCGCGCGGCTGACCGCGAGGAGGACGCCGCCGACGACGCCCGGCAGTGCGGCGGGGAGCAGCACGCGGCGGATCGTCTCGGACGAGGTCGCGCCCATCGCCAGGCTGCCGTCGCGCATCGAAGAGGGGACCGCGGCAATCGAATCATCGGCCATCGACGAGACGAACGGGATGATCATGATCCCCATCACGAGCCCGGCCGCCAGCGCGCTCTCCGACGAGGCCCAGCTGATCCCGATCCACACCGCGAAATCGCGCACCGCAGGCGCCACCGTCAGCGCGGCGAAATAGCCATAGACGACGGTCGGCACGCCCGCGAGCACCTCGAGGATCGGCTTCATCCACTTGCGCGTGGTCGGGGCGGCATATTGCGTGAGGTAGATCGCGCTCATCAGCCCGAACGGGATCGCGACGATCATCGCGATCACCGCGCCGATGAAGAACGTCCCCCAGAACAGCGGCACCGCGCCGAGCGACGCGCCCGGATCGCGCGCGTCGACGACCTGCGGGCTCCAGTGCGTGCCGAACAGGAAGTCGGAGATCGGCACGATCGAGAAGAAGCGCGCGGATTCGTAAAGCAGCGAGGCGACGATGCCGACCGTGGTCAGGATCGCGATCAGCGACGCGCCGAGCAGCAGGATCATCACGATCCGCTCGACCCGCGTCCGCGCGCCAAAGCCCGGCCGCACGCGCAGGAATGCGAACGCGCCGCCGGCAAAGGTGAGCAACAGCGCGAGCGCGGTCGCGATCCAGTCGTAGCGCGACTGCGCGGCGGCATAGACTGGCGACAGGACGCGCGCGAGCTCGTGGAACGCGCCGAAGCTTCGTCCCTCCGCCAGGCTGCGCGCCTCGGACAGGATCGAGGCACGGTCGAAGCCGGGCGGGGGCAGCTGCACCGCGGCTGGGCTGGCCAGCACGGTATCGGTGACGAGCGCGGGCGCGACCATCGACCAGCCGACCAGGAACAGCAGCGGCGGGATCGCGGTCCACAGCGCGACATACCAGCCGTGATGCGCAGGCAGCGAGCTGAACCGCGCGGTGTTGCCGACCCGGAACCGTGCGGCACGCATCCGTGCGCTCAGCCATGCGATCAGGCCGAGCCCGAGAACGAGGAAGAAGAGGGCGAGTGCCGACATCAGGCCGTCTCCGCCGGTTTCAGGGCGGGGATCGTGTTCCAGTAGTGCATCACGACAGCACCGCCGGGTCGAGGATCGTCTCGTTGGCGATGATTGCCGCCGACCGGGCCTGGACCGCGGGTGGCGCGGCGATCAGGCCGCGCTTCACCAGCGGCCCGGTCGCGCTCCAGTTGGCGGCATAGAGTTTCAGGAACGTCCGCAGTCCCGGAATAGCACTCAGATGCGCCTTCTTCACATAGATGTAGAGCGGGCGTGACCCCGGATACCGCGTGTCCGCGATCGTCGCATAGGTCGGCTCGACACCGGAGATCGCGACGCCGTTCACGTCGTTCTTGTTCTCTTCGAGATAGCTGTAGCCGAACACGCCGATCGCATTGGGGTTGGACTGGAGCTTCTGAACGATCAGATTGTCGTTCTCGCCCGCATCGACATACATCCCGTCCTCGCGGACGCGGGTGCACAGCGCCTTGTGCGCATCGGGATCGGACTTGGCGAGCGGCTTGGCGGCGGGATCGCTCGATTCGCAGCCCTTGGTCAGGATCAGCTCGGCGAGCGCGTCGCGCGTGCCGCTGGTCGCGGGCGGGCCATAGACCTGGATCGGCACCGGCGGCAGCGCGGGGTTCACGTCGCGCCATACGCGCGCGGTGTTGGGTCGGCCACCGGGGCTGGCGGCTAGCGCCTTGTACAGGTCGGTCGGGGTGAGCTGCATCTTCGGGCCGTTCTTTGCCTCGGCAAAGGCGATGCCGTCGATCCCGACCTGGATTTCCAGGATCTGGCCGGCGCCGTTGGCGGCGCAGTCCTTATACTCGCTCGCCTTCATCCGCCGCGACGCATCCTCGATATCGGGATGGCCGGCGCCGATGCCGGCGCAGAACAGCTTCATCCCCGCGCCGGTGCCGGTCGATTCGATCACCGGTGCCTTGGCATCGGGATCGTTGGCGACGAGCTGTTCGGCGATCATCGTCGTGAAGGGGTAGACCGTCGACGATCCGACCGCGGTGATCTGATCGCGCGAGCCTGCGCCGCCGCCATTCGCCTGATCGACGCATCCGCCGACCAGCGTTGCGCCCGCCAGTGCCGTGACCGCCAGTCCTGAAATCGCCCCGAAACGCTGCACGTCAATTCCCGTCATGCCTGCCCGATAGCGCGGCTAGACCGGATCCTGTGTGACAGTCGCGTTACCGTTTGATGACACGCGACGAATTGGCGGGGCCGGCACCGGCCGGCGGCAGGATCACCGCGACCGTCGTGCCGACCCCGACCTGGCTCGCGATATCGAGGCGCCCGCGATGCCGCTCGACGATATGCTTGACGATCGCCAGCCCCAGTCCGGTGCCGCCGAGCGACCGGCTGCGCCCGGCATCGGCGCGGTAGAATCGCTCGGTCAGCCGCGGGATGTGCACCGCGGCGATGCCATCGCCCTCGTCGCGTACCGCCAGCCTGACCATGCCGGTCACGTCGCGCGCCAGGGTGATCGTCACCGGCGTTCCCGCGCGGCCATATTTCATCGCGTTGCCGACCAGATTATGCAGCATCTGCGACAGCTGCACGCGGTCGCCCGACACCGGGGGGACGGCGGGCTCGATCGTCGCGACCAGATCGAGGCCGCGGTTGCCCGCACCGTCGGCCAGTTCGGCCCGCACGTCGCCGACCAGAATCGCCAGGTCGATCGGCGTGTCGGGGACGCGGTATTTCTCCGCCTCGATCCGGCTGAGCGAGATCAGGTCCTCGATCAGCCGCAGCATCCGCTTCGCCTCGTCGTCCATCACCTTGAGGAACCGCGCGCGGATCGCCGGATCCTCGCCCGCTTCCTCGCTCAGCGTCTCGATGAAGCCGAGGATCGAGGCGAGCGGCGTGCGCAGTTCGTGGCTCGCATTGGCGACGAAATCGACGCGCATCCGTTCGGCGGCATAATTGCCGGTCTGGTCGATCAGATGGACGATGCGCGGCCCGTCGGACAATTCGCCGACGCGCATTTCCCAGCGCTGGTCGCGGGTGCCAAGGCCGACCAGCTCGATCGGCGGGGTCTCGCCCAGCGCGGCGGGGGACGACAGCGCTTCGGCCGCGGCGGGGTGGCGGATCGCCACGCGCGCATCGTCGCCGATGATGTGTTCGCCGAGCAGCGCACGCGCGGCGCGGTTGGCGAGCACAACGCGGCCGTCGCGGACCAGCAGCACGGGCTCAACGATCAGGTCGAGCGTCTCGTCGAGGATCGCCGGATTGACCGGCGCGGGATCGGCGGCGGCGGGCGGCTCGTCCCCGGTCCCGGCGGCGACCAGTGCGGCGGCGATCCCGCCGACCAGCGCGACCAGCCCCGCCTGGATCGACGTGCCGATCGCGAATACCGCGATTGCGGCACCGCCGGCCACAATGATCGCCCAAAAGGTGCGCAGTCCAAATCCGGTCAACATGCGCGCGTGTCTAGGCCATTCGCTGCCCCGCGCGCCAGCCCGTCCCGCAGCGGCACAGCGCCGGCCCCATCGCCCCCTGCAAAGCCCGGTTGCTTGCGCGAGGTTCATGATTGTGAAAGGGCATGATGCTAGCGGAGACCCGATGAGCGACGACACGCGCCCCGACACCGATCCGATCGAGACGACGCCGTCGCGGCGCCGCGTCCTGACGCTCGGCGCGGTCGGTGCCGCTGCGGTCGTGTCGATCCGTCCGGCGCTGGCGCAGACCGCGGGATCGGTGCTCAATTGCGACATTCCGGTGCCCGATGCTGGCCGCGCGGGCAGCTTCATCGATGCGCAGGGCAAGATCGTGCCATCGGGGACCAAGGGCGCATTTGCGGGCGCCAGTCGGCCGTTCAAGGGCGAGGAGGTCCGGCGCGTGCTCAACAGCGGCGGCCAGCTGCCCGGCACCGACTCCGAACGCAGCCGCGCCTATGTAAATTACATCCGCCGGTTGCAGCGCGGCCAGGGCGGCTTCACCTGCTTCGCCTCGTTGCAGATGCCGCGCGGCTGAGGCCGTGGACGACGCCGCACCGGGGCCGATCTACCGCGCCGACCCGCCGGGCGGGCTGGTCCTTGCGCCGCTCGACGCGTTCACCGCGGTCTATCATCGTCGCTCGGGCATGACCCACCTGCTGACCGAACCCGCGCCGCAGATCCTGGCGATCCTGGGCGACGCCGGGCTGTCGCTCGACGCGCTGCTCGACCGGCTGGCGGAGGACTATGATCTCGCCGACGCCACGGCTTCGGCGCTGGCGGCGCGGCTCGACGAGCTGGTCGCCGCCGGGCTTGTCGCGACGTCGTGAAACACGCCTTCGCGCTGCGCATCGGTCCGATCGGGTTCCGGATCGGATCGGACTGGCGCGCGCCGATCGATCAGCTCCGCAGCCTCTATAGCGACTATCCCGCGCCGCAGGACGGGGTGGCGGATTACACCGTCCGCCTCTTCGCGCGGCGACCCTGGCGGCGGTTGGTCCGCCCGTCGGTCGAGATCGGCGGCGATTACATGCTGCCAGAGGCCGCGCCGCTTCCGCTGCGGCACGGGCTGCTCGCCGCCGAAATGGCGATGAACCTCCAGATGGCGCTCGGCGCACGCCGCCACCTGTTGCTCCATGCCTCTGCGGTCGAACGCGATGGCCGGGCGGTGCTGATGACCGGGGTCTCAGGTGCGGGCAAATCGACGCTGGCGACGCTGCTTGCGGCGCGGGGCTGGCGGTTCATGGGTGATGAATTCGCGCTGCTCGACCCCGCGACAGGTCTGCTCCACGCGTTTCCGCGGCTGATCAGCCTGAAGAATGCGGCGATCCCCGCGGCCGAGGCCGCCTGGCCAGACGCGCGGATGGGGCCGCTGATGGCGGCGACTCCGAAGGGCGATATCCGCCACATGGTCCCCGACGCCCGCGCGATCGCCGCGATGGATCAGCCGGCGACCCCCGCCTTGCTGCTGTTTCCCCGGTACGGCGATGCGGCGGCGGTCCGGCCCGTGCCGCCTGCCGAGGCGTTCGTGCGGATGACGCAGGCCTCGACCAACTATGTCGCGCTCGGCGAGGCCGGATTCACGGCGATGACGCGCCTGATCGCGCAGGTCCCCGCGATCGCGATCGACTATCCCGACGGCGCCAGCGGGGTCGCGCAGGTCGAGGCGTTATGCGCGGCGCTGTGACAGACCTCCCGCATACCGTGGCGGCGGACGCACGCCTGCTCGCCCACGCGCTCGCCGATCCGGGACGCGTCATGGCGCTCGACGCGGAAGGCTGGACCAGCCTGCTGACGATCGCCCGAGCCGAACAGCTGATCGGGACGCTGGCGCTGCGCCTCGACGGACTGCCGCTGCCGCACGCGGTCGAAGCGATCCTCGGCGATGCACGCGCCGCCGCGGAACAGGGTCGCCGCGCGGCGCTGTGGGAGGCGGAGATGGCGCGGCGTGCGCTTGCCCCGCTCGGCTGCCCGGTCGTGCTCCTCAAGGGGACGGCCTATGCCGCGGCGGGACTGATGGCGGGGCAGGGCCGGTCGATCGGCGATCTCGACATCCTCGTCCCGCGGGCGGCGCTCGAGCGGGTCGAGGCGGCGGTGCTCGGCGCGGGGTGGGGGTGGGTGAAGCCCGATCCGTATGACGACGCCTATTACCGGCGCTGGATGCATGAGCTGCCGCCGCTGATCCATCGCGAGCGCGACCGGATGATCGACGTCCACCACACGATCCTGCCGCTCACCGCGCGGGTCACGCCCGATCCCGCGCGGCTGATCGCGGACAGCGTGCCGCTCGGCAACGGCCTGCGCACGCTGTCGCCCAATGGCATGATCGTCCATGCCGCGGCGCATCTGTTCGCGGACGGCGACCTGGCGGGCGGCCTGCGCAACCTGTGGGACATTCGCTGTCTGGTCGAGGAGTTCGGCACCGAGGGGCTTGCAGAGGAGGCGTCGCGGCATGGTCTGCGCCTCCCCGTCTCGCGCGCGCTGCGCCTCGTCGACGGCCTGTTCGCCGGGGGCCGGCTGGCGGCCAGCGACCGCCTCTATGTGCGGCGGCTGACCGCGCGCGACGGCTGGGGGCGGCCGACCCGCCCGGTAACGCGGCTGGCCTTCTACGTCCGGTCGCACGCGCTGAGGATGCCGCCGGCGATGCTCGCGCGCCATTTGTGGACCAAGTGGCGCAAGGCCTGAGCGCCCGCGCGGGGGATCAGTGCAGCGTGCGCAGCCGGGGCGGCCGTGTCCGTCGTACCATCGCGATGATCGCGACGACGACGGCGATCGCGATCGTGTCGGCGATCCAGTCGCGAATGTCGCAGTCGCGGTGCAGCGACGGAATCGACTGTGCCACCTCGACCATCGCGCCGAGGAAGGACAGGCGTTCGAGCACCTTGCGTCCGCGCGCCGCCGGATAGGCGAACGACGCCAGCGCAGCGAGCGTCGCGAAGGCGAGCATGTGCTGGAACTTGTCGCCGAACTGGTCGATCGGCAGATGCGGCGGCTTGGGGAGGAGTGCCATCGTCACGGCGAAGACGATTGCCAGCGCCAGTGCGATCTTGAAGAACCCGGTCAGGTCGCGGTCGCGGCCGTTCACGCTGCGGTGCGCCGGGCGAGGTCGTCGAGCGCGGGGATCAGCGCATCGAATCCGTCGATCACCGCCTCTGCCCCAAGCTCGTCGACCGGCTGCATCAGAAAGCCGAAGCTGCACGCGATCGTCGGCAACCCTGCCGCCTGTCCCGCCTGGATATCGAAGATCGAATCGCCGACGAACGCCGCGCGGGGGGCGGCACTTTGCGCCCCGGCGCGCTTCGCGTCCGCCACCACGGCGCACTGCCGCACCATTTCGTGGATCGGCATCGGCGACGGCTTGCCCTCCGCCATCGTGTCGCCGCCGAGGATGCAGGCGAACCGGTCGGTCAGGCCGAGTTCGTCGAGCACGGTGCGCGCGAATCGTTCGATCTTGTTGGTGACGATCCCGATCGTGACGCCGCGCGCCGCCAGCGCGTCGAGCGCCTCGATCACCCCGGGATAGGGCCGTGTCAGCACACAGATATGCGCCTCGTAATAGGCGAGCAGCGCGGCGTGCAGCCGGTCGAGCATCGCCTCGTCATAGCCGCCGGTCGCGGTCAGCCCTTGTTTCAGCATGTGCCGCGCGCCGCCGCCGATCATCGGC
Source organism: Sphingomonas sp. CFBP 13733 (assembly GCF_014841795.1). NCBI lineage: Bacteria > Pseudomonadati > Pseudomonadota > Alphaproteobacteria > Sphingomonadales > Sphingomonadaceae > Sphingomonas > Sphingomonas sp. CFBP 13733. The sequence goes on from NZ_JACYUP010000004.1 coordinate 190,656, forward strand.
TTGACCTGTTCGACGCTCAGCGCCGGCCGGTCCGCGAGCGCGAGTGCATGATTGACCGCCGCGGTCAGGTCGCCGCTGGTGTCGAGCAGGGTGCCGTCAAGGTCGAACCCGACGATATCGAATGAAAAATGCGTCATCGCCGTGATGCCTGCCAGCGCGGCTATGGAATTGGCAAGGCTTTCGTGGCAGCGGTCCTTCCATGACGACGCATATGCACGACCAGTCCATCGCGGTGATCATCCTGGCGGCCGGCAAGGGCACCCGGATGAAGTCCGACCTGCACAAGGTGCTGCACCCGATCGCGGGGCGGCCGATGCTGCACCATCTGGTCGCGAGCGCGGCGACGCTGCACCCCGCGCGCACCGTCGTGGTGACGGGTGCCGGGCGCGAGCAGGTCGAGCGTGCGGTCGCCCCGCTGGGGATCGCGACGGCGCTCCAGGCCGAACAGCTCGGCACCGGCCACGCCGTGGCGCAGGCGCGCGACGCGCTGGCCGGGTTCGAGGGCGATGTGCTGATCCTCTATGGCGACGTGCCACTCGTCACTGCCGCGACGATGCAGCGGATGATCGACCGGCTGCACGGCGACGATGCGCCCGCCGCGGTGGTGCTCGGCTTCCGCCCCGCCGATCCTGGCGCCTATGGCCGCGTCATCGCCGATGCCGCCGGGCGGATCGATCGGATGGTCGAATATAAGGACGCTTCCGACGCCGAACGCGCCGAGACGCTCTGCAATTCGGGGCTGATGGCGGTCCATTCGCGCGACCTGTTCGCGTTGCTCGCGCGCGTCGGCAACGACAATGCCGCGGGCGAATATTATCTGCCCGACATCGTCATGCTCGCCGCCGCCGACGGCCGGGCCTCGGCGGTGATCGAGACGGGCGAAGGCGAAGTGGCGGGCGTCAACAGCCGCGGCGAGCTCGCCGCGGTCGAGGCCGCCTGGCAGGCGACGCGCCGTGCCGCCGCGATGGCGGACGGCGCGACGCTGATCGCGCCCGACACGGTCTGGTTCGCGCACGACACCTTGCTCGGACGCGATGTGACGATCGAGCCGAACGTCGTGTTCGGCCCCGGCGTTCGCGTCGCGGATGGCGCCGTCATCCATGCCTTCAGCCATGTCGAGGGCGCGGTGATCGGCGAAAAGGCGGATGTCGGCCCGTTCGCGCGCCTGCGGCCCGGCGCGGATCTCGGCGCCGGATCGCGCGTCGGCAATTTCGTCGAGGTGAAGAAGGCGACGATCGGCGTCGGCGCGAAGGTCAATCATCTGAGCTATATCGGCGATGCAGAGATCGGCGCGCGCGCGAACATCGGCGCGGGCACGATCACCTGCAATTACGACGGCTATTTCAAATATCGTACCGTCGTCGGCGAGGACGCGTTCATCGGCTCTAACTCCGCGCTGGTCGCGCCGGTGACCGTCGGCCGCGGCGCGATCGTCGCGGCGGGGTCGGTGCTCACGCGCGATGTCGACGCCGACGCACTCGCGCTCGTCCGTCCGCCCCAGGTCGACAAGCCCGGATGGGCGGCGCGATTCCGCGAAATGATGGTGGCCCGCAAAGCCGCTCGTCGGTGACGCCCCGCGCGACAGATCGCACGCGGTTCCCGACCTGACCAGATCATGCGGAGCGTGTCGCACGCCTCGCTCGACAAGACGAATGGATAGATAGCATGTGTGGCATCGTGGGAATCCTGAGCAATGACGCGGTTGCCGAGCGGTTGCTCGACGGTCTCAAGCGGCTCGAATATCGCGGCTATGATTCGGCCGGCATCGCGACCGATCATGACGGCGCGATCGAGCGCCGGCGCGCATCGGGCAAGCTGGTCAATCTGGCGAACGAGTTGGCCGCGCATCCGCTGCCGGGCAGGACCGGGATCGCGCACACGCGCTGGGCGACGCATGGCGGGCCGACCACCAACAACGCGCATCCGCACGCGACCGGCGAGGTCGCGGTCGTCCACAACGGCATCATCGAGAATTTCAAACCGCTGCGCGACGAGCTGATCGCGCGTGGGCGGACCTTCACCAGCGAGACCGACACCGAAGTCGTCGCGCATCTGATCAGCGAGAAGGTCGAGGCCGGCAGCGATCCGATCTCGGCGGTCCGCGAGATCCTGCCGCGGCTGCACGGTGCGTTCGCGCTCGCGATCCTGTTCCGCCAGCATCCCGACCTGCTGATCGGCGCGCGGCTCGGCTCGCCGCTGGTCGTTGGCCACGGCGATGGCGAGATGTTCCTCGGGTCGGACGCGCTCGCGCTCGCGCCGCTGACTCAGCGTATCGCCTATCTCGACGAGGGCGACTGGGTCGTGCTCACGCGCGACGGCGCGCAGGTCTATGACCGCGACAACACGCCCGTCGAGCGCGCGATCACGCTGTCGGGGATCACCGGCGAGGTGATTTCGAAGGGCAACCACAAGCATTACATGCTCAAGGAGATCTACGAGCAGCCGATCGTCGTCGCGCAGACGCTGCGTTCGTATCTGAAGCGGATGGAGGGCGAGGTCTCGCTGCCAATCCCCGAATTCGACCTGTCGACCATCAAGCGCGTCACGATCGTCGCGTGCGGGACGAGCTTCTATGCGGGCATGGTCGCCAAATACTGGTTCGAGCAGTTTGCGCGCGTCCCCGTCGACCTCGATGTCGCGTCAGAGTTCCGCTACCGCGCGCCGGTGATGGAGGAGGGCGGCCTCGCGCTGTTCATTTCGCAGTCGGGTGAGACCGCGGACACGCTAGCCGCGCTGCGCCATGCCAAGGTCGAAGGGCAAAAGATCGCGGTCGTTGTCAACGTGCCGACCAGCAGCATGGCGCGCGAGGCGGACCTGTTGCTGCCGACGCATGCCGGCCCGGAGATCGGCGTCGCCTCGACCAAGGCGTTCACCTGCCAGCTTGCGGTGCTCGCCGCGCTCGCCGCCAATCTGGCGCGCGCGAAGGGCCTGCTGACTCGCGAGCAGGAGCGCGAGATCGTCCGCCACCTCGCCGAGGCGCCCGCCGCGCTTAACGGCGCGCTGGCGTATGATGAGGCGATCGAGGCGATGGCGCACACCGTCGCGGGCGCGCGCGACGTGCTGTATCTCGGGCGCGGTACGGATTACCCGCTCGCGCTTGAGGGTGCGCTGAAGCTGAAGGAAATCAGCTATATCCACGCCGAGGGCTATGCCGCGGGCGAGATGAAGCACGGGCCGATCGCGCTGATCGACGAGCATGTGCCGGTCATCGTCATCGCACCGTCGGGGCCGTTGTTCGACAAGACCGTCAGCAACATGCAGGAAGTGATGGCGCGCGGCGGCAAGGTCGTGCTGATCAGCGACTATGACGGCATCCAGGCGGCGGGTGAGGGCTGCATGGCGACGATCACCATGCCCAAGGTGCATCCGCTGATCGCGCCGCTTGTCTATGCGGTGCCGGTCCAGCTGCTCGCCTATCACGTCGCCGTGCTCAAGGGCACCGACGTCGATCAGCCGCGCAACCTGGCGAAGTCGGTCACCGTCGAATAAGGGCGCCGCGGCTCAGGCCGCCTCGCGGTGGGGCAATGGCGGCATCTGGTCGTCGCCGTTGAACCGCGCGATCCAGGGCAGGACCTCCTGCGCTTCGAGCGGGCGGGCGAAGACATAGCCCTGTGCCTCGTCGCACGCCATCCGCGTCAGCGTGTCGACGGCGCCGACGGACTCCACGCCCTCGGCCACCACGCGGAAGCCGAGCTTTTTCGACAGCGAGATCATCGTCGCGATCACCGTCCGGCTGCGGGCGTCGTCGGTGTCGAGCGGGTCAACGAACGACTTGTCGATCTTGACCACGCTCGCGGGCAGCGTCTGGAGATAGGCCAGGCTGCTGTGGCCGGTCCCGAAATCGTCGATCGCAACGCGGACCCCGGTCGCCGCCAGCGCCTCGAGCCTGGCGAGCGACTGCGCCGAATTCTCCATCATCGCGCTTTCGGTCACCTCGACTTCGAGCATGTCGGGCGCGACATTGTGCGCGTCGAGCGCTGCGGCGATTGCCGCGACGAGTCCGTCCTCGTCGAGATTGGTCGCCGAGATGTTGATCGACAGAGGCAGCGAGACGCCACACGCCTGCCACGCCGCCAGCTGACGCAGGGCGGTGTCGAGGACGAATGCGGTGGTCGGCTTGGCCAGCGTGGTCCGTTCGACGATCGGGATGAACTCCGCGGGCGATACGTCGCCCAGCGTCGGGTCGTTCCAGCGCAGCAACGCTTCCGCCCCGACGCAGCGACGTGATCCGAGGTCGATCCGCGGCTGATAGACCAGGCGGAGCGACGCGCCGTCCTCCAGCGCTGTGCCGAACGCGCTGAGCAGCACGATATTGCGCCGGTATTCGGAATCGTTCGACGTCGCATAGACGCTGATCAGGCTGTCCTTGGCCTGCGCATCCTGTGCGGCGCTGTGCGCGGCGCGCAGGATTTCCTGCGACCGGATCGCTCCCAGCGTCACGGGGACGATCCCGGCCGCCATCGTCGTCACGAACCGCGCGATCGAGCCCGCGGCACTGACCGCGAGCCCGGCGCTCACCACGTCGAGATAGCCGGGCATGGTCGCACCGGGCGAGGACAGGAAGGCAAACTGGGTCGCGGCCACGTGATAGAGCGTCGTGCGGATCCCAGTTGCTCGCGCAAGGTCCGCGCCGATTCCTTGACCAGCGTTTCGATATAGCCGGCGCCCATCACCCGGATCAGCGCATTCAGCTGGTCGGCGCGCGCGAGGTCGAGCAGCACGACGAAGCGCTGCTCGCCGGGCGTGTCACGCGCGAGATCGTCGAGATCTTCCAGAAACCGGAAGCGGTTGGGTAGCGCGCTGACCGGATCGACCCGCCCGACCGCATGCTGGAGGTCGATCTGCGCCATGACCATCGCCGCAAGGTCGGTCAGCGCGGCAAGCTCCTCGGGCGAGGCGGTTCGGGGTTCGGCGCCCAGCACGCAGAGCGACCCGAGCCCATGGCCCTCCCGCGTGATCAGCGGCGCACCCGCATAGAAACGGATGCCGGACTGCGCGAGCGGGCTGTTGGCATAGAAGCCGTCGGCGGCCAGATCGGGTATCACCAGACCCTGCGTTGTCTCGGCGACCTCCGCGCACGGGGCCTTGGCCCGCGCGATGTGGTCGTGCGTGATTCCGACGCGCGATTTGAACCATTGCCGGTCGGTATCGGTCAGCGAGATTGCGGCGATCGGGAGCCCGAAGATCTGGCCTGCCATCCGGGTGATGCGATCGAAGCTTTCGCTGGCGCTGGTGTCGAGCAGGCGCAATTGGCGCAATGCATCAAGCCGTGCCGCCTCTTCAAACGCCCGCATTTCTCTGCTCCAGTCGCCAGCATTATGCGCAACGAGTCGACTTGCACGATATACTTATGTTGTTAACATGGAGTAAATTACAGCAACTTGACGGATCTGCCCCGCCGGACGAATTGCTGCAGCCAAAGCATTGGTTTGGGGACAGGGATGAGCGAAATACCATTGGTGGCCGGGATCGAACTTGGCGGGACCAAATGCATTTGTATCCTGGCGCGGGGGCCCGATGCGATCGAGGAAATCGTACGAATTCCGACAACTCGCCCCGACGAGACGCTCGCCGCGATCGAAGCCGTGCTCGACCGCTGGAGCGGTTTCGTCGCAATAGGGATCGCAAGCTTTGGCCCGGTCGGGATCGACCGGCGCGGCGGTGATTACGGCCATATCACCTCGACGCCCAAGCCCGGTTGGGCGGGGACCGACGTCGCCGGGCGCCTGCAGCGTCGCTATGCGGTACCGACCGGCTTCCATACCGACGTCGTCGGCGCGGCGCTGGCCGAGGCGCGCTGGGGTGCGGCGCAGGGCCTGGCGGACATCGCCTATGTGACGGTCGGCACCGGGGTCGGGGCGGGGCTGATCGCGGGCCATCGACCGGTCGACGGCCTGATGCATTCGGAACTCGGGCATATCCGGCCGGTCCGAACGCCGGGCGACGACTGGATCGGCAGTTGCCCGTTTCACGGCGCCTGCCTCGAGGGGCTTGTATCGGGGCCGGCGATCGCCGCGCGGCTCGGCCATCCCGCCGATGAGGCCCCCGCCGATCATCCGGTCTGGACGGGCGTCGCGGAGGCGCTTGGCCAGTTATGCCACACGCTCGTGCTCACCGGCATTCCGCGCAGGATCGTCATCGGTGGCGGGGTGATGGGCGCCGGCCATCTGTTTCCGCGGGTCCGTGCCGCGCTGACGCGCAGTCTCGGGGGGTATATCGCATTGCCCGAGCCGACGCTGGTCGATACGTTTGTCGTACCGCCGGCACTCGGCGGCAATGCCGGCCCGCTCGGCGCGATTATCCTTGGTGGCCAAGCGCTTGGTGACTCGGTCGGAGGGTCGGGAAGCTCGGCCTTCATGTCATATTAATTACAGATGCCTACCCACCGGGCCGCGCGATAGGGCCTGGAAAACCGCTTACACGGGCGGGGTCACGTATCGCGAGGAACGGTGTCCGATGCGTATTCTGATTGTCGACGACGAACCCGGAGTTCATGACGACTACGCCCGTGCGATACTCGGGACGGAACCGGCGGCGGCTGACCCGCAGGCTGACGCGTTTTCGATAACCTCCGTCGGGACCGGCATCGACGCGATCGCTGCGGTCGAATCCGCAATCGCCGAGACCGCGCCGTTCGCGGTAGCCTTCCTCGATCTTCAGATGGCGTCGGGGCTCGACGTCTGCGAGACGGCGCGCCGGATCCGTGAACTGGACCCCGACATCAATTTCGTGATCGTCACTGCGCTCGACGGTGCCTCGCTCGCCGGGATCGCCAAGGTGGCCGGGCCGGTCGACAAGGTCTTCCATATTGCCAAGCCGTTCGTCGGCGCCGAGCTGCGCCAGACCGCGCTGGCACTGACGCAGCGCTGGCAGTTCGACCATGACTGCAACGCGGTGCGTGCAGCGCTCGTGCGGCAGGTGGCGCAGCTCGAGGTCCGGGCTGCCGAGCTGGCGGCCAATGAAAGCCGTGCGATCCATCTGGCGACGCACGACTCGCTGACGGACGCGCCCAACCGGCTGGCGTTCCTCCGCGCGCTTGCCGAACGCACCCGCGCGGACGGGTGGTTCGCGACGGTGATGATCGATCTCGACCGGTTCAAGCTGGTCAACGACACGCTGGGGCACCTTGCCGGCGACGCGCTGATCCGCGAGATCTGCGCGATCCTCGGCCGGTCCTCGCCCGAGGGTGCGCTGGTCGCGCGGCTTGGCGGCGACGAATTCGGCGTGTTGTTCAGCACTGCGGACGAGACCAGCGCCTTGCTCGCCTGCGAGCGGATGATCGCGGCCTGTTCGGTCAGCCTCCAGGTCTTTGGCAGTTCCGTTCAGGGCGGCGCCTCGGCCGGGCTGGTCGTGACGCATGGCGGGCAGGGCAGTGACCCGGTCGACGTCATGCGGCGGGCCGACCTCGCGCTCAACGACGCCAAACGAAGCGGCCGGCGCATGGCGCGCGTGTTCGACGAGAGCATGGATGAGGATATCCGCTTTCGCCGGCGCGTCGAAAGCGGGCTCGGCGAAGCGATCGCGAACAACGAGCTCAGCCTGGTGTTCCAGCCGATCGTGTCGCGCGAATCGATCGAGGTGGTCGGGTTCGAGGCGTTGCTGCGCTGGAACACGATGGCTTACGGCCCGATCAGCCCGGGCCTGTTCATGCCGATCGCGGAGGAATCGAACCTCATCCACGATCTGGGCGACTGGGTGCTGCGCAACGCGCTCGCGGTGCTGGTGCAGTGGCCGGGCCAGTATGTCTCGGTCAATTTCAGCCCGCGACAGTTCCGGCGCCACCATTTCGTCGACTATGTCAGCGAGAGCGTCCGCCGCGCCGGGGTCGATCCCAGCCGGTTGCAGATCGAAATCACCGAGACTGCGATCTTCGACGATGCCGAGCGCGCGGCAGAGACGCTGGGCGCGCTGCGCCGCATGGGGTTCCGCATCGCGCTCGACGATTTCGGGACGGGCTATTCGAGCCTGCACAACATCCGCACCTTCGCGCTCGACTGCCTGAAGATCGACCGCAGCTTCATCGAGGGGATGGGCCGCGAGCGCGAAAGCGCGGCGATCGTTCATTCGATCATCAGTCTGGGCCGCGCGCTCGGCATCGGGGTCATCGCCGAAGGGGTTGAGACCGAGGCGCAGGTCCAGGCCTTGCGCCTGGCGGGGGCCAGCCATCTACAGGGCTTCTTCTTCTCGCACCCGGTACCTGCTGCGATCGCCCGGACCATGGCGGAAGCACGCGGTCTGGGCGGGGATCCCGCCGCTGCGCCCCGCGTCATGGCACCGTCGCAGGGCGTCTGACCCCACACCCGCGAATCGAGCGGTGGGTTAGAGTAGGACGGGCTGCGCGTCGTCCGGCTCGTCGCCGACCAGCCCCGACAGGGTGAGGCCGAGCAGGCGGACGCCCTGCGGTACCGGAAGCTGTGCCATCAGCAGGTCCAGTCCGGCGGCGACGAACGCAGCCTTGTCGACCACCGCGGCGCTCGACGAGCGGGCGCGCGTGATCGTCCGGAAATCGGCATGGCGCAGTTTGAGGGTGACCGTCCGCCCGCGCGTGTCGTGCCGTTCGATCCGCACCCACGCCGCATCGGCGACGCGGTGCAACGCCTCGCGCAGCGCCGCCGGATCGCTTAAATTGGTCTCGAATGTCCGCTCCGCACCGACCGACTTGGCGGCACGGTTGACGCGCACCGGGCGGTGATCGATCCCGCGCGCCGCCCCGTAGAGATAGTCCGCATAGCTGCCGAAATGCGCCTGGAGGAACGCCAGCGGGCGTTCGAGCAGATCCGCGCCGGTCAGGATGCCGAGCTGTTCCATGCGCTTGGCGGTGACCGGGCCGACGCCGTGGAACCGCTTGACCGGCAATGACGCGACGAACGCGGCCCCGCGTTTCGGCGTGATGACGCAGATCCCGTCGGGCTTGTTCTGGTCCGACGCCAGCTTGGCGATGAACTTGTTGTAGCTGACCCCGGCGGAGGCGGTCAGCCCGGTATCGGCCTTGATCCGCGCGCGGATCTCCTCGGCGATCGCCTGCGCCGATCCGACCCCGCGGATATCGGCGGTGACGTCTAGATACGCCTCGTCGAGCGACAGCGGTTCGACGAGCGGGGTGAAGTACGCGAAGATCGCGCGGATCTGGTCGGACACCGCCCGGTACACGTCGAAGCGCGGCGGCACGAAGACGAGGTCGGGGCAGCGCCTGAGCGCGGTGACCGACGGCATCGCGCTGTGCACCCCGAAGGTCCGCGCCTCATAGCTCGCGGCAGCGACCACCCCGCGCGCGCGCGAACCACCCACTGCGACCGGCCGCCCCTTCAATGTCGGGTCGTCGCGCTGTTCGACCGAGGCATAGAAGGCGTCCATGTCGACATGGATGATCTTGCGCTGCACCGGCGGCGGGGTAGGAGAAGCGGCCATCTGCACCGCAGATAGGTTCTGACGATGCGCGGAAACAGAGCGTCGTTACGGCGTTGAACGAATTCGGCCGGGCGCAAGCGGCGACGACAAGGGGACCTGGACGTGCGGATCGGAACCGAATGCTGGCGTATCGAACGCGCGGACCAGATGTCCGTGATCGTCGATGCGGAGGAATATTTCCGCCAGGCGCGCGTCGCCATGCTCAATGCCAAGCGGCGGATCATGCTGATCGGCTGGGATTTCGATGCGCGGATCCAGCTGGAACCCGGGGTCGACCGCCCCGGCGAACCGCCGACACTCGGCGCCTTCATCCTGTGGCTGGTCGAACGCCAGCCCGAACTCGAGATCTTCCTGCTCCGCTGGGACACGGGTGCGATCAAGTCGCTGTTCCGCGGCTCGACCCTGTTCACGATGATGAAGTGGATGCGGCATCCGCGCATTCACACCAAGCTCGACGGGCATCATCCGACCGCGGGGTCGCATCATCAGAAGATCGTCATCATCGACGACTGCCTCGCCTTTTGCGGCGGGATCGACATGACCGGGGACCGGTGGGACACACGCGAACATCGCCATGACGATGCGCGGCGGCGGCGTCCCTCGGGTCGTCCTTACAAGCCGTGGCACGACGCGATCAGCGCGGTCGCAGGCCCCGTCGCAACTGCACTGGGCCAGCTGTTCCGCGACCGCTGGGTGCTGGCAGGCGGCGTGCCGATCGCCGAGGCGAGCCCTGGTGCGGCGTGCTGGCCCGACGAGCTCGGCGTGCATTTCCGCGATGTCGACGTCGCGATCGCGCGGACCGAACCCGAAATGGACGATCAGGTCCCGGTGCACGAGAGCGAGGCGCTGTTCCTCGCGCAGATCGCCGGCGCCAAACGGCATCTCTATATCGAGAGCCAGTATTTCGCGTCGCGCAAGATCGCCGAGGCGGTCGCACGCCGTCTCGACGAGGCGGACGGGCCCGAGATCGTGATCATCAACCCGGTGACTGCGCAAGGCTGGCTCGAGCCGATCGCGATGGACACCGCGCGCGCGCGCCTCATGACCGCGCTGGCGCACCGCGACGTCCACAAGCGGCTGCGCATGTATCATCCCTACACCAGCGGCGGGGAGGCGATCTATTGCCATGCCAAGATCCTGATCGCGGACGATCAGATCTTCCGGCTCGGGTCGTCGAACATGAACAACCGTTCGCTGCGGCTCGACACCGAATGCGACCTCGCGATCCGCGCGCATGACGAGGTGACGAGCACGGGCATCACCGCGATCCGCAACGACCTGATCGCCGAACATCTTGCGGTCGATGTCGAGGTGGTGACCACGATGATCGCCGAGACCGGGTCACTGATCGAGACGATCGAGCGGCTGCGCGGGCAGGGCAAGTCGCTGCGTGCCTATGAGGCGCCCGATCTGACCGCGGTCGAGGAGTGGCTGGCGGACAATGAGGTGCTCGATCCCGAGGGGCCCGAGGAGATGTTCGAGAGCTTCGCGAAGCGCGGCCTGTTCCGCCGCCTCCGCCACCGCCGCCCGAAGAAGAAGTGAGCGATCCTCCCCCGCCAGGGGGAGGATCAGGTTAGAACAGCCCTTCGATCAGCCCATCCGCATCGAGCCGGATCGCCTCGGCCGCCGGGACGCGCGGGAGGCCCGGCATCGTCATGATCTCGCCGCAGATCGCGACGACGAAGCCCGCGCCCGCCGCCAGCCGAACCTCTCGCACCGGCACGATATGCCCGGTCGGCGCGCCGAGCAGCGCGGGGTCGCTCGAAAAGCTGTACTGCGTCTTGGCGAGGCACACCGGCAGGTGGCCATAGCCCGCATCCTCCCAGCGCTTGAGCTGCGCGAGCACGCTGGGCTCGGCGACCGCATGCTCGGCGCGGTAGATGCGCCGGGCAACCGTGTCGATCTTGTCGAACAGCGACAGCTCGTCGCCATAAAGCGGCGCGAAATTCGCGGCATGCGTGTCGCACAGCTCAGCGACTGCGTCGGCGAGCTTGGTTGCCCCCGCGCCGCCCTCGGCCCAGTGGCGGCACAGAATCGCGCGGGCGCCGTGCGCGCTCGCCGCCTCGTGCACGACCGCGATCTCGGCCTCGCTGTCGGTGTGGAAATGGTTGATCGCGATGACCGCGGGAACGCCGAACTGGCGGATATTCTCGATATGGCGGACGAGATTGACCGCACCGCGGCGGACCGCCTCGACGTCCTCCGCGCCCAGATCGGCCTTGGCGACGCCGCCGTTCATCTTGAGCGCGCGGACGGTCGCGACGATCACCACCGCATCGGGGGACAGCCCCGCCTGGCGGCATTTGATGTCGAAGAACTTCTCCGCGCCCAGATCCGCGCCGAAGCCCGCCTCGGTCACGACATAGTCGCCCAGCGCCAGCGCCGCGCGCGTTGCGATCACCGAATTGCAGCCATGCGCGATATTGGCGAACGGCCCGCCGTGCAGGAAGGCAGGGTTGCCCTCGAGCGTCTGGACGAGGTTCGGCTTGATCGCCTCCGCCAGCAGGACCGCCATCGCGCCGTCGGCCTTCAGGTCGCGCGCGGTGACGGGGGTGCGGTCGCGCGTATAGGCGACGACGATGTCACCCAGCCGCCGCTCCATGTCCGCGAGATTCTCGCTGAGGCACAGGATCGCCATGACCTCGGACGCGACGGTGATGTCGAACCCCGATTCGCGCGGATAGCCATTGGCGACCCCGCCGATCGACTGGACGATGTCGCGCAGCGCACGGTCGTTCATGTCGAGCACGCGGCGCCACACCACGCGCCGCACGTCGATCTGCAGCGCGTTGCCCCAATGGATATGATTGTCGATCATTGCCGCGAGCAAATTGTGCGCCGCGGTGATCGCGTGGAAATCGCCGGTGAAGTGGAGGTTGATGTCCTCCATCGGCGTGACCTGTGCCCGCCCGCCGCCGGTCGCGCCGCCTTTGGTGCCGAAGCACGGCCCGAGCGACGGTTCGCGCAGCGCCAGCACCGTCTTGCGCCCCGTCAGGTTCAGCGCGTCGGCGAGCCCGACCGAAGTCGTCGTCTTGCCCTCGCCCGCGGGCGTCGGGTTGATCGCGGTGACGAGCACCAGCCGGCCGCGTTGCGCCCCCTCGCGGCGGCCATGCGCTTCGAGCCAGTCGAGGGCGATCTTGGCCTTGAACCGGCCGTAAGGCTCGACCGCGTCGTCGGGGATGCCGAGCGCGTCGGCGACCCGCGCGATGGGGCGCAGCGCGACGCTGCGGGCGATGGCAATGTCGGTTGTCATGAGCCTAGTTCTTCAGTTTCCAGCCGCTTTTCAGCAGCATGTAGCACAGGGTGGCGAGCGCGACGTTGATCGCCAGGATGACGAGGCCGCCGACGAGCACCGGCGAATCGGCAACGCCCAGAAAGCCGTAGCGAAAGCCCGAGATGATGTAGAAGAACGGATTGACGTGGCTGAACGCGCGGAACGCGGGCGCCAGCGTGTCGACCGAATAGAAGGTGCCCGACAGCAGCGAGAGCGGCGCGACCACGAAGTTGGTCACCGCCGCGGCATGGTCGAACTTGTCCGCCCAGATCGACGTCAGCACGCCGAGCAGCGCAAGGAAGGTCGCGCCCAGCAGGCCGAACCACAGGATCGCGAGCGGCGCATGCGGCGTGACGTGGACGCCCGGATACAGCGCCATCGCCGCCCAGACGACGCACCCGACCAGCACCGCACGCGTCACCGCACCGCCGACCAGCGCGGCGAGCAGCTCGGCGGTCGACAGTGGTGGCTGAAGATAGTCGACGATCGTGCCCTGCATCTTGCCGACCAGCAGCGAAAAGCTCGCATTGGCAAATGCCGGGCCCATCATGCCCTGGCTGATGATCAGCCCGGGGGCGATGAAATCGGCGAACATCACGGTCTCGCCGCCGACCAGCACGGGGCGTTTGGCGCCCGTCGCGATGGTGAAAACGATCAGGAACAGCAATGTCGTCATCGCCGGCGCCCACACCGTCTGCAGCTGGACCTTGAAGAACCGGCGCACCTCCTTGATATAGAGGGTACGAAGTCCCTCCCAGTTCACGTTGCGAATGACGGGAACGCCGGGGGCGGATTGCACCGCCGACTGGATTTCGCCGATTGGGGGCTGGCTGCTCATGGGGGTTGCGGGTAATCGCTGCCGCTGTCGCCCGCAACCCGGTTGACGAAGACTATACCGGCCGACCCGAAGACTGAGGAACGAACATGTCCTGGACCGACGAGCGTATCGAGACGCTCAAGACGATGTGGGAAGCCGGCCAGACCGCCAGCCAGATCGCCGAAGCGCTGGGTGGCGTCAGCCGCAACGCCGTGATCGGCAAGGCGCACCGCCTTGAGCTTCAGGCGCGCCCGTCGCCGGTGAAGCCGAACGATCCCGACGCGAAGAACGCGGATGCGAAGTTGGCCGAGGCGAAGGCGGCCGAGGCCAGGCCGGCCGAGTCGCCCGTCGTCGACACGCCGCCCGTGGTCGCCGCCGAACCCGTCGCCGCAGCGCCGGCTCCCGCGCCTGAACCCGCACCGGTCGCCGCTACACCCGAGCCCGCACCGCGTGCGGCGCCCGTCGCTGCCGACGCGGATGAGGACGCCGACGAGGACGAGGATGAGGACGACGACGCGGTCGAACCCGCCGCCGCACCCGTCCGCGCACCGCAGCCGATCCTGCGCTCGATCGGACCCGGCGGCTTTCTCCGCCAGGCGCCCGGCGAACAGCAGCCGCCAAGCACGCCTGCTCCGCCGCGGCGTCTCGTCCCCGCCAAGCCTTCGCCTGAAATGGCGGGCAAGACGAGCCTGCTCGAGCTCAACGACCGGATCTGCAAATGGCCGCTCGGCCATCCCGGCGAGCCCGATTTTCACTTTTGTGGTGACAAGGTGAACCCGGGCTTCCCGTACTGCGTCGCGCATTGCGGTCACGCCTATCAGGCACAGCTGCCCCGCCGCGACCGCCGCCCGACGCCGCCACTCCCCTTCGGCGGCCCGCGCGCGCGCTGAGATTGGGGGGGGCGGTCTCGCCTCTCTCGCGCTCGGATATTATGGGAGTCGCGGAGCCAATCCCCAGCACCACCCCGGCGGAGGCCGGGGCCCAGTTGGGAAGGCTGTAGTAAAGGCGGGCAACACGTAGTTACCTCGGTCCCCCAACTGGGCCCCGGCCTTCGCCGGGGTGGATTTTGGGGTATCCACTGACCAGAACGTTGGGCCGCTTCTTGCTGAGAGGCGGCCTTTTTCTTGGATTTGCCAGGCGCTGGACTCAAGATCTGCGCGTCCCGCCGTCCAGCACCCCAGCACCACCCCGGCGAAGGCCGGTGCCCAGCTGGGAAGGCCGTAGTAACGGCGGGCAACGCGTGGTTGGCTTCGTCCCCTAACTGGACCCCGGCCTTCGCCGGGGTGGTGCCTTGGGGAAACCATATTCACAAAAAAAAGGGCCGCGTCCCGTGTCGGGAAGCGACCCTCTGTCCTCACCCGCGCCGCGGCGAAGCCGCGTCGTCGGACGTCGCCGTCGCGACGCCGGCCGAGCTTGGGTGGTGTGACGCCGTTTGGCGTCACACCACCCTGCGCTTAGAACCGGAATGCCGCCGTCGCGCGCAGGCTGTGCCAGCGGAACTTGTCGTCGCTGCGACGGAAGTCCGTGCCGGTCGTGTTCGGCGCCAGCACGAACGGGTTCGTCGCCGGCTGCGTGCCCTGCGTCACGCGTACGCGGAAGTCGTCGTCCTGATACTGGTGGAACATATATTCCATGCCGACCGAGATGTTCGGCGTGACCTTCTGCTCGATACCGCCGCCGCCGAGGATGCCGAACTGCTGGCGCTTGCCGCTCTGCTGATAGGCGTTGCCGGTGTTGGTGCTGTAGAAATCCCGGTCGATCTTGGCATAGCCCGCACCGAACGTGCCGTAGAACAGCGTGGTGTTGACGGCATAGCCTGCACGGCCGCGGATCGAGGCTTCCCAGTCGATGCTGCGCGTCATCACGTAGCTGGCGGGCGTCGTCGAGAAGGCGGTGACGCTGTCGGTGATCTCGCTCTTGCCGAATTCGCCGACCACACCGACGACGATGTTGCCGCGCTGCGTGTCCATGCCGACGCGGCCATAATACGCGGCGCCGTCCTTGTCCTTGCGGCAGCCGCGGCCACCGGTCAGCGTCGTGGCGGTCGTCGCGCCGTTGCAGAACCCGCTGCTGAACGCGTTGGCACCGGCTGCCGTCGTCACCGCATCCCCGAACCGCCCGTCGAGATTGCGGTCGAACAGGATCGACGATCCTGCATCGTTTGGCTGTACGTCATAACCACCCGCTGCGCCGACATAGAGACCGTTGAACGGTGCGTCCTCGGTGGTCTCCTGCGCGAATGCCGGCGATGCCGTGAGACCGAGAATGACCGCGCCAGCGAGGCCGGCATAGAGGGATGTGCGCATGTAAGCTCCGGATATGATTGATCTAAGACAGCCAAGAAACGGGGCGTCCCGCCAATATATCCGCGAACATGACAGAAAGTTCATGTTGTGGCTTTTCCGCAACAGCGGTTGCGCGCTTGCACGGATCGCTGGCTAAGCCATATACCACGTCATGCCAGAAGACCTGCCCGAAGGCCTGTTCACGACCCCGTCAAAGACCGCCCCGACCTATGACGCGTCCTCGATCGAGGTGCTCGAGGGGCTCGAACCCGTCCGCCGCCGCCCGGGCATGTATGTCGGCGGCACCGACGAGCGCGCGTTGCACCATCTCGCCGCCGAAGTGCTCGACAACGCGATGGACGAGGCGGTCGCGGGTCACGCGACGCGGATCGAGGTCACGCTCGAGCCCGGAAACCGCCTGACGATCGTCGACAATGGCCGCGGCATCCCGGTCGATCCGCATCCCAAATTTCCGGACAAGTCCGCGCTCGAGGTGATCCTCTCGACGCTGCATTCGGGCGGCAAGTTCGCGGGCAAGGCCTATGCGACCTCGGGCGGTCTGCACGGCGTCGGCATCAGCGTCGTCAACGCGCTGTCGTCCGACACTGTCGTCGAGGTCGCGCGCGACCGCCAGCTATACCGCCAGCGCTTCGCCAAGGGGCAGACGCTCGGCCCGATCGAGCGGCTCGGCACCACCCCCAACCGCCGCGGCACCAGCGTCGCCTTCACCCCCGATACCGAGATCTTCGGCAACGAGCTGCATTTCAAGCCGCAGCGGCTGCACAAGCTCGTCCGGTCCAAGGCCTATCTGTTCGCGGGCGTCGAGATTCGGTGGCACTGCGCGCCCGAACTGATCAGCGACGATACGCCCGCGCAGGCGGTGTTCCAGTTTCCCGGCGGGCTCGCCGACCATCTGCGCGACCAGGTCGCGGGCCGCGAATGCGCGACCGCCGACTTCTTCTCGGGCTCGCAGGATTTCCCGAGCGCGCACGGCGAGACGCAGGGGCGCGTCGAATGGGCGATCGCCTGGCCGCTGTGGAGCGACGGCTCGTACAGCTGGTATTGTAACACCATCCCGACCCCCGATGGCGGCACGCACGAACAGGGCCTGCGCCAGGCGCTGGTGCGCGGCCTCCGCGCGTTCGGCGATCTGGTCGGCAACAAGAAGACCAAGGATATCAGTGCGGACGACGTGATGATCGGCAGCGAGCTGATGCTGTCGGTGTTCATCCGCGAACCGCAATTCCAGAGCCAGACCAAGGATCGCCTGACCAGCCCCGAGGCCGCGGGCCTCGTCGAGAAGGCGGTGCGCGACCATTTCGACCATTTCCTCAGCCACAATATGGACCGCGGCAAGGCGCTGCTGAACTATGTGCTCGAGCGGATGGACGAGCGCCTGCGCCGCAAGCAGGAACGCGACGTCAAGCGCAAGACCGCGACGTCCGCCCGCAAATTGCGGCTGCCCGGCAAGCTGACCGACTGTTCCGCCAACTCGCCCGAGGGCACCGAGCTGTTCATCGTCGAGGGCGATTCCGCTGGCGGCTCGGCCAAGCAGGCGCGCGATCGCAAGACGCAGGCGATCCTGCCGATCCGCGGCAAGATCCTGAACGTCGCGTCCGCGACCAGTGCGAAGATCTTCGCGAACCAGGAAATCGCCGATCTGACGCTGGCGCTCGGCTGCGGCACGCGGAAGGACTGCGTGGCGGACAACCTGCGCTACGAGCGCGTAGTCATCATGACCGACGCCGACGTCGACGGCGCGCATATCGCGACGCTGCTGATGACGTTCTTCTTCCAGGAGATGCCCGACATCGTCCGGCGCGGGCACCTCTATCTCGCGCAGCCGCCGCTCTACCGTCTGACCGTCGGCACCAAGAGCGTCTATGCGCGCGACGACGCGCACCGCGCCGAACTCGAACGCACGGTGTTCAAGGGCAAGAAGGTCGATGTCGGCCGCTTCAAGGGGCTTGGCGAGATGAACCCAGGCCAGCTCCGCGAGACGACGATGGACCCCGCCACCCGCGGCATGCTGCGCATCACCCTGCCGCAGGAATATGAGGAGCGGGCAGGCGTGAAGGACCTGGTCGACCGCCTGATGGGCAACAACCCCGCGCACCGCTTTGCCTTTATCCAAGAAAATGCCGGCCGGCTGGACGAGGAAGCGATCGACGCGTGACCATTGGGGCAAGCGGGGGCCGTTCGATAGCCGCCCCCGCTTGCCTCCGGGATCACTGCCTGTGTGCGACCATCGTCGAGGTCTTCCCGTGTTTCAGGTCGTTGACCGCGGTGGTCATCGTCGTGCCGTCGGGCGAGAGCGACATCCTATACGTACCGATCGGCGTATCGCCCTCGTAATCGGTTTCGAACAGAGTCGTCGGTCCGGTCTGTTTCAGAGCGACCTTCGTCCAGCCCGGATCCCCGGTCACCGTTGCCGGCGGACCGTCGATCGTCGCGGCATAGGATATGCCGGTCGGCGTCGAGAAGGCCATGGTCTTACCGTCCTGTGCGAAGGTGAAGACGAGGCCCGTGTCGGATACCTGCGTATCCGTGGTTTCGCGCCACGCACCCGATAACGCATGGGCACCCGCCGGGGCGGGTGCGACGCGCGCATTGACCGTCGTTCCCGTCACCTCCACGCCGCTCGGTGCGGTCCGGTCGACAAAGGCGGAGGACGAACTCTGCCCGTCCGCGGCCAGCGTCACCGTCGCCTCGGCGACTGTCTTTCCGCTCTTCCGGAACGCGCGCTTGACCGTCGTCGCATCCACCACCGCGACCGATGCCTCGTCATAATAGGGATTGCCGACGATCGGGTGAAACGCGCCATCGGCGGGGAATTTCAGCGCGGGCTTGCACGTTGTACAGCTGAAGGTGCCCGCCTGCAGGAGGATGATCGAGGGCTTCTCTGCAGGCTTGCTCGCCTTCACATCTCCCTTCCAGGTGCCGTCGAACACGCCCTTGGCAAGCGCGGGGGTGGTGGCAAGAGCCATGGCCAGCATCACTGCCAGGCCGGTCGCATAGCGTTTCATACGTCAACCTCCTCTCGATGGGGACGCGACTGGGCTTGCGCCGGCGCGTTTGCGACGTCGGATGGAGCCGAGGGGAAGATTGCGCGTGCTGCCGGGGCGCCGCAAGCGGAGTCCGCGCCTTGGTACGGATCAGACAGGGCTGCGTCGGACGTCCGCGGTGTTGACGCCCATCCCCCGTCACCGGTATTAGGCGCCTCCGGGGCGGTCCATCACGGGCCGCCCTTCTCGTTTCGAAAAGGAAGCGCCTGTGACCATCACCCCGCTCATGCCCGTCTACCCGCGGTGTGGCGTGCGTCCGGTCCGAGGCGAGGGCGCCTATCTGTTCGGTGAGGACGGCCAGCAATATCTCGACTTCGCCAGCGGTATCGCGGTCAATGCGCTTGGCCATGGCCACCCGCATCTGACCAAGGCGATCGCCGACCAGGCCGCGACGTTGATGCACGTGTCGAACCTGTACGGGTCACCGCAGGGCGAACATCTCGCGCAGCGGCTCATCGACAATACGTTTGCCGACACCGTGTTCTTCACCAATTCGGGTGCGGAAGCGGTCGAGTGCGCGATCAAGACCGCGCGCCGCTATCATTTCGCGAACGGCAATCCCGAGCGTCATACGCTGATCACGTTCGACACCGCGTTCCACGGCCGCACGCTCGGCACGATCTCGGCGACCAACCAGGCCAAGATGCGCGACGGGTTCGAACCGCTGTTGCCCGGATTCGCTTATGCCAAGTTCAACGATCTCCAGGGTGCGCTCGCGCTGATCGACGACACCACCGCAGGGTTCCTGGTCGAGCCGATCCAGGGCGAGGGCGGTATCCGCCAGGCGAGCCCCGAATTCCTCCAGGGCCTGCGCAAGGCCTGCGACGAGCACGGGCTGCTGCTCGTCCTCGACGAGGTCCAGTGCGGCTATGGCCGGACCGGCAAGCTGTTCGCGCATGAACTCTACGGCATCACCCCCGATATCATGTCGGTCGCCAAGGGGATCGGCGGCGGCTTCCCGCTCGGCGCGTGCCTCGCGACCGAGGAGGCGGCCAAGGGCATGGTCGCGGGGACGCACGGCTCGACCTATGGCGGCAACCCGCTGGCGATGGCCGCGGGCGAAGCGGTGCTCGACGTGATCCTTGAGGACGGCTTCCTCGAACATGTCGCCACGATGGGCGACCGGCTGCGCCAGGGCCTCGAACAGATGATCCCCAATCACGATCACCTGTTCGACAGCGTGCGCGGCACCGGGCTGATGCTCGGGCTGAAGCTGAAAAGCGACAGCCGTGCGTTCGTCGCGTTCGCACGCGATCATCACAACCTGCTGCTGGTCGCAGCGGGCGAGAACGTCATCCGCATCCTGCCGCCGCTGGTGATCGACGAGAGCCATATCGCCGAATGCATCGACAAGCTGTCGACCGCCGCGCGCGTTTATGTGCCCGCCGCCGACGATTGAGCGCCTTTGCGCGGTCACTAAACCCCGTTCGTCCTGAGTAGCCACTGAGCGAAGTCGAAGTGGCGTATCGAAGGACTGGCCCGCTTGGGGCACTGTCCTTCGATATGGGTCTTCGGCTTCGCTCAGCCCCTACTCAGGACGAACGGAACTTCTTACGGGGTCGTTACCATGAACAACCGCCATTTCCTGAATCTCACCGACGCCGGCCCCGACGGCGTCGCCGCGATGCTTGCCGACGCGCTCGATCGCAAGGCCGCACGCGCCGGCTTCCCCAAGGGCCGCACGGATGCTGACGCCCCGCTTGCCGGCCACACGCTGGCGATGGTGTTCGAAAAAAACTCGACGCGTACACGGTTCAGCTTCGACATGGCGATCCGCCAGCTCGGTGGGACGTCGATCGTCGCCGATGCCGGCAGCATGCAGCTCGGGCGCGGCGAATCGATCGCCGACACCGCGCGCGTGCTGTCGGGCTATGTCGACGCGATCATGATCCGCACCGACGATCATGCCAAGGTCGAGGAGATGGCGCATCATGCCAGCGTCCCCGTCATCAACGGGCTGACCGACGCGTCGCATCCGTGCCAGATCATGGCCGACCTGCTGACGATCATCGAAAGCGGCAAGGCGCTGCCCGGGCTAAAGGTCGCGTGGCTGGGCGATGGCAACAACGTGCTCGCCTCGATCGTCGAGGCCGCCGGGCTGATGCAGTTCGACGTCGTCGCCGCCTGCCCGCAGGGGTTCCAGCCCGAGGAGGAGGCGATCGTCCGCGCCTCGGGGCGCGCGCGCGTCGTTGCTGACCCGCGCGAGGCGGTCGAAGGTGCGGACATCATCGTCACCGACACCTGGATCTCGATGGGGCAGGCCAATGCCGAGAGCAAGCTGAAGGCCCTTGCCCCCTATCAGGTCGACGCCGCACTGATGGCGCTCGCGCGGCCCGATGCGAAGTTCCTCCACTGCCTCCCCGCGCATCGCGGCGAGGAGGTCACGCCCGAGGTGATCGACGGTCCGCAGTCGCTGATCTGGCAGGAGGCCGAGAACCGCCTCCACGCGCAGAAATCGGTGCTGCGCTGGTCCTTCGGGCAGATCGGCTGAAGCGCCCGGTTGGTTGATCGGGCGCACGTCAGCCCCCATTTCCGTCATTCCCGCGGAGGCGGGAATCCATAAACTCCGAGCTGGTGGTGAGACCACCAGCGTATGTCGCTCTGCATCCCCGCCCGCGCGGGGATGACGCCGCGACGGGGGATGCCGAAGGAACGATGGTGAACGACCCCAACATGACCGATCTCGACCGCGCGCTGGCGTTTGCTATCCCCGCGCGCAGCGCTCGCGGCAGGATCGTCCGGCTCGGCACCGCGCTCGACGAGGTGCTCGCCGCGCATGCCTATCCGCCCGCGATCGAGAAACTGCTCGCCGAGGCGCTGACGCTCGCCGCGCTGATCGGCTCGACGCTGAAGGACGCGAGCGGCCAGCTGACGATGCAGACCCGGACCGACAATGGCGTCGTCCAGCTGCTGGTCTGCGATTATCGCGGCGGTGAGGTGCGCGGCTATATCGAATATGACGCGGACAAGCTTGCCCAGGCGCCCGCCGAGCCGACCCTGTTCGCCTTGTTCGGCCAGGGCTATATCGCGATCACCTTCGACATGGCGAGCAGCAACGAGCGGTATCAGGGCATCGTCCCGCTCGACGGCGATACGCTGTCTGAGGCCGCGCAGAGCTATTTCACCCAGTCCGAGCAGATCCCGACAATGGTCCGCACCGGCATGGCGAAGGGCCCCGACGGGCGCTGCGTCGCGGGCGGTCTGTTCCTCCAGCATCTGCCTGAGGGCGAGGACGGCCGCGAGCGGCTTCACACCAAGCTCGACCATCCCGAATGGGAGCATGTCGCGACGCTCGGCAACACGATGGGCGCGGACGAGCTGACCGATGCGACGCTGCCGCTCGAGACTTTGGTGTGGCGGCTGTTCAACGAGGACAGCGACGTCCGCATCCTCGCCGATATTCCCATCACACGCGGCTGCCGGTGCGATCCCGACTATATCCGGGGCGTGATTGCGAAATTCCCGATCGACGAACGCCGCGACATGGCGGACGAGAGTGGCTTCATCCAGGTCGACTGCGCATTCTGTGCAAAGAAATTCCCAGTTCCGGTCGAGGAATGACGCGTTTCTCGGGCACGCGACGGCGGGAAATTGCGCGGCGTTAATGCGCTGTTTACCGCGCCGGGCTATACCTCCCTCGTGCTTTAGAGATTTCAGCACGTTTCTCCCTTGAGGCTGCTATTAGCGCCAACCTTTCAGGGCCGCCTTCGGGCGGCCCTTTCTTTTTGCCGCGGTCTGGCCTAGCGCGTCGCGCATCATGACATCATCAGCTCCCTTAGCGGTCGCCCTCGTCTCGGGCGGCCTCGACTCGATGGTTTCCGCCGCCATGCTGCGGGAATCCGGCCGGCGCCTGCTCGCGCTGTCGTTCGATTATAACCAGCGCCACCGCGTCGAGCTCGACGCCGCGCGCCGCGTCGCCACCGCGCTCGGCGCCGAACGCCACATCGTCCTGCCGATGGACCTGTCCGCGTTCGGCGGCTCGGCGCTCACCGCGGATATCGACGTGCCCAAGGACGGCGTCGGCACCGATGATGCGGGTGGTATCCCCGTCACCTATGTTCCCGCCCGCAACACGATCTTCCTCAGCCTTGCGCTTGGCTGGGCCGAGGCGGCGGGCGCTCGCGATATCTATATCGGCGTCAACGCGCTCGATTATTCGGGCTATCCGGATTGCCGTCCCGAATTCATCGCCGCATTCGAGGGGCTGGCCGAGCTCGCGACCAAGGCGGGGGTCGAGGGCGATCCGTTCCGCATCCAGGCGCCGCTTCAGCACATGACCAAGGCGGATATTGTCCGTGAGGGCACGCGGCTCGGGCTCGACCTCGGGCTCAGCTGGTCGTGCTACGATCCGACGCCAGACGGCAAGCATTGCGGCGAGTGTGACAGCTGCCGGCTCCGGTCGCGCGGCTTTGACGAGGCGGGGATCGCGGATCCCACCGTCTACGCGGTCAAGCCGGTCTGACATGAGTTACGCGGTCAAGGAAATGTTCCTGACGCTGCAGGGCGAGGGCGTGAATGCCGGCCGCCGGGCGGTGTTCGTGCGCTTTGCCGGGTGCAATCTGTGGTCGGGACGCGAACAGGATCGCGCGACCGCGGTCTGCCGGTTCTGCGATACCGATTTCGTCGGCACCGACGGGCTGGGCGGCGGCAAGTTCGCCGATGCGCGCGCGCTGGCGGACGCGGTTGCGGGGTTCTGGGGTGCCGGGACGCAGGACCGGTTTGTCGTGCTCACCGGGGGCGAACCGATGCTCCAGATCGACGATGCGATCGTCGATGCGCTTCACGCGGCAGGCTTCCGGATCGCGATCGAGAGCAACGGCACCCTGCCGGTCCATCCCGGCATCGACTGGGTATGTATCAGCCCCAAGGCGGGCAGCGTCGTCGTCCAGCGTCATGGCGACGAGCTGAAGCTGGTCTGGCCGCAGCCCGGTACCGACATCGCCGATATCGAGACATGGGACTTCGCGAACCTGCTGCTCCAGCCGCTCGACGACCCGCAGGCGGATGCCAATCGCGATGCCTGTGTCGCGCTGGTGATGGAGCGTCCGCAATGGCGTCTGTCGCTCCAGACGCACAAGATGCTGGGGCTGCGCTAGGCCGCGCCTTCCCGCTCCGGCAGGGAAAGCCCCCGGCTCAAGGGCCGGGGGGTAAACGTTCAGCGGTTGGCGATGCCAACGCCCGCCGCGGGGGGCCAGTCGAGCGCGCCGCACTTCTTGGCAACCCATTCCGCCTTCTTGTTCCAGCAGATCGGGTCGAGCCGCGGCATCTTCACCCGGTCGCGGCCGATATAGCGCGGGAAACGCTGTTCGCCCCAGGGGATCAGGCTGTTGCGCAACTCGCGCGTGCGCTGCAGCGTCAGATCGCCGAACTGCCCGCGCGGCGTGAACAGCGCGTCACGGCCGATCGATGCGGTCGTCTGGCAAAAGCCATATTGCGCCGCGACGGTCGCGAAGTTCGAATAGGTGCGCGTCCCGAACTGGTCGAGCGCGGCCTGGCCGGCCTTGACGCCCTTGGCCTTGTTGACGCGGAGGAAGTATTTGCCGAGCGTGTCGAAGGCGCCCTGCAGTTCGGTGCCGTGATCGGCGAGGATCGCATTATAGTTCGACACCGTCAGCAGCGTCGGTTCGAACTGGCACTGGAGCGCCGCGACGTTCAGCGCCGCGCGCATGTGCCAGACCATCGCCGCGCGCTTCTCCGCGCTGGTGGCGTCGGGCATCGGCTGGCCGAGATCGGCCTCGTCCCCGGTCACCGCCGGCGCGGAGAAATCGCGTGATTGCAGAAAAAACTGGGCCGAGGCGGGCTGAGCCAACGCCATCGAGCCGCTCGCCGCGCAGAGCGCCAGCGCAGTACGCACCATCTTCATTCCCAACTCCCCGGGCATTCCATGCCGAGATTTCTAAAGCGTTTCTTGCCAACTCCCAACTGTTTTGAGTGGCCCTGCAGCCGATCGTGGCTTCGAGTACGATCCGGGCCGCAGATTTCCGTCGCAGCCGAAACGAGATCGCGCATCGCGGCCGATCGACCAGGCTCGGGATGGCATCGCGCATCCCGCCGCCCAGCGGTCGCCTTGGCCCCAACGACAAGGGGCCGCCCGGTTTCCCGGACGGCCCCCCGCATCACATAATCTTCCGAAACCGGAAAATTACATCATGTTGTTGGTCATCATGGTGTCGTTCGACATCATCGTGTCGTTCGCCATCATGCCGTCGTTCATCGCACCGTCAACGGCGGTCATGTTGTCGGTCATCGTGTCCATGCCTTCGGTGGCATTCATGTCGGTGACCATCGTGTTGTCGGTCGTGGTCTCGGTCTTCGGACCGCATGCCGAAACGGCAAGCGCTGCGCTGGCGATCAGCGAACCGGTCAGAACCTTGGAGATGAGTGAACGCATTTGGAAGCTCCCTAGATAGAGGATTTGGTAGGCCTGGAGGCCAGGTATATACCCAAATCGTAGTGGACATTAATCTGTAAAGGCCTGGCCCTCAAGCCTCGTTTTCTTGAGCCAAAGAAAGTGTTTCAAGGAACACGCCGCTCGTCAACGTCAGGGCAGCGTCAAAAGTTGCCATGTCGACCTTCGTGCCCAGCGATTTCAGGCTGGTAACGGGGTATTCCGCAAGGCCGCACGGCACGATTCCGCCGAAATGCGTCAGGTCAGGATCAATATTGACCGCAAAACCGTGCAGCGTCACCCAGCGCTTCACGCGCACGCCGATCGCACCGATCTTCGCCTCGCGGCCGCCGAGATTGGGATCGCGCGTCCAGATGCCGACACGGCCCTCCACCGAAAACGCCGCGACGCCAACCTCGCCGAGCGCCGCGATCACCCAGTCCTCGACCGCATGGACGAAGCGCCGGACGTCGCGCCCGCGTCGCCCGAGGTCGAGCACCAGATAGCCGATCCGCTGCCCCGGCCCGTGATAGGTGTATTTGCCGCCCCGTCCGGTATCGAAAACGGGAAAGCGCGGATCGACCAGGTCGACCGGATCCGCGCTGGTCCCCGCGGTATAGACCGGCGGGTGCTCGAGCAGCCAGATCAACTCGCGCGCATCGCCTGCGGTCACCGCGGCGGCGCGCGCCTCCATTTCGGCGAGCGCGGCGGCATAGGGGGTCAGGCCGGTATCGGTCCGCCATTCGAGCCCGTCGATGCGCGACGGTGGATTCGCGGGCGCGTGGCGGCCGGAGGTCGGGAAGGGGGAAGCGGTCACGCGACCCATCTGCGCACTTGCCGCCGGTGATGCAAGCGGGCGGGGGCCTGCCACGCCGGCTGGTCCAACCGTCGCGGGAGTGGTCAAGGCCTGGGGCTTGGGCTACGTCGCGGCGGTATCGGGCATGCGTGCCAGGCGGCGAACGGGGAACAGGCGGATGGGAAGAGGCGTGAAAATCGGCACGGTCTGGGATCGTACCACCGAGGTCCTGTCGGGGCGTAGCGGCCAGATCGCGGCGGTGGCGTTGCCGACCCTGGTCCTCCCGCCGGTCGTCAACAATGCGCTCGTCCTGCTCGTCCCGCCGCAGCCGGCGGTGCAGGTCGTCGCCGGCATCGTCGCCGTGGCGTCCGCGTTGCTCGCGATCCTGGGGTCGCTCGCGATCCTCGCGCTGGCGACGCAACCCTCGACCGGCCGCACCGACGCCTATCGTCAGGCCTGGGCGCGGCTGCTGCCCGCGCTCGGCGTGTCGCTCGTCGTCGGACTGATCGCGCTGGTCCTGATGGCGCCGGTGTTCATCGCGCTGATCGCGTCGCATTTCGACTTTGCCGCCGCGTCCGCTGCCGCCAGCGCGCCCGCGCGAATGCCGCAGCTGCCGCGTGCGACGGCGATGTTCGTCGTGCTCTACAGCCTTGCGCTGATCCTGCTCGCCATCTGGGCCAGTGCGCGGCTGATGCTGCTGACCGCGGTCGTGCTCAACGAGCGGCTCGGGCTCGGCGCGATCCGCCGCTCGATCGCGCTGACCCGCGGGCTCACCTGGAAGCTGATCGGCGTGCTTCTGCTGTTCGCGATCGTGTTCGCGATCGCCACCTTCGCGGCGCAGGCCGTTGTCGGGCTCGTCTTTCGCCTGATCCTCGGCGGGGACCAGATCCCGACCGCGATGTTCCTCGCCGGAATCGCCGGCGCGCTTGCCAGTGCGGCGCTGATGGCGCTCGCCTATGTCTTCACGGCACAGCTCTATGTTGCCACCCGAGAGAAACCGATCACCGAATGAAAATCGACTTTACGGGCGTGTTGAAAGACGCCTGGGCCCTGTTCAAGCGCGACCGCGATCTGCTTCTCCGGATCGCCGGGCCCTTCCTGTTCCTGCCTGCCTTCGCGCTCGCGCTCGTCGTGCCCGACCCGCCGCTGCCCGATGCGGCGACGCGCGGCGACGAGGCGCAGGCGCTGGTCTGGGCGCAGGCGGTGACCGATTGGGCGGGGGCGAATGGCGGCTGGTACTGCCTGGCCTATGCGCTCAGCTTTTTCGGCATGGCGGCGGTCTATACGCTGTATCTCGATCGTGACCGGGTCGATATCGGCACGGCGCTCAGGCGTTCTGCCACGCTCCTGCCGCGCTATCTGCTCGCGATGATCCTGGTGTCGCTGCCGGCGGGGGCGGGGCTGCTGCTCTATGCGATCCCCGGCCTCTACATTCTCGGCCGGACGATGATGACCGGGCCGGTGCTCGTCGCCGAAGGACCGATCGGCGCGTTCGCCGCGATCCGGCGCAGCCTGTCGCTGACGCGCGGCGCCGGTCTGCCGCTCATGTCGCTCGCCGCGTTCGGCTATATGAGCGGTTGGCTGCTCGGCATGCCGTTCATGGCGCTCGATGGCGCGATGCGCGACGGTGGACAGGGCAATCCGGTGGCGATCGCGCTCGTCGATGCCGGCGCGGCGGCGGCTGCCACCGCCTCGGGGGTCGCGATGGCGCTGATCGCGGTGTCGGTCTATCGGCGGCTGGCGCGCTAGGCGGTCGCGGACCGGCGTGATCCGCCCGCGGGTCTAGCGGCGTTCGCCCAGAAACGGGATCTGCGGCGCGACGTCGGCGGGCAGCATCCCGGTCGCGCGCGGATCGGGAAAGGTCTCGATCGTCCGCCGCGTCGCGACGAAGCCCTGAGCGCGGTAGAAGCCGAGCGCGTTTGGATGGTCGAGCGTACAGGTGTGCAGCCAGACCCGCTCGACACCCCTGGTCCAGGCCCGGGCAAGCGTCTCCGCCATCAGCCACCGACCATGTCCCTGACCGGCGAGTTCGGGGATCAGCCCGAAATAGGAGATCTCGCAAGCGCCCGCCCGGCGCAGGTCAAGTTCGAGCATCCCCACCTCGATCCCCGCCGGGTCGATCACCGCGTGCACGGCAATGCCCGGATCGCCAAGGATCGCGGCGAGCGCGGCATCGTCCATCGCCAGCCTTGAGAACCACAGCCAGCGCGATCCGACCCGGGCGAACAGCGCGCGATAAGACTCCAGCGTCGGCCGCTCCCAGCGCACCAACCGCAGCCGCGACGTCGGCATCGGCCTGAGCGGCGGCTTGCGCGGCATTTCGAGCGTGGTCACGATCGTGGCGAGCACGTCGTTGGCGACGGGGATCAGCGCCACCGGGCCCCGCTCACGACCAGGTCGCGCGGGGCGGCAGGCTCATCAGGATCGCCTCGATATTGCCCCCGGTCTTCAGCCCGAACAGCGTGCCGCGGTCATAGACGAGGTTAAACTCGGCATAACGACCGCGCCATTCGAGCATCGCGGCCTCGTCCTGCGGTGTGAACGGCGTGTCCATCCGCCGCCGGACGATCCGCGGATAGGCGTCGAGAAACGCCTCGCCGACGTCGCGCGTGAACGCGAAATTGGCGTCGAAATCGCCGTCGAGATGATCGAAGAAGATCCCGCCGACGCCGCGGTTCACCTTGCGGTGGGGAATCTGGAAATAGGTTTCCGCCCAGTCCCGGAAGCGCGGGTAATAGGCCGGGTCGTGCGCGTCGCAGGCGGCCTTCATCGTCGCATGGAAATCGGCGGTGTCCTCGACGATCGGCAGCGGCGGGTTGAGATCGCCGCCACCGCCGAACCAGCGCTTGGTCGTGTTGAGGAAGCGGCAGTTCATGTGCACCGCTGGGACGTGCGGGTTGGCCATGTGCGCGACCAGGCTGATCCCGGTCGCGAAGAACCGCGGATCCTCGCCCGCACCGTGGATCGACTTGGCGAACTCGCCCTCGAAAATGCCGCCGACAGTCGAGACGTTGACGCCGACCTTTTCGAACACCTTGCCCTTCATGACGCCGCGCACGCCGCCACCGCCGGGTTCACCCGACGGATCGATCCGGTCCCAGGGGGTATAGTCGAACACGGCATCCGACCCGGCCTCGCGCTCGATCGTCTCGAACTCCGCGCAGATCCGGTCGCGCAGCGATTCGAACCAAATGCGGGCGGCGGCTTGCTGGGGGTCGAGCTCGGTCATGGCACCGTCCTACAAATCCTGGTCGGGGCGGGGAAGGGGCGCGTTCGCCCGACACTCCCCCCGGTCGTTCAGGCGGGCCAGCCGTCCGTCTGCCGCAACGCCTCTGCCGCGACGATCGCGGTCGCGACCGAGATGTTCATCGACCGCAGGCCGGGACGCATCGGGATCAGCACGCGCAGGTCGGCGCGGGCATGGACGTCGTCGGGCACGCCCGCGCCCTCGCTGCCCATCAGCAGCACGTCGTTGGACTGGAACGTCGCCGCGTCGAGCCGGACCGCGCCCTTCGTCGTCAGCAGGACGATGCGCCCGCGGACCTGGTCGCAAAACGCCGCCCAGTCGACATGCCGGACGATCTCGACCGCGCCGACATAGTCCATCCCGGAGCGCGCGACCGCCTTTTCGTTCCAGGTGAACCCCATCGGCTCGATCAGATCGACCGCCAGCCCGAGACAGGCGGCGGTCCGCAAAATGGCGCCGACATTGCCGGCGATATCAGGTTGGTAGAGGGCGATACGCATACCGCTGCCTCTAATCCGGAACGCGCCGCAGTCAAAATGCTGTTGGCAAAGCGGGCTCGCGCCGTCTATCACCTATGGGCCTCCGTGGGGACGGTCGGGCAGGATGGGCGTGCGGTGCGGCGAACCGGCATGCGCATCGGGCCACGAGAATAAAGATAAACTGCAAGGGCGAGATGAATGGCGATAGTCGACGACATGGTTCCACCCGGCGAGTCGCCTGAACCGTTTCACGAAGAGGCGCACGACCCGCGCCGCCGCGATTTCATCAATATCGCCGCCGTATCCTTCGCCGGGGTCGGCGCCGTCGCGATCGTCCTGCCGCTGATCAACCAGATGAACCCGTCGGCCGACGTGCTGGCGCAGTCGACCACCGAGATCGACCTGTCGAAGATCCTGCCGGGCCAGGCGATCAAGACGAGCTTCCGCAAGCAGCCGCTGTTCGT
This sequence comes from Sphingomonas sp. CFBP 13733, assembly GCF_014841795.1. NCBI lineage: Bacteria > Pseudomonadati > Pseudomonadota > Alphaproteobacteria > Sphingomonadales > Sphingomonadaceae > Sphingomonas > Sphingomonas sp. CFBP 13733. The sequence goes on from NZ_JACYUP010000004.1 coordinate 220,879, forward strand.
GCGCAACCTGACGCCGAAGGAAATCAGCGAGGCCGACGCCGTCGACGTATCGACGCTGCGCGACCCGCAGACGCTCGCGGAGCGGACCAAGGCGGGCAAGAAGAACTGGCTGATCACGCTGGGCGTCTGCACGCATCTCGGTTGCGTCCCGCTCGGCGCTGGCGAGGGTGAGAACAAGGGCCCGTTTGGCGGCTATTTCTGCCCGTGCCACGGCTCGGCCTACGATACCGCCGCGCGCATCCGCAAGGGCCCCGCACCGACCAACCTTCAGGTGCCGGACTATGCCTTCAACTCCGACACCGTCGTAACGGTAGGCTGAGGAAACAACCATGAGCTTTCCCTGGGCCAAGCAATACGAACCGAAGCTGCCGCTGACGCGGTGGCTGGATGAACGGCTTCCCGTTCCCCGGCTCGTCTACAACGCGGTCGGCGCCGGTTACCCGGTCCCGCGCAACCTCAATTATTTCTGGAATTTCGGCGTCCTTGCCGGTGCCGCGCTGGCGATCCAGATCATCACCGGCATCACGCTGGCGATGCATTACGCCGCGAACGGCGCGGTCGCGTTCGACTCGGTCGAACACATCATGCGCGACGTCAATGCGGGCTGGTTCCTGCGCTATGCGCACGCCAACGGCGCGTCGATGTTCTTCATCGTCGTCTACACGCACATCTTCCGCGGGCTCTATTACGGCTCGTACAAGGCGCCGCGCGAGATGGTCTGGCTGCTCGGCGTGACGATCTTCCTGCTGATGATGGCGACCGCGTTCATGGGCTATGTCCTCCCCTGGGGGCAGATGAGCTTCTGGGGCGCGCAGGTCATCACCGGCTTCTTCTCGGCGATCCCGCTGGTCGGCGACACCATCCGCATCTGGCTGCTCGGCGGATTCGCGCCGGACAACGCCGCGCTCAACCGCTTCTTCTCGCTGCATTATCTGCTGCCGTTCGTGATTGCGGGCGTCATCATCCTGCACATCTGGGCGCTGCACATCCCGGGGTCGAACAACCCGACCGGCGTCGACGTGAAGGGCAAGCAGGATACCGTGCCGTTCCACCCCTATTACACCGCGAAGGACGGCTTCGGGCTCGGCATCTTCCTGCTGGTGTTCGCCGGCCTGCTGTTCTTCTTCCCGAACTATCTCGGCCATCCGGACAATTACATCCCGGCGAACCCGCTCTCGACGCCCGCGCACATCGTCCCCGAATGGTATTTCTGGCCGTTCTACGCGATCCTGCGCGCCTTCACCGCGGACTTCATCCTGCCCGCCAAGCTCTGGGGCGTGCTGGCGATGTTCGGCTCGATCCTGCTGCTGTTTTTCCTGCCGTGGCTCGATAATTCGCCGGTGCGCTCGATGAACTACCGTCCCAAGGCGCGGATCGCGTTCTGGGTGCTGGTCGCCGACATCCTGATCCTGGGCTATTGCGGCGGTGCACCGGCGACGGCGACCTATGTGATCCTCAGCCAGATCTGCGCTGCCTATTATTTCGCGCATTTCCTGATCATCCTGCCGCTGATCTCGCGGTCCGAACGGCCCCGGCCGCTGCCCAATTCGATCACCGAGGCGGTGCTGGCCAAGCGTGGCGGGACGAGCCCGGCGCACACCGCGCTCTCCCCCAAGCCCGCGCACTGATACGGACTAGAGGATACATATATGGTTCGTCTCATCGCATCCCTGGTCGGCGCCGCCTTTGTGCTGGTGCTCGGCATCGCGCTCTTCGGCAGCGTGTCGGGCGTCATCACCGACCCCGTCGCGCCGTCCGCCGAGAGCGTCGCGCACAAGCATCCCAAGGAGCTCGAGCTCGCCTCGAACGGCGTCTTCGGCAAGTTCGACCGCCGTCAGCTCCAGCGCGGGTTCCAAGTCTACAAGGAAGTATGCTCGGCCTGCCACTCGCTGCGGCTGGTGTCGTTCCGCGATCTCCAGAAGATCGGCTATTCGGAGCCCGAGGTTAAGGCGATTGCCAACCAGTGGGTGATCGAACAGCCGACGATCAACCCCGAAACGGGCGAGGCCGCGACCCGCAAGAACATCCCGTCGGATCGCTTCCCGTCGCCGTTCGCCAACGAGGTCGCTGCCCGTGCCGCCAACAACAACGCACTGCCACCCGATCTTTCGCTGATCACCAAGGCACGCGAGGAGGGCACCGCTTATGTCCATTCGCTGCTGACCGGCTACACCACGCAGCCTGCGGCGTTGCTCAAGCAGTTCCCGGACATCAAGACGCCCGAGGGTCTCTACTACAACCCGTATTTCGCGAACCTCAACATCGCGATGCCGCCGCCGATCACGGCGGACGACCAGGTCGCCTATGCGGACGGGACCAAGGCGACGAAGGAACAGATGTCGGCCGACGTCTCGGCCTTCCTGACCTGGACGGCAGAGCCCAACCTGGAGTCGCGGCACGCCGTCGGCGTCGCGTCGATCCTCTTCATCCTCGTCTTCTGCGGCCTTGCCTGGGGCGCCTATCAGAACGTCTGGCGTGACGTGAAGCATTGATCCCGCGCCGCGGCTATCGCGGCATCAGGGCGTGAACGACGGCGGATCGGGGCAACCCGGTCCGCCGTTTCGCGTTTGGCGACCCGCTGGCTGCCCGTGTCCGTGCCTGGGTCCCGGCGCCACGCCCCCATGGCCCACCTGCGGTCCCGGCGCGCGTCAGCCGTCGTTCATGGAACCTGCGGTAGGTCGGTATTGTTGTGCGACCAATAGCGGCGCGTTGGGTCCGCTCTCCAGGTACGGGAGATTTTCGATGTTTTTCAAGCGACTAGGACTGGTCAGTCTCGCCATTGGTGTCGGCCTCGGCGTGGCCGGTTGCACCGATGGGTATGGCTATGGCGGCGGCGGGATCGGCTATGCGAGCGATCCCTATTATGGCGGCGGCTACGGCAACGGCTATTATGACGGCTATGGCGGCGGATACGGCGCTGGTTATGCGGGCGTCGGGCTCGGCTCCTATTATGGCTGGTATGGCGACTATTATTACCCGGGTACCGGCGGATACGTCTATGATCGCAACCGTCGTCCGCACCGCTGGAACGGTGCGCAGCAGCGCTATTGGCAGGGGCGTCGCGGCAATTACCGCGGTGCCGGCAACTGGGGCAATTTCGCCCGCGGCAACAGCCCCGCCGCGCGCGACTACCGCCAGGACCGGCGTGGCGCGAACCGCGACTTCCGTCAGGGTCGGCGCGAAGACCGCAACCAGCTGCGCGACGGCCAGATCACGCGCGAGCAATATCGCGGCGAACGACGTGAAGCGCGGCAGAGCTATCGTGGCGAGGCACGTCAGGACCGGCGTGAATATCGTCAGCAGCGCGGCAATGGCGGTGGGTTCCGCGGTCGTGGCGGCGGCGGCGGCGGCCGGGGCGGCACCTATATGAACGTCCCCGTCCCGAAGTGACGGATCAGGATGCAGGCGCGCCCGTCGGGCGCGTCTGCATCAGCGCGTTCGACACGAACGTCATCACCATCACGTCGTCCTGATTGAACACCTGCATCCGGCTCTTCACGATCCCCATTTCGGGGCGGCTGGCGGAAACCCGTTTGTCGAGCACCTCGGTCACGCAGCGCAGCGTGTCCCCCGGATAGACGGGCTTCAGCCATTTGAGTTCATCGATCCCGGGCGATCCGAGACTCGCCTGACGGTGCTCACCGATATGCTCAACCAGCATCGCCATCGTCATCGCGCAGCTATGCCAGCCGCTTGCCGACAATCGACCGAAATGCGTCTTTGCCGCGGCCTCGTCGGACAGATGGAAGGGCTGCGGGTCGTATTTCTCGGCAAAGGCGATCACCTCGTTGCGCGTCACCGGATAGTGGCCGAACGCCGCGGTCGCCCCGACTGCGATATCTTCGAAATACTGCACGCCCGCTGCTCCTCCTATCGTCGCAGCACCTTTTGGAAGGGCGCGTCGTTGCCGTCCAGCCCCGGTTCCGCGGGCAGCCCGATCAGGTCGCGGAGCAGTGGCTCGACCGCGACATTGTCGAAGCTCGCGATGGTCTTGCCACCGATGAACGCAGGACCGTTGGCGATGAACAGCGCGCGCATTTCGGGGGCGGCATTGTCATAGCCGTGCGAGCCGCCGGCCGAGACCTTGGTGGGCGTCGTCCGATCGACGCGCCAGCCGACATCGGCGAGGCACAGATAGCTCGGGACGCGCGGATTGCGGCCATAATGGAACCGCGCCGGGATCTCCGCCTTGCGCCAGCATTGCAGGTGGTCGTGCTTGCGCAGCAGTCTGGCCTCGAGTGCGGCCTCATGCCCGGGGACCGCGAACATCGTCGCATAGGCGCCCGTCTCGACAAGGCGATAGTCGGCCGGTGCCGCGATCCGGTCCATCGCGACGACGCGCGTGCTGCTGGTCGCCGCCATGCCGTGATCCGACACGATGACCAGATTGGCCGGCTGGCCGAGCGTCGCGAGCCCGTCGACGAGGCTGCCGATGCTGCCATCCACCTCGGCGGCTGCCTGCGTGGTCAGGGGGGAGTCGGGGCCATTGTCGTGCGCGGCCACGTCGACGGTATCGAAATACAGCGTCACCAGCTTTGGCCGGATCGTGGCCGGTCGCCGCATCCAGTCGAGCACCGCGTTGACGCGCTGCGTGGCGCTGATCTGCTGGTTGAACTGCTGCCAGTCCTGCGGCCGGGTGCCGCCGTCGATCGCGCCGTGGCTGTTGGGTTTCGGCGTACCGCCGACCGCGACATTGGCGCCCGGCCAGAACATCGTTGCGGTGCGGATTCCCGCTTTTTCGGCGTCGACCCAGATTGGCGAGCTTTGGCTCCACCAGAAGGGATCGTCGCTCGCCATGGTGAATTTCTCACCGGGCCGCGCGGGATCCTCCATCGTGTTGCCGACGACGCCGCTGCGATCGGGTCTGAGCCCGGTCACCAGGGTCCAGTGATTGGGGAAGGTGACGCTCGGGAAGGACGGTCGCATCGCCGCAAAGACGCCGCCGGCGCGCAACCTGTTCAGGTTCGGCGTGACGCCCCGGTCGAGATAGTCGGGGCGGAAGCCATCGATCGACACGAGGATCGTCACCGGTGCCCGGACCGCCAGCGGCGGCGCGCCCTGAGGAGCGGCGGTGGCGGTAGCGGGGGCAGCCTGAGTCACCGGCGCGAGGGCAGGCGGCGTATGGGGATAGGCGCAGCCCGCGAGCATGAGCGCCAGTGCCGAAAACGTCGCTCGTGTCATGCCGTATGTCCTGCTCGGTACGCATGGCCCCCGGCGCACGACCTGCGCACAGGGGCCGTTACAATATGGGGATCAGCTGTGCAGGAAGTGCATCACGTCGCCGTCATGGACGACATAGGCCTTGCCCTCGGCGCGCAGCTTGCCCGCCTCGCGCGCCTTGGATTCGCCGCCGAGCGCGATGAAGTCGTCGAACGCGATCGTCTCGGCGCGGATGAAGCCCTTTTCGAAATCGCCGTGGATCTCGCCTGCCGCCTGCGGCGCGGTCGCGCCCGCATGGACGGTCCAGGCGCGTGCCTCCTTCGGGCCGACCGTGAAGAAGGTCAGCAGGTGGAGCAGCTTGTACCCTGCGGTGATGACGCGAGCGAGGCCGGTCTCTTCCAGCCCCAGCTCGCCCAGGAATTCGCCACGATCCTCGACGGGCATCGTCGCGATCTCGGCCTCGATCGCCGCCGACACGACGACCGCCTCGGCGCCCTCGGCCGCAGCCTTCTCGAACACGCGCGCCGACAGCGCATTCCCGTTCGCGGCATCGCCCTCGTCGACATTGCAGACGTACAGGACGGGCTTGGCGGTCAGCAGCTGCGCCTGTGCGAACACGCGCGCCTCGTCCTCGTCCTTGGGCACCGTCAGCCGTGCGGGCTTGCCCTCGCGGAGCAGCTCGAGCGCCTGGCCGAGCACGGCGGCGCCGATCTTGGCCTCCTTGTCGCCCTGCATGCCCTTCTTGGCGAGGTTGGGGACGCGCTTCTCCAGGCTTTCGAGATCGCTCAGCATCAGCTCGGTCTCGACGGTCTCGGCATCGGCGATCGGGTCGACCTTGTTGTCGACGTGAGTCACGTCGCCATTCTCGAAACAGCGCAGCACGTGGACGATCGCGTCGACCTCACGGATGTTGCCGAGGAACTGGTTGCCGAGCCCTTCGCCCTTCGACGCTCCGCGCACGAGGCCGGCGATGTCGACGAAGCCGAGCTGGGTCTCGATGATCTTCTGCGAGCCGGCGATCTTTGCCAGCGCGTCGAGCCGCTTGTCGGGCACGCCGACATTGCCGACGTTCGGCTCGATGGTGCAGAACGGATAGTTCGCCGCCTGCGCCGCGGCCGTCTGCGTCAGCGCGTTGAAGAGGGTGGACTTGCCAACGTTCGGCAGCCCCACGATGCCGCAGCGAAAACCCATGATATGCCCTTGGTATAAGATTGTGCGGGCGCTTTAGGGCAGGGCGAGAAGGAACGCCAGCAAGGACGCCTACGCACATGACCGAGCGCGACTCCCCTTATCTCTCCCACCCCGGCGAAGGCCGGGGCCCAGTTGGGGGACGTCGCTTATTGAGGTCGGCACGCCGTTACTGCCACCTTTCCAACTGGGCCCCGGCCTTCGCCGGGGTGGTCGCTGATTTCAACGTTCTACTGATCGACCTAAACGATTGCCGCAATGCAGCAAAATTATCGTACCGCTCGGTAGATATTGCGAGTCCCGTGCGTATATCGCGCTCTGCCAGTCAGAATTAGGAATAGCATGACCACCACCGCCAAGGGCTACGCCGCCCAGTCGCCCGAGACGCCGCTCGCACCGTTCAGCTTCGAACGCCGCGCGCCGGGCAAGACCGACGTCGCGATCGACATCGCATTCTGCGGCGTCTGCCATTCGGACCTCCACACCGCCAAGGGCGAGTGGGAAGGCACACTGTATCCGTGCGTTCCGGGCCATGAGATCGTCGGCCGCGTCACCGCGGTTGGTGACGACGTCACCAAGTTCAAGGTCGGCGACATCGCCGGCGTCGGCTGCATGGTCGACAGCTGCGGCCAGTGCCCGTCCTGCACCGACGGCGAGGAGCAATATTGCGAGACGACCGGGTTCGTCGGCACGTATAACGGCCCCGATCCCGTGCTCGGCGGTCACACCTTCGGCGGCTATTCGGACCATATCGTTGTCGACGAGGGCTTCGTGCTGAAGGTCTCGCATCCCGAGGCCGATCTCGCCGCGGTCGCGCCGCTGCTCTGCGCCGGGATCACGACCTATTCGCCGCTGAAGCACTGGAAGGTCGGCCCCGGCCAGAAGGTCGGCATCGTCGGTCTCGGCGGTCTCGGTCACATGGGCGTCAAGATCGCCAACGCGATGGGCGCCGAGGTCTATGTCTTCTCGACCTCGCCGAACAAGCGCGACGATGCCAAGCGTCTCGGTGCCAAGGACCTGATCGTGTCGAAGGACGCCGATGCGATGGCGGAGCATGCGAACAGCTTCGACTTCATCCTCAACACCGTTGCTGCGCCGCACAATCTCGACCCGTTCCTCGAGCTGCTCAAGCGCGACGGCACGATGACCCTGGTCGGCGTGCCTGCCGAGCCGCACCCGTCGCCGTCGGTCGGCAACCTGATCTTCCGCCGTCGCCAGCTGGCAGGCTCGCTGATCGGCGGGATCGCGGAGACCCAGGAAATGCTCGATTTCTGCAACGAGCACGGGCTGGTCTCGGACATCGAGATGATCAAGATGGACGAGATCGAGCCGGCCTATGACCGCATGGTCAAGAGCGACGTGAAGTACCGCTTCGTCATCGACATGGCGTCGATGAAGACGGCGTAACCACTTCTACTCCCTCCCCTTCAAGGGAGGGGCGGGGTGGGGCATTGCCGTAAGGGTCATCATTTGTGGCTAAGCTTCACCCCAACCCTCCCCTGAAGGGGAGGGGAAAGATACGGCAACACCACCACCCCGGCGAAGGCCGGGGCCCAAATGGGAAGGCCAATCTGATGAAGGGCAATCCTTCGTTAGCGACGTTCCTTAATTGGGCCCCGGCCTTCGCCGGGGTGGTGCTTTGCCTGCCGAACTGTCTCAGCCGCCCCGATCACCACCGATAATTGAAACTGATGCTGATCCGCTCGCCCTTGGCGACATTGGGCACGACCTCGTGACGCAGCCAGCTCTCCCACAGGAACACGCTGCCCGGCTTCGGCACCGCATAGACGAACGTCCGCAGATCCTCCGGCGCGTCGTCGAGCCGGGTCGGCGCGGCCATCATCATCGGCAGCCGCGGATCCTCCAGCTTCAGCGCGCCGGCCCCTTCCGGAATCGTCACGTACATCGTCCCCGACACGACGCTGTGCGGGTGGATATGCCCAGAATGCGCGCCGCCCGGCTTCAGGACGTTCACCCACAGGCTGTCGAGCTTCAGCTTCCGCCCGCCCAGATCGAACGCGCAGTCCCTGGCGAACGCGGCGACATGCTTGTTGAGCAGCCGCACCAGATCGCCGAAGCGCGGGTCGCGCAGCGGCAGGTCGTTCAGCGAGGCGTAGGACGTGTACCCGCGATAGCCATGCGCCTTGGACCAGCCGATCCCGGCGCGGTCCTCCTTGGCCAGTTCGCGCGAGGCGTCCTCCAGCTCCTCGACCAGATCATCGTCGCCGAGATCGGCCTCGTAGAAGCGCGTGGCGAACAGCGAGCGGGTGGTCATGGTTGCATCCTCACAGCGACGTCGTTCATGAAGCGGACGTCGTCGCCCGCCGCCAGCCATGCCGCCTCCGCGGCGATCGCGCCGAGCATGTCGGACAGCGGCTCGATCTCGGTCTTGGCGTAATTGCCGAGCACATAGCCGGTGACGCGGTCCTTGTGCCCCGGATGCCCGATCCCGAGCCGCACGCGACGGAAATCGGGGCCCAGATGCTGGTCGGTCGATCGCAGCCCGTTATGCCCCGCGGTCCCGCCGCCGGTCTTCACCTTGACGCGGAAGGGGGCGATGTCGAGCTCGTCGTGGAACACCGTCAGTGCGTCGACGTCCAGCTTGTAGAAGCGCAGCGCCTCGCCGATCGCGCGGCCGCTCTCGTTCATGAAGGTCGCGGGCTTCAGCAGCAGGATCTTCTGCGTGCCGATCCGGCCCTCCTGGGTCCAGCCTTGGAACTGCTTCTTGACCGCGCCGAAGCCGTACACCGCGGCGATCGCGTCGGCGACCATGAACCCGACATTGTGCCGGTGCATCGCATATTGCGCCCCCGGATTGCCGAGTCCCGCCCAGATCTGCACGTGCTATTCTCCAAAAACGATCGTTGCCCGCGCCCCAAATCGTCATTCCCGCGGAGGCGGGAACCCATAGTGGCAAACCTCTCGATTCCATAGGAAGGTCCGAGGGTCTGGATCCCCGCCTGCGCGGGGATGACGGTTTTCTGGGTGGGCGGAATGGCTTGCAAAACGAAACGGGCGGGAAAGCCCTAGCTTTCCCGCCCGCCAGATCGTCCGAAGACGAAGGAGATTAGTCCTTCTTCTGCGGCGTGATCTTGTCGTCGTCGTTGTTGTCGTCGTTCGGCTCGACCACGGGCTCTTCGTCCGAAGCAGCCTCAGCAGCCTGCGCCTCGGCGACTTCAGCCTCGAGCTCTTCGTCCTCGACGGTCGGGACGGTCGGCGGCACGATCGTGGCGATCGCGAAGTCGCGGTCGTCGATCGCGGGCGTCGCGCCCTTGGGCAGCGTCACGTCGCTGATGTGAATCGAATCACCGATTTCCATGCCGGCTAGCGAAATCGAGATCTCGCTCGGGATGTCCGATGCGTCGACGACCAGCTCGACCTCATGGCGCGTGATGTTGAGGACGCCCTTGCCCTTCTTGATGCCCGGTGCGTCGTCCTCGTCGGTGAACACGATCGGCACCGCGACGGTGACGGTCGAATGCTCGCCGATGCGCAGGAAGTCGACATGGATTGGGCGATCCGTGACCGGGTGGAACGCAACGTCCTTCGGCAGCGTGCGCACGCCGTTGACCATCACGACCGAATTCATGAAGTGGCCGGTCATCAGCGCCTTCATCAGCGCCTTTTCCTCGAGGTGAACCGAGGTGGGTTCCTTGTTCAGGCCGTAGATCACGGCAGGCACGCGGCCATCACGACGCAGCGCCCGGGAGGCTCCCTTGCCAACCCGGTCACGCGTCTCGGCTGCGAGCGTCAACTGGTCGCTCATCGATATTCTCCGAAACTCGTTTGTTGTTCTTCCCGCCCACGCCTCCAGGGATGACCATGGACCGGAAGCGCGGGCGCATAGCGGAAGAAGAGCGCAAACGCAATATTCTCCCTCTCCCCCGCGGGGGAGAGGGAGGGGCCCGCACGCACTTGCGTGTGGGAGGGTGAGGGCACGGTCTGCCACAGACGCGTGCCCTCACCCTTCCGTCGCCTACGGCTCCTCCCTCCCTCTCCCCCGAGGGGAGAGGGTAAGTCGCTCAATACGTAACTCGCTCTGCCTTCATGCCTAGCTTCGCCAGTTGCGCCTGAACGCTGTCCTGCCCCGCCAGATGGCCGGCGCCGACCGCGACGAACACCGTCCCCGGCGACTTCATGCGATTCGCGACCCACTCCGCCCAGCGCGCATTGCGATCCACCAGCAGCACCTTCGCCACCTCGGGCGAATCCTTGAGGCTTTCATTCATTTCGCGTGCGAGCGCCTCGGGATCGCCCTTCGCCCATTCGTCGACCATCGTCGCCATCGTCGTCTCGAGCTTGGGCAGTTCGTCGATCGTGCTGCCGAGGAACTGCAGCTGCGCCTGTTGCGACAGCCCGCCGAAATAGCCCAGCTGCTGCTCCGCGGTCTCCAGGCCCGTCACCGGCTTGCCCGCCGCCTTGGCCGCGGCAGTGATCACCTGCTCGGGCCCGTTCGCCGCATCATAGCCAAGCTTCGACAGTGGCGCGATCGACAGGTTGGTCGCCGCGAGCCACGGGCGGAACCGGTCGAACGCGTTCGCCGGCAGCCCGAGATCGGTCACCGCCTTGGCATAGGCGGCGCGCTTGTCCGCCGGGATCTGCTCGGTCAACGTCGGCCCGTCCTTCGTCACGCCGGTCGCCATGACCAGGGTCTGCATCTTGGCGGGATCGGGCATCACCAGCTCGAGCACGACCTGCTGCGAGCGGTCGAACGCGGTCTTCACCGCCTCGTCGAACCACGTCATGCCGGGTTTGAGCACGTGGATCGTCCCGAACAGGTAGATCGTCGTGTCCTTGTCCTTCACCACCCACAAGGCGGGATCGGCATCGTTCGCCGTCTGCGCGGGCTTGGGTGCGACCTGCGCGCAGGCGGGGAGGGCGAACGCCATCGCGATCGCGGACAGTGCCGAACGGAACGAGACGATCTTCGAAAACAGCTTCAAGGCCAGGGCATCCTCATCGTTGGTCGGCCCCATGTAGGATGCGCGATCGCAACGCACCACTTGCCTCGCGCACCCCCATCCGCCAAAGCCCGCGCGTGACCCAGCCCCCGAAAAAGCCTCTTAGCTTCCAGCGCATGATCCTCACGCTCCATGACTATTGGAGCGATCACGGGTGCCTGATCCTGCAGCCCTATGACATGGAAATGGGCGCGGGCACGTTCCACACCGCCACGACGCTGCGCGCGCTCGGGCCGAAACCGTGGAATGCCGCGTTCGTCCAGCCCTGTCGCCGTCCCACGGATGGCCGCTATGGCGAAAATCCGAACCGGCTCCAGCATTATTACCAGTATCAGGTGATCCTGAAGCCGAGCCCTGCGAACCTCCAGGAGCTGTATCTGGGCTCGCTCGCTGCGATCGGCATCGACATGCTGAAGCACGACATCCGCTTCGTCGAGGACGACTGGGAAAGCCCGACGCTCGGCGCGTGGGGGCTCGGCTGGGAGGTCTGGTGCGACGGCATGGAGGTGACCCAGTTCACCTATTTCCAGCAGATGGGCGGCTTCGACATGAAGCCCGTCGCGGGCGAGCTGACCTACGGGCTCGAGCGGCTCGCGATGTATATCCAGGACAAGGACAGCGTCTACGACCTCGCGTTCAACGACGCCGGGGTGACCTATGGCGAGGTGTTCCTGGAAAACGAGCAGGAGATGTCGAAGTGGAACTTCGAGGTCGCCGACACGGACTCGCTGTTCGACCAGTTCCGCAAGCACGTCGCCGAATGCGAGAACAGCTTGAGCCACAAGCTGCCGATCCCGGCCTATGAGCAGGCGATCAAGGCCAGCCACATCTTCAACCTGCTGCAGGCGCGCGGGGTGATCTCGGTCGCCGAACGCCAGGCCTATATGGGCCGCGTCCGCGACTTGGCGAAAGGCGCCTGCGCCGCCTGGATGGACAAACACGGATGGGCGGCGTGATACGCGTGGTAGAAGATGGGTTCACGCGGAGACGCGGAGCCGCGGAGAAGAGGGTCGGCGACGTGTCGCGCTTCTGCGGTCTAGCGCCCACGATCCAGCATGGTGAGAGACGCCTACGGCGTCGAACAGCCGCGCGCAGCGCCCCAAACCTTTCTTCTCCCCTTCTGCTCCGCGTCTCCGCGTCTCCGCGTGAACAAAATTCTCCCTTCTTCGCGTGCGAATCCAAATGACCGATTTTCTCCTAGAACTCCGCTCCGAAGAAGTTCCCGCACGGATGCAGGCGAAGGCGCGGGATGATCTCGCCAGGCTGTTCAGCGCCGAGCTCGCCAAGGCCGGCATCGCCACCAGCGCCATCGTCACCTACGCGACGCCACGCCGCCTGGCGCTGATCGCGCGCGATCTGCCGATCGAGACTGCTGCGGTGTCTGAAGAGGTGAAGGGCCCCAAGACGTCGGCCCCCCCGCAGGCGTTCGAAGGGTTCCTGCGCAAGACCGGTCTCACGCGCGAGCAACTGGTCGATCGCGGCGGCACGTTCTTCGCGGTCACCGAAAAGCCCGGCCGCGCCACCGCGGACGTGCTTGCCGAGACGATCCCCGCGATCGTCCGCGCGTTTCCCTGGCCCAAGTCGATGCGCTGGGGCGATGCGTCCGCCAGCACCGAATCGCTGCGATGGGTCCGCCCGCTGCAGGGCATCGTCGCGCTGCTCGGCGAAGAGATCGTGCCGTTCGAGATCGCCGGCATCGCAAGCGGCGCCGCCACGCTCGGCCATCGCTTCCACCATCCGTACCAGATCACGATCGGCGGCGCACACGACTATGTCGAGAAGCTGCGCGCCTGCCACGTCATCGTCGACCAGGACGAGCGCGCGACGCTGATCCGCGATCACGCGCGCGAGGCTGCGATGCAGGCCGGGCTCGAACTGATCGAGGACGAGGGCCTCGTCGCCGAGAATGCCGGGCTCACCGAATGGCCGATCCCGCTGCTCGGCCGGTTCGATCCGGCGTTTCTCGACGTGCCGCCCGAGGTGATCCAGCTTACCGCGCGCGTGAACCAGAAATATTTCGTGTGCCGCAGCGCCGACGGGACGCTGGCGAACGCGTTCGTCTGTACCGCTAACATCGCCGCGCACGACGGCGGCGCGAAGATAGTCGAGGGCAACCGCAAGGTCCTCGCCGCTCGTCTGTCGGATGCGAAATTCTTCTACGACACCGACCTGAAGGTGCCGCTCGAAGAGCAGGCGGGGAAGCTCGAGAAGATCGTCTTCCACGAAAAGCTCGGTACGGTGGCGGACAAGGTCGACCGCGTCGCCAAGCTCGCACGCTGGTTGGTCGAAGAGGGTATCGTCGGGGGTACGAGTTCGTCCTCCGCTACCTCTTTGTTCCCCGGCGAAGGCCGGGGCCCAGTTGGGAACGGCGCCTTGGCTGAGGCCGGCGCGCCGTCACAACAGGCTTCCCACCTGGACCCCGGCCTCCGCCGGGGAACAGAAGAAACGCCCGAGGCCCGGGCGGAACTCGCCACCCTCGCCGAACGCGCCGCGCGTCTCGCCAAGGCGGATCTCGTAACCGGCATGGTCGGCGAGTTCCCCGAATTGCAGGGCCTGATGGGCGGCTACTACGCCGCAGCCCAAGGCGAGCACCCCGCCGTCGCCGCCGCGATCCGCGATCATTACAAGCCGGTCGGGCAGGGCGATGACGTCCCGACTGACCCGGTGACGGTCGCGGTCAGCCTGGCGGACAAGCTGGATACGCTATTCTCGTTCTTTGCCGTCGAGCTGTTTCCAACTGGCTCGAAGGACCCGTTCGCTTTGCGAAGGGCAGCTCTGGGTGTCTTGCGGACGATTCAAACGGCCAATCTCAAGTTCAAGATCGACGCGGCAGCTCGCGCTTGGTCTGGGGAAGAGAATGCTGCGCTCGGTATAGTACTCTCCGACTTTCTGCATGATCGTCTCGGCGTTCAGCTGCGTGAAGCCGGCATCCGCTATGACTATGTCCAAGCTTCCACCGGTTGGGGCACTGGAAGCGACGACCGCATTGATCGGGTCGAAGCGCGGGCCAAAGCGCTCGCGAATTTTATATCGACCGAGGATGGGAAGAACCTGCTCGCCGGCTACAAGCGCGCGGCCAATATTCTGAAGAAGGAAGCCCCCTCTACTCCCCCTCTCCGCGCAGGGGAGAGGGAGCAGTATGCGCCCGAACCCGCAGAGACCGCGCTCCAGTCTGCGCTAGACGCCGCCGAACCCCGCGCAACTGCAGCAATCGCGGCCGAAGATTTCGCCGCGGCGATGGCCGCGCTCGCGTCGCTGCGGGCGCCGATCGATGCATTCTTTGATAGCGTTATCGTCAACGATGCCGATCCCGCCAAGCGCTCCGCCCGTCTCGCGCTACTTGAGCGTATTCGCGCCGCAGTGCACAACGTCGCGGACTTTTCGAAGATCGAGGGCTGACCCGCCCCGCTTGCAAAGACAATCTCTGCCGCCTTGCGCGCAACAACACCTAGAGGACCTGCGATGACCCAATATGTGTACCGTTTCGGCGGCGGTGTTTCGGACGGCGGCAAGGGCGACAAGAACCTGCTCGGTGGCAAAGGCGCGAACCTCGCCGAGATGGCGTCGATCGGCCTGCCGGTGCCGCCGGGCTTCACGATCTCGACCGATTTCTGCGCGGTCTATTATGACGAGGGCGGCCAGTTCCCGCAGGGCCTGCGCGACGAGGTCGCCACCGGCCTCGCGCATATCGAGGGCGTGACCGGCAAGATGTTCGGCGACGCCGCCGACCCGCTGCTCGTTTCGGTCCGCTCGGGTGCCCGCGCCTCGATGCCGGGAATGATGGACACCGTCCTCAACCTCGGGCTCAACGACGAGACGGTCGAGGGCCTTGCCGCCAAGTCCGAGGACGCGCGCTTCGCCTGGGACAGCTATCGCCGCTTCATCCAGATGTACGCCGACGTCGTCCTCGAGCTCGATCACGGCGCGTTCGAGGAAGCGCTCGAGATCGCCAAGGAAGATCAGGGCTTCACGCTCGACACCGAGCTGAGCGCGGACGACCTGCGCGCGCTGGTGACCGAATATAAGGGCCTCGTCGAAAAGCTCTGGGGCAAGCCCTTCCCGCAGGACGTCCACGACCAGCTCTGGGGCGCGGTCGGCGCGGTGTTCGGTTCGTGGCAGTCGGAGCGGGCGAAGGTCTATCGCCGGCTCAACGACATTCCCGCCAGCTGGGGCACCGCGGTCAACATCCAGGCGATGGTGTTCGGCAACATGGGCGACACGTCGGCGACCGGCGTCGCGTTCACGCGCGATCCGTCGAAGGGCGACCGCGCCTATTACGGCGAGTTCCTGATCAATGCGCAGGGCGAGGACGTCGTCGCGGGCATCCGCACCCCGCAATATCTGACCAAGGTCGCGCGCGAGGACGCCGGCGCCAAGGCCGCCTCGATGGAAGAGGCGATGCCCGAGGTGTACGGCCAGCTCGCGGGCGTGTTCGACACGCTCGAAAACCATTACCGCGACATGCAGGACATCGAGTTCACGGTCGAGAAGACCAAGCTCTGGATGCTCCAGACGCGCGCGGGCAAGCGCACCGCCAAGGCCGCGCTCAAGATCGCGGTCGACATGGCGAATGAGGGCCTGATCACGCGCGAGGAAGCGATCCTGCGCGTCGAGCCGATGGCGCTCGACCAGCTCCTTCACCCGACGCTCGATCCCAATGCCAAGCGCGACGTGCTGACCAAAGGGCTTCCCGCCTCGCCGGGCGCGGCCTCGGGCGCGGTGGTGTTCGATGCGGATGCGGCGGAGAAGAAGGCCGCCGACGGCGTCGCGGTGATCCTCGTCCGGACCGAAACCTCGCCCGACGACATTCATGGGATGCACGCCGCGCGCGGCATCCTGACCGCACGCGGCGGGATGACCAGCCATGCGGCGGTCGTCGCACGCGGCATGGGGCGCCCGTGCGTCTCGGGCGCGGGGACGCTGTCGATCGACACCAAGGCGAAGATCATGCGCTGCGGCGGCCGCGAGGTGAAGGAGGGCGACCTGCTCACGATCGACGGCAGCACCGGCGAGGTGATGATCGGC
Source organism: Sphingomonas sp. CFBP 13733 (assembly GCF_014841795.1). Lineage (NCBI taxonomy): Bacteria > Pseudomonadati > Pseudomonadota > Alphaproteobacteria > Sphingomonadales > Sphingomonadaceae > Sphingomonas > Sphingomonas sp. CFBP 13733. Next base: position 237,213 of record NZ_JACYUP010000004.1, read on the forward strand.
GCGGTCGCGACCGTGCAGCCCGAGCTGTCGGGTGATTTCGGCACGCTGATGACCTGGGCGGACGAGGTTCGTCGCCTCAAGGTCCGCGCCAATGCCGAGACGCCCGAGGATTGCCGGGTCGCGCGCGAGTTCGGCGCGGAAGGCGTCGGGCTGTGCCGCACCGAGCACATGTTCTTCGAGAGCAGCCGCATCACCAACGTCCGCCAGATGATCTTGGCGAGCGACGAGAAGGGCCGCCGCGCCGCGCTCGAGAAGCTGCTGCCCGAACAGCGCAAGGACTTCACCGAGATCCTCGAGGTGATGGCCGGGCTGCCGGTGACGATCCGCCTGCTCGATCCGCCGCTCCACGAATTCCTGCCGCACGAGGAGTCCGAGTTCGCCGAGGTCGCGACCGCGGCGGGGATCGACGTCGACACGCTGAAGCGTCGCGCGGCCGAGCTGCACGAGTTCAACCCGATGCTCGGCCATCGCGGCTGTCGTCTCGGCGTGACCTATCCCGAAATCTACGAGATGCAGGCGCGTGCGATCTTTGAGGCGGCGGTCGACGTCGCGGAGAAGTCTGGCGCGGCCCCGATCCCCGAGGTCATGATCCCGCTGGTGGCGACCCGCCGCGAGCTGGAGCTGATGAAGGCGGTCGTCGACAAGGCGGCGCAGGCGGTGTTCGCCGACAAGGGCCGGACGATCGAATATCTGGTCGGCACGATGATCGAGCTGCCCCGCGCCGCACTGCGGGCAGGGGAGATCGCGGAAGTCGGCGAGTTCTTCTCGTTCGGCACCAACGACCTGACGCAGACGACTCTGGGCGTCAGCCGGGACGACGCGGCGCGGTTCCTCGGCGCCTATGTCGAACAGGGCATCTATGCGAAGGACCCGTTCGTCAGCATCGACGTCGAGGGTGTCGGCGAACTGATCGAGATCGCCGCAGAGCGTGGCCGCAAGACGCGCTCGGGCATCAAGCTCGGCATCTGCGGCGAGCATGGCGGTGATCCGGCGAGCATCGCGTTCTGCGAGAAGGTCGGGCTCGATTACGTGTCGGCGAGCCCGTACCGCGTGCCGATTGCGCGGCTCGCGGCGGCGCAGGCTGCGCTCAACAAGCAGTAACGTCCAACTCACCCGATAAACGCCACCCCGGCGAAGGCCGGGGCCCAGGTGGAATGTCGAGAGTAACTAGGGACCGTCCACAGTTACCAAACATCCCCAACTGGGCCCCGGCTTCCGCCGGGGTAGTGCAAAAGAGTGTTTCCCCGCGAAGGCGGGGATCCAGACTGGGCTCCCGCCTTCGCGGGAAAACGAGGAGTGGGGGAACAACGCCCCCCCGAACGCTCACCGACGCTGGTTGAAGTCGAACCAGCCGCGCTTTGACCCGTCGCTCGCATAGGCCGGTCGGCCCGTCGCATAGCCGTCCGAATAGGCCACATCCCGATCACGCGAGACAGGCGCCGCCGTCGTCCGTGCAACGGGCGCTGCCACGGGGGCCGCCACCGGCGCTGCCGCTGCCGCCTTCACCAGCCGCGCATTCTCATGCTCGGCCTCGACCGCACGCTGTTCGGCGGCACTCGCGCGCAGGTCGGTCTCCTTACGGGTCGCGCCATGCGCATCGCGCTCGGCAAGATAGCGCGCCTTCCACTTCTTGCCGCCGGGATGGCTGGCGAGGCCCAGCAGCCAGCCCGCGATCAGGACCAGCCCCAGTGCGGCGAACTGCGTCGGTGTGGAAAACAACGGCATCGTGAAAACCCTCCTGTTACGGGGGCTCAACGAACCGCTGCGGCTGGGGTTGCCTCAGCTCTTGAGCAACGCATCCGAGATCGAACAGGCCGCCGGCCCGAGGATGACGACGAACAGCACGGGCAGGATGAACAGGATCAGCGGCACGGTCATGATCGCCGGCAGCCGCGCGGCCTTTTCCTCGGCGCGCATCATCCGTTCGTTGCGAAACTCGTTCGACAGCACGCGGAGTGCCGAGGCGAGAGGGGTGCCGTATTTCTCGGTCTGGACCATCGTCGTGACGACGCCCTTCACCGCGTCGAGCTTCACACGGCCGGCGAGATTCTCGAACGCGCTGCGCCGGTCGGTCAGGAAGCCCAGTTCGATCGCGGTCAGCGTGAATTCCTCGCCCAGTTCGGGATAGGCGCGGCCGAGTTCGCGCGCCACGCGGTGGAACGCCGCATCGATCGTCAGCCCCGCCTCCGCGCAGATCACCAGCAGGTCGAGCGCGTCGGGCAAGCCCTTGCGGATCGCATCGGTGCGCTTGGTGATCTTGTTGTCGAGATACAGGTCGGGGGCCTTGTAGCTGAGGATGAAGCTGACCGCGACGAGACCGTATTTCTTGAGCGGGCTCCACGTCGCGAAGCCGTCCGTGCCATAGACCCAGATGACCATCGCGCCGCCGATCACGATCGGCAGGACGAGCCGGCCGAAGATCACCGCGGGCGCCCATTCCTTCGAGCGGATCCCCGCCTGCGCCAGCTTGACCTGGACCGCCTTGACCTGGCTGTCCTGCAGGACCTTCATCGACGACAGCCAGCCGCGCATACGGTCGGCGGCATCGTGGCGCTGCACGAGCTTGGCACGGCGCTTGGTCGAGGCGGTGATGCCCGCTTTCAACTGTTCACGACGATCGTTGAGCGCCTTGACCCGCTTGGCCATCGGATCGCTGACCGTGGTGGCGGCATAGATCGCCACCATCACCGCGAAGGCGGCGATTCCCGACAGGATCGTCGCGACCCAAAGGACGTCGAATCCGAGCAGCATAGGTCCGGCGGTCTCACCCATCATCCTGCTCCTAAATCTCGAAGCTGATCATCTTGGACATGATGAACGACCCGATCGCCATCCAGCACAGCCCGCCCATGCCGATCACCATCAGCCGTTCGTCGATGAAGAACTTCTGCATGTACGTACCGTTGATGAACCAGATCAGCCCGAACACGATGAACGGCAGCGCGCCGATAATATAGGCCGACGCCTTGGATTCGGACGACATCGCCTTGATCTTCAGCTTCATCTGCGCGCGCATCCGCAATACGTGGGCGAGATTGGCGAGCGTCTCGGCCAGATTGCCGCCGGTCTCGCGCTGGATCGCGATGGTGATGACGAAGAACTGGAATTCGGGCGTGCCGAGCCGGTCCGCGGTTTCCTGGAGCGCGACGTCCATCGTCCGGCCAATCTTCATCTTGTCGCTGACCGATCGGAATTCCTCGCCGACCGGACCATCGACCTCGGCGCCGACGACGCCGATCGTCTCGCTGATCGGCAGACCGGAGCGCAAGCCGCGTACCAGCAACTCGATCGCGTCGGGAAACTTCTGCGTAAACTTGGCCACCCGGCGCTTGAGGACCTTGCCGACCACCAGATGCGGGATGCCGATGCCGACGAACAGGCCGACGAACAGCGCGAGGAAGATCGGCATGCCACGCACCAGCATCAGGAACGCGACGACCAGCGTCAGCCCCGCGGTCGCCATGCCATATTGTCCGACGGTCCAGTCCTTGCCGGTCATCGCCAGCCGCTTGGCAAGCTCGGCACGGTTGGGCAGGAACCGCCCGACCGCCAGATCCATCCGCGTGTCGCCCGCCATCGCGATCCGCCGCATCTGCGCCTCGGGCATGGCAACGCCATCGCCGTGGCGCAGACGCAGCGACGCGACCCGGCGTGTCTGGGCGCGCCCGGTGGAGGGACCGGCAAAGGCGAACACCAGCAGGCCGAGCACGGTGCAGCCGCCCAGCGCGACCATGATGACGGGAAGCATGTCCATCGCCGCCTAGGCCCTCTGCGCCCGATCGGCGCGCATCCGCGACCCGCGCGGCGTCACGACTTGGTCGCCCGCTTGGCCATCAGCCCCTTCAGGTCGCTGAACTTGCCGAGCAGCGAGACGCCGCCCGACCGGCGAGGCGTCTTGGCGCTCGCCGCCTCCGTACCGGTGGCATCGACCGCGACCATCAGTTCGGTGACGAGCGCGACGATCGGCGCGATCGTCTTCGACGTCTTGCCGGCCTCGACGATCGGCTTGCCGAGCTTGGCGGCCTGTGCCGCGAGCTTCTGGTCGAACACCACGACATGATCGATCCGCCGCTCGATCGAGCCCTCGAAATCCTTGCGACTGATCTCGAGCTGGCCGCCGGCATGCATCCGGTTGGCGAGCACGAGCACCCGGGTCTTCGGCGCGTTGGACTTCATCCACGACAGCAGGCGGATCGTGTCGCGCGCCGCCGCCAGCGTCAGGTCGGTGACGAGCACCGCGAGGTGGACCTCGCTGATCAGATGCGGATGCTGGACCAGCATACCGCGCGGCAGGTCGACGATGGTGCAGTCGAACGCCGCGCACATCTCCTCCTGCAGCTGGTAGAAGGCGGCGCCGTCAGTCATTAGCGGCGCGTTGATCGGCGCCTCCGCGCTCAGCACCGACAGCTTCTCCGACGCCTTGACCATCGCGCGCTCGATGAACAGCCCGTCGATCCGGCTCGGATTCTCGATCGCATCGGTCAGCCCGCGGCCCGGCTCGAGATCGAGCGACAGCGCGCCGGTGCCGAAATGCACGTCGAGATCGAGCAGCGCGGTCGCGCGCTGTTCCTTCTCCGCGATCAGCCAGGCGACCGACGTCGCGATCGTCGATGCGCCGACGCCGCCGCGCGTGCCGATGATCGCGATCGAGCATTGCGGACGCGCCGGGGCGTGTTCGACATGCTTGGGCGCGCTGAGCATCGCCTGCGCATGGCCGAACGCCTCGCGCAGCATGTCGGGATGCAGCGGCTTGAGCAGATAATCCTGGATCCCGCTGGCGACGAGATCGCGGTAGAGCCGGACATCGTTCACCTGGCCTGCCGCGATCACCACCGTGCCGGGCTCGCACACTTCGGCGAGCGCGTTGATGTCGTTGAGCGGATCGCCCGATTCAGCGAGGTCGACGAACAGGATCTGCGGGCTGGCGGACACCGACAGCGACTGGATCGCGTTGCGCAGGCCACCCTTGCTGACCTTGTCGACCGACCAGCCGAGTTCGGCCGCGATCGGGCGCAGTGCCTCGGCGGTCGCCTCGTCGCAGACATAGGCGGCGAAGGGTTCGCGGTGCGCGATGCCTGCGGGCTTCCAGGGTGCGTTCATCACTTGCCCCCTGCGGTTTCGGACCGCAGCGCGTTGTTTGCGCCGGTCGGCACCGCGCGGCGATACACATCGATCGCCTTGAACGAGGAGGCCGGGTCATAGGTCTCGGCGTCGCCGGAGCCGCGGACCAGATCCTCGGGCCGCGCGACCATCGCCGCGAGGTTGCGGTTCATCGCGCACCCATAGTTGGACGAGGTATGGCTGGCGATGTCGATGCTCGCGTCGCGCGACCAGTCGGGGCAGCCGGGGACATCGGCGCGCATCCGCGTGACGACGATCCGGATCGCGCCGGGGCTGACCGGCGCCTGCGTGACCGGGGTGTCGGGGGACAGCAACAGGCCATAGCCCGCGACGACGTCGGCGATCTCGGCGCGCGCCATCGGTGCTTCGCCTGCAGGATCGTCGATCGCGACGCGGTCGCCATAGCCGACCCGCATCGTTGTCATCCATCCCGCCAGCCGCCGCGCCTCGCCCTGCGCCAGCGTGCCGCCGGCGGTGCCGAGGTCGAGCGCATAGTTGGCGCGGCTCACGACCGGCTGGTGGACCGATTCGAGACCACGATTCTCGGTTCCCATGCAGCCGTCGAGCAGCAGCGCGGATCCGAGCGATAGCAGCAGGATCGGGTGTTTCGTCATCGTGCGGAGTCCTTGAAACATGGCGCGGCGCGGAATCAGTTGGAGAAGCCGGGCATCGGTGCGGCGCCCTTGCTCGTCTTCGGCTTGGTGCCCGTCTGGATGGCCGGCTGCTGCGGGTCGCGGATTGGGATGGGGCCGACCGGGGCGGCAGCGCCGATCGCGGGGTTCGCATAGCCCATCGGCGCGACGCTCGGCACCGGCCGGCGCCCGCCGGTCGTTCCGCCGCCGAGATCGCCGAGCAGGACCCGACCGGCATCGGTCGGTGCCTTGTAGCCATCGGTGGGCAGCGCGATGTCGGCCGGATTGTTGACCGGCTTGACCAGATAGGGGGTGATGATCACCACCAGCTCGGTCTCGTTGCGCTGGAAGCTGTTCGACCGGAACAGCGCACCGATGATCGGCAGGCTCGCGAGCCCCGGCGTCTTGTCGTAGGTGTTGTTGTGGTTGTTCGACAGCAGCCCGCTGATCATCATGCTCTGGCCCGAGCCGAGCTCGACCGTCGTCTCGGTCCGCCGCGTCGTCAGCCCCGGCACCCGCGTGCCGTTCAGCGTGACCGCGTTGGAATAATCGAGCTGCGACACTTCGGGGCGGACGCGCAACGAGATGCGACCGTCCGAGAGCACGGTCGGGGTGTAGGCGAGGCTGACGCCATATTGCTTATACTCGACCGACACCGTGCCCAGCGCCTGCGCGATCGGGATCGGCACTTCGCCGCCCGCGAGGAACGTCCCGGTCTCGCCCGACAGCGCGGTGAGGTTCGGGTTGGCGAGCGTGGAGACCTGTCCTGTCGTCTCACCGACATCGAGCGCACCGAGAAGATCCAGACCAAGAAGTTTGCCGGCAAACCCCAAGGTGCTGCCGCTGGTGGCTTTCTCCAGCAGGCTGCCATTGGAAGGAGCTATGTTGAAGCCCACCCCCAGCGGGCCTCCTGGGTTGAACGTCCCGGCTCGGCCCTGCGCCACGCCGAACTGAAATCCGCCCGTCCGATCAACTGACGCAATATTGACGCCGATCGTCTTGACGAAGTTGCGCGAAACCTCGGCGACGCGGACCTGCAGGTTGACCTGGAGTGGCGTCGCGGTCTTGAGCCGCGACAGGACCTTGGTCGCATCGCCGACGAACGCCTGGACCAACCGTTCGGCCTCCGCTGCATCCTCGGGCGCGGCGACCGTGCCGGTGAGCAGGACCAGCCCGTTCATCGGCGTCGCGACGACCTGCGCATCGGGCATCGCCAGCCCGAGCATCTGCTGGACCGAATCGAGATTGTTGCCGACCCTCACCGTCGAGCTGTAGACGATCGCGCCGCCCTTGGCCGTCGCCGATATCGTCGTCTCGCCGGTCTTCTTGCCGAAGATGTAGAGCTGGGTCGGCGAGCGGACCTGGACGTCGGCGATCGTGTCGTCGGCGACGAAGAGGTCGCTCATCGGCCGCGACAGCGTCACCAGCCGGCCACGCCCGGTATTGACCTGAACCAGCCCGGCGGGAGCGGCCGAGACCTGCGCCTGCGCGATGGCCGGCGCGGAGGGCGCGGTGCCTGCCGCGGCGAGCACCGCGGCGAACGACCAGCCGAGCGACGCCCGCATCCCTGTCATGCTCGTACGCATCTTACTTCCCCCCCACCGGAACGATGGTCATGCTGTTGCCGCGGGCGACCCGGACGACCGGGCCCGACGCGATCGCGCCCGAAGGGGCTCCCGCCGGCGCGCCGCCGGGTACGCCAGCCGGCATCATCATCTGTGCCGAGCCGCCCGGACCGCCGGATGCGACCGCCTTGCCCGGCACGGTGCTGCGCTGGTAGCGCGACACGTCCGCGCCGGTGACGTAGCTGCTCGCGCCCGACGAGGGCTGGCTCGCGAGACGCAGCAGCATCGCGCGCTCCGCCTTGGGATCCGACCCCGCGGGCACGCTCACGCTGCCCGACGCGATCGCGTCCTCGAGTTCGCCCGCATTGTCCGCGATCGACCGCAGCGACAGCGACAGCGTGCCCACCGTCTGCGCGACCGCGATCTCCTCGGCCATCTTGGGCGTCGTCTCGACCGTGACCGTCGAGAAGGTGCTGACGACGGTCTTGCCGTCGTCGCCGACCTTGTTGTCGGTACGCTGGTCGGTCGCGAGCACGCGCACGTTGCGCATGATCGTCTCCGACACCTTCAGCGGATCGCCGTCGCCGCCGCCCGCCACCGCCTGGGTCAGCACCAGATCGATCCGATCGCCCGGAAACACGAAGCCCGCGACCGATGCCTGTTCCGAGACGGGGACCGTCACCGCGCGCATGCCGGGCCCGAGCGCCGCCGCGAGGAAGCCGCGGTCGCCGGGCTTGACCAGCGCGCCCTGCGTCACCGGCTGACCCGCGGTGATCATGTTGCGCACCACGGTGCCCTGCAGCGCCTTCAGGTCGGTCTTGTCCTTCAGGTAATAGGCGTTGTCGACCAGCTCCTTGGGCCAAGGCTGGAACTTCAATGCGGTCGCATCGAGGATCGTGCCGACCGGTAGCGCCCGAGTCGCGACCAGCACTTCCGGGCCGTCGATCACGACGGGCTGCATCGCCACCGCGGTCGCCTGCGGGGCTGCGCTGCCCGCGATCAGCGTGCGGGCGAAGAAGGCCGTGACCGCCGCCACGATCAACGCACCGACCAGCAATATGAGCTTGCGACTATCCATGACTCATCGTGCCTTTCGGGCGCCGTGTGATTGATCGAACATTAAGTATCTACCGCAGGGAGTTAAGGAGTGGTTCGTGGACCGCGACCAGCCCTGCAAAAGCGATCGCGATGCCGTAGGGCACCTCGATCGCGGCGTTTTTGACGCCCGAATCGGCGCGCCGCATGGCTAGCTTCCTTGCGATCAGCATCCCCGCGGTCAGCACGCCGCCCGCGATCGACATCACCATCAGCATCGCCATGAACGCGCCGAACGGCAGCCACAGCGACAGCGCGACGATCAGCTTGACGTCGCCGCCGCCCATCAGCCCGAAATGAAACGCGATGCAGAACAGCGCGAAGACCGCAGCCGCGATGCCGATCTGGATCGCCATGTCGGGCCAGGGCGACAGGCCGTTGGCCCACCACCATAATGGCGCGAGCAGCACGATCGCGGCGGTCTTCGCATTGGCGATCTCCCGCGTCCGCGCGTCCTCGATCGCAGCGAGGACAAGCAGCCCGGCGAGCAGAAAAAGTAGAATTGGAAGAGTAAACGTCGACCCCATGCACTACATTTAGCGGGTATGGCTTTCGAAAAAGTAACTGTGTCGCCGATGTTCGATTCTGATCCGACCTCCGGGCCCGCCTCCGGTCCGGCCCGTCCGCATGCCCGCACCACCGTCGCACCGATCGTGCCAGCCGCGAGTCGGCGCGCGATTCCCGACGATGCCCGCGTCAGTCGCTGGATCGCTGCCGATGGCTGGAGCCTGAGGCGGTTCGACTGGCCGGCACCGAACCCGCGCGGACGTTTTCTCTTCCAGGCCGGTCGCGGCGACAGTTTCGAGAAATATCTCGAGACGATCGCGCATCTGCGCAGCGTCGGCTGGTCGGTGACCTCGCTCGACTGGCGCGGGCAGGGCGGGTCGGGGCGGCTGTCCCCCGACCCCTATGTCGGCCATGTCGACGACTTCGCGACCTACGATGCCGATCTCGCCGGCTTCTGGCAGCAGTGGCGCGGCGAAGGGGATAGCGGCATTCCGACAGCGATCCTTGGCCATTCGATGGGTGGGCTGATGGTGATGCGCGCGCTGACGGCGGGGACGATCGACCCGGCGGCGGCGATCCTCGTCGCACCGATGCTGGGACTGCGCTCTCCCCTCGGCGCGCGGCTGAGCGGCCGGATCGCGCGCTACATGGCGCGGCGTGCGCCGATCCGTGCGGCCTGGCGCCAGAACGAGCGGCCCGGCCCCGTCGCCTCGCGTCAGCGTCTGCTCACCCATGACGCCGACCGCTATCACGACGAACGCTGGTGGCACGAGGCGCAGCCCGACCTGCAGCTCGGTCCGCCGAGTTGGACTTGGCTGTCCGAAGCATTCGCCGGGTCCGCCGCGCTCGCCTGCGATCCGCGCGTCGAGACGATCGCGACGCCGGTGCTGATGCTGCTCGCGGATGCCGACAAGCTGGTCGATCCACATGCCGCGGTCCGGATCGTCGAGCGGCTGCGCGACGCGCGGCTGGTGCGGTTCGGGCCTGAATCGGCGCATGAGATCCTGCGCGAATCGGATGCCGTACGCGACCGCGCGCTGGCCGCGCTCGACGCGTTTCTCGACGACACGGTGCCGCGCCGATGAGCGTCTACGACGTCGCGATCGTCGGCGCGGGAATGGCCGGGGTCAGCCTCGCCGCGCTACTAGCGCCGCATGCGCGCGTGCTGCTGCTCGAGGCGGAGGATATGCCGGGCTACCACGCGACGGGGCGGTCCGCGGCCTTCTGGTCGGAAACCTATGGTGGCCCCGACATCCAGCCGCTGACGACCGCCTCGGGGCCGGTGCTCAGGGCCGGGGGGCATCTCCAGCCGCTGGGTTCGCTCCATATCGGCCGTGCGCAGGACGCGCCCGCGATCGACCGGTTCCTCGCCGAATTCGCCGACAGCGATGTGCAGCTCGACCGGGTCGATCCTGCGGCGTTCCTCCCCGGCCTTCGCCCCGACTGGACGCTCGGCGTGCATGAGCCGAGCTGCGCCTATATCGACGTCGCCGGGCTGCATGCGCACGACCTGGCGACCGCGCGGCGGGGCGGGGCGGATCTCGTGACCGGCGCCGCACTGCAGGCCGCCCAGCGCGACACGGGCCAGTGGAGCATCGAGACGCCCGCGGGGACGTTTCGCGCCGCGGTACTGGTCAATGCGGCGGGGGCCTGGGCCGATACCGTCGCGCAGCGCGCGGGCGTGGTACCAATCGGACTTCAGCCCTACCGGCGGACGATGGTCCAGTTGCGGACCGATCCTCCAGCCGCGGGGGGCATGCCGCATGTCGCCGACATTTCGGGCGGCTTCTATTTCAAGCCCGAGCCTGGCGGCCGGCTCTGGCTGAGCCCGCATGACGAGACGCCGACCGACCCTTGCGATGCCGCGCCCGAGGAGATCGACGTCGCGATCGCGATCGACCGGCTCGAACAGGCGGTCGACTGGCAAGTTACGCAGGTCGAACGCCGCTGGGCGGGTCTGCGAACCTTCGCGCCCGACCGGCTGCCGGTCTATGGTTTCGACCCGAGCGGACCCGGCTTCTTCTGGTGCGCGGGGCAGGGCGGCTTCGGCATCCAGACCGCACCGGCGGCGGCGCGTCTTGCGGCCGCGTTGCTGCGCGGGACGTCGCCTGATCCTGCGGTGGCGGGGATCGATCCGCACCGCTATTCGCCCCGTCGTTTCTAACGCCGCTTCGTGTCAACCTAGCGGCGGCCGGGCGTCCTCGCCGCAATCGCGGCGTTGCTGGCCAGCGTATCGGCGCGTTCGTTCTCGGGGTGGCCGGCATGGCCCTTGACCCATTGCCACTCGATCTTGTGCCGCGCGACCGCGGCGAGCAGCGCGTGCCACAGCTCGGCATTCTTCACCGGCTTCTTGTCCGCGGTCCTCCAGCCGTTGCGCTGCCAGCCCTTCACCCATTTGGTCAGGCCATCCATCACATATTTGCTGTCGGTATACAGCGTCACCGCGCAGGGCCGGGTGAGGATGTTGAGCGCCTCGATCGCCGCGGTCATCTCCATCCGGTTGTTGGTCGTCTGCGGCTCGCCGCCCGACAATTCCTTTTCATGCGTGCCCATCCGGATCACCGCGCCCCAGCCGCCCGGTCCCGGATTCCCCTTGCACGCGCCGTCGGTGTAGATCTCGACCTTGGTCATCGTTGTCGCGGTAGCGTCGTCGGTCATGCGAACCGGTCGTCCTTGAGATAGGCTTCGAGCCGCCGCCAATAGGCGAGCGGATCCTTGCGCGTCACCAGCGCGTCGGCCGGCGTGTTGACCCAGTCCCAGGCGCGCGTCAGCAGGAAGCGCAGGCAGGCGCCCTGCGCGAGGATCGGCAGCGCGGCGCGCTCCGCCTCGGACAGCGCGAACCGGCTTTCATAGCCCGCGATCAGCGCCGCGCCGATTGCGGGATCGTAACGCTCGCCGGTCGCGTCGAACGCCCAGGCGCTGTGCATCACTGCCAGGTCATAGGCGCGGATGTCAGTACAGGCGAAATAGAAGTCGATCACCCCGGTCACGCGGTCGCCGAGCATCAGGACATTGTCGGGGAACAGGTCCGTATGGATCGCCGCCACCGGCAGGTCGCGCGGCCACTGGGCCAGCACCCGCGCCAGCGCTGCCTCGATCCGCGCGAACAGCCCCGGTGCGATCGTATCGATCCCCGCGCCGCACCGCTCGAGCAGCGGGCGCCAGGTGTCGGCACCCAGCGGGTTGGCGCGGGTCGGTGCAAAGTCCGCCAGCCCGGCATGGAGCTGGCCCATCGCTGCGCCGGCCGCCCGTGCCTGTGCGGGGGTGGGGTGCGACACCGACACGCCGGTCAGGAACTCGATCAGACAGGCCGAGCGCCCGGCGAGCTGCTGGATCGCGAGACCGTCGCGATCGGGCAGCGCGCGCGGCACGGGATTGCCCGCCGCGGCCAGATGATCGAGCATCGCGAGGAAGAAGGGCAGATCGTCGGTCGACGTCCATTCCTCGTACAGCGTCAGGATGAACCGGTCCGCGGTGGTCTCGACAAGGTAGTTGCTGTTCTGCACCCCCTCGGCGATCCCCTTGGCAGAGACCAGCGCGCCCTGGTCGTACCGCGCGAGGAACGTTCCGAGCGCCTCGGCCGAGACCTGCGTATAGACCGCCATGCTAGGCGGCGGCTTCGAGCCCGCGGGGCAGCTTGAAGGCGATCGTCTCGCGCGTCGTCTCGACCTCGCGCTCGGACACCTCGAACCGCTCGGCGAGGCGCGTGACGAGTTCGCGGACGAGCAGCTCGGGCGCGGACGCACCTGCGGTGATGCCGAGCGTGCCGACCCCGGCGAGGAAATCCCAGTCGAGTTCGCTGGCGCGCTGGATCAGCATCGCGGGCGTGCCTTCGCGCTGCGCGACCTCGACCAGCCGCACCGAATTAGACGAATTCGGCGCGCCGATCACCAGCATCGCGTCGCACCCATGCGCGATCGCCTTGACCGCAGCCTGGCGGTTCGAGGTCGCGTAGCAGATGTCCTCGCCACGCGGCGGCAGCATCTCGGGGAAGCGTCGCTGCAGCGTCGCGACGACCGCCGCGGTGTCGTCGACCGACAACGTAGTCTGCGTCAGGAAGGCGAGATTGGCGGGGTCGATCGGCGCGAAGACTTCCGCATCCTCGACGGTTTCGATCAGCGACATCGCGCCCTCGGGCACCTGGCCGAAGGTGCCGATCACTTCGGGATGGCCGGCATGGCCGATGAACACGATGTGCCGCCCCTGCGCGACCAGCCGCTCGGCCTGGCGATGGACCTTCGAGACCAGCGGGCAGGTCGCATCGAGATATTCGAGCCCGCGCGCCTGCGCGTCGAGCGGCACCGATTTGGGAACGCCGTGCGCGGAGAACACCACCGGCGCATCGTCGGGCACCTCGCTCAGATCCTCGACGAACACCGCGCCCTGCGCCTTCAGCGTGTCGACGACGAACTTGTTGTGGACGATCTCGTGACGGACATAGACCGGCGCGCCGTGCTTCTCGATCGCCAGCTCGACGATGCGGATCGCGCGGTCGACGCCGGCGCAGAAGCCGCGCGGCGCCGCGATCAGTAGTTCGAGCGCGGGTTTGTCGCCGCGCACGGCCGGCTCAGCGGCCGAGGTTGCGGGGGTTGCGATGGGCTCTGGGGGGATGCTCATAGTCGTCGGGCTCTACGCGATTGCTTGCCTGGACGAAAGCCGGTTCCTATGGTGCGCGGTGACAGGGGCCGGTGCGGTTGCGCAGGCCCTTTCGCTCGTTCGAGAAGGTACGCGTCCCCGTGAAAGCCCCCATCCTTGCCGTTTCGATCCTCGCGCTCGCCCTAAGCGGTTGCGCTTCCAAGGGAGAGATCGACGCGACCGGCGGCATCTCCGCGATCCGCACCGCGTGCCCGACCGTGGCGGTGCCGGCCGCGACCGGCGACATCACCGTGTTCGACCCCGTCACCAGCCGCGACCAGTCGGCGATCGACGTCACCGCGCTGATGACCAATGTCCGTTCGACCTGCGTCGACGCGAACGACCCGATCCTGACGAACGTGACGTTCACCGTTCAGGCGCGGCGTGCGCGGGCCGATGCGGCGCGCGACGTCGTGCTGCCCTATTTCGTGACCGTGGTGCGCGGCGGCAGCGCGGTCGTCGCCAAGCGCGTCGGCCGTGTGACGCTGCACTTCGATGCCGGCCAGTTGCGGGCGGAGGCGAATGCCCAGGGCACCGCGACGATCACGCGCGCGGCGGCTACGCTGTCGGCAGACGTGCGCGAGAAGCTGACGCGCAAGCGCAAGGCAGGCGACGAGGATGCGGCGGTCGATCCGCTGAGCACGCCCGAGGTGCGGCAGGCGGTGCTGCGCGCCAGTTTCGAGACGCTGGTCGGGTTCCAGCTGACCGCCGACCAGCTGAAGTACAACGCGACCCGCTGAGTCGCCTTCTGAAACCGGGGCGGGCGTCCGGTGATAACGTGACAACCTTCCATGTCATCCCCGCGCAGGCGGGGATCCATATTGGCGACCGCCGATGACGGAGCGTTGACGGTGTAGTATATGGGTCCCCGCCTTCGCGGGGATGGCGACGGGTACGGGCGTCGTTCGGCTTGCAACTTGACGTCAGGCATGAATCTCACTCTCGCAGGGGCCCGATCGACCAAGCCCGATTGACTAAGATTGTGCGGCGCGGCACAGCTTGACGCGTCGATGCCGGGCAACCGGCATGGCACCGCGCGGGAGAGCGTTTCCTGGTCCTTTTAGGATCGGCCCTGAAAGGGGCAGGGGGCCGCCGAAGGAGCAACCACCCCGGAATCTCTCAGGCACCAGAGACCGCGCGGGGCTGATCGACACTCTGGAAAGCGTCCTGGCTCCGTGCCGAGGGCCACCGAAGGGGTAAGCCGCCAATCAGGCGGTGAAAGCTCTCAGGTTCCGTGACAGAGGGGGTCGGATCGCAGCACCACAAGGTGCCGCGCGCCCCTTCGACGGAGACCGACATGAGCGACGCCGACATTCGAGACTATGCGAGCATCATCGACGAGGCCGACGATTACGTCGAGCCCGAGGTGCTGCCATTGCTGCTCGACGCGTGGCACCGCGCGAACGGCGCACGGATGGTCGAATTCGCCGGCTATCAGATGCCGATCCAGTATGACGGCATCATGGCCGAACACGCCTGGACGCGCGAGTCGGCCGGCCTGTTCGACGTCAGCCACATGGGCCAACTCGTCTTCTCGGGCGAAGGCGTCGCGAGCGCGCTCGAAACCGTGCTGCCGGGCGACATCGCAGGGCTCGGCGAGGGCAAGATGCGCTATTCGCTGCTGCTCGCGCAGGATGGCGGCATCCTCGACGACCTGATGGCAACGCG
This sequence comes from Sphingomonas sp. CFBP 13733, assembly GCF_014841795.1. Taxonomy (NCBI): domain Bacteria; kingdom Pseudomonadati; phylum Pseudomonadota; class Alphaproteobacteria; order Sphingomonadales; family Sphingomonadaceae; genus Sphingomonas; species Sphingomonas sp. CFBP 13733. The sequence continues at coordinate 252,436 of NZ_JACYUP010000004.1, forward strand.
GCTGCCCGACGATCAGCCCTCGCCCTTCTCGGCGCAGGACGTCGAGCCCGAGGCGTACGACCCGCTCCACCCGTCGCCGACCGCGAGCGGCAGCTTCTACGTCGTCGTCAACGGCGCGACCAAATATGACGATGTCAGCTATCTGATCGAGCATCTGCCCGACGACGTCACGATCAACATCCTCGAGGATCAGGCGCTGCTCGCGGTGCAGGGCCCCAAGGCGGTTGACGCGGTCGCGCGGATCGTCCCCGGGATCGACGGCCTCGTGTTCATGACCGCGGGCGCGTTCCACTGGAACGACGTGCCGCTCTGGATCAGCCGATCGGGCTATACCGGCGAGGACGGCGTCGAGATCTCGCTCCCCGCCGAGCATGCCGTCGCGTTCGCCGACGCGCTGCTCGCACTGCCCGAGATCAAGCCGATCGGCCTTGGCGCGCGCGATTCGCTGCGTCTCGAAGCCGGTTTGCCGCTCTACGGCCACGATCTCGATCCCGAGACCACGCCGGTCATGGCAGACCTCGGTTTCGCGCTGTCCAAGCGCCGCCGTGAGGCCGCCGACTTCCCCGGCGCCCAGCGTATCATTTCCCAGCGCGAGAACGGCCCCGCCACCAAGCGCGTCGGCCTGATCGTCGAGGGCCGCCAGCCCGCACGCGAGGGGTCCGAGGTGATCGACGACACCGGCGCGACGATCGGCCGACTCACCAGCGGCGGGTTCGCGCCGACGCTCGGGAAGCCGATCGCGATGGCCTATGTGCCGCTCGCGCTGGCGACGCCGGGCACCCGCATCGAGATCGCACAGCGCGGCAAGGTCCATAGCGCGACCGTCACCGCAATGCCCTTCATTCCCCACCGCTACGTCCGCGCAGGAGCCAAGTGATATGAGCCGTTATTTTACGCAGGATCATGAGTGGGTCGATGTCGACGGTGACGTCGGCACCGTCGGCATCAGCGAGTACGCGCAGAGCCAGCTCGGCGACGTCGTGTTCGTCGAGGTTCCCGAGGCCGGCAAGCAGCTGACCAAGGGCGCCGATGCCGCAGTCGTCGAATCGGTCAAGGCCGCCTCGGACGTCTATTCGCCGGTGTCGGGCATTGTCATCGAGGGCAACGCCGCGCTCGCCGACGATTCGAGCCTGGTGAATTCGGACGCCGAAGCCGCCGGCTGGTTCTTCAAGCTGACGCTCAGCGATCCGAGCGAGCTCGACAGCCTGATGGACGAAGCTGCCTACGCGGCGTTCGTCGAAGGGCTTTAATTCGTCAAAGCCCCTCCCCTTCAGGGGAGGGGTTGGGGTGGGGCAGTGCGACAGACGCGTCGCCTGTGGAAACGCCCCACCCCCAACCCCTCCCCTGAAGGGGAGGGGCAAGGAGAGTTCCATGCGCTACCTTCCCCTGACCCAGCCCGACCGCGAGGCGATGCTCGCCGTCATCGGTGCAGCGACGATCGACGACCTCTTCGTTGACGTACCCGAAGCCGCCCGCCTCGACGGCCCCGTCCGCGACCTGCCGATGCACGCCTCCGAAATGGCGGTCGAACGCCATATGTCGGCGCTCGCCAAGAAGAATCTCACCGCGGGGGAGGCCCCGTTCTTCCTCGGCTGCGGCGCGTACAAGCATCACGTTCCCGCCAGCGTCGATCACCTGATCCAGCGCGGCGAGTTCCTGACCGCCTACACGCCTTACCAACCCGAGATCGCGCAGGGCACGCTGCAGATGCTGTTCGAGTTCCAGACGCAGGTCGCGCGTCTGCTCGGCACCGACGTTGCCAACGCGTCGATGTACGACGGCTCGACCGCATGCTGGGAAGCGATCGTGATGGCGCGGCGTATCACCAAGCGCGGCAAGGCGATCCTGTCGGCGGGGCTGCACCCGCATTACGTGTCGGTGTCAAACACGATGGCCAGGTTCACCGGCGACGTGCTCGATACGACCGACCCGCGGCTGGTACCCGAGATGGACATCGACCGGCTGATCGCGAAGATCGACGACGATACGTCGTGCGTGGTCGTCCAGTATCCCGACATCCTCGGCCGCATCGCCGATCTGCGTCCGCTCGCGGATGCTTGCCATGCCAAGAAGGCGTTGTTGATCGCGGTCGTCACGGAGCCCGTCGCGCTCGGCGCGATCACCTCGCCCGGCGAGATGGACGCGGACATCGTCGTCGGCGAAGGCCAGTCGCTCGGCGTCGGCCTCCAGTTCGGCGGGCCCTATGTCGGGCTGTTCGGGTGCAAGGACAAATATGTCCGCCAGATGCCCGGCCGGTTGTGCGGCGAAACCGTCGACGCCGATGGCCGTCGCGGGTTCGTGCTGACTCTGTCGACGCGCGAGCAGCATATTCGCCGTGAAAAGGCGACGTCGAACATCTGCACCAACTCGGGGCTGTGCGCGCTGGCTTTCTCGATCCACATGACGTTGCTGGGTGAAGCGGGACTGCGAGAGCTGGCCGAGATCAACCATGCGGGTGCCGTGGCCGCCGCCGAGCGCCTGTCGCAGATCCCCGGCGTCGAGTTGATCAACGATAGCTTCTTCAACGAATTCACGCTGAAGCTGCCCGTCGAGGCGCGCCCCGTTGTCCGCACGCTTGCCGATCGCGGCATCCTTGCGGGCGTCTCGCTCGGGCGGCTCTATCCGAGCAAGCACGATCTTGCGAACGGCCTCGTCGTCGCCGTGACCGAAACGACCACCGCGGAGGACGTCGAAACGCTTGCGTCCGCACTATCCACCGTACTTGGGGAGATACTGGCATGAGCATCAACCAGAGCGGCTGGCGCCCGACCGCGCCCGAGCAGGGCAAGGGCAACGTCCCCGCCAGCGTCACCGGCAACAAGGCGCTGATGCTCGAGGAAGCGCTGATCTTCGAGATCGGCGACAGCCACACTACCGGCGTCGACTTCGCGACCGCGCCCGCACGTGCGACGACCAGCAAGCTCGGCCCGCTGGCACGCAAGGCCCCGATCGGCCTCCCCGGTCTTTCGGAACCCGAGACCGTCCGCCATTACACGCGCCTGTCGCGCCAGAATTACGGCATCGATCTCGGCTTTTTTCCGCTCGGCAGTTGCACGATGAAGCACAATCCGCGCCTCAACGAGAAGATGGCGCGGTTGCCCGGGTTTTCCGACGTCCACCCGCTCCAGCCGGTCGACACGGTGCAGGGCGCGCTCGAGGTCATCCATCAGCTCGCGCACTGGCTCGTTACGCTCACCGGCATGACCAGCGTCGCGATGAGTCCGAAGGCCGGCGCGCACGGCGAACTCTGCGGGATCCTCGCGATCCGCGCTGCGCTAGAAGCCAAGGGTGAAGGGCACCGCAAGGTCATCCTCGTCCCCGAGAGCGCGCACGGCACCAACCCCGCGACCGCCGCGTTCGCCGGCTATGGCGTCGAGGATATCCCAGCCACCGCCGAAGGCCGCGTCGACACCGAAGCGCTGAAGGCCCGCCTCGGCCCCGACGTCGCGGGCGTGATGATCACCAACCCCAACACCTGCGGCCTGTTCGAGCGCGACATGCGCGAGATTTCGGACGCGGTGCATGCGGCCGGCGGCTTCGTCTATTGCGACGGCGCGAACTTCAACGCGATCGTCGGTCGCGTTCGCCCGGGCGATCTCGGCATCGATGCGATGCACATCAACCTTCACAAGACCTTCTCGACCCCGCATGGCGGCGGCGGTCCGGGCTCGGGTCCGGTGGTGTTCTCGGCGGCGCTCACGCCCTATGCCCCGCTGCCCTTCGTCGAAAAGCAGGGCGAGACCTTCGTCCTCGTCGAGGAGGAAACCGCAGGCGAACACCATGCCGGCAGCTTTGGCCGCATGGTCGCGTTCCACGGCCAGATGGGCATGTTCACGCGCGCGCTGACCTACATCCTCAGCCACGGCGCCGACGGTCTGCGCCAGGTGTCGGAGGATGCGGTGCTCAACGCGAACTACATCCTGCGCAGCCTCGACGACACGCTCGACGCGCCGTTCGGCCCATCGGGTCCGTGCATGCACGAGGCGCTGTTCTCCGACTCGGGGCTCGCCGAGGGCTTCTCGACGATCGACGTCGCCAAGGGGCTGATCGACGAGGGCTTCCACCCGATGACGATGTACTTCCCGCTCGTCGTCCACGGCGCGATGCTGGTCGAGCCGACCGAGACCGAGTCGAAGGCGGCGCTCGACCAGTTCATCGCCGCGCTGCGCTCGGTCGCCGAACGCGCCAAGGCGGGCGACCCCAGCCTCAAGACCGCGCCGCACTTCGCCCCCCGCGCGCGCCTCGACGAGACGCTCGCGGCGCGCAAGCCCGTGCTGGTCTGGAAGGATCCCGTGCCGCTTGCGCAGGCGGCGGAGTAGGCCCCGAGCCAGCGACACCCCGGCTTTCCGAAACATGGCGGAGACGGAGCGCGCCCTACGCGCTCCGTCATCCCATCCGCTCCCGTCATCCTGACGAAAGTCAGGACCCAGGGTAACCGAGCGATACCGGTCGTGGCTCTGGATCCTGACTTTCGTCAGGATGACGGAGATCACGTCAGTTCAGGCGATCGCGCGATCGGTTTCGTCCTGCCGGCGGACATGTTCGCGCCAGACGATGTAGAGGCCGCTCGCGACGATGACGGGGGCGCCGAACCAGGTCGCCTCGGCGGGCAGCGTGTCGAACACCAGCCAGCCGAGCAATGTCGCCCATAACAGGCTCGAATAATCCATCGGCACCACCACCGACACCGGCCCGAGCCGCAACGAGGTCGTCATCGCGATCTGCGCGAGGCCGCCGAAGACCCCGACGCTCGCAAGGCAGGCCCAGGTCACGAGATCATGCGACTCCGCTGCGCGCGCGTAGATCACCGACAGCGGCACCAGCGACAGCGCGGAGAACCAGAACACCGTCGTCAGCGCGCTCTCGGTCTTGCCGATCTGCCGGAGCAGGATCGACACGCTTGCCGTCCCGAACGCGCCCGCCAGCGCACAGCCCGCACCCCATAACGGAAAATGATCGCCGCTACCGGGCTGCGCGACGATCAGCACGCCCGCAAACCCCGCCGCCACCGCCGCCCAGCGATGCCAGCCGGTCGGCTCGCGCAGCACCAGCGCGCCAAGGATCGTGGCGAAGATCGGCACGGTGAAGCCGATCGTCGTCGCCTCCGCCAGCGGCAGCGCGACGATCCCGTTGAACGTGAACGCCATCGCCGACAGCCCGACGACCGCGCGGATGATGTGCGCGGGCAGCCGCTTCGTCGCGATCGAGGGGAGGCCGGGTCCGGCGGTGATGACGGCCGACACCAGCAGGCACGCGCCGAACTGGCGGAAGAACAGGATCTCCGACACGCTCGCGCCGTGGCGTTCGGCCAGCTTGATCGCGGTGTTCATCAGCGCGAAGATCACGACCGACAGCAACCGCATACCGATGGCGGGAAGGATGCGGTCTGAAGGCATTGCCTGCACCTACGCAAACCGCGCCCGCGATCCCACCCTCAAACCGCCGTCATCCTGACGAAAGTCAGGACTCAGAGCCAAGGAGGGCGCGAGTGGTACCCTGGGTCCTGACTTTCGTCAGGATGACGGCGGAGCGTGGGATCCACGCCGCAACGCATAGTGACGAACCCAGTCGCAGCCGCTATCCGCGACGCCATGATAAAGCGCGCACTCCCCGTCACCCGCGAGGCGGATTTCTCCGCCTGGTACCAGGCCGTCATCACCGAGGCCGATCTCGCCGAGGAATCCGGCGTCCGCGGCTGCATGGTCATCCGCCCCTGGGGCTATGGCATCTGGGAGCGGATCCAGCGTCTGCTCGACGACCGGATTAAGGCGACGGGGCATGAGAATTGCTATTTCCCGCTCTTCATCCCGCTCTCCTATTTCGAGAAGGAGGCCGAGCATGTCGACGGATTCGCCAAGGAAATGGCGGTCGTCACGCATCACCGGTTGAAGGCGGATGGCTATGGCCGGCTCGTGCCCGATCCCGACGCCAAGCTCGAAGAGCCGCTGGTCGTGCGCCCCACGTCAGAGATGGTCATCGGCGCCGCGTTCGCGCGCTGGGTCCAGTCGTGGCGCGACCTGCCCGTGCTGATCAACCAATGGGCCAATGTCGTCCGCTGGGAAATGCGCACGCGCATGTTCCTGCGCACCAGCGAGTTCCTCTGGCAGGAGGGGCACACCGCGCACGCGACCGTCGACGAGGCGCGCGACGAGACGCTCAAGATGCTCGAAGTCTACCGCGACTTCGCCGAAGAGTGCCTCGGCCTCCACGTGATCGCGGGCGAGAAGCCCGAGAATGAGCGCTTCCCGGGCGCGGTCGCGACCTATTCGATCGAGGCGATGATGCAGGACGGGAAGGCGCTCCAGGCGGGCACGTCGCATTTCCTCGGCACCAATTTCGCCTCGGCGCAGAACATCCGCTTCCAGAACGCAGCCGGCGAGTTCGAGCTGGCCAACACCACCAGTTGGGGCGTGTCGACGCGGATGATCGGTGGCGTCATCATGGTTCACGGCGACGACGACGGCCTGCGCGTGCCGCCGATGATCGCGCCGTGGCAGGTGGTGATCGTGCCGATGCTCCGCGACAATCCCGACGACGCGGCGATCGTCGATTATTGCAAGTCGCTTCAGGCCGAACTCGCCAAGCAGTCCGCGCTCGGCGAGCCGGTCCGCGCGCTGCTCGATCTGAAACCCGCCAAGGCGGCGACCAAGCGCTGGGGCTGGGTGAAGAAGGGTGCACCGATCGTGATCGAGGTCGGCGGCCGCGACATGGCGGGCGGCAACGTCTCGGTCATCCGCCGCGACCGTCTCTACCGCGAGGACGGCAAGCTCGACAGCGTCGCGACCCCGCGCGATGCCTTTGTCGAAGCGGTGTCGGGCATGCTGGCGGACGTGCAGGGGGCGTTGCACGTCGAGTCGATGGAGCGGCTGCGCGCCAACATCGTGCCGATCGACGACTTTGCGGCGCTCGAGACTCACTTTGCCGACGGCGTGAAGAACCCGGGCTGGGTCGATGTGCGCTGGGCGAAGCCGACGGGCGCGGCGCTCGACTCGGTGGTCGAGCGGTTGAAGGCGCTCAAGCTGACGATCCGCAACGCGCCGATCGGCCAGACCGGATGCGACGATGGCGCCTGCATCTTCACCGGTCAGCCTGCGGTCGAGCGGATCCTGATCGCCCGCGCCTATTGATCCTCCGGGACGCCCTCGTGAACCACGACGGCGTTCTCGCGCTTTTCGGGACGGATATAGATCGAGGCGAGCATGGGCACCGCAGCGCGGAGCTCGCCTTCCATCGCCTCGATCATCGTCTCTCCTTCGCCCATCGTCAGCGTGTCGACGAAGTCCGCGCTGATCGCGGCGAAGATGCTGTCGGGTGCGGTGTGGATCGTCCGGACATGGTTCACCGCGGCGATTCCAGGGTGCGCTGCGACGATGCCGCGAATCGTCGCGATCACGGCGGAGTCCGCACGCTCGCCGATCAGCAGCCCCTTCGATTCGCGTGCCAGGATCACCGCGACGAGCGCGAGGATCAGGCCGATCAGGATCGACGCGACGCCGTCGATCCGGGGGTCGGCAAAGGCGTGGCTGGCCCAGATGCCGAGCCCGGCGATCAGCAGCCCGGCCAGCGCCGCCGAATCCTCGAACAGGACGATGAAGCCTGCCGGGTCCTTCGAGCGGTGGATCGCGGTCCACCAGCCCGAATCCCCCTTGGACTTGGCGAATTCGCGAACTGCGATCGTCCAGCTGGTACCCTCGAGCAGAACCGCGACGCCCAGAACGATATAGGCGATGAGAGGGTCGGACAGCGGCTCGGGCCGCAGCATGTGCCGATACCCTTCATAGATCGACACGCCCGCGCCCACCGCGAAGATCAGGATCGCGACGACGAACGCCCAGAAATAGAGCTCGCGGCCATAGCCGAACGGGTGGGCGGCATCCGCCGGCTGCTTCGCCTGCGATTGCCCGTACAGCAGCAGGATCTGATTGCCGCTGTCGACCAGCGAATGGACACCCTCGGTCAGCATCGACGACGAGCCGGTCAGCCCCGCGGCGACGAACTTTGCGACGGCGATGCCGAGATTGGCGGCAAGTGCGCCGTAAAGGACGATATCGTCCTTGATCTTGTTGAGAATTCCATCGGCCATACCGCCTCCTAGGCGAGGACGGCGGCGTCGGCCAGACGCGGAAAAGCCCATCGATGCCTGTGCACCAATGGGCCCTTTTCCTCCCCAGGAAATCGCTCGGTCCGACGTGCGCGCCTGTTGGCGAAATGCCCGTCGAACGGTGTCGGTCAGCCGAGCCGGCCGAGTCGGTGATACAGCGCGCTGAGGCGGCTCAATTTGACGTCGTCGACCGAGACCTTGGTGATCAATTCGCCAATCGCTTCCTTGAGCAATTCGAAATCTGCGGTCGAGAAAACGGCGCGGGCGCGCATTGGTTCGGTCGTCATGCCCATCTCCTTCATGGCGAATGTGTCTCCCCGTTTACAAACTCGAGCAACCGGGGCGGCGATGACATCATAAAGCCTGAGGTTTGCGGGGTTTGGAAGCGTGAGCGACAGCCTGGCCGGGTTGTGCTGTCGTTGCGCGTTGCGCGGACCCTGTCTCTCTGTAACTATCGTGACAAGGACGGGGAGGTGGAATGGCCGAGCGCAAACTACTGGCAGGGCACGCGGTCAGGCGGCTGCGACGCGGGGCCGGACTGACCCAGGCCGCGATGGCGGAGATGCTTTCGATCAGCCCGAGCTACCTCAATCTGGTCGAGCGCAACCAGCGGCCGATTTCCGCAACGCTATTGATCAAACTGGCGGAAAGCTTCGATTTCGATCCGCGGACCCTGGCAGCGGCCGAACCGGGCGGCGGTTCGGAGGCGATCCGCCGTCGTCTGGCGCACCCCATGTTCGCCGACCTGGCGATCGACCGCAACGAGGTCGAGGAATGGCTGGCCAGCGCGCCCGGTGGTGCCGAGGCCTTTGCGCGTGTGTTCGACCGAATGGGGGAGGGGGATGGTGCGATCGCGCCATCCGACGACCCGGTCGCACTGGTGCGCCGCGAGATCGAGCGGTGGCGGAATCACTTTGCCGATCTCGACGCCGCCGCCGAAGCGCTGGCGGACGAGCTGCGGCTGGGTGCCGGCGACCTTTACGGGGCGATCACCGAGCGTCTGCGCGCCAAACACGGCATCACGATCCGCGTCCTGCCCGCCGACGTGCTGCCCGACACGCTGCGGCGGCTCGATCTCCATGCCCGCCAGCTGCAACTGAGCGAAGTGCTCGACCCCGCATCACGGACGTTCGCGGTAGCGTTCCAGCTTGGCCAGATAGAGGCGCAGGCGGAGGTCGATGCGCTGGCCAAGGCCGCGGGCTTCACCGACCGCGCTGCCGAACGGCTCTATCGGCGCCATCTGCTGAGCTATTTCGCGGCGGCGGTGATGATGCCCTATGCGCGGTTCCTGCGCGGGTGCGAGGCGACCGGCTACGATATCGAGCTGCTGCAGCGTCGGTTCGGCGCAGGGTTCGAGCAGGTCGCGCACCGGCTGACGACGTTGCAGCGGGTGGGCGCGCGGGGGCTTCCCTTCTTCATGATCCGGATCGACCGCGCCGGGCAGGCGTCGAAGCGCTATCCCGGCGCGAGCGGCGCGGCACTGGTCGAGGCCGAGGGCCGGTGTCCGCTGTGGCAACTCCATCACGCGTTCGATCGTCCGGGGGACCTGGTGGTGCAGCTGGTCGAGATGGAGGATGGCGCGCGCTGGCTGACGATGGCGCGGACGGTGCGTCCCCAGGGGCGTCGCTTCGGGGCGGTGCGCGCCGAGTTCGCGATCGGACTAGGGGTCGAGGCGGCGCTCGCGCGCGGGCTGGTCGCTGCGAGCGGTATCGATCTGACGGGCGCGGCCATGCCGATCGGCATCGGCTGTCGCGGATGCTTCCGCGCGGATTGCCCGCAGCGTTCCGCAGCCCCCGCAGGCCGCGCATTGATCGTCAACGAACGCGAGCGTCGCACCTCGGCCCTGACGTTCGTCGGCGACTGAATGGCCGATACGGCTGGACGCGCCAGGAATGCGACAGGACGCATGTGATGCGACGAAAATCCGCGTCGGCGATGCGTCCGAATTCGCCGCCGACCGTTCATAGCGGGTTCGCGCCTCACGCGTCCCGACCTGCCTCAGGCGGACCGATCGTGAGCCGACCCTGAATTTGTGTATGGGGTTTCCATTGTTCGCACCGCCATTGATCAGACGCCCCGCTGCGGGGATCGTTCTGATTGTCGAAGATCATCTGCTTGTTCAAATTACCGCAACGGCGCGGATCGAGGATGCCGGAATGTCGACGCTCGTCGCCGACGATGCGGACGAGGCCATGGCGATCCTCACGTCGCGTGACGATGTCGCGGCGGTCTTTACCGATATCGACATGCCGGGCTCGATGGACGGGCTGGCCCTCGCCGCGATCATTCGCCGGCGCTGGCCGCGGATCCAGGTCGTCGTCACGTCCGGCCAGCGGCCGAGCAAAGCCGCAGGTCTGCCCGACGGCGTCGCTTTTTTTCAGAAGCCCTACGACTATTCGAACCTGGTGAACCATTTCCGCTGAGGCATAGACCGCGCCCGGTCACCCGGGCGCGGGACGGATCATGCGCCCGCCAGCGTCAGCGCCGAAAGCTGCGCATCCGAAAGCTCGAGCGTCATCGCGGGCAGAAGATCCTCGATCTGACGTGCGCTGGTAGCACTCGCGATCGGTGCGGTAATCCCGGGCTGTGCCAGGAGCCACGCGAGCGCAACCTGCGCGTGGCTGGCGCCCGTGTCCGAGACGACCGCATCCATCGCGTCGAGGACTGCCTTCCCCTTTCCGTCGAGGAGGTCGCGCATGCCACCGCCGCGAACGCTTGCGCCCAGATCGTCGGGCGTGCGGTATTTGCCGGTAAGGAAGCCCGATGCGAGACCGTAATAGGGAAGAACGCCAATATTTTCGGTCACGCAGTAATCCTGCAATTCGCCTTCGAACTTGTCGCGGCTGACGAGATTATATTCGGGCTGGAGGACATGATAGCGCGGCAGGTCGCTGGCCTTTGCGGCGTCCACCGCGGATTTCAGGCGTGCGGCGTGGAAGTTCGACGCACCAATCACGCGCACCTTTCCGGCATCGACGAGTTTGCCGAACGCCTCGAGGACAGCCTCCTGCGATACCGTGTCGTCATCCTGATGCGCATAATAGAGATCGATGCGATCCGTGCCGAGACGCTTGAGCGATGCTTCGGCCGCTGCCGCGATGCGCGCCGGCTGGAGCTTTTCGCCACCTTCACCCGGCAACATACCGACCTTGGTCGCGATCAGCACGTCGTCACGTTTGCCGCTCGTCCGCAGCCAGTCGCCGATCATCGTTTCGGATTCGCCACCCTCATGACCGTCCACCCATGACGAATACATGTCGGCAGTGTCGATCATCGTCCCGCCACCCGCGACGAACGCATCGAGGACCGCAAAGCTGGCGGTCTTGTCCGCTGTCCATCCGAACACATTCCCCCCGAGAACTAGGGGGGCGATCTTGAGATCGGTCGAGCCAAGGCGGCGATTCATCATTGGGGCTGGTCGCTTTGCGAAGGGGAGTGGGACGGTATCGTGCCGTCAGCGGTCGAGTTACCAACAGGGGGCGGGCCGTCGGGGCGCATGCTGTTCGCGTCGAGCATGGTCGCGGCATCGTTGAGTTGCGCTGCCTCGTCCCGCGTGACCGCGCCGGGTTGTTCCGGAGTCGGGGAACAGGCGCCCAGCAGGACCAGAGACAGAACCGCCCCGAGCCGGCCGCCAGACGCGAATCCCGTCGATAGTCCGCGTCCCGACCAGACAGGCCGGGAGCGTAGGACCATCGACCGGATCGCGGTCGGACGACGCGGTGCGGGGCGATCCGTGACGGGGATTAGTCCTTGATCGCGTTGCCGGCGCGGGTCAGTGCGTTACCCGTGGCGTCTGCTGCGCGGTCGGCGCTGTTGTTGATCGCAGCACCCGCACGGTCTGCATTGGCCTCTGCGCGCTCGCCAGCGCGGTCGGCGCTGGCGTCAAGGCGGTCAGCGGCGTTGTCCATGCGCGCACCGGCATTGTCGAGCGACGCCTCAGCCGAGCCGAGCGCACGATCACTGGCGGCATCGACATCGGCAACCGCGTTCTGGGTTGTCGCGCTTGCGTCCGCCGCGATGGCGTTCGCGGCTTCCGCGGTCTCGTTCTGCGCATTGTTGCTGCACGCTGCGAGGCCGGCCGTCAGGACCAGCGCGGGGATCAGAAACTTCTTCATGAATAACACTCCCATCATCAAATTCAGCGTCGATCCGGACGGACCTGACGCTTGTGAGCCGGACGCTTTCCAGTTCATCGCGTGTTCGAACGCCGGCCAAGCGTTTCCGATCCGTCGAGGTCGGGCCGACCCTGAGGCCAGCATTACTCCAGCGACACGCTACGGCCTGCGTTGACCTCATATAAAGAATTCTTTATATGACTGCCCATGACGATGGCGCTCGAAATCTTCCGTGCGATGGCGGATGCGACCCGATTGCGTATTCTCGCGCTTCTGCGTCGCATGGAGCTGTCGGTTGGCGAACTCGCGCAGGTGCTCGGACAGAGCCAGCCGCGCGTGTCGCGCCATGTGAAGATCCTGTGCGATGCCGGTCTGGCGGAGCGTCGCAAGGAGGGCAGCTGGGTATTCGTCGGCGTGGGGCGCAGCGATGTCGTCGATCCGGTCGCTGCCGCTCTCGATAGCTGGGCCAAGGCTGAACCCGATCACTGGGCGGTTGCCGACGCGGCGCGGCTTGCTGCGGTGCGCGCCGATCGAGCGGCGAGCGCGGCGGCGTGGTTCGAGGGGCATGCCGACGAATGGGATGCGATCCGTTCGCTGCACGTCGCCGAAAGCGAGGTCGAGGCGGCGATGGCGGCGATGCTCGGCGATGCGCGGGTCGGTACGCTGATCGACATCGGCACGGGGACGGGTCGGATGCTCGAGCTGTTCGGTGGACATGCCCGACTGGCGCTGGGGATCGATCGCAGTTCGGAGATGCTGCGTCTGGCGCGCGCCAAGCTCCACGACATGGCGCATGCCGAATTGCGGCAGGCGGATCTGTACGCGCTGCCGCTCGACGACGGGGCGGCGGACGTCGCTATCCTGCATCACGTGCTCCATTTCGCGCAGCAGCCAGGCGCCGCGGTCCGCGAGGCGGCACGCGTGCTGGCGCCGGGCGGGCGGTTGCTGATCGCGGATTTCGCGAGCCACGACCGCGAGGAATTGCGGTTGAGCGATGCGCATACGCGTCTCGGCTTTGCCGACGATCAGATGACGGCTTGGTTCGACGCGGCCGGTTTGCAGACCGCGCGGGTCGAGACGCTCGAGGGCGGTGAGCTGACGGTGAAATTATGGCTCGGCCGCAGGATTGGCTTGAGTTTGCGTGAGGTGAAGGCGGCATGACGACAATCACTATTCCCCAACTGGCCGAGGCGCGTCGTGCGCTCGAAGAACCGCTCTTTGCCGACCTCGCGGGCGATGTGGGGATCAGCTTCGAGTTCTTTCCGCCCAAGAGCGACAAGATGGACGCCCAGCTGTGGGATGCGATCCGCACGCTCGAGCCGCTCGGTCCCGATTTCGTGTCGGTGACCTATGGCGCGGGCGGGTCGACGCGCGAGCGGACGCACGCGACCGTCGCGCGAATCCAGCGCGAGACGTCGATGAACGCCGCCGCGCACCTGACATGCGTCGAGGCGACCAAGGCCGAGATCGATCAGGTTGCCGAGGAATATTGGGCGGCCGGCGTACGGCACATCGTCGCGCTGCGCGGCGACATGCCGACGCTGGGTCAGCCCTATCAGGCGCATCCCGGCGGGTATGAGAATGCGGCCGCGCTGGTCGCCGGACTGGCACGGCTGCATCCGTTCGAGATTTCGGTCGCGGCCTATCCCGAATGCCACCCCGAATCCGGCGGGCATGACGTCGATCTCGACAACCTGAAGCGCAAGCTCGACGCAGGCGCGACGCGGGCGATCACGCAGTTCTTCTTCTCGCCCGAAGCCTATTTCCGGTTCCGCGACCGGGTCGCCGCAGCGGGAATCACCGCGCAGATCCTGCCCGGTATCCTCCCGGTCTCGAACGTCGCGCAGACGCGCAAGTTCGCGAGCGCTTGCGGGGCGGAGATCCCGGCCTGGATGGACCGGCTGTTCGAGGGGCTCGACGATCATCCGGCGGCCCGACAGCTGGTCGCGGCGACGATCGCAGCCGAGATGTGCCGACGGCTCTATGCGGGGGGCGTGAAGGATTTTCACTTCTACACACTCAACCGCGCCGAACTCGCCTATGCTATCTGTCACATGCTCGGCGTCCGCGCGAAGCCGAGCGAAAAGGTCGCCGCGGCATAATTCATCACCCCTCCCGCAGCCGGGAGGGGCCCGGGGGTGGGCTCGCGTTCGCCCCCAACGATACCGCCCGAGGATAGCGGGCGCCCACCCCCGACCCCTTCCGCTTGCGGGAGGGGGGAGTCCAATCGATGACACCACGTGAACGTTTCAACGCGGAAGCCGCCAAGCGCATCCTGATCACCGACGGCGCGTTCGGCACCGAGATCCAGAACTGGAAGCTCGACGAGGCGGCCTATGCGGGCGACCTCGGGCTCAGCCACGACCAGAAGGGCAACAACGACATTCTGGCGATTACCAGGCCGGACGTACCCCAGACGATCACGCGCGAATATCTCGACGCGGGGTCGGATATCGTCTCGACCAATACGTTCAGCGCGAACGTGATTTCGCAGGCGGACTACGGCGCCGAGCATCTGGTCCGCGCGATCAACGTCGAAAGCGCGAAGATCGCACGGGCGCTCGCGACCGAATATGAGGCCAAGGACGGCCGGCCGCGGTTCGTGGCGGGTGCGATCGGGCCGACCAACAAGACGCTGTCGCTGTCCCCTGACGTCAACGATCCGGGCTATCGCGAGATCGACTTCGATTATCTGAAGGGCGTCTACCGCGAACAGATCGATGCGCTGCTCGAAGGCGGCGAGGGGGTCGGGGTCGACTTCATCCTGATCGAGACGGTGTTCGATACGCTCAACGCCAAGGCCGGAATCATGGCCGCGATCGAGGCGGGCGACGATCTCGGGCGCGACGTGCCGATCATGTTGTCGATGACGCTGACCGATCTGTCGGGCCGCAACCTGTCGGGGCACACGGTCGAGGCGTTCTGGCACGCGGTGCGCCATGCCAAGCCGATCACGATCGGGCTCAACTGCTCGTTCGGTGCGGAGCAGCTGCGGCCGCATGTGAAGACCCTGTCCGGCATCGCCGACACGCTGATCATGATCTACCCGAACGCCGGGCTGCCCAACGAACTCGGCGAATATGACGAGATGCCGGCGACGACCGCCGGGCTGGTCGGCGAATGGGCGGTGGCCAAGCAGGTCAACGTGCTCGGCGGCTGCTGCGGCTCGACGCCTGCGCATATCAAGGCGATGGCGGACGGCGTGCGCGGGCTGGAACCGCGGGCGGTCTCGCGGCCGGAGGTGCGGACCAAGCTTGCCGGGCTCGAACCGTTCACGATGGCGGCCTGACTTTCTCCCCCTCCCGCAGGCGGGAGGGGGCAGGGGGTGGGCTCGCGCTCTCCCCCAACGACCAGGCCCGCGGATGGCGGGCGCCCACCCCCCGACCCCCTCCCGCTTGCGGGAGGGGGGGAAGAAATGAACCGATGACCACTCCTTCCTCCACGTCCTTCGTCAACATCGGCGAGCGCACCAACGTCACCGGCTCGGCTCGCTTCAAGAAGCTGATCATGGCGGGCGACTATCCCGCCGCGGTCGAGGTCGCGCGCCAGCAGGTCGAGAGCGGCGCGCAGGTGCTCGACGTCAACATGGACGAGGGGCTGCTCGACGCGCACCACGCGATGACGACGTTCCTGAAGCTGATCGCCGCCGAACCCGACATCGCGCGGATCCCGTTCATGGTCGACAGCTCGAAATGGAGCGTGATCGAGGCGGGGCTGAAGTGCGTTTCGGGCAAGCCGATCGTCAATTCGATCAGCATGAAGGAGGGCGAGGAGCAGTTCCTCAGCCAAGCCAAGAAGTGCATGGCATACGGCGCCGCGGTGGTCGTGATGGCGTTCGACGAGGTCGGGCAGGCGGACACCAAGGACCGCAAGGTCGAGATCTGCGAGCGCGCCTACAAGCTGCTCGTCGGCATCGGCTTTCCGCCCGAGGACATCATCTTCGATCCCAACGTCTTCGCGGTCGCGACGGGGATCGAGGAGCACGACAATTACGGCGTCGACTTCATCGAGGCGTGCCGCGAGATCAAGGCGCGCTGCCCGCACGTTCATATCTCGGGCGGGCTGTCGAACTTCAGCTTCTCGTTCCGCGGCAACGAGCCCGTGCGCCGCGCGATGCACAGCGTGTTTCTATATTATGCGATCCCCGCGGGCATGGACATGGCGATCGTCAACGCCGGCCAGCTCGACATCTATGACGATATCGACCCCGAACTTCGCCAGGCGGTCGAGGACGTGGTGCTCAACAAGGATCCCGAAGCGGGTGAGCGGCTCGTCCAGCTCGCCGAGCGGTATCGCGGCACCGATGTCGTCGCGGAGAAGGCGGCCGCCGAATGGCGTTCGCTAGGCGTCAACAAACGGCTCGAATATGCGCTGGTCAAGGGCATCGACCTGCACGTCGTCGAGGATACCGAGGAAGCGCGGCTGATCATCGACGGCAATGGCGGTCGCCCGATCGAGGTGATCGAGGGCCCGCTGATGGACGGGATGAACGTCGTCGGCGACCTGTTCGGCAGCGGCAAGATGTTCCTCCCGCAGGTCGTGAAATCGGCGCGCGTGATGAAGAAGGCGGTCGCGCATCTGCTGCCTTACATCGAGGCAGCCAAGGAGCCCGGCGCGCGCGGCAAGGGCAAGATCATCATGGCGACCGTCAAGGGCGACGTGCATGACATCGGCAAGAACATCGTCGGCGTGGTCCTGCAGTGCAACGGGTTCGACGTGGTCGATCTGGGCGTCATGGTGCCGTGGTCGAAGATCCTCGAGGCCGCGAACGAGAATGACGCGGACATGATTGGGTTGTCGGGCCTCATCACCCCGAGCCTCGACGAGATGGTGACCGTCGCCGAGGAGATGAAGCGCGCGGGCATGACGATGCCGCTGCTGATCGGTGGTGCGACCACCTCGAAGGTTCACACCGCGCTGCGCATCGCGCCCGCCTATGATGGTCCGGTCGTCCATGTGCTCGACGCGAGCCGCGCGGTGGGTGTCGCGTCGACGCTCGTCAGCGACACGATCCGCGACGAGTTCGTGACCAAGACCGCGGACGAATATGAAGCGGTGAGGGTGGCGCGGGCCAACAAGGGCCAGAGCGAGCTTATCCCGATCGAGACGGCGCGCGAGCGTGGGTTCGTCGCGGACTTCTCGTTAAAGCCCGGGGCGCCCGCGAAGCCCGGCGTCCATGTGTTCGCGGACTGGGACCTGACCGATCTGCGCGACTATATCGACTGGACGCCGTTCTTCCGCGCCTGGGAGCTGGCGGGCAACTTCCCGGCGATCCTGACCGACGAGGTCGTCGGCGAGAGCGCGAGTTCGCTTTATGCGGATGCGCAGGCGATGCTCGACACGATCGTCGCGGAGAAATGGCTGACGCCGCGCGGGGTCGTGGGGCTGTGGCCGGCGCGGCGCGAGGGGGACGATGTGGTCGTCTCGCACACGCGCCGCCACGACATGCCGCACGAGGACGTGCGCCTGCCGATGCTGCGCCAGCAGATTTCGAAGCGCGAGGGGCGCGCGAACATGTGCCTCGCCGATTTCGTCGATCCCGCAGGCGACTGGTTCGGTGGGTTCGCGGTCGGCATCCACGGGATCGACGAGCATATCGCGCGGTTCAAGGCGGGGCATGACGATTACAACGACATCCTGTTGAAGGCGCTCGCCGATCGCTTTGCCGAGGCGTTTGCCGAACGGCTGCACAAGCATGTCCGTCAGGAGCTGTGGGGCTATGCACCCGAGGAACAGCTGACCAACGATGCGCTGATCAAGGAACAGTATCGCGGCATCCGCCCCGCGCCGGGCTATCCCGCATGCCCCGATCACAGCCTCAAGCCGATTCTGTTCGACCTGCTCGATGCCGAGACCGCGACCGGGCTTGAACTGACCGAGAGCTTCGCGATGTTCCCGACTGCGGCCGTCTCGGGCTTCTATTTCGGCCACCCGCAGGCGGAGTATTTCGGTGTCGCCCGCGTCGGTCGCGACCAGCTGGAAGACTATGCGGCGCGCCGCGGCGTCGACCTGCCGATCGCGGAGCGCTGGCTGCGGCCGAACCTGGACTGAACCNACGCCCGACCAACGATGCCAGCTTCTTCAATTTCGGCGCGACCATCGGCACGGTCAGCATCGTGCTGGCCAGCGCCATCAGCAGCAGTGCGGTGAAGGTCTCGTTGGTGATGATCGCCTTGTCGAGCAGGATGTTGACGAAGATGATCATGATCAGCGCCTTGGTCTGAAGCAGCCAGCCGATCGCCGACGCCTCGCCTGGGCGCCATTTGAGGATCCGCCCGGCGGCGTGGACGCCCGCCAGCTTGCCGCCGACCGAGGCGAACAACAGCAATGCCGCGGCGGCGAACACCGCGATCCCGCCGACCGCCCACTGCGTCTTCAGGCCGGTCGACAGGAAGAACACCGGCATCACCGCGAGCAGCACGAAGCGGCGGAAGTCGTCCATCCGGATCTGGTCGAACCATTTCGCGTCGAGCACCGCGCCCGACAGGAACGCGCCGACCATGAAATGCAGCCCTGCCCAGTCCGCGGCGAACCCGCAGCCGGCGAGCCAGATCAGGCTGACATACCAGCGATCGCGCTCCGGGATCCGCACCATCAGTCGGCGGATCAGCAGGGTGGCGACTGCGAAGCCGACCAGGAAGCCCGCCTGCCGGCCAACCCGCTCCCAATCGAGCAGGATCAGCGCGAGCACGCCCCAGATCGCGATATCGTCGAGGCTGGCATAGCGCAGAATGCGCTGGCCGATCGGCTCACGCAGGACCTCGAGCTTTTCGAGGAACAGCACGAGGATCGGCAGCGCCGTGACCGCGCAGGCCATGCCGATGCCCAGAATGACCTGCCACCGCGCGCCCGACACGCCTGCCCAGCCCGGATAGCGCAGCATCAGCGCGGCGGCGATGCTGCCGGTCGCGAGCGGCACCGCCAGCGCAAGGCCGGCGGTAACCGCGGTCTCGCCGCGATGTCGCCATGCCGCGCCGAGATCGAGCTCGATCCCTGCGACCCACACGAACATCATCACCGCCCACCACGCGACGCCGTTCAGCGAGCCGATTGTCGCAGGCGTGAAGATCGTCGCATAATAATCGGGGAAGAGCGCGCCGAGCACGCCCGGTCCGAGCAGGATGCCGCCGACGATCTGCACCACGACCAGCGGTGCCCAGTAATCGGTCCGGCCCAGCCGCCAGACCAGATAGGGGACGCTGAAGATGATGAGCATCGCAAGGAGGAAGACCTCCGTCGGTGTCATGGCGTGCATGCATTCCCCCTCTCGCGCGGTCGGGGCCCCCCCGCCGGCTTTATGCTGCGGGGTGGTATGCGGCCGGGCAGGCGGCGGCAATATGCTTCGCTACGGTCGAACCGGTGTCGATCCGTTTGCAGGCTGCGCCATTGCGGGACGCGGGGCGGGCCCCTGCTATCGGCAGGCGGGGCGCATCCGCGCTAAGGACGGGGCGTGGCGGCGCAATCGTGGCTGGCCGATGAGGGAGTGCCTTGCTTGAACCGATCGCTCTTATTGCTCGTGCTGGTCGCCGCGTCCGCCTCGGCCCAGGCGACGGTGCGGCGCGCCGCGCCCTTTACCGTCGATGGGCAAGGCTTTGCGACGCTGCAGGAGGCGGTCTCATCGATCCGGCTCGGCACCGCGACGATCCTGATCGCGCCGGGCACCTACCGGCAATGCGCGGTGCAGGCGGGCGGGCGGATCACCTTCAAGGCGGTGCAGCCGGGTACCGCGATTTTCGAGGGCGTCGCCTGCGAGGAGAAGGCGGCACTGGTGCTGCGCGGGCAGGGATCGGTCGTCGATGGCCTGGTCTTTCGCGGCTACAGCGTCCCCGACGGCAATGGCGCGGGGATCCGCACCGAGATGGGGGACCTCAATGTCGTCAACGCGATGTTCCTCGACAGCCAGGAGGGCATCCTCGGCGGCGAGCCGAGCGGGCAGCGGATCACGATCGACCGGTCGACCTTTTCGGGGCTAGGCCAGTGCGACCAGTCGCCGAGCTGTTCGCATGCCGTGTATCTGGCGAACCAGGGTAGCGTGACGATCACCCGCTCGCGGTTCGAGCGCGGAACCGGAGGGCATTACGTCAAGCTGCGCGTGCCGACCGTCTCGATCACCGACAACAGCTTCGACGACAGCGCGGGGCGCAAGACCAACTACATGATCGATCTGCCAGACGGCGCCACCGGGCTGATCGCGCGCAACACCTTCGTGCAGGGACGGCAGAAGGAGAACCACACCGGGCTGATCGTCGTCGCGGCGGAGGCGAAGACTTATCGCTCGACCGGGTTGCGCGTCGAGGACAATGACGCACGGCTGGCACCGGGCGATGCGACCAGCCCGGCGTTCCTGGCGGATTACAGCCATGACCGGCTGGCGCTGGGGGCGAACCGGCTGGGCCCGGGGTTGCGGGCGTTCGAGACGCGCTAAGTCGAGGCTGCGGGGGAAGCGGGGGGTTCGTACCGCCGCCGCTCAAGACCCCGTCGTCCCAGCTTTCGCCAGGATGACGGGCGGCGGGAGGACAGGGTTCAAGCGGTCCGACGGGGCTCCCTCAGCTCGGGCAGGTGCTCGCCGCGCCCGCGTCGAGGTCGAGGCAGCGGCCGTCGAGTCCCGATACCGGCAGGCCGATCGTCGCGGCGAGCGTCGGCACGATGTCGACGGTTTCCACCGACAGCGGCTGTTCGAACCCGGCGATCCCCTTGCGCCAGAACAGCATCGGCACGCGGCGATCATAGTCCCACGGGCTGCCATGCGTTTCGACGTAGCCGCCGGCGGGCGACACGATCGTCGTCACGCGCGGCTTGAGGAGCGTGACGAACTGGCCCGAGCGGCCCTCGGCATAGGAGGCGCGCGCGCGTTCGATCAGCGTCCAGGTCTCGGGCGGGGTGGTCGGCATCGGCGTCGCCATGATCTCGGCAGCCGAGAAGGCGGCGGCGACCTGCGGCAGAGCGCGATAGCGGCGTAGCGCCTCGGTCAGCACCCTGGCGCGTGTCTTGGCGGGCAGCGCATCGTCGATATAGACGTCGCCCTCGGTCCCAAGCAGGACGCTGCCGGGCAGGCCCAGATCCTTGGCGATCGCGGTGCCGACCTGCTTGGCGAGCACATTCTCGTCCATATGCGCCTCCATCGGCATCGCACGCTGCTGCTGGCGCTCGGTCGCGTCGTGCGCACCGTGATCGGCGGTCAGCACGACCTCGTAATCTACGCCGGTTTCGTCCAGCACCGCGAAGAAGCCGCCGAGCGTCTTGTCGAGCTCGGCCATCTGGATGCACATCTCGGACCCCTGCGTGCCGTAGGTGTGGCCGATATAATCGGTCGCCGATGCGCCGATGTCGATGATGTCGGTCTGCGGCCCCTGGCCGAGCTTCATGTCCTGCACCAGCGCCGCCGCCATCGCGAACACCGCGGCATCGGACGCCGGCGACACGCGGAAGCCCTTGGCGTCGCCCGCCTCGCGCTCGAAGCGGCCCTGGCCATAGGTCTTCCCCGCGATCACGATCGGGTGGTTCACGCCCGTGCAATAGCCGGGCAGCGGCAGCGCGGCCTGGGGCAGCGCGATCAGCCCGGCGACCGCGGTGCGCGTGCGCTGCACCGCCGGCGGTACCGCGCGGCCCGCATAGGAGACATAGGTCTTGCCGTCCCACCACCAGAGCTCGTCGACCTTGTGGCCGCCCATCATCACCGCCGCGCGATCCTTGCCCGCGACCGAGACCGAACGGGTGCGCGGATCGCGCGCCTTCATCATCTCGCCAAGCGTCGGCACTTTCAGATGCATGTCGGACACGGTGTAGCTGTCATGCGCGCTGCCGGCGACGCGTTCGTCCTCCGAGCAATAGACGATCTTGTCGGGGCGGCCGGCGCGCTGGTCGACCCAGTTGTTCGCGATGATCCCGGTATGAGCGGGACGCATGCCCGTCAGGATGGTCGAGTGACCGGGGCAGGTTTCGGTCGCGGCATGGCTCTGATAGCCGCTCGGAAACACCACCCCGTTCAGCATGCGGGAGAAGCCGCCGGTGAAGTGGTTGCGATATTGCTGGAACAGGTCGGCGGCGAACTGGTCGACCGAGATCGCCACGATCAGCTTGGGCGGCGTTGCGGGGGTCGGTGCCGCAACGGCCGGGGCGGGAGCCGAAGCTGGGGCCGGAGCGGTCTGCGCAGACGCGGTCACGGACGCGGCCGGGGTCAGGAGCAACGCGGCGATAAGTGCTTTCACGGACAGTCCTTTGACGAGCAGCAGCATGACTGCTTTCGGATGTAATGCGATGTCGTCCTCGCTATGGCTGTGGCCGATGAACGAAACAAGGATGGCCATGCGCAGTTTACGTTGCGTGCTGATGACGATGCTGCTCGCGCTGTGCAGCCTCGTGGCGACGCCGGCGCTGGCGGACTCGCTCAACGGGTCGAGCCGGCATCTGAGCATGCGCCTAGTTGCCGAAAGCGACCATCCGAAAGCGGGTGCACCGCTGACCATCGCGATAGCAACGACCCCCGATACGGACTGGCATGGCTATTGGGCCAATCCGGGCGATGCGGGGTTTCCCGCGACGTTGGACTGGACGCTGCCGCGCGGAGTGACGGTGGGGCAGCCCGAATGGCCCGTCCCGACGACGCTGCTGATCGCGGGGCTGATGAACTATGTCTACGAGGCGCCCTATGCGCCGCTCGTGACGATCCAGGTGCCGGCGGGGCTGGCGGCGGGCGCCAAGCTGCCGATCCGGCTGAAGACGTCCTATCTGGTCTGTTCGGCGACGATCTGCGTGCCCGAGGAGCAGGCGCTCGCGCTCGATCTGACGATTGGTGACGGCGCGCCGTCGCAGGCGAGCGCTTTTGCCGGCTGGCGGCGGGCGATCCCCAAGCCGCTCGATGCGGGCGCGACCTATGCGGTCGACCAGGGTGTGCTGCGCGTCGCGGTGCCGTTCCCCGCCGGGGCCAGGGCAAAGGACGCCTATTTCTTCCCCCTCACCACCGGCGTGATCGACAATGGTGCGCGCCAGACCGTGACGCGGTCGGGCGATACGCTGACGATCGCGACGCGACTGGCGGCCAATGGCAAGGCCAAGGCGCCGATCGAGGGTGTGCTGCGGATCGGCGACGCGCAGGGGCTCGCGGTCAGCGCCGCGCCCGGGGTCGTTGCGGCGGGGCCATCGGATGATGCGGGCGGGCTATGGGCGACCGCACTGGCGGCGTTTGCGGGCGCGGTGCTCGGCGGGCTGATCCTCAACATCATGCCCTGCGTCTTCCCGATCCTGAGCCTGAAGGCGCTCAGCCTCGCGCGCGGTGGCGCAAGTAAGCGCGAGGCGCGGCACGAGGCGCTCGCCTATACCGCGGGCGTCGTGCTGGTGTGCATTGGCCTTGGCGCGGCGATCCTCGCGCTGCGTGCGGGCGGGTCTGCGGTCGGCTGGGCGTTCCAGTTGCAGCATCCCGCGGCGATCATCGTGCTGCTGCTGCTGAGCACCGCGATCGCGTTCAACCTGGCCGGGCTGTTCGAGGTACCGACGCCGCGGTTCGCAGGCGAGAGCGGTGCGAGCGGTGCGTTTGCGACCGGCGCGCTGGCCGCATTCATCGCGACGCCGTGCACCGGGCCGTTCATGGGTGCAGCGCTGGGCGCGGCGCTCGTGCTGCCCTGGCCCGCGGCGATGGCGGTGTTCGCCGGGCTGGGACTCGGGCTGTCGCTGCCGTTCCTCGCGATCGGCTTCGTACCCGCGTGGCGGCGCTGGTTGCCCAAGCCCGGCGCGTGGATGGAGACGTTTCGGCATGTCCTGTCGGTGCCGATGTTCCTGACTGCGATCGCGCTCGCCTGGGTGCTGGGGCGCCAGACCGGCGTGGACAGCTTGACGCTCGCGCTCGTCGCGGTGCTCGCGATCGGCGCGGTGCTGTGGATCGGCGGCACCCGGCAGCGCAAGGGCAAGGCGTTCGGCGCGGCGACCCTTGCCGCGCTGGCGATCGTGTTCGTCGGCAGTGCGGTCGTCATCGCCCGCGCGCCGCCGGCCGCGGCCAAGACGGCGGTCGCCGGCGACGAGGCGTTCAGCGAGGCGAAGCTTGCCGCGCTGCGCGCCGAGAAGCGCGGTGTGTTCGTCTATTTCACCGCCGACTGGTGCCTGACGTGCAAGGTCAACGAGAAGGCGGCGATCGAGACCGCCACGGTTCGCGACGCGTTCGCCAAGAACAAGGTCGCGGTGCTGATCGGCGACTGGACCGATGGCGACCCCGTCATGGGCCGCTTCATCGAGGCGCATAACCGCGCCGGCGTGCCGCTCTATCTCTATTATGCGCCGGGAGCGGCCGAGCCGACCGTCCTGCCGCAGGTGCTCACCCCGGCGCTGCTGGCGGGGCTGGGCGTCTAATCCGGCTTGTGCAGCGCGGTGAAGCGTTGCAGCATGGAACCGCAACGCTTGATGGGGAATTTACCATTTCGATGGGGAAACAAGCGTTCGACGAAATCATGGGGGCACCGGGTGATACCCGCGTCCGTCCCGAACTGGCCGCTCTGGGCCGCTGGATCGAGGAGACGCCCGACGCCGAGTTGCGGCGCCGCCAGCAGGCGGCTGAAACGACGTTTCGGCAGCTCGGCATTACCTTTGCCGTCTATGGTGAGAACGAGGCGGCCGAGCGGATCATCCCGTTCGACATCGTCCCGCGGGTGTTCCTGCATGACGAATGGACGCGGCTATCCGAAGGGCTCGTCCAGCGTGTCGAGGCGATCAATGCGTTCCTCGAGGATATCTATGGCGAACGCCGCATCCTGAAGGAGGGGATCCTTCCCGAGGATCTCGTCATGGGCAATGCGCAGTTCCGTCCCGAAATCGCCGGGATGCGCCCGCCGCACGGGGTCTGGGCGCATATCTGCGGGATCGATCTGGTACGTACCGGACCTGACGACTTTTTCGTGCTCGAGGACAATGCGCGGACGCCCTCGGGGGTCAGCTACATGCTCGAGAATCGCGAGGCGATGCTGCGGCTCTGCCCCGAGCTGTTCCGCGAGTTCCGCGTCGCGGCGGTCGACAGCTATCCCGACCGGCTGCTCGAGACGATGAAGTCGGTTGCGCCGCACGGCGTCAGCGCACCGACCTGCGTCGTGCTGACGCCGGGGCATTATAACTCGGCCTATTACGAGCACAGCTTCCTCGCCGATACGATGGGCGTCGAACTGGTGGAGGCGGCCGATCTGGTCGTCGACGACGATGTCGTGTGGATGCGGACGATCGCGGGCCGCGTGAAGGTCGACGTGATCTATCGCCGGATCGATGACGACTATCTCGACCCGCTCGTGTTCCGTCCCGACAGCGCGCTCGGCGTGCCGGGGCTGATCGCCGCCTATGCCGCGGGCAACGTCGCGATCATCAACGCGCCGGGCAACGGCATCGCCGACGACAAGGCGATCTACAGCTATATGCCCGACATCGTGAAATTCTATTCGGGTGGCGACTGCAAGCTGCCCAATGTCGAGACGTGGCGGTGCCGCGAGCCGCAGGCGCTGAAATATGTTCTCGACAATCTCGAGGATGTCGTCGTCAAGCTGGTCGACGGTTCGGGCGGCTATGGCATGCTGGTCGGCCCGACCGCGACGAAGCAGGAGATCGAGGATTTCCGCGCCGCGCTGATCGCCGAGCCGCATCGCTATATCGCGCAACCGACGCTCGCGCTGTCGACCGTACCGACGATGGCCGAATCCGGACTGTGCCCGCGCCATGTCGATTTCCGGCCGTTCGTGCTGACCGGGTCGAAGGGCGTCCAGGTCGTGCCGGGCGGGCTGACCCGCGTCGCGCTGAAGCAGGGGTCGCTGGTCGTGAATTCGAGCCAGGGTGGCGGTACGAAGGACAGCTTCGTCCTGATGGCGGATCAATCGCAGCGGATGGGGGCGGGCGGCATGACGCAGACGCTGGGCGGGATGACGCAGACCCTCGGTGAAGGCATGCCCGGGCCGGAGGCGCAATCCTGATGCTGTCGAGGACCGCCTCGTCCCTCTACTGGCTGGGACGCTATTTCGAACGTGCCGATTTCATCGCGCGATTGGTCGAGGCGACGGTGCGCCTCGACGTGCTGTCGTCGCAGCCTGCGGGCGAGGCGGCCTGGGCATCGGCGCTGGCGGTCACCGAGACCGACGAGGCCTTTGCCAAGACCGGGGTGCCGGTTGGGCAGCGCGACGTGGTGCGCTTTCTCACGCTCGACGCCAGCCATCCGGGATCGATCGTCCGCTGCCTCGACATGGCGCGCAACAATGCCAAGGCGGTGCGGACCGCGCTGACGCGGGAATCGTGGACCGCGATCAACCGCGCGTGGCTGTTGTTCGAAAACCGCGCGACCCCCGGCAGTACGACCGCGCAGCTCAACCTGGTCGAGGCGGTCAAGACCGAGACGCGCGGGTTCGAAGGTGCGATCCACCGCATGCTGCGCAACCAGACGACCTGGTTCATCCGGCTCGGCCAGGCGGTCGAGCGTGCCGACAACACCGCGCGGCTGCTCGACGTCAAATATCACATCCTGTTGCCGGAAGGGCAGAAGCTGGGCGGCGCGATCGATCGCGACCAGTGGACGACCATCCTGCAGACCGTGTCGGCAGTGACCGCCTATCGCTGGATGTACAATGACGGCCTTCGGCCGGCCGACGTGATCGATTTGTTGCTGGCGCGTGCGGAGTTGCCGCGTAGTCTTGCAGCCTCGGTCGAGGAGACGGTGGACGTGCTCAATCTGCTTGCGAAACGCACCGGCCAGCATGGCGAGGCGGACCGGATGGCGCGGCTCCGTGCCTCGCGGCTGGGGCGAACCCGATCCGGCGAGGTGATCGCATCGGGTCTGCACCAGTATCTGCAGGCCTTCATCCAGGAAAATGCGCTGCTCCACGGCGCGATCGGCCGGCAGTTCAAGTTCCTTTGATGCGGTTGTCGGTCGATCATCGCACGATCTATCGCTTCACCGAGCCGCAGAGTCGACTCGTCCAGATGCTCCGCATGACCCCGCAGAACACGCATGACCAGACGGTCGCGCAGTGGCGGATCGATATCGATTGCGATGCCCGGCTGCGGCAGGGGCGCGACGGGTTCGGCAATGCCATCACGATGCTCTATATCGACGGCCCGATCGACGGGATCGAGATCGACGTCACGGGCGAGGTGTTGACCAGCCATTCCGACGGCGTCGTCCACGGCGCTTATGAGGTGCTGCCGCCGGCGCTGTTCCTCCGGCCGACCGAGACCACCGCACAGGACAAGGCCATTGCCGATTTCGCCGCACGCGTCACGACCCCTGCGCAGGGCCGGATCGGCGCGCTGCACCGGGTGAACGAGGCGTTGCACGAACGCTTTGCCGCCAATCCTGGCCGTCCCGAGCCAAACCTCGGCGCGGCGGCGGCGTTCCGGCTCGACAGCGCCACCTCGCGGGACTTTGCGCAGATGTTCATCGTCGCCGCGCGTTCGCTGGGGGCGCCGGCGCGCTATGTGTCGGGCTATCTTCTGACCGAACGCGAGGATGATCACCGTCCGACACCGCATGGCTGGGCAGAGGCGCATGTCGACGGGCTGGGCTGGATCGGGTTCGACCCGTTCACCGGCGACTGTCCAGAAGAGCATCACGTCCGGGTCGCGGTCGCGCTCGATGCTGCAGGGGCCGCGCCGGTGGCAGGATCGCGGCTCGGCGAGGGCGGCGAGCGGCTGGAGGTCGATGTCGTCGTGTCGCGGGACGGCCAGTGACCGTGGGCGCCTAGTCCTCGCGCTGCCCGGGGCCCTGCCCAGGCGTGATCGCCAGCAGGTCATCCTCGCTCAGGCGGCTCCATCCGCCCGGGCCGAGCGCCTCGATCGGGCGGTACCGGATCTTATATTCCATCCGGCTCGATCCCTTCACCCAATAGCCCAGATAGACATAGGGTAGCCCCGCACCGCGTGCGCGCAGGATGTGGTCGATGATGATGTAGTTGCCGAAGCCCGGCCGCGATGCGTCGTCCGCCGCGAAGAAGCTGTAGATCATCGACAGCCCGTCGGCCTGGCGATCGGTGAGGCAGGCGCCGACCAGCCGGCCGGGGGCACCGCCGATGCCCGGTTCGCGATACTCGACGATCAGCGAGTCGACGGGGGAATGCTCGACCATGTCGGCATAATCGTCCTCATCCATCCCGGCCATGCCGCCGTCCGGATGACGCGCCGACAGATAGCGGCGCAACAGCTGGAACTGCTCGTCGGTCGCCCATGCGCGACAGACGGTCGCGGTGATGTCGCCGTGCCGCTTGAGCAATTTGCGCTGCGTCGCATTGGGCGTGAATTCCGGCGTCACGACACGGACCGACACACAGGCGCTGCAGCCGGTGCAACTCGGCCGATAGGCGACGCCCTGGCTCCGTCGAAACCCGATCCGGCTCAGCGCGTCGTTGAGCTCGACCGCATGCGGGCCGTTCAGCTCGGTGAAGACCTTCCGCTCCTCCCGATTGGGCAGATAGGGGCAGGGGCCGGGGCTGGTCACGAAGAACCGGGGAAACCGAAAAGGCGCAGTCATCGCGAAGTGCCCCTCTCTCGGCTTCAGCGCTCTCAAGGCGCGGGCGGTATATGATTCCTGTGCGGGCCGCTGGAAAGTAGGGCGGCCCGCGGTGGTAAAAGAAATTCCCGGCGGCGCCGGGGATCAGGCCAGTTCGACGGTGCTCGTCTCATAGCCCGCCGCCTTCAACGCGGTGACCAGCCGATCGAGATGCGCACGATCGCGGGCCTCGCATTCGATATCGGTGATCAGCCCCTTTGCCGGCAGCGTGGTGAAGACGCGCTGATGATACACCTCGATGATGTTCACCCGCTCCTGATCGAAGATCCGGGCGACGTTGTACAGCGCGCCGGGCTGATCCTGCAGGCGGATGCGCAGCCTTGCGAGTCGGCCCGAGCGTGCGAGATCGCGCAGCAGGACGTTGGCGAGCAGCCGCGTGTCGATATTGCCGCCGCACAGGATGATCCCGACGGTCCGCCCCTTGAAGCGCTCGGGATGCTGGAGCAGCGCGGCGAGGCCGGCGGCACCGGCACCCTCGACCACGGTCTTCTCGATCTGGAGCAGCAGGCTGACCGCCATCTCCAGGCTGCGCTCGCTGACCAGGACGATGTCGTCGACGAGTTCGGCGACCATCTTGGAGGTGATGCTGCCGGGCTCCTTGACCGCGATCCCCTCGGCCAGCGTGTCGCCGGCACAGGGCATCGTCGTCCCGTTGATGCGGTTGTACATCGACGGGAACAGCTCGGCCTCGACGCCGACCACCTCGATCGCGTGACCGCCCTGCGCGGCGTTGGCCCGCGTCACGGTCGCGACGCCCGAGATCAGACCGCCGCCGCCGATCGGGACGACCATCATGTCGATCTCGGCCACGTCCTCGAGCATCTCGATCGCGGTCGTGCCCTGGCCGGCAATGACGCGGGCGTCGTCGAACGGATGGACGAAGGTGAAGCCGCATTCGCCCTCGAGGATGCGGGCATGCGCATAGGCGGCGTCGAAGGTGTCGCCGAACAGCACGACCTTGGCGCCATGCCCTTCGGTCTGCGTGACCTTCACGGTCGGCGTGTTGGTCGGCATGACGATCGTCGCGGGGATGCCGAGCCGGTTGGCGTGATAGGCGAGACCCTGTGCGTGATTGCCCGCCGACGCGGCGATCACGCCCTTTGCGCACGCTTCGGGCGACAGCTGCAACAGCGTGTTGAGCGCGCCGCGTTCCTTGTAGGCCGCAGTGAACTGAAGATTCTCGAACTTGAGATAGACGGTCGCGCCGGTCATCTGGCTCAGCGTGCGGCTGATCAGCGTCGGCGTGCGGACGATCGAGGCGCGGATCCGGTCATGCGCGGCGCGGACGTCGTCGATGGACACGGGAAGGGTGGGTGCCGCTACGGCAGCGAGGGTAGCCATAGGCGTTGCGCTAGACCATCTGGCGCGCAGGGGAAACACCGCTTATGCGCTTGATCCATGGCAAAACTGGCATTCATCGGGACTGGCGTGATGGGCGCGCCGATGGCGGGGCATCTCGTCGCGACAGGGCACGACGTTACCGTCTATAATCGCTCCCAGGCCAAGGCTTTGGCATGGGCCGATAAATATGGCGGATCGGTCGCGGACACGCCTGCTCTGGCGGCGCGCGATGCGGATGCGGTGTTCACCTGTGTCGGCAATGACGATGATCTTGCCGCGGTGACATTGGCTGAAGACGGTGTGTTCGCGGCAATGCGCGACGACGCGGTATTCGTCGACCATACCACCGTCTCCGCTGCGATCGCCCGGCGGCTGGCGGACGCCCGCGCCCTCGTCGTCGATGCGCCGGTGTCGGGCGGGCAGGCGGGGGCCGAGAACGGCAAATTGTCGATCATGTGCGGCGGTTCCGCCGACGCCATGGCGAAGGCCGAGCCGTATATGCAGGCCTATGCCGCACGGATCGTCCATGTCGGCGACGCGGGCGCGGGCCAGACGACCAAGATGTGCAACCAGATCGCGATCGCCGGGGTGATCCAGGGCGTGTCCGAATCGATCCGCTTCGCGCAGAATGCCGGGCTCGACCTCGACAAGGTGTTCGAGGCGATTTCGGGCGGTGCGGCGCAGAGCTGGCAGATGGTCAATCGCTGGCCGACGATGGCGAAGGAAGAATTTGACTTCGGCTTTGCGGTCGACTGGATGCGCAAGGATCTGGGGCTCGCGCTCGTCGAGGCGCGGCGCAACGGTGCCGTCCTGCCGGTCGCGGCGTTGGTCGATCAATTCTATGCCGATGTGCAGGCCATGGGCGGCGCGCGGCAGGATACGAGTGCGTTGGTGCGGAGATTGCCGAAGTGAAGCCTGTCCTGTTCGCAAGTGCCGCCCTGTCGCTGTTCGCCACCCCGGCGCTGGCCGACGGGATCGTCGACAACGTCAACGGCCTGACCATCACCGAGGGCGGCAAGATCGTCCGGTTCAAGGCGATCCTGGTCGATAAGGACGGCCGCGTGACCCGGCTGGTGCCGCCGGGGGAGGAGCCCCCCAAGCTCAGCCGCAAGGAATTGAAGAAGAACGCGGGCAAGCCGCTCTATGACTGGCGCACCGACATGGGCGGCAAGACCGTGCTGCCCGGCTTCGTCGATGCGCATGGCCATGTGATCGAGCTCGGCTTCGGCGCGCTGTCGCTCGATTTGTCGGCGGCGACATCGCTCGACGACGCAAAGTCGCGGATCGCGGCCTATGTCGCGGCCAATCCTGATCGCAAATGGGTGCTCGGCCGCGGCTGGAACCAGGAAGCCTGGGGGCTCGGGCGGTTCCCGACCGCTGCGGATCTTGACTCGGTTTCGGGCGGCCATCCGATCTGGCTGTCGCGCGCGGACGGCCATGCCGGCTGGGCGAACAGCGTCGCGATGCGCGAGGCGGGGGTCACCGGTGCCACGGTCGCCCCGGCGGGCGGGCGCATCGAAAAGAGCGGCGGCGCGCCGTCGGGCGTGTTCGTCGATGCCGCGCAATCGCTGGTCGAGAAGGTCGTGCCGCAACCGCTGCCCAAGGAGCGCGATGCGGCCTTCCTGACCGCGCAGCGGATCCTGCTGGGGTACGGCGTGACCGCGGTCGCCGACATGGGCACCACGCTCGACGACTGGCTGACCTATCGGCGGATGGCGGATATCGGTGGGTTGCGCGTCCGGATCATGAGCTATGCGCTGGGCGTCGAGACCGCGGGGCGAATTGGCGGCAAGGGGCCGACGCCGTGGCTGTATGACGACCATCTGCGGATGGGCGGGGTGAAGCTCTATGCCGATGGCGCGCTCGGCTCGCGCGGCGCGTGGCTGCTGAAGCCTTATGCCGATGCGCCGGGGCAGACCGGGCTGGGCTTCCTGACCGATGCGCAGCTCCAGAACCAGATGAGCCGCGCGGCGATGGACGGGTTCCAGGTCGCGGTGCATGCGATCGGCGATCGGGCGGACCAGCAGGTGCTCGACGCGATCCAGGTCGAGAGCGAGACCTACAAGGGCGATCGTCGCTGGCGTGTCGAGCATGCGCAGATCGTCGATCCCGCCGACCTGCCGCGCTTCGGCAAGTTCGGCACGATCGCCTCGATGCAGCCGACGCACCAGACCAGCGACCGGACGATGGCGGAAGCGCGGCTCGGGCCGGGGCGGCTGACCGGCGCCTATGCATGGAAGTCGATGCTGGCGAACGGGTCGAAGCTCGCCTTTGGTACAGATTTCCCGGTCGAGAAGCCCGATCCGTTCGCCACCTGGGCCGCGGCGTTCACCCGGCAGGATGCGAACGGCCAGCCGCAGGGCGGGTGGCAGCCGCAGGAACTCATCTCGCGCGAACAGGCGTGGTGGGCGATGACGGGCGCCGCCGCCTATGCGGGGTTTGCGGAAACCAAGTTCGGCGCGCTCGCCGCCGGACAGCGCGCAGACTTCATTGTCGTCGACCGCGATCCGATGATCGTTTCACCGACCGAACTGCGTGCGATCAAGGTTGCCGAGACCTGGGTCGGGGGCGAGAAGGTCTGGGTTCGGAAATAGCCGGCCGGTAGCCTCAAAGGTCGCCGCTGGCGTCCTTCGATGCGCGCGCGTTGATCCGCGCCCAGACCGCCTTGTGTTCGGCCTTCGCGTAGAGCGCAGCCCGTTGGCGGGGCGGTGCGGCTGCGAGAGTAGTCGGCAGGTCGGGGAAAGTCGCCAGGACGAGCCGCAACCGCGCCTCGCGCTCACGTCGCATCGTCGGCGTGATCGACGGGGGCGAAATGTTCGTGCGCGGCGTCCAGCCGGGATTTCCGGGAAACGGCGCGCTGGTACCTATTAAGCCGCTGGGGCCAGGAACGCCAAGTTGCGCAGAAGCGGCCGCAGAACAGCCAATCAGTCCGACAGCGAGCAGGATAGTCTTCATGGAACACCTCCGATGAAGACTAAACTGACACCATCAGGCAAGGTTGCAAGCCTAAACCTGTGGAGCGAAGCGGCGCGACCTTGGCCTTTGGGTCGCGCAGCCGAGCAGATCAGGCGACTTGCGCTTCGACCATCTCGTCGGGTTCGCGCAGGACATAGCCGCGGCCCCAGACGGTCTCGATGTAATTCTCGCCGTCGCACGCCAGGCTGAGCTTCTTGCGCAGCTTGCAGATGAAGACGTCGATGATCTTGAGTTCAGGCTCGTCCATCCCGCCATAGAGGTGGTTGAGGAACATTTCCTTGGTCAGCGTGGTGCCCTTGCGCAGCGAGAGCAGCTCGAGCATCGCATATTCCTTGCCGGTCAGGTGGACGCGGCTGCCATCGACTTCGACCGTCTTGGCATCGAGGTTCACGGCGAGCTTGCCGGTGCGGATGACCGACTGCGAATGGCCCTTCGAACGGCGCACGACGGCGTGAATCCGCGCGACGAGTTCCTCACGGTGGAACGGCTTGGTGACGTAATCGTCGGCGCCGAACCCGAAGCTGCGAACCTTGGAGTCCATTTCGTTGACGCCCGACAGGATCAACACCGGCGTCGCAACACGCGCAACACGAAGACGCTTCAGGACATCATAGCCGTGCATGTCAGGCAAGTTCAGATCGAGCAGGATGATGTCGTAATCATACAGCTTGCCAAGATCGAGGCCCTCTTCGCCCAGATCGGTGATGTACACGTTGAAGCCCTCGGTCGTGAGCATAAGCTCAATGGCCTTGGCGGTGGTAGGCTCATCCTCGATCAGCAGCACGCGCATGGGTTGTCCCCCGTTTAGCGAAAACGCCAGCCCCTGCTAAGCGATCCGCCGTTGATTCATTAACCAAAGAACATCTGAAAGCAAAAGGTTAATTCCGTCTTAAATGAGAGCGTTATACGAACTCTTGGTACGGAACCGACCAAAACTCCGTGATCAGAGCCCGGCAACCGAGTCGCGGCGCGAGCTCACGTCTTTGCCGGGTCGAGCGTGTGCCAGGCAAACCCGTCGCGCGCGAGCAGTTCGTCTGCCGCCGCCGGTCCGGTCGTACCCGCAGCGTAAGTGTCGGGTGCGCCTTCGCTTGCCCATGCGTCGAGAAACGGCTGGACCGCGGCCCATCCCGCCTCGATCGCGTCGGCGCGCTGGAACAGCGTCTGGTCGCCAGCGAACAGATCGTGGATCAGCGACTCATACCCGGTCATCGCGCCGATATCGAACGAATCGGCGTAGCGGAAATCCAGCGCGATCGGCGCGGTGTCGACCTCGAGCCCGGGGCGCTTGATATTGATATCCATGCTGAGCCCCTCGTCGGGCTGAATCTGGATGATCAGGCGGTTCGGCGGCAGCTTCTCGGCGGCGGTCGCGTGAAACTGGGCGAACGGCACGGGCTTGAAGGTGATCACGACCTCGGTATCGCGAATCTCCATCGCCTTGCCGGTGCGAAGGTAGAAGGGCACGCCCGCCCAGCGCCACGTGTCGACCATCAGCTTCAATGCGACATAGGTCTCGGTGGTGCTGTCGGGGGCAATGTCGGGCGATGCCGTGAAGGCGGGGACGGCGCGCTCGCCGATCGCCCCCGCACCATAGGCGCCGCGGACGCCGTTGCGGCGTGCCTTGGCGGGCGAATAAGCCCGAACGGCTTTCAGCACCTTGCCCTTTTCGTTGCGGATGGCCTCCGCGTCGAAACTCGCAGGGGGCTCCATCGCGACCATCGCCAGCAACTGGAACAGATGGTTCGGGACCATGTCGCGCAACGCACCCGTCGCGTCGTAGAACGCACCGCGCGTGCCGACGTCGACGGTCTCGGCGGCGGTGATCTGGACATGCGCGATACAGTCGGCATTCCAGACCCGCTCGATCATCATGTTCGCAAAGCGCGCAGTCATGATGTTCTGGACGGTTTCCTTGCCGAGGAAATGGTCGATCCGGTAGATCTGCGTCTCGGCGACGTGCGACAGGATGCGCGCGTTCAGCGCCTGCGCGGAAGCGAGGTCGTGGCCGAACGGCTTCTCGATCGCGATCCGGCGAAACGCGGATTTGCTTTCATGCGTCAGCCCGTTGGCCGCGAGCCGATCGACGATGTCGCCGAAGAATCGCGCGGGTACGGCAAGATAGAAGGCGGCGTTGCCCGATAGCCGGTCGCTCAGCCGTGCATAGACGTCGTCCTGCGTGAAATCGCCCTGCAGATACTGGACGCGCGCCTGCAACCGGTCCCAGGCGGCCTCCTGCTCGGGCGAGGCATGCGCCGTGGAAGCGCTGGCGCGAAAGGTGGCGAGCGCGGTGCGCAGCGTGTCGTCGTCGCCGGGTTCGATACCGATCCCGAGAACCGAGAAATCGTCACCGATCATGCCGAGCCGGGTCATGTTGGTCAGCGCCGGCATCAGCAACCGGCGGGTCAGGTCGCCCATCGCACCGAAGATGACGAGCGTAGTGGGCGGGGCGGGATGGATCGCGCCGGTCATGCGCGGCGGGTCCGGGGCGCGGTCTGGTAGGGGGGCATCGACATCCTTCCGTGGTGACGCACAGCAATAGCCTGGCGACGGGCATTGTTCCGTGGGGGTTCCGTAGGGGGTTCCGTAGGGGGTTCCGTCGGGGTCCAGCCGGCGCGGTTCAGCCGGGGTCGCGAAGCCGCGCGCCGAGGAACGCGATGAGCGCCTCGACCCGGGCCGGGCGGAGCGGGCTGGGCGGGGTCAGCAGGTGGAGGCCGATCGGTGCGGGCGCCCAGTCATCGAGCAGCGTCACCAGCGCACCCGACGCGAGCTGCGCCTCGATGATGAAGTGCGGCAGCCGCGCGATGCCGAGACCGGCGACGAGCGCCGGGACGACCGCCTCGCCGCTATTGGCGGTGAGCTGACCCTGCAGCCGTACCGAAACGTCGCTTTCGCCGGGGCGCTGAAACCGCCAGGGACCGACGACGTTCGAATAGCCGATCAGGCGGTGCTCGCCGAGCTGCGCGGGATGAGTCGGCGTCCCGTGCGCCGCCAGATAGGCAGGCGCGGCAACGGTGTGCGCCTGGATGCTGCACAGCCGTCGCGCGCGCAGCGAGCTGTCGGGCAGCTCGGCGATCCGCAACGCCACGTCGAATCCTTCCGCGACGATGTCGACCCGCGCGTCGGACAGATGCAGGTCGATCTCGATGCCGGGATGCGCGGCCAGGAACTCGGCCAGCAGCGGCGCGACATTGGTGATGCCGAAGCTCATCGGCGCCGCC
This sequence comes from Sphingomonas sp. CFBP 13733, assembly GCF_014841795.1. Classification (NCBI taxonomy): domain Bacteria; kingdom Pseudomonadati; phylum Pseudomonadota; class Alphaproteobacteria; order Sphingomonadales; family Sphingomonadaceae; genus Sphingomonas; species Sphingomonas sp. CFBP 13733. The sequence goes on from NZ_JACYUP010000004.1 coordinate 288,703, forward strand.
AGCCGTACGCGCCCCGTCGGTGCGCTTGCGGCATCATTCGCCGACTCCTCTGCGAGGCGCGCTTCGCCCAGGATCCGCGCGGCGTGCTCGGCGAGCGGTTTGCCCGCCTCGGTCAGCGCGAGCCGGCGCGAGGTGCGATGAAACAGCGACTGGCCGAGATGCGCCTCGAGCCGCGTGATCGCCTTCGATACGGTCGCCTTGCTCAGTCCGATCGCGTCGGCGGCGGCGCTGAACGAGCGATGTTCGACGACGCTGGCAAAGATCGCCCAGGCTTCGAGGTCGGGAAGGCGCATCATTCACTCTCCGCAGCGGTCACGTTTGCTAGCAATCGAAACGATCGGTTTCCAGCGTTTCTATTTACGGTGCGATGCCAGTGTCTATCTTGGTGGCAACAAGTGGAGACCTCTCATGACGACCACGACTCTCAACACCGTAGACCGCCGCCCCTTCGACAGCCTGGGCCATGCCGATCATGGCTGGCTGAATGCGCGGCATCATTTTTCGTTCGCGAGCTATTATGACCCTGCGCGGATGGGCTGGGGCGCGATCCGCGTTTGGAACGACGACCAGATCGCCGCCAATTCGGGTTTCCCGCCGCATCCCCACCAGGACATGGAGATCATCACCTATGTCCGCAGCGGCGCGATCACGCATCAGGACTCGCTCGGCAACAAGGGCCGCACCGAGGCTGGCGACGTTCAGGTGATGAGCGCCGGTTCGGGCGTCCGCCATGCCGAGTATAATCTGGAGCCCGAGACGACGACGATCTTCCAGATCTGGATCGAGCCCAGCCGCAAGGGTGGTTCGCCGAGCTGGGGTGCAAAGCCGTTCCCCAAGGGCGAGCGCTCGGGGCAGTTCGTGACGCTGGCAAGCGGCTTTGCCGATGACGGCGACGCGCTGCCGATTCGGGCGAACGCCCGGGTGCTGGCCGCGACGTTGAAGGCGGGCGACAGCGTCGACTATGCGGTGGGCGAGGGGCGTCACGCCTATCTCGTCCCGGCAACCGGCGCGATCACGATCGACGACGAGACCATCAACACACGCGACGGTGCGGCACTTTCGGGCGGCCGGACGGTGCGGATCACGGCACTCGACGAGGCCGAGATCGTTCTGGTGGACTCCGAGTAATTTTACCGATCATCCTGTGACCATTCCGGCCTGTGCCGGGATGGTCTGCCTTTGAGGAGACTGACATGACCAAGGTTCTGGTTCTCTATTATTCGTCCTACGGCCATATCGAGCAGATGGCGGACGCCGTTGCCGAAGGCGCGCGCGCGGGCGGCGCGGAAGTCGACATCCGCCGGGTCGCCGAGACCGCACCGCAGTCGGTCGTCGAGTCGGCGCATTTCAAGACCGACAGCGCGCATGCCGAGATCGAGGGCCCCGATGCACTGAAGGACTATGACGCGATCATCGTCGGTGCGCCGACCCGGTTCGGGCGGATGCCTGCGCAGATGGCGTCCTTCTGGGACACGACCGGCGGCCTGTGGTTCTCCGGCGCGCTGGTCGGCAAGGTCGGCGGTGCGTTCACCTCGACCGCGAGCCAGCATGGCGGGCAGGAGACGACGCTGTTCTCGATCCTGACCAACCTGCTCCATCACGGCATGACGATCGTCGGTCTGGACTATGGCTTCCAGGGGCAGATGGGCGTCGACGCGGTCAAGGGCGGCTCGCCCTACGGCGCGACGACGATCTCCGATGGCGATGGCAGCCGGATGCCGAGCAGCGTCGAACTCGACGGTGCGCGCTACCAGGGTAAGCGGATCGCCGAGACGGCCGCGAAGCTGAAGTAAGCGCGAACGATCCCTCCGGGCGACCGGGGGGATCAGCGCTTGCGGCGTTTGCCCTTTTCGGACGGAAGCGCCGGGACGGGTGCGGCCGGCACCGCGGGTGCGACGGCGGGCGGGGGCGCGGGCGGCAGGATCGCCGGGTCGGCGGGATAGAGCCGCCGCGCCTTGGCGAACACGAACCGCGCCTTTGCCGCGCCAGGCGCATCGGCGGTCACGCCGACCCAGCGCCAGTGCCAGGGCTCCCATTTGACGTTCTGCTTGTTCCCGCCGGGGAAGGATTGTTCGAATCCGAACCGCGTCGCGTTCGCACGCAGCCAGCGCGCGGCGGGGGTCGCTGCCATGCACGCCTCGGCATCGCGACAGCCATTGGCGGGACGAATGGCGAAGTCGACGACATAGCCGGTCGAATGTTCGCTATAGCCTGGCGGCGCGACCGAGATTGCGCGTTCGGCCGCCGATGTTTCCGACTCGCGGCAGAACACGCTGCGCTGCTGCGCGATCGAACGCTGGCACGACAGGCCGCGCAACTCGCCCATCACCGCCGGGTCCGATTTGGCCGCAGCGAGCAGGCGGAGAAGGTCGGGCAGCATGTCGCGGCGGACCACGCAGGTCTGGCGGACGCCGAAGTCCGACGGGGCGGCGACCAGCTCGGACGGGGCGGCGTCGCCGTAAGGCAGATGCCCGAACGCGCGACCATCGGCGGCGATCGCCGCGCTCTGTCCGGCACAGAGTTGCGCATTGGCGGCGGCCGGGATCAGCAGCAACGAAAGAACTAGGGGGCTACGCAACATCGTGCGGGCTCTGGCATGCGGGCGCAGATGCTGGCAAGGGCGGCAAATGCATGGTGAACGCGTACTTTTCCTCGACGGCGAGGCCCTGATCATCGACAAGCCCGCTGGGTTGCCGGTCGATCCCCCTCGTGACGGCTCGCTGAGCCTCGAGAATCATCTCGAAAGTCTCAAATTCGGATTCCAGCGCTGGCCGATGCCGGTGCACCGTCTCGATCGCGACACGAGCGGCTGCCTGCTGCTGTCGCGCAATCCCAAGGCGCATGCGCGGTTGCAGCAGGCGTTCGAGCAGGGCCTGGTCTCGAAGCGCTACCTCGCGGTGCTCGACGGTGTCCCGGCCGAGGAAACTGGAACGATCGACATGCCGCTCGGCAAGATCAGCAGCGCCGAAGAGGGCTGGCGGATGGTCGAGGACGCCAAGGGCAAGGCGGCGCGCACCGGGTGGCGCGTGCTTGCGACGCGCGACGGACGCTCGCTGGTCGAATTCATCCCCCAGACCGGGCGGACGCATCAGATCCGTGTCCATGCCGCGCTGGGCCTCGGCGCAGCGGTCGTCGGTGATCCGGTTTATGGCCAGAAGGATCGCCTGGGGATGATGCTCCACGCGCAGCGGCTGGTCGTGCCGCGGCCGGGCAAGGCCGATGTCGTCGGTATCGCGCCGCTGCCCGAACGGTTCGCGACCGCGGGCTTCGGCGAGGAACCGGGCGTCGAGGCGACGCCGTCCCCGCATGAGGCACCCGCGCCGGATCCGCGTCCCGAACCCGATAATGGCTGACGTGATCGACGCCTCCCTGCTTGAGGGGGCGATCGAGGAGAAGTTCCTCGCGGCCTCCGGGCCGGGCGGGCAGAACGTCAACAAGGTGGCGACCGCGTGTCAGTTGCGCGTCGACATATTCGCGCTGGGCCTGCACCCCGAAACCTATCGCCGGCTGAAGCTGGTCGCGGGCAGCCGGATGACCGCGGCGGGGGTGCTGGTCATCACCGCGCGCCGGTTTCGCACGCAGGAGGCCAACCGTGCCGATGCGCGCGACCGCGTGCTCGAACTGATCGCGCAGGCGCAGCACCGCGACGCTCACCGGGTCAAGACCAAGCCCTCCCGCGCCGCCAAGGCACGGCGGGTGGATACGAAGAAGGTCCGCAGTTCGGTCAAGGCCGGGCGCGGGCGGGTTCGCGAAGACTAACCGCAGACACGAGGCGATGATGTACCAGTTCGATATTTCCGGCGGTTCGAAGGCCGATCTGTACCGCGACCTACTCGCGGCGCTCGACGCGCTGACCGTGGACGAGCGCGATCCGATCGCGAACATGGCGAATGCGGCTGCGCTGGTCTGGGAATATCTGCCCGATCTCAACTGGGCGGGCTTCTACCGTGCGGTCGAGGGCGAGCTTGTCCTGGGGCCGTTCCAGGGCAAGGTCGCCTGTATCCGGATCGCGATGGGCAAGGGCGTGTGCGGCACCGCGGCGGCGGAGCGGACGACCCAGCTGGTCGAGGACGTCCATGCGTTTCCCGGACATATCGCCTGCGACGCGGCGAGCCGGTCCGAACTCGTCGTGCCGGTCGTCAGCGACGGGCGGTTGATCGGCGTGCTCGATCTCGACAGCCCCGAGCCGGCACGGTTCGATGCCGAGGATGCAGCCGGGTGCGAAGCGCTGGTCGCGTTGCTGGCGTCGCGGATCAGCTGACGCCCGGACCTGACGCCTGCTCCGAATCGGGACCGGGTTGCGGCTGGCCGTGCCAGAGCGGCTTTGGTACGCACTGCGTCAGCATAGGACGCGGCCCTGAAGCGTACGGTGCGTCAGGGGAGAAGATGTCATGCGCATGAAGGTGATCGTCGGTCTCGCACTGATCATGGCGGTGGCGGGCACGACGGCCGAGGCGCAGCGGCGTCCGGACGGGGCATTGCGGCCCGGTGCGACTTATCCCGTTCCTGCCCGCAGCGCGGTCAGCGTAAGCCCGGAGCCCGCCGCGTCCAGCGACGCGCGCCGGGGCAGCAGCGTCGATGGTGGCTGGTCGGCTGGGGCGAACGCGCCGGGCGGCTGGAGCGGCTATCGTCGGCCGTACCGCGGCTGGGCGCTGCCGGCCTATTGGGTCGCGCCGCGGTTCGGGATTGTCGACTGGCGCGGCTATGGGTTAGCACCGCCGCCGGCGGGCTATCGCTGGACGCGCTATTATGACGATGCCGTTCTGATCGATGCGCGGGGATCGATCTTCGATACGCGTGCCGGGGTCGAATGGGACGGCGCCAATGGAGGCGATGCCGCCCCGCGCTATGACGTGCAAAGCTTCGACGGGCGGGCGGACGACCGGGTCTATGCCCGCCGCCAGCCGCGGCCGGTAACGCGGCGGACCTATGTGACGACCCGCGTTGAAGCGGCGCCGGACTTTGCGGGGGCCGCCTATCGCGACCAGCCATTGCCGCCCGTCCAGCAGCGTGGCGGGACATGGGTGTCACCCGACGGGATGACCACCGTGACGACGACCGGCGGCGGCTATCCCGGCGGCACAGCCTATGCCGGCGACGGGACGACGACGGTCACCGTCCAGTCGGTGCCGGTCACGACGACCACGACGACGACCGAATATATCACCGAACCCGTGACCTACCGGCGGACGACCCCGCGTCGCGGACCGGGCCGGACGCGGGGCCGGACGCGGGGCGGCACCCTAGGGTCGGCGCGATAGCGCTCAGCGGCGGCGTTCGCGACCCGCGAAACTGACGACACTCTCGCTGCCATCCGCGCCGAGTGCGGACACGCCGACGAAATGGTCGTCGACGGGGGTCTGGGTGAGCAGCGTCTCGGTGCCGGTGACGTCGCGCACGTCCTTCCAGTCCTGCGTGTCGTTGCGCCGCCAGCGGACGCGGTAGCCCGCAGCACCCGGAACCGCAGCCCATTTGACCTGAGTGTCGCGCGACAGGGCACCGGCGATCGACACGTCGCCCGGTGCCGCGGGCGCGGCGGCGAGGCGGGCGAGCGTGGCGATGTTGATCGCGGTCACCTTGGCCAGATAGGGGAAGTCCATCCCGGCGATCGTGTCGCCATAGTCGACGCCGTTTTCGGTGCGCAGGTCCTGGTGCTGGCGATCCCAGTTCTCCGCCGCGACCGAGAAGCGGACCGCGGGATAGCCGAGCTTCAGAAAGGGTTCGTGATCGCCGCCGCGGCCGAACCGGTCAGGGCGACGGTCGAGCATCACGTCGAGCCCGCCGGGGATCGTGCCCGCGACGCCGTCGATCGTCTTGGCGAGCGCGCGGCTGGGGCCATCGTCCTCGCCACCCTCCGCGCGACGACCGATCTGCGCGGCAAGGTCTTCGGATGCGCGAATGCCTTCGGAAAAGACGCGGACGCTCGACGCCATGCGGACGCCGCCCTGGCCGATCGTGTTGCCGACAATGTCGTTGTTGAGCATCGCGGTGACGGTCCAGCCGCGCGCCTTGGCGGTGTCGGCGAGCAGCTCCGCGCCCCACAGGCCCTGTTCCTCACCCGAAAACACCGCATAGACGATGGTCGCGTCGAACTGCCGCTTAGACAGCGCGCGGGCGGCTTCGAGCACCAGCGCAACGCCCGATGCATTGTCGTTCGCGCCCGGCGCGTCGCTCGTCACGTTCATGACGTCGGTCACACGGCTGTCGATATGCGCGCCGACGATCACGACGCGATTCGGGTCGCGCCCCTTCTGGATGCCCAGCACGTCCTCGACATAGACGCCGGTCGGTGCGCGCGGACCCGACACGGTGCGGCCGATCCGCTCGACGGTGACGCAGCCACCACAGGCGCGGCCGATCTCGGTGAAGCGCGCCGCGGCCCAGCTGCGTGCGGCACCGATGCCGCGCTTCGGATCGGTGGTGGTCGATGCGGTGTGGCGCGTGCCGAACCCGACCATCGCGGTCACATCGGCCTTGAGGCGGGTGGCGGAGGGCGCGGGAAGCGCGGCGGCGGCTGCGGCGAGCAGCGGAAGGGCGAGGATCGGCATCGGCGTCACCGTGGCGGCTTCGGCCGGGGAGCTCAAGCGGGGAGTGTTGGATTCGCTCGGTTTAGCCCGTCATCCCCGTCATTCCCAGCCGACGTCATCACCCACCTCCGTCATCCTGACGAAAGTCAGGATCCAGGGTTCCGAGGGCGGCGCCTGTGGCTCTGGATCCTGACTTTCGTCAGGATGACGGGGGGCGGCAAGACGGCCGCCGTCAGCTCAGCCGGTCGATCGCCTCGCTGGTCAGCGACCCCGGGATGATCATGACCGGCACGGGCAGCGCTCCGGCGTCGGTGCCCGAGAAATGGGTGATGAGATCGCCCGGCGCACCGCTCGCCGCGGCGCCGAGCACCAGCGCTGCAATATCGGGGTTGGCGGCGATCATTTCGCGGATGATCTTGGGGCCTTCGCCTTCGCGCACGGTGATCGACGGGCGCAGATCCGATTCCTCGATCAGCGTGCCGGCCGCAGCCGCGACGAGGCCCTCGGCATGCAGCCGCGCCTCCTCCTCGATCGTCGCCTGGACACCGCCGAACGCGATGAATTCCTGCGGCGGGATCAGCGTGAGGATCTCGACGCCGCCGCCGGTCTTCACCGCGCGCCGCGCCGCAAAGCGCAACGCGATACCCGCCTCGGGCGACTCGTCGATGACCACCAGATAGACACGCATCATATTCCCCTGTTTATCGGGCTTAGGTGCCGTGCAGATGCGGTTCGCGCAAGGGGAAGGCGGCTTCGCGGGGTTGACCCGGGCGGGCGAGGGCGCGAGTAGGCATGCCGTTACGTAACGCCCTGGGGACCTCCATGTCGATCGAGATCAAAATGCCTGCCCTGTCGCCGACCATGGAGGAGGGCACCCTCGCCAAATGGTTGGTGAAGGAAGGCGATACGGTGAAGTCCGGTGACATCATGGCCGAGATCGAGACCGACAAGGCGACGATGGAATTCGAAGCGGTCGACGAAGGCGTGATCGCCAAGATCCTGGTGGCCGAGGCGACCGACAATGTGAAGGTCGGCACCGTCATCGCGATCCTGGCCGAGGAAGGCGAGGATGCCTCCTCGGTGTCCGCGCCGACCAAGAGCGAGACGCCCGTCCCCGCGGCCAAGGAATCGGAGGCCAAGCCCGATCCCAAGGATCCCAACGACACCGGCAGCGAGGCCAAGCCCGTCGCCCGGACCGAGACGTCGGCCGAGGATCATGGTCGTCCCGCCGATGCGGGCGCCGCATCCGAGTCCAAGCCCGAGTCGAAGCCCGCCAGCGGTGACCGTGTGAAGGCGAGCCCGCTCGCCCGCCGCCTCGCCGCCGACAAGGGGATCGACCTTGGTTCGGTGTCGGGTTCGGGGCCTAAGGGTCGCATCGTCAAGGCCGATGTCGACAGCGCGAAGCCCGGGGCAGCACCTGCCGCCGCGCCCGAAGCCGCTGCACCGGCCGCCTCCGCTGCCGCGCCAGCACCCGCCGCCAAGCCCGCGGTCGTGCCGGATATCCCGCACGAGTCGACCAAGCTCAGCAACGTGCGCAAGACGATCGCGCGCCGCCTGACCGAATCGAAGCAGACCGTTCCGCACATCTACCTGACCGTGGACGTGCGTCTCGACGCACTGCTCAAGCTGCGCGGCGAGCTGAACAAGAGCCTCGAAGCGCGCGGCGTGAAGCTGTCGGTCAACGATCTGCTGATCAAGGCGCAGGCCGTCGCGCTGATGCAGGTCCCGACCTGCAACGTGATGTTCACGCCCGACCAGCTGATCAGCTTCCAGCGCGCCGACATCTCGGTTGCGGTCAGCACGCCGTCGGGTCTGATCACGCCGATCATCGTCGGTGCGGACACCGCCTCGCTGTCGTCGATCTCGACGCAGATGAAGGACCTTGCCGCCCGCGCACGCGACGGCAAGCTGAAGCCCGAGGAATATCAGGGCGGCACCGCCTCGATCAGCAACATGGGCATGTTCGGCATCACGCAGTTCGACGCGGTCATCAACCCTCCCCAGGCGATGATCCTCGCGATCGGTGCGGGCGAGAAGCGTCCCTATGTGATCGGCGACGAGCTCACCGTGGCGACCGTGATGTCGGCGACCGGCAGCTTCGATCACCGCGCGATCGACGGCGCGGACGGTGCGCAGTTCATGAAGGCGTTCAAGCAGCTCGTCGAAAACCCGCTGGGCATGCTGGCGTAAGACCGTGACCGCTATGGTCCCTCTCCCGTTCGCCCTGAGCGAAGTCGAAGGGCATGAGTCCCATGTGCCTCGACTTCGCTCGGCACGAACGGGGTCGGGCCGGCGCGCGTCATGACCAAGACGACGATCGAGATCCTGCATATCCTCGTCGGGCTCGGCGTCGCGGTCGCGATCACCTGGGCGGCGGCCTGGTCCTATCCGCTCGGGCAGGACGTGATCTGGTGGTGCGGGGCGGCGGCGATGGTCGTGACCGTGATCATGGGAATCGGACCGCTGCGGCAGGCCCGGATCCTCGACCGACAGACCAGCAGGAGCCACGCGTGACCGACCTGCCCCCCGACAAGGCGCCGACGATCCGCGTCACCGCGATGCCTGCCGATGCCAACCCTTACGGCGACATCTTCGGCGGATGGCTGATGGGGCAGATGGATCTGGCCGCCGGTTCGGTCGCCTCGCGTCGCAGCGGCGGGCGTGCGGTGACCATTGCGGCGGACGCCATGAAATTCCACATGCCCGTCGTCGTCGGCGACGAGGTGTCGGTCTATGCCGAGCTGATCGCGGTCGGTCGCACCTCAATGACGATCGAGGTCGAGGCATGGCGCCGAGCGCGGCACAGCAACGACAGCTGCAAGGTGACACAGGCGCGCTTCATCTTCGTCGCGGTCGGCGACGATCGCAAACCGCGGCCCGTGCCGCCCGCTTCCAACTGATTCACTTGAAGGACTCTCCACGTGGCTGACACCTATGATCTGGTCATCCTTGGTTCGGGCCCCGGCGGCTATGTCGCGGCAATCCGCGCGAGCCAGCTCGGCCTCAAGGTCGCGATCGTCGAGCGCGAGCGCCTGGGCGGCATCTGCCTCAACTGGGGCTGCATCCCGACCAAGGCGCTGCTGCGCACGTCGGAAATCTATCACTACATGCAGAACGCCGAGAGCTATGGTCTGAAGGCGGACAATGTCGGCTTCGACCTCGCCAAGGTCGTCGACCGCAGCCGCAAGGTCGCGGGCCAGCTGAACGCGGGCGTGAAGGGCCTGATGAAAAAGAATAAGGTAACCGTCGTCGAAGGCGTCGGCACCGTGACCGCAAAGGGCAAGCTGAGCGTCAAGCAGGCCGACAAGACCGTCGAGTTCGAAGCCAAGAACATCATCGTCGCCACCGGCGCGCGCGCACGCGACCTGCCGTTCGCCAAGGCCGACGGGAAGACGATCTGGACCTATCGTCACGCGATGGTGCCGACCGAGATGCCGACCAAGCTGCTGGTCATCGGATCGGGCGCAATCGGCGTCGAGTTCGCCAGCTTCTACAACGACATGGGCGCCGACGTGACGATCGTCGAGATGCTCCCGCGGATCCTGCCGGTCGAGGATGAGGAAGTCTCCGCGTTCATGGACAAGGCGCTGACCAAGCAGGGCATCAAGCTCCTGACCGGCACCGGCCTCGAAGGCCTGGCGCCATCGGGCAGCGGCGTCACCGCGAAGATCAAGCACAAGGACGGCAAGGTCGTCGAGGAGACGTTCAGCCACGCGATCGTCGCGATCGGCATCGTCCCCAACACCGAGAATATTGGGCTGGAAGCGCTCGGCGTCGAAACCGACCGCGGGCACATCAAGACCGATGGCTATGGCCGCACCAATGTCGACGGCATCTGGGCGATCGGCGACGTCACCGGCGCGCCGTGGCTCGCGCACAAGGCCAGCCATGAGGGCATCATCGCGGTCGAGAAGATCGCGGGCGGGTCGCCGCACCAGATGGACAAGGCCAACATCCCAGGCTGCACCTATTCGCGCCCGCAGGTCGCGAGCGTCGGCATGACCGAGGCGAAGGCCAAGGAAGCCGGGTACGAGCTGAAGGTCGGCAAATTCCCGTTCATCGGCAACGGCAAGGCGATCGCGCTCGGCGAGGCCGAGGGCTTCGTGAAGACGGTGTTCGACGCGAAGACCGGGGAGCTGCTCGGTGCGCACATGGTCGGCGCGGAAGTCACCGAGCTGATCCAGGGCTATGTCGTCGCACGCCAGCTCGAGACGACCGAGGCCGAGCTGATGGAGACGGTGTTCGCGCATCCGACGCTCAGCGAGATGATGCACGAGAGCGTGCTGGGCGCCTACGGCCGCTCGATCCACTACTGAGCCCGACCGCGTGACGTCACCCGCGCTTCGGCGCGGCGGGTGGCGGCACCGTTTACGATGCGGCGCGCGATCAGACCGATCGTGCGCCGTTTTGCCGTCGCCAACGCGGCGATGAGCGTCCCGACCAAAATGGACCAATGAATCGACTTGCCGTTTATCGATAGGGCCCATATCGTTTTGCAATATGCAGGCGGGGGCGGCGATGAACAGGGATCGGGTTCTTTGGGGGGCGACGGGGCTGCTTCGGCTGATGCTCGTCCTCAATATCGTCTGCGCCGCGGTGTTTGCGCTGGCGTTGCTGCTGTCCTGGCCGATGCAGGGCATGCTGAGCGCGCGGCTGACGCATAAATACGGTGCGCTGCTCGATCTGGACCAGGCGGTGCTGGCGATCCGCATGATGCTGTTCGTCGGCATCGCCGGCGGCGTCGCGCTGCATCCGATCTTCTCGAACCTGCTCCGCATCGTCGCGACGGTCGAGGCGGGGGATCCGTTCGTCGACGACAATGCCACGCGGCTCGCGCGGATTGGCTGGGCGCTGCTGGCGCTGCAATGCCTCGATCTCGCCTTTGGCGGGGTCGTCCGCTGGATCTCGCTGCTCAAGCTCGACGTGACCGGATGGACGCCGTCGCTGGGCGGGTGGATCGCGGTCGTGATGATCTTCGTGCTCGCGCGCGTCTTCCGGATCGGCGCGCGGATGCGCGACGACCTGGCGATGACGGTCTGATGCCGGTCGCGGTCAGCCTGGACGCCATGCTGCATGCGCGGCGGATGACGCTGACCGAGTTGTCGGAGGCGGTCGGCATCACGCTCGCCAATCTGTCGATCCTGAAGACGGGCAAGGCCAAGGCGATCCGCTTCACGACGCTGGAGGCGATCTGCCGCGTGCTCGACTGCCAGCCGGGCGATCTGCTGCGGGTCGTCGACGAGCATGAACGGGGCGAAGACGGAATTTAAACGGGGGGATGGTCCGATGGACGCACTGGTTCTGGACGGGGTGACGAAACGGTTCGGGGAGCGGACCGCGGTCGACGCGCTGAGTTTTGCGGTACGGCCGGGGGAGATATTCGGCTTTCTCGGCGGGAATGGCGCGGGCAAGACGACGTCGCTGCGCATGGTGCTCGACATCGTGCGTCCGACGGCGGGGCGGATCTCGGTACTCGGCTGTCCGCCGGGCCGTGAAAATGCCGCCGATCTGGGCTTCATGCCCGAGGAGCGCGGACTGTACCGCGGGATGACCGCGATCGACACCGTCACCTATTTCGGGCGGCTGAAGGGCATGTCGGCGGCCGCGGCGCGCGCGAAGGGCCATGCGCTGCTCGACCGGTTCGGCCTTGCGGCATCGGCCAAGATGCAGATCGACAAGCTGTCCAAGGGTATGGCGCAGAAGGTCCAGCTTGCCGCGACGCTGGTCAACGGCCCGAAACTGCTGCTGCTCGACGAACCCTTTTCGGGTCTCGACCCGGTGAACCAGGGGCTGCTCGAACATGAGATCCTGGAGGCCGCACGGGGCGGGGCGACCGTGGTGTTCTCGACGCATGTGATGCAGCATGCCGAGCGGCTGTGCGACCGGCTGTTGCTGCTCTCGCAAGGGCGCAAGGTGTTCGAGGGCACGCAGGCGGAGGCCCGCGGGCGATTGCCGGCACGGCTGACGATCGTCGCGCGCGATACGCCGATGCGGTGTCCCGGCGTCGAGCGCGCGGAGCCCGGCGCGGCCGACGCGCAGGGCTGGCGCGACTATGACGTGACGCTGGCCGAGGGGATCGATCCTGCCGACGTGCTGCAATGCCTGACCGAGCAAGGCGTGACGCTGCGGCGGTTCGACCAGCACCGCGTCAGCCTGCACGACGTCTTTCTCCATCTTGTCGGCACCCCTCCAGCCGGGCCTGCCGACCCGGCTATGGGGGAGCATGCAGCATGACCCACAATATCCTTCTCGTCGCGATGCGCGAGTTCCGGCAGATCACGGGCATGCGCAGCTTCTGGCTGACGCTGCTGATCCTGCCGCTGGCACTGGCGGTCGGGCCGATCGCGAGCCGCCTGACACAGTCCGAAAAGACCCAGCGCGTCATGCTGATCGATGCCGATGGCCGTGCCGCGGCGGCGATCCGCGCGCGGCTCGATACCGATCACCAGCGGCGGGTGCTGACCGCGCTGTCGCGTTACGCGCAGCGCTACGGGCTCGATCGCGCCGATCCGGGCGCGCTGTGGGCGCAGCATGACCGGCTGTTCGGTGATGCCGACGTCGCGACGTTCGCCAAGGCCGGCGGCCTGCCTGCCGCGCTGGCGGGGATGCGGCCGGCGACGACCTCGGAAACGCCGAAGTTCGACGCGCCCGACGCCGATTTCGTGGTCCTGCCGACGCCGCCCGCCATCGCGCGCGCGGCGCCCGGCGCGCTCGACGCGCAGCTCAAGCCGCTGCTCCAGCCGGGCGAGTTCGGCGACAAGACGGTCAAGCCGCTCGACTATGCAGTCTATATCCCGCGCGGCTTCGGCGTGCAGACCGCGGATGTGCGACTGTGGTCGAGCGAGCAGCCCGGCGCGAATTTCGTCCAGCCCTTGCAGACCGTGCTCACGCAAGACCTGCGCACCGCCTATCTCGAGTCGACCGGGCTCGCGCGCGATCAGGCGCGCACCGCGACCAGTCTGGTCCCGGCGATCGCGGTCTCGACCCCGGCGCCGGGGGGCGGGCGCGAACGGATGCTGGTGCGATCGGTGGTGCCGTTGCTCAGCGCCTATATCTTGCTGATGTCGCTGCTGTTGTCGGGCAACTGGATCCTGCAGGGGCTGGTCGAGGAGCGGTCGAACAAGCTGATCGAGACGGTGCTCGCCTGCATCAGCCCCGACGAGCTGCTCTATGGCAAGCTCGCGGGGACGGTCGCGGTCGGGCTGACGATGGTCCTGGTCTGGGGGCTTTGCGCGACCGGTGCCGCGGTGGCGACGCAAGGGGCGGTGGGCGCGTTCCTGCACGTCGCACTCGCGCCGCTCGCCTCGCCCTGGATCATCCTGGTGATGCTGTATTTCTTCCTCGCAGGCTATCTGATGGTGTCGATGATCCTGCTGGCGATCGGCGCGATGAGCGATTCGATGCGTGATGCGCAGAGCTATCTGACGCCCGTGCTGCTGGTCATCGCGATGCCGTTCACGGTCGTCGCGCAAGGCGTCCTGTCGAACAGCGGCGCGACCGCGATCAAGGTGCTGACCTGGATCCCGATCTACACGCCGTTCACGATGCTCGCGCGGCTCGGCAGCGGGGTTTCGACCATGGAGATCGTCGGCAGCGGCGCGCTGCTGGCGGTGTTCATCGGCATCGAGTTCGTCTTGCTCGCGCGTGTGTTTCGCGCCAGCCTGCTCAATGCGGGGCAGAAGCCCAACCTCGCCGCACTGGCCCGGTTGATGCAGCGTACGCCCGCCTGACGCATGCGTACCGTTCATATCATTTCGGGGATCCAACCCCGGTTTTCTGGAGGAGCTATGATGTCGTTCAATCGTATTTCGCGTCTGTCGCTGGGGGTGGCGCTGCTTGCCCTGTCCGCACCTGGGCTGGCCCAGACGGGCGCGCCGGGCGGCGCGCGCTATGGCAGCTTCGGGATTGACCTGACCGCTGCCGACAAGGCGGTGAAGCCGGGTGACGATTTCTGGACGCACGCCAATGGCGCCTGGGACAAGCGTACGGCGATCGCACCGGATCGCACGTCCGCGGGCGGCAGCGTGATCCTGGCGGATCAGGCCGAGCAGCAGGTCCGCACGATCCTCGACGATGCTGCGCGCGATCCCGCCGCGGTCGGCGCCGGGGCCAAGCAGTTCGGCGATCTCTATGCGAGCTTCATGGACGAGGCCGCGATCGAACGCGCCGGCGCCGCACCGCTCAAGCCCTATTTCGCGAAGATCGACGCCGCGACCGACAAGCAGAAGCTCCAGACCTTGTTCTCGACGGTCGGCTATGCGTCGCCGGTCGAGGTCGGTCAGCTGCCCGATCCCGCCGATCCGAAGCGCTACGCGGTGGCGGCGGGGCAGGGGTCGCTCGGCATGGGCGGCCGCGACTATTATCTCGAGCAGGGCGCCAAATACGACACCTTCCGCACGGCGTATCGCGCCTATGTCGAGAAGATGCTGACGCTGTCCGGGGTGACGGATGCGTCGGCCAGGGCGGACCGGATCGTCGCGCTCGAAACCGCGATGGCCAAGGTGCAGTGGTCGCCGGTCCAGTCGCGCGACCTGCAGGCGATGCTGAAGCCGATGGATGCGGCGGGCCGCAAGGCGCTGGCGCCCGATTTCGACTGGCCGCTGTTGCTGTCGACTGCGGGCTACGCGCAATTCCCGGTCGTCTACATGACCAACTCGACCGCGCTGACCGAGCTTGGCAAGATCTTTGCCGCGACGCCCGTGTCGACGTGGCAGGACTGGATGAAGTTTCGCCTCGCCTCCGCAAGCGCCGGTGCGCTGCCCAAGGCGTTCGATCAGGCGACGTTCGATTTCTACGGCAAGACGCTGGCCGACCAGCCGGAACAGCGTGCGCGGTGGAAGCGCGGCATCGCGCTGGTTAACGGCACGATGGGTGAGGCCGTCGGCGAAGTCTATGTGAAGCGGCATTACCCGCCCGAGAGCGAAGCGAAGATGGGCGAGCTGATCGCCAACCTGCGCGCGGCGTACAAGGAGCGCATCACCGCGAACAGCTGGATGGATGGCGCGACCAAGACCCAGGCGCTGGCCAAGCTCGCCGCGTTCGATCCGCGGATCGGTCATCCGGTCAAATATATCGACTATTCATCGCTCAACGTCGTCCGGGGCGATCCGGTCGGCAATGCGATGCGCGCGGGCGAATTTCAGCATCAGCTCGACCTCTCGCGGCTCGGCAAGCCCGTTGATCGTACGCTCTGGGGCATGACGCCGCAGACGGTGAACGCCTATTACGACCCGCTCAACAACCAGATCACCTTCCCCGCGGCGATCCTGCAGCCACCCTATTTCGATCCCAAGGCGGATGCGGCGGTCAATTACGGCGCGATCGGCGCGATCATCGGGCATGAGATGGGGCATGGTTTCGACGACCAGGGCAGCCAGTTCAGCGCGACGGGCAAGTTCGAGAACTGGTGGACGCCGGCGGCTCGCACCGCCTTCACGCAGCGCACCGCTGCGCTGTCGAAGCAGTTTGACGCCTATGAACCGATCCCGGGTGTCCGCGTGAAGGGTGCGTTGACGCTGGGCGAAAATATCGGCGATCTGGGCGGCGTCGAGACCGCTTATGCCGCGTATCAGAAGTACCAGGCGGAGCATGGCAAGGCGCCTGTGACCGGCGGGCTGACCGGCGACCAGCGCTTCTTCCTCGCTTACGCGCAGGCATGGCAGGCAAAGTTGCGTGAGGGCGCAGCGCGCGCGCGGCTGCTCACCGATCCGCACTCGCCACCCTTCTACCGCGTCAACGGGATCGTCCGTAACGTCGATGCCTGGTATACGGCGTTCGGGGTCAAGCCCGGTGATGCGCTGTATCTGGCGCCTGGCGACCGCGTCCATATCTGGTAACATCTCGCGGGGCGTGTGGCCGTTCACACGCCCCGATTTTCTTGTGCGCACCACGCGCGACCCGGCTGTGATATCGCTATCCGAGATGGCGGCCGACTGAGACCCGAAGGCCGTTGCGCCCGACGAGGCCAGTGGATACGGGACCGGGACAGCCTGACGGGCCGGCGGGCGCTCAGCAACAAAGGTAAGCAGTCGTGCCACAAAACTCGGCTCGCAGCTGCCGGTTTGCTTCGTTTTAACAAAATCAATTTATGATTTGATTGCTTTCGTTTAAGTCTCACATCCTCGCTTTGTCTCTATTGTCTTCTAAATCAGATCAGCCTAACGGCGGTAGCGGTAGCATTCGTTTACAGATGCGCCGTTGCTGATGTGGTGCGTCTGATGCGCTGCGGCATGGGGAGGGGTTATGAAGGCGTTCGTTCTGAATTCGGGGCCACGTGGGCGTGTGGCGATCGCGATGCGGGTCGGTGTGTCGCTTGCGGCGCTGCTGGCAGCAGGCGCGGGCAGCGCTGCATGGGCGCAGGCGGAAACGCAGACCGTGTCGCCCGACACGACCCAGGCCGCGACGCCGGGACAGGAGGTCGGTCAACCCGCCGCCGATGCGACCGGGGACGGTGATATTGTCATCACCGGCCGTCGCGCCGCGCTCGAGGCAGCGGACGAGCGCAAGCGTCGCAGCGAGACGATCGTCGACTCGGTCGTCGCCGATGATGCCGGCAAGTTGCCCGACAACTCGATCACCGAAGTCCTGCAGCGCGTCTCGGGCGTCTCGATCGTCCGCTTTGCCGCGCTCGGCGATCCCGACCATTATTCGGTGCAGGGCTCGGGTGTTCAGGTCCGTGGCCTGACGGGCGTCGCGTCGCGGCTGAACGGCCGCGAGATCTTCAGCGCGAACAACGGCCGCGCAATCCTGTGGAGCGATGTCACGCCCGAACTGATGGCGGCGGTCGACGTCTACAAGGCATCGACGGCCGACCTGATCGAGGGCGGCACCGGCGGCCAGATCGATCTGCGCACCAAGATGCCGTTCGACTTCAACGGCAAGTTCCACATTGCGGGCACCGGCGAACTCGCGCTCGGCGACATGGCGAACAAGGCGGATCCGTCTGGGTCGGTGCTGATCACCGATTCGTTCGATACGCCGATCGGCCGGATCGGCCTGCTCGGCGACGTCGCGTTCAGCCAGTTCAGCTCGCTGTCGCAGTTCATCCGCGTCAGCCCGTATTTCAAGACTAAGCTCAGCGATGGCAACGAGCGGTACGTCCCCAGCGGCTTCGCCTATGGCGACGAGGCGTTCCAGTACAAGCGCTACGGCATCTATGGCGCGGCGCAGTGGCAGCCGGCTGAATCGCTGACCTTCACCGGCAGCTTCTTCCAGTCGCGCTACAAGAGCCAGTCGAGCGATTACGGCACGCAGCTGGATTCGCAGACTCTGGCGGTCGATCCGGCGAGCAGCTCGTTCGACAGCAACGGCCTGCTCACCAAGACGAGCGCGCTCTTCAACCGCGACACGGCGACGTTTGCCCCGACGGGTGGGTCGGTCAACAGCAGCGGCAACAAGGGGTTCGTCGAGAGCAACACGCGGACGCGCGATTATTCGCTGTCGTTCGTCTGGGCGCCCACAGACAGCCATGTGTCGCTGAAGGGATCGCTGCAGCGCGTCGATTCGCGGCAGGTCTATGATCGTCTCGACATCTTCCGCGACGTCGGCTTTGGCCAGAGCTTCGGCATGGACCTGACGGGCGACCTGCCGCAGATCACCGTCAGTCCTGCGACGCAGGCGTCGTTCGCCGATCCGGCCAATTATTTCTGGACGGCGTCGATGCCGCACAACGAACGGAACAAGGGGCGGCTCGATTCAGGGCAGCTCGATGCCGAATATACGTTCGACAACAGCTTCTTCCGGTCGGTCAAGGTCGGCGGCCGCTATGCCAAGCGGACCGAGCGCGATCTGTCGAACGGCTATAACTGGACCGCGCTGGGTCGCGGCTGGAACGGCGATCCGCAGCTGACCTATGCCAATGCAGCGTCGGGCGACGTCGCCAGCCACGCATTCAAGGACTTCTTCCGCGGCAACACGACGCTGCCGGGCAATCTGATGTTCGAATCGGAGGATCTGGCGTCGCGCTTCAATGAAAACCGTACCGGTTTGGTGACGGCACCGCCTGCCGGCTTCTGCACCGGCAATGAATTCAACTGCTCGGTTGCGGGGCAGCTCCCGGTCACCGGCTATGGCGGCCAGTTTAACCCCGACGGCACGCTGGCGATCCGCCCTGTCGGGTTCGTCCTGCCGGGCGATCAGGTGAATAACCGGACCGAGAATATCGCGGGCTATGCATTGCTCCGCTTTGGACCCGAGGAAGGCGCACGCGGCATTTCCGGTAACGTCGGCGTGCGTGTCGTGCATATCGAGAATGAAGGCAGCGGGTTCATCCAGCAGAATGGCGGGACCGTCTTTATCCGCAACGGCGCGCAGGTGACGCTGGCAAACACGTTCCTCGCCCGCGGCGGCAAGGCGGACTTCACGCGCGTGCTGCCGTCGATCAATCTCGAATATTCGCCCACCGACCGGATCAAGGTTCGCGGCGGGTACAACATTACGATGGATCTGCCGAGCTTCAACGCGCTGCGTGCGTCGGGTTCGATCGGCGTGGCGACGACCCCCAGCCAGACACCCGGCGGGATCGGCACGTTCAACAACTTCACCGCGGACACGGGCAATCCGTTGCTCAAGCCGACGCTGTCGAACAATGTCGACCTCTCGCTCGAATATTACGGGCGAGCGGGCACGTCGTTCCATCTGGCCCCGTTCTACAAGCGGCTGACCAACCTGCCGATCTATGCGCTGACCAGCCGGCAGGTCACGATCCAGTTCACTGACGGGACGACCGAGAATGTGGCGGCGTCGGCCACCGACTATGTCAACTCGACCAAGGCCGCGACCGTCAAGGGCGTCGAGGCCGGTGGCCGCTTCTTCCTCGACATGCTGCCCGGTGCGCTTGCCGGGATCGGGTTCGAGGGCAATTACACCTTCATCAAGAGCAGCAATCCGGGCGATGTCTATCGCGACATCACCGGCGCCGCTCGCAACGACGCGCCGCTGGTCGGGTTGTCGAAGCATAATCTGAACGCGACGCTGCTGTACGAGCGCAACCCGATCTCGCTGCGCGTCGCCTATTCCTGGCGCTCGCGCTATCTGTTGTCGACGAACAGCAACGGCACGAACGGCACCTATACCTATTACAGCGCGCCGGGCGTCGTGACCAACCAGGATGGGGGCCAAGATGCGTCGACACAGATCGCGTTGCCGATCTATGGCGGCAATTATGGCTCGGTCGATGCGGGTGTGCGGTTCAAGGTGAACGACCAGTTCTCGTTCGGCGTGCAGGGGACCAACCTGACCGCCGCGACGCAGCGGACGCTGATGGGTGGGTATCCCGGCGGCAAGCTGGTCGGGCGCAGCTGGTTCCAGGCCGATCGCCGTATCAGCACTGGCATAAACCTCGCCTTCTGACGATGATGCGTCCCCTGCCGACGCGCTGTCGGCAGGGGACGGAGCGGAGCGCGTGATGCGGAAGAGGATCCTGATCGTTGGCGGCGGGACCGCCGGCTGGCTGACCGCGGGCTATCTCGCGAAACGGCTCGGCGCCGATCTGGCGGGCGGGGTCTCGATCACGCTGGTCGAATCCAAGGACATCGGCATCCTCGGCGTGGGGGAAGGGACCTTCCCGACGATCCGGCGGACCCTGGCGACGATCGGCATCGACGAGGCCGAGCTGATCCGGCGATGCGGCGCGACGTTCAAGCAGGGGGCGAAGTTCGTCCACTGGCGCCACGCCCCCGGGCAGGGCCGCACCGATCATTATTCGCACCCGTTCCAGGTCGCCGATGCGAGCGACGGCCTGGACCTGCTGCCCTATTGGCTGCTGGGGCATGGCGGCGCGGAGAATTGGGACGAGGTTTCCAATCCGCAGAAAAAGGCGGCGGATGCGATGCGCGCGCCCAAGCTGGCGACCAACCCCGATTATGTCGGCCCGCTCAACTATGCGTTTCACTTCGATGCGGTGGCGCTCGCCGGGCTGTTGCGCGAACATGCTGTCAGGAACGGTGTCCGGCATCTGACCGACACCGTGTCCGAGGTGCTGCTTGCGGAAGATGGCGCGATCGGCGGGGTGCGCACCGAGCGGAACGGGATGCTCGATGCCGATCTCTATATCGACTGCACGGGCTTTCGTGCCGAACTGATCGGCAAGGCGATGCAGGTGCCGTTCCGGTCGTGCCGTGACGTGCTGTTCTGCAACCGCGCGATCGCTGCGCAGCGGCCCTATGCAAAGCCCGGCGATCCGATCGCGTCCTATACGATTTCGACTGCGCAGGAGTCCGGTTGGATCTGGGACATCGGGCTCGATCGCAGGCGTGGCATCGGGCACGTCTACTCGTCAGACCATAGCGACGACGAGACCGCTGAACGCGTGCTCCGCGGCTATCTGGGCGCGGGCGGCGACGAGGCCGAGGTGCGCCATTTCAAGTTCGATGCGGGGTACCGCGAGGTCAACTGGGTCAAGAATTGCGTCGCGGTCGGGCTATCGAGCGGGTTTTTCGAGCCGCTCGAGGCGACGGGGATCGCGTTTGCCGAAGTCTCGGCGGGGATGATCGCGAACCTGTTCCCCTGGGGCGGCGACTACGAGACGTCGGCGCGCCAGTTCAACGCCAACATGCTGCGCCGCTACGAGCGCGCGCTCGATTTCATCAAGCTGCACTACTGCATTTCGGAACGGCGCGACACGGCGTTCTGGCGCGACAACGTGGCCGACGCCTCGATCCCCGACAGCCTGCTCGAGCTGCTCGACCGGTGGCGGTTCCGGCCACCCAACGAGCTCGACATCGACGGGCAGGTCGACATCTTCACCGACGCCAGCTGGCAATATGTCCTGTACGGCATGGGCTGGAAAACCGACCTGAGCGCAAAGGCCGGCGCGCTGCGCTATGCCGAGGATGCGCGGCGTGCGTTTGCCGAGGTCCGGCGTCAAGCCGACTATGCGGTCCGCAACCTGCCGTCGAACCGCGATCTGGTCGCCTATGCGCAGCACCATCATTTCGGTGCGCGAGCGGCGGCGTGACGGATCCCGGCCCGGCCCGCATCACCCGGATCGTCATCGTCGGCGGGGGAACGGCGGGATGGATGACCGCCGCCGCGATGGCGCGGCTGGTCGAGAGCGGCGTCGCGGTGACGCTGGTTGAATCCGAGGAGATCGGCACGGTCGGGGTGGGCGAGGCGACGATCCCCTCGCTGCTCGACTATAACCGGATGCTCGGCATCGACGAGGACGAGTTCGTCCGCGCGACGGGGGCGACGTTCAAGCTGGGGATCGAGTTTCGGGACTGGGGGCGGCTGGGCGACGCGTATTTCCATCCGTTCGGGACGCACGGCCGCGACGTCGAGGGGGTGGCCTTCCACCAGCTCTGGCTGCGTCAGGCGGGCCTCGCACAACCCAGGATGCCGGGGGCTATCGGCGACTATTGCCTGTCCACGGTCGCGGCGCGCAACGGGCGTTTCACGCGACCTTCGGCCAATCCGCAATCGGTCCTGTCGACGCTGTCCTATGCCTTCCACTTCGATGCCGCGCTCTATGCCCAATATCTGCGCAACCTTGCCGAGGCGGCGGGGGTGGTGCGGATCGAGGGGCGCGTGGTCGCGGTCGATCGGCATGCCGGGACCGGCTTCATCGAGGCGGTCCGGCTTGCGGACGGGCGTGCGATTAACGGGGACCTGTTCATCGATTGCAGCGGGTTCCGATCGCTGCTGCTCGGCGACGCGATGGACGTCGGGTTTACGAGCTGGCAGCACTGGCTACCTTGCGATCGCGCTTGGGCGGTGCCGAGTGCACCCCGCGATGCGCCGGCCCCGCATACACGCGCGACCGCCGAAGCCGCCGGCTGGCGCTGGCGGATCCCGCTTCAGCACCGCGTCGGCAACGGCCATGTCTATGCCAGCGACCATGTCGACGACGAGACCGCGCTGCGCGTGCTGCTGGGCGGGCTGGATGGCCCGCCGCTCGCCGATCCGCGCCAGTTGCGGATCGTCGCGGGGCGGCGCGACCGGCTGTGGGACCGGAATTGCGTCGCGATCGGGCTGGCCGGCGGCTTTCTCGAACCGCTCGAATCGACGAGCATTCATCTGATCCAGTCGGGCATCGCGCGGCTGATGAGCCTGTTCCCCGATACGGGTTTCAGCGCGGTCGAGATCGCCGAATATAACCGGCAGATGCTCAGGGAGTATGATCAGGTCCGCGACTTCATCGTCCTTCACTACCATGCGACGACGCGGACGGATTCGGCGTTCTGGCGGTATTGCCAGAGCATGACGCTGCCGCCGTCGCTGCAGGCCAAGCTCGATCTCTGGGCGGGCCGGGCGCGGATCTTTCGCGAACAGGGCGAATTGTTCACGCCCGACAGCTGGATCGCGGTCCTGCTCGGGCAGGGTATCTGGCCGGCCTCGGTCGATCCGCTGACCGCGGGGCTGCCGGTGGCGGAGAGCGTCCTGTTCCTCGACCATGTGCGGGATATGGTCGCCAAGACCGCCGAGGCGATGCCGCGCCACGCCGACTTCATCGCCCGACATTGTGCGGCACCGCTGCGGACCGCGGCATGACGCGATCCGCACGCATCGGCGCCGGCTAAAAAGCTTATTTGTCGGACAAAGCTTGCCCTTCCGCCTGATCGCGCTACCATCAAGGCAATTCGTATAAGAACGGGAGCGGGTATGCGGTGGGCGTCGAGCGCGGGAATGGCTGCGTCAATAGTCGTAGCGTTGGTCACTCTCCCGGCCGCAGCGGCCCCCGCTGCCCGTGGGGGCGAACGCCGCGTCGTCATCGATGCCGCCAAGGCCGCAGGCCCGGTCGATCGATCTTTCGACCTGTCGATCGGATCGGATTTCCCGGGCACGCTGATCCGCAGCGACAGCCAGGCGCAGCTCAAGACCGCGGTCGACGAACTCGGCTTCCGCTACATCCGCTTCCACGACATCTTCCACGACGTCCTCGGCACGGTGCGCAAGACCGATGCGGGGATCGTCTATGACTGGACGAAGATCGACCAGCTCTATGATGCGCTGCTGGCGAAGAAGATCCGGCCCTTCGTCGAGCTCGGTTTCACGCCCAATGCGATGCGGACGTCGGAGCAGACGATCTTCTACTGGAAGGGCAATACCTCGCATCCCGATCCGGCGCTGTGGCGCGGGCTGATCGATGCCTATGTCCGCCATGTGCGGCAGCGTTATGGCGCCGACGAGGTGCGTCGCTGGTATTTCGAGGTCTGGAACGAGCCCAATCTCGACGGCTTCTGGGAAAAGGCCGATCAGAAGGCCTATTTCGATCTCTATGCGGACACCGCGCGGACGATCAAGGCGATCGATCCGGCGTTGCGGGTCGGTGGGCCATCGACCGCGGGCGCGGCCTGGGTGCCCGAGCTCCTTGCCTTTACGAAGCGGAACGCCGTGCCGATCGATTTCGTGACGACACACACCTATGGCGTCGAGGGCGGATTCCTCGACGAGGAGGGCAAGCAGGACACCAAGCTGTCGGCGTCGCCCGACGCGGTGGTCGGCGACGTGCGCCGCGTTCGCGAGCAGATCGAGGCGTCGGCCTATCCGGGGCTGCCGCTCTACTTCACCGAATGGAGCACGAGCTACACGCCGCGCGACTTCGTCCACGACAGCTATATCAGCGCGCCGTACATCCTGACCAAGCTGAAGCAGTCGCGGGCCTATGCGCAGGGCATGAGCTACTGGACCTATACCGACCTGTTCGAGGAGCCGGGGCCGCCCCCGACGCCCTTTCATGGCGGGTTCGGGTTGATGAACCGCGAAGGTATCCGCAAGCCGGCCTGGTTCGCGTATAAATATCTGAACGCGTTGAAGGGCCGCGCGATACCCGTGGCGGACGACACGGTGCTTGCCGCCGCCGATGGCGCGCGGATCGCGGCCGTGGTCTGGGACTGGCAACAGCCGGTCCAGACGCTGAGCAACAAGCCCTTCTACACCCGGCAGGTGCCCGCGGTCGCGGCCCGACCGATCGCCCTGACCTTCGATCACGTGCCCGCGGGGACGTACCGGCTGACCATCCGCCGGACCGGCTATCGCCGGAACGACCCGCTCTCGCTCTATATCGACATGGGCATGCCCGCGTCGCTCGATGCCGCGCAGCGCAAGGGGCTCGAGCAGGCCACGCAGGACCTGCCCGAACAGGCGCGGACCGTCCGCGTCGGTCGCAACGGATCGACGCGCGTCACGGTGCCGATGCGCAGCAATGACATCGCGCTCGTCACGCTGGAACCGGCAGGCAGCGCCGGCATCGAACAATAATCGGGCAAAAGGGGAGAAGACATGGCGGGATTTAGCAAGCGCGACGTGCTGACCGCACCGCTGCTCGGCGCCCTCGGGGTCGGCGCGGCGCGGCTGGGGGCTGCGGCGGCTCCGGCAGGCGCAGCACGCGGCAGCCCGGCAATCCCCGCGGGACGGTTCGATGCGTCGGTCGCCTCGCTGAAGACCTATCAGACGCCCGACTGGTTTCGCGACGCGAAGTTCGGGATCTGGGCGCATTGGGGCCCGCAGGCGTTGCCCCGTCAGGGCGACTGGTACGCGCGCTTCATGTATGTCCCCGGCCACCCGCATTACGAGCATCATCTCAAGACCTACGGCCATCCGTCGGAGCACGGCTACAAGGACCTGCTGCCGTTATGGACCGCGGACCGGTTCGATCCGGACGCGCTGATGGACAAATATGCCGCCGCGGGCGCCAAATACTTCGTCTCGATGGCGGTGCATCACGACAATTTCGACCTCTGGCGTTCCAAGCATCAGCGCTGGAATGCGGTGGCGATGGGGCCGAAGCGCGACGTGGTGGGGGAATGGAAGGCCGCGGCCACGCGGCGCGGGCTCCGCTTCGGCGTGTCCGAACATCTCGCCGCGAGCTATACCTGGTGGTATCCGAACCAGATGTACGATCAGTTCTGGCCGAAGCTGGGGCTGGACTATGACGGTGCCGATCCCGCCAACGCCGATCTCTATCACGGCAATCGCGACGAGCCCTACCGCAACACGCCGGCCTCCTGGTACACCACGAACGCCGCCTATCAGCGGCACTGGTTCGACCGGATCGTCGATCTGGTCGACAGCTATCAGCCCGACCTGCTCTATTCGGATGGTGGGCTGCCGTTCGGGCCCGTAGGCCGCGCCCTCGTCGCGCATCTCTACAATGGCAGCATCGCGCGGCGCGGCCGGCTCGAGGCGGTCTATACCTGCAAGAATTCGGGGTCGGGGGAGTTCCACCGCGAGGCGTCGGTCGAGGATGTCGAGCGCGGGGTGCTCAAGGGCATCAATGCGCTGCCGTGGCAGACCGATACGTCGAATGGCGACTGGTTCTTCAACGACCGCCACCCCTACAAGACGACCAGCCAGATCGTCACGATGCTCGCCGATATCGTGAGCAAGAACGGCAACATGCTGCTCAACGTCGTGATGTACCCCGATGGCAGCCTGCCGCCGGAGTCGGAGACGTTGCTCGCCGAACTGGCGCCGTGGATGGCGGTCAACGCGCCGGCGATCCATGGCACGCGGCCCTGGAAGATCTTCGGCGAGGGGCCGACCGAAACCGCCGCGGGCATGTTCTCGGAAAAAGCGGATTACACGCCGCGCGATATCCGGTTCACGACCAAGAAGGATCAGCTGTTCGCGATCACGCTCGGCGAGCCTGCCGGGACCGTGGCGATCGCCGCGTTGGCGCTTGGCAACCCGCACGAGCCGCGCGCGGTGCGGGCGGTCCGCCTGCTCGGCCATCGCGGGCCGATCCGCTTTCGTCAGACCGGGCAGGCGCTGGTGATCGACGTGCCCGCGACACTCCCGTCCCGCCACGCCAGCGCGTTCCGGATCGACTTTGCCTGAGCGTCAGGTCCCCGCGTCACCGATCCCCCCATTCGCCAGCTTGGCGCAGTACCAGCGCCCCCCGACGGGGGCCACCGTTTCGATAAGGACGACCATCTCCATGTTACGCCGCCGCGCGCAATCCATTGCCCTGATGTTGACCCTTGCAACGGCGGCGCCGGCGCTGCTCGCGACCCCTGCCGGCGCGCAGAGCGCCGCCGGCCATCCCGGCTGGCCCGGCAAGGGGCAGCTGTTTGTCGGCACCTGTTATCAGCCCGTCGACCGCAGCCCGGCGCAGATCACCAGCGATATCGCGGTCATGAAGGCGGCCGGGTTCAACATGGTCCGGATGGGGGATCTGGCCTGGGACTATTTCGAACCCGAAGAGGGGCGGTTCACCTTCGAGCGCTTCGACGATGTGCTGCGTCAGATGCAGGCGGCGGGCATCCGGGTCATCGTCGACATTCCGGGCCAGCCGGCACCGATCTGGCTGCACAAGCGCTATCCCGGTGTCGACATCGTTACGCAGGACGGGGTGCGGGTCAATGCCGCCTCGCGCTACTGGGACAATATCAGCGACCCCGATTATCGCCGCCTCGCCGGTCGGCTCGCCGAGCGGATGATGCAGCGTTATGCCAAGCATCCCGCGGTGATCGCGCTGGGCTATGACAATGAGATCGGCAATGGCCAGATGTCCTATTCGGCGGCGGACCGGGATCGGTTCGTCGTTTGGCTGAAGCAGAAATACGGGACGGTCGATGCGCTCAACACCGCATGGGCGACGCAGCGCTGGTCGCGCCGGATCGGCGACTGGGATCAGGTCGACCTGCCCTATGGCCGGGGTCCGGGACCCAATGAGCGCTATCTCGACCTGCGCCGCTTCTGGTCGGACGACACGATCGGCGCGCTGAAGGACCTCGAATCGATCCGCAAGCGCTTTGCCCCGAACCTGCCAGTCGCGTCGAACTTCTGGCCGACCGCAGGGACCAAGGGGTTTGATTATCTCCGCTCCTGGGAAGATGTCTCGACCTATGGTGCGCAGGGATTCTACCCCGGCGACCCGCTCGGTGCGGGGTTCGAGGTCATGATGAACCGGGCCGGGCATCAGACGCCGGTCTGGTTCAACGAGTTCACTGCCGGAGGCGGGGGCTATTACGGCACGCCCGGGCGGTCGCGGATGTGGGCGTATTTCGGGCTGCTGCATTATGCGCAGACGGTGCTCGCCTGGACCTTCAATTCGCATCTCGGCGGAGAGGAGCAGGCCTTGTTCGGACTGGTCGACCATGACGACCGGCCGTCGTGGAAGGTGGGCGAATTCGCGCAGATCGCGCGCGAGTTCCGCCAGCTCCAGACGATGGGTTTCCCCCGCTACGACCCGCCACAGGTCGCGGTGCATTATTCGTTCGACACGATGTGGCTGACCAGCCCGCCGCCGGGGCCGAACACCACACCCGAATATTTCAAGACCGACTACACGACGGCAGTGAAGGCGGCGTTTGCGCCGCTCTACCGCGATAATATCGATGCGGCGGTGATCGACATCGGCCACGACCCGATCGACAGCTACAAGCTCGTCATCGTGTCGAGCGCGTATCTGATCGATGCGAAGATCGCGGCGGCGCTACGGGGTTACGTCGAGCGGGGCGGCACGGTCGTCATGACGGGCTATTCGGCGAAGGTGGACGCGACCGGGAAATGGTTCGGCACGCCCCTGCCGGGCGGCATGACCGACGTGTTCGGGTTGCGGACCAACGCCTTCTACCGATCCGAACAGCCGCTGCGCGTCCGCTTCGAGGGCCGCGAACTCAGCGGCACGGACCCCTATTACGAGGTGCTCGAGCCGAGCACGGCAAAGGTCCTCGCGCGGTTCGAGAACACGCCCGACAAGAGCCCGGCGATCACCGTCAACACATTCGGCAAGGGGCAGGCGATCTATCTGGCGACCGCGGCGCAACCGGGGTTGATCGATCCGCTGATCCGGTCGCTCTACGCCCGGCTGAAGATCCGGACGGGGCCGGCAACTCCCGAAGGGGTGGTCGCGCGGACGGTCGAAGGGCGGACGCTCTACGTCAATACCACGCCCGGTGCGCTGAGCGTGGCAATCCCCGGTGCAAAGTCTGGTACGGCTCGCGACGTTCTGACGGGACGCAAGCTGCCCGGCGCCCTCGACCTCGCGGGCTATGGCGTCGCCTTGATCGAGTGAGAATCGTGGTGGCCTGGGAACTCAAGGCTGACGCTTCGAAATACCAGGCCATCACGATGACCGTCAGGCGGGCTGGCCATTGCCGCCGGTCGACCCGAAGATCTGCCCGGTCGAATAGCTGAGCGACGGATCGGCCGCTGCGACATAGAGCGCGGCGATTTCGGCCGGCTGGCCCGCGCGCGCCATCGGCGAATCGCCGCCGAAGCTGCGCAGCTTTTCAGGCGTCGCGCCGCCGCTGACCTGCAACGGCGTCCAGAACGGGCCCGGCGCGATCGCATTGACGCGGATACCGCGGCTGGCGACCTGCTTTGCCATGCTCTTGGTGAAGTTCAGCACCGCCGCGCGGGTGAGTGCATAATCGACGATGTCGGGCGACGGGTTGCCCGCCTGCTCCGACGAGGTGTTCACGATCACCGCGCCTGCACCCATCCGCTCGAGCGCGGCCTTGGTCAGCCAGAATGGCGCATAGACGTTGGTCTTCATCGTATCGTCGAAATCCTGGCTCGAGATATCGGCGATGCCAGGGCGGGTCTGCTGGCGCGCGGCATTGTTGACGAGGATGTCGAGCCCGCCAAGCTGTTCGGCGGCCTGCTGCACCAGCTTGCGGCAGAAGCGCTCGTCGCGCAGGTCGCCGGGGATGGCGACGGCCTTGCGTCCCTCGGCCCGGATCAGCGCAACGACCTCGCGCGCGTCGGGTTCTTCGGCCGGCAGGTAGTTGATCGCGACGTCCGCGCCCTCGCGTGCATAGGCGATCGCCGCGGCACGCCCGATCCCGCTATCGCCGCCGGTGATCAGCGCCCGCTTGCCGGTCAGCTTTCCCGACCCCTTGTAGCTCGTCTCGCCATGATCGGGCCGCGGCGTCATCTTCGACGCGAGACCCGGCCAGGGCTGACGCTGGACGGGATAGGGCGGCTTTGGATAGGCCGCAGCGGCCGGCGTCGGTGCAGCGGCGGGCTTGCCGCCACCCTGCGCCGCGGCGTTAACGGTGGTCGCGGCGAGCGCGCCAGCAGTGACGGCGGCGCCCGACACGAAGGTGCGGCGTGTTGGGTCGGTCATGGTTCAGCTCCCGGGATGCGTGACATCCAAAGCGCCAAGTGACTGTGTCTGTTCCGGATCCTACCGAGATTGTTTCAGGGCGCGCACCGCGGTGCTTTGCGCAACCCTCAAGTAGGTATCGCCGAGTGAAACACGCCGACGACCAGCAGGACAAGCACCAGCGAGACGACGCTCGAGAGTGCGACAAGGACGGCCGCGGCCTTGCGGTTCGTGTCGAGGAGGGTCGCGAACAGCGTGACGTTGCTCGCGATCGGGAACAGCGCGATCAGCCCGACGATGACGCGGTCGCGGGGTGCGAGGATGCCGATGAACGCGGCTTCGAGCGCAAGTGCGGTGGCGATCAGCACGAGTCCGCTGGCCTGCCTGACGCCGAGGATCCGCGTCATCAGGCGGGGCCGCCAGTCGTCGCGACCGGTCTCGGCGAGATTGAGGCCGATGACCGCCATGCCGAGAACCGACACCAGCGTACCGGCGACCGACAGGATCGGCGACGCCGCCTCGGGCATCGTGACACCCAACGACTTCGCGATGATCGCGCCGATGATCACATAGACGACGGGCACGCGCAGCGCCTTGGTCGCGGCCTTGCGCGTACCCTCCTTGGTCCGCGCGATCAGGAAATAGCCGATCGTGTCGCCGTACAGCGCGCTGCCGATATAGGCGCAGATCACCGTCGAGACGCCGACCTCGCCGAACAGCGCTTGGCTGACGGGCACGCCGAAGAACGCGACGTTGAAGAACGAGAAGGAGGCCGACAGGAGTTTGGGATCGAAATCGTCGCCAAGCCGGTTGGCCAACCGGTGGGCAGGGATGCTCATCAGCGCGGCGACCGCGAACATCAGCGGGGGGATCACGAGCAACTGCTGCGTTTCCGCGCCGAGCACCTTGTCGATGACCAGCAACGGGATGAGGCCGAAGACGAGGATGGTCGAGAACAGCTTCGCCGCCCAGGGCACACGCGCCCCGACGCCCCAGGCGAGCAGGATCACGCCATAAAGCGGCAGCAGTGCCGCCGCGATGTTGCCCAGCGCGCTCATTGCTGGCGCAGGATATCGTCGATGGCGCGGCCTGCGCACTCGACGTTGAACCAGACCGCGTTGGTGTCGCGCAACTCGCCGTTGAGCAACTGGCCGAGTGCGTAGATGCGTGGTGCGTCACGCGAGGCCGATATGATCCGGCAGGTCGCGCGGTGGGCGATGGCACCGCCGACGGGGTGTGGTTGCAGCCAGTCCTTGGCGAGCAGATCCTTGACGAGCGTTTCCTTCATCTCGGCGAGGGTGGTCGCCTGGCCGGTGGCGTTGACGACGACCGGCGTCTCGAGCGTGTCGCCCGTCGTGAACCGGACGATGAAGCCGGTGCCAGTCGGGTTGGCAATGGTTTCATCGACTCGTCCACGGATGCTGAGCTGCCCGCGCGTCATCGCATCGGCGAGGCGCCGCGCGTTCACCATCGGTGTGACGAACCGTGCCGCGGCGAAATGCGGTGCGAGCCATTGCCCGAACCGTTTCTGGTCGACGGGTCGCAACAGGTTCCAGATCGCGGTCGAATCATGGCGGGCGGCGGTCAATATGCGCTGGAACGGCTCGTCGCCGGCGTCCGCCGCGGCGATGTCGTGCAGCAGCGCGGCTCGGGCGTCACCGTCGGCGCGATCCTCGGCCTGCCAGTCGATCGCGCGTCCCGCGGCGGTCTCGGCCTCGATGCGGAAGAGGCGGAACAGGTCCACGACCGAGAAGGCGGCGCCGCGTTCGCGGATATGCCGGTGGACGTTTTCAAGCGTGAGATGCTGACGGTCATACCCCGTCTCGGGCGCGGGAATCTCGACCCGCGGCAGCAGGCCTTCCTTCGAAATCAGGTGGATATGTCCGCGGTGCCCTTCGTCGAGCAGCGTCATCACCGCGTCGATCGCGCTGAGGCCGCTTCCGAGGATGACGACGGACTGATCGCTGTCGATCCCCCTGGTCATGCGGTCCGCGGGGTAGGGCGAATCGAAATAGCCGGGCTTGCCGTTCAGGGGGCCGAACCGGTCGGGATCGGGCGTGCCGATCGTCAGTAGCACGACGTCCGTCGCAATCGTCGATCCGTCCGAGAACGCGACGGTCGCCGCATCATGGTCGCCCTCGATGCTGACCGCCTCCTGATGGTGGATACGAACGTCGATCCTCGCGCGCCGGGCCTGGTCGAGCGCCCGGTCTAGGACCTCCTGCATGTAGAGGCGATATTCCCGGCGCTCGGGATATTCGACGCCATCGGGATCGAGCGGCGTCCCGGCTGCCGCGCGCCGCGCCTCGAGCCAGGTCCGGAAATGACCCGGCTCGCGGTCATAGAGCCCCATGAGACGGGATTCGGTGTTCAGGCGATGCCCCGGCTGTTCCGTGCCGAAGGCCAGACCGCGCGCAAGCTCGTCGTCCCGCTCGACCAGATGGAGGATCCATCCGTCGCCCGGATCATAGCATAATCGCGTGACGGCTTCGGCGAAGGCGGCAACGCCGCAGGCGCCCATGCCGATAATAGTCAATGTTTTCGGCATGATATCCCATTCTCTGACGAACGGCGACAACGCGCGGGCGCTATATGGTGCCACGGCCGAGATGAAAATTTTGTCATGTCGGCGGCAGCTCGCTCCGGCGGCGGTTCGGTAGCTTCGCGGTGGTGACCGGGGGGCGTTGCCGAGGAAAGCGGTCGCGACATCGCCAAATTAATCCGCGGCGCTGGTAGCCTCATGGATATCGTTGATTGTGAGAGGGTTGCACTCTTGTCATGTTCCGGGAGACATTATGAGGACGATCCTTGCCGCCGTCAGCGGATTGGGTTTGGCAGCTGGCGCGATGGCCCAGACCCCACCGCCGGTGCTGGGTTTGAAGACGCAGGCCGAGCCCTATGCGACTGCGTCCGTGGTCAACCATCCCAAGACGATCGGCTGGCCCGACGGGCGCAAACCCGTGGCGCCGCGAGGGTATGAGGTCATCAAGTTTGCGGGCGGTCTGGACTATCCGCGTCAGGCGCTGCTGCTGCCCAACGGCGACATGCTGGTCGCGGAGGCGCGCACGAAGCCCAAACTGGATGCCGAACCCGACGTCGAGCGTGGCCAGGCGCTGTCGAAGACTACGGGCTTCAGCGCCAACCGTATCACCCTGTTGCGCGACGCGAACCGCGACGGAGTCGCGGAACAGCGTTTCGTGCTGATCGACGGGCTTAATCAGCCGTTCGGGATGCAATATGCGAACGGGCGGCTCTACGTCGCCAATACCGACGGCGTCGTCAGCGTTCCGTTTTCGCCCGGCCAGACGCGCGTGACCGCAACCCCGCAGCCGCTCGTGTCGCTGCCCGCGGGGGGCTACAACAATCACTGGACGCGCAACCTGTTGCTGAGCCCCGATGCGCGGACGCTGTACGTATCGGTCGGCTCCGCCTCGAATGTCGGCGAGCATGGCATGGACGAGGAGAAACGACGAGCGGCCATCCTCGCGATCGATCTGCGTACCGGACGCGAGCGTCTCTACGCGTCGGGGCTTCGCAACCCGGTCGGCATGGCCTGGGCGCCCGGCACGAACACTTTATGGGCTGCGGTCAACGAACGCGACCAGCTCGGCGATGATATCGCGCCCGACTATCTAGTCGGCGTGCGCGATGGTGGGTTCTATGGATGGCCCTACAGCTATTATGGCAAGCAGGATCCGCGTCACGCCAATACCAAGCGCGAGTTGCTGACGACGACGTTGCTTCCCGATGTTGCCGTGGGGCCCCATGCCGCGGCGCTGGGCGTGGCGTTCGCCAAGGGAACGTCCGCATCGCAACAGGTCGCCTATGTCGCGCGGCACGGTTCTTGGAACCGGTCCGCGTTCATCGGCTATGACGTCCTCGCGGTCCCCTTTGCCAATGGCAGGCCGACCGCCGCGCCGCAGCCGTTCCTGACGGGGTTCGTCGCGAACGAAAAGTCGGGCGAAGTCTATGGTCGGCCGGTCAGCGTGCAGACGCGCGATGATGGCGCGATCTTCGTCGTCGACGATGCCGGGGATACCGTCTGGCTGGTGCGACGCACCGCGTGACCGCCAAGGCGCTGATCGTTCTGGCGGCGATGTGTGGGTGTTTCGACGCGTCCCGGGTGTCGGCGCAGACCGTGCCGTTCATCGATACCGAAGACGCGACGCTGTCGGAGGTCGATGTCGGCGACGGGACGGTCCATCCGATCGTCACGGTCGACGTCCGCAACGGCGATTATGCGCGCGGCGCCTATGACGACGATGATGCCGGCCTCGCCAGGGTCCCGGTCCATCTCTCGGTCGGTGGTGCCGCCGTGCTGACGCGCCGCGCGGACGGGCAGGGGACCTTGTTTCTGGTTGGGCAAAGTTCGAACGGCTTTCACGCACCGCGCGCCGATGAGCGGTCGCGCCCGCGCAGTTGGTATGAAAGCAACACGATCGTCGCTCTTGCATGGCGGCCTGTCGATGGGCTCTCCGCCGCGGCGGCCTATGCCATTAAGGCCAGCCCCAACGGGGTGGCGAACACGACTCACGAGGCCAGCCTGACGATCCTCTACACCGGCGATAACGCAGTGGGATTTCTCGCGCCGCGTTTCGCCGCGACGAAGCGGACCAAAGGCGAGGGGGGGTTTTACACGATCGCCGGCATCGCCCCCGCCTTTGCGCTGACACGGGGAAAGGATGGCCCGACGCTTACGGTGCCGGTCTCGGCCGGCGTCGGCTGGCGCGGCTTCTATGCGGCGGACAGCGGCGACAGGGTATATGGCAGCGCCGGGGTAACGGTCGCGCAGCCCGTCAAGATCGCTGGTGCAGCGGCATCGTTGCAGGGCGAAATCCTCGCCGTGGTCCGTGACCATCAGCTGGCCCGGCTTGACGCTCCCGGTGGCACGACCGCCGATGTCGTGCCGTTGGCGACACTGTCGATCACCATGGCCTGGTGACTTCCGCGCGCAAGCGGTTGCCGCCTCCCATTTTGGCGGCGAGGCTAGGGCGCCCTGTTCACGGGTGAAGGCTCTGAGAGCGTCAGTGCATCATCATACGCGCAGCAAATTGAAATTTACAATTTGCGGTTAATGCACTTTAAACCGCTTGCAGTCGCAATTACGAAATGAATTTGCTGCATATGTCTCCTTGTCGAAAGACAGACACTTTTTCAATGAGGGGGATTCACATGCGCTACTGGCCAATCGGCAAGCCCATCAGGGGCTAAACAGTCAACAGCCTGTGCTTTTATATTCCTTAATTAACGCATCCTGCACGGCATAATGCAATGTGTTACTAGAGAAATAGTAAGGCGTACAGGAGTGATGACTGGCAAATATTGTCATGAATAAAATCATGAGCCAATTTGCGATATTGGAATACCGTGAAGCCCTATAACGGCTGAACTCGAAAATGCCCGGCTTTCCAAGCCGGGCATTTTTTTGCCATCAAGACCTGGCCATAGCCTTTACCGGCATCTCAAAGGTGAAGGCCCGAGGAACAAGCCCAAGTACTTTTACAGCCTTTTGCATGGCTTCGTTATGCGTCGATATCGTGAAGTGGATTTCGGTGAACCAACCGTTCAGATGAGTTTTCCGAAATCGCGATAGCACGGCAGCAAAGGCTGCGGGAGCGGTAGGCGAACCCCACGCGAACGTGATCGTGAGCGTTCGATCATCATGGTCCTCGCCCCAATTGATACCGCCAACGCACGTTCCGCTTTCGTCAAAAGCCAGAATTGCGGGATGATCCCATTTGCATGGGGGATATCTCAGCCAGCCATTCTGCTGATGATCAACACCCGCGGCGTAGGCCGCTCTCAGGCCTTCTTTGCTGTGCGCAAGTTTGGTAACATGCTCCAACCGTAAACTCATGTTACAGCTCTCCGCCTGTACTTGAGGATCTAGAGATCGCAGAACTGCGCACACGGGTGCTCATTGCCACTCGCAGCCGCCTACCTGGCTGGGAGCGGTTGTCGACCGATGGGTGCCGATACCAGGCCTTGTGCTTAGTAACTGGCGGCATCCATTCAGGCGCGTTCGCGATCTCGGGGTTTGTGCCTTTGGGCGCAGCATGGACCATCCCGCCTGCCCAAGTATCGGTCAACGGCGCTGGTCGCGCCGCATGGATCCTTTCGTCGACCCGTCCGCGCCGTAGACTAAACAAAAACAGCCGCCAACCTCGAAAGGTTGACGGCTGCCTTCACACAGATGGGCGCTGGGACCAGCTGTGAAATGCGCTTAGGCGAATGCGATCTTCGCCTGGCGACGACGAACGCGCATCGATGCGCCGATGCCGCCGATACCGAACAGCATGATTGCCCAGGTACCAGCCTCGGGAACTGCCGAAGGCTCAAAGGTTGCGGTGCCGGCATAGGAGCCGTTGCCACGCGACATGCCGTTCACGACAATCTTGTTCGTCGCACCCGATGTGATCGCGACGTTGTTGATCTCGAAGAACTCGGCGTTGCCGACGATGGTCTTCGTGGCTGCGAAGCCATTGATGAACACCGACAGGATGTCGAGATCGGTCGAGCTCGTCAGGCGCGTGGTGTTCGTGCTCAGCGTGCCGCTGGCCAGACCAGTCTGATCGATGATGAAGTTGAAGGTATCCGTGAACATGCCCGACGCAATGCCCGAACGACCGAAGTCTGCCGAAACAGTACCGTCCGTGATGTCACCGCTTACGGTGAACTCGGGGTTGCCCGGAACGAAATCCGCTGCGTGAGCTGCAGGGGCCATCGCGAAAGCCGATGCGAATGCCATGGTCGAGAGTAGTAGACGCTTCATGATGGTTCCCTCTATTTGATACTTAACAAGCTGTTACCGGGGGGCATGGCGATTCGCAAACCGATATAACGCTGAGATTTCCCCATGATCTCAATAATGTCCAAGTTTGGGACAATCGGCCTTCCTTCGTCGCAGACGGGGCCGGAAGGCACGTTCCGCTTCGAGCACCGCTAGGCCTTATGCTCTCCTGGGGGCGGCCCCCAGGCAGCCGGAAAGCGCGGTTTCGGCGCATGGGCGCGCGCTGCTTGATAGGGGTGGTATGGCCTCGCCTTGTCCCGGGGCGATACGGGTGGCCTATCAATGGTGCGGGCGATGGCATTCTCGGCGATCGTGGGGATGGCTTTGAATATTGGGTAAAAGACGCTAGCTTTGCCGCTCATAAGTCGTCGGGAGAAATGCGTGATACGGGTAGAGGCGCGGCCGCAGCCAAGCGGGTCGTGGACTGACGTCGGTAGCGGCCTGGCGCGCTGGACAGCGCGGTGGTGGCCGCTTCTGATAGGATTGGCGTGCCTCATCCTGCCGACGCTGAGCCGGCTGGCGACCGTCAGCTGGTCCACCGAACAGGGCGCGCACGGGCCCATTATCTTCATTTCCGCGCTGTGGCTGATCTGGCGTGCGCGGCCGTGGGAGGTCGCCAAGCGCCAATCCTTCCTTCCTGTCGGCTTGCTGCTGGTCCCCGCGTTGCTCCTCTATTCCGTAGGGCGAATTACCAGCATCTTGGCGATTGAGGCCCTGTCCCTCTACACCGTGATCGTAGTATTATTATGGACTTATCTCGGTAAGGAGGCGCTCAAGAGGCTGTGGTTCCCCTTGGTGTACCTGCTGTTCATCATCACGCCGCCGGAGAACTGGGTTTTCGTCGCTACGCGTCCCATCAAGGACTTGATCTCCGATGCTTCCGTAAACTTGCTGGCCGCATTTGGTCTTCCCATCGGGAGTACCGGAACGGTTATTCAGATTGGTGGATATCAGTTGCTGGTCGCGACGGCTTGTTCCGGGATAAACTCCCTGATCGGCATTTGTGCGTTAGGCGTTTTCTATGTCTATCTGCGGCATGGCAATGCGCCGCGCTACGCGCTCTTGCTGATATCGCTGATGATACCATTGGCTATAGCGGCAAACTTTCTGCGTATCATCATCTTGGTGCTAATGACCTATTACATCTCGGAAGAGGCCGCGCAGGGCCTGGCGCATGAGCTGGTCGGCATGGGCATGTTTAT
Source organism: Sphingomonas sp. CFBP 13733 (assembly GCF_014841795.1). Taxonomy (NCBI): domain Bacteria; kingdom Pseudomonadati; phylum Pseudomonadota; class Alphaproteobacteria; order Sphingomonadales; family Sphingomonadaceae; genus Sphingomonas; species Sphingomonas sp. CFBP 13733. The sequence goes on from NZ_JACYUP010000004.1 coordinate 326,215, forward strand.
CCTGGCATTGCTTATGCTGCTGGGACTGGATGCGGTGCTGCATCCTATTGTTTCACGTTGGGGCCGAAAGTAACGACATGACCATCGCTCGATTTACCCGACGAGAAGCTGCCTTGGGTCTCGCGTTCGGCATAACCGCAGGTGTCACCTATGCTCGACGCCCTACCGAGCTCGTCGTTGCCATTCCTTCCGGAAACCTGAACGACGCCATTCCAAAGCAAGCAGCGCCTTGGGCGATGGTGCCGGATGTCAGCTTTGTTCTACCCCCCGAGGATGAAGCAAAAGCGGCAGCCGTCTATGAGAAGCAGTTGATGCGCAGTTACGGTGCCGAGGGCGCTCCGCCCATCATGCTTTTGATCGCCTATGCGTATCGGCAGAGCGGCATGTTGATGGTGCATCGTCCTGAGTCCTGCTACCCGGGATCCGGTTTTACGATCACCGATATACGAGACGTGGATATTCCACTGGGCAATGGCATCAGTGCACCAGGGCGCTTCCTAACGACAGTGCGCGATACCCGTACAGAGCAGGTTCTTTATTGGACTCGCCTGGGGAATCGTTTTCCGGTGTCGTGGGACGATCAGCGACGGTCCATCGCAATGCAGAACCTGGCCGGCCTCGTCCCAGATGGGGCCTTGATACGATTTTCGATCATCGATCCCGATGCCAAGGCTGCAGAGGCAACCATGATGGGCTTTGCGAAAACATTGTTCGAGTCCTGCGGCCCCTCTGGCCGCGCACTTCTCGCTGGCCCGATCAACGCATAGGCGATGAGGGTCGCAAGGCACCGAATATATCGTCAAGTCTCGCCGCGACCATAATATGGTGGGAGCGGCAGCGCCCTCATTGTCACGTCACTTGCTCAGCGCGCACAGCAAATAGCACCACACCGTATCAACCGGCTTTTCATCCATCGATCGCCGCAGGTATAAAACGCGCAAGCCCTGCAAAAATCACGACGCTTAACCAGTTCTATACGGTTCCCATCTCGTTTCCTTCTGCATTATGTCTAAGGTAATTGCTTATGTCAGCATCCTCCAGGTTCCTCATCACCAAGCGGCAAACTCTGTCTGCCGCAGCACTCGCACTCACGCTGGCGGCAGCGGCCTGTAATAAGGCCGGACCGAGCGGTCAGACGGTTGCTACGGTCAATGGCGAAGCCATCACGCAAAGCGAACTCAATTTCGAGCTGGGGTTGAGCGGGGCCAACGCGCAAAACTCGAAAGACCTTCAGCCAAAGGCCCTGCAGGCCCTTATCGATCGAAAGCTGGTCATCCAGGCCGGCGAGCGTGATGGTCTTTACAAGAAGCCGAACGCTGTTCTTGCCGTGGAGCGTGCCAAAAATATCGTGATGGCGAACCTTGCGCTGCAATCGGTCGCAGCAGGTGTGCCTCAACCGGTCACGACGCGCGACGTCGAGACGTATCTGGCGAAGCATCCCGAACTGAGTAGGGAGCGCCGGACACTGTCGGTGGAACAGATTCGTTTTCCAGCACCAAATAACCCGAGCCTGATCGCGGCTATGAAGCCGGCAAAGACACTGGCGGAATTGACAGCAGTTCTGGATAGCCGGGGCGTGAGCTATCAGCGGGCAACGGTGGAGCTCGACAGCGCAAGTCTGGATCGTAACGCACTCGGTCGATTGATGACGACGGTGAACGGTGAGCCTCTGGTTATTCTCGAAGGTGCAACGGCGATCGCCAATCATGTTATAAGCGTCCGTCCAGCCGAAGCGAGCTCCGCTGCTATCAATGAACTCGCCAAGCAGGGGATCGCACGTGATCGCATCCAGGCAGGCATCGTTCAGCATCAGGCGGCGCTGCGGAACGCGGCGAAGATCGAGTATGCCAAACCCCTCGATCCCAAGGCGAAGGCTTCTCAGTAATTCCGATTGAAGGCTCTTTCGATCGGCGCCCGTTGGCGCGGAGTGCGTCAGCCTCCGCTACAACGGGCAAGGACGTGCCGCTGACGTCCGCGACAGAGGGGACTCTGCGGATCTGACATGCCGCTGGGTGAAGTTTCGTCTGAGGGCGGCAGCGTCGCGGACGCATGCGGGCGCGGCCGCGATGATGCCGTGTCGACTCTATGTCAGGCAAGCGTCGCCGGCTTAGATAGGACCGGCAGATGTATCGCGGGTTGCACCGTTTGCCAGCGGACGTCCCGGTGCGATCAGGCCGTCGTTCACGCCGCCGCACCGACCCGCGGCGCGATCGTAATGCGTACCATGATGACTGGGTATCGCCCAAGGTCTGGTGAACTGACCGCTTTACGCTCAGTAAGGTCGCGCCGGTGCGGACCAGGCCTGCCTCGCCACGCTTGTGTACGAGGTTGCCTACGCGCTGGAATGCAGTGGAGACTTGTTCTCGGTGCGTCTCGAGCTGTGTTCAAGTGCGGCGTTTACGCTGTCCAGCAGCGTCAGCCACCTGACAGCATCTGCGATTATCATTGGGTGAAGGGCCCTAAAGAGAGCCATCGGCGCCGGCATTCGGCGCTAAATTACTACCGGTTACTGCGCAATGTGGGCAGCAGGAGGTAAAGATGATTTAGATTATGGTCGGCACAGCATGTTTCATGCCTGGCGCCAACATCTTCGGTATGATCATAGCAACTTTAAGGCGGCTGAAAACCGTCAGACAGGCTATTCCGATCCAAAAGTCATCCGGGATAAGAACTCAGAAGCCGTCGCTTGTCGCAAGAATGAACATTTTCCAGTCGATTCACCATAACGTAAAAAAACTGTAACAATTTTATCAATGCGGTAGCATGCAAAAACAAAGGACGACCCACTATCAGATAGCGAGTCGTCCTTTATGTTCGACTTAACCCTTGAAAGGCTTGCCGTTCTGCCAATAACGCATAAAATTTCCTTTGAGTTAAATGGATTATGCTGCCGCCCCGCGGCAAGACCGTCCTGCCCGGTCGTGGTTAATATGGCAATCTACTAAAACCGAGTCGGGATCCAATATTCGTTGAACAGAGCGTTTTGGCCGACGAATCGGTGGAACTCCCGTTACTAGGGTGACGACTCGTTAATCAGTGTTACACGAGGCCCAAGGTGGTGAGGGCGATTGCGGAGAGGGACGGGCTTCGGCCATCGATCGTTGCGACTGACGCCGCCGCGCCCGTTCGTCAAACGACCGAACATGGCCTCGATACGGCTCCGGCTTCGGCAGCAGCGCCAGTGATATCTCGGCCTGAAGGTTATAGGGCTTGGTCCAAGGCAAGGCCGCTCTTAGGCATCAGCAATGCGGCTAGCTACATTTCCGATCCGTGCCCTCACAGGCGTATTGATGCTCGTAACTGGGCTCAGCATCATCGAGTCCAACGAATGGTGGATCAGGATCTGGGACTTTCCCCGGGTTCAGATACTCGGCCTTCTGCTTTTGGGCGGAGGCCTGGCGCTGTGGCTGGATCGGCAGGCAGGACGATGGATCGCGTTGGGGTGCGCCGTCGCAGCCGGGTGGCAACTCTATCGCATCTACCCGTATACACCGCTTGCCAAGACGGAGCTGGCCTTTGCGGATGATGCCGCAACCGCGCAGAGCCGGTGTTTCGGCGTCCTTTCGCTGAATGTGTTGGAGTCCAATCGAGACTATGGGCGAACGGCGCGGCTGATCGACCGGGTTCGGCCCGATATCCTGCTATTGATGGAAACCGACCAGCGCTGGGCCGATGCATTGGCCAAGCAGCTTGCGCGCTATTCACACCGGCTCGAACAACCGATCGGCAATACCTACGGCATGATCTTCGCCACGCGGCTGCCGATGCACGATGGGCGGATCGAAACGATCGCCCAAAAGGATACGCCGTCGGTCCATGCCGAGCTGACGGCCGGTGATCGATTTCGCGTGATAGCACTTCACCCGCGCCCGCCCGTTCCCGGGCAGGATACCGAGGCACGCGACGCCGAGATCGCGATCGCGGCAAGTCGCGCCGCCCGCGCGAAGCTACCGGTATTGGCGATCGGCGACTTCAACGATGTCGCATGGTCGCACACCTCGCAGCTGTTCAAACGCGTCGGAGGCTATCTCGACGCTCGGATCGGTCGGGGCACGTTCGCAACCTTCCCCGCGCGCACGCCGCTGCTCGGTTGGCCGCTCGACCACATGTTCGTCACACCCGAGTTCAAGGTGCATAGCCTCGAGGTGCTGGAAGATGTGGGTTCAGACCATCTCCCGATACATTCGCGTCTTTGCCTGACCGGCCGGTCAGGCGCCAACAAGGCGCCTGATGCAGTGTCGAACGAAGACCGCAAGGACGTGAAGGAGGTCCTTCAGGAGTATCACGAGGACTAGCGCGAGCGGTAAGCCAAGCTCACCGATTTGACGTACATGATTGGGGCAGAGCCGTTGTAGGACGACCAGCTCAAGACACTGGTATCTGGCGAACGGCGTTGGCATCGCATGACAGGGTAGGGGGCACAGAGATGGTGCCGGGCAACTCGCCCGTGCTTCGCGCTGCTTCACCAGCGATCCCTTGCCCGGAATGGCGCAAACGGCACGGCGGTAACGCGCATGACGTACAAGGGCTGACCGGGGTGCCAAGTCCGTTTAACAGGGATCCGGCGACCAGACGGGAATGACGCTGGGATTGTCGGGTGACCGACGCCGACGAGATGGCATTGGAGAACCGGTTGGAACATGATGCCTGGTGGCAGACCTATCTGGATCAATGGACGGCGCTGCCGTTTCATGACCTGATCGCGGCTGTCGCGATCCTGAGCACGGCCCTTCTGCTGGGTATCGTTGCAGCGCGCCTTGCCTGTAGATACCTCCTGCCGGCCTTGGCGCCGCGCCACGCCGACGTGGTCGCGCCGCGCCTGATGGCGATTACCCGCGCCGGCGTGACGGCGCTGGTCCTGACGGCGTTTCTTGGCGTTCGGGGGCTTAACCCCGGCGCCGATCTTCTGCTTGCGGCGGGTCTCGGCATCGCGGTCGCGGCGCTGGCCTATCAGTTCGGCCGTGCGCTCGGTCTTCGGAGCCGACCGGCGTCGCTGATTGCCGCCACCCTGTTTCTCATCGTGCTGGCAAGTCGACTGGGCGGCCTGACCCCGTTGATCGCGGGGCTGGATCGCGCGAGCATGGGGGTCGGCAGCCGCCGCATCTCGCTGCTCGACATCGTCAACGCGGTCGGCTTGTCGCTCCTGCTGTTCCTTGCCGCGCGTGCGCTGCTCGGGCTGATCCTGCGCTGGATCGGGCAGGCGCGGCTGCTCGACGCGGCGCAACGCGTGCTGTTCCAGAAACTCGCTCAGATTGCGGTCGTCACCGTCGCGATCTTCGTCGGTATCGATCTCCTCGGCATCGATCTCACGGCGCTGGCCGTGTTCTCCGGCGCGTTCGGGCTCGCGATCGGTTTCGGCTTGCAGAAGACGCTCGGCAATCTGATCGCCGGCCTCATCCTGCTGCTCGACCGATCGATCAAGCCCGGCGACGTCATCGCGGTCGGCGACACCTTCGGCTGGGTCAACAAGATCGGCGTTCGTGCGGTCTCGGTCCTGACCCGCGATGGCAAAGAGCATCTGATCCCGAACGAACGGCTGATGACCGACGAAGTCGAAAACTGGTCCTTCTCAAGCCGGGACGTCAGGGTTCATGTCGGGTTTCGGGTGTCGTTCGATTGCGATCTGCGACTGGCGCAAAGGCTTGCCGTCGAGGCCGCGTCCGTCTCGCCCCGTGTGCTGACCGAACCCGCCCCTGTCTGCTGGATCAAGGAATTCGGCGACAATGGGGTGGAATTCGACCTGCGGATCTGGATCGACAGCCCCGAGGCGGGGGTTGGGAACGTCACAAGCGACGTGTTCTTTCGCATCTGGGACCTGTTCAAGGAACACGGCGTCACCATCCCGGTGCCTCAGCGCGATCTCCGTTTTCATTCTCCATCGGGCGAGCAAACGCCCCCGGCCTAGGCCACCGCCGCAGTGATCAGGGCGCCCGTTCGATAAAGCGGGGCACTGCTCCGCGGCGTACGGCCCGGATCCTGCTCGGGATCCTCATGTCGATCCACCGTAAGCGATTGCAGACAGGCGCTATCGAGGGTTTGTATCCTCCCCAAATGCCAACCAATCAAGCGGATCACCGAAAGACTTCACAGTGGCACTGCGGATGGGCAAGAGACGGCATGCACACTGACGATGCAGACACGGTGCACTATCGCCTGCGCCGCCAGAGCCGAACCCCGGCGTGGCTGGCCCTGTCCTGGCGGGCGCTGGTCGCGTTGGCGCTGATCGGCATCGCGCTCGCGGTGCACTGGTTCGATCGCGAGGGCCTGCGGCAGAACTCGGGCGAGCCCGTGACCTTCGCCGACATCCTGTATTTCACCATGATTACCGTGACGACCGTCGGCTACGGCGACATCGTGCCCGTGACGCAGCAGGCGCGGATGTTCGATACCTTCGTCGTGACGCCGATCCGGCTCTTCGTATGGCTCATCTTTCTAGGTACCGCGTATGATTTTCTGCTCAAGGGCGTCTGGGAGAAATGGCGTATGTCGGTAATCCAGCGACACCTCGAAGACCATGTCGTGGTCGCCGGTTTCGGTACGAGCGGGTCTGAGGCCGTCAGCGAACTCATCCGTCGCGGCGCCGATCCGGGCATGATCGTGGTCGTCGACGAGCGCGCCGCGGCGTTACGCACGGCGGAGAGTTGCGGCACGACGGTGATGGAGGGAAACGCCACGCGCAACGCCGCGCTGGAGGCCGCCCGTCTCTCCAAGGCCCGCGCGCTCATCGTCTCCGCCGGTCGCGACGATACCTCGATCCTTATCGTGCTGACAGCGCGGCGGATCGCGCCCGATCTGCCGATCAGCGTGGTGATCCGGTCGGAGGACAATGAAGCGATTGCGCATCAGGCGGGCGCAAACGTGGTCATCAACCCGGCCAGCTTCGCCGGCCTTTTGCTCGCTGGGTCCACGCACGGCGCTCACACTGCCGAATACATGGCCGATCTTGCCGCGTCGGGCGGGCGTGTAGTCCTGCGGGAACGCGAGGTCGCTGCAGAAGAGGTCGGCAAACCGCTTGCCGCCATCGCCACCGGACTCGGCCACCGCATCTATCGTGGGCATCAGGACTTTTGCTTCTGGGAACCCGAGGCCGCCCGTCTGGAAGCGGGTGATATTATCGTTGAGGTTGTCCCCCGGCGCTAATTTACCACCAAATGTCCGGCCAGCGCCGTTTTTTGCGGGGGCACCTCGTCTACCGGATCCATGGCGTTCTTCATCAAGATAGGGCGAGGCCTCGTTTCGATCGCCTGACGGCCGAACCTAAATCGTCGCCGGTCGGGTGGAAAGTAGCGGATTGGCCGTTCGGATCCGGCATGATGATCGCGATGTCGTTGCCCCCTCGGACGTCGGTTTGCGGCCAGAGGGCGATGCGTACGGCCTCATGATCATCGAAGGCTCAGAGGCTATTGCGTCGGCCAACGACGATGAAGCGCGACACGGGGAATTGCTGGTCAGGGGGCGTGAACTCAATGGCGGTAAATGGGCACTCCCGCTGCGCCTGAGGGCCTATGATCAGGGCGCAGCGTTCAGGCTCGAGATTCCTGCCGAGCCAAGACAGGGAGAAATACGGCTTTCGTCCGAGACGACCGCGCTTCGCTTCCCGCTCGATTACGCATGCCGAGGGCGAGACGTATCGATAATAGGTTCCCGACACCGTCCATCGCTTGTCGAGCTCGATCGACGCACCGGCATAGAGGTCGGTTTCGTACCAGCCCGGCAGGGCGCCATCGTTCGGCTGGCCGAGCCCGGGCTTCGACCCCTGGATACTGTTCCATGTTCCGGCAAGCACACTGGCCTTCTTCTCGGCCGGCAAAATCGTCTCGGTCAGACGCTCATCGCTTTGCTTAACCGGGCGTCCTGCGCTGTTGCCGCCGACGACAGCACCACCGACAGGGCGAGGCCGCAAGCGAGACCTGGTCAATCGTTTCCGCATCGTAACACTCGTTCGCAACTGACAAGGCTCAGCGTCGTTCCATTCACTGGACAGGAAATTAACCATGAATAGGGGGTACATTGACCGAGCCGGTACCGAGTGACGCGCCACAGCCAGCCGCGGGACGCAAGGCGGAGATCAATCCGCCTGTATTCTTCGTTTCGGCAGGCCTGATCCTGGCCTTCGCCCTCTTCGGCGCGCTCGCCCCGGAGACTGCGAACCGGGTATTCACGACCGTGCAGGCGCTGATCGTCGCGGATTTCGGCTGGTTCTACATCGCCGCGGTCGCGGGGTTCCTGATCTTCGCCATCTTCCTGATGTTCAGTCGCTATGGCGATGTGAAGCTCGGGCCCGACGACAGCGAACCGGATTACAGCTACCTGTCCTGGTTCGCGATGCTGTTCAGTGCGGGGATGGGCATCGGCCTGATCTTCTTCGGCGTGGCCGAGCCGATCCAGCATTATGCATCGCCGCCCGTGGGTGAGGGGAAGACGATCGCGGCCGCGCGCGAAGCGATGGTCCTCACCTTCTTCCACTGGGGCCTGCACGCTTGGGCGATCTACATCGTGGTCGGGCTGGCGCTTGCCTATTTCGCGTTTCGCCGTGGACTACCGCTCACCATCCGCTCGGCACTCTACCCGCTGATTGGCAAGCGGATCTATGGCCCGATCGGCCACGCTGTCGACATCTTCGCGGTGCTGGGCACGATGTTCGGCGTTGCGACGTCGCTTGGTCTCGGCGTGCTGCAGGTGAATGCCGGGTTCAATTACCTGTTCGGCCTGCCGACGAGCATCCCCGTTCAGCTCGTCCTGATCGCCGCCATCACCGGCATGGCCACGCTGTCGGTCGTTGCCGGGCTGGACAAGGGCGTGAAGCGCCTGTCCGAACTCAACATCATCCTGGCCGGACTGCTGCTCGCCTTCGTCCTCGTCACCGGGTCGACGGTGTTCCTGCTCCAGGCCTTTGTGCAGAACATCGGCACCTATCTTGGCGAAGTCGTGCCGCGCACCTTCCGCCTCTACGCCTATGAACCCAACCCGTGGCTGGGCAATTGGACCTTGTTCTATTGGGGTTGGTGGATCGCATGGTCGCCCTTCGTTGGCATGTTCATCGCCCGCATCTCGCGTGGGCGCACGATCCGCGAATTCATCGGCGGCGTGCTGCTGGTGCCGACCCTTTTCACCTTCCTCTGGATGACGGTGTTCGGCAACACCGCGATCGCGCTGGACATGGCTGGTACGACCGCCATCGCCGACACCGTCGCCAACAATCTGCCGGTGGCGTTGTTCGAGACACTGGAGCAGCTACCCTTCGCAACGATCGTCTCGGGTATCGCGACACTCTTGATCATCACCTTCTTCGTCACGTCGGCGGATTCCGGGGCATTGGTCATCGACATGATCACGTCGGGCGCGGCGGAGAACCCGCCGGTGTGGCAGCGTGTGTTCTGGGCGGTATCTGCGGGCGGCGTCGGTGCTGTGCTGCTGGTCGCCGGGGGGCTCCAGGCCCTTCAGACGGCCGCGATCGCCAGTGCACTGCCATTCGCGGTGGTTATGGTGTTCATCTGCTATGGGCTGCTGCGCGCCTTGCAGACCGAGGGTCAGGAAGCGATGGACCTGTCGGACGCGGGTTCCGCTCCGATCGCCGAAACGCCGTTGAGCTGGCAGCAACGCCTCGCGACCATCACGCGCTTCCACGACAAGCGTGAGGTTGCGGCGTTCCTCACCGATACGGCAAGCCCGGCGCTCGACGCAGTAGCGGAACAGATGCGCGACAGCGGCCTTTCGCCAACCCTCGTTCAGGACGAAAACCAGGTCGAGCTTTGCATCCCGCACGGCGAGCGTGGCGAGTTCCGCTACGGGGTTCGGGCACGCGGCTTCCGCCAGGCGAGCTTCGCCTGGGCGGCATCGCGCAAGGCGAACGAACAGGAGCGTCTCCACTACCGGGCGGTGGCGCATTCCTCGGAGGGAGAGCCGGCGCATGATGTGACCGGCCTGAGCGACGAGCAGCTGATCAACGATCTCCTCAATCGGTATGCGCGGTTCCGCCACGCTCGGCGGATGACCTGAGCAGGGGCTGTTCGCCGACCAGGAGCCGCCGCCGCCGAGAATGACATGCCGAATAGAGAAAAGGTCACGGACAGTGCCAATGAGCGCGCCATCGGCGAGCCGATTGCCGGCACCCCGCAAGGCCGCCCCGATGGCGCGCTCTCGCCTGGCGAGGACCTGCCGGAGGAGCCAAGCGACGAGGACGTTGCGTGGGTTGCGGCCAAGCTCGGTGCGCCTGACCAAACCAATAATTTCCTAGGTCTGCGATAGGCCTGGTTTTTCCGGGTCAATCGGCGTGACTTCGTCGGCAGGTTCGAAGCGCAGGGTCCACCGGGGGTAGCCTTCCGGTGAAATCTCGATGTCGGGCAGGCCGACCGGGTCCGAGCCGGTTTCTACCCATCCAGCGCCATGGCACCGATCGCAGGCAGTGCGCTTGCAGCGGAAGCTTACGAGATCAATCTCGGTATTCCATTGGCCCCGGCCTTTGCAGAATGGGCACATTGCATCCAAGCTCCCCTTACGGGGCTGGATCGGAACGATGTCGAAGGCGTGGGGGCTGTCTGGACCGTCGCAATAGACGATGTTGCTGGCGTGAGGCATGGGCCGCAGTCGCGGAACAGCCGTCTCAATGCAATACGGCCTTGGTGCGCTCAGCGACCATTTGTCTGGCGGTGATCCCGTCTCGCGCTGCCTGATCTCGGCAGGCATCCGATAACCAGCACGGCGCGCTTCCTACGCGCCAGGAACGGGTCGGTTGTTCTCAGACACCCTGTCCACGCCGGATTGCCGATGACCCCTCGGACACCCTCCGCAACCATCATTCGAAACTGCGAGAAACGCGATCTGCCGCGCTTGATGGACCGCGTGATGCGACGCCCATCTGTAGCACTGGGCGTCTCACGAGACATTGATTCTATTGATATTTCGCCAATCTCAACCGCGTGGCGATGAGATGGTGACCCCTACGGGAATCGAACCCGTGCTTCAGCCGTGAAAGGGCCGCGTCCTAACCGCTAGACGAAGGGGCCTGCGTGGTTGGAGGCGCCTAAGGCCAAGTGGCTGGCCCGTCAACCCTTCAATCGGCCCAAGCGGCATCTTCGACGTGCAACTCCGCTGCGGGGCGCGATGCCCAGTCGTCGATCTTGGCGCGACCGGCGAGCCAGAGCTTGCGGTGCGGGGCCGCGCCGAGCAGCGCCTGGCCGAGCGGCGTCTCGGCGGCGCGGAACGCCATCGCCTTGACGCTGCGGCCGTCGTCACCCGCCACGATCGTGCGGACATGGCCATTGCCCACCACATCCGCCTTGATCACGCGGACCGGCCCCATCGCGACGCGCGGTGCGGGCCAGCCCATCCCATAGGGGCCACCTGCGTCCATCGATTCGACCAGCGCAGGATTGACCCCGCCCGCGGCAAGGACCGCATCGAGCAGCAGCGCGCGGCCGTCATTCGACTGCGCCACCGCCGCGGCGAGCCGGTTCTCGAGGAAATCGGCAAAGGCCGGGATCGCCGCTTCGGTGATCGTCAGTCCGGCCGCCATCGCGTGGCCGCCCCCTGACACGAGCAGGCCCTGCTCGCGCGCCGCCATCACCGCCGCGCCGAGATCGACGCCCGGGATCGACCGGCCCGATCCCTTGCCGATGCCGTGTTCGTCGACCGCGATGACGATCGCGGGCCGGCCGAGCTTTTCCTTCAGGCGACCCGCGACGATGCCGATGACGCCGGGATGCCAGCCATGTCCGGCGACGACCGAGACGCTGCGCTCGCGGCTGGCGAGAAGGTCGGCGGCCTCCTGCACCGCGGTCTCGATCGCGCGGCGTTCCTCGTTGAGACGGTCGAGCTCCTCGGCGATCCCGCGCGCCTCGTCGGGGTCCTGCGTCGTCAGCAGGCGGACGCCGAGATCGGCGCGGCCGACGCGCCCGCCAGCGTTGATCCGCGGGCCGAGCGCGAAGCCGAGATCGGTGCAGGTCGGGTTGCGCGTCAGCCGCGACGCCGCGATCAACGCCGCGACGCCGATGTTGCGGCGCGCGCCCATGACCTTCAGCCCCTGCGCGACGAACGCACGGTTGAGCCCGCGCAACTGCGCGACGTCGGCGACGGTGCCCAGCGCGACGATGTCGAGCAGGTCGATGAGCTTGGGCTCGGCGCGATCCGCGAAATAGCCGCGCGTGCGCAGCGTGCGGACGAGCGCGGCAGCAGCGAGGAAGCACATGCCGACTGCGGCGAGATGGCCATGCGCGGCGCCCTCATCCTCGTCGAGCCGGTTGGGATTGACGAGCGCCAGCGCGTGCGGGAGTGCGGTCGAGCATTTGTGATGGTCGATCACGATCACGTCGACCTTCGCATCGCGCGCGGCATCGAGCGCGTCGAACGCCTGCGCGCCGCAGTCTACCGTGACGATCAGCGAGGCGCCTTCTCCCGCGAGCCGGACCATGGCCTCGCCCGACGGGCCATAGCCTTCGAGCAGGCGGTCGGGGATATAGGCGCGCGCCTCGATCCCCAGATCGCGCAGCACGAGGATCATCAGCGCGGCGGAGGTCGCGCCGTCGACGTCGTAATCGCCGAAGATCGCGACCTGTTCGCCCGTCTGCACCGCATCGGCGAGCCGATCGGCCGCGCGGTCCATGTCGCGGAAGATCGACGGGTCGGGCATGAACGCGCGGATCGACGGCGTGCGGTGCGCGTCGAGCGCCTCGCGCGGGCAGCCGCGTGCGAGAAGGAGCTGGGTCACCAGATCGTCGCCGCCGAACCCGTCGCGCGCGTCCGCGGCGAGCGAGCGCCAGCGCCAGGGCTGACCGAGGATCGAGGAGGTTACGCCGAGAACTGTCATGCGCCGGAGGTAGTGGCTGCGGGGGGATTGTCGAGCGGGTTCACCGACGCGGGCAGGCGATCCTCCGCCGACGGGGGAGGGGCGTCACTTGATCCAGGGGCGTTCGCGAAACCATTTCGTGACGATGTATTTGACGCCCTCGACCACCGGCATGCCTTCGTGGAGCGTCAGGCCATTGGGGCTGCCGTCGGGGCTCATGTTGTTCCACGCGAGCAGCAGCCCGCGCTTGGGCGCGACCTTGACGCCTGCCTGTGGGAACCAGGTGGCGCCGCCCTCGGGCACGTCGTTCAGATAGACCATCGCGGTCCAGGTGCGCTGGCCGCCCTGTTCCTGCATCTTGTCCCAATAGCTTTCGCTCGCATGGAAATAATCGTGATGCGCGCGAAATTGCTGGCCGGGGGCGTAACGCTGCCCCTGCATCGTCTCGCCATGCGGCAGGTCGATGCCGAGCAGAGCGGCGATCGCCTCGTCGGTGGGTTGGACATCGGGGGACCAGCGATCCATGTCGCAGCTCTCCGACGTGCGGAAACTGCTGTTCGGGCGGTCGGACAGCAGCGTCGACGGTCGCCGCTTCGAATCGATCAGCGCGATGAGCGCACGACAGGTCGCGGCGTCGAGGAAGTTGGCGTGGTGATAGAATTGCACGCCGTCGATTGCGACCCGCTGGACCTTCGGATTGGCGTCGAGCCGCGCGGCGACGCTGGCGCCCGCCGCCTGCCGTGTCGGCGCCATCGGATCCTGCGGTTTGGCTTTGGTGAATAAACCCATGGATCCGAATTTGCGCAGCCGTCCGCGAAACGCAAGGGGGGCGCAACTGGGACGGCACGACGGGCGGGGTCGCTCGTCGTGCCGCGATGCGCCTACCAGAAGATGTCGTAGACCGTGTCGACGACCCGCCCGCTGTCGAGATCGACGAGCAGCGCATCATTGTAATAGCGGACCCAGCGATACGGGCCATAGGCCTCGGGCAGGCGATAGGTGTAGGGATCCTGGATCCAGTAATTCTGGTTGTACAGGATGCTGTTCAGCGAAAAGCCGATGCCGAAGCGGCGATAGCCCGAGCCCCAGCCGTTCGGCGCATAATAGCGCGGCAGGCGGTAGGCGCCGCGGTTGCTCGCGCGATAGTCGCTCCAGCCATAGCGAGTGTCACTGCGCCAGCCGCGGTTCCACGCTCCGCGCTGGCCATATCCGCCGCGACCATAGCCCTGGACGGTGCCGTAGCCGCCGAAATGTTGGCCGTTGCGATAGCCGCCCCGATCCCGATCCCGATCGCCGTCGCGCCCGCGCCAGTCGTCGCGGCCGCGGGGGTCCGGGCGGCCGCGCCAGTCGGCGCGCCCGCGTGGATCGTCGCGATAGCCGCGGTCCTCGCCGGGGCGGCCGTCGAAGCGGGCGCGGTCGGGCTGACCGCGGCGATCGTTTGTGACGTCCTGGCGGGCATCACGCTGCGCGTTACCGCGAACCCAGTTCTCGCGAACCTGGTCGGCCTGTCGGTCCGACGCCACGCGCGCATTCCAGTCCTGGCGGGGGCCGTCCGGTCGGCCGTTGCGCCCATAGCCGCCGTCACCGCGTGCCTGGCTCTGCACGACCGCGCCCTGGTCCGCACGTTGCGGACGATCGCCTCGATCGCCTCGATCGCCTCGATCGCCTCGATCGCCTCGATCGCCCCGATCACCACGCATCTCGCCATTCCCCGGCGCCTCGGCACCGAACCGCTGCGCCTGTGCGGCAACCGGCACCAGTGCGGATGCCACGAGCAAGATCTTCAGGAAACTCCGCGTCATTGCCGTCGTCCTCGACTGCCGGCGCACGAGCCGGCTCCTATGGTGCACCCCGTCTAGCCTTACCGGCGTGAGGCGACGCTGAATGGCTTGGTCAGCGATCCGACAGGATTCGTGCGCGGGCGGCCTAGCGCGCGGGCGGCGGGACGAGCGCGGGGACGAGCCGTGCGGAATCCGCCGGGTCGATTTCGGGGCGGGGGCCGGCGGGCAGGACCTCCTCGCCGCGGGTCGCGCGGCCCGCGCGCTGGATCGCCTCGACGACGCGCGGATAGACGCCGCAGCGGCACAGATTGGTGATCTGTTCGCGGATCAGCGCCTCGCTGGGGTCAGCATCGCGTTTCAGCAGCGCGGCGGCGGCCATGATCATGCCGGGGATGCAGAAGCCGCATTGCGGCACCGCTTCGGCGATGAAGGCGAGCTGCAGCGGGTGGTTGCGTTCGTGCGACAGCCCCTCGATCGTGGTGACATAGCGCCCCTCGATCGACCCGATCGGCACACGGCAGCTGCGCACCGCACGGCCGTCGATATCGACCGTGCAGGCGCCGCAATGGCCGGTGCCGCAGCCATATTTCGTCCCCGTCAGGTTCGACGCATCGCGCAGCGCCCAGAGCAGCGGCGTCGCGGGATCAAGCCGATATTCGATCGCCTGGTTGTTGACGGTGAAGCGGGTCATCCCCGCGCGCTAGCCGATCCCCCGGGCGGAGGGGAGGGGGCTATTGCCGCCAGCTCGTGTCGCGCTTGTCGACCAGCCGGACCATCGCCTCGAAATCCGCCTTGCCCGCGCCACCGGGCAGCGAGACCTTGCCGAGATCGCGCTGGTGGACCTTGACGACATCGTCGGGGATCAGGATCGGCGTGCCCATCGACGCCGTCGCGACCTGGATCTCGCAGGCGCGCTGCAGCGACCAGTGCTTGATGAACGCCTCGGGCAGCGTCCGGCCCATGACCAGAATGCCGTGATTGCGCAGCAGCATCACGCGCTTGTCGCCGAGATGCTCGATCAGCCGTTCGCCCTCTTCCGACCGGACGGTGACGCCCTCGAAATCATGATAGGCGATCTGGCCGATAAAATTGCAGGCATAGAAATTCGTCGGCTGCAGCCCGCCCTCGACCGCGCTGACCGCCATGCCCGCGGTCGTATGCGTGTGCATGATGCAATGCGCGTCGGGCAGGTGCTTGTGGAACAGCGCGTGCTGCGTGAAGCCCGCGAGATTGACCGGATAGGGGTTCTGGTCGAGCTTGTTGCCGTCGATGTCGATCTTGACGAGGCTCGACGCGGTCACCTCGCTGAAATGCAGCCCGAACGGGTTGATCAGGAACGCGCCGTCCTCACCGGGGATCTTCAACGTGATGTGGTTGTAGATCATCTCGGACCAGCCGAGCATGTCGAACACGCGGTAGCAGGCGGCAAGCTGCTGGCGGGCCTCCCATTCCGCGGGTGAAACCGTCGAATTGCGCAGCGCTGCGGTCGCCATCTCATGCTCTCCCTTGTCGCGTTTGCAAACGGCATACCCGATGCCCGAAAGCGCGGCAATCGACGGGTGGCACGCCGCAGCCGGGCGCGCGAACGCGCCTCTGCCATTGCCACGCGCGGTCGCCCCGGCTTATGCCGCCGCCCAACAAGACCGCGAGAGGGCGCAATTTATCATGCATGTCGACACCCATCACACCGCCGCCGCGGGAGGCGCCGCCGCAGAGGGCGATGCCAATCACGGTTACGACGCCCCCGACCTGCGCGTCTTCGTCTTCGGCCTGTTCTTCATCTTCGGCGGCATCACCTCGCTGAACGACATCATCATCCCCAAGATGAAGGAGCTGTTCACGCTCGACCATGCGACCGCGATGCTGGTCCAGTCGGCCTTCTTCCTCGCCTATGCGCTGTTCTCGATCCCCGCCGCGGCGATCGTGCGCAAGGCCGGCTATATGCGCACCGCCTCGATCGGGCTGGTGACGATGACCGTCGGGTGCCTGTTGTTCATCCCGGCGGCGGGCAAGGCCAGCTTCGAGATGTTCCTGTTCGCGCTGTTCGTGCTGGGCGCGGGCATCACCGTCGTCCAGGTCGTCGCCAACCCGCTGATCTCGGCGCTCGGCGCGCCGAAATCGGCATCGAGCCGGCTGACCTTCGCGCAGGCGTTCAACTCGCTCGGCACGACGATCTTCCCCTATGTCGGCTCCGCGGTCATCCTCGGTGGTCTCGCGACGGTGGATTCCTCGACGCTGACCGGCGCCGCGCTTGACGCCTACCGGACCGAATCGTCGCGGACCGTCGTCCACACCTATATCGGCCTTGCCATCGCGCTGCTGATCGTCGCCGCCGTCGTCTGGACCAGGCGCAACCGGCTGAACGAGGAGCAGGAGCAGACGGGCAGCATCCTCCACGCCTTCACACTGCTCAAGCGCCCGCGCTTCGCGATGGGGACGGCGTGCATCTTCCTGTATGTCGGTGCCGAGGTCGCGGTCGGCTCGCTGATCGTCAACTACCTGATGCAGCCGAGCGTGATGGGCCTGAGCGATGTCGCCGCCGGCCAGCATGTGCCCTTCTACTGGGGCGGCGCGCTGATCGGGCGGTTCATCGGGGCCTATGTCCTCAACAAGGTGTCGCCGGGCAAGGTTCTGGCCGGTGTTGCGACGGGAACGCTGGCGCTGATCCTGATCTCGGCGAATACCGAGGGTGCCGTGTCGGGTTGGGCCTTGCTGTCGATCGGGCTGATGAATTCGGTGATGTTCCCGACGATCTTCGCCTTGGCATCCGAAGGCCTTGGCAAGCGTGCGGCCGAGGGGTCGGGCGTGATCGCCACGGCGATCGTCGGCGGCGCGATCATTCCCTATTTCACGGGCGTGCTCGCGGACTCGTCGGGCAGCCTGCACTTCGCGCTGCTGCTCCCGGCAATCTGCTACGCGCTGATCCTTGCTTATGGAGTCTATGCGCGCAAGCCGGTGACGGCCGCCGCCTAACCTCCGTATGCCTCCGTCGTCCTGACCTTCGTCAGGATGACGGAGGCGGGAGCATCGGTGCCGCCCGGCCGGTCGCAAGATCGGCATCCGAGAAGCGGATCGGCGCGCGCAAACCCGGTACGCTCGATCCATCCGGACGCACGACGTCGATCGCCATGCCGCGCGCGATCACCTGTGGATCGTCGAACGCCTGCGCGACGGTGTTGATCGGCCCGGCGGGGACGCCGACCGCCTCCAGCCGCGCGAGCAGATCGAGCTTCGGCACCAGCGAGGTCGCCGCCTCGATCCCCGCGAACAGGATATCCTTGAAGGCAAGCCGCCCGGCGTTGGTCGCGAACCGCGGATCGTCGCGCATTTCGGCCAGGCCCATCGCGTCGCAGAACCGCCGGAACTGGCCGTCATTGCCGACCGCGAGGATGAACCACCCGTCGCTCGTCGGGAAGACGGCATAGGGGCATACGTTCATGTGCGCGTTGCCGACCCGCGTCGGCGAGACGCCGCTCGCAAACCAGTTCATCGCCTGATTGGCGAGCACCCCGGTCATTGTGTCGAGCAGCGCCATGTCGATTTGCTGCCCCCGGTCGGTCCGCTCGCGCATCGCCAGCGCCGCCTGGATCGCGATCACCGAATACAGCCCGGTCATGATGTCGGCAAAGGCCACGCCGATCTTTTGCGGCGCCCCATCGGGCTCGCCGGTGAGATCCATGATCCCGCTCATGCCCTGGACGATGAAGTCATAGCCCGCGCGCGGTGCGTAGGGTCCGTCCTGTCCAAAGCCGGTGATCGAGCAATAGACGAGCCGCGGATTGATTGCGGCGAGCGTCGGATAGTCGAGCCCGTATCTGGCAAGCCCGCCGACCTTGAAATTCTCGATCACGACATCGGCGTCGGCGATCAGCGCACGAACCGCAGCCTGTCCCTCGGGCGTCGTGAAGTCCGCGACGACCGAGCGCTTGCCGCGGTTGGCGGCGTGGAAATAGGCCGCGTCGCGGGTGCCGTCGGGGTTGTCGATGAACGGCGGGCCCCAGGTCCGGGTGTCGTCGCCGGCGGGGCTCTCGACCTTGGTCACGTCGGCACCGAGATCGGCGAGCACCTGGCCAGCCCAGGGGCCGGCGAGGATGCGGGCGAGTTCGACGACCTTTAGGCCGGCGAGGGGTGTAGGTTTGCCTTCCACGATTAAATCACCACCCCGGCGGAGGCCGGGGCCCAGTTGGAAAGGTTGTAGTAACGACACGCAGCATCAGCCAAGGCGCGTTCCCCAACTGGGCCCCGGCCTTCGCCGGGGTGGCAAGCAAGCACGTGGCCTATCACTAGAACGCTGCAATACCCGTGATCGCGCGGCCGAGGATCAGCGCGTGGACGTCGTGTGCGCCCTCATAGGTGTTGACCGTCTCGAGGTTCATCATGTGACGCATTACCTGATATTCCCCCGAAATGCCGTTGCCGCCGTGCATGTCCCGACTCATCCGCGCGATGTCGAGCGCCTTGCCGACATTGTTGCGCTTGACGATCGAGACCATCTCGGGCGCGAACCGCCCCTCGTCCATCAGCCGCCCGACGCGCAGTGACGCCTGGAGCCCGAGCGCGATCTCGGTCTCCATGTCGGCGAGCTTTTTCTGATAGAGCTGCCGCCCGGCGAGCGGGGTGCCGAACTGGTTGCGATCGAGGCCATATTGCCGCGCGGCGTGGAAGCAGAATTCGGCGGCACCGAGCGCACCCCACGAGATCCCGTAGCGCGCGCGGTTGAGACAGCCGAACGGCCCCTTCAGCCCCTGGACGTCGGGGAGCAACGCGTCCTCGCCGACCTCGACCTCGTCCATCAGGATCATGCCGGTGATCGACGCCCGCAGCGACAGCTTGCCCTCGATCTTGGGCGTCTCGAGCCCCTTCATCCCGCGTTCCAGGATGAAGCCGCGGATGCCACCGCCATGCTCGTCGGACTTGGCCCAGACCACGAACACGTCGGCGATCGGCGAGTTGGAGATCCAGGTCTTGGCGCCCGAGATGACATAGCCGTTCGCGGTCTTCTTCGCGCGCGTCGTCATGCCGCCGGGGTCCGACCCCGCATCGGGCTCGGTCAGTCCGAAGCAACCAATGAACTCGCCAGTCGCGAGCTTCGGCAGATATTTGCGCTTCTGTGCCTCGGAACCGAACGCATTGATCGGGTACATCACCAGGCTCGACTGGACCGACATCATCGAGCGATAGCCCGAGTCGATCCGCTCGACCTCGCGCGCGACCAGGCCGTACGCGACATAGGAGGCGCCGACGCCGCCATATTCCTCTGGGATCGTCGGCCCGAGCAGGCCGAGATCGCCCATTTCGCGGAAAATCGCGGGATCGGTATGTTCGTGCTGGAACGCGTCAATGATCCGCGGCGCGAGCTTGTCCTCGGCATAGGCGCGCGCGGTATCGCGGATCATGCGTTCGTCTTCGCTCAGCTGGTCGTCGAGCAGGAACGGATCCGCCCATTCGAACTTGCCCATTCCGGCGCCGGTGCCTGCCATCGTCATCTCCTTCATTGGCCGCCGACTTCGTGTTTCCAAGGCGGAAAGTCCAGCCCCAAGGCATGGCTATGCGTCGATCAGCGTCAACGCCGCGATGGTGACACGCAGCCGCGACCCGACCTGCTCCACCGCGTCGATCGCGAGATCGGCGAGGATGTGCCCCCGCAGTGGCAGCTCGGCATCGGGCAGGGTGGCAAGCCAGGATCGAAAACCGGGTATGGGATCCGCCAGGATGACCAGATGGTGTTGCTCGCCCGAGAAGGTCGCGCTCGCCCATGGGCGTGAAACCGTCTCGATCACCTCAACTGACGTGCCAGATGCTGCGGCACTGGCGTGAAGTGCGCGGATCAACCGCGTCGCGACATCGGGGCCGCGCAGGGGGTCCATCCTCACGACCGGCCGCGCCCGGACGTGTTCGCGATGAACGCCTCGATCCGCGCGACCAGGCCCGCGCGTGGTTGGCGACCGCGTCTGAGATCTGCGACGAGCCGGGAATCATTCACTGCACGCCGTCCGAAGGTCGCCGCCCCCATGTCGGTCTGCCGCAGATATCGGTTGATCTTGACCAGTACGGACATCGTTTGCTCCTTGTGATTCCCTCTGTCTGTTCACGATCTGTTCCTTGAAGTCCAACTTGTCTAGGATTTTTCCTGCGCTATGGTTTCACCATGTCCGATCCCGATCCCCGAGCAGCGCTGGCACGGTTTGCGGCTGCGCGCGGGGACAGTCTGGCGGCCCTGTCGGCGATGCTGGGACGCAATGCGGCCTATCTGCAGCAATATGTGAAGCGCGGGTCGCCACGACGACTGGCGGAGGACGATCGCCGGCTGCTCGCGCAGTATCTCGGCGTCGAGGATCATGTTCTCGGTGGGAGCGGGGGAAAGACGGGGGCGAGCCGCACCGGGTTTCGGATCGCCCGCCTCGCGGTGCAGGCGTCGGCCGGGCCGGGCGCGCTGGTCGATGATGAGGTGCTGCTGGGCACCGACGTGATCGACCCG
The DNA here is from genome assembly GCF_014841795.1 of Sphingomonas sp. CFBP 13733. Lineage (NCBI taxonomy): Bacteria > Pseudomonadati > Pseudomonadota > Alphaproteobacteria > Sphingomonadales > Sphingomonadaceae > Sphingomonas > Sphingomonas sp. CFBP 13733. The sequence goes on from NZ_JACYUP010000004.1 coordinate 347,258, forward strand.
GCGCTGGCGCGGCGGCTGGGGCTGCGCGACGGGCAGGCGGCGATCATCCGGGTCCGGGGGACTTCGATGGAGCCCGGACTGCAGGATGGCGATCACATCATCGTCGATATGGCGACCACGGTGCCGGGCGCGCGTGGACGGCTTCACGTCATCCGGGTCGATGGCCTGACGATGGTCAAGCGGGTCGCGCTGCGGGACGGGACGCTCAGCGTGTCGAGCGACAATCCTGCCGCGCCGCCTGTACCCGACGGCCCGGTCGACATTGTCGGCCGCGTCGTCTGGCAGATGCGCGAACCCGCCTAGCGGCGGTCGCGAATCCAGACGAGGAGCGCGGCGGCGACGCCGATCGCGGTGCCGATCAGGAGGCCGGGCGTGGCCTGGCCGATCGCAAATCCGACCCCGGCACCGCCAAGGATGCCGAGTGCGATCAGGAAGCCGCCAGCAGCGGTCGGACGTTTATCAGCCATGATCCGCACCTGCCACGTCGCGCGCACGGACGCCAGTGCCGGACGTCGACGCGGACGATGCACCGTGCAACGCGCTGATTGTCCGGCAGGATATTTCGATGTCATGACGAAACGTGGCGAAAATGCGTCACGAACGACTGTCGCGGGGGGCCAAGCCCGGCTAGGAGGCGAGCATGGTGTACCGCTTCGGGTGGGTCGGGATCGGTACGGCCACCGCCGTCCTTGTCGTGCCGATGCTGACGGCGCCCCCGTGCGCCGCCGCCCAGACACGCGTGTCCACGCCGCAGGAGGGCGCTGCGGCCGCAGACGCGCCGGTGTCGCTCGATCCCATGTCGCCGCTCGCGCCGCTGCCCGATATCGGCGTCGCCTGGCCCGATCTTGCCGCCGCCACCGATGATCCGGTCACCGTCGCGACCAACACCGATGCGACGACCGAGACGCGCTATTCGTGGCGGATCGAGGGAATCGACTCGATCGAGAACGCGCTGCTGAAACAGCGGTTCGACCAGCTCTCGACGCTCAACGCGAACGACGGCGAGGTCGCCAATGCAGCGCAGCTCGATCGCCGTGCGCGCGAGGACGGCGACCTGCTCAACAGCCTGTTGCGCGCCGAGGGCTATTATGACGCGCGCGTCACCACCCGGGTCGAGCCCGGGCAGAAGCCGCTGGTGATCGTCTCGGCCGATCCGGGCACGCGCTATACCTTCACGGGCGTGACGATCGATGGTCTGGCGGCGGCGGGGGACAAGGCGCCCGCGCTGGCCCAGGCCTTCGGCATCAAGCCTGCCGACCCGGTCAACTCGGATGCGATCGTCGCGGGCGAGGCCAAGCTGACGACTCAGATCGGGCGCGAGGGCTTTCCGTTCGCCAAGGTCGGCGATCCGGCGATCGTGGTGGACCATGCGACGCGCACCGCGACGCTCGACCTGTCGATCGTCCCGGGCGGCCAGAAGCGCTTTGGCCGGATCGTCGCGCTGCCCGGCAACCGCGTGTTCGATGCGGAGCATGTGCAGGAGATCGCGCGGTTCACGCCCGGTCAGCCCTATGATGCGGGCGAGCTGGACGATCTGCGCCGGGCGCTCGTCCAGACCAGCCTGGTGTCGTCGGTCGAGGTCAGGCCGATCCCGGGCAGCACCGCCGACAGCGTCGATATCGGTGTGAAGCTCGACCGCGCGCCGCCGCGCACGGTCGCGGGCGAGCTTGGGTATGGCACGGGCGAGGGCGCACGCGCCGAGGTCAGCTGGACGCATCGCAACCTGTTTCCGCCCGAGGGCGCGCTCACGCTGCGCAGCGTTATCGGGACGCAGGAGCAGCTCGGCGCGATCGTCTATCGCCGCAACAACTTTCATGCGCGCGACCGCGTGCTGACCGCGCAGGTCTCCGCGGTGCATATCAACCGCGATGCGTATGAGGCCAAGACCTTCACGCTGGCCGGCAGCATCGAACGCCAGACGAACATCTTCTTCCAGAAGACCTGGACCTGGTCGCTCGGCGCGGAGCTGATCGCGTCGGACGAACGCGACGTGATCGTGTCGACCGGCGATCCTCGACGCCGGACCTTCTTCATCGGCGCGCTGCCGACCACGCTGAATTATGACGGATCGGACGACCTGCTCAACCCGACGCGCGGGTTCCGGCTCGGCGGGCGGCTGAGCCCGGAGGCATCGTTCCAGGGATCGGTGTTCGGCTACGCCCGGACGCAGATCGACGCGAGTGTGTACCGGACGGTCAGCGACGGGATCGTGCTGGCGGGGCGGACCCGGCTCGGCACGATCGTCGGCGCGCCGCGCGATCAGGTGGCACCGTCGCGGCGTTTCTATGCCGGCGGCGGCGCGTCGATACGCGGCTATGGCTATCAGTCGATCGGTCCGCGCGATCCGAACAACGACCCGATCGGCGGCCGCAGCCTGACCGAATTCTCGATCGAGGCGCGGATCAAGGCGTTCGGCAATTTCGGGGTCGTGCCGTTCCTCGATGCGGGCAACATCTACACGTCGCCGCTGCCCAAATTCACCGGCCTGCAATATGGCACGGGGATCGGGGTGCGCTATTATTCGAACTTCGGCCCGATCCGCTTCGATGTCGGGACGCCGATCAACCCGCAACCGGGGGACAGCCGGATCGCGGTCTATGTATCGCTGGGACAGGCGTTTTGACCGACGCCGCGACCGACGCGACAGAGCCGGGCCGGCCTGTGCCACGGCGCCGCTGGTGGCGCTGGCTTGCGGCGGCATTCCTGGCCCTGGTGGCGATCGTCGGCGCCGCGCTGCTGATCGTCGATACCGATATCGGCCACCGCTATGTCGCCAATCGGGTCGGCGCGATCCGCGCGGCCAACGGGCTGCGTTTCACGATCGGGCGAATCGACGGGTCTCTCTATGGTGATACGCAGCTGACCGATCTGCGCGTCTATGATCTCGACGGGCTCGTGTTCCAGGCACCGCGCGTCGCGCTCGACTGGTCGCCCGTCCGCTGGTTTTCGAACCGACTCGAGATCCGGCGGCTCGCGATCGAGCGCGCGACGCTGTTCCACGTCCCGCGCACGCGACCGTCGAAGAGGCGCACGCCGATCCTGCCGGATTTCGACATCCGAATCGGGCGGCTCACGGTCGGACGCCTGCTGCTCGACACCCGCGTGCTCGGCACCGCCCGCGTCGCGCGGCTCGACGGCCGAGCCGATATCCGCTCGGGACGCGCGCTCGTCGATGTGAACGCGCTGGTCGCGGGCAGCGACCGGCTCAAGCTGCGGATCGATGCGGAGCCCGCGCGCGACCGGTTCGATCTGGACGTCGCGGCGCGCGGGGCGGCGAACGGGGTGCTCGCGCGGATGGTCGGTGCCCGGAGCAACGTCGCGCTCGTCGTCACCGGTGACGGCCGCTGGGCGCGCTGGACGGGCCGCGCACAGGGTAATGTCGGCGCGTCGCGCGCGGTCGATCTCGCGCTCTCACAGGCGAGCGGACGCTATACGCTGTCGGGAACGCTCGCCCCCTCGGGGCTGCTCAGCGGACGGCTCGCAGCGCTCACGACGCCGCGGGTGCTGGTCAATGGCGCCGCGACGTTCGTCGAACGCCGGCTCGACGGGCGGCTGTCGCTGCGGTCGCCGGCGCTCTCGCTCGACACAACGGGTATCGTCGATCTCGGCGCGAACGCGTTTCGTGATCTTCGCGTGAAGGCGCGGCTGCTGCGGCCGACGGCGCTGATCGGGACGATGGGGGGCAGCGGCATCGAACTGCGCGCCATTCTCGACGGTGCCTTCGCGACCGCAAGCTTCGACTACCGCCTCGACGCGGCACGACTGACCTTCGACAAGACCGGCTTCGATCGCGTGCGGATCGCCGGCAAGGGGCGTCTGTCGGCGGCGCCGGTCACCGTCCCGATCCGCGTCACCGCCGCCCGCGTGACCGGGGTCGGCGATGTCGCCGGGGGGATCCTGCGCAACCTGTCGGTCGATGGGCGGCTGCGGATCACGCCTGCGCTGTTGACCGGTGACGACCTCGTGCTGCGCTCCGACAAGCTCAACGGACGGATCGGCATCCGGGTCGATCTGCGCACCGGGCGGTTCGACGTCGGGGTGAATGGCCGGCTCGGTCGCTATCTGATCCCGGGGCTGGGGATCGTCGACGTCACGTCGACGCTGCGCGTCGTTCCGGGGCCGAACGGCAAGGGGACGCGCGTGATCGGGCAGGGCGCGGCACAGGTGCTGCGACTCGACAACGCCTTCTTCCGCAGTCTCGCAGGCGGTCTGCCGCGGCTCACCGCCAATCTCGAACGAACGACGGACGGAGTCCTGCATTTCAGCAACCTCGTCCTTGTCGCGCCGCAGATCCGGTTGAGCGGCAACGGCTACAGACGGCGCGACGGCAGCTTCCGGTTCGAGGGCGGTGGCCGTCAGCAGAACTACGGGCCGGTCACGCTGACGCTGGACGGCAGGATCGAGCGGCCGACGCTCGACCTCGTCCTTGCCAGCCCCAGTCCGGCCTTGGGGCTGACCAACGTGCGGGCGCATCTCGATCCGACCGCGCAGGGCTATGCCTTTGCCGCTGCGGGTGGCTCGCGGCTTGGCCCCTTTACCGCGACCGGAACGCTGCTCCTGCCGCGCGGCGCGGGTGCCACGATCGCGATCGCCGCGCTGGACGTCAGCGGGACCCGCGCGACGGGGACGCTCGCGATCGTCGATGGCGGCTTCAACGGGCGGCTCGCGGTGGCGGGCGGCGGTCTAGCGGGTGAACTGCTCTTCCGGCCGGTCGGCGAGAATCAGCGCGTCGAGGCGCACCTCGATGCGCGCGCGGGGACGCTTGCCGGCTGGACGTTGCGGCGTGGCCATATGGACCTCGTCACGATTCTCGACCCCGCGGGAACCTCGATCGAGGCGACCGCGACCGGCGCAGGCTTGCAACGCGGCGCGCTCAGCATCGGGCGGCTGGCTGGCAGCGCGTCGCTGCGCGGCGGAGTGGGGCAGATCAAGGCGTCGATCGCCGGGTCGCGTGGACGGGCGTTCGATATCGAGAGCGTGACCGACGTGACCGCCGACAGCTATCGCATCGCGGCGCAAGGGACGCTCGACCGGCGGCCGCTGCGCCTGCTGAGCCCCGCAATCGTGACCCGCGACGGCGATGGCTGGCGCCTCGCACCGACGCGTCTGAGCTTTTCGGGGGGCGAGGCGCAGATCGGCGGACGCTTCACCGGATCGACCAGCGCGATCGATGCGAGCATGACGCGGATGCCGCTGGCCATCCTCGATATCGGCTATCCGGGACTCGGTCTTGGCGGTCTGGCATCGGGTACGTTCAGCGTCGCGACGAGCGGCGGCAACCCGCCGACGGGCAAGGCGGACGTGACGATCCGTGGCCTCAGCCGTGCGGGGCTCGTGCTGTCGTCGCGGCCGATCGACGTCGGGGTCGCGGCGCTTCTGTCGCCCGACAAGCTCGGCCTGCGTGCGGTGATCGCCTCGGGCGGCAAGACGATCGGTCGCGCACAGGCGCAGCTTGCGCCGCTTGGTGAGGGCGACCTCGCCACGCGGATCGCACGCGCGCGGCTATTCGGACAGCTTCGCTACAGCGGGCCCGCGGACACGCTGTGGCGACTGACGGGGGTCGAGCTGTTCGACCTGTCGGGGCCGGTAGCGATCGGTGCGGACGTCGCCGGTACGCTCGAGGCGCCGGTGATCCGCGGCGTCGTCCGTGCGACCAACGCCCGCATCGAAAGCGGCACGACGGGGACGATCCTGTCGAACGTCCAGGCCAGCGGCCGGTTCGGCGGCTCGCGCCTGGTGATCGACCGTTTCGCGGCGGACGCGGGCAAGGGCGGCCGGGTGACGGGGGTCGGCCAGTTTGATTTCGCAGGCAAGAACGGGCTTGGCATCGACCTGCGGCTCCAGACTGCAAGCGCGGTGATGATCAATCGCGACGATATCGGCGCGACCGTGACGGGGCCGCTGACGTTCACGTCGGACGGGATAGGCGGCGTGATCGCGGGCGACGTGGTGATGAACAAGAGCCGCTACCGGCTAGGCCAGGCGACCGCGGCGAGCGCGGTGCCGCAGCTCAACATCCGGGAAATCAACCTGCCCGAGGGCGGCGAGGAAAAGGCCGCGCCGACGCGCCCCTGGACGCTGGCGATCAAGGCCCGCGCACCGAACCAGGTCATGGTCAGCGGGCTGGGGCTGACGAGCGAATGGTCCGCCAATCTCCAGATCGCCGGTGAGCCGCAGAACCCCGCGATCACGGGCCGTGCGACGCTGATCCGCGGCGATTACGAATTTGCCGGCCGCGAATTCGAGCTGGCACGCGGCGTCATCCGGTTCGATGGCGGCGTGCCTGCGAACCCGGCGCTCGACATCGAAGCGAACGCCGATTCGACAGGGCTCAACGCATCGATCCGCGTCACGGGCTATGCGCTCAAGCCCGAGATCGGGTTTACCAGCACGCCCGCGCTGCCACAGGATGAACTGCTGTCGCGTTTGCTGTTCGGGACGTCGATCACCAACCTGTCCGCGCCCGAAGCCCTGCAGCTCGCGGCGGCGGTGGCGGCGTTGCAGGACGGCGGCAACGGGATCAACCCGATCAACGCAGTGCGGCGTGCAGCAGGTCTCGACCGGCTGCGCATCCTGCCTGCCGACCCGCAGACGGGGCAGGGCACGTCGATCGCCGCGGGCAAATATGTGACGCGGCGGCTCTATGCGGAGATCGTCACCGACGGCCAGGGCTATAGCGCGACGCAGGTCGAGTTCCAGGTCACGCGCTGGCTGTCGCTGCTGTCGAGCATCTCCACGCTTGGCAGGCAGAGTGCGAACGTCCGCATTTCCAAAGACTATTGAGCCGGCGGCAAACGCTAGAGGACCCCTTGTCGTGGGAACCAGGCCTGTCGGGCATGGTTGATCGGCCGTTACATATCGAGGCCAGATGACCCTTCCCCAATCTCTTTCGATCGCCACGCTCATCGGCATGATGATGCTCTTCATCTGGGGACGGTTTCGCTACGACGTCACAGCTATCCTGGCGTTGCTAGCGAGTATCGCGCTCGGGATCGTCAGTCCGAAGGACGCTTTCAAGGGCTTTTCCGACGACATCGTGATCATCGTCGGTTCGGCGCTCGTCATCTCGGCGGCGGTCCAGCGCTCGGGGGTGATCGAACTGGCGCTGGCGAAGCTTGCAAAGCGGGTCACGCGGGTGCGGTCGCAGCTTGTCGTGCTGACCGCGTCGGTGGGGTTCTCGTCCGCGCTGGTCAAGAATATCGGCGCGCTGGCGATGCTGATGCCCGCCGCGTTCCAGATGGCGAAGAAGAACAACACCTCGCCATCGGTGTTCCTTATGCCGATGGCGACCGCGTCGCTGCTCGGCGGTCTCATCACGCTTGTCGGTACCTCGCCCAACATCATCGTCAGCCGCGTCCGCGAGCAGATGACCGGACATCCCTTCGGCATGTTCGACTATGCGCCGGTCGGGCTCGGGCTGACGGTGATGGGGCTGATCTATCTGCGCTTCGCCTATCGCCTGCTGCCGCGCGACCGGCGGGCTGCGCCAACGATGGGTGAGGCGCTCGACATCAAGGGGTATATCACCGAAGCCGCGATCCCCGAGACGTCCCCTGCGGTCGACGAGTCGGTCGAGGACTTTCTCGCACGGCACGACGGCGAGGTGTCGATCACGCGGATCTTGCGCGCGGGCATGCGCAGCGCGCCGAACGAGCATACGCACCTGAGGGCGGGCGACGTACTGATCCTCGGCGGCGAACCCGATGCGCTCGAACGCGTGATCGCGCGCGACCGGCTGAAGCTCGAAGGCGAGGACCGCGAAAAGGCGGATCAGGCGGACGACGATGAAGTCGGCGTGATCGAGGCGGTCGTCAATGTCGGTTCGCCGCTGGCGGGCAGGACCGCGGCGCGGCTTGCGCTGCAGGCGCGGTTCGGGGTCAATCTGATCGCGATCTCGCGACAGGGCGAGCATCTGTCGCGCAGGCTGGCGAATATCGAGCTGCGCGCGGGCGACGTGCTGGTGCTGCAGGGGCCGCTTGAGCAGCTACCCGGCAAGCTGCGCGACCTCGGCTGCCTGCCGCTGGCACAGCGCGAAATGCGGCTTGGCGTGTCGAAGCGAAGCTGGCTGCCGATCGGTATCCTCGGCGTCGCGATGGGGGCGACGGCGATGGGGTTCGTGCCCGTGGCGGTGGCGTTCTTCGCCGCAGCGGGGCTGATCATGGCGACCGGCGTGCTGCCGGTGCGCGAGGCCTATGACCATGTCGAATGGCCGATCCTGATCATGCTCGGCGCGTTAATTCCGGTCAGCGATTCGCTTCGCACCACCGGCGCATCTGACGTCATCGCGACATGGCTGTCCGCGACCGCATCGACGCTGCCGCCCTGGGGCGCGGTCGCGCTGATCCTGGCGGCCGCGATGGCGGTCACGCCGTTCCTGAACAATGCCGCGACCGTGCTGGTGATGGCGCCGATCGCGGCGACCTTTGCAGGCGATCTCGGCTATCGGCCCGAGGCGTTCCTGATGGCGACCGCGGTCGGGGCGGGGTGCGACTTCCTCACGCCGATCGGCCATCAGTGCAACACGCTGGTGATGGGGCCGGGCGGCTACAAGTTCAGCGATTACGCCCGGCTCGGCGCGCCCTTGTCGCTGCTGGTGCTGCTGGTCGGCACGCCGCTGATCGTCGCGGTCTGGCCGATGCACTGAGCCCCCTCCCGCAGGGGAGGGGGCGTCGGCGGGGTCAGCCGGGCAGGCCTACCACGGTCTTCACCTCCATGAAGTCCGTTAGCCCGTAACGGCCATTCTCGCGGCCATTGCCCGATTGCTTGTAGCCGCCGAACGGTGCGCCGATGTCGGGGCTCCACGAATTGATCGTGACCAGCCCCGCCCGCAGCTTAGGCGCGACCTTCGCGGCGGCGGCGGGGTCACCGGAGATCGTCGCAGACAGCCCATATTCGGTCGCGTTGGCGATGCGGATGCCCTCGTCCTGGTCGGCATAGGCGGTGATCGTCGCGACCGGGCCGAACGTCTCCTCCTGCGCGATCCGCATGTCGGGGCGGACATCGGTGAACAAGGTCGGCTGAATGTAATAGCCCGCGTTGCGTCCGTCGGGACGGCCGACGCCGCCGGTGACCAGCGTCGCACCCTCGTCGATCGCCGACTGGATCAGCCCCTGGATCTTGTCGAACTGCGCCTTGTTGACGACGGGGCCGATATGCTGGCCCATTTCGGCAGGGTCGCCCACTTTGGTCTGCTCCATCATCGTTTTGACGATCGCAGTGGCCTCGGCAACCTGACTGGCATGGACCAGCAGCCGGGTCGGCGCGATGCAGCTCTGCCCCGAATTGGCGAGCACGCCCGCCACCGTCGGCGGCAGGACTTTGGCAAGGTCTGCGCCTTCGAGCACCAGGTTCGCCGCCTTGCCGCCAAGTTCCTGATGGACGCGCTTGACGGTCGGAGCGGCGGCCTGCGCGACTGCGATGCCCGCGCGGGTCGACCCGGTGAAGCTGACCATGTCGACGTCGCGGTGGCTCGACAGCGCCACGCCGACGCCGGGGCCGTCGCCGTTGACGAGGTTGAACACTCCTGCCGGGACGCCCGCGGCATCCATGATCTCGGCGAGGATGATTGCACAGGAGGGCGCCTCCTCGGACGGCTTCAGGATCATCGTGTCGCCTGCCGCCAGCGCGGGGGCGACCTTCGCGCAGATCTGGTTGAGCGGCCAGTTCCACGGCGTGATCATCGCGACGACGCCGAGCGGTTCGTGCACGACGGTCGCCTTGCCGATGACTTCGGAGAATTCGAACGCTGCCAGCGCCTTGGCGGTCGCGGAGAAATGGGCGAGGCCGGTCGGGGCCTGCGCCATCGATGCGAGCGCCATCGGTGCGCCCATTTCCTGCGACATCGCCTTGGCCAGATCGGGCATGCGCGCCTTGTACTCGGTCATGATCCGACCGAGCACGTCGAGCCGCTCCTGCACGCTCGTCTGGCTCCAGCTTTCGAACGCCGCGCGGGCGGCGGTGACCGCCTTGTCGACATCGGCCGCGGTGCCGAGCGTGATCTCGGTACAGGGCTGTTCGGTCGAGGGGTCGATGACCTGGTGGATTCGGCCGCCGTCTCTGTCGACCCAGGCGCCGTTGATATACTGCTTCAGATAGCTCTTCATCATGCCTCTCCGCATCGTGTTTTGCAAAGGAATGGGCGTCGGGCGGATCGGTTGCAACCCGAAACGCGGAGCCTAGTTAGGGTCATGATCAACAGGAGACGGGCATGGCACGCATAGCGACTATCAGCACGACCGGTGGCCCCGAGGTGATCCAGTGGGACGACGTCGACCTGCCCGCGCCGGGCAAGGGCGAGGTGTGGATGCGCAACACCGCGGTCGGGCTGAACTATATCGACACCTATCACCGCAGCGGTGTCTATCCGGTAGCGTTGCCCTCCGGGCTCGGCAGCGAGGCGGTCGGCGTGGTGATGGCGGTGGGCGAGGGGGTCACGGGCTTTGCCCCGGGCGACCGCGTCGGCACCTTCGGCCCGACCCGCGGGGCCTACGCCACCGAGCGCAACGTGCCCGCGGGCGAGCTCTTCCATTTGCCCGACACGCTCGACGACCGCACCGCCGCGGCGATCCTGCTGAAGGGCTGCACCGCGGAGTTTCTCATCGAACGCTGCGCGCGCGTCGAGGCGGGGCAGACGGTGCTTGTCCATGCCGCCGCGGGCGGGGTCGGGCATATCCTGGTCGGCTGGCTGAAGGCGATCGGCGCGACCGTGATCGCGAGCGTCGGCAGCGAGGCAAAGGCCGAGCGGACGCGCAAGGCGGGGGCCGATCACGTCATTCTCCACCGGTCCGAGGATATCGCCGCCCGAGTGCGCGAGATCACCGGCGGGAAGGGCGTGCCCGTGGTGCTCGACGGTGTCGGCGGCGCAACGTGGGCGGCGTCGCTCGACAGCGCGGCGAAGCGCGGGCTGATCGTCAGCTATGGCAATGCAGGGGGCGTGGTCGATGGCGTCAATCTTGGCGTGCTCGCGGCCAAGGGGTCGCTGTTCGTGACGCGCCCGACGCTGTTCGATTATGCCGAGCACCGGCAGGCGATGGTCGACCGGGTGTTCGCGATGCTCGCGCAGGGCGCGTTCAAGCCCGAGATCGGCCAGACCTTCGCGCTGGAGGATGCGGCGGATGCGCACCGGGCGCTCGAGGCAGGAGAGACGTTCGGGAGCAGCGTGCTGCTGGCCTGAGCGCGCTGTAATCCTGTTCTCCCGCGAAGGCGGGAGCCCAGACTGTGTCCCCGCCTTCGCGGGGACACAGGGGCATAGAGCAGAACCCAATTTGATCTTCCCGTGCAGGGCAGAAGTAGCGGGATGCTCGAACGAAGAAAGGGCGCCCGGATTGCTCCGGACGCCCTTTCTCTGTCAGCGCCGTGGCGAAGCCACGTCGTCGGTCGTCGCCATAGGCGACNGCTCAGCCGCTGTAGTACATGTCATACTCGACCGGGCTCGGCGTCATTTCCCAACGCGCGACTTCGGCACGCTTGATCTCGACATAGCTCTCGATCTGATCCTTCGAGAACACGTCACCCTTGAGCAGGAAGTCGTGATCCGCGAGCAGGCAGTCGAGCGCCTCGCGGAGCGAACCCGCGACGGTCGGGACCTGGGCGAGTTCTGCGGGCGGCAGGTCGTACAGGTTCTTGTCCATCGCTTCGCCCGGATGGATCTTGTTCAGGATGCCGTCCATGCCCGCCATCATCAGCGCCGCATAAGCGAGATACGGGTTGGCGAGCGCGTCAGGGAAGCGCACTTCGACGCGCTTCGCCTTGGGGCCGGTGCCGTACGGAATGCGGCACGAGGCCGAGCGGTTGCGCGCCGAATAGGCGAGCAGCACGGGCGCTTCGTAGCCGGGGACGAGGCGCTTGTAGCTGTTGGTCGTCGGGTTGGTGAACGCGTTGACCGCCTTGGCATGCTTGATGATGCCGCCGATGAAATACAGGCACATGTCGCTGAGGCCCGCATAGCCGTTGCCGGCGAACAGCGGGGTCTTGCCATCCCAGATCGAGAAGTGCGTGTGCATCCCCGAACCGTTATCTTCCTTGATCGGCTTGGGCATGAACGTCGCCGTCTTGCCGTATGCGTGCGCGACCTGGTGGACGACGTACTTGTAAATCTGCATGCGATCCGCGGTCTGCGTCAGCGTGCCGAAGGTCAGGCCCAGCTCATGCTGCGCGGCCGCGACCTCGTGGTGATGCTTGTCGCAGGGCAGGCCCATCTCGATCATCGTCGAGACCATCTCGCCGCGGATGTCGACGGCGCTGTCGACCGGCGCGACCGGGAAATAGCCGCCCTTGGCACGCGGACGGTGGCCGAGGTTGCCGCCCTCATATTCGCGGCCCGAATTGCCCGGCAGCTCGATGTCGTCGATCTTGTAATAGCTGGTCGAATAGCTGTTCTCGAAGCGGACGTCGTCGAACATGAAGAATTCGGCTTCGGGGCCGACATAGACGGTGTCGCCGACGCCGGTGGTCAGCAGATACGCCTCGGCGCGCTTGGCGGTCGAGCGCGGATCGCGGGCGTAGAGCTCGCCGGTCGACGGATCGGCGATGTCGCAGATCAGGATCATCATCGGCGTCGCCGAGAACGGATCGACATAGACCGCGTCGAGATCGGGCTTGAGCGTCATGTCGCTCTCGTTGATCGCCTTCCAGCCCTCGATCGACGAGCCGTCGAACATCAGGCCGTCGGTCAGTTCGTCTTCACCGATCAGGCTGGCGACCATAGTGAGATGCTGCCACTTTCCCTTGGGATCGGTGAAGCGCAGATCGACCCACTCGATCTCCTGGTCCTTGATCATCTTCAGGACGTCGTTGGCCGAATTTGCCATGATGCTAAGCCCTCTTTGCTCGATAGGTCGGCAGATATGCCGGAAATGATAGTGCGGCGCAGCGCGCTAATTCCACAGATTGTTGCGCCGCGTCAAATGAAGTCGGTGTCAGTAAAGCCGTTAAATCGCGTCGTCGTCGCGCTCGCCGGTGCGGATACGCAGCGCGCTTTCGACGGGAATGACGAAGATCTTGCCGTCGCCGATCCGGCCGGTCTGCGCGGCTGCGGCAATCGCCTCGACGACGCGCTGTGCCAGACCATCCGCGACGACGACCTCGAGTTTCACCTTGGGCAGGAAGTCGACGACATATTCGGCGCCACGATACAGCTCGGTATGGCCCTTCTGCCGGCCAAAGCCCTTGGCCTCGGTCACGGTGATGCCGCTTACGCCGATCTCGTGCAGCGCTTCCTTCACCTCATCAAGCTTGAACGGCTTGATGATGGCTTCGATCTTTTTCACAGGTACGCCCCCGATTGTCGTTGAAACCAACGCCCTACAGGGCGCCTTGCACCAAACGTGCCAGTTGTCGCCACTTCGGGCAACGGCCGATTCACCCGTAAACCCTGCCCGAAAATACAGCATCCGGAACGGATGTGCACGATGCGGGGGCAGCGATCACAGAATTTCGTGCAGCCGCGCGATGGGCCGTCCGAGGCGGACGCCCTTGTCGGTCTCGACCAGTGGGCGTTCGATCAGCAGCGGATCGATCATCATCGCGTCGAGGATCGCTTCGGCGTCGCCATGCTTGACCGCCTTCGCGCCGTCCTCTGCCATGCGCAGGCCCTGGCGCGGCGTCATGCCTGCGCGGTCGTAGAGACGGACGAGTTCGGCGCGCGACGGGGGAGTCTTCAGATATTCGACGATCGTGACGTCCGCACCGGCCTCTTGCAACAGCGCGAGCGCCTCGCGAGACTTGGAGCATTTCGGATTGTGGTAGATCGTCGCCTTCACGAATGCTCCGTCGTCATTGGACTGACCTCGGCCAGACCATGTGTCCCGCCCGGTTCTTGTTCTCCCGCCTTCGCGGGAGAACATTCTAAGTGGCAGGAGCGCTTACGCCCCCTGCTTGGCGAGCCACTCTTCCAGCCACTTGATCGTGTACGCGCCCTCCTGGAATTCAGGATCGTCGAGCAGTGCACGATGCAGGGGAATCGTCGTCGTGACGCCCTCGATCACCATCTCCTCGAGCGCACGCCGCAACCGTCGCAGCGCGCCCTGACGCGTCGCGCCGTAGACGATCAGCTTGGCGACCATCGAGTCGTAATAAGGCGGCACACGGTAGCCGGCATAGAGTCCGCTATCGACACGGACATGCATTCCGCCGGGCGCATGATAGAGCTTCACCAGCCCCGGCGACGGCGCGAAGGTGCGCGGATCCTCGGCATTGATGCGACATTCGATCGCATGGCCGCGGAACTGCACATCTTCCTGGCGCAGCGTCAGCGGATGCCCCTCGGCGATGCGGATCTGTTCGCGCACCAGGTCGAGGCCGGTGATCATCTCGGTCACCGGATGCTCGACCTGAAGCCGGGTGTTCATCTCGATAAAGTAGAACTCACCCGCTTCCCACAGGAACTCGATCGTCCCCGCGCCACGATAGCCCATGTCGGCCATCGCCTTGGCGACGATGCCGCCCATCCGCTCGCGCTCTTCCGCGGTGATGATCGGCGAGGGGGCTTCCTCGAGCACCTTCTGGTGGCGGCGCTGGAGCGAGCAGTCGCGCTCGCCGAGATGGATCGCGTTGCCCTCGCCGTCACCGAAGATCTGGAATTCAATATGCCGCGGATTGCCGAGGTATTTTTCCATGTAGACGGTGGCGTCGCCAAACGCGGCCTTCGCCTCGCTGCCGGCTTGCTGCATCTGCGTTTCGAGGTCTTCGGCGTCGGTGACGACCTTCATCCCGCGACCGCCGCCGCCAGAGGCCGCCTTGATGATCACCGGATAACCGATCTCGTCGGCGATCCGCTTGGCCTCGGCGATGTCGCTGATCGCGCCGTCCGAGCCGGGGACGAGCGGCAGCCCGAGCGCGCCTGCGGTGCGCTTGGCCTGGACCTTGTCGCCCATCGTGCGGATGTGCTCGGGCTTCGGGCCGACGAACAGGATGTTGTGCAGCTCGACGATCTCGGCGAACTGGGCATTCTCGCTGAGAAAGCCGTAGCCCGGATGGATCGCGTCCGCGCCGCTGATCTCGGCGGCGGAGATGATGTTGGGGATGTTCAGATAGCTGTCGGTGGCCGACGGCGGTCCGATGCAGATCGCCTCGTCCGCAAGCCTTACGTGCATCGCGTCGGCGTCGGCGGTCGAATGGACCGCCACCGTCTTGATGCCCATCTCATGGCAGGCACGGTGGATCCGCAGCGCGATCTCGCCGCGGTTCGCAATGAGCAGCTTCTTGATTTGCTTCATTATTCGACCACGACCAGCGGCTGGTCGAATTCGACCGGCTGGCCGTTCTCGACGAGGATCGCGGTGACGGTACCGGCCGAGGGCGCGACGATCGTGTTCATCACCTTCATCGCCTCGATGATCAGCAGCGTGTCACCCGCATTGACCTTCTGGCCGACGGTCGAGAACGGTTTCGCTTCGGGGTTGGCGGCCAGATAGACCGTGCCGACCATCGGCGACTTGACGGCGCTCGCGCTGATCGCCGGGGCGGACGCGCCGACCTCAGCCTGCGGGATCGCCAGCGGTGCGGAGACGGCGGGCGCCGCAGGGGCGGGGGCATAGTGCGCGACGGGCGCGGCCTGCGCCGCCTTGCGTGCGACGCGGATGCGGCGCGAGCCGTCCTCGACTTCGATCTCGGTCAGCTGCGTGGTGTCGAGCAGTTCGGCGAGCTGGCGCACCAGGGTCACATCGACCTGCATTGCGCCTGTTGTTTCTGGTGTATCGGTCATGGCGGGGCCTCCTGTCAGAACCGTGCGACGGCTTCAAGCGCGAGCAGATACGAAAGCGCGCCGAAACCCGCGATCGTTCCCTTCGCCGCCTGTCCGACCAGGCTGACGTGCCTGAACGATTCGCGGGCGTGGGGATTGGAAAGATGGACCTCGATCACCGGTGTCTTCACGCCCTTGATCGCGTCATGGACCGCGACCGAGGTATGCGTGAATGCGCCGGCGTTGAGGATCACCGCCTTCGCGCCGCGCGCCTGCGCCTCCTGGATCCAGTCGACGAGGTGCCCTTCGTGATTCGACTGGCGCATGTCGATCGTCAGGTCGAGTTCGCACGCGCGATCCTCAAGCTGGCCGGCGATGTCGTCGAGCGTCTCGTCGCCGTAAATCTCCGGCTCTCGCGTCCCCAGAAGGTTGAGGTTGGGGCCGTTCAGGACGAAGATTGTCGCAGGGACGGTGGCAGGGACTGTCGCGGGCAAAGGCTGCTCCTGGTTGCAGGGGCGGCAAACCACCCTCTATATGCACCCCCCTTACCCGTTCGTGTCGAGCGAAGTCGAGACATGAGACCGGCAGCGGACGGGTGGTTTCCTGACTTCGGTCGAAACGAACGGAAAACTCTGCATGCCCCACTCCGACGGCACCGTCTCGATCACCGTGAACGGCGAGCACAAGCGTGTTTCCACCGGCCTCAGCCTTGCGGGGCTCGCGACCGAGCTGGGCCTCATCCCTGAAAAGATCGCGGTCGAACGCAATATGGAGGTGGTGCCGCGTTCGACGCTGGCGGACGTGATGGTCGAGGATGGCGACGACCTCGAGATCGTGCACTTCGTCGGCGGCGGCGATCATGCCGCGGCGATCGACACCGACAGCTGGACGGTCGCCGGCCGCACCTTCCGCTCGCGACTGATCGTCGGCACCGGCAAGTACAAGGACTTCGCGCAGAACGCCGCCGCGGTCGAGGCCTCGGGGGCAGAGATCGTCACCGTCGCGGTGCGCCGCGTCAACGTGTCGGATCGCAATGCGCCGATGCTGACCGACTTCATCGACCCGAAAAAGATCACCTACCTACCCAACACCGCGGGCTGTTTCGATGCCGAATCGGCGATCCGGACGCTGCGGCTGGCACGCGAGGCGGGCGGCTGGGAGCTGGTGAAGCTCGAGGTGCTCGGCGAGGCGAAGACGCTTTATCCCGACATGGTCGAAACGCTGCGCGCGACCGAGATCCTGGCGAACGAGGGCTTCAAGCCGATGGTCTATTGCGTCGATGATCCGATCGCTACCAAGCGGCTTGAGAATGCGGGCGCGGTCGCGATCATGCCGCTGGGCGCGCCGATCGGCTCGGGTCTGGGTATCCAGAACCGCGTGACGATCCGGCTGATCGTCGAGGGGGCAGGGGTGCCCGTGCTTGTCGATGCGGGCGTCGGCACGGCATCGGATGCGGCGGTGGCGATGGAGCTTGGCTGCGACGGCGTGCTGATGAACACCGCGATCGCCGAGGCGAAGGATCCGCTGATGATGGCGGCGGCGATGAAATCCGCAGTCGAATCGGGGCGGCTTGCCTATCGCGCGGGGCGGATGGGGCAGCGGCGTTATGCCGATCCCTCGAGCCCGCTTGCCGGCCTGATCTGACACCATGACGCAAACGTCACGGAACCCTCGATAAAGACGGCCGTTATAGTCTCACAAGTTCAGAGCGGTACGATTGGCGTATCGCACAACATAGTGGAGGCTCTCATGGGCGAATTCACCGATAAGGTCGCGGCCGCAGGCAACAAAGTCGCAGGCAACGTCAAGGAAGCCGTGGGCAAGGCAACCGACAACGACCGTATGGTCGCAGAAGGCGAAGCACAGCAGGCCAAGGGTACTGCGCAGAACGTCAAGGGCAGCGTCAAGGGCGCACTCGGCGACGACATCTAAGCTTAGGCTTGATGACAGAAATATGGCCGCTTCGGGAAACCGAGGCGGCCTTTTCTTTGGCGTCGCCGTCGCGCGCCGCGCGGGACCTGGTAATGGTGTCGCTGCACATCAGGACAGCCAAATGATCAAGCGAGATACTCCATGACCCTGCCGACCCGCAGCTACGCCGCCTTCCTGTTCGACATGGACGGAACGATCCTGACGTCGATCGCATCTGCCGAGCGGACCTGGACGGCATGGGCGATCGCGCACGGCCTGGATGTCGCGACCTTCCTGCCGACGATTCACGGCGTTCAATCGGTCGAGACGGTTCGGCGGCTGGGTCTGCCCGGCGTCGACCCGGTCGTCGAAGCGGCTGCGATCACTGCCGCCGAGATGGAGGATGTCGGGGACATTACCCCGATCCGTGGTGCGGCTGATTTCCTCGCGACACTGCCGGCTGGGCGCTGGACGATCGTGACCTCGGCACCGCGCGCGCTGGCCGAGCGGCGTCTTGCTGCCGCGGGTCTGGCGATCCCGGCGCAGTTCATCGCGGCCGAGGACGTCGCGAACGGCAAGCCCGCGCCCGACTGTTTCCTGCTGGCCGCCGAGCGTCTGGGTGTACCAGCATCCGACTGTCTTGTCTTCGAGGATGCACCGGCAGGTATTGCGGCAGCCGATGCCGCGGGATCCGATGTCGTCGTCATCACGGCAACGCATGGCCGCGACCACCGCGTGGACGCAGCGCGGCATGCGATTGTGGATTATGACGGTGTTGAGCTTACGGCCGACGGTCTTGGTCGCTGGCGGCTTGGCCGCGAATAAGGGCTGGATCATGACATCGTCGGTCCGGCCGCATGACGGGTAACTATCCGAGATTGATCTGTTTTCGACGCATTATGGATATACACTGGTAATGAGTTGAGCGCAGGATCGGCGGATGGAATTTCCGGTGCGACCAGCCAAGCTCGAACGCTTCATGGACGACCAGGCCGTACTCGCGCGCATCGCACCGAACCCCGCGGTCGCGCAGATGCACCGCGACCTCGAACGATATTATCGCGAGCAACTGGATCAGGCGCTGCGCCTGATCTGATCGCAGGGGCCGTAACCGGCCCGGGCCTGGATCAGAATAACTCCCCCTGCGGCCCCTGTGGCGCGCGGAACAGGTCACACCGCAGTCCGACCCGTTCCGCGTTCAGCCCGTGCTTGCGCACGGCGATGTCGAACCTGGTCTTCAGCAAGTCCGCCCAGGGCCCTTGCCCCTTCATCCGGCTGCCGAATCCCGGATCATTGTCGCGTCCGCCGCGGATCGACTGGATCGTCGCCATGACCTTGCTGGCGCGATCGGGAAAATGCGCGTCCAGCCATGCCCGGAACAGCGGCGCGACTTCCCAGGGCAGGCGGACCGGGATGAAGAACGCAAAACGCGCACCGGCCTGTGCGGCGCGCGCGATCAGATGTTCGATCTCGTGATCGGTGATCGCGGGGATCACCGGCGCGATCGAGACATAGACCGGCACGCCCGCCGCCGCGAGCGCGCTGACCGCCGCAAGCCGTCGCTCGGGATGCGGCGCGCGGGGTTCGAGCGTTGCCGCGATCTTAGGATCGAGCGAGGTGATCGACATGGCGACCGCGGCCAGACCCTTTGCCGCCATCGGGGCGAGCAGATCGAGATCGCGGATGACGCGATCCGACTTGGTCGTGATCGTCAGCGGGTGGTTGGTCTCCGCCAGCACCTCGATGATGCCGCGTGTGATCCGCCAGTCGGCTTCGATCGGCTGATAGGGATCGGTGTTGGTTCCTAGCGCCATCGGCCGCGCGCTGTACCCCGGTTTCGCCAGTTCGGCCCGGAGCAGCGCGGCGGCGTCGGGTTTGGCGAACAGCCGGCTTTCGAAATCGAGGCCGGGCGACAGATCGTGAAACGCGTGGCTCGGCCTGGCAAAGCAATAGATGCAGCCATGCTCGCAGCCGCGGTAGGGATTGATCGAACGGTCGAAGGGGATGTCAGGCGATGCATTGCGACTGATGATCGTCCTGGCCCGCTCGACCGTGACGGTCGTCCGCAGCCGGGGTGCCGCGCCGTCGATCGCATCGCGCGCATCAAGCCAGTCGCCGTCCGCCTCGGTCTGCGGAAGGTTGAAGCGCGTGCTTTCGCCGTTCAGCGTCGCGCCGCGTACCGGGCGGGGTCTGGTCATGCCCGATCCTAGCATCGGGCGAGGAACGAAGAAAGAACAAACGGGCAGCGTCCCCGACGCCGCCCGGTGTCGTCATGCGCGTTCAGAACCTGACGCCGAACCCCGCGATGGCCTGGTGGCGGCTGAAATCGAGGCTGGTCTTGGTCGTGCCGTCGACCACTTCATAGCCGTTATAATCGGTGTAGACATATTCGAGCTTGCCGTAGAAGCGCGACGAAAACGCGATCTGGATACCGGCCCCCGCGTGGAAGCCGCTGAGCGAGTCGGACCCCGCGACGTTGTTTTCTTCAACCGTCGCGTTGCGGTTGCTCAGGCGCAACCGGCCGCTCGAAAAGCCACCCTTCACATACAGAAGCGTCGCCGGGGACAGGAGATAGCCGCCGCGGGCGCCGACGGTGATGTTGCGGTTCGCGGCGATGCAGGTGCGATCGCCCACGCTCACGATGTCGTTCTCGCACTCCTTCGCGCTCGACCCTTCGAGGCCGGCATAGACGCCGAGCACCGCGCTGACATTGACCTGCGCGTCATAGCCGACCTCGCCGCCATAGGTGACGCCGCTCTTGCCGACGCGGACGCTCGCCGAATCGCTCCCCGCGTCGATGTTCAGTTCGGAAATGACGCGTTCATAGCCGATCCGCGGTTCGACCCGCAGCCCCGAGACCTGGCTCGCAGGATTGCCGCGCGAATCGCGGTCGAATCGGTCATAGGCGCGACCGTCATAGGTCCGGCCGTCGGACGACTGCGCCACGACCGGCGTGGCGGCGGTCCCGGCTGCGACGAGCGCGAGCAGGTAGATTTTACGCATACTGATACTTCCCCCTTGCCGTCCGTCGTCGTCGACGGGCCGGTACCTGCCTGGTATCGCGCGGGAATGCTGACAGGACGTTAACCGGAAGCGCGGCAGGCCGGGTAAGGCGCCGCGGATGGTCGCGCGGCGGTTTTGCGCGTAGAACGGGTCATGGCAGAGAATCTGACGACGGTGGAGCGGGCCTTCGAACTTGCGCGGTCCGGCGAGTGCGATTCGGTCAACGGTCTGCGCCAGCGATTGCGCCGCGAGGGGTATGACGCGGTGCATCTCCACCTCCACGGCGCGGCGATCAACAAGCAGCTTGTCGATCTGATCCACGCCGCGAGAGGCTGAACGCCACACTCATTTCTGGGCGAGGATCAACTCCTTCGGCATGTCGAGGCCCGACGCGGCCCAGGCGGATGCGGTGCGGCAGGTGATCCGGTCGATGCGGGTGCCGGTAACCGCGGGTTCGGTCAGGCAATATTTGCGCGACTTCGCATCATATTTCAGCGTCGTCATCTGGGCCTGTGTCGCGCTTCCCCGCGGTGCGGCGTTCGCGATCGTCGGGCTGGCGGCCGTGGCGATGGCGATCGTGATGAGGGTGACGGTGCGGCCGAGCGTGCGCGTGGTTGGCAAAGCGGGCATGACGGTGTGTCCTTCCAGAAGATGAGGTCGAGCCGCCCGGGGGCGGCATGAAGACCAATGCATCTGGCGTGCCAGTTACCTACTACACTAAGACACTTCGCTTCTGCGCTCTAAAACCTCGTTTTTTTGCCCGCAGCGGCGATCAGCGCGAACTACGCCCAGCGGAAATCGCGCCATCAGTTGGGAAACGATGCCGAAACATGGCCCGTCGACGTGCGCGGTCAGCGCTCGAGCAAGCGCGGCATCAGTTCGACGAAGTTGCAGGGCCGATGCCGACTGTCGAGCTGATCGCGCAGGATCCCATCCCACCCGTCCTTCACCGCGCCGGTCGAACCCGGCAGCGCGAAGATATAGGTGCCGTGCGCGACACAGGCACAGGCCCGCGACTGCACCGTCGACGTGCCGATCGTCTTGTAGCTGAGCATCCGGAACAGCTCCCCGAACCCGGGGATCATCTTTTCGGCGACGCGCTCGACCGCCTCGGGCGTCACGTCGCGGCCGGTGACGCCGGTGCCGCCCGTGGTGATGACGCAGTCGACCGCCGGATCATCGATCCAGGCGTGGAGGCGGGCGACGATCGTCTCGACGTCATCCTTCTCGATCCGGCGGTCGGCGAGCACATGCCCTGCCTCTGCCAGCCGCGCGACGAGCGTATCGCCCGAGCGATCCTCGGCCAGCCCGCGCGTATCGGACACCGTCAGCACGGCGATCCGGACCGGCAGGAAGGTCCGGCTTTCGTCGATTGGCATAAAAGATCAGTCCGCGCGTGTGACGGTGGAGGATTGCGCACCGACGCTGGCGTTGACCGCGATCATCGGCTGATGCGCGGTGAGGCTCGCGCTCGCGCGCGCATTCGGCCGGGCGTTCATGCGGATCGCGGTCGCGCCGGGCAGGCCGGGGAAACGCGGCCACATGCCCTGTGCCAGTGCGTTGCGGCTGGTCGAGGCCTTCCGCCCACCCTGCGCCTCGTACATCCAGTAGTTGCGCAGCACGGTGGTGACGTAGCCGCGCGTCTCCCAATAAGGGATGCTTTCGATATACAGCAGCGGATCGCCATTATCGTGGACGATCGCGTTCCAGTCGCCGACCGGGCGCGGGCCCGCATTATAGGCTGCGATCACCTTGGGCAGCAGCCCGCCGGTAACGCCGGCCATGTCGCGCAGCCGTTCGAGATGCCGCTGGCCGATGTCCATGTTGGTCGACGGCTTGGTCAGCGCCTTGAGGTCGATCGACGTGCCACGTTCACGCGCGAAATCGGTCGCCGCCGCGGGCATGATCTGCATCAGACCATAAGCGCCCGCGGGGCTGCGTACCGTGTTGCGGAAGCGCGATTCCTCGAGCGTGTGCGCGTAGACCAGCGCCTTGTCGATGTGCCACCCGCTGTCAGGCGTCCAGTTCGGCGTCGGATAGCGCGCCTCGGCCGCGGTGGTGATCCCTTGCGGACAGTTGTGCGCGAGCCAGACGGTCGTCGCGGGCAGGCTGAGCGCCTCTGCGACCCGGACGAGATTGCGGAATTCGCGGGGATCGCCGATCTTCGCCTGCTGGCGGATGACGGTATCGGCCAGCTCGGTCTCGCCGACCTCGACGAGCGCAGCTGCGACGCTGACATTGGGGCGCTTCTCGACGACCTTCCAGTCGCGCGCGACGACGCCGCCAGGACCGCTGCCGCCGACCCGCGCGGGATCGGCCATGGCGAGCTGCTGGCGTGCGAGCTGGCCGTAGAAGCTTTCGCCGAACTGCGCCGCGGCCTTCAGCCGGCCCTGGATCTTGTCGGGACGTGCGCAGACCATGTCGGCGCGCGACGCCCAGTAGAGCGCCGCCGCGCGCAGGTCGACATCGCCCGCGCGTGCCGCGACGCCTTCGAACCCGGTGCCGGCGTTGGCACAATCATTCTGTCGCCACGCAGCCAGCGCGCCGACCCAGCGGGCCTGCACCGCCCATTCACCGACACCGTCTTGGCCCTTGGCGGCCATCACGCGCGCATTGGCGTCGTCACCCTGGAGGAAATAGATCCAGGCGATCTTCTGCTGCCATTCGGTCAGCGTCTCGGGCGTGAGACCGGGCGTGCTGTCGAGCAGCGACTGTGCCTCGCGGCCCATGTCGGCCTTGACGTAAGGCTGCATCTTCAGCGCGAGGTCGGCGGCGATCATATCGCCTTTGAGGCTCTTCGCGCGCACCCGACGCGGTGCGCCGTCCTGCCAGATCAAACGCTGCGCGACGGGCAGGGGGGGCAGATCGACCGCACCGCGGACCGTGGCGAGGCGTGCGATCTGTTCCGCCTCCGGCAGCTCGGGGGCCTCGTTCAGCAGCGCGACGAGCGGCGCCATCTCGATCCTTGGCGATCCCTTGGCGATGTACATCTCGGCGCGGGCGATCGCATGGAGCGGGCCGGGCTTCATGGTATCGAGCTGGATCTGCGCATCGGTCCATTTGCCGTCGCGGATCGCGCCGAAGACCGCGCGATAGGCGTCACGCTGCGCCGGATCGAGTTGATCGGGAATCTGTTCGGCGGTCGGTGCACCGGTGACGAGTCGGGCATCGCCCGTACCGCTGTCGGCGATCGGTGCCGCCAGAGCGGGCAGCGGCAATGCCGCGCAACCGAGCAGGATTGCGAGCGTGCGGGTCATGCCCGCGTCTCCTGAGACATCTGGCCCCCCATCAACATCTGCAAATCCTTCCAGGCTTCTGCCTTGGCCGCCGGCTTCTCGATCAGAAAGCGCGGGTGAAAGCTGGCGACCACGCCTGCTTCTCCGACCTTATGGCTAATTCCATGTAAACGTCCCCGCGCGGCCTGCAATTCCATCCCGAGGATGGCACGGCTCGCCGCATTGCCGAGCAGAAGCAAGCGCTTGGGCGCAACAAGTTCGATGTGATGCTTGGCGATCTCCGCCAGCCGGTCCTCGACCTCGCGCTGGATGCGACCCGCGGTCGGGCGCTTGGCGCAGACCGCCGCGACATGGACCTCCGACCGGGTCAGCCCGATCGCGGCGAGCATGCGGTCGAGCAGGCGACCCGATGCGCCGCTCAGCAATTGTCCGGCGCCGCCATTGTCCGTGCCGTCGTCGCGATCGGGGCAGTCGGCAAGCACCATGACCGTAGCGTCAGCGGGCCCCTCGGCCGCCAGCGAAATGCCGTTCCAGCCCGCCTCGGGCACATCCGCGCCGGTGCGCCAGGCCAGGAATTCGGTCAGCGACAGCGGCATCGTGGCGACCGCCACCGGCGGTGCGACGGGCACGCCGGCGGGCGCCGGCGGCGCGATAACCAGCGGTTCGGGTGCCGCGAACCAGTCGCGCGGGGCGTCGTCGACGAGCATGTCGACACCGGCATCGTGCCACCAGTCGAGCACGCTGACCGCGGCGTTGCGCCAGTCGATGGTCTGATCCGCCCCCATATGTCTCCTATGCTGCGTGGTTGACGTGGCGGTCAACTCGCGCAATCGCCTAAATAGACGCGACACGGACAAGACGGTGCCGGCCCGAGCCCGAACGAACGGGAGGGGCGGGAAGCCGGGCAGACAGGGACCATCCCCCGGGAGACGATGATGACGACACGTGAATCGATGCCCTACGACGTAGTGATCGTCGGCGCAGGTCCGGCGGGGCTTTCGGCAGCGATCCGGCTGAAACAGCTGGCGGCCGAGAAGGACGCGGACATCTCGGTCTGCGTGCTCGAAAAGGGATCCGAGGTCGGCGCGCACATCCTGTCGGGCGCGGTCATCGATCCCAAGAGCCTCGACGAGCTGCTGCCCGACTGGCGCGAGGATGGCTGTCCGCTGGCCGAGGTGCCGGTGACGGAGAACCATCACTGGATCCTCAGCAAGACGAAGAAGAGCGAGATGCCGCACTTCGTCACGCCATCGTTCATGCACAACAAGGGCACCTATACCGGCAGCCTCGGCAATCTGTGCCGCTGGATGGCGGGCAAGGCGGAGGAGCTCGGCGTCGAGATCTTCCCCGGCTTCGCGGCCGCCGAGATCCTATTCAACGACGACGGGTCGGTGAAGGGCGTCGCGACCGGCGACATGGGCGTCGCGCGCGACGGCACGCACAAGGGCGATTATACCCCGGGGCTCGAACTCCACGCCAAATACACCTTCTTTTCCGAAGGCTGCCGCGGTCACCTGACCAAGCAGCTGATCGCCAAGTTCGATCTCGCCAAGGACAGCGACCCGCAGGTCTACGGCCTGGGCATCAAGGAATTGTGGGACATCGATCCCGCGCTCCATTCGCCCGGCCGCGTCATCCATACGCAGGGCTGGCCGCTCAGCGAAACCGACGGGTCGAACGGCGGCGGCTGGATCTATCACCAGGCCAATGGCCAGGTCTCGATCGGCTTCGTCACCTGGCTGAACTACACCAACCCGCATCTGTCGCCGTTCCACGAGATGCAGCGCTGGAAGACGCATCCCGAGATCGCGGCGCTGCTGAAGGGCGCCAAGCGTGTCAGCTATGGCGCACGCGCGATCAGCGACGGCGGGCTGCAGTCGATTCCGAAGCTGGTGATGCCGGGTGCCGCACTGATCGGCGACAGCGCCGGCTTCCTCAACGTGCCGCGGATCAAGGGCACGCACACCGCGATGAAGTCGGGCATGATGGCGGCCGAGGCCGCGGTCGAGGCGATCGTGTCGCAGCGCGGGCATGACGAACTCGCCGCCTATCCGGAGGCGTTCGAGCGCAGCTGGGTGAAGAAGGAGCTGTCGGTCGTCCGCAACGTCGTGCCGCTGGTCAAGAAGTTCGGCGACATGCTCGGGTCCGGGCTTGCCGGCATCACGATGTGGCTGGAACATTGGGGTCTGAAGGTGCCGTTCACGATGCACCATCATCCCGATCACGAAAGCCTGTGGCGCAAGGATCTGGTCAAGCCGATCGTCTATCCCAAGGCGGACGGCGTGCTGACGTTCGACCGGCTGTCGTCGGTGTTCATCTCGAACACCAATCACGAGGAGGACCAGCCGGTCCACCTGACGCTGAAGGACCCGGCGGTGCCGATCGCCTACAACCTGCCGATGTACGACGAGCCCGCGCAACGCTATTGCCCGGCTGGCGTTTACGAGGTGGTGGGCGAAGAGACGGGCGATCCGAAGTTCGTGATCAACGCGCAGAACTGCGTCCACTGCAAGACCTGCGACATCAAGGACCCGACGCAGAACATCAACTGGGTCGTGCCCGAGGGCGGTGGAGGCCCCAACTATCCCAACATGTAAGTCTGTCCTGCTGGCGATCGGCCTGCTGACCGCCCCGACGGCGGCGCTGGCCGACACCGGCGGTCTCTCCGCCTATCTCAAGGCGCGCGCCGCGGATGCGGACGGGCGGGTGACGATTGCCGCGGACCAGTATGCTCGGGCACTTGCGGCGGCACCCGACGATCCGGTGATTGCGATCCGCGCCTACCGGGAGGGAATCGAGGCGGGCGACATGCCGCTCGTCGCGCGCGCGGCGGCGGTGCTGGCGAAAGCCGGAGTCGCGCCCGCGGACGCCGCACTGTTCCCGCTCGCCGCCGCCGCGCGCAAGGGCGACACCCGGGCGACCCGGACGGCGATCGCCACGCTCGGCAAGGGCCCGCTGGTGGTGCTCGCACCATCGCTGAACGCGTGGGTGGCGCGTGCCGAGCATCGTGACCCGGGCGCGGCGCTGGCGACCGCGGGCGAGGATCCGGTCGCGCGCCGCTTCGCTGCCGAGACGCGTAAGCGCATCGCCGCCGCCCCCGCGCGCCAGCCACTCGGCCTTGCCGTCGCACAGACACTCGCGGGTTTGGCGGGGGACCTTATCGCAGGGGCGCCGTCGCCGCTGGCAATCGCGCTCGCCCAGGCTGCGGTGGAAGCCGATCCGGATTATGCCCCCGCGCGAATCGTCCTTGCCGACGCGCTTGCGCATAGCGGCCGGGTCGACCGCGCGCTGGCGGTGCTCGACACGGTCGATGGCGGGGGTCCGTCCGCTGAGGCGGCGATCGCTAAGCGTCTCGAAATCCTGTCCGTGGCGGGTCGCGACGACGCTGCGCTGCGCATCGCGGGGACGCGGGCCGAGCGACCGGAGGCGGTCGCCGGCGACTGGCAGCGTTACGCCGACCTGTTGCTGACGACCGGCGATGCGGCGGCGGCGGCGCAGTGGTATGGCCGGGTTCTGGCGGCGGACCGCAGCGCGCCGGCGGCCGCGCGCGGAAGCTGGGGGGCGTGGCTGCAATATGGCGGGGCGCTTGATCAGGCGGGCCGCTGGCCCGAGGCCCGCGTCGCGCTCCGCAAGGCGGTTGCCCTCGCCCCGACGCAACCGCTCGCGCTCAATTATCTGGGATTCGCGCAGGTCGAGCATGGCGACGACATCGCGGGTTCGATTCGCCTGCTCGAGCGGGCCAGCCGGCTCGATCCCGCCAATCCGTCCGTCACCGACTCGCTCGGCTGGGCCTATCACCGCGCCGGCGATACGCGGCGCGCGCTGCCGTTGCTCGAGCGTGCCGCGCAGGCGGAGCCGACCAATGCCGAAATCGGCGATCATCTCGGTGATGCCTATTGGAGCATGGGCCGACGCTACGAGGCGCGCTATGCGTGGCAGGCCGCGATCGTCACCGGCGATGCCGAGGAGCGCGCGCGCATCGCCGCGAAGATCGACACCGGCCTGCCGATCGCTGCGCGCCGCTGACCCCTGATCCCGAGACCCCGATGCCGACGACGACCGAAACCGCACCTGCCAAGATCAATCTCGCGCTGCATGTGCGTCACCGCCGCGCGGACGGCTATCACGAGCTCGAGACGCTGTTTGCCTTTGCCGCGCATGGCGACGTCGTCACGGTGCGCACGGCGGACGCGGACAGCTTTGCCATCATCGGACCGTTCGCCGCGGCATTGCGCCCGGCGGCGGGGGGCACCGACGCTGCGCCATGGGACGGCAACCTGGTGACGGCCGCGGCGGACGCGTTCGTCGCGACGTTCGGGATCGACGCGCATCACGCGATCACGCTCGACAAGCGGCTGCCGATCGCATCGGGGATCGGTGGCGGCTCCGCCGATGCCGCGGCGACGCTGCGCGCGCTGGCGCGGTTGCACGGCGTCGCGGTGCAGGATCCGGCTCTCCACGACATTGCCGCCCGACTGGGTGCGGACGTGCCTGCGTGCCTCGTCAACCGGACGACGTTCGGGACCGGGCGCGGCGACACGCTCGTCGAGGTCGATGGGCTGGCGGGAACGCCGTTGCTGTGCGTCAATCCGGGCGTGACGGTGTCGACCGCGGCGGTATTTGGCGCGTGGGACGGGATCGACCGCGGGCCGATTGGCGAGGGGCCGCTGCTCGAACGCGCGATCGCCGGGCGGAACGACCTCGAGGCGCCGGCCTGCGTGATCGCGCCGGAGATTGGCCGCGTCCGCGCGCTGCTGGAAGCGGCGTCGGGCGTGTTGCTCGCGCGCATGTCGGGGTCGGGGGCGACCTGCTTTGCGCTGTTCGACAGCATCGCGGCCCGCGATTCCGCGGCGACGGATGCCGCTGCGCAGGGCTGGTGGACGCTGGCGTGCGCGCTGCGCTGAACGCAGGTCAAATGCCGCGTTGAAACTGTTCGGCTTTGGGACTCCGGACGCTGTAAAATCGATTGCATCGCACCAGTCGGAAGCGTCAAATCGGGATGTCCACTACCGGATCGGCGCCACGGTTTGCCGACCGGCCCAAGGTTTCTCCCAAGACGCCGAAGCGGACCAATGATGGGAGGGCGGTCACCGAAAGGCGGCCGCCCTTTTTCACATTCCCCGATGTTCCGCACTTGTTCCGTGAGAACAAAAGCAATACATGGCGTTTGACGCGTTGAATGGCACGCGCGCTTGCTTTAGCGATGGGAGCTTATCGATGGCCGCTAATCTGAAAGTGATCGACACCGGCATGGCAACAGCAACCAACGACCGGCAAAAGGCGCTCGATGCCGCACTCGCGCAGATCGACCGCGCGTTCGGCAAGGGCTCGGCGATGCGTCTGGGCTCGAAGGAGACGATGCAGGTCGAGGTGATCTCGACCGGCTCGCTCGGTCTCGACATCGCGCTCGGCGTCGGCGGCCTGCCGCGTGGCCGCGTGATCGAGATCTACGGCCCCGAAAGCTCGGGCAAGACCACGCTCGCGCTCCACGTCATTGCCGAAGCGCAGAAGAATGGCGGCACCGCCGCGTTCGTCGACGCCGAGCATGCACTCGACCCGGTCTATGCCAAGAAGCTTGGCGTCAACATCGACGAGCTGATCGTATCGCAGCCGGACACCGGCGAGCAGGCGCTCGAGATCGTCGACACGCTGGTCCGCTCGAACGCGATCGACGTGCTCGTCGTTGATTCGGTCGCAGCACTCGTGCCGCGCGCCGAAATCGAGGGCGAGATGGGCGATAGCCATGTCGGGCTTCAGGCGCGTCTGATGTCGCAGAGCCTTCGCAAGCTGACCGGTTCGATCAGCCGGTCGCGCTGCATGGTGATCTTCATCAACCAGCTGCGCATGAAGATCGGCGTCATGTACGGCAACCCGGAGACGACGACGGGCGGCAACGCGCTGAAGTTCTACGCCTCGGTCCGTCTGGACATTCGCCGCATCGGTGCGGTCAAGGCGGGCGACGAGGTCACCGGCAACCAGACGCGCGTGAAGGTCGTCAAGAACAAGGTCGCGCCGCCGTTCAAGCAGGTCGAATTCGACATCATGTACGGGCAGGGCGTCTCGAAGCTCGGCGAGATCCTCGATCTCGGCGTGAAGGCCGGGCTGGTCGAGAAATCGGGTGCGTGGTTCAGCTATGACAGCGTCCGGCTCGGTCAGGGTCGCGAGAATTCGAAGACCTTCCTCAAGGACAATCCCGAGACTGCCGATCGTCTCGAAAAGCAGATCCGCGCGCGCACCGACAAGGTCGCCGAGGAAATGATGGTCGGTCCCGACGCCGAAGACGACGCCTGAGTGAGAGTCGGAGCCCTTTTCCTCGCGGGGAAGGGCTCCGCTTCCTGCGACAGGGCGAGGCAGCGTCCAGGGCTGATGGGTCGGGCGAGTCTCGTCTCGCCTGGTTAAGCTGATAGGCCGCAGCGGGACGCGTGTTGGGCGATCGTCCGGAAATCCAGCGAGCCTTGGCGGGCATATGCTTCACGACTTGCGTCAAACGCGCCACAAGAGCTGATCTTGTGCGCTCAGACGGGAGTTCGACCATGCGATACGGCGGATCATGACCAGTGATCGAGACTGGACCGGACGTGTCGGCGACATCTGGGCCACGGAATGGCGCCGTACCGACCGCAGCTTCGAGGGGCTTGCGCCCGTACTGAACGCCGCGATCCTTGCGGCGGCAGGCCCGCAGACCCGCACTATCGTCGATATCGGTTGCGGCGCCGGCGCCACGTCGCTGGCCAGCGCGGAGGCGCTGCCGGACGGGCAGGTGATCGGCATCGATCTTTCGCCGAGGCTGATCGCAGTGGCGAACCACCGCGCCGGGCACCTGACCAATGTCGTGTTCCGCTGCGCCGACGTCGCGGCGAGCGTCGAGACGCATGCGCCGATCGACCTCTATGTCTCGCGGCATGGGGTCATGTTTTTCGCCGATCCGGTGGCCGCCTTTGCCCGGCTCGTTGAGGCCGCCGCCCCCGGCGCCGCGCTCGTCTTCTCGTGCTTTGCCGAGCGTGCAGCCAATCGCTGGGCGGTGGAAACCGTCGCGGGTGCGGATGACGCATCCGGACCGACGGGGGCCATGACCGCGCCGGGGCCCTTTGCCTTTGCCGATCCCGCCTATGTCGCGGAGATGCTGAAGCAGGCCGGGTGGCGCGCGACGACACTACAGCGTGTCGAATTCGCTTATCGCGCGGGAGGCGGCGCGGATCCGGTGGCGGACGCGGTCGACTACCTCAGCCGGATCGGCCCCGCGGCGTCGCGGATCCGCGACTCGCACGACGCGGAACGCGAACAGGCGCTGGCGCGTCTGACCAGCGCCTGTGTCGATCGTCTGGCCGGGGATGCGGTCGAATTTCCGGCCGCTGCCTGGATATGGACGGCGCACGCAGCGCGCGACAGCCAAGGGAGCCTGCCATGATCACCGTCCACCATCTCGAAAACTCGCGGTCGCAGCGGATCCTGTGGATGCTCGAGGAACTTGGGTTGTCCTATGAGATCAAGCGCTATGCGCGCGATCCAAAGACGATGCTCGCACCCCCGGAACTGAAGGCGGTCCATCCGCTCGGCAAGTCGCCGGTGATCGAGGACCGCGACGTCGAGGGAGGCCGGGTCGTGGCGGAGACCGGCGCTATCGTCGAGTATCTCGTCGACAAGGCGGACGGGCGGCTCGGGGCCCCCGCCAAGCGCGCGGATGCGCTGCGCTATCGGTTCTGGCTGCATTATGCCGAAGGCTCGATGATGCCGCCGCTGCTGCTCAAGCTGGTGCTCGCGAAGATTCCGGTGATGGGGAAGATCGCGCTGAAGCGCATCCAGCCGATGATCGATGTCCATCTCGATTACGTCGAGGCAGAGCTCTCGCAACGCCCCTGGTTTGCCGGCGATCAGATGACCGCGGCGGACATCATGATGAGCTTTCCGCTCGAGGCGGCGCGCAGCCGTGCGGGATTAGACGAGTCGCGCCCCGCGACGATCGCCTGGCTCGGCAAGGTTCATGCGCGACCGGCCTATCAGGCGGGCCTGCAAAAGGGCGGCCCCTATGCCTATGCCTGACCCGGGCACACGCCAAGAAGCGGGCGGGCCGACCGCCTCCTGACGGCCCGTGCCGCTCAGGCCTGGCCGGGCTTGATCTTCTCATAGCTGTCGACATTCACCTTCGGGCCATGCCCGGTCGGTGCGTGCGGCGGATCGCGGTCGGCGGGTTCACGCTCGTCGAGCCCGCCCTCCCATTTTGCGACCACGGTCGCGGCGACCGCATTGCCGATGACGTTGGTCGCCGATCGGCCCATGTCGAGGAAGTGATCGACTGCGAGGATGAGCAGGATGCCGGCCTCCGGGATCTTGAACATCGACAGCGTCCCGGCGATCACCACCAGCGAGGCACGCGGCACGCCGGCAATGCCCTTCGACGTGACCATCAGGACGAGCAGCATGGCGATCTGCTGCCCGATCGGCATGTCGATGCCGTAGGCCTGGGCGATGAACAGCGACGCGAACGTCATGTACATCATCGACCCGTCGAGATTGAACGAATAGCCGAGCGGCAACACGAAGCTGGCGATCCGCGGCGGCACGCCGAACCGGTCGAGCGCCTCGAGCGTGCGCGGATAGGCCGCCTCCGATGACGCGGCCGAGAAGGCGAGGATCAGCGGGTCGCGAATATAGCGCACCAGCAGCCGCGTCCGCGGACCGATGAGCAGGAAGGCGATGCCGATCAGCATCAGCCAGAGCAGCGCCAGCCCGAGATAGAAGGTCAGCATGAAGTAGCCGAGATCGCCGAGGATGCTCGGGCCCCGTTCGGCGAGCGTCGCGGTCACCGCGGCGAACACCGCGAACGGCGCGAATCGCATCACATAGTTGGTGATCTGCAGCATCACCGCGACGAGCGCCTCGATCGCCTTGACGAGCGGGGCGGCCTTCTCGCCGACCGCGGTGATCGCGACGCCGACGAACACCGAGAAGACGACGATCTGAAGAATCTCGTTGCTCGCCATCGCAGAGATCATCGAGTCGGGAACGATATGGGTGATGAACTTGGCGAGATCGAAGGCGGCTCGGTCGACGCCGCTCGACGCGGTCGCCGGCGGGATGGCGAGCGCGAGGCCGACGCCTGGCTGCAGCACGTTCACCAGGATCATGCCGAGCGTCAGCGACAACAGGCTCGCGCAGATGAACCAGCCGAGACTGCGCAGGCCGACGCGACCGAGCGCCCCGGTGTCGCCCATATGCGCGATGCCGACGACCAGCGTCGAGAAGACCAAGGGCGCGATGATCATCTTGATCAGCCGCAGGAACAGCGACGTGACGATCGAGAAATAGCCGGCAATGTCCTTCAGCCGCGCGGCGGATTGCGCACTGCCGTCGTCGATCGACGCGTTGAGGATCCAGCCGACGGCCATGCCGGCGACCAGCCCGAACAGGATATAATAGGTTAGCCGCTTGGCCATTAAACGCTCCCGAAACTCGCGCAGGAGGGAAGGGGATTGCGGCGCCCGGGTCAAGGACCCTATCGTCCCGGCATGGCAATCTCTCCCGAATTACCCACCAGGCGCATGCTCCTCGGTGCCGCCGCCGCGCTCCCGCTGCTGTCGATCGGCGCGGTGCTGCGCGCGGCAGAACCCGACCTGTCGGCGCTGTCCGATCTCACGGGGGGTGCCAAACCGATCGATGCGGACGAGCGCGCCGCCCGGCTGATGCGCGCCCAGGCGCTGATGAAGGCGGCGGGGATCGGCGCGGTTCTGATCGAGCCGGGATCGTCGATGCTTTATTTCACCGGGGTCCGTTGGAGCCGGAGCGAGCGGCTGACCGCCGCGATCCTGCCGGTCGAGGGGCAGCCCTGTATCGTCACGCCGTTCTTCGAGGAGCCGTCGGTGCGCGAGACGCTCGCGGTACCGGCGGAGGTCCGCGTCTGGCAGGAGGATCAGAACCCGCTCGCGGTGGTGGCGGGCTTCCTGCGCGATCGCCGGTTGATCGCGCAGCCGATCGCGATCGAGGAGACGATGCGATTCTTCGCCGTCGACGCGCTGCGTCGGCTGGTACCGGAGGCGCGGATCGTATCCGCCAACCCGGTCGTGCGCGGCTGTCGGATGATCAAGACGCCCGCCGAGATCGCGCTGATGCAGATGGCGACGGACGTCACGCTCGCCGCCTATCGCTGGACACATGCGCGGGTCGAGACCGGCATGACCGGTCCCGAGATCGGCGCGCTGATGACGGCCGCGACCCGGAAGCTCGGCGGGGCGCCCGAATTCTCGATGGCGCTGGTCGGCGAAGCCTCGGCCTATCCGCATGGCAGCCGCGAGATCCACCGCGTCGCGAACGGGCAGGTCGTGCTGATGGATTGCGGGTGCACCGTGCAGGGCTATCAGTCCGACGTCTCGCGCACCTGGGTTCACGGATCGGCTACCGCCGACCAGCGCAAGACCTGGGACCAGGCGATGCGCGGTCAGCAGATCGCGTTTGCCGCCGCGCGGATCGGCGCGACCGCGGGCAGCGTCGACGATGCGGTGCGGGAGCATTACCAAGCGCTGGGCTATGGTCCGGGCTATAAGCTGCCCGGGCTGTCGCACCGGACGGGGCACGGGATTGGCATGGACGGGCACGAGCCGGTCAATCTGGTACGGGGCGAGACGACGAAACTCGCGGCGGGCATGTGTTTCAGCGACGAGCCCGGCATCTACATCCCCGGGCGCTATGGCATCCGGATCGAGGATTGCTTCCACATGACCGAAGCGGGGCCGAACTGGTTCAGCGTGCCCCCCACGTCGCTCGACCGTCCGCTGGGCTGACGAGCCTGGGGGCTGCTCAGGCGGCCTGGCTCATCCAGCGTTCGGCATGTGCGAGGGCGGCTGCGTCGTCGACGTCGATCCAGTCGATGTCGCTGCAGTCGACGGTCTCGGCACGGTTCTCCGCGGCGAGCATGCGCACGCCTTCGGTCAGCGAGGGACTCGCCAGCGTGGCGAGCGCGGCGCCGAGGCGCGGCGAGATCGCGAAAACGCCCGTGTCATAGGCGTCATGCGGTTCGAGACCCTTGCCGATCGCCACAATCGCCGACCCGTCGGTCGCGACACACGTGACGTCTTCGGGGTCGACCCAGGAATGGCCGAGCCGGCGGTCGATGCCGAGCCGAAGCCCGTTACCCGATCCGGCGGTGGCCATGCGGCGATACAGCGCGGGGAGGACGAGGTGGTCGCACATCGCGAGAACCGCGTCCTGCCCGGCCAGCGCCTCGGTCGCGGCAAGCACCGATACGCCATTGGGCTCGCGGTGGTCCGCAAGGACGGTTTCGACATGGAGCGGCCAGGCGCGGCTGGCGAGATAGGCCTCGATCGCGTCACGGCCGTAACTCAGCGTGACGATCGCACGCTTGAGGCCGGCCTCCGCAAGACCCTCGAGCGCATGCGCGATGAGGGGGCGGCCGGCGACCGGGCAGAGTGGCTTGTAGGGCGCCGAGGCGCGAAGACGGCTGCCCTCCCCGGCGGCGAGGATGACAGCCGTCTCGATCATGTCAGGCGGCCTTGATGAACCGCTCGACCTCGATCTGCGCGAGATCGTCGGTCATCTGCGTGCGGGGATGCTTGCAGAAATAGGCCGAGGCAGGGTCGATCACGCCGGCGATGCCGCGATCCTTGGCGATCTTGGCGCAGCGGATCATGTCGATCGCGACACCCGCCGAGTTGGGCGAATCCTCAACCGAAAGACGCAGCTCGAGGTTCATCGGCACGCCGCCGAACAGCTGGCCTTCCATGCGCAGGAAGCAGACCTTGTTGTCGTTCTGCCAGGGGACATAGTCCGACGGGCCGATATGGACGTTGTCGTCATCCATCCGCTCGGCCGCGACCGACTGGACGGCTTCGGTCTTCGAGATCTTCTTCGACTCCAGACGGCGATGGTTCGACATGTTGAGGAAGTCGGTGTTGCCGCCGGTGTTGAGCTGGTAGGTGCGATCCAGCTTCACGCCGCGCTTGGCGAACAGGTCGGTCAGCACGCGGTGGACGATCGTCGCGCCGAGCTGTGCCTTGATGTCGTCGCCGATGATCGCGACGCCGGCGTCTTCGAACTTCTTCGCCCAGACGGGGTTCGATGCGATGAAGACGGGGATGTTGTTGACGAACGCCACGCCCGCTTCGATCGCGCAGTCGGCATAGAATTCGGTCGCTTCCTGCGAACCGACCGGCAGGTAGTTCATCAGCACGTCGGCGCCCGACGCCTTCAGATCCGCGATGACCTGCTCACGCGTCGGCTCTGCGGCGTCGGCGAGGAGGAAGGTGCGGTCGTCCTTGAAGTCGGACATGTGATCGGCGACGCCGTCGAGCGTCTTGCCCATCTTCACGATGGTGCCGGTGTTGCCGACATTGGGGGCGAACACCGCGGTGCAGTTGGGCTTGGCGAAGATCGCCTCGGCGACGTCCTTGCCGACCTTGCGCCGATCGACGTCCCACGCCGCGACGACCTTGATGTCGCTCGGCTTGTAGCCACCCATGTCGAAATGCATCAGGCCGACCTGGTCGTTTGCCCCCTCGCGATAATGCTCGAGTCCCTGGACGAGCGAGCTCGCGCAGTTGCCGATGCCGACCACGGCGATCCGAATGCTATTCATTACTGACCCTGTTCCTTACGAAAGATGCATGCGCGACGCGGTCTTCGATCGCGGCGGTGTGGTATTACGGACGAAAGCCCGTTCGACACGACGGTGCCAGACGAGCCCGACGATGGCGACGAGCGTCAGAGGGACGATCTCGAACCACCAGAAGATGCGCGGGTTGCCCGCAAAGCAGGCGACGAAGATCGCCCATACTCTGACATTCGCGGTTAGCAAGGCCATGAAGCGCAATGGCGCCACTGCGCGCGCGGCATAGCTCTGGCCAAGCGCGACAGGATCGCTGGCCTGACCGAGCGTGCGTTCGAACGGCATCGCGATCCGGTCGATGCTGCCGGCCACCCCGTCATAGAAGCGGACGAGCGCGTTGCCGGTCGGCACCGGCGGCGCGTCGAGTGCGACACCGCGGATCCGGCGATGGAAGCGCGAGCGCTCACCCTCGTACATGTTCGACTGCACCGCGTGCGCGGCGCCCGCCGCCACCGCGAGGATCCAGGCCTCTGGCGTGTCGATGGTGAGGGCCAGCGAGATATAGATCAGCGCGAACACGCCGTGATCGCATAGACCATCCAGCATCCGCCCGAGCGGACTCGCGGTCTTGGTCGCGCGGGCGACCATGCCGTCGAGGCCATCGGCGATCAGCCACCCGATCGACAGGGCCAGGCCGACCAGCGCCAAAGCGGGATTGCCCCAATGCGTATAGGCCAGCGCAGCGGCGCCCCCCAGGAACAGTCCTGCCACCGACACCGTGTTCGCCGAGATGCGACGCGCGAGTGCGAGGGGCAAAAGCGCGCGGCCTGCCGGGTGAATCAGCCAAAGGTTAGATGGGATCTCGATCCGGCGATCGCGCGATCCATCCGGTGGAGCCACTGTCATAGGATTTTCATAATGCGCGCGGCACGCGATTTATGCAAGGTCGCCCGGCTCGGCCTGCGGAACGGCTGAGCGCAATTCGTCGATCCAGACCCGCGCGGTTCCATCCGACGGTGCGCGCCAGTCGCCGCGCGGCGACAATGCGCCGCCCGCGGAGACCTTTGGCCCGTTCGGCAGCGCAGAGCGCTTGAACTGGCTCGTCGCGAAAAAGCGCTGAAGAAACCTTTCGAGCCATGCGGTTATCGTCGGCAGGTCATAGGCGACGCGCGCAGTCGCCGGCAGGTCCGCGGGCCATGCCCCGCTCTCCGCATCGCGCCAGGCATGCCAGGCGAGAAACGCGATCTTCGACGGCGCGAGGCCATAGCGGATCACGTAATGCGCGAAGAAATCGTTCAGCGCATAAGGCCCGATCATCGATTCGGTGCTTTGCAGCGCGCCGTCCGCCCCCGCGGGGACGAGTTCGGGAGAGATTTCCTGCGCGACGATCGTCGACAGGATCGCATCGGTCGCCGCGTCATACTGGCCGGTCCGAATGCACCAGCGGATCAGGAACTGGATCAACGTCTTGGGCACGCCCGCGTTGACCGCATAATGACTCATCTGGTCGCCGACGCCGTAGGTGCACCAGCCCAGCGCCATCTCGCTCAGGTCGCCCGTGCCGACCACGATCCCGCCGCGCTGGTTGGCGAGGCGGAACAGATAATCGGTCCGCAACCCCGCCTGGACGTTCTCGAAGGTGATGTCATAGGTCGGCTCGCCATCGGCAAAGGGATGCCGCATATCCTCAAGCATCCGCCGCGCCGCGGGGCGGATGTCGATTTCCTCCGCGGTGATGCCCAGCGCGCGCATCAGCGCCCAGGCATTCGCCTTCGTGCCCTCGCCCGTCGCGAAGCCGGGCATGGTGAAGCCGAGAATGTCGGCACGCGGGCGACCGAGCCGGTCCATCGCCTTGGCCGCGACGATCAGCGCATGCGTCGAATCGAGCCCGCCCGACACGCCGATCACCAGCGTTCGCGCCCGCGCCGCCTCGAGCCGCTTCGCCAGCGCTTCCACCTGGATATTGAATGCTTCGTAACAATCCTCGTCGCGGCGGGCGGGATCATTGGGGACGAACGGGAAGCGGGGGACGACGCGTTCGAGCCCGACGTCCGCGACGGCAGGATCGGCCAGGTGATCGAACGCGATCCGCCGGATCCGCGTCTCGGGATGTCCCGCAAACGCCGCCGCGTCGTTGAACGTGCCGGTCCGCAGCCGCTCCTGCGCGATCCGCTCGCAATCGACGTCCGCGACGACCAGATCCGGCTCGGTCGCGAAGCGCCGCGATTGCGCGAGCTGTTCGCCGAGCTCGTGGATCAGTCCCTGGCCGTCCCATGCGACCTCGGTCGTGCTCTCACCCGGGCCCGCCGCGGAATAGACATAGGCGCATACCGCGCGCGCCGACTGCGCCGCCGCCAGCATCTCGCGCTCGCGCGCCTTGCCGATGACGATGTTCGATGCGGACAGGTTGCAACAGATCAGCGCGCCGGCCAGCGCGCCCGCGGTCGATGGCGGGGTAGGGGCCCAATAGTCCTCGCAGATCTCCGCATGGAGCACGAATCCCGGCAGGTCGCTCGCCGCAAAGATCAGGTCAGTGCCGAACGGCACGGGCTCGCCGCCGAGATCGATCGACAGCCCCGTCAGTCCCGCGCCGCTCGCAAACCAGCGCTTTTCGTAGAATTCGCGGTAGTTGGGCAGGAAGGTCTTCGGCACGACCCCGAGCACGCGACCGCGCGCGATCGCCACCGCGCAATTATACAGCCGCCCCGCGCGCACCAGCGCCGCGCCCACCAGCAGCACCGGCCGGAGCGTCACACTCGCCGCGACGACGCTATCGATCGCCGCCAGCGTCGCACGCTGCTGCGCGGTCTGCAGATGCAGATCGTCGAGCGCATAAGAGGTGAGGTTGAGTTCGGGAAAGACGACGAGGTCGACATGCTGCGCATCCGCCCGCGTAGCCAGTGCGATCGTCGCCGCGGCATTGGCGGCGGTATCCCCGACCGATGCCCGCGGGGTCGCTGCGGCAACCCGGATCAGGCCGTGCGTGTGGATCGCGTAGAATGGATGCGTCATGCCCCCATCGTTAAACGCGCGGGGCAGTTCATGCTACCGGCTTCACCGGCCGGATATGCGGAGGCTGCTGTCAGGGGGCGCTCTGCGCAGACGTGGAGGCGATGACCCCCTGCACGGCACGGGCGCGCCGGCGTTCGAGCTTCTGCCGTTCGGAGATCTGGTAGGTCTTCGCAATCCGGTACCGCTGCTGCTTCGTCTTCGCGTCGACACTGCCCAGCGCGAGTATGCCGCCAAATGCGAGGATCGCGAATAAGAGGGTGAGGAGGTTCAGTTGTCGCGCTTCTGCAGCCTTGTCCGTCATCATCCCGCTCCCATCGCCTGCCGTCATCGGACCCGACAGGTCTTTCACGGCATCCCGCCGAAAAACCTTCTATGTCCGCAACTTGTCTTGGTCATTCCGTACATCGTACAGCCATTTCGCGGCGCCGAGGTTCCACCGTCCATGGCAAAAATCCGCACTGCGGCTGTTGCGCGATCGGCAGGCAGATCTGCTATCGGGACTGACAGGCGATGGCGCGCGGGATGCGTGGCAGGGTGTTTTATGGGGAAGCGATTTTGACGATCACGCTGTTCGGGATCAGGAATTGCGACACGATGAAGAAGGCGCGCGCGTGGCTCGAAGCGCATGACGTCGCCTATGTGTTTCATGACTACAAGACCGCCGGAATCGAGGACGCACGGCTGCGCGACTGGATCGGCCGGGTCGGGTGGGAGCCATTGCTCAACCGCGCCGGCACCACGTTCCGGAAATTGCCCGAGTCTGACCGCGCCGATCTGGACGCGGACAAGGCGGTCGCGCTGATGCTGGCGCAGCCGTCGATGATCAAGCGCCCAGTGCTCGATACCGGTGCGACGCTGCTGGTCGGCTTCAGCGCCGAGCGGTATGAGGCGGCGGGGCTGGGGAACGCCTGAAGGAGACGAGCATGCCTGTCGCTACATGGAACGGCCAAGAGATCGCCCGGTCCGACGATACCGTCGTCGTCGAGGGCAATCACTATTTCCCCGCGGACAGCGTCGATCCGGCGCTGCTCGAAGACAGCGCGACGCAGTCGAACTGTCCGTGGAAGGGCACCGCGCGCTACAAGACGCTGGTCGTCGACGGCAAGCGCAACGTCGATGCGGTCTGGTACTATCCCGATCCCAAATCCGCCGCGGCCGAGATCAAGGACCGCTATGCATTCTGGAAGGGCGTGACGGTCGGCTGAACCTCGCGGGGGGCCAGGGCGGGCTCGGGCGGGCGCGACGGGACGGGCTGGGCGAGCGGCATCGGCTTCGCTAGAACGCGCGCCCATGTCCACGACCTACACGCTCGACACCGCGACGAGTCGCGCCAACCCGACGCCCGCCCCGCTCAAGCGGCTGACGATCCCCGCGATCCGCCGGCAGAAGGGGCAGGTGCCGCTCGTCATGCTCACCGCCTATACGGTGCGCAACGCGCAGCTGCTCGATCCGCATTGCGACATGCTGCTGGTCGGCGACAGCCTGGGGCAGGTGATCTACGGCCTGCCCTCGACCGTGCCGGTCACGCTCGAGATGATGGCGGCGCACGGCGCGGCGGTGGTGCGCGGCAGCTATCATGCGGTGGTGGTCATCGACATGCCGTTTGGCAGCTATGAGGCATCGCCCGAAAAGGCGTTCGAAAGCGCCGCGTGGCTGCTGAAGCAGACCGGCGCGGCGGCGGTGAAGCTCGAGGGCGGCACCGCGATGGCGCCGACCGTACGGTTCCTGGTCGAGCGCGGGATTCCGGTGATGGGACATGTCGGCCTCACCCCGCAGGCGGTCAACGTCCTGGGCGGCTATGGCGCGCGCGGCCGTACGCCCGAGGAGGCGGCGAAGATCGTCGCGGATGCCAAGGCGGTCGCTGAGGCGGGCGCATTCGCGCTGGTGATCGAGGGCGTGGTCGAGCCGATCGCGATCGAGATCACGCGCGCGGTCGCCTGTCCGACGATCGGCATCGGCGCATCGGTCGAGTGCGACGGCCAAGTGCTTGTTGCCGAGGACATGCTCGGCCTGTTCGACCGTACCGCCAAGTTCGTGAAGCGGTTCGAGGATCTCGCCGCCAAGATCTCGGGCGCGGCGGAGACCTATGCCGACGAGGTTCGCAGTCGTGCCTTTCCGGGACCCGATCAGAGCTATGCGCCGCGCGCCGGCACGGTGGATTGATCCGGCTTTTGTTTCGGACGCGTGGCGGCTAAGGTCCGCGCCATTCCACCATCCCCCGATTTCCTTTCCTCCCTTTGTCTCCGGAGTCACCCTTGGCCCTGCCGCCGAAAACCGATGAAGCGTTCCTCCGCGAGGTCGACGAAGAACTGCGCCGCGATCAGCTCGCGGGTTTCTGGACGACCTGGGGCAAATGGGTCGCGCTCGGGGTGGTCGCAGCACTCGTCGCGCTGGCCGGATTCCTCTATTATCAGCATCGCACCGAAACCCAGGCGGGTGTCGAGGGCGAGCAGCTCCAGGCCGCCTATGACGCGCTCGCCGCGGACAAGGTCGCCGAGGCGAACACGACGCTGACCAAGCTCGCCGCGTCCGACCGCGCCGGGTACAGCGCGCTCGCGCGGTTCACGGAAGCGGATATCCTTCTCCAGAAAGAGGATATGAAGGGCGCTGCGGCCAAGCTGGCGGCGATCGCCGCTGACACGTCGGTCGC
Organism: Sphingomonas sp. CFBP 13733; assembly: GCF_014841795.1. Taxonomy (NCBI): domain Bacteria; kingdom Pseudomonadati; phylum Pseudomonadota; class Alphaproteobacteria; order Sphingomonadales; family Sphingomonadaceae; genus Sphingomonas; species Sphingomonas sp. CFBP 13733. Next base: position 389,308 of record NZ_JACYUP010000004.1, read on the forward strand.
CAAGCCGTTCCGCGACCTGGCGCTGGTCCGGCAGACGTCGGCGGAATATGACACGCTCAAGCCGCAGGTCGTGGTTGAGCGGCTGCGTCCGCTCGCGGTCACGGGCAATCCCTGGCTCGGCAGCGCGGGCGAGATGGTCGCGGTCGCCTATGTCCGGATGAACCAGACCAAGCAGGCGGGGACGCTTTTCGGCCAGATCGCGGCTGATCCCGGCGTGCCCGAGACGATTCGTCAACGCGCTGTTCAGATGGCCGGTGTACTGGGCGTCGACGCCGTTGCCAGCACCGGGACGGCCGGGACCGCCGCTGCTGCTGCATCAAACGAGGATACCAACGCGCAATGACGAAGTCTTATCGGGTGACGGTCGCGGTGGCTGCGCTCATGGCCTTGAGCGGCTGCGGCATCTTCAAGGGTGGCGTCAAGAAGACCCCGACGGTCGGGAACCGGGTATCGATCCTGACCTCCGAAAACGGGGTCGAGACCGACGCGACGATCGCCGATGTCCAGGTCCTCCTGCCGGCCCCCTCGGTCAACGACGCCTGGGCACAGCCGGGCGGCAATCCCGCCAAGTCGATGGGCCAGCTTGCGCTCGCCGCGCAGCCCACCAAGGCATGGCAGGCCTCGATCGACGGTGGCTCCAACCGCGAACGCATGGCCGCGCCGCCTGTCGTCGGTGAGAACAAGCTGTTCGTGATGGACGTCCACGGCGTCGCGCATGCGTTCAAGTCCGACACCGGCGGGGCGTTGTGGACCACGCCGATCACCGAGGGCAAGATCAACCAGTCTGCGCGGTTCGGCGGCGGCGTGAGCTATGACGACGGCAAGGTCTATGCGACCGACGGCGTCGGCGACGTGGTCGCGATGAACGCGTCGGATGGCGCGATCCTGTGGCGGGCCAAGCCCGGCGGCCCGCTGCGTGGCTCGCCGACCGTGTCGAACGGTGCGGTCTATGTCCTGACGCAGGACAACCAGATCTTCTCGCTCAACCAGGGTGACGGCAAGGTCCAGTGGGTGCAGTCGGGCACGCTCGAGACGCAGGGCGTGTTCGGCGTCGCGGCACCCGCGGTCAGCCAGGGTACCGTCGTGTCGGGCTTCTCGAGCGGCGAGCTCAGCGCCTATCGCTACGAGAATGGCCGTATCCTGTGGCAGGACGCGTTGTCGCGCACGTCGATCACCACATCGGTGTCGAGCCTGTCGGATATCGACGCCGCCCCGGTCATCGATGGCGGCCGTGTCTACGCCGTCGGGCAGGGCGGGCGCATGGTCGCGCTCGAACTCTCGACCGGCCAGCGTCTGTGGGAACAGAATTTCGCGGGCATCTCGACCCCCTGGATCGCGGGCGAATGGCTGTTCGTGGTCACCGACGATGCGCGGCTGGTCTGCCTTTCGCGGTCGAACGGCAAGGCACGCTGGATCGCGCAGCTGCAGCGGTTCGATAACGAGAAGAAGAAGAAGGGGCCGGTGACCTGGTATGGCCCGATCCTGGCGGGCGGACGCCTGATCCTGACCAATTCGCGCGGTGAGATCGTTTCGGTCAATCCGGGCGATGGCGCGGTCGGCAGCACGATCGAGACCAAGACGCCGTTCACGCTGCCGCCGATCGTCGCAAACTCGACGCTCTACACGCTCGACCAGAAGGGCAAGATCACCGCCTATCGGTGAGCCATCACCCCTCTCCCGGTGGGAGAGGGGTAACAGGTGACGACGGAGCGTTCCCGCGCTAAGGGCACGGCATGTCCAAACTCCCTGTGGTCGCAATCGTCGGCCGCCCCAATGTCGGCAAGTCGACCCTGTTCAACCGCCTCGTCGGCAAGAAGCTTGCGCTGGTCGACGACCGGCCCGGCGTCACGCGCGATCGCCGCGAGGGCGATGCGTCGCTGATCGGGCTCGATTTCCGCATCATCGATACCGCCGGATATGAGGATCACGACGCGCAGACGCTGCCCGGGCGGATGCGTCAGCAGACCGAGGCTGCGGTCGGCCAGGCCGATGTCGCATTGTTCCTGTTCGACGCACGCGCCGGCATCGTGCCGCTCGACGAGGAGATCGCCCGCTGGCTGCGCACCGCCGACGTGCCGGTCGTGCTCGTCGCCAACAAGGCCGAGGGCCGCGCGGGCAATGACGGCGTGCTCGAGTCGTTGGCGCTCGGCTTCGGCGATCCGGTCGAACTGTCCGCCGAGCATGGCGAGGGCATGGGCGACCTGTTCGAGGCGCTGCTCCCGCTGCTCGAAGGCAAGGACGAGGTTCCGGAGGAACAGCCCGATAATGAATATGAGGGGCCGCTGAAGCTCGCGATCGTCGGACGGCCGAACGCGGGCAAGTCGACGCTGGTCAACCGCATCCTCGGCGAAGACCGGATGATCACCGGTCCCGAGGCCGGCATCACGCGCGATTCGATCAGCGTCGATTACGACTGGCATCCGACCGGCGGCGAATCGCGCAAGGTCCGGCTGATCGATACGGCGGGCATGCGCAAGCGTGCGAAGGTGCAGGACAAGCTCGAGAAGATGTCGGTCGAGGACGCGCTCCACGCGGTCGACTTCGCCGAGGTCGTCGTGCTGCTGCTCGACGCGACGCTGGGGCTCGAGGCGCAGGATCTGCGGATTGCCGACAAGGTGCTGCAGGAGGGCCGTGCGCTCGTCATCGCACTGAACAAATGGGACATCGCCGAGAGCGCGTCGTCGCTGTTCAACGGCGTCAAGCGCGCGCTGGAGGACGGGCTGAGCCAGGTCAAGGGCGTGACGGTGATGACCGTGTCGGGCGCGACCGGCAAGGGCATCGACCAGCTGCTCCAGGCCTGTTTCGACACGCGGGATGCCTGGTCGAAGCGCGTCGGCACGGGCGAGCTCAACCGCTGGTTCGAACGCGCGATCGAGGCGACGCCGCCGCCGGCGCCGGGCGGCAAGCGGATCAAGATGCGCTATGTCACGCAGGTCAAGACGCGTCCGCCGAGCTTCGTGATTTTCGGCACGCGCGTCGACCAGCTGCCGGCGAGCTACGAGCGCTATCTGGTCAATTCGATGCGCAAGGATCTGGGCTTCGGCGCGGTGCCGGTCCGGCTGATGTTCCGCGCGCCGAAGAACCCGTACGACGATAATCGCGGTGGCGGCGGCGGCTACTAGACGGTGGCGTCCGGGGTGGTCCGCATCGACGCGCGGGGCATGCGGTGCCCCTGGCCCGCGATGCGGCTGGCCAGAACGCTGCGTCAGGCGGGCGAGGGATCAGGCTCGGATGGGATGTCAGCCAGTGTTCGGATCGAGGTCCGCGCCGATGATCCACTTGCGCCTGCCGAGCTGGCGGCGGTCGCTGCGGCGGCGGGCGCGGACATGGCGATCATTTCCGATCCAGTCGCGCCAATATTTGTCGTGACACGCGGGTCCGACAGCAACAATGTCTTTACGGAATAGCGATAGGCTGACCGTCGACGTTCATGGCGGGCCGGCCAAACGGGAGTAGGCGTCAGTGTCATTCGAAGGAAACACCCTGGTCGACTGGCCGGCGTTTCAACAGGCCCGCAGCGAGCTGGGCGGCGGGTTCATCCGCATCCTCGGCTATTTCCGCGAAGACGGCGTGAAGTCGGTCGCGACGATCGAAGCGGCGATGCGCGCCGGCAGCGCGGCGGCGCTGATCATTCCAGCCCACACCCTTAAGGGCGAGGCGCGCCAATTCGGCGCCGAGCCGCTGGCCGATCTTGCGGAAACGATCGAGACGATCGCGCGCGATTGTGTCGAGCTTCACGATACCCCGGATGCCGCGCTCGAGCATGTCGCGCGGTTGCGGCCGCTGTTTGGCGAAACGCTGACGCTGCTCGAGCGCGAGGCCAATCCGCTGGTCCCTCGCCGTCCCGCGGCGGGCGGGTTCGGGCGGCGTGCCGTCCCATCGGGGTTTGGCGCCGAATAAGCACACTGCCGGCGCGCGTTGCCGGTCGCCGCGGACGACGACCGGCAGACGGGCTCAGCCCTTCAGATAGGGTGCTGCACCGGCCTTCGGCGAATCGTGCTCGGAGATCGAGTTGAGCTGGATGTAGTTGTGGATGCCCATCCGCGCGATCATCTCGAACTGGCGTTCGATCGTGTCGACATGCTCTTCCTCGCTGGCAAGGATGCGCGCGAACAGGTCGCGGCTGATATAGTCCTTCACCTCTTCGCAATAGGCGATCGCGCTCTTCAGCTGAATCGTCGCCTCGACCTCAAGCGCGAGGTCGGATTTCAGAACTTCCTCGACGGTCTCGCCGATGCGCAGGCGGCCGAGCAGCTGGAAATTGGGCAGGCCATCGAGAAACAGGATGCGCTCCGACAACCAGTCGGCATGCTTCATCTCGTCGATCGACTCCATGCGCTCATACTGGGCGAGCTTGTAGACGCCCCAATGCTCGAGCATCCGATAATGGAGCCAATATTGGTTGACCGCGGTCAACTCGTTCTTGAGCGCCTCGTTCAGGAAATCAATTACCGTGGGATCGCCGCGCATTGCCATAACTCCGTCACCTCTGAGCGGCATGTAGCGGTTTTACGTTCGTGGCGGCAAGGGCGACGGGATCGCGCCATGTGGTGCCGCGCCAGGTCAGGCTGCGGCGCGTTCCTCGTTGATGATCGCCCGGGCGACCGACGTGCACTGACCGCATTTCGGCTGGCGACCCAGCGAACGGAACGCTTGGCAGGGCGTCGTGCACCCGCCCCGCGCGCAGCTGCGGACGTCGGATTCTCGAATGGCATTGCAGACGCAGACGACCATGGAAGCTCCCTCGTGAGAGCTTCCAATTAGCGATAATGCGAACCAGTCGCAAGCGCTTTTGCGTCTGATTCGCAACTAATGCCGCGTTGGCGTTCAGGCCAGCGCGGCGTCTGCCCCCATCAAATTCGGGAAGAAGCCCTCATGCGCGGCGCGCAGCGTGTCGAGCGCGATCACGTCGTCGCGGTCGGGGCGTTCGAAGATCAGGCGCTTGCCGCCGGTGCGGCCCAGTGGTTCGGCCTCGACATCGGCCGCATGCGCGGCGCCGAGGAAGTCGAGCAGCGCGTGATCCTCGACGGTGACGATATAGACGCCCTGGTCCTCCGCGAAGAAAGCGCGTGCGCAGTCGAAGGGCTGCTTGCGGTCGATCATCGCACCGATGCCGCCCGCGAGCGCCATTTCGGCCAGGGTCACGGCGATGCCGCCATCCGAGACGTCATGGACCGCCGACAGCTGGCCCTCGGCGATCGCGTTGCGGATGAGGTCGCCGACGCGACGCTCCGCCGCCAGATCAACCGCGGGCGGGGGGCCTTCCTCGCGGCCATGGCATTCGCGCAGCCACAGCGACTGGCCGAGATGGCCGTGTCGCGTGCCGACCGCTAGGATGATGTCGCCCGAGCCCTTGAAGGCGATCGTCGCATTCTTCTGCCAGTCGGCGAGCAGGCCGATCGCACCGATCGCAGGCGTCGGCAGAATCGCCGAGCCGCCGCCGGTCGCCTTGGATTCATTGTAGAGCGAGACGTTGCCCGAGACGATCGGGAAGTCGAGCGCGATGCACGCGTCGCTCATCCCCTCGAGGCAGCCGACGATCTGGCCCATGATTTCGGGCCGCTGCGGGTTGGCGAAGTTGAGGCAGTTGGTGACTGCAAGCGGTAGCGCGCCGACCGCGGTGAGGTTGCGCCATGCCTCGGCGACCGCCTGCTTGCCGCCCTCGACAGGATCCGCAAAGCAATAGCGCGGCGTGCAGTCGGTGGTCATCGCCAGCGCCTTTTGCGTGCCGTGGACGCGGACGACCGCGGCATCGCCACCGGGGCGCTGGACGGTGTCGGCGCCGACCATGTGATCATACTGCTCCCAGATCCAGCGGCGCGAAGCGATGTCGGGCGAGCCCATCAGCGTCACCAGATCGGCAGCAATGTCGCTGCTGTGCGGCACGTTTTCGAGCGGTGCGGGCTTGGGCGTCGGCACGTGCGGGCGATCGTAGAGCGGTGCCTCGTCGGCGAGTGGTCCGAGCGGAATGTCGCAGACCGTCTCGCCCTTGAACGTCAGCACCATGCGGCCGGTGTCGGTGACGCGGCCAATCACCGCGAAGTCGAGCTCCCACTTCTTGAAGATCGCCTCGGCCTCGGCCTCGCGGCCGGGCTTCAGCACCATGAGCATCCGCTCCTGGCTTTCACTCAGCATCATCTCGTACGGCGTCATGCCCGTTTCGCGCTGCGGCACGTCGTCCATGACGAGTTCGATACCGACCCCGCCCTTCGACGCCATCTCGACCGACGAGGAGGTGAGGCCGGCGGCGCCCATGTCCTGGATCGCGACGATGACGTCGGTCGCCATCAGTTCGAGGCAGGCCTCGATCAGCAGCTTTTCGGTAAAGGGATCGCCGACCTGGACGGTCGGGCGCTTGGCATCCGAGTCCTCACCGAAGTCCGCGCTCGCCATCGTCGCGCCGTGGATGCCGTCGCGACCGGTCTTGGAGCCGACATAGACGATCGGATTGCCGATGCCGCTGGCGGCCGAATAGAAGATCTTGTCCTGATCGGCGATCCCGACGGTCATCGCGTTGACCAGGATGTTGCCGTCATACGCCGCGTGAAAGTTCACCTCGCCGCCGACCGTCGGCACGCCGACGCAATTGCCATAGCCGCCGATGCCGTGAACAACGCCCGAGATCAGGTGGCGCATCTTGGGGTGATCGGGCCGGCCGAAGCGCAGCGCGTTCATGTTGGCGATCGGCCGCGCGCCCATCGTGAAGACGTCGCGCAGGATGCCGCCGACGCCGGTCGCCGCGCCCTGATAGGGTTCGATATAGGACGGGTGGTTGTGGCTCTCCATCTTGAAGATCGCCGCCTGGTTGTCGCCGATATCGACGACGCCGGCATTCTCGCCCGGGCCGCAGATGACGCGCTCGCCCTTGGTGGGCAGCTTCATCAGGTGGATCTTGCTCGACTTGTAGCTGCAATGCTCGGACCACATCACCGAGAAGATGCCAAGCTCGACGAGATTGGGCTCGCGGCCGATCGCGTGGAGCACGCGCTCATATTCTTCGGGGGACAGGCCGTGGTCGGCGACGATCTGCGGTGTGATCTCGGTCATGGGGCGGGCTTTAGCGGGGTGGGGGGCGACTTGCCAGCGTCGATCCTGCTCGAAGCGCGAGCGACTGGCGACGTGCAATTGCCATGTCATCAAACGGCGTCAGACTTCCCGTCGATACCGCCCGGTATATGGCAGGGCGGTCGTCATTCGGGGGGGGTGTAAATGAAGATCGCGTCGATACTGGCGATTGCGGCGCTGGGGAGCACGGCGACGCAACTGCCCGCGCAGGCACCGGCGAGTTTCTGCGAGCGGCTTGCTCCCAAACTCAACATGAAACAGGCCGGATCGAAGCCCGCGCGGGCCACCGAATGGCGCGTCAATACGATGGGTCTTGGATCGCATCTGTTTGGCGGGTCGTCGATGGTGTCGTTCATGGTCCGGCCGTCGGGCGAGCAGACCCAGGCGGCCTATGACAAGGCGACGAAGGCCTGCAGCCAGTCGCCCAAGGGTATCCTGTGCCGGATCGAGGGGCCGGCCGAGCTGACGGTGCAGACCAAGGGTGGCGAAGCGAAGGGCGATGCGGCCGCCGGTGAAAGCGCCGAGGTGGAGTTGCGGAAGGCTGCGATCCTCTGCCGCGACCTGTAGTCGTCATCCCACTTTGCGTCGTCATCCTGACGGACGTCAGGATCTAGGGTAACGAGGTACGCGCCTTGCGGCTCTGGATCCTGACTTTCGTCAGGATGACGGGAGGGGGCGATTGCCCGCGCCCCCGGTCTAATCAGCCGTACGGCGGCTGCGTGTAGCCCTTGGGGCTGAGCGTGAAGATGTCACAGCCTGTCTCGGTGATGCCGATCGAGTGCTCGAACTGCGCCGACAGCGAACGGTCGCGCGTCACCGCGGTCCAGCCGTCGTCGAGCAGCTTAACGTCGGGGCGGCCGATGTTGATCATCGGTTCGATCGTGAAGATCATGCCGGGACGCAGTTCGGGGCCGGTGCCGGGCTTGCCGACATGGACGACCTCGGGCGCATCGTGGAACAGCCGGCCGACGCCGTGCCCGCAGAAATCGCGGACCACGCCGTAGCGGTGCTTTTCCGCATGGCGCTGGATCGCGTGGGCGACGTCGCCCATGCGGTTGCCGGGCTTTGCCTGCTCGATGCCGAGCATCAGGCATTCATAGGTCACCTCGACGAGGCGCCGCGCCTTGATCGGCACGTCGCCGATCAGGTACATCCGGCTCGTGTCGCCGTGCCAGCCGTCGAGCAGCGGCGTGACGTCGACATTGACGATATCGCCCGACTTCAGCGCCTTCTCACTCGGGATGCCGTGGCAGACGACATGGTTGATCGAGATGCAGACGCTATGCGTATAGCCACGATACCCGAGCGTCGCCGGCACTGCGCCCGCCGCGGTGATGAAGTCGTAGATCAGCCGGTCGATCTCGGCGGTGGTCACGCCCGGCACCATGTGCGGGACGATCATGTCGAGCGTTTCGGCGGCGAGCCGCCCGGCCTTCATCATGCCTGCGAAGGCGGCGGGGCCGTGGAGCTTGATGGCGCCGGTGCGCGCGTCCGGCGCGTCGGACGTGACGGTTACATATTCGGTCATGGCGAGCGATATAGCGTGGCGGCGCAACTTTTGCGAGGCTATGCGAAGGGCCATGACACAGGAACGCATCTGGACGGCCGCACTGACGATCATCGGCGACGAGATCCTGTCAGGCCGCACGCAGGACAAGAACGTCGCGCAGATCGCGGCCTGGCTCAATGTGCAGGGCATCCGGCTGGCCGAAGTGCGCGTCGTCGCCGACCGGACCGAGGCGATCGTCGAGGCGGTGAACACCCTGCGCGCACGCAACGACTATCTGTTCACCACGGGCGGCATCGGCCCGACGCATGACGACATCACCGTCGATTCGATCGCCGAGGCGCTGGGCGTCGCGGTGGAGCATCATCCGCGGGCGATGGCGGTGCTGGAGGCCTATTATGCGACCCGCGGCGGGCTGACCGAAGCGCGTGCGCGGATGGCGCGCGTGCCGGTCGGTGCCGACCTGATCGACAACAAGGTGTCGGGCGCGCCGGGGATCCGGATCGGTAACATCTTCATCATGGCCGGGGTGCCGCACATCACCGCCGGCATGCTCGATGCGCTGACCGGCACGCTCGAGGGCGGACGCCCGGTCGTGTCGAAGACGATCGGCTGCTGGGTGGCGGAGAGCGAAGTCGCCGACCTGCTGCGCGATGCCGAAAAGGCGCATGACGGCGTCGCGGTCGGCAGCTACCCGTTTTTCCGCGACGGCCGGACGGGCGCGAATTTCGTCGTGCGCAGTGCGGATGCCGCGCTGGTCGATCGCTGCATCGCCGATCTGGTCAGCGCGCTCGAGGCGACCGGGCGCGTGGTGACACCCGAAGGCATCTGACGCCGCGGGCGTACTCCAGGTTGGTGGACGGCCCGCTGGGCCAAGCCGCTTGCAAAGCACGGCAATACCCGTCAGCCTTCGTAAAAATACGAAGGAGAGGCTGGATGACTGCAAGCAATCTGATGCTGATGATCGTGGGCTGTATGGCGGTGTTGCCACTAGTGGCACTCGCCTTCGTGATGTGGCGGCCGGTGACCAAGCCCCTCGACTGAGGGGCGTTGCGCCGCGTGCACGTCGGTCGTGCGCGCGGCTCGCTCCGTCTGCCAAGTCCGGTGCCGATGCCAAGCGCGATTGACAGCCGCGGTCGGAAAGCTACCCCGGTGGCATGGTTACCCGACAGACCCGCAACCCGGTGCTCGCGTCCGAACTCGACCGCTTCATCGATGCCCAGGTAAGTACCGGCACCGGCACCAGCGCCGATGCGGTTGCCGCTGAGACCCTGACGCTGCTGCGCGACCGGCTGGGGCGATCCGTCGCCGCCACCCCGGTGGCCTGGCCGATCGCCGGCGGGGCGTGTGGCGCAGCGATACGAGCGCATGACTGGAGCGCGACGCCGCTCGGCGCGATCGACACCTGGTCCCCGCAGCTTCGCTCGACCGTCAATACGGTGGTCAACTCGCCCGTCGCCAAGGTGCTGATGTGGGGCGCTGACGGCCTGATGCTATATAATGACGGCTATGCCAGGATCGCGGGCGGCAAGCATCCGGCCGCGATCGGTGCGCGCGCCGTCGACGTCTGGCCCGAGCAGGCGGACTTCAACCGCCACGTGCTGGGCGTGGTGATGCGCGGCGAGGTCATGCTCTTTCGCGATCAGCCGATGACTCTCCACCATGACGGCGCGGCGCACGCGGTGACGCTCGACCTCTTCTACACTCCGGTGCATGATTTCGACGGCAGCGTCGGCGGCGTGCTGGGCACCGTGATCGACAATAGCGAGCGGGTAGCGGCGGAACGGCAGCTGGCGCGGAGCGAATCGGAGCTGCGGATCGTCACCGACGCGCTGCCCGTGCTGATTTCCTATATCGATCGTGACTATGTCTATCGTTTCGCCAACAGCTTTTACGAGGACTGGGTCGGGCTGACACCCGCCCAGGTCGTCGGACGGCATGTCCGCGACGTCATCGGTAAGCCCGCTTTTGCCGTACGCCAGCCGATGATGGACCGGGCTCTGGCTGGCGAGACGGTAACCGCCGATGCGCGGCTGCCGCACCGCGACGGCGGCGACCGCGCGTCCGAGCTGCGCTATATCCCGCGGATCGAACCCGATGGGGCGATCAACGGCTTCTACGTGCTGGTCTTCGACGTCGAGGAGCGCGTCAATCGCACGCTGCAGCTCGAACGACAGATCAGCCACCGTGAACGCGCCGAGCGTCAGCTGCGCGTTCTCAACGAGACGCTCGAGGCGCGCGTCATCCGCGAGATCGAGGAGCGTCGGCTTGCCGAAGCGGGGCTCGCCCAGGCGCAGAAGATGGAGACGATCGGCAAGCTGACCGGCGGTGTCGCGCACGACTTCAACAATTTGCTTCAGGTCGTCTCGGGCAATCTGCAGCTGCTCGGCAAGGACATCGCCGGGAACGCGCGTGCCGAGCGCCGGGTCAGCAACGCGATGGCGGGGATCGAACGCGGCGCCAAGCTTGCGGCGCAGTTGCTCGCCTTCGGCCGACGTCAGGCGCTCGAACCCAAGGTGGTCAACGTCACGCGGTTCGTACGCGGGATGGACGACATGCTGCGGCGTGCGATCGGCGAGGCGATCGAAGTGGAGACGGTCGTCGGTGGTGGGCTGTGGAACACGTTCATCGACCCGACGCAGATCGAGAACGCGTTGCTCAACCTCGCGATCAATGCGCGCGACGCGATGGAGGGGCGCGGCAAGCTGACGATCGAACTCGGCAATGCGAGCCTCGACGACGCCTATGCACGCGGCCATCTGGAGGTCGCGGCGGGGCAATATGTCATGCTGGCGGTCACCGACACGGGCAGCGGCATGGCGCCCGACATCATCGACAAGGTGTTCGAGCCGTTCTTCTCGACCAAGAGCGAGGGCAAGGGATCCGGGCTCGGGCTGTCGATGGTCTATGGCTTCGTCAAGCAATCGGGCGGCCATGTGAAGATCTACAGCGAGGTCGGCGAAGGCACGACGATCAAGCTCTATTTGCCGCGCGCGATGGGCCCCGAAGACGTCGAGGTCGCGACCAGCGGTGGGCCGATCATCGGCGGGACCGAAACCGTGCTGGTGGTCGAGGACGACGACGAAGTCCGTGCGACCGTCGTCGAGATGCTCGGCGACCTCGGCTATGGCGTGCTGAAAGCGGTCGACGCGGGCAGTGCGCTGAACGTCATCGAAAGCGGCGTGCCGATCGACATGCTGTTCACCGACGTGGTGATGCCGGGGACGCTGAAGAGCCCCGAACTCGCCCGTCGTGCGCGCGAGCGGATCCCCGATCTCGCGGTGCTGTTCACGTCGGGCTATACGGAGAATTCGATCGTGCATGGCGGCCGGCTCGACGTCGGTGTCGAGCTGTTGTCCAAGCCCTATACACGCGAGGCACTCGCCCGGAAGTTCGAACAGGTTCTCGCCGGCCAGCGCGCGCGGCGGCGCGCGGCGGAGGGTCGCGAGGATGCGCCGCGGTCGGAAGGAGACGTCCCGATCCGCGTCCTGCTCGTCGAGGATGACGCGGCGATCCGTGCGGGTGCCGCCGAGATGCTGCGCGATCTGGGCATGGCGGTGATCGAGGCGGTCAGCGCCGAAGCGGCGCTCACGACGCTGCAGGCCCGCCCGGTCGATGTGCTGGTCAGCGACGTCAACCTGCCGGGGCTGTCGGGCCCTGAGCTTGCCGAAGCGGTCCGCATGCGTCGGCCGGGCATCGGGGTCGTGTTCGCAACCGGCGACAGCGAGGTCGCGCTCGTGCCGTGGGATCCCGAGGCGATCCTGCTGCCGAAGCCCTATGGCGTCGAGGCACTGCGCTCGGCTGTCGTCAGGGCGGCGTCGAGGGCGGCGATCGACAGGCCAGCGCCGGCTAATACTGCGGCCGAGGGACCTGTGCTGATGCAGATCGCGTCAGACGGACGTAACAGAGGGTAATCCTGACCGGCAGCGACCGTGCCGGGGGGAGGGGAGCGCGCGATCGAGGCGTGCGTGCCCCGGCGCCTAGCGCGTCGGCCAGACCATCATGCAGGTGTCGACAAGCTGATTGAGCTCGCCACAGGTGGCGCCCGATCCGCCCTGGATCGCCAGCCCCTGCATGACCGCGAACAGATAGCGCGCGAGAGCGGGCGACTCGAGACCGTCGGGGAACTCGCCCGCAGCCTTGGCCTCGTCGAACCGGCGGATCAGCGCAGCCTGCGACGACTCGCGGCGTTTGGCGACCTCGGCCTTGATCGGTTCGGCCTCGACGCCGCAGGCAACGCTGCTGATGATGCTTAGGCACCCCTTGGGATCGCAGGTGCTCGTCTGCATCTGGAGCGCCCCGCGCAGCAGCCGCTCGGCCACGGCCTTGGCGGTCGGCGCATCGAGTGCGGAGGTCATATAAGCGAGCTTTTCGCGTTCGTAGAGGTCGAGCGCCTTGTGAAACAAGGCTTCCTTGTTGCCGAACGCGGCATAGAGGCTCGGCTTGGTGATCTTCATCTCGGCCGTGAGTTCGGCCATCGACGCCGCCTCATACCCGTTTCGCCAGAAAACGCGCAGCGCGGCCGCAAGCGCCTCCTCGAGATCGAACTCGCGGGGGCGGCCCTTGGGGGCGGTGAGCGTGCACAAGCTATTCATACCAGTCGGTATATAGGCACAAGTGGAAAAACGTCCAGTATCCCGGACGTTCCGGGACTGATCGACCGGATCGCGCGCGTCGAACATCCGCGCCGCCCGCGCGTTGGGCGGGGCAGGACCGGCGGGTGATCCTGCTGCGGTCGGACAAGGTATTATGATCATGAGAATCGGGTTTATCGGTCTGGGCCAGATGGGGCATGCGATGGCCACCAATCTGGTCGAGGCGGGTCATGAGGTGACGGTGTGGAACCGCTCGCCGGACAAGGCCGATGCGCTGGTCGAACGTGGCGCGACTCGGGCCGCGACGCCCGCCGAAGCGGCGCAGGGCGACGTGGTGATGACGATGCTGGCGGACGATGCCGCGCTGGAGGCGGTGGTCTACGGCAATGACGGGATCCTCGGTGCGCCGGCGGTCCATGTATCGCACAGCACGATCAGCGTCGCGCTGGCGGAGCGGCTGACGGCGGACCAGAACGAGGCCGGTGGCTATGTCGCGGCCCCGGTCTTCGGTCGTCCGCCCGCGGCGGCGGCGGCAATGCTGTTCGTCGTTGCGGCGGGACGCGACGATCTGATCGCCCGGTGCGAGCCCGCACTAAATGCGATCAGCCAGCGTGTGTTCCGTGTCGGCGAGACGCCGTCCGCCGCCAATCTGGTGAAGCTCAGCGGCAATTTCATGATCATGGCGGCGGTCGAGGCGATGGCCGAGGCGATGACGCTGGCTGAAAAGGGCGGGGTCGAACCGGCGCTGCTGCTCGAGGTGCTGACGGGTACGCTGTTCAACGCCCCGGTCTACAAGACGTATGGCGAGATGCTGGTCGAACAGCGGTTCACGCCCGCAGGTTTTGCCGCGCCGCTGGGGCTGAAGGACATGAACCTCGTCGACACCGCGGCGGGACGACTGCGGACGCCGATGCCGCTGCTCGGCGTTGTGCGCGATCATCTGCGCGCCGCGATCGCGCAGGAGGGGGAGGACGTCGACTGGTCGGCGGTGGGCGCCGCCGTCCGGCGCAACGCCGGGCTTTAACGCCGCCGCTCGCCCGCCTGTCTGCCGCGCAGTGCGGCCTGCAGGCGGGGTCGGACCACAAGGAAGCCGAGATAGGCGCGCTCGAGCAGGCGGAGCGCCATGCCATTACGCGCGAGCAGGCCGAGTGGCCGCAGGACCGGGATTGCGCGCCACATTGCGGCGAACGCCGCGGCGCCCGACAGCATCGTCCCGTCCTCACACGCATGAAACCGCGCGAGCAGGTCCCGGCGGTCGATCGGGCAACTCGCATCGGGATCGGTGGCATCGACGAAGGTGATCGCGCCGCGCCGGTCGAGCCGTCGCATCAGCGCGATCTCGCGCCGGCATAGCGGGCAGTAGCCGTCATGCCAGACGACCAGATCGGTCACCGGGCGTCCGCCGCGTCGGACTCGGGGTTGCGTGCGCTGATGCGCGTGGCGAGCAACGTCGCAAAGCCGAGCCAGCCCACGAACGGCACGCCCAGCAGCGCCGCGGGACGATCGACCTTCGCCGCCGCCGCAACATACGCGCCGCCGGTTGCGACCATCGTGCCTGCGACGACCGCGCCGGATCGCAGCGCCCGCTTGCGAAAGAAGATCTCGGTCCAGCCGCCGACCATCGCGGTGTTAAGCAGCCACAACCCGACCGCACTCGTGCGACGTGGCCCGGCGGGCTGGCGGAGGAGACGATATCCACCGACGGCGAGCCCGGTCTCGAGCACCGGCCACACCGCGCCGAACACGGCGTCGGGCGGCGTATAACTGGGCTTGTCGAGCCGCTTGTACCAGCGGCGGGTCCGCGGGTGGGAGGGGTCGGGCGCATTGCGGCGACCGATCGCGGCGCTGACGCCGAGGACCGACACGACGATCAGCGCGGCAGCGGTCCGCGACGGTGCTGGTGGGGCAAGCGGCGGAACCGGCAATGCGACCGAATGGTGATCAGGATGGGCCATCGTTCAGCGCTCTGCTAGATAGCGTTCGAGATCGTCGCAGCCACCGATCGTCTCGCCATCGATGACGATCAACGGGGTCGTCGCGATGCCGTGCTCCGTCTTGAACGCCTCGACCGTGTCCCGATCGCGGAGGATCTGGTCGTCGACGTCATAGCCTTCGGCCTGAAGCAGCTGCTTGGCGCGGACGCCGAACGGGCAGGTGTGATCGGGCAGCACCATCCGGTGCAGCGTCGCGGTACGGGTCTGGGTCATCATCGTCCTCGGATCTGCGGCCTTTCGATACGCCGATCGATGCCAGATCCTATAGCGCGGGATGGCCCCAGACGTTCCCTCCGGACGTCGCGGGCTAGCGGCGCAGGGCGCGGCGCACGGCCGTCCAGCTGACGAACTTGAAGTTCTGCGTGTCGGGGGCATTGTCGCCGTCCTGCGCGACGAACAGGCCGCCCGGATAGGCCGGGCCGAAATCGCCGAGCATCAGGTCGATGCCGTCGGTGTCGCTGGTCCCGTCGATCGCCCCGCCGCCGATCCGGAACCGCCCCGCATAGGTGACGCCGGGCAGGCGGTAGAGCGTATAGGCGTTGTCGCCCTGGCTCGACACGACCAGATAGCCGCCGCGGCGGCCCGAGGGCGCGAGCGCGAGGCCTTCCGCATCGGCGACGAGCGTCCTGCCGTCCACCTGCGCGATCGGCGTCGCGGTCCCCGGTGCGGCCGGATCCGCGTCGAACCGCCAGAGCCCGACATCTTCCTCCGCGACGTAGAGCAGCCCGGTCCGGTCGTCGACGACGCAGCCCTCGGCCTGGCTCGCGAGCTTCATCGAGCGGACTGTCGTGACCTTGGGGACCGTGCCCGAGACGTCGATCGCGAGCTGATCGATCCGCCCGTCCTTCAGCACGACGAAGCCGAACAGCGCGTGATCGCGCGCGCGCGTCCACAGGCACATGCCGTAAGCCTCGCCCGGGCCGACCGGGAAGCGGCCGAGCGGCACGAGCCTCGCCGCCGCGGTGTCGAGCGTGAACAGCGACACATGCGCGGTGTCGACATCGGCGCGGTCGCTCGCCGCCGCGATCACGCGCGTGCCGACGGTGCGAAGGTCGACATTGTTCAGCCGGTCGGCGGGCGTGAAGCTCAGCCGCTTGCCGGCCAGGCTGTAGACGTGGATGCCCGCCTTCTTGTCCGTCCCGATGACCAGGCTCTTCGCCGGGTCGGCGGGGTTGCGCCAGATGGCGGGATCGTCCGCCGCATCCGCCGCGGTATCGACCGGATCGGTTTCCGCGGTCGCCGCGACTAGCGGCGCGGTGGCCGTCTGGGGCACGCTCGTGGTCGCGCACCCGGCGAGGATCAGCGCGACGAGCGGCAGTCCGCGCATCAGAAGGTCACCCGCACGCCGCCGGTATAGCGCCGCCCGAACGTTTCATGCTCGATCGTATAGGCAGACGAGCCGGCATAGCGGCGGCCCGGGCCGTTCAGCAGATTGGCAAAATCGCCATAGATTTCGACATTGTTGTTGATCGCGTACCGCACGCTGGCGTCGAGCTCATTGTCCTTCGCCCAGTAGAAGTCGCCGCCATCGATCCCGCGGACGACGCCACCGATCGTGTCGGTGCCGCCGATCGCATCGAGCCATGCCGAGCGGTTCTGGTAGGATACCCGCGCCGAAAAGCCGTATTTCTCGTAATAGGCGATCAGATTGTAGATCGCGTCCGACGCGCCGGGCAGCGGCACCTTGCGCGAGGGCAGGGCGGCGGTTCCCGGCGTCTCGGCGCGGCTCTTGTTGATCGTCGCGTTGAGCTGGACGCCGAAGCCACCCATCCATTCGGGCAGCCCGAGATCGGCGGTGAAGGGCTCAAGCTGCTGCTGGATCGCACCCTCGATGCCCATGATATAGCCGCTGCCGCCGTTGACGATCGTCGAATAGAGATAGCCCGAGCGATCGACGCTGCCGGTGTTCAGCGTCGTCCGCCCGAACGTCTGCGTGGAATCGAACAGGACGTCGGTGACGTCCTTGTAATAGGCACCGATCGACAGGAAACCGCGCGGCATCGTGTAATATTCGACGTAGAGATCGACGCCCTTCGCCTTTTCGGGTTTCGCATCGGGATTGCCGCCGGAGATGGTGGCGTTCGCGTCGTTATAGCTGAGATTGGGGCGCAGCTGATCGTAATCGGGACGTGCGGCGCCGGTGTTGAACGACAGCCGTGCCTTCATCCGGTCATCGACGTCCCAGTTGAGGTGGAGGCTGGGATAGACCAGCGTCTGGCTCGACTTCACGTCGATCGGCGTGGTGACCGTCGTCGCCGCGGCGCCGGTCCCGACCGTGCCGATCGAGAAGGCGCGTGCGTCGTTGCGGATATGCTCGACGCGGGCGCCGCCGATGATGCTGCCCCAGCCGGTCGTCGCGGTCGCCATCGCATAGGCCGAATAGACCTTTTCGCCGACGTCGTAGTAATTGGCGTCGCTGCGCACATAGCTGCCGACCGCCTTGGCCTGATCGACCAGTCCGAGAACCTTGTCGCGGTCGAAATACTGGAAGGTGTAGCCGAGCGGGATCTCGCCCTGGAACCCGCCGGGCTTGGCGATCGCCGAATAGTTCGTCGCGATACCCGCCGCGGCGAACTGCGCGGGCGTAGACAGATCGAGCAGATATTCGTTCGACGTCTTGGTGCGGTCGTCATAGCGCACGCCGGCGGCGAGGATCGTCGAGGCGCCGAACACCGACGCCTCGCGGCTGATGTCGAGCTTGGCGGTGTAGGCCTCGGTCACGTCCTGCGCCTTGAGCGAGCGCAGGCGCGACAGGGTGCGCGGGAAATCCTCGATCGCCGTGACCCGGTCGCCGCGCGAGAAGCTGCCATCGGCATTGCGGATCGTCCGGTACAGCTGCACCTTGGCGAGCTGCGGATCGGTCAGGTCATAGCCGACGGTCAGGCGGTTGGCGGCATTCGCGCCATTGGTGCCGAACGAGGGGCTGTCATAGTTGAGCTGCGCAGGCTGCGACCGGTCGTCGATCGAGCGGGTGTAGTTGCCGCGCCACGCGACCTTCCAGTCGCCGAGTTCGTGATCGCCGCCGAGCGTGTTGGTGAACACCGACTGCTTGTACTTGCGCACCGTGAAGTTCGAATTGAGATCGATCCCGTACACCGTGCCGAGCAGGGGCGTATTGCCGGTACAGACATCGGCATAGCCCGTGGTGCCCGAGGCGGGTCGCGCATTGACCGCGCACGCTGCGGTGCCGTTCGGGGTGCGCGACTGCTGGTCGTCGAGATCGAAGATATAGTTGTTGCGCTGCTCGTCATCCTCGAACGCGGAGTAGATCGTCTCCGCGAACAGCTTGTGGCCGGGGGCGGGGCGCCAGTCGAGCCGGCTCGACAGCGAATAGTTCTTCCGCGTCAGCCGGTAGAGCTTGTTCTCGGTCTCGCGCGCCCAGTTGCGCGTCTCGTACCCGGGGCGCAGGTCGCGGTCGACCGCTTCGAAATCGGTCTCGAAATTGTCGGTGACCATGCCGCGGCGATAGAGGCTGGCGGACGAGACGATGCCGAATTCGCCGATCCCCGTGTCGAACCGGTCGGACACGACGAGCGAGCCTTCATATTCGGTCTTCTTGCCGAGCTCGACATGGCCGAGGCCGCCCTTGGCCTGAACCTTCAGCCCCGGATAGTCGAACGCCGAGCGGGTGATGATGTCGACATTGCCCGCGATCGTCTCGCCGGTCATGTCGGGGGTCACCGCTTTCCGCACGATGATCTGCGACGCGATCGCCGAGGGGATCGAATCGAACCGTGCGTCGCGCCCCTCCGGGCTGACCACGTTGATCCCGTCGAACGACAGCGTCGTCCAGTTGATCGGGCTGCCGCGCAGCGTGATGTAGCGCGCCTGGCCCTGGTCGCGCTGGACGCCGACGCCGGGCAGGCGGCTGACCGCCTGCGCGACATTCTGGTCGGGCAGGCGCCCGATCGAATCCGACGCGATCACCGAGACGAGCGAGGGGCTGGTCCGCTGGATCTGCAGCGCCGCCGCTTCGGACTCGGCGATCGGGCGCGATCCCGAAACGACGATCTCGTCGCCGCCCGCGTTGGTCTCGATCGTCATCGCGACATCGAGCACGACCGCCGCGCCGGTGACCGTGACGCTGCGTCGGGCATCGGGAAAGCCGACATAGCGGACGACGACGTCATGCGTCCCGGCGGGGATCCCGGCCAGCGTGAACCGGCCCGCGCGATCCGCTGCGGTGGCGAGGCCGAGAGCGGGAATCGACACCGACGCGCCGTCGAGATAGTCGCCACTGCCCGCCTGCGAGATCGTGCCGGTGATGCTGGCATTGCCACGCGGGGCGGCGGCTGCGGCTGCGGCGGGGCCATCGACCGGCTCGGCGCGGGCGATCCCGATCGCAAGCGGGATCATCGCGCTGCCGATGAGAAGCGCGCGCAAGACAGCAGGACCGCGTGCGCGGTGTGACAGGCCGATGATCATGATGGTTCCCCGATTGGTCCAGCTATGGGCTGGCTTGCCGGGGTGCCTATTGCAGACCAATGGCAGCGTGGTGACACGGGGGTGACAGTTTCGTTACGTCGTGCCCTGCGTCCCTTGAGACAGCATGCCATTCGCCGTCGAGAAGCATCTTGCGTCGCCAACGCCGAGCCGATAGACGCTCGCCATCGCATCGCGACCGCCGGCGCTCATCCGCCGCACGGACGCGCGGTCGATATGCGGGTGTAGCTCAATGGTAGAGCTTTTGCTTCCCAAGCAAGTGACGAGGGTTCGATTCCCTTCACCCGCTCCACGCCGATACCGTCGGTGCCAGCGCAAATCCCATTCCACGCCGACCACCGGGTCGCGATCGCCTGTCCGGCGATGCGACCGCGGTGTCGCGTTCGGTCACTTGATCAGAATGACCGCCTTCGACAGCGTCATGTAGATCCCCCAGAGGATCGGCACACCCACTGCCAGCCAGGCGAGGATGACGGTCGACCGCGATCCACCGCCATGCTGTGCGCTGGTGGCGGCCGTCGTGGCGTCAACGGCAGTCGTCGAGGCCACGCCCTCGGTAACCGGCATGTGGAAGCGGCTTGCCACCGGCTTCACGAACAGGTTCGCGACGAAGCCGACCACGAGCATCGCTGCGAGCATCAGGAAGATCGGCTGATAGACCTGATCGCGCGGGATCCCTGCGGCGATCCGCCCGTCGCGCATGTTGGCGACGAGCAGCGGCCCGACAACGCCCGCGGTCGACCAGGCGGTCAGCAGCCGGCCGTGGATCGCACCGACGAACTTTGTCCCGAATATGTCCGCCAGATAGGCCGGCACGGTCGCGAAGCCGCCGCCATAGGTCGAGGCGAGGATGCAGAAGACGAGGATGAAGAGACCGAGGCTGGTGCCGGCGAGTGCCGGGGCGGCGATACCGTAGAGCACTGCGCTGATCGCCAGGATCACCGCGTAGAGCGGCTTGCGCCCCAGGCGGTCGGAGAACCACGCCCAGAAGAAGCGGCCGCCGATGTTGAACAGGCTGATCGCGCCGACGAACCCGGCGCCGACCGCCGCCGCGGCGACCTTCTGACTGTCGCTGAATGCGGTGAAGAGCACGCCCGGCGCATCGATCAGGCGACCGCCGAAGATCTCCTGGAGCATCGGCGAGGCGACACCGATGATGCCGATCGACGCGGACACGTTGAGCAGCAGGACGATCCAGATGAGCCAGAATTGCGGCGTCTTGTGCGCATCCTTCAGATCGACGTTGAACCGGCTGATCGCTGCCTTCGCATCGGTCGGCGGGGTCCAGCCGGCGGGCTTCCAGCCCTCGGCGGGGACGCGGTAGCCGAGCGCGCCGGCCATCATGAACACGAAATAGATGACCGCGAGGACGAGGAACGTCTGCCAGACGCCGACGCCGGTCGGGCCGGAGAAGTGCTTCATCAGAGAATTGGCGAGGGGGCTGCCGATCATCGCGCCGCCGCCAAAGCCCATGATCGCCATGCCCGTCGCCATGCCGCGCCGGTCGGGAAACCATTTGATCAGCGTCGAGACGGGCGAGATATAGCCGAGACCCAGACCGATGCCGCCGATCACGCCCGAACCGAGCCAGATCAGCCACAACTGGTGCATCGACACGCCGATCGCGCCGATCCCCATCCCGCCGCACCAGCAGAAGGCGGCGACGACGCCGGCCTTGCGCGGACCGGCGCGTTCGAGCCAGCCGCCCCAGATCGCGGCCGCGGCGCCGAGGACGACGAAGAAGAGGGTGTAGGTCCAGACGAGGTCGCTGACCCGCCAGTCGCAGCTGGTGGTCGTCAGCGCCTGGGCCAGCGTCATGCTTTCGCAGACCACCGGATCGGTGATCCCGATCGCGCGCGACAGCGGCAGCCAGAACACGCTGAAGCCATAGGCCATGCCGATGCACAGATGGATGGCGAGCGCGCAGGGCGGCACCAGCCAACGATCAAAGCCCGGCCCTGCTACCGTCCGTGCCCGGTCGAGCAGCCCGCCGGTTGATCCATCCGCCATCATCATCCCCTTCTTATGAAGGGGATGCATGCGGGCGGATGGAGACAAAGGGAAGCCGACTAAGGTCGGGGACGCTGAGTTTTATACAAAAACATCACCCCTGCACGCCGGTCAGGCGTCGAACAGGACCTCGAGCGGCTCGAGATCGGTGATCGTCGCGCGGACCGGTACCCCGGGCAGGATCGGCCCGACGCCCGCGGGGGTGCCGGTGAAGATCAGATCGCCGGGTGCGAGTTCGACCTGACGCGACAGCGCAGCGATGACTTCGGCGATGGACCAGATCATCATCGACAGGTCGCCCGACTGGCGCGGTTCGCCGTCGATCGTCAGCCCGATCGCACCTGTCGCAGGCGGCGCGCCGGGGGTGAGCGCGCCGATCGGGGCGGACCGGTCGAACCCCTTGGCCATGTCCCATGGCCGCCCGGCCGCCTTGGCCGCCGCCTGCAGGTCGCGCCGCGTCAGGTCGATACCGACCGCATGACCGAAGATCTTCGCCGTCGCCTCCGTCGCATCGATGTCCCGCCCGCCCGCGCCCAGCGCGACGACCAGTTCGACCTCGTGATGCAGATCCTGCGTCATGCTCGGATAGGGCAGGGTGCCGCCACCGGGCACGACGGCATCGGCGGGCTTGGAGAAGAAGAAGGGCTGCTGCCGATCGGGATCCGACCCCATTTCGCGCGCGTGGTCGGCGTAATTCTGCCCGACACAGAAGATCCTGCGGACCGGAAACCGTGCCGCGGATCCGACGATCGCGATCGTGGGGGCGGTGACGACGGGAATCTGCATCGGTTTCTCCTTCGATGGGCGCCGACCGCGTGGACCGGGGCGCGGCGCTTTGCAACAGCGTGCGGGATCGTACCGATCGCCCGTGCAGCGGGAACGTCGCGGAGTTCGGCGGGTTTGGATCGGAAACGACAGGAGATCCGCATGTCCACCCAGCCCGTACGATTCGCCCCCTCGGTCGAGACCATCGCCGACGATGAGGCTGAGACGCTGGCGTCGCTCAAGGACAGCTTTCGCGAGATCCTAGAGACCACGTCGCAGGACTATGCGCATGCCGTGCGCGCGGTTCATGCCAAGGCACATGGCATCGCGCGCGGCACGCTGACGATCGCCGACGGCCTGCCCGAAACACTCGCGCAGGGCATTTTCTCACACCCGGGGCGTCATGAGGCGGTGCTGCGCATATCGACGAACGCGGGCGACATTCTCGACGACAGTGTCAGCCTGCCGCGCGGTGTCGCGCTGAAGATCCTCGACGTGCAGGGCGATCGCCTGCCGGGCTCTGAAGGCGAGACGACGCAGGACTTCATCATGGTCAACGCGCCGGTCTTTGCGGCACCCGATCCCAAGGCCTTTTCGAAGAACCTCAAGCTGCTCGCCAAGACGACCGACCGGTTCGACGGTGTGAAGAAGGCGATGTCGGCGACGTTCCGCGTCGTCGAATCCGCGCTGGAAGCGGTCGGGGCGGAGTCTGCGACGCTGAAGACGCTCGGCGGTGCGAAACCCGTTCACCCGCTTGGCGAGACCTATTTCTCGCAGACGCCGCTGCGCTACGGCGACTATATCGCCAAGGTCGCGCTGTTCCCGGTCTCACCCGCGCTGACGCGACTGACCGGCGACACGGTCGACATCACCGCGCGCCCCGATGCGCTGCGCGAGGTCGTGCGCGAGGAGCTGATCGAGCATGGTGGTGTCTGGGAGCTGCGCGTCCAGTTGAACACCGATCTCGACGCGATGCCGATCGAGGACGCGACCGTCGAATGGGATCAGCAGGCGAGCCCGTTCGTCACGGTCGCCACGCTCGAGGTGGCGCCGCAAATCTCCTGGGAACATGGCGTCACCGATCATACCGACGATGCGCTGTCCTACAGCGTGTGGCACGGCGTGGTCGAGCATCAGCCGCTGGGCGGCGTCAATCGCGTCCGCAAGGAGACCTATGAGCTCTCGGCGGGATTCCGCGGGACGTTCAACGGGTGTCCGATGCACCAGCCCAAGACGCTGGCCGAACTTGCCTGACATGGCAGATGTTTCAGGACCTTCGCACACGCTGTTTCACGTCAGCGACGTTCATTTCGGGGCGGAGGATCCGGCAGCGCTCGCCTGGTTCTCCGCCTGTGTCGCGGCGGAGCGGCCCGACGCGGTGATCATGACCGGCGATCTGACGATGCGCGCCACGAAGGAGGAGTTCCAGCGTGGCGGCGACTGGTTGCGCAGCCTCGGCGTGCCCGTCACGCTCGAGGTCGGCAATCACGATATCCCCTATTACTGGGACCCGTTCCGCCGGTTCTTCTCGCCCTATCAGCGTTATGCCGCGGTCGAATCGATGATCGAGAAACCCCTGGAACTGCCCGGGATCACGATCGTCCCGCTCAAGACGACGGCCCGCGCGCAGTGGCGCTGGAACTGGTCGAAAGGGCGTGTCAGCCCGGGGTCGCTGTCGCGCGCGCTGGCGATGATCAAGGATGTGCCGAAGGATCACCTGGTCTTCGTTGCCGCGCACCATCCGCTGATCGAAGGCGGCACGACCGGGACAGCAAAGACCCGCCATGGCGACAGCGCATTGACCGCGCTCGCCGATGCGGGAGCGCATGCCGTGCTGTCAGGTCATGTCCACGACCCCTTCGACATTCCCGTCGAACGCAGCGGCCGGGAGATCCGCATGATCGGTGCCGGCACCCTGTCCAAGCGGACGCGCGGCAGTCCGCCCGCGTTCAACGAGCTGCGGGTCACCGGCCAGCAGCTCCGGACGATCCCGCGAACCATGGGCGAAGCCGCCGGCTGACCCGCCAGGGCGGACGGTTCGACCCGTCCGCCCCGCCAGTCGCCTGAAACGACAAAGGCCGCCGCCCGGATATCCGGACGGCGGCCTTTTCACTGGCGTCTGATTCGCCCCATTACTCCGGCTTGTTCAGATACTCGCCGGCATCCGCATCGGTGCCGGTGCCCGAGGTCACGACTTCGCCAAGCGCGTCGTCCCCCGTGCCGCCGGAGTCGCGCGGCGAGCGGGCGAGTTCGGCGTCATGCTCTTCCTTCGCCGACTTCGGCGCGATGATCGAGGCTTCGGCCATCTTGCGCTGGGCGACGCGCATCGAGGCATCGCGGCTGTTCGCCACGACCCGCAGGCGGTTGAGGCCTGCGCCGGTGCCTGCCGGGATGAGCCGGCCGACGATCACGTTCTCCTTCAGACCCATCAGCATGTCCTGCTTACCCTGAACCGCGGCCTCGGTGAGAACGCGGGTGGTCTCCTGGAACGATGCCGCCGAGATGAAGCTGCGGGTCTGCAGCGACGCCTTGGTGATACCGAGCAGGATGGGCTTGCCCTGTGCACGGGTCTGCTTCTTGTCGAGCTTCTCGTTCGTCGCGTCCATTTCCTCGCGATCGACCTGCTCGCCCTTCAGCAGCGTGGTGTCGCCGCCATCGGTGATCTCGACCTTCTGCAGCATCTGACGAACGATCGTCTCGATGTGCTTGTCGTTGATCTTCACGCCCTGGAGACGATAGACCTCCTGGATTTCCGACACGAGATACTCGGCGAGGGGCTCGATACCCATCGTCTCGAGGATGTCGTGCGGATCGGGCGAGCCGCCGATCAGGTTGTCGCCGCGCTTGACGTAATCGCCTTCCTGCACGTCGATGACCTTCGACTTGGGCACCAGATACTCGACGACGTCGCCGCCATCCTCGGGCTGGATGCCGATCTTGCGCTTCGCCTTGTAATCCTTGCCGAACACGACGCGGCCCGAGATCTTGGCGATGATCGCCGAGTCCTTGGGAATACGCGCCTCGAACAGCTCGGCAACGCGCGGCAGACCACCCGTGATGTCGCGCGTCTTGGCGCTCTCGCGGCTGACGCGGGCCACGACGTCGCCGCCGAACACCTGTGCGCCATCCTCGACCGACAGGGTCGCACCGATTGCCAGCATGTAGCGGCCGGTCTCGCCCGACGTCTCGTCGAGCAGGGTCATGCGCGGACGCAGATCCTCCTTCGACTTGGTCGCCGCACGATATTCGATCACGACGCGCTGGGCGATGCCCGTGGCTTCGTCGGTCTGCTCGGTGAGCGTCTTGCCCTCGATCAGGTCGACATACTTGATCGTGCCCGGGTTCTCCGTGATCACCGGCATGGTGAACGGATCCCACTCGGCCATCCGGTCGCCGCGCGACACGATGTGGCCATCGTCGAACAGCACATATGCGCCGTACGGGATACGATCGACCGAGAGCTCGCGGCCGTCCATGTCGACAATCGCGATTTCACCCGAGCGGCTGAGCACCACGCGACGGCCACGCTGGTCGACGATGATACGCAGATCGCGGAACTGCACCGTACCGTCGGCATGCGCCTCGAGGTTCGACGTTTCGTTGAGCTGCGCTGCACCACCGATGTGGAACGTACGCATGGTCAGCTGCGTGCCCGGCTCACCGATCGACTGCGCGGCGATGACGCCGACAGCTTCACCGATGTTCACCGGCGTACCGCGGGCGAGATCGCGCCCGTAGCACTTGCCGCAGACGCCGATCTTCGACTCGCAGACCAGCGGACTGCGGATCTTGCACGACTGCGTGCCGAGGCCTTCGATCGTCGTGATCATCGGCTCGTCGAGCAGCGTGCCCGACGGGATGATGACCTTGCCGGTCTTCGGATCGGTGATGTCCTCCGCGGTCGTACGACCGAGGATGCGCTCGCCGAGGCTTGCGATCGTCGAACCACCCTGAAGGATCGCCTTCATTTCGAGTGCGCGCGTCGTGCCGCAATCCGGTTCGATGATGACGCAGTCCTGCGACACGTCGACCAGACGACGCGTGAGGTACCCCGAGTTCGCCGTCTTCAACGCCGTATCCGCGAGGCCCTTACGAGCGCCGTGGGTCGAGTTGAAGTATTCAAGGACGGTCAGGCCTTCCTTGAAGTTCGAGATGATCGGCGTCTCGATGATCTCGCCCGACGGCTTGGCCATAAGGCCACGCATACCGGCAAGCTGCTTGATCTGCGCCTGCGAACCACGAGCACCCGAGTGGGCCATCATGTAGATCGAGTTGATCGGCTTTTCACGGCCGGTCTCCGTATCGACCTTCACCGCACGGATCTCGTCCATCATGGCGTTCGCGACCTGGTCACCGCAACGGCTCCAGGCGTCGATCACCTTGTTGTACTTCTCCTGCTGCGTGATCAGACCGTCCTGATACTGCTGCTCGAAGTCCTTCACGAGCGCCTTGGTATCATCGACCAGACCGACCTTCGCGTCCGGAATGATCATGTCGTCCTTGCCGAACGAGATGCCGGCGCGGAACGCGTGGCGGAAGCCGAGCGTCATGATCGCATCGGCGAACAGCACGGTCTCCTTCTGGCCGGTGTGACGATAGACCTCGTCGATCACGTCGCCCACGTCCTTCTTGGTGAGCAGGCGGTTGACGGTGTCGAACGGCACCTTGTGGCTGTGCGGCAGGCACTCGCCGAGCAGCATGCGGCCCGGCGTCGTCTCGTAGCGCTTGAGATACTGCTTGCCGTTCTCATCGGTTTGCGGAACGCGGCTGATGATCTTGCTGTGCAGCGTCACGGCCTGGGCGTTCAGTGCCTGATGCACTTCGGCCATGTCGCCGAGCAGCATGCCCTGGCCCGGCTCGTTCTCCTTCATCATCGACAGATAATAGAGACCCAGCACCATGTCCTGCGACGGCACGATGATCGGCTTGCCGTTGGCGGGCGACAGGATGTTGTTCGTCGACATCATCAGGACGCGCGCTTCGAGCTGCGCTTCGAGCGACAGCGGGACGTGCACGGCCATCTGATCGCCGTCGAAATCGGCGTTGAACGCGGAGCAGACCAGCGGGTGAAGCTGGATCGCCTTGCCCTCGATCAGCACTGGCTCGAACGCCTGGATGCCAAGACGGTGAAGCGTCGGCGCACGGTTGAGCATGACCGGATGCTCGCGGATCACCTCGTCCAGGATGTCCCAGACTTCCTTGCGCTCTTTCTCGACCCACTTCTTCGCCTGCTTCAGGGTCATCGACAGACCCTTCGCGTCGAGACGCGCGTAGATGAACGGCTTGAACAGCTCGAGCGCCATCTTCTTCGGCAGGCCGCACTGGTGCAGCTTGAGCTCAGGCCCGGTCACGATGACCGAACGACCCGAGTAATCGACGCGCTTGCCGAGAAGATTCTGGCGGAAGCGGCCCTGCTTGCCCTTGAGCATGTCGGACAGCGACTTGAGCGGACGCTTGTTGGCGCCCGTGATCGTGCGACCGCGGCGACCATTGTCGAACAGTGCGTCGACGGCCTCCTGCAGCATGCGCTTCTCGTTGCGGACGATGATGTCCGGCGCGCGGAGCTCCATCAGGCGCTTCAAGCGGTTGTTGCGGTTGATCACGCGGCGATACAGATCGTTCAGATCCGACGTCGCGAAACGACCACCGTCCAGAGGCACCAGCGGGCGCAGTTCGGGCGGGATGACCGGCACGACCTCGAGGATCATCCATTCGGGGCGGTTGCCCGAATCGATGAAGCTCTCGACGACCTTCAGCCGCTTGATGATCTTCTTGGGCTTGAGCTCAGACTTGGTGACCGCGAGCTCTTCGAGCAGCGTGGTACGCTCACCCTCGAGATCGAGCGACTCCAGCATGATGCGGACCGCCTCGGCACCGATACCGGCCGAGAACGCGTCCTCGCCATACTGGTCCTGCGCGTCGAGGAGCTCGTCCTCGGTCATCAGCTGATACTTCTCGAGCGGGGTCAGGCCCGGCTCGATGACGATGTACGCCTCGAAGTACAGCACGCGCTCGAGCTGCTTGAGCTGCATGTCGAGCAGCAGGCCGATGCGCGACGGCAGCGACTTCAGGAACCAGATGTGCGCGACCGGGGCGGCGAGCTCGATATGGCCCATGCGCTCGCGGCGGACCTTCGAGACGGTAACCTCGACGCCGCACTTCTCGCAGACGATGCCCTTGTACTTCATGCGCTTGTACTTGCCGCACAGGCACTCGTAATCCTTGATCGGACCGAAGATGCGCGCGCAGAACAGGCCGTCACGCTCGGGCTTGAACGTGCGATAGTTGATGGTCTCGGGCTTCTTGATCTCGCCGAACGACCAGCTGCGGATCTTGTCCGGCGATGCGATGCCGATCTGGATCTGGTCGAACGTCTCGGCCTTGGCGACCGGATTGGCGAAGGGGGTCATTTCGTTCATATATTGATCCTTCCAACTCCCCTCCCGCGAGCGGGAGGGGAAGGGGCCCAAGCTCTTGCTTGGGAAGGGGTGGGCACCCGGTTCGATCTTGGCGCTCCATCACCGGCCGGGAGCCCACCCCCGGCCCCTCCCGGAAGGGCCCCATCAAAGTGCTACTTTGATGGGAACCCGTCGCGGGAGGGGAGCTAGTTCAACCGCGTTACTCCGCCGCGATCTGGATGCCGTCGCTGTCGAAGCCGGGCTCCGACTGCTTCAGGTCCACATTCAGGCCCAGCGAGCGCATTTCCTTGACGAGCACGTTGAAGCTCTCCGGAATGCCCGCCTCGAATGTGTCGTCACCCTTGACGATCGCCTCGTAGACCTTGGTGCGGCCGACCACGTCGTCCGACTTCACCGTGAGCATTTCCTGCAAGGTGTACGCCGCCCCGTAGGCCTGGAGTGCCCAGACCTCCATCTCGCCGAAGCGCTGACCACCGAACTGCGCCTTACCACCCAGCGGCTGCTGCGTGACGAGCGAGTATGGCCCGATCGACCGTGCGTGGATCTTGTCGTCGACCAGATGGTGGAGCTTGAGCATGTAAATGTACCCAACCGTCACCTTGCGATCGAACTTGTCGCCGGTACGTCCGTCGAACAGGTCCGACTGGCCCGACGGGTCGAGACCCGCCAGTTCCAGCATCGCCGACACGTCCGCCTCGCGTGCACCATCGAACACCGGCGTCGCCATCGGCACGCCGCCCTTCAGGTTCTTGGCCAGCTCGATGATCTCGTCACCCGAACGGGCGTCGATCTCTTCGTGATACTGCTCGCCATAGACCGTCTTGAGACGATCGCGGACCGCCTCCGGCATCGCACCGGCCTTGGCCTCCGGATTCTCCTCGCGCCAGGTTTCGAGCGCGTGGGTGATCTGCTGACCCAGACCGCGTGCGGCCCAGCCCAGATGCGTCTCGAAGATCTGCCCGACGTTCATGCGCGACGGCACGCCCAGCGGGTTGAGCACGATATCGACCGGCGTCCCGTCGGCGAGGAACGGCATGTCCTCCGCCGGCAGAATGCGGCTGATGACGCCCTTGTTCCCGTGACGGCCGGCCATCTTGTCGCCCGGCTGCAGCTTGCGCTTCACCGCGACGAACACCTTTACCATCTTCAGCACGCCCGGCGACAGCTCGTCACCACGCTCCAGCTTCTCGCGACGATCGTGGAACTTGTCCGTGATCAGCTTGGCGGCATCGTCATACTGGATCTTGACCGCTTCCAGATCGCTCTGGATCTTGTCGTCGGCGACCGCGAACTTCCACCACTCGTGGCGGTCGACGCTGTCGAGCAGATCCATGTCGATCACGACGCCCTTCTTGACGCCCTTGGGCGCCGAAGTGGCCGTCTGGTCGAGCAGCATCTCGCGAAGACGCGACCAGGTCGCACGGTTCAGGATCGAACGCTCGTCGTCCGAATCCTTCTTCAAGCGCTCGATCTCCTCGCGCTCGATCGCCATCGCGCGCTCGTCCTTGTCGATGCCGTGACGGTTGAAGACGCGAACGTCGACGACCGTACCCGACACGCCCGGCGGCAGGCGAAGCGAGGTGTCGCGCACGTCGCTGGCCTTCTCGCCGAAGATCGCGCGGAGAAGCTTCTCCTCCGGCGTCATCGGCGATTCACCCTTCGGCGTGATCTTGCCCGCGAGAATGTCGCCTGGCTCGACCTCTGCACCGATGTAGACGATGCCCGCTTCGTCGAGGTTGCGAAGCGCT
This sequence comes from Sphingomonas sp. CFBP 13733, assembly GCF_014841795.1. Taxonomy (NCBI): domain Bacteria; kingdom Pseudomonadati; phylum Pseudomonadota; class Alphaproteobacteria; order Sphingomonadales; family Sphingomonadaceae; genus Sphingomonas; species Sphingomonas sp. CFBP 13733. The sequence continues at coordinate 419,854 of NZ_JACYUP010000004.1, forward strand.
TCCTCGCCGACGTTCGGGATGTCACGCGTGATGTCCTCAGGCCCGAGCTTCGTGTCGCGGGCCATCACCTCGAACTCGTCGATATGGATCGACGTGAACACGTCGTCCTTCACGATCCGCTCGGAGATCAGGATCGAATCCTCGTAGTTGTAGCCGTTCCACGGCATGAACGCGACGAGGCTGTTGCGACCCAGCGCCAGCTCGCCGAACTCGGTCGACGGGCCGTCGGCAAGCACGTCGCCGGCACGGACCACATCGCCCACCTTCACCAGCGGACGCTGGTTGATGCAGGTCGACTGGTTCGAGCGCTGGAACTTCATCAGCGTGTAGATGTCGACGCCCGACTTGCCGGCATCGATCTCGCCGGTTGCACGGATCACGATACGCGCCGCGTCGACCTGATCGACGATGCCCGCACGCTTTGCCGAGATGGCGGCGCCAGAGTCACGCGCGACCGTCTCTTCCATGCCGGTGCCGACGAACGGCGCCTCGGCCTGGACGAGCGGCACGGCCTGACGCTGCATGTTCGAGCCCATCAGCGCGCGGTTGGCGTCATCGTTTTCCAGGAACGGAATGAGCGATGCGGCGACCGAGACGAGCTGCTTCGGGCTGACGTCCATCAAAGTGATGTTGTCGGGCAGCGCCATCAGGAATTCGCCCGCCTGACGCGACGAGACGAGCTCCTCGGTAAAGCCGCCGTCGCCGGTCAGATCGGCGTTGGCCTGCGCGATCGTGTGCTTGGCCTCTTCCATCGCCGACAGGTACACGACGTCGTCGGTCACCTTGTGGTCGACGACCTTGCGGTACGGGGTCTCGATGAAGCCGTACTTATTCACCCGCGAGAAGCTGGCAAGCGAGTTGATCAGACCAATGTTCGGGCCTTCCGGCGTCTCGATCGGGCAGATGCGGCCATAGTGCGTCGGGTGAACGTCGCGGACTTCGAAGCCGGCGCGCTCGCGCGTCAGACCACCCGGTCCAAGGGCCGACACGCGACGCTTGTGGGTGACTTCCGACAGCGGGTTGGTCTGATCCATGAACTGCGACAGCTGCGACGAGCCGAAGAATTCGCGGACCGCGGCAACCGCAGGCTTCGCGTTGATCAGGTCGTTCGGCATGACGGTCGAGACGTCGACCGACGACATGCGCTCCTTCACGGCGCGCTCCATGCGGAGCAGGCCGACGCGATACTGGTTCTCGAGCAGCTCGCCGACCGAACGGACACGACGGTTACCGAGGTTGTCGATATCGTCGATCTCGCCCTTGCCGTCCTTGAGGTTCACGAGCGTCTTGATGACCTCGAGAATGTCCTCGGTGCGCAGCGTCGTGACGGTGTCCTCGACGTCGAGGTCGAGACGCATGTTGAGCTTCACACGGCCCACGGCCGACAGGTCGTAGCGATCCGGATCGAAGAACAGACCCGAGAACAGCGCCTCGGCCGTCTCCAGCGTCGGCGGCTCGCCGGGGCGCATCACGCGGTAGATGTCGGACAGCGCCTGCTCGCGCTCTTCGGCCTTGTCGACCTTGAGCGTGTTGCGGATCCAAGGACCCGTTGCGACGTGATCGATGTCGAGCAGGTCGAGACGCTCGATCCCTGCCTGGTCGAGCAGCTCGAGGTTCTCGGCGGTCACTTCGTCACCGGCTTCGATGTAGATGCGGCCGGTCGACTCGTCGATCAGGTCGTATGCCGAATAGCGGCCGAAGATTTCCTCGGTCGGGATCAGCAGGTCGGTCAGACCGTCCTTGAACGCCTTGTTCGCAGCGCGGGGGCTGATCTTCTGGCCGTTCGGGAACACGACTTCGCCGGTCTTCGCATCGACGATGTCGAACATCGGCTTCTGGCCACGCCAGTTCTCGACCTGGAACGGAACGATCCAGCCACCCTGGCCGCGGACGAACGTCACGCGGTTGTAGAAATAGTTGAGGATCTCTTCCGACGTCATGCCGAGCGCGTAGAGCAGCGCCGTGACGGGCAGCTTGCGCTTGCGATCGATGCGGACGTTGACGATGTCCTTCGCGTCGAACTCGAAATCGAGCCACGAGCCGCGATACGGAATGACGCGGGCAGCGAACAGATACTTGCCCGATGCGTGCGTCTTGCCGCGATCGTGGTCGAACAGGACGCCCGGCGAACGGTGCATCTGGCTGACGATGACGCGCTCGGTGCCGTTGATGAAGAACGTGCCGTTCTCGGTCATGAGCGGCATGTCGCCCATGTACACGTCCTGCTCCTTGATATCGATGACCGACTTGGCCTCGGTATCGGGATCGACCTCGAACGCGGTCAGACGCAGCGTGACGCGCATTGGCGCGGCATAGGTGATCCCGCGCTGGCGGCATTCCTCGACGTCGAATTTCGGCGGCTCAAGAACGTAATCGTCGAAATCGAGATAGGCCGTGCCGGCGAAATCCTGGATCGGGAACACGCTGCGCAGCGTCTTCTCGAGACCCGAGACATGGCCGATCGACTTGTCGGAGCGCAGGAACTGCTCGTAGCTCTCGCGCTGGACTTCGATCAGGTTCGGCATCTGCACGACTTCGTGGATGTTGCCGAAGACCTTGCGGATGCGACGCTTTGCGGTGCCGCCGTCGCGACGCTGCTTGGCAGCGCCCTCGTTGATCGCCTTGGAAGCCATAGGTTATTTGCCCTCAATAAACTGACGGGTCAGCCGTAAATTCGTGCCCGGGAACCCCCGGACGGGGCGTGCAGTAACGCAAAAAGGCCGCGCGCAATCACATGCGGCGGCTTTCGGCGAATGAAACCCCGGCATCCAATACGATCGACATGCTGCGCGACGGCCTGTCATTTCCCGGATGCTGTGGTGAGTGGCTCATATAGGGCGGTGGTCGGCGCTTGTCAAAGCGGTCCGGTCTCGCGCGGAAAATGTCGAAGACGGGATGCCCTCGCGGCCAGGCGAGCGCGGCGCAGCGGCCCGTGGAAAAATAGTTGTAATAAAATCACAATGCCACGCAACGGCTTATTGGGCGATGAGCGACCTGCTGCGGATGCGGCGCTGTTCGCGGGGATGACAGTCCTGACCAGGATTAGTAGATACCAATTGGCTACCGGGATTGAATCCGCCGCACGGCGGGGCCTTGCCGGTGTCGTTCAGCCGTCATTCGTCAGCGTCCACCCTATTGCCGAGTTCACGCCCATGTCGATAGCCGCCCGGTCGGACCCGTCCGCGTGAGCGCCGATCCCAGTCTGGCGCCCCCACCGGGTGCGACGGCCGGTTTCGGCCCGGGGCTGGCAAGCCCGGCCTCTGCTTGTCTGCCTGTGGCGGGCGCTTGTCTGCCTGTGGCGGGGGAGGCACGCGCGGTTCTGCCGCGACTGCTGTTCGTCCATGCCGCCGACGCGGCATCGTGCCAGGCGCATGCCGAGCTTCGGTCGCGGGGCTACTCCGTCGCCTGGATCGGCCATGCGGCGGAGATCGCGGCGGGAACGGCGTTCGCGCCCGACGTCGTGATTGCCGACGCGCAATCGCGGGGCGACGATCTGATCACCGTGCTCGATCAGATCGGGCACGACGGCCGGATCTGCCCGGTGATCGAGTTGCGGCCGCCGGGCGAATATCCGTCCGCCGTCCTCGGCGAGGCGATGATCGGCGAGCATCCGCTCGTCGGGTCGCTCGAGCGGACCTACAAGATCGGCGCACTCACCGCGATCCTCGCGTCGCTCGCGACCGGAACGGGCCGGTCGGAAGACGCTGCGGGCGACCGGCGCATGATCGCGGCGCTGCTTGCAGGATCGCGGCTGCTGCCCAACCTGCATTACGAGTTCCTGCCCAAAATTGACCTGACCACCGATCAGGTTGTTGGCTATGAAGCGCTCGCCCGGCTGCGCAACATCCCGGGTGTGAACCCCGAATGGCTGTTCGCCGCGATGACCGATGCGGGGATCGAGGCGGCAGCGACGATGAAGGCGGTCACCGCCGCGCTCGACCTCTGGCTTGCGCTGAGCGTCGAGCAACGGTCCGCGCCGGTTGCGATCAATTGCAGCCAGGCGGTGCTGGCCGATCCGCTGTTCCAGGCGGCGCTGGGCGATGAACTGCGCCGGCGCGGCGTCGCGTCGAACGGACCGGGACGGGGCGTCCTGATCATCGAGATCACCGAGGATGCCCGGCCGGTCGATACCCAGCGGCTGGTCCGCGACATGAACGGGTTGCGCGATCTGGGCGTGGTGTTCTCGCTCGACGATTTCGGCAAGGGGGCGACGAATTTCGATCGCGTCTTCACTTTGCCGATCGCCGAGCTGAAGATCGACAAGGACTTTTTCGGCCATTGCGCACGCCACGTGCACGAACTCGGCATCCTGCGCGAGGTCGTCCGGTCCTGCCACGCGCGGGGGCTGAGCACGGTCGTCGAGGGGGTCGAGACCGAAGAGCATCTCGCGATCGCACGCGACCTGGGCGCTCGCTGTGCGCAGGGCTTCTACTGGGGCCGGCCGATGGCGGCGGGGAGCTTCGCGCACGTCCGCGTGATCTGAAGGCCAGCAGTTCGCGATGCGGACGTTCATCTGGTCGCCCTCGCGGCGCGGCTCATCGCATGGCGGCTTGCCGCCGCGACCCGTTCGGCCTCCCCGCGCTAGCGTTGCAGGAGGGAATTTTCGACGATGAGCATACAATGGCGCCGCGCGCTTCTGATCGTGCCGGCCGGCCTGGCGCTGGCGCCGCCCGCGGTCGCGCAGGAGGCGGGCCAGACGTCGGACGCCGCGTCGCAGCAGTCGACCCCACCGGCGCCCGCCGGGACGGTTCGCGGGCTCGAGCCGCTACAGGCCCGCGACACGGGGACGGCAGCGGTTCCCGTACCCGATACGCCGCGACTGGTTCTGCCGGCTCCGACGACCGCGGACGCACTGCCGCGCAGCCGCACCCCCGCGCGGGCGCCGGCGACACGCAGTGCAGAGCCGGATACGCCGCGAGCCGGGCGGGTCGATGCCGCGACGACGTCCAGGCGCGCAGCGGAGCCCCTGCCGGCCGCCGCACCGCGCGACGCGGCGGACGTTCGGACGGATCCGGCGCCCGCATCGACCGCCACCACGGCGCCGACGACTCCGGCACCAGCCGTTCCGGCAACCACCGCGAGCCCCGAAGTCGCACCCGCCGCCGCGTCGTCCTCCGCCCCTGTCGAACGCACGATCGCCGCGCCGGAGCAGGGCAGGGCGATGCCGTTCTGGCTCTGGCTGGCGGTCATCCCGATCGTCGTCATCGCACTGTGGTTGCTGCGCAGGGGGCCGCGTAAACGGCATGATCGGCTGGACTATCACGAGCCCGAACCGCTGATTGAAGCCGAGGCACCGCCAGCAAGGCCGCTTCCCCCGCTACCCACGCCGGCGCCGGTCCCGCCGAGCCCCGCGCGGGTGGTGACGCCGACCCCGGCAATCGTACCGCCGTCAGCGCCTGAGCCCGCGACGTCGGCAACCCCGCAATTTCTCGACCGGCGCGCGCGCGAGCCGGAGCGGGCGCGTCTGTCGGTCGAGCTGCGCCCGCTTCGTGCTGGGTTGAACCTGCTCAGCGCGACGGCCGAGTGTGAGCTCGTGGTGACGAATGTCGGCGCGGGCATCGCGGAGGCGATACGCATCCAGGCGGTCCTGCTGAGCGCGCATGCCGGTCAGGACGCCGATCTGACGGCCGTGAATGCGGGTCAGGTCCCGCGTCCGGCGACCGCGCCGTTCACGCTCGCGCCGGGCGAGTCACGCACGATCCGGACGGTCTCGGCCATGTCGCGCGAGGCGATCCACAGCATGACCGCGGCCGACCGGCCGATGTTCGTGCCGATCGTCGCGGTCAACATCCGCTATGCCAGCGGGGCGATCGCCGGTCAGACCGCGCGCGCGTGGGCGATCGGTGTCGAGCGCGTCGATTCGGCCAAGCTTGCGCCGTTCTGGCTCGATATCCCCGCGCGCATGTATGACGGGATCGCCGCGCGGCCCCATGCGCCCGCGATCATGGTCTAGCCGCTCAGACGACAGGCCGGGTTGCATCGATCCGGCCCGGTTGCGTTCTATCAGGCACAAAAAAAAGGCGACCCCATCGCTGGGGCCGCCCTTTTTTTAGCTGCGGCCAGCAGGGGCAAAGCCCCTGCTTCGTCGGTCGGCATGAATGCCGCCGGCCGGCCTTGCGGGGAGTGCGCTTCAGCGTGGCTGAAGCGTCTCTCCCGCTGCGGCTTACTTGACCTCGACGGTCGCGCCAGCTGCTTCGAGCTGTGCCTTGATCTTGGCGGCTTCGTCCTTCGACACGCCTTCCTTGACGGCCTTGGGAGCCGACTCGACCAGCGTCTTTGCTTCGGTCAGGCCGAGCGACGTGATCGCGCGGACTTCCTTGATGACGTTGATCTTCTTGCCACCGTCGCCGGTCAGGATGACGTCGAATTCGGTCTGCTCTTCAGCGGCCGGTGCGGCTGCGCCGCCGCCAGCTGCCGGTGCTGCAACCGCTGCTGCGGCCGAAACGCCCCACTTCTCTTCGAGCAGCTTCGAAAGCTCAGCTGCTTCGAGAACGGTCAGTTCGCTCAGGCTCTCAACGAGCGCGTTCAGGTCTGCCATGATAAATCTCCATCTCGGGGCATGTGCCCCATCAGTTCAAAAAGTAACGAAAGAGCCTGCAAGATCAGGCGGCTTCCTTCTCCGCGTAGGCGGAAAGCACGCGCGCGAGCTGCGCTGCCGGAGCCTGCGTGATCGTCGCCAGCTTCGTGGCAGGTGCCACGATGAGGCCGAGGATCTTGGCACGCAGTTCATCCAGCGAGGGCAGCGTTGCGAGCGCCTTCACACCGTCGACGTCGAGGGTCGTCGCGCCCATCGCCCCACCCACGATTTCGAACTTGTCGTTCGTCTTCGCGAATTCCACGGCCACCTTGGCGGCCGCGACGGGATCGATGGAGCTGGCCAGACCGACCGGACCCGTGAGCATGTCGCCCAGCGAGCTGTAGTCGGTGCCGTCCATTGCGATCTTGGCAAGCTTGTTCTTCGAGACCTTGTAGGTCGCGCCGGCGTCGCGCATCTTGTTCCGCAGCACAGTGGACTGTGCGACGGTCAGGCCGAGGTTGCGCGTCACAACGACGACGCCGACCTCGGAGAAGGTGCGGTTCAGCTCGGCTACGGCCGCGGTCTTTTGATCACGATCCATGCCATTCTCCACGTTTTCAGGTTCACCATTTGCACGGTGGACCCGGTTACTAACCGGAGGCGCAGACAAGCCCGCGCTTCCGGGTGTCTCGTCGATGGGGCATGGGAGAGGGCAGGCGCCGGAAGCGCTCCGCAAAATCTCATTCCCCGTCTAGGTGGGAGATTAAGCGCCGGCAAACCCGGCGCACCCACTGTCTCGGACGGAGTTCGGCAGGCGGACCCGCCGAACGAAGCCGCCGCATAGCCGAATCGGCCGCGAAGTCAATCGCCCAGATGCGGTCCGGTGGGTGTCGCGGAACCGTCACGCGACTGACGCGGAGGTGTCTCCGTTCCTTCACCGCACTGCCGCTTTACCCGGCCAAAGCTCCCCGCAGCGGTCAGATCGGCCGATCCGGGGGGACGTATGAAAATTCCGACGAACATGACGATGGCCTATCACGATGGCGATATCGACACGAACACCAGCGCCAATCCGCATCTGAACGATCTGATCGCGGTGCGCTATTCGCGTCGCCAGACACTGATGGGTGGCCTGTCCGCCGCGACCGCCGCGGTGTTCGGCGGCATGCTGCTCGCGGGTTGCGACGAGGATGATCCGCGGCGTGCGGTCACCGTGCAGGCCGGTGCATCGGGCGCGACCTCGGCAGGCAAGACGGTCACGCTGACGGGCACGGTAGCGTCGGGCAGCGCGACGGGTGTCGCCTGGGCCCAGACCGGCGGCCCGGCCGTGACGCTCGCCAACGCGAACACCGCAACCGCGACCTTCACCGCACCCAGCGTCGCTGCCGACACCACGCTCACCTTCACCTTCACCGGCACCAGCACCGACGGCATCCGCAGCGAGACCTCGACCAGCGTCACGGTCAGCCCGGCGCGGCTCGACTTCACCGCGGTCCCCAAGAGCCTTGCCGACGTCGTCGCGGTGCCGGCCGGCTACAGCGTCACCGTGCTCTATCGCCTGGGCGATCCGATCGCGAGCGGCGTCGGCGCCTATGCCAATGACGGCAGTGACACGAACTTCGCACGCCGTGCGGGCGACCATCATGACGGCATGAGCTATTTCGGGCTGGCCGCGACCGGCAGCACCCCAGACGCCAACGGCAACACGCGCGGCCTGCTCGTGCTCAACCATGAGAATATCACCCAGGCCTATCTGCACCCCAACGGCGCGACCAGCACTGGCGGCGCGATCGGTGCGGGCGGTGTCCGCCCCGAGTCCGAGGCGCTGAAGGAAATGGAATGCCACGGCGTCTCGGTGATCGAGATCAGCCGCTCGGCCACCGCCTGGAGCTATGTCCCCGCCTCGGCGCTCAACCGCCGTATCACGCCGCTGACGCCGATGAGCTTCAGTGGTCCGGTCCGCGGCAATGCGCTGCTCAGGACGCGCTATTCGACCGACGGCACGGCGGGTCGCGGGACGATCAACAACTGCGCGAACGGCACGATGCCGTGGCACACCTATCTGACCAACGAGGAGAATTGGGCGGGCTATTTCCGTCGCCAGTTCGGTGACGTCGCCGCGCGCGGCGGGTCGACCGCCAAGCAGAATGTCTCGCTCGCCCGCTATGGTATCCGCGAGACGGCCAACGCCACCACGTTCAACGGCAATTACGGCTGGGCCTCGGTCGTGCCGGCCGATTCCGCCAACACGCTCTATGCGCGCTGGAACGTCACCACGACCGCCGCGACCGATGCCACCGGCGATTTCCGCAACGAGGCGTTCCAATATGGCTGGGTGGTCGAGATCGATCCGTTCGATCCCGCATCTACCCCGCGCAAGCGCACCGCGCTCGGCCGCATGAACCATGAGGGTTGCGAGATCGGCCGGACGATCGCGGGCGTCAAGCCGGCCTTCTACATGGGCGACGATGCGCAGAACGAATATATCTACAAGTTCGTGTCCGCCACGCCCTGGTCGGCTGCAGACGCGACCGCGACCAACCGGCTCGCGATCGGCGACAAATATCTCGACTCGGGCACGCTCTATGTCGCCAAGCTGAACGCCGACGGTTCGGGCCAGTGGCTGCCGCTGGTGTTCGGTCAGGGGCCGCTGACCAGCGCCAACACGACCTATCCGTTTGCGGATCAGGCCGATGTGCTGATCAATGCGCGTCTGGCGGGCGACGTGCTGGGCGCGACCAAGATGGATCGTCCCGAATGGACCGCGGTGAACCCGGCGACGGGCGAGATGTACTGCACGCTGACCAACAACTCGTCGCGCACCGCGGCGAATGTCGATGCCTCGAACCCGCGGGCCTATACCGATCCCAAGACCACCGGTGGCCAGACCACGGGCAACGCCAACGGCCATGTCATCCGTCTGCGCGAGACCGGCGACACGTCGGAGGCGACCGCCTTTACGTGGGACATCTACGCATTCGGTGCGGGCAGCGATCTCGATGCGACCAACATCAACCTGTCGGGGCTCGACGCGACGAACGACTTCTCGTCGCCCGATGGCCTGTGGTTCGGCCTGCCGAGCAATCCGACCGGCAACGTCACCCCGGTGATGTGGATCGAGACCGATGACGGCGCCTATACCGACGTCACCAACTGCATGCTGCTCGCGGCAATTCCGGGCCGTGTCGGCGACGGCGGCACGCGCGCCGTGACGAGCACGCTCGGCGGGACCAGCAACACGGTCACGACGCGGATCGGCAAGGCGCCGGCCACGACGCTGCGCCGCTTCCTGGTCGGACCGAAGGAATGCGAGATCACCGGCATCCACTCGACCCCGGATGGCCGCTCGCTGTTCGTCAACATCCAGCATCCCGGCGAGAATGGTGGTCCCACCAACATCACCAGCAGCTGGCCCGCGAACCAGGCCGGCGCGGTCGCGACCCCGTCGCGTCCGCGTTCGTCGACGATCGTCATCACCAAGAACGATGGCGGTATCATCGGGCTGTAAACAGGGCAGGGGGCGGGTCGCATAACGGACCCGTCCCCGGCTTTCGGCGTTACCTCCTGCGAACGCATATCCAGCGTATCCGGAAAGGTTCGTCCATGACTCTCCCCGCATCGCCCGTCTGGTTCATCACGGGCTGCTCCACCGGCTTCGGCCGCGATCTCGCGAGGCTGGTGCTCGATCGCGGGTGGCGCGCCGTCGTCACCGCGCGCGATGCAGACCGGGTCGCCGACCTTGTCGAGGGCCATGACGACATCGCGCTCGCCCTCGCGCTCGACGTCAACGATCAGGCGCAGGTCGAGGCGGCGGTCGCAGCGGCCAAGGCCAAGTTCGGCCAGATCGACGTGCTCGTGAACAATGCGGGCTATGGCTATCAGGCGACCGCCGAAGAGGGGGACGAGGCCGAGATCCGTGCCCAGTTCGACACCAATGTGTTCGGGCTGTTCGCGATCACCCGCGCGGTCCTGCCGATCATGCGCGCACAGGGCAGCGGCAACATCGTCAACTTCACCTCGGTCGCCGGGCTCATCGGGTTTCCGGGATCGGGCTATTATGCGGCATCGAAGCATGCGGTCGAGGGCTGGTCCGACGCGCTGCTTGCCGAGGTCGGGCCACTCGGCATCGGCGTGACCTGTGTCGAGCCGGGGCCGTTCCGCACCGACTGGGCGGGGCGATCACTCCGCCAGACGCCGAGCCAGATTGCCGATTATGCCGATACCGCGGGCGCGCGGATGGCGGGGACGAAGGACGTCAGCGGGACGCAGGCCGGGGATCCGGTCCGGGCGGGCGAGGCGATCATCGCCGCGGTCGGCGAGGACGTGCCGCCGCGCCATCTGGTGCTCGGCGCATTCGGCTATGAAGCCGTGACCGCAAAGCTGCGCGAACGGCTGGCCGCGATTGAGGCGGCGCGCGACATCAGCCTGGGTGCGGACTTTCCAGCCGATGCGACCTGAGCGCACCAGGCGGCCCTGATGCAAAAAGGGCCGGGAGATCGCTCTCCCGGCCCTTTTCCTAACACTCGAAAGCGCGAACGCCGATCAGGCGCCGGCGACTTCCGTCGTGTCGACCTTGATCCCGGCACCCATGGTGCTCGAAACCGCGATCTTGCGGACATACTTGCCCTTCGCGCCCGACGGCTTGGCCTTGACCACGGCGTCAACCAGCGCGTCGAAGTTCGCGCGCAGGTCTTCTGCCGGGAACGACGCCTTGCCGATGCCCGAATGGATGATGCCGGCCTTCTCGACGCGGTATTCGATCTGGCCGCCCTTGGCGTCCTTGACCGCCTGCGCGACGTTCATCGTCACCGTGCCGAGCTTCGGGTTCGGCATCAGGCCCTTGGGGCCCAGCACCTTACCGAGACGACCGACGATGCCCATCATGTCCGGGGTCGCGATGCAGCGATCGAAATCGATCGTGCCACCCTGGATGGTTTCCATCAGGTCTTCCGCGCCGACGACGTCTGCGCCTGCGGCGAGAGCCTCTTCAGCCTTCGCGCCGCGGGCGAACACGCCGACGCGAACGGTCTTGCCGGTGCCCTTGGGCAGCGTCACCACGCCGCGGACCATCTGGTCTGCGTGACGCGGATCGACGCCCAGGTTCAGCGCGACTTCGATCGTCTCGTCGAATTTCGACGTGGCGCCCGAGCGTGCGAGGGCGATCGCCTCGTCGATTGCGTGCAGCTTGACGGTGTCGACCGTGACGGCCTTCTGCTTCTTGGTCAGCTTTGCCATGATATCAGCCCTCCACCACTTCGAGGCCCATTGCGCGGGCGCTGCCTTCGATGATCTTCGTCGCAGCGTCGATATCGTTGGCGTTGAGGTCCTTCATCTTCGTCGTGGCGATCTCGCTCAGCTGCGAGCGCTTGATCTTGCCAGCGACGACCTTGCCCGGCTCCTTCGAACCTGACTTGAGACCAGCGGCCTCCTTGATCAGGTACGATGCCGGCGGGGTCTTCGTCTCGAACGAGAACGAGCGATCCGCATAGACCGTGATGACGGTCGGGATCGGCATGCCCTTCTTCAGTTCGCTCGTGCCGGCGTTGAACGCCTTGCAGAACTCCATGATGTTCACGCCGCGCTGACCCAGCGCAGGCCCGATCGGCGGCGCGGGCTTTGCCTCGCCTGCAGGGACCTGCAGCTTAATGTATCCGGTAATCTTTTTAGCCATGTCACTCTCTTGATAGGGGCCGCCCGCATAAGCGCGTACAGCCCGGTTTCGAGTCTAGCGGTACGAACGACGCACGCTCGACGCGCGTCTCCCGCAGGTTCCATCATCAGATGTTGGAAGTTGGCGCGCATAGCCGAGGCGTGCCGCTCGTGCAAGCCCATGCACCGACCAGTGGCTATTGCTGCGCAGGCGCCCGCCATCCCCAGGCGTCGGGACTACCCAGGCGGTCACAGCAACGACCGACGCCGAGTATGCAACCGATTGCAGTCCGAAAGTCTTCACCTTCACCGCAATGATCCAGATCAGCAAATTTCAAGTTATTCGTACAAGATGATCTAAATCATGAGCGAAAACACAGTAAATGTGGCAAGCCCTGCACGAGGAGAGATTAGGACAGCCATGAGAGCGGCCTTTGATCATGACAGCGGAACATTGAGATTCCTTACAATAGCGCTCGGGCTAGCGCTTGGTTTAATGATCCCGCTTGGATTCATATTGGCATGCTCGCTTATACTTGATCGGCCGGTGACGATACTTATCGTCGGAATTATCGTTGGAATATCCGCAACCTATGCCCTCTCGGTGATCCTGATGCGGCCGTCGAAGCATGACGAGGAGCATGTCGGGGACGCCGTTCCCAAGGTTTCGCTTGCCATGATTTGCCTGGCAACGGCGCTGATCGTCTGCGGGTTCAGCATCTATGTGTCCGACCGGCCGCATTATCTTCTCTACCGGGACATGCCGCATATCGCCGCGGCGATGCTGTTCCTCCCCGGCATGCTCATCGGGTCTGGCTGTATCCTCTGCATGATCGCCGGGCGCGCCGTGCCGCACTAGGCCGCACGGTTCGTCGCCCGGACCGCGCCAAAAAAGCGCCGACACGCCCGGGACCCCATGGTGCCGGCCTATAATGGAGGCCGGACGTGTCGTTGCACGCCCGTCACTCCGAGAGTTTCGGCATGGATACGAAGATCAACGTCGCGGACGGCGGCGGCAGATGGGATATGGCGAACGCCCCGTTCGTCGTCGACGCGCTGGCACGTTCGATCCCGACGGTGCAATTCTCGATGGAAGGCGAGGTGCTGGCGGTCAATGATCGCTATCTGCGCATCTTCGGTCGCGAGGCGCAGGACCTGATCGGCGGCCATCACAGCAGCTTCGTCCGGCTGACCGCGGCGGGGACGGCGGACTATGCGACCGTCTGGAACACGCTGCGCAAGGGGCGTCTGATCCAGACCGAGTTCGGCAGCGTCGCCAAGGATGGTCGCGAAGTCTGGTTGCAGGCGACCTATATGCCCGTGCTGGACAGCAACGGCGTCCCGCAGCGCGTGTTCAAGCTCGCCAACGATATCACGCATGAGCATCAGCACGCCGCGGACAAAATCAAGATGCTCGAGGCGATCTCGCGATCGACCGCGATGATCGAATTCGCGCTCGACGGGACGATCCTGTCCGCCAATCCGCTCTATCTCGCAATTACCGGCTATACCGAGACCGACATTCGCGGTCGGCATCACCGCATGTTCGTGTCCCCCGAGGACGCCTGCGATCCCAGCTATGAGCGATTCTGGGAACGGCTGCGCGAGGGGGAATTCATACGCTCCGAATTCCGCCGGATCGGGCGGGACGGGCGGCCGATCTGGCTGCAGGCGAGCTACAACCCCATCCTTGACGCGTGCGGCAAGCCTACACGGATCGTCAAGATCGCGACCGACATCACCGAATCGGTCGAGCTGCGCCTCGAAAACGCGCATCACGCGTTCAGCGACGCGCTGACCCAGCTTGCCAATCGGCGACGGTTCAACCGGACGCTGGCGGAGGAGGTCCGCCGCGCGATCCGGTCGGGTGACGACCTGTCGCTGATCCTCATCGACATCGATCATTTCAAGCGGTTCAACGATAATCATGGTCATCAGCAGGGCGATGCGTGCCTGCGGATCGTCGCGACCGCCATTCGGTCAGCGGTGCGGCGCGCCAATGATCTGGTCGCGCGTTTCGGCGGCGAGGAATTCGCGGTGCTGCTGCCCAGTGCCGGTGCCGATGTTGCGGCGACCGCGGCGGAAACGATCCGTGCGGCGGTCGAGACGTTGCGCGTCGACCATCAGGACGGGACACGCCCGGTGCTGACCGTCAGCGTGGGTCACGCATCGCTCAGCCGGGATCACCGCAGCGCCGACGTCCTCGCCGATGATCTCGTCGAGCGCGCGGACCGTGCGCTCTACCGGGCCAAGGAAGCCGGCCGCAACACCGTGTGCGACGACCGCGCCATCCACCCGAGGGGCTCCGTGACGCCGCCGTTCCGCGCGCCATTTTCCCGCTCGATCTCTCCCAAAGGATAACCCGAATGCTATGGTTCAAAGCCGACGCGCCTATCCGCCTGAAACTGCTGATCGCCTTTTCCAGCTTCGTCGTTCTGGTCGCCTGCACCGCAATTGCGGGATTGGTCCTTAAGGGCACCGCGCTGATCGGCGCGGGCGTTGCGGCAACGCTGATCGCGGTTGGGCTCGGCTATACCTATCGCGAGATGATCGCAGTGCCCTATGTCACCACCGTCGTTCGTATGGAGGCGCTGGCCGCGGGTGATCTCGAAAGCCCGATCGAGTTCACGAACTTTCGCGACTGCGTCGGCCGCATGACCAAGGCGATGGGAACGTTCCAGGAGAACGCGCGGGTGCAGATTGCGCTGAACGTCGAGGCGTCACGTAACGCCGATGTGGTCAACCGCATGGCGCAGAATTTCAAGCAGGTGGCCGAGGGCAATCTGACTGTCGACATCACCGAGGACTATCCGGCGATCTACGAGGACCTGAAAGCGAACTTCAATATCGCGCTTGCCAGCTTGCGCGACCTGATCCGCTCGGTCGCGCAGGGCGCCTCCAGGATCCAGATCGGCTCGGGCGAGATTGCGCAGGCGTCCGAGGATCTGGCGCGGCGAACCGAGAGCACCGCGGCGAGCCTGGAGGAGACGTCGGCGGCGATCCATCAGATGGACAATCGGCTGAAGGATACCGCGCAGGGCGCGACGCGGTCGGTGGCGACGTCCGAGCAGGCGCTGAGCGCGCTCGATCATGGACGCCACAAGACCGACACGGCGGTCCAGGCGATGGAGCGCGTCAGCGATAGCGCAAAGGGGATCGACAGCGTCATCGAGGGACTCGACAAGATCGCGTTCCAGACCCGCGTCCTGGCGATGAACGCGGCGGTCGAGGCGGGACGCGCGGGCGATGCCGGACGTGGCTTTGCGGTGGTCGCCGATCTGGTGTCCGCGCTGGCGATGCGCGCGGAGGAAGAGGCCAAGCGCGCGCGTAACCAGCTGACCGTGACGCAGGTCGATATCGGTGCGGCGGTCGACGCGGTGCAATTGGTCGATCAGGCGCTGTCGGGGATCGTCGCCTCGGGGCGTGAAGCGGCGGATATTTCGCGGCAGATCGCGACCGACAACCAGGCGCAGGCGCTTGCTATCACCGAGGTGAGCGCCGCGGTCGGCAGCATGGACCAGGCGACGCAGAAGAACGCGGCGATGGTTGAGCAGACGTCCGCCGCAGCGCGGCAGCTCGCGCAGGAGGTCCAGCTGCTCGCACAGCACGCGCAACGCTTCGTCGTCGATGGCGGCGGGGCCCGGCAGGCGGCACCGGCCTCGGCGGCGCAGCCGGCAACGGGCGGACGCGACCATTATACGCTGGCGAGCGATACCCGGCGGCTGCCCGCCTCCGCGATCACCGCGCTGACCCGGCCGAGCTGGTAGGATCGACCAGCCGGGTCGGGGGCGGGTCCCGGTCTAGAAGCGGGCGCGCATGCCGACCCGGTAGATACGGCCGAGCGTGTCGTAGAGCGCGGGGTTCACGTCGAGGCCGGTATTGGTCTGCGGCGCGGGTTCGGGATCGTGATCGAACATGTTGTCGACCTTGAAGAACAGGCTGACCTGCTTGGACAGGTTCACCGACCCGCCGAGATCGACGTAGAAGGCGCCCTTCATCGTGTTGTAATCGATCGTCGGGTTATTGGCGGTCGAAGCGGGGCAGGCGGTCGTGCACACGACATACTGGTTGCCGAAATTGCCGTCGGAGAACCAGCGTTCCTGCAACGTCAGACTGAAGAGATCATTGTCGTAGCTCTGCGTGGCGAGCCATTTCCAGTCGGGTGTCGCCCCATTGTTGGCGCCCGCCTGGTCGACCGTCGCGACACCGGCGATGCCCGCCTTCACGAGGAACTCGCGGACATTGGTGCCGAGCGCGCGGAGGGTGAAATTGCCCGGCAGGCCGAGCGGCCGCTTCCACTGGTAGCTCGCCTCGATGTCGAACCCGCTGGTCTTCCACGAGGCGAGGTTGAATGGCTGGACGTTGATGAAGTTGCCGCCCTGGGTCGGGCTGTTCAGGACGAAGCCGCCGCAGAACGCCTGATTGCCCTCGAAGCAGAAGCGCACGATCTGGTCCGCCGACAGCGTCGAGATAACGCCGTCGAGCTTGATGCTGTAATAGTCGAACGACAGGCCGAGCCCAGGCAGCCAGGACGGGTGCGACAAGACGATGCCGGCTTCGGTGTTGCGCGCGATCTCGGGCTTCAGGTCCGGATTGCCGATGGTGTTCTGGAACGCCTGGACGCCGCCGCCGGGGGGGAAGGGGTTGGTGAAGTTGGGCAAGGTCGTGACCGTCGGTGCGGCAAACAGTTCGGACAAATTGGGTGCGCGGACGTCGCGCGACGTCACCGCGCGCAGGCGGATGCCGTCGAGCGGCGTCTCCCAGGTGCCGCCGATCTTCCACGCCCAGATCGTCCCCGACGTGCTGTAATGCGTGACGCGGCCCGCGCCGTTCAGGTTCGCGCGGCCGATTGCATCGCCCTTGAACAGCGGCAGGTTCAGCTCGAGAAAGCCTTCATAGACCTCGTATTTGCCGCCACCGTTCTTGTAGTTGCCCGCCGCCCAGTTGCTGCCCAGCGTCGAGTTGAGCAGCGGGTCCGCGGGATAGTCGGCGCTGTTGGGGCTGAGCGCAGTGACGCCGGCGCCATAGGGATCGCCGTGGACGCGGTAATATTCCCGCCGATATTCGCCGCCGAACGCGACCGCGAGCGGCCCCGCCCACAGGCCGAGCGGCTCGCCTGAAAAGTTCAGGCTGGCGACGTCCTGCGTCAGCTTGGTCCGCTGCATCGGTCCGTTGACCGGCGTGACATAGGCGAGCGCTGCGGCGGAGGGCGGCGACCCGCCGAAGATGTTGATCGGCTGACACCCGGCAGCGCGAGCGGCGGCGTCGGCGCAGACGATCGCGCCGTTCAGCGTGATCGCGTTGGCAGCCGCGACATAGCGGTTCTGCAACACGGTGTTCTCGACATCGATATGCGCGATCGTGATGCCATGTTCGTAATAGCCGTCATAATTCCAGTCGGTGCCGGCCAGATCGAACCGCCCCTTAAGCCCGCCCACGAACCGGTATTGGCGGCGGTCGGTCTGCACCAGCGGATCGGGGAAATTGCCGTTGCTCGTGCCGAAGCCGAACTGCGTGATCCCGGCAGTCGCACACCGATCGCGGATCAGCTGCGGCAGATACGGATTGGCGCACTGCACGGTCAGACTGGGGCGGTTATAGCCCGGGCTCGGCTGGTTGCTCGTCTTCACCTGCGCGAGGTTGACGGTGACATAGGCTTCGTTGTTCTCGGCAAAGTCGAAGCCGACGCGGGTAAAGCCATTGAGGCGTTCGAGCGAGGATTTGAGCGATGCGCCCGAGCCGGGTGCACCCGACAGGTCGCCGCCGACGCAGAAGCTGTTGCCGGGGAAGCAGCCGGTCACGCCACCCGTCCCGGTCGGGCGCCCGTTCGATCCATAGTTGAAGTTGAACGGCGCGCCATTCTGGTCGAACGCGATCCCCTGTAGCGGGCCGTTGTTGATCAGCCCGAACCGCGCATATTGATAGGGCTGGGCATAGTCGCGATAGTTGAACTGCGGCAGGCCGTTGTTCGCCTGGCCGGTATTGACCAAAGTCGTCGCGCGGTACCAGTCGCGCCCCTTGGCGAGATCGGTGCCGAAATCGCCGGGCCCGACGCCGTCCTCATGATCATATTCGGCGCTGACGATCAGGTGCAGCCGGTCGCCCAGCAGCGATTTGCCGAACGCCGCCTGGACCAGCGCCTGCTGATCGTCGCCGTAATTGGTGATGCCGCCCTGGATATTGCCCTTGAACCCGGTGAACCGCGTGTCGGTGATGAAGTTGACCACGCCGCCGACCGCGTCCGAGCCGTAAGAAGCGGACGCACCGCCCGTGACGACGTCGACGCGCTTGACGAGCAATTGCGGGAACATGCTGATGTCCGGAACGCCCGTCACGTTCGCGCCGACGACGCGTTGCCCGTCGAGCAGGGTCAGCGTCCGGATCGGCCCGAGGCCCCGCAGCGAAAACGAGCTGAGCCCCTGCGTGCCGCTCGACGTGCTGAACGTGCCGGTCGCCGCGCCGGTCGAGCCTTGCAGCGACGGCAATTGCGCGATCGCGTTGAAGATGTTCGGCTGGGCATTTTTGAGGATCTGTTCCTCGCCGATCACGGTCGTCGGCGTCGGCGCGTTGAACCCGCTGGTGGTGATGCGCGTGCCGGTGACGACGATGTCGGCCGCGGACGCCGGCGGCGGGCTGTCCTCGGCAAGCGGCGTCGCCGGCGTCACGGTCGGGGGCGGGGCCGGGGGGGCGGTCTGGGCGAGAACGGGTGTCCCGATCAGCGCGATCGCCGACACCATCATCCCGGTCGCGGTGCCGCTGATGCGTGCGGCAAAATCTCGGTCGTGCCTGGCCTTCGCCATGATCCCATCCCCTTTCGGTCATGGCCCAGGCCGTCTGTCCGGTCCGGGTCCGCAATCCGTTATGCGGCGATCCTATCGTGGACCGGCGGGGGGAACATCTACGACCATCGTCGCAACGTTCGGGGTGCAATCAGGGCATGAGACGCTTGCGGCCCTGCGACAAATGCCAGCGCATCGCCAGCGCGGCGCCGTCGGCGTCCTGCGCCCGGATCGCCTCGACGATCGCGTCATGCTCGTCCATCATCGCGCCGATCACCTCCGGCGCGCGCGATCGCGATATGTCCACACCGGCGCGCAGGATCCGCATCACGGCATCCTGGAGATGCTCGAACACCGGCAGGAACGCCGCGTTGGCGGTCGCCTCGACGATCGCGCGGTGGAGCAGCCAGTCCTCGTCATGCGCCGGCGCATTCGACAGCAATGCCGCGCGCAACGCCTCCAGCGCTTGCTCGATCGCCGCAAGCTGTTCGTCCGAGCGTCGCTGCGCCGCGAGCCGTGCCGCCTCCGCCTCGAGCACGAAGCGGACCTCATATGTGCCGAGCGTCGCGGCGAGCGCGTCCATCGGCATATGCGTGCCGAGCCGCGCGGACGGCCGCCGCTTGACATAGGAGCCCGCGCCGAGCCGCGCCTGGGTAATGCCGTCCGAGGCGAGCCGGGCCAGCGCCTCGCGAACGATCGTCCGCGACATGCCGAACATCGCCGCGAGCTTCGCCTCCGATGGCAGCCGGTCGCCGATCGCGAGTTCGTCATCGGTGATGATCCGCACGATCGCGGTATAGGCGCGATCCGCCAGCCGCCCCTCGCTCACGGGCACCCGCCCTCTCTCGTCACCGCATCCTGTCCCATCTCAGACGACATAGCTCAGCGCCAGGACGAGGACGAGGCCGACCACCGAGATCGCAGTCTCGAGCAGCGACCAGGTGCGGAAGGTGTCGGCAGTGCTCGTGCCGACATAGCTCTTGACCAGCCAGAAGCCGGGATCGTTGACATGGCTGAAGAAGACCGAGCCCGCGCCGATCGCGAGCACGACGAGTTCGGGGGAGACGCCCGAGTTCGCGACGACGCCGGGCATGATCCCGACCGCAGTGATTGTCGCGACCGTCGCCGACCCCGCCGCGAGCCGGATCGCGACCGCGACGAGCCAGCCCAGCAGCAGCGGGGAGATCGCGTACATCAGCACCGTCCGGGCGAGCAGGTCGGACAGCCCGGCGGTCACCAGCACCTGTTTCAGTGCGCCGCCGGCGCCGATCGCCAGCAGGATCGCCCCCGCCGCGCCCATCGTTTCATGCCACACCGCGTCCTGGATCGCCGCCTCGCGCAGCCGTCGCCCGAACAGCAGCGGCAGCGCGACGAGGTTGGTCAGCAGCAGCGCAACGACCGGGTTGCTCGCCGCGACGAGCCAGCCCGCCCCCTTCAGCGCGGGCATCATCTGCCCCAGCTCACCGGTCGCGATCATCAGCACCGGCAGCAGCACGATCAGCAGCGACCAGAGCTGCGGCGGCGGTGTGATGGCGAGCCCGGCATCGGTCGCAACCGGTGACGCAAGCCTGACGCCGCGCGTCGTGATCTTCGCCAGCAGCGGACCCGCGATCACCGCGGTGGGGATCGCGATCAGGATGCCGTACAGCATCGTCCGCCCCAGATCCGCGCCCAGCGCCTCGACCGCGAGCAACGGGCCGGGATGCGGCGGGACGAGCGCATGGACGACGCCGAGCCCGGCCAGCGCGGGCATGATCAGCCGCAGCTTGGCGGCATCCCGTACCGGGCCGTCCTCGCCCGTCATTTCCTCCGCGGCGGCGACGACGATCGGCAGCAAAAGGACGAGCCCGGTTTCGAAGAACAGCGGCAGGCCGACGACGATCGCGATGCCCAGCGTTGCCCAGGGGGCGGCGCGTGCGCCGGTCATCTGCAGCGCGCCGCGGGCGAGCGACGCCGCGGCCCCCGACAAATGCAGCATCGCGCCAAGCGACAGGCCGAGCGCGACGACGAGCCCGGTCCCGCCGATGATGTCGCCGACCCCCTTCTGCACCGCCTTGGCGACGTCGGGCAGCGGCAGGCCGGCCAGCAGCCCGACGGTAAACGCGCCGCACAACAGGCCGATAAAGGGATGCAACCGGCCGCGGACGATCATCACGACGGCCAGGGCGATGCCCGCCAGCGCCGCGATTACGAGCCTCAGGTCGCCGCCGATCACGGATGGGTGCCGTTCGTTCGCATGCGACCGCGCTGTGACTGCATCATCGACATCACTCCCAATGATCCGACGACGCGTTCGCCTGCCGGTTTGATAACAGCTGTAGGACAGGTTTCTGTATGACGACACCGAAAAGGCTTGATCACCGCGAAAATGCGGAGGCATAGTGAAGACCTGTCCAACCGACTCCGCAAGAGAGATGGATGGGCCGGCACTGAGAAGCCTTTGACCGCGGCGATCGACCGGGGCGTGAAAAGCCGACAGCAGAGGAGGATGACCATGGACGGGACTGCCCAGACCGCACGGCAAATCCAGCACGCCCCCACGACCTCGAACGCGATCTCGAACGCGACCACGAACGCGGGCCAGGCGCTGGCGATGCGCGCGCCGCTGCCGCGGCTGACGCCGACGCAGATCAAGGTCCTGCGCGGGGTGCATTCGGGATTGCTCAACAAGCAGATCGCCTTCGATCTCGGCATCGCGGAAGCGACGGTGAAGGCGCACATGACAGCGTTGATGCGCAAGCTCAACGTGCGCAACCGCACGCAGGTCGCGGTGCTCGCGCATACGCTCATGCTGCAGGCGGCCTGACCCGGCTACGACCTTTGTCGCGCCTGAAGCGATCAGCGGCCTGCATTAGGCCGGCATCCGGGCGGCACTCACGGAGAGATGAATGATGGACGTGAAATGGCTGGCGGGCACGGCGCTGCTGCTGCTCGCGACCCCGGCGGTGGCCGGGACGACGTCGGTCTATCGCACCGCGCCGGCCGATCCGCGGGCGATCACGGTCCGCGGCGTCGGCGATGGTCGCGCCGATGACAGCGCCGCGATCCAGCAGGCGATCGACGCGGCGGCGGCGGGCGGCAAGGGCGGCGTCGTCTTCCTGCCATCGGGGCGGTACCGGATCAGCCGGACGATCTTCGTCCGCTCGGCGGTCCGCCTGTTCGGGGTGGGACCGACCCGGCCCGAGATCCTGCTCGCCGATAACAGTGCGGGCTTCGCATCCGGGGTGGCCGCGATGGTCAGCTTCACCGGCGAGGATCAATACCGGGTCGGCAAGGCACCAGTCCCGCCGCGGACCAGCGTGCCGTTCGATCCGAGCATCTTCGACGCGACGTCGAGCACCTTCTACTCGGCGCTGTCGAACATCGACTTCCGGATCGGCGCGGGCAATGCGGGCGCGGTCGCGGTGCGCTTCCGCGTCGCGCAGCATGGCTATCTGCGGCATGCCGACTTTCACATCGGATCGGGCCTGGCGGGCGTCTATCAGGCGGGCAATGCCTTCGAGAATCTGCGCTTCTTCGGTGGACGCTATGGCATAATGTCGGAAAAGACGTCGCCCGCATGGCAGTTCACGCTGCTCGACTCCGAGTTTTCCGGGCAGCGCGATGCCGCGATCCGCGAGCATGAGGTCGATCTGACTCTGGTCAACGTCGTCATCCGCGACACGCCGGTCGGTATCGAGATCGATCGCGGCTATTCGGATTCGCTGTGGGGGAAGGACGTCCGGTTCGAGAAGGTCACGCGCGCCGGCGTCGTCGTTTCGAACGAGGGCAGCGTCTTCACGCAGATCGGGTTCGACAATGCGGTGGCGGTCGACACCCCGGTCTTCGTGCGGTTTCGCGACAGCGGCAAGACGGTGGCGGGATCGGGCGCGCGCTACCGGGTCAGCGATTTCTCCTATGGCCTGAAGCTGCCGGCGCTGGGTGTGATCGGCGACTATGCGACCGATGTCGCGATGACGCCGCTCGCTCGCTCGCCCGCTCGGCCCGCGCGCGCAATCCGGGCCATGCCGCCGGTTCAGGACTGGGCCAATGTCCATGATCTCGGCGTCAAAGGCGACGACGAGACCGACGATACCGCCGCGTTGCAGCGCGCGGTCGACACGCACCGCGTGCTGTATTTCCCGACCGGGCGCTACCGCGTCACCGACACGATCCGCCTCCGGCCCGACACCGTGCTGATCGCGCTGCATCCCGGGCTCACGCATCTCTATCTGGCCGATTCGACCCCGGCCTTCATGGGGGTCGGGGGCCCCAAGGCGCTGATCGAAAGCGCCAAGGGGGGCGATGCGATCGTGTCCGGGCTGGGGCTGTGGACTGGCGGCGTCAACCCGCGCGCGACCGCATTGCTGTGGAAGGCGGGCGAGGCGTCGATGGTCAACGACGTCAAGATCCAGGGCGGCGGCGGCACCGCGCTGACCAAGGGAAGCCCGATCGGCTTCGGCGACCCGCGTGCGCGCTTCGACGGGCAATATCCCAGCATCTGGGTGACGGACGGCGGCGGCGGCACCTTTGCCGCCTTGTGGTCCCCCAACACGCTGGCATCGGCGGGGTTTCACGTGTCGAACACCAGCACGCCGGGCCATGTCTACCAGCTGTCGGCCGAGCATCATTATCGCGCCGAAATCGTTCTCGATCATGTCGCGAACTGGGAATTCCTCGCACCACAGACCGAGCAGGAGGTTCGCGACGGCGTCGACGCGATCTCGACCGAGATCCGCCATTCGCGCAACATCCTGTTCGCCAATTATCACGGCTACCGCGTCACTCGCTCGATCAAGCCTATGGATGCGGCGATCAAGCTCTACGAGTCGGGCGATATCCGCTTCCGCAACGTCCATGTGAACGCGGAGAGCGGGTTTGCGAGCTGCGATGCCAAGGGCTGCGGCACCTTCCTGCGGGCGAGCAAATATCCCTTCGAGAACGCGATCAAGGACATCACCGGCGGGCAGGAGGTCCGCGAGCGTCAGTTCGCCCGGCTTGACGTGCCCGCGGTTCCCGCGCCCAGGGTTCCGGCTCCGGCGGCGGTCGAGAAGCTCGCCGACGGCTTTTATTCGATCGCTGGCGGTGCAGTCGACGCGAACGGCAAACTCTACTTCATCGACCGCCATTTCCAGCGCATTCACAGCTGGTCGAAGCGCGAAGGTCTGTCGATCGTCGCGGAGGCACCACTCGATCCGGTCAATCTGATGATCGATCGATCGGGGCGGCTGCTGGTCCTGTCGTCGGCAGGACGCGATGCCACGGTCTATAGCATCGATCCGGCAAAGCCCGCCGACGTCCGGGTTATCGCGCCGATCGCGATCGCCGAGTCCGGCCCGGCGAACAAGGATGCCGCCATCGTGCTGCCGGTCAACGTCTGGGAAAACGGTGAATTCGCGGACCGGATCGATCCCGTCAGCTATCAGTATCCGACGATGGCGGACCTGTTCGCGGCGAAAATGGGCGAGGCCAAGGCGGCGCAATATGTGTCGCCCGACGGTTCGCTCGCGCTGCCCGCCTTTCGCGTGTGGAATCAGGGGCCGGACGATCATCAGGGATGGCGCTGGTCGGATACGCTGAACGCGAACGGCTTCGTCGCCGCGCGGCCCGGCGAGCGCGTCGTCCTGACCAACGCGTCGGAGAATCGCACCTATAGCGGTCTGGTCGGGGCGCAGGGCAGGGTCACCGACCTGAAGCCGGTGGCCGATCGCGGCGGGGAAAGCGTCGCGCGCGATGCCGCGGGCCGGCTCTACGTCGCCAATGGGCAGGTGTTCGTCTATGATGCCGGGGGGGCGCTGGTCCGGCGGATCGACGTGCCCGACCGTCCGCTGCAGCTGGTGATCGGCGGCCCCGACAACCACACGCTCTTCATCCTCACCCACCATGCGCTGTACGCCACCGCGATCTGAGGACGTGCGCGGTGGTGCGGTCGGGTGGAGGAGTGGTGCCGGTTGCAGGAATCGAACCCGCGACATCCAGTTTACAAAACTGGCGCTCTACCAACTGAGCTAAACCGGCAGCGGGCGCCTCATGCGTCAGGTGACGCCGAACGTCCAGCCTTCGGTTGCAGCAATAAGCGAAGTCATCGCCCGAGGACACCAGAAATCGGCGTTCTTCGCATTGGCGCGGAGCCAGGCCGCGGTCAGGATCGCGTCGGTCGCATGGTCGTCATAGCGCGCGAGGGGGTGGTGCGGTGCGGAGCCGAGCGCTGCGAGCGCGTCGTCGAGCGTCGCGCCGTCGCGCATCTTGCTGCGGCCGACGGGGCGCCCCGCGGCGCGTGCGGCGACGCTGGTATAGATTTCGACGATCGCGGCGCCCGATCGCGGCGGGGCATCGAACGGCCAGACCGGGATCCGCCCGTCGAGACGGTGCAGCAGGCGCATCCCGGCAAAGCTCGCCTTGGCGACCTGCGCCGCGCCGATCGCGTCATACACGGTCGAGGGTTTGCGGCTGCCGTCGTCCGGCATCTCGCACCGACGCCAGTGCAGGAAATCGGCCTTGGCCCCGTCCGCCGCGCCGAGATAGAAATGCGTGCCCCGGCGGCGCTCGATGAACGACGCGGCGCCGAGATCGGGATCGTCGCTCTGCGCGTCGACCATCGCCCACAGCGCGCGGGCATCGGCGGTCGGCGGTTCACCGGGCAGATGCGCACCACGGGTCACGAAGGGGGCGGAAAAGCTGAAGTCGAACCCGGCAAGCAACGGCAGGTCGCGGCGGGCGACCAGCCAGTCGAGCACCGCCTGGCGTGACCAGATCCCGTCCGGTGCGAGGACAAGCGTCGGGGCGGCGTGATCACGGCCACAGATCGCAACGGCGATCCCCTTGTGCCGCTGTCCTTTCGCGCCGGACCAGTCGATCGCGACGAACTCCGCGAAGTGATCGGGGGTCATCGAAGACACAAACAGGGCGCATCGACCCTGCGGGGCGCGGGGGATCCGATCGTCTCGCAGGCGTTCATGCGGAGCTAGGCGTCCTTGGCCTGGCGGCGCTCGTCCCACCAGGCGAGGCGCTCGGCAATACGCTTTTCGAACCCGCGGTCGGTCGGCGCGTAGAAGGTCTGCGGCGTCATCTCGTCGGGCCAATAGTCCGACCCCGAAAAGGCGTTCTCGGCGTCATGGTCATAGGCATAGCCCTTGCCATAGCCGATATCGCGCATGAGCTTGGTGGGGGCGTTGCGGATCGCGGCGGGCGGCATCAGCGACCCCGTCTCGCGCGCCGATTTCCAGGCCGCCTTCTGCGCCTTGTAGACCGCGTTCGATTTGGGCGCGGTGGCGAGATAGACGCAGGCCTGGGCGATCGCGAGTTCGCCTTCCGGACTGCCAAGGAAATCATAGGTGTCCTTGGCGGCGATGCACTGGACGAGCGCCTGAGGGTCGGCGAGACCGATATCCTCGACCGCGGCGCGCGTCAGGCGGCGCAGCAGGAACAGCGGTTCCTCGCCCGCGGTAAGCATACGTCCGAGATAATAGAGCGCCGCCTGCGGATCGCTGCCGCGGATCGATTTGTGTAGCGCGCTGATGAGGTTGTAATGCCCTTCGCGATCCTTGTCGTACACCGCGACGCGGCGCTGGAGGAAGTTCGACAGCCCCGCCGGATCGAGCGGTTCAGGCAGGTCGACCGAGAATAGCGTCTCGGCCTGGTTGAGCAGGAACCGTCCATCGCCATCGGCACTGGCGATCAGCGCATCGGTCGCCTCGGGCGTGAGCGGGAGCGGGCGGTCCATCAGCGTCGCGGCGCGGGTCAGCAGCAGCTCGAGCGCGCCGCGGCCCAGTCGCTCGAGGATCAGGACCTGCGCACGGCTGAGCAGTGCTGCATTGAGCTCGAAGGACGGGTTCTCCGTCGTCGCGCCGACCAGCGTCACAGTGCCGTCTTCCACATAGGGAAGAAACCCGTCCTGCTGCGCGCGATTGAAGCGGTGGATCTCGTCGACGAACAACAGCGTACGCTTGCCCAGCCGCGCATGGTCGCGGGCTTCGGCAAACGCCTTTTTCAGATCGGCCACGCCCGAGAACACCGCGGAGATCGCGACGAACCGCAGATCAACCGCGTCGGCGAGCAGGCGCGCGATCGTCGTCTTGCCGGTGCCGGGCGGTCCCCAGAGGATGATCGACGACAGTCGTCCCGCCGCCACCATGCGCCCGATCGCGCCGCCTGCGCCGGTGATGTGATCCTGCCCGACAACCTCGTCGAGCGTCCGCGGACGCAGGCGATCGGCGAGCGGTGCGTTTTCGGGATGCGCGTCGGTTGGGGGGGCGGGTTCGAAACCCGCAAAAAGGTCGGCCATGCTCGCAATGTAGTCGATACGCCCGACTCTGCCACCCTGGGCCTAGCCTCGCGTTCCGCTGTCTGATGACGCGTCTCCTGCCCAAGACATGCAAAAGATATATCTTGAGAGATCTTGCGAAGCGCAGCTGAAGATATATCTTGCACGTATCGGGATGCGCTCGACAGGAGATTCGAATGTTCATGCACATGCACGGCCGCGGATGCGGTCATCGTGACGGACACCATGCCGCGATGGGCGGCGGCTATGGCGGCGGTCGGGGCGGCGGGCGCTTCGCCTTCGCCTGGGGGCCGGGTGAGGGTGAGCGGCCGGGTGGCGGGCGGCAGCGGCGGATGTTCGACGGGGGTGAACTGCGCCTCGTCCTGCTCAGGCTGATCGCCGACTCACCGCGCCACGGCTATGACCTGATCCGCGCGATCGAGGAGTTGACCGGGGGCGCCTATGCGCCGAGTCCGGGCGTGGTCTATCCGACGATCACGCTGCTCGACGAGATGGCGTTAATCGAGGAGCAGCAGTCCGAAGGCGCCAAGAAGCGCTTTGCGATCACGCCGGCCGGCACCACGCATCTCGACGAGAATGCAGAGCAGGTCGCGGCGTTGATGGCGCGGCTGGCCGCGGTCGGCGAGCACCGCGAACGCGCGGATCGGGCCCCCATCCGGCGCGCGATGGGCAATCTGCGCCATGCGGTGCAGGACCGGCTGCTCGGCGACGGCTTTTCGGAAGAGGCGGCGCACCAGGTGGCGGCGCTGATCGATGAGGTCGTGCAAAAGATCGAGCGCGTGAAGTGAGCGTGTCGGTCGCACGCGTGCCGACGCAATCGGCCAGCCGGTACCTTCAGCAGCTCGCCAAGCACTGGAGCCACAAGATGGAGGTGCGCTTCACCGAACAGGAGGGGCGTATCGCGTTTCCGGGTGGCGCGGTGCTCGATATGCGTGCGGACAGCCAGACGCTCGACGTCGCGCTGTCGGTGCCCGAGGGCGGGGATGTCGAACGGATGCGCGATGTGGTGTCGAGTCATCTCGACCGGTTCGCGTTTCGCGAGGCGCCGCTGACGTTCGACTGGGTGGACGCATAACCGGACGGTCGCGCGTCGCATTCAATCACCGGTGCCGGCGCGCCGTCACCGCGAGATAGGTGTCGAGTACCGTCTGGTTGATCGTGTCCCAGCGATAGCCCGCGGCCTTGGCGTGCCCGGCTTCGCCCATCGACTGCCGGAGCGCGGGATCCGACACGATCCGACCGATCGCATCCGCATAGGCGGCGATATCGGTGGGCGGTACGAGGAAGCCGGTCGTGCCGTCCTCGATCAGGTCGACCGCGCCGGTCGCGCGCGCGGCGACCACGGGCACGCCCGCCGCCATCGCCTCGAGCGTCACGTTGCCGAAGGTCTCGGTGATGCTCGGGTTGAAGAACACGTCCATCGACGCGACTGCGCGTCCGAGCGCGTCGCCCGACTGGAAGCCGGCGAACACGGCTTCAGGGACATGGCCCGCGAACCAGTCGCGCGCAGGACCCTGGCCGACGACGACGACACGGTGCGGCACGCCGCGGCGGCGCAATTCGGTGACCACGTCCGCAAAGACGTCGAGCCCCTTTTCCTTCACCAGCCGGCCGAGAAACCCGACCACCATCTCGTCGTCCGCGATGCCGAGCGATCGGCGCCAGGCCGTGTCGCGCCGCGCCGGGTCGAACCGCGCGTGATCGATACCGCGCGACCAGATACCGATCGACGACTTCACGCCCCAGCCGCGGAGCAGCTCGGCCATGCTGGGGCCGGGCACCAGGACCTCTTCCACACGGTTGTAGAAGCGCGTCAGCCGCTTCTTCGCGATCGGCTCGAGGAAGCCGAGCCGGTAATAGCGGAAATAGGTCTCGAACCGGGTGTGGAAGGAGGCGACGGTCGCGATGTCGCGTTTGCGCGCATAGGCGACCGCGGCATGGCCGAGAAACTCGGGCGCCGAGACATGGACGATATTGGGAGCGAACGCGTCGATGTCGCGGCGGACGCGCGGCGTGATCCCGAGTGCGGCGCGATATTCGCCGCGTCCGCCGACCAGCGGGATCGCGGGCACGTCGACCAGATCGCCGATCGCGGGGAAGGCGGGCTCCGCAACCGTCGGCGAATAGACCCGCACTTTCACGCCGCGCGACAGCAAATGGCCGACGAGCAGGTTCAGCGACTGGTTCGCACCATCGCGGACGTAATTATAGTTGCCGCTAAACAGGGCCACGCGGAGGTCGGTCGGCTGCATCGCTCGGGCGGATAGCGTTGCCCGTCGGTTAGCGCCAGACAATCCTCTGTCGCCGAGGCGGTGGCGTTTCGCCGCGCGGGTGATCGCTGTTCCCTTATCGTTCCTATCTGGCTACACCGCGGCGATGGCGAAAATTCAGAAACGGTATGTGTGTCAGGCGTGCGGTTCGGTCGCATCGCGCTGGGCCGGGCAATGCGCCGACTGCCACGAGTGGAACACGCTGGTTGAGGAGGCTAATACCGCCGCGACGCCGTTTCATTCGAAGCACAATCTCCAGACCGGCGGCCGCGCGATCCAGCTCGTCGGGCTGGATGCGGAGATCAAGCTGCCTGACCGGATGGCGACCGGCATCGCCGAGCTCGACCGTGCGCTGGGCGGGGGCTTCGTCGAGGGGTCGGCGACGCTGATCGGCGGCGATCCCGGGATCGGCAAGTCGACCTTGCTGTTGCAGGCGGCAGCGAAGATGGCGCTTGCCGGCCAGTCGGTGGCCTATGTCTCGGGCGAGGAGGCGGCGGACCAGGTCCGGCTGCGCGCGCGGCGTCTCGGGCTCGGCAACGCGCCGGTGCAGCTCGCGGCGGCGACCTCGACGCGCGACATCCTGACGACGCTGCAGACAAGACCGCCGGCGATGCTGGTGATCGATTCGATCCAGACGATGCATTCCGACCTGATCGAAGGCGCACCCGGCACGGTCAGCCAGGTACGGGCATCGGCGCAGGAGCTGATCCGGTTCGCCAAGGCGCGCGGGACCGCGGTCGTGCTGGTCGGCCATGTGACGAAGGACGGCAGCATCGCGGGGCCGCGCGTGCTCGAACACATGGTCGACACGGTGCTGAGCTTCGAAGGCGAGCGCAGTCATCAGTACCGGATCCTGCGCGCGATCAAGAACCGCTTCGGCGGCACCGACGAGATCGGCGTCTTCTCGATGCAGACCGAGGGGCTGGCGGAGGTCGGCAACCCGTCGTCGCTGTTCCTGACGACGCGCGACGACGCGATGACCGGCGCGACGGTGTTCCCGGCGCTGGAGGGGACGCGACCGGTGCTGGTCGAGATCCAGGCGTTGACGGTGCGGCTGGCGAGCGGCGCGACGCCGAGGCGCGCGGTCGTCGGATGGGATTCGGGGCGGCTGGCGATGATCCTCGCGGTGCTCGAGGCGCGGTGCGGGCTGAGCTTCTCGTCGGCCGAGGTCTATCTGAACATTGCCGGCGGGTACCGCGTGCAGGATCCGGCCGCCGATCTCGCGGTAGCCGCGGCGCTGATATCGGCGATGGCGGAGCGTCCCGTACCGGTCGACGCGGTCGCGTTCGGCGAGGTCGCCTTGTCGGGCGAGATCCGGCCGGTCGCGCACGGTCCGCTGCGTCTGAAGGAAGCGAGCAAGCTGGGGTTCGAGCGCGCGCTGGTCCCCGCGTCGATGAGCGACGAGAAGAGCGGCATGCGGCTGTCGGGGTTCAAGACGCTCGCCGCGTTCGTGGACCACATGCTCGGGCGGGGATGAGTCGGGCCGAGGCGTCCGGCGTCGGGGCCGGCGACCACGGGGTGGCGATGAACGGGCGGTTCGCGCGGCTGCACTAGCGGTTCGCGGCACTCGTCCCTATTCCAGACATCATGAACCTCACCGCCCTCGATGTCATCGTCCTGCTCGCGGTTGCCGGCGCCGCCGTGCTCGGCCTGATTCGCGGATTCGTGACCGAGGTGCTCTCGATGTTCGCCTGGGTCGCGATGGTCGCGATGCTCAAGTTGTTTCACATCCCCGTCGCGGCGGCGCTGACGCCGGTCATCGGGACCGTCAGCGGTGCGGCCGTGCTCGCCTTCGCGCTCATCACCGGGCTTACCTATATCGGCGGGCGGCTCGTCGCCAACGCGATCGGTGCGCGGACGCGGACGTCGATCCTGGGACCGGTCGACCGCGCGCTCGGATTCGGGTTCGGGGCGCTGAAGGGACTGATCCTCGCAAGCCTCGTCTTCCTGCTGGCGACGCTGGTGATCGACACGATGAGCGGCGGTGCGGCGCGGCGGCCCGAATGGATGACCCGCTCGCGCACCTATCCGCTGCTCAATGCGACAAGCGCGAGCATCGCCGATTTCGTCGATCGCCGCCGCCGCGGCAAACCGGTGTTCGGCACGAAGCCGAACGTTTCCCGATCCGATACCGCAAGTGAGCCGACCCCATGAACGCCCCCCTCTACAATGCCGAGATCCTGCGTCTTGCCGCGTCGATTCCGTATCATGAGCGCCTGACCGCGCCGATGGCGACTGCGGAACGCCGCTCGCCGATCTGCGGCAGCCGCGTGACGGTGGACGTCGATATGGGCGCGGATGGGCGCGTCGCCGCGGTTGGGCTGCTGGTGCGCGCCTGTGCGCTGGGTCAGGCGTCCTCGTCGTTGCTCGCCTCGAGCATCGTCGGGCGGACGCCTGCGGAGCTGGCGGCGGCACGCGATGCGATCACCGCCTGGCTCGCGCGCACCGGCGATGCGCCCGACTGGCCCGGGATGGATGTCTTCGCACCCGCACTCGACTATACCGCGCGGCATCCGTCGATCCGCCTCGCCTTCGAAGCGGCGGCGGAGGCGGCCGAGGCCGCGGCGAACACTGCGTCGGGTCATGCGGAGGTGTCGGTCACGGCCCCCGCGAGCGCATCTGCCGGGACCGATGTCTGATGCATGACGGCACGCCGACGTCGCTGTTGCGGGACGGGGTGGTCCTGCTCGGCTTCGGGCTGGTGTTCGTACTGCTGTTCCGAAGGATCGGCCTCGGCGCGACGCTGGGCTATCTCGTCGCAGGGGCGGTCGTCGGGCCGCATGTCCTGGGGCTGGTGGGTGACGCGGAGGCCAAGCTCGGCTTTGCCGAACTCGGTATCACGTTGCTGCTGTTCATCGTCGGGCTCGAGCTCAACCCGAGCCGGCTGTGGCGGATGAAGCATGAGATCTTCGGGCTGGGCCTGATGCAGGTGGTTGCCTGCGGTCTCGCGATCACCGCGATCGTGTGGCTCGGCGCGCGCTTCTCGCTGCCCGCCGCGCTCGCCTTGGGGCTGCCGCTCGCGCTGTCGTCGACCGCGCAGGTGTTGCCGATGCTGCAATCCTCGGGGCGGATGCGGACGCCCTTTGGCGAGCGCGCCTTCTCGATCCTGCTGTTCCAGGATCTGTCGATCGTCCCGCTGATCACGATCGTCGCGGCGATGAGCCGTAATCCCGCCGATGCGAATGCGCCGCCGGGATGGCTGCTCGCGCTCTACACGGTCGCCGCGGTCGTCGGGCTGATCATCGCCGGGCGGTTTCTCTTGCGGCCGTTCTTCCGGCTGATCGGAAATATGGGCGAGCGCGAGATGTTCGTGTTCGCCGGGCTGTTCACGGTCATCGCCAGCGCCGCGGTGATGGAATGGCTCGGCCTGTCGACCGCGCTCGGTGCGTTCATCGCCGGCGTGATGCTCGCGGACAGTCCGTATCGGCATGAGCTGGAGGCCGATGTCGAGCCGTTCCGGTCGATCCTGCTCGGGCTGTTCTTCCTCGCGGTCGGCATGCTGCTCGATCTCGGCGCGATCGCCGAGCGGCCGCTGTTCGTGCTGGCGATGGCCGCGGCGCTGATCGCGACGAAGACCGGCGTGATCATGGCGATCGGCATGGCGTTCAAGATGACCTGGCGGCAGGCCTTCGCGCTCGGCCTGTTGCTGAGCCAGGGCGGCGAATTCGGGTTCGTGCTGTTCGCGCAGGCGCAGGCGGGGCTGCTGATCGATCCGGAAGCGGCGAGCCTGTTCGGCGCGATCATCACGCTGTCGATGGCGACGACGCCGTTCCTGATGGGGATCACCCGCCGGTTCCGGACCGAGCCGATTGCCCCGGGCACCGATCGCGAGGGCCCGGTCGCCGACGGCGCCAATGCGATCATCGTCGGCTATGGTCGGTTCGGGCAGACGGTCGGTCAGATGCTGCTGGCACAGGGCATCCCGGTCACGCTGATCGATACCGATATCGAGATGATCGACATTGCAGGCGAGTTCGGGGCCAAGGTCTATTACGGCGACGGCACCCGGCTCGACCTGTTGCGCCAGGCGGGGGCGGCGGACGCCGAACTCATCTGCATGTGCATCGACGGCGATCAGATAGAACCCGAGACGATCGCGGCGATCCACGAGGCGTTTCCCAAGGCGGAGATCTATGTCCGCGCGTTCGATCGCCGCACGCTGGTCAAGCTGAAGAACGGCCCGGCGACCTATGTCGTTCGCGAAGTTCTCGAATCGGCGGTGAAGATGGCGCGGCTGGCACTGCGCGGGCTCGGCGTTGCGCCGGCCGAGATCGATCGCGCGGAGGAAGCGTATCGGGCGCGCGACAAGGAGCGGTTGCGCATCCAGATCGCCGCCGGCGACATTCGCGCGGCGCGCACCGAAACCGCGCAGCGTTTTCCATGGGGGAATGATCCACAATGATGCTCGTCGTTCTGGCAGCGCTGTCGGGCGCCATCGCGGTCGCGGCGGGGGCGTTCGGTGCGCATGGCGCAAGCGGTGCTGCTGTGGAGTGGTTGAAGACGGGCGCGCAGTATCAGCTGATCCATGTCGTCGCGGCGCTGGTCGCGGTGCGGATGGAGGCGCGGGGGCCGGCATGGCTGTTCGTCATCGGCGCAGCGATCTTTGCGCTGACGCTCTACGCCATGGCGCTGGGGGCGCCGCGCTGGTTGGGTGCGATCACGCCGATCGGCGGCGCGTTGCTGATTGGCGGCTGGCTGTGGCTGGCGTGGAGCGCAGCGCGCAGCTGACGGTGCTGCTGCGCTAGCGTTTCTTGCGGCAGGCATCCGAGCAGTAGATCACCGAATCCCAGTCTCGCGCCCATTTTTTGCGCCAGGTGAAGGGCCGTTCGCAGGCGGGGCAAATCTTCGTCGGCAGGTTCTGCTTGGCAACGCCATTGGGCATCAGCGGGGCTCCGCGTCGAGGAAGGCGGCGACATCGGCGAGATCGACGGTCGTGTCGAGATAGGTCCGGCCGATCCCGCGGGCGAGCAGGAAGGGCAGGGTGCCCGCCGCCATCTTCTTGTCGTGGCGCATGTGATCGACGAGCGTCGCGCCATCCGCGGCGACATGCGCGCCGGCCAGTCCGTCGGGGAGCTGAACCGCGCGCCAGTGCGCCGCCACCCGGTCGGCCTCGTCGCGCGGGCACAGTCCGTGGGCCGCCGAATAGCGGAACGCCAGCGCACAGCCCGCGGCGACGCCCTCACCGTGGATCAGCGTCTGCGAGAAGCCCGTCTCGGCCTCGAGCGCATGGCCGAAGGTGTGGCCCAGATTGAGCAGCGCGCGCGTGCCGGTCGTCTCATGCTCGTCCGCCGCGACGATGCGGGCCTTTGCCGAGACGCTGTGGATGATGGCGTATTCGCGCAGCGCGATGTCGCCGGCGAGCAACGCCGCGCCGTTCGCCTCGCACCAGGCGAAGAAGGCGGGGTCGTCGATCAGCCCGTATTTCACCACCTCGGCATAGCCCGCGCGCAGCTCGCGGATCGGCAGCGTGTCGAGCACCTGCGGATCGATCAGGACCATCGCCGGCTGGTGGAAGGCGCCGATCAGGTTCTTGCCCACACGCGTGTTGATCGCGGTCTTGCCGCCGACCGAACTGTCGACCTGCGCGAGCAACGTGGTCGGGATCTGGACGAAGCGGCAGCCCCGCTTGAGGATGGCGCAGGCAAAGCCGACGAGATCGCCGATCACCCCGCCGCCGAGCGCGACGACGTGATCGCCGCGCTCGATGCCGATGTCGAGCAGTCGGTCGCACAGCCGCTCCAGCGTCGCCCAGCTCTTCGATCCCTCGCCGGGCGAAAGAACGATCGCCTCGCTCGCGACGCCGTGCGCCGTGAGTGACGCCTGCAGTGTCGCCAGATGGCCGCTCAGATTTTCGTCGGTGACGATCGCCATCGTCCGACCACGCGCGAGCGGCGCCAGATGATCGCCGGCATCCTCGAGCAGGCCGGCCCGGATATGGATCGGATAGGTCCGTGCGCCCAGATTCACGGTGATGACGGTCATAGGCCGATGGCTTTCAGGATGGAGGCGACGGTCGCCTCGTGCGGCGCCTTGTTGCTGGCGATATGGATATGCGCCTTGGCGTAGATCGGGTTGCGGACGCGCGCGAGCTCGGCAAGCACCTGGCCCGCGTCGCGGTTGCGCAGCAGGGGGCGGGTGTTGCGACGCCCGACGCGCTCGACGAGGATCTCGGGCGGTGCGCTGAGCCAGATCGCGGTGGCTTCGGCGAGGATCAGGCTGCGCGTCTCGTCGTTGATGAACGCGCCGCCGCCGGTCGCGATGACCTTCGGCGTGCCGTCAATCAGCCGCGCGATCACGCGGCGCTCGCCGTCGCGGAAATAGGCCTCGCCATATTTGGCGAAGATCTCGCTCACGCTCATGCCGGACGCCGCCTCGATCTCGTGATCGGCGTCGACGA
Organism: Sphingomonas sp. CFBP 13733; assembly: GCF_014841795.1. Taxonomy (NCBI): domain Bacteria; kingdom Pseudomonadati; phylum Pseudomonadota; class Alphaproteobacteria; order Sphingomonadales; family Sphingomonadaceae; genus Sphingomonas; species Sphingomonas sp. CFBP 13733. The sequence continues at coordinate 455,729 of NZ_JACYUP010000004.1, forward strand.
AGGGCAGCCGCAAGCGGTGCGCGAGGCGGCGGCCGACGGTGGTCTTGCCCACGCCCATAAGGCCGACGAGCACGATCGGGGGGCCGCTCCAGGGGGCAATCGGGTTGTGGCTTTGCAACATCGCGGTCCGCGCTATACAGCGGCACTGCGCGGGGGGAAACGGCATCCGCATGCCTATTCGCATCCGTCAGCAATGTCCTATCAGTCATTACAAGGTTTTGCGTATGTCCCGCCTGATAGTCTCGGTCGTCGTTATCCTGGTCGTCGTCGTCGGTGGGTTGTTCCTGCTCGCCGGTCGCGCCACGGAGCGCCCGCAGACGCAAGTCGAGAAGGCCGTGACGCTTGCGAACCTGTCCTAAGGTCACGCTGGCGGCGCTCGCCGCCGCCTGCAGCCTTGCCGCGCTCGCGCCGGCGATCGGGCAGGACCGACCGGAATCACTCCTGCCGCCTGGTTTCGGTGACACGACGCCAGCCCCTGCGCCGCGCCGGACTCCGCCGGCCCCCAGCCCGGCGCAATCGCAGCCCAACGGGTCGGCGCCAGCGCGGTCTGCACCGTCGACCCCGTCTTCGGGCCCGACCGCGTCCCCCGGCGCTCCCGTTCCGGCGCCGCCGGCCGGGATGGCGACGATCCAGCCGCTGCCCGCACCCGATGGCAGCATTGCGCCGCTGACGACGACGCCTGCCGCTGACACGCCGCCACCGATCGATCCGGCGGTGCTCGCGCAATATGAGATGCCGGCCTCGGCCCGCCGTTCGCTCGACCGTGTGGGGCCGATCGGTCCCGGCGAGGGCGGCCTTGCGGCCGACGCGTTCGGCGATGCCGAGGGCCCCTATCTCGAAACGCTGATGCGGCGGTTGAGTGCGCCGCTCCCGTCGCGCTGGATGTCGATCCTGTTGCGGCGAGCGCTCGTGTCGCGGGTCGAGACCCCGGTCGGCGTCAACGGCGCGGATTTCGCCGCCGAGCGCGCCTGGCTGTTGCTGCGCATGGGCGAGTCCGTCGCCGCGCGTGCGGTGGTGCAGGGCGTCGATACCGGCAATTACACACCCAAACTCTATCAGGTGGCGATGAATGCCGGTCTCGCCGCGGGCGATCCGGGGGCGTTGTGCCCGCTCGTCGAGGGCGCGATGCTACGCGCGCCGGCACGCGGCTGGACGATGGCGCAGGCGATGTGCGCGGGGCTGTCGGGATCGCCGACCCAGGCCGGCACGCTGATCACCGCGGCACGGCGCCGCAACGTCGCGTCGGGCGTCGACATGCTGCTCGCGCAGAAGGTCGTCGGCGCGGGCGGGCAGGGGCGTCAGGCGGTCACGATCGAATGGGATTCGGTCGACCAGCTGACTTCGTGGCGGTTCGGCCTGGCGATGGCGACCGGCGTCGCCGTTCCCGATGCGCTGTACCGGACCGTCGGCGTGCAGGCGACCTATTGGCGGGCGCTGTCGCCTGCGATGACGATCGCCGACCGCCTGCCCGCCGCGGACGCCGCCGCGGCGCAAGGCGTTCTGTCGAGCGCGGCGCTGGTCGATCTCTATGCCGCGGCGGAGGCGGACGACAGCGTGCAGAGCGCGGCGTCCGCGATCGTGCAGGACCTGCGGACCGCCTATGCCGACCGCAATGCCGAAACCCGGATGACCGCGCTGCGATCGATCTGGGGCAAGGCGGAGGACGCGTGGCCGTCCTATGCCCGGATGGTGCTGACCGCGCGGGCGGCGGCACGGATCCCGCCCGCAAATGGCGAACGCGATGCGGACCGGATGGTCGCCGCGATGCTGTCCGCGGGGCTCGACCGGACGGCGGCGCGCTGGCGTGGCACGGTCGCCAAGGGGGGCGATGGCTGGGCGATGATCGCGCTGGCGGATCCCGATGCGACCGGTCGCCTGAGCTATGGCGATTTGGCGGCCTATAGCGGCGGCCGTGGCGATTCAGCCCTGAAGCAGCGTCTGCTGTTCGCCGGACTGGCCGGTCTCGGGCGTCTGAGCGCGGGCGATATCGAACGGGCCGCGCAGGCGCTGGCGGTTCCGATCGGCACCGAGAATGGCTGGACGCGTGCGCTCGACAAGGCAGCGCGAGCGGGCCAGCCGGGGACGGTCGCGCTGCTCGCGGCGACGGGCATGCAGACCGCCAGCTGGCACGGCATGCCGCCCGAGGCCTTGTACCGGATCGTGGCGGCCCTGCGCGCCGTGGGTCTCGAGGGCGAAGCGCGGATGATCGCGGCCGAGGCGATCGCGCGCGCGTGACGCGGTCGCGATCATGACCGATGCGGTCGCCGGGGCCAATCCGGTCGAGCGCGCGCCGCTGCCAGCGAGCGACCGGGCGCTGATCGAGCGGTTCCTCGAGATGATGGCGGCGGAATCGGGCGCTGCGGCGAACACGATCGCGGCGTATCGCAGCGATCTCATGCTCGCATCACGCGTTGCGGAGGGCGGGCTGGCCCGCGCGGATGGCGATGCGCTGGGGCGGCTGGCGGACAGCTGGAGCAGCCTGTCGCGCGCGACGGTCGGCCGCAAGTCTGCAGCCTTGCGCCGGTTCTTCGGATTTCTCGCCGACGAAGGGCATCGCAGTGACGATCCGGGCAAGGCGCTGCCGCGGCCGGGCACGGCACGGCCCTTGCCGAAGATCCTCAGCCATGCCGATGTCGACCGGTTGTTCGCCGCGATCGTCGAGCGCGTCGCGCGCGATCCGATGGATCCGGCCGACCTGCGGCTCTCCGCGCTGATCGAACTGCTTTACGGATCGGGGTTGCGTGCGACCGAGCTCGTCAGCCTGCCACGCGCCGCGGTGCATCCCGACCGGCCGTTCCTGATCCTGCGCGGCAAGGGCGGGCGCGAGCGGCTCGTGCCGATTTCCGACCGGGCGCGTGCCGCCGTCGCGCTGTGGCGCACGCATGTCGCGGCGGATCAGCCGTGGCTGTTCCCTTCCGGCAAGGGGCATTTGTCACGGATTCGCCTGTACCAGATCGTCAAGGCGCTGGCCGCAGAGGCGGGGGTGCCCCCCGACCGCGTCAGCCCGCATGTCCTGCGCCACGCCTTCGCGACGCATCTGCTCGCGGGTGGCGCCGATCTGAGGGCGTTGCAGGCGATGCTCGGGCATGCCGATATCGCGACCACGGAGATCTATACGCATGTCGAGGCGAGCAAACTGATCGAGCTCGTCAACACCCGCCACCCCCTGACCGATCCGGAGCACGCGACCTCACGTTGACGTTCCGGCGCGCGCCCCGTAACCGACGCGGATGCCAAGCTTCCTCGACTTTGAGAAACCCATCGCCGAACTGCAGGGGCGGATCGACGAACTTCGTGAGACCGCCAGCGATGGCAATCTCGATCTGTCCGCCGATATCATGCGGTTGCAGGCGAAATCCGACAAGCTGCTGAAGGACACCTTCGCCCGGTTGACGCCGTGGCAGAAGACGCAGGTCGCGCGCCATCCCGAGCGGCCGCACTTCAAGGATTATGCGGCCGCGCTGTTCGAGGAATTCGTGCCGCTCGCCGGTGACCGGGCGTTCGGCGACGACCAGGCGATCCTGGGAGGCTTTGCGACGTTCCGCGGCCGCAAGATCATGGTGCTCGGCCATGAGAAGGGCGACGATACCGCGAGCCGGTTGCGGCACAATTTCGGCATGGGCAAGCCCGAGGGCTATCGCAAGGCGATCCGCCTCGTTGAACTCGCCGACCGTTTCGGCCTGCCGATCGTGACGCTAGTCGATACGTCGGGGGCGTTTCCCGGCATCCAGGCGGAAGAGCGCGGACAGGCGGAGGCGATCGCCCGGTCGACCGAAGCCTGCCTGAACGCAGGCGTGCCAATCGTCTCGGCGATCGTCGGCGAGGGCGGATCAGGTGGCGCGGTCGCGCTGGCGGCGGGCAATCGCGTGCTCATGTTCGAACATGCCATCTACTCGGTGATCAGCCCCGAAGGCTGCGCGTCGATCCTGTGGCGTACCGCGGACAAGGCGGCCGAGGCGGCGGAGGCGATGCGCATCACCGCGCAGGATTTGAAGGCGTTCGGCGTGATCGACACGATCGTCCCCGAACCGCTGGGTGGCGCGCACCGTGACCGCGCGGTGGCGATTGACGCGTTGGGCGACGCGCTGACGGATGCACTAGACTCGCTTGTTCCGTTGTCGCCGGTCGAGCTGCGCAAGGAACGCCAGGCCAAGTTCCTCAAGATGGGTCGTCTCTGACCCCCATAGCAAAAGGGCGGCGAACCCGGAGGTTCGCCGCCCTATGCCGACCGTTTCGATCCGAGGATCGTCGAGATCAGCTCGATGCGTTCAGCTTGGTCGAGACGTTGTTGAACGTCTTGTTCAGGCTGCCACCCAGGCCCTGCATTGCGGCGATGGCTGCGACGGCGATCAGCGCGGCGATCAGGCCGTACTCGATTGCGGTTGCGCCCTTGGTGTTCTTGAAAATTTTCCGAAGCGTCTGCATTCCGGTCTCCATCGTTAAAAGCATCAGTCACCCGGCCGCCCGGGGCTACACCGGATCAGCAATTCCGTGACTAGACGTGACCCATTGAGAAAAGCTTAAACGGGCGGATTTTTGCTATGGTTAGCGCGCGTTAGCTACTCGGTTGTGCAGCATGCTCCAGAGCGCCGTAGTGCCATCAGCAAGATAGACGAGTCCGGCAATCATGCCGAGAACGACGAGCGCAAGAATAAGGCCGTATTCGACTGCGGTAGCGCCGCGCCGGTCGGTGATGAGCGCGGCCGCAGCGGCGCGGATCTTGCGACGCATGGTCTTTACGACGATCAGCTTCGGCTTCATGGCATGCCCTATACAGCGCGGAGATTAACGAATGACCAAAGTCGCTTACTTGTTGCCGGTCGTCGCCGCCGCGCTGGTCGATGCGGACGGCCGCGTCCTGCTACAGCAGCGCCCCGAGGGCCGCTCGCTTGCAGGTCTGTGGGAGTTTCCGGGCGGCAAGGTCGAGCCAGGCGAAACGCCCGAAGCCGCCTTGATCCGCGAGTTGGAAGAGGAACTGGCGATCACCGTGCCGCAGGCCTGCCTTGCCCCCGCCGCCTTCGCCAGTGCGCCGCTCGACGACCGGCATCTGCTCCTGCTTCTCTATATCACGCGCAAATGGACCGGCGTGCCGCGCGCGCTCGAGGCATCCGCGTTGCGCTGGGTCCGCCCGGCGGACATGCACGACCTGCCGATGCCACCTGCCGACCGGCCGTTGATCGGACTGCTCGACGCCTTGTTGTGAGCTCACCTCCGGCGTTTCGGCGCCAAAGGGCAGACGGCGTCAGTCGATCCGGTACTGGATCGGTTTGAACGCACCGCCATTGGACTGGAGCGCGGAACAGGCGGTCAAGCCGATGATCAGGTCCATCTCTGCGCGGAACGTGACGGTGTCGCCGGCGCGGCTGAGCGGTGGTTCGACCGTGAACGCCCCCGTCGTGCCATCGATCGGCACGTTCATGAAGCAGTTGAACGCGACCGGGATCGCATCCGGCTCGATACCATAAGGCGCGAGCGCCGCCGCGAGATTGCCGAAGCAGCCCCGGTGCGGATCGGTGTCGCCGTAGATGATCGCGAAGGTTTCCTTCGAACACGGCGTCAGCAGGAAATCATGCCGGCCGACATCGTCGGCGATGATGTCGAGCATCACGGTGCTGCGGTTCGAATAGAGCCGGTCGCCCGTGGTGAGATACAGCCGGCTGGCATAGTCCAGCGTCCGCCCGGACGAAATCACTTCGCGCGTGTCGGCGCGGCTATAAGCCAGAAGATCGGCGACCTGCCGGCCCTCGGGATCGATCACGGTCAGCGTCTGGCCGCGATCGAGCGTGAAGGCGGTCCCCGACCGGGGACTGATCGTCTCAACCATGTGCACTGCTCCGCTTGAACGGGCATTTCCAAGAATCGTCGACGGCCCGCCCGCTATACTGGCGTGCCTCGCTCGATTCGCCGTGCCGCGCAAGCATCGGGTTCATCGACCCCGCCAGCTCGAGATCGCGCGCCAGGATCGACGTGCGCAACTTATCGTAGCGCTGTTGCGTCCGCAGCACCTCGAACTGATCGTGGAGGTTGAACACCATCGCCGGCGCCTCGAAACGACGCGCGGGGCGGCTGGCCTGCGGATGCAGGCCGACGACGAAAAACGCCTCGCCGGAAAAGCTCAGCGAAAAATGCGGATCGTCGGGATCGGCGCTGACCGAGGGATCGGGACGATGGCCTAGCCACGCGTCCTTGTCGCTCAGCGACTGGGCCCGCGCCCAGAGGTGCGCTTCGAATTCCTCTTCGCTCAGGTGCGTGGCACTGTCGGCCGGACCTTCGAACAGCACCACGAGCGTCCGGAAAATCGCGCGGTCCTCATGATATTTGCGGACCGTGTCGCCCAGCATCGGCAGGATGCGTAGATCGTCCCATGCCGATCGAAGGTCGCGCGCGACGATGATGTCCATCTGCCCCTTCGCCAGCGCCGACTTGGCGCCGACACATGGAAAAGCAGTGTCCTTGATCGTCGCGATGAACGCGCGTGCGAGCGGATGGTCGTTTTGGGATTGCGGCTGATACATGGTCGACGAGGAACAGATGGCCGGCGGCTTTGTTTCGCCTTCGACGCGATTGACTCATCTCGATCAATATGAATCCGCTGATGAGCGCGTCACGTGCGCGGTATTGCGGTGGGGAAACAGGCATGCTGACGGAAAAATTTTTGCTGGGCCGAGGCCGCGAGGACCTGAGCGCACAGGAAAAGCAGATCCTGGAGGACAGCGTCGCCGAGGTAAGGTCGCTGCCGCCGCGCCATCGCCTCGTGCGTGCCGGCCAGCCCGTCCAGACGAGCACGCTGCTGCTCGAAGGGTTCATCTGCCGTTACATGGATGATCGGGATGGTCTGCGGCAGCTCGTCGCCGTCCATATCCCGGGGGATTTTGTCGATCTTCACGCCTTCCCGATGAAGCGGCTGGATCATGACGTCGCCACATTGGGGCCGGTAAAGGTCGCGACGTTCGAACATGAGACGCTGAAGACGATCACCGAACGGCATCCGCATCTGACGCAGCGGCTCTGGTTCAGCACGCTGCTCGATGCGGCGATGCACCGCGAATGGATTTTCCGGATGGGGCGGCTCGGCGCCGAGGGCCGCGTGGCGCATCTGTTCTGCGAGATCTACGCACGACTGGCGATGGTCGGCTTGGCGAAGGACGGCTGCTACGCGCTGCCGATGACCCAGCCCGATCTGGCGGAGGCCTGCGGCATCACCGGCGTCCACGTCAATCGCGTGCTGCGCTTGCTGCGAGAGCGCAAGCTGGTGACATTCCGGGCAAATACCGTCGAGATCATGGATCCAGCCGGGCTGGCGAGTGTTGGTGAATTTCAGCCCGACTATCTTTACGGGACGAGCGCCACCCCCGCCGGAGCCTTTGCATGAACGACAGGTTGAAGCCGGAGGACGAGCCGGGCGTGGCGGCGGCCGAGCAGGGGCAGGTAACGCTCGATGGTCCCAATGGCCTGGCGATCGCGATGACGCCCGCGGCGGCGGCCGAAACGGGCCGCCGGCTGATCGAGGCGGCACGTCTGGCTGAACAGCAGTCCCCGCCTTCAAACGCTATGGATCGGCATTCAGAGGCGTCTGACGACGTCTAGTCCCGGGCAGCCTGACCGGTCCTTTGGCGCCCTGGACACGGCCTGCCGGCGCGGGTCGGGGGGGGGCGCCGCGGCACGCGGGGTTCCGCATCTGCACATTGTCTCTATGATGGCGTCAACATCGTCCGGGAGAACCATGTGCATTTTCTACCCCTCGCAATCAGTGCAGCCGCATTGATGGCGTCAGCATCTACCATGGCGCAGACCGCGGTCGCGCCCTCCGCCAATCCGCTGCTTGCCGACTGGACCGGCCCCGCCGGCGGGGTACCGCCCTGGGACAAGGTCCGCCCCGAACTGTTCCCGCAGGCGTTCCAGACGACGCTGGCGGAGCGCACCGCCGAATATCGCAAGATCGCCGACAACCCGGCCAAGCCGACCTTCGCGAACACGATCGTGCCGATCCAGCTTGCGGGCAAGCGCTACGGGCAGGTGATGACGCTGTTCGGCGTGATGACGGGCAACATGAACACGCCCGCCTATCAGAAGCTCGACCGCGAATGGTCGCCAAAATTCTCCGCCGCGTCGGATGCGATCACGTTCGACAAGCCGTTGTTTGCGCGGATCCAGGCGGTCTACGACGCGCGCAATTCGAGCGGGCTGGACGCGCAGCAGATCCGGCTCGTGACGCGGATCTATGACAGCTATGTGCGCCAGGGCGCGAAACTGAACGATGCCCAGAAGGCGCAGCTTTCTCAGTATAACCAGCAGCTCGCGACGCAGTTCTCGACCTTTGGCGAGAAGTTGCTCGCCGACGAGAGCAAGGCGATCTCGGTCACCGACGAAGCGCAGCTGGCCGGGCTTCCCGACAGCGTGAAGGCGGTCGCCAAGGCCGCGGCGGCCGAGCGCAAGCTGCCGGGCTTCGCGATCGTCAACACGCGCAGCGCGGTCGATCCGGTGCTGACCTACGCGACCGACCGCGCCCTGCGTGAGAAGGTGTGGCGCGCGTTCGTCAATCGCGGCGATAACGGCGATGCCAACGACACGAACGCGACGATCGCGCAGATCGTCAAGCTGCGTGCCGACCGCGCGCATCTGCTCGGGTTCAAGACGCATGCCGACTGGCGGATGCAGGACACGATGGCCAAGACGCCCGCCGCGGCGATGGACCTGATGATGCGCGTCTGGCCCGCCGCCAAGGGGCGCGTCGCCGAAGAGGTCGCCGACATGCAGAAGATCGCCGGCGCGTCGCTGACGATCGAGCCCTGGGATTACCGCTTCTATCAGGAGAAGGTCCGCAAGAGCCGCTACGATCTCGACCAGGCGCAGCTCAAGCCGTATTTCGAGCTCGGCAACATCATCCAGGGATCGCTCTACGCCGCCAACCGGCTGTACGGGCTGAACTTCAAGGAGATCACCGGCACGGTGCCGGTGTTCGAGCCGAACATGCGTGTGTGGAGCGTGACGGACAAGGCCGGCAAGGATGTCGGGCTGTTCTACCGCGACGATTTCGCGCGGACCGGCAAGCGCTCGGGCGCCTGGGCGAACACCTATCGCGGGCAGCGCGGGCTTGCCCCGGCGCAGCTGGTGCTGTCGTCGAACAACAATAACTTCGCCAAGGGCGCACCCGGCGAGCCGATCCTGATCAGCCTCGACGATGCGCAGACGCTGTTCCACGAATTCGGCCATGCGATCCACGCGATGCTGCAGAACGTCCAGTATCCGGGCCTTGCAGGGACGCCGCGCGACTTCGTCGAATATCCGAGCCAGGTGAACGAGCATTGGCTGCTCACCCGCGACGTGCTCGACAAATATGCGCGGCATTACCAGACCAAGGCGGCGATGCCGCAGGATCTGCTCGACAAGATCGAGAAGTCACGGACGTTCAACCAGGGTTTCGCCACCGCGGAATATCTGTCGTCGGCAATCGTCGACATGAAGATCCACACCGTGGCCAATGGCGTGATCGACCCGGACAAGTTCGAGGCGGCGACGCTCGCCGAAATCGGCATGCCGAAGCAGCTGGTGATGCGTCACCGCGTGCCGCAGTTCCAGCATCTGTTCTCGTCCGACAGCTATTCGGCGGGCTATTACAGCTATCTCTGGTCCGAGACGATGGACGCGGACACGTTCGCTGCGTTCGAGGAGGCGGGCAGCCCCTGGGACAAGCCGACCGCGGACAAGTTCGCCAGGCTCCTTCTGTCGACGGGTAACGAGACCGATCGTGCCGAGGCGTATCGCGCCTTTCGCGGTCGCGACCCGGATGTGAACGCGTTGCTCAAGAAGCGCGGCTTTGCCCCAACTCAAGCCGCACAGGACGCGAAATAATGGCCCCCGATCAGAAGACACGCCTGAAAGCGATCATCGGCGGATCGACCGGCAATCTCGTCGAGTGGTTCGACTGGTACGTCTATTCCGCCTTCACGCTCTACTTCGCACCGCATTTCTTCCCGTCGACGGATCGCACCGCGCAGCTGCTTAGTGCGGCGGCGATCTTTGCCGTCGGCTTCCTGATGCGGCCGATCGGCGCGTGGATCATGGGAGTCTATTCGGATCGCCACGGCCGCAAGGCGGGGCTGACGGTCGCGGTGACGCTGATGTGCGCAGGCTCGCTGATCATCGCATGCACGCCGGGATACGAGACGATTGGCGTGTTCGCGCCGATCATGCTGGTGATCGCACGCCTGATGCAGGGGCTGTCGGTCGGCGGTGAATATGGCGCGTCGGCGACGTATCTGACCGAAATGGCAGGCAAGGATCGCCGCGGCTTCTTCTCGTCGTTCCAGTATGTCACGCTGATCTCGGGCCAACTGCTCGCGATCTGCGTCCTGCTGGTGCTGCAGTCGACGATGAGCGAGGCGGCACTCGATTCTTGGGGCTGGCGCATTCCGTTCGCGATCGGTGCGGTCCTCGCCGTGGTCGTGTTCTACATTCGTCGCGGGCTGGCCGAGACGCAGAGCTTCGAGAATGCCAAGTCCGAGGCGGGCGACGGCAAGCCCAAGTCGGGCTTCCTCCAGCTGATCACCAAGCATCCCCGTGAGACGATGACGGTGATGCTGCTGACCGCAGGCGGTACGCTCGCCTTCTATGCCTACTCGATCTACATGCAGAAGTTCCTGGTGAACACGAGCGGCTTCAGCCGCGAGGTCGCGAGCCAGATCAATGCCGCGACGCTGTTCGTGTTCATGCTGCTCCAGCCGATCGCGGGCGGGCTGTCGGATCGGGTCGGCCGCAAGCCGCTGATGATCGCGTTCGGCATTGCAGGCGTGCTGTTCACCTATCCGATCTTCACCGCGCTCGAGACCGCGACCAACCCGATCTATGCCGGGTTGCTCGTCATGGCGGCGCTGCTGATCGTGACGGGCTACACCTCGATTAACGCGGTCGTGAAGGCCGAGCTGTTCCCCGCACACATCCGGGCGCTGGGCGTGGCCTTGCCCTACGCGCTCGCCAACACGCTGTTCGGCGGGACCGCCGAATATGTCGCGCTCAAGTTCAAGGATTCCGGGTTCGAGCGCGGCTTCTACTGGTATGTGACCGGGATGATCGCGGTGTCGCTGATCGTGTATCTGCGGATGAAGGATACGCGGACCAACAGCCAGATCGTCGAGGACTAGGCGAGCATTGTCCCCCTCTCCGGTGGGGAGGGGGAAGACCGGTCAGCGCGGGAGTTCGATGATCGCGTCCAGGCCGCCGCCCGTGCGGTTGACGAGGCGGATCTCGCCGCCGGCCTCGCGGATGATGGCGCGGGCGAGCGCAAGGCCCAGTCCGATACCACCGGTTTCGCGATTGCGTGACGTTTCAAGCCGGGTGAACGCGTCGAAGACGTCGCCCATGCGATCCTCGGGGATCCCGGGTCCCTGATCGGCGACGATGATCGCGACGCGACGCGCGTCCGCCTCGACGCGGACCTCCGCCGACACGCCATATTTGACCGCATTCTCGATCAGATTGCGAACCGCACGCCGGATCAGCGAGGGCCGCAGGTGCATCCGCAGTCGGCCCGCCTCGACGAACGTCACGTTGTCACCGATATCGCGGAAATCCTCGACCACCGCGTCGACCAGCGCCGCCAGATCGACATCGGTCGGTGGCTCGCTCGGGCGGCCGAGCCGGGCGAGCGAAAGGATGTCGTCGAGCGTGCGGTTCATCTCGGCAATCGTGTCTGCCATCCGGGTGCGATCGGTGTCGTCCTCGACAGACTCGATGCGGACACGCAGTGCTGCCAGCGGCGTGCGCAGGTCATGGCCGATCGCACCGAGCATCCGATCCTTCTCGTCGAGCATCGCGGTGACGCGCAGCCGCAGCGCGTTGAATGCGGCGACCAGCGCGGCGACGTCGTCGGGGCCGCGAACCGACAGCGCGATGCCCGGCTCACCCGGCCGGAACGCCTCCGCCGCAGCGCGCAGATCGCGCAACGGGCGCGACATCCGCCGGACGATCCACAGCACTGGCAATAGCACGATGACGTACAGGATTGCGGTCTGGCTCAACAGTGCGAACAGCAGCCGCCAGCCCGGCTGCGGCCACGGCGCGGTGATCGCCAGCCACCCGCGGCCCGGCTGTTCGACCGCGATCACCAGCGTTCCGCCCTGCCGGTCGCCCTGTCGATCACCCTGCCGGTTGGTGTTGCGAAGACCCTTCCGCCGCCGGGGCTCTGCATCGTCGTCGGAAACCGGGCGCAGACCGGTATCGATCCGGCCCACCGTCAGCCCTTGGTCGGCAAGCTGGCGACGGAGTTCCGCCGCGACCTCCGGATGCCGTTGATAGGCGAACGGGGCGATCGGGTTGGTCGCCAGTCGACGGACCCGGCCGCGGTCGGCGGTCAGCGGTCGCCCGGCATGCGCCTCGCGTTCGAGCGCATCGGCAATCCGCGTCGCCACCGGTCGCGTCGCCTGGGCGAGACGAAATTCGGTCCTGTCGCGAAGGATGAGCCCGAAATTGATCGCCTGCGCGACGAACAGAGCGAGTGCGATCAGCAGCGCCATCTGCCCTGCCAGACTGCGCGGCCAGGGTCGGGACGCCGTCACGGGTGCGTGATCACAGGCGGATGACCTCTGCCGCCAGCGTATAGCCGCCGCCCCAGACCGTCTTGATCAGTTCGGGCGTCTTCGCATCCGCCTCGATCTTGCGCCGCAGCCGGCTGACCTGATTGTCGATCGCGCGATCGAACGCGGCGGCCTCGCGCCCCTGGGTCAGATCGAGCAGCTGGTCGCGGGTCAGGACCTGGCGCGGTCGCGTGACGAGCGCGAGCAGCAGGTTGTACTCGCCGGTCGACAACGGCACCGACACGCCTTCACGGTCGACCAGCGCGCGTTCGCCCGATTTCAGCACCCAGCCGGCAAAGGCGTAGGAATTGGCCTCGGGCGCATGCTGACGTGCGCCGCCCGCGGTGGCGCGGCGCAGGACGACCTTCACGCGCGTCGCGAGTTCGCGCGGCGAGAAGGGCTTCACGACATAGTCGTCCGCGCCCATTTCCAGCCCGACGATCCGGTCGGTTTCCTCGGCGCGCGCGGTCAGCAGGATGACCGGCACGTCGCTGGTCGCGGCGATGTGGCGGCACAGGCTCAGCCCGTCCTCGCCCGGCATCATGATGTCGAGAATGACGAGGTCAATCGCATAGGCGGTCAGCCGCGTCCGCGCGGCCTCCGCGTCGCCCGCCTGCGTGACGCGAAATCCCTGCTTGGTCAGATAGGCGGCCAGCGGCTCGCGGATCGAACGCTCGTCATCGACGAGCAACAGATGCGGCATGTCTCCCATGGGGGCGACGTCTAGCATGGTGCGTGTCCAAAGGAAGCGCCGGACGATCGCAGACCGTCCGGCACGCAGGGGCAGGGGGGCGGATTACTGATCGGTATCGCCGCCCGGCCGGTCCATCCGGTGCCCGCGACCATGGCGCATCGCACGGCGATCCGGCCGCTCGCTCGCGTCGAGCCGTCCGTCACGATTGGCGTCCATCCGGTCGAAACGCTGCCCGGCACGGTCGATGAATTCGGCCCGCGTGAGCACGCCGTCACCGCCGCCGCGCTTGCCGCGCATCATCTGGCCCTTCCTGCCGTCCGCCATGCCGGCACGCTCGGGCGGGAGCGTCTTGCCGCGTGCCGCCATCCGGGCCTCGCGACGGTCGCGCATCGCTTCGCGTGCCGCCTGACGTTCGGCCGCGGTCACGATGCCGTCGCCGTCGGCGTCCAATCGGGCGAACTGGGCCTCTGCCTGCGCGACGACTTCGGCGCGGGTGAGGACGCCGTCGCGATCGGTGTCAGCCTGCATCATAGGCCCGCCGCGCATCCGGCCTGCGTGCCGCGGGCCGGGACCGCGGGGGGCAGCTTCGGGCGCCGCCTGCGTCTGGCCGGCTATGGTCGTCTGCAGCGCGGCGCGATTGGCGGCGCTGGTGGCGGCGGCGTCGGCGCGGTCGGCGGGGGCGGACTGTGCGCCGCATGCCGTGGCGGCAAAGCTGCTGGCGGTCAGCGCCAGCGTGAGCAGGGTCTTGCGCATCGCGTATCTCCGGTCGGACGGGGCTGATCCCCATCGAATGTCCCGGTTATGACGGTCGGCTGTCACGACGCTTTGTCAGGTGAGGGATAAACTGTCGCAATCTGTATCGTGCAGGTCACATTCGCGCGCGGCCGACCTGACGTGGCCGTCAGGCGAAGATCGCGACGCTCTGCATCTGTTCGGCGATCGGCAGGCCTTGCGCGTTCCAGATCGCCATCGACTGGCTCGAACTGCCGTCGCGGACATAGTCGGTCGTCGCGCGCAGCAGCCACCAGCCATCCTGCGTCACCGGCTGCGGGCCGAGAATGTTGAGCAGCCAGGTCATCGAGCTGAGCGGTGCCGGCCCGCCGAGCAGCTTGAGCGCGGAGGGTGGCAGGCAGTCCGCGACCGCGATCAGCTCGACCATCGAATCGAGCCCCTCGCGATCCGCCAGCCGGACCCAGCGCAACCATTCGGCGGGGCCGACGCTGTCGTCGCGCCGGTCGAGCAGATCGAAATTGCGCGAGAAGGCGACCGCGCTGTGGCCGCGATAGGTCGCGGTGTCGGCGTCGGGTACCGCGAAGGCGGGCGCGGTGCCGGTGTGGTGGTCGACGCGCGAGGCGATCGGCCCCATGAAGACGAAGGTGGCGCGCAGCCCGAGCCCTGCCGCGCTTTCGACGTCCGCCTGGACGAACGCGGCATTGCGGCCGCGTCTTAGCCGCGTCGCGCGGATGACGATGTCGCCTGACAGCGGCCCGATGAACGAGACTTGCGCCGACCGGAGCGGTGGCAGGTCGGTGTCCGACATTTGCGCGGCATGCAGCGCGAGCGCGGCCGAGAACCCGCCATAGGCGGTGCGCCCCTGCAGCCAGTTCTCCGGAACGGTCCCACGCCAGCCGTCCTCGGTCGGTTGCAGCGCGTCGATCGCCTGTCGGAGACTGATCATGCCGGCGTGCCCGTCAGGGAATCGCGCAGCTCGCGTTTGAGCACCTTGCCGATCACGCTCCGGGGGAGTTCGCTGGTCGGATGGATGCTTGACAGGCGCTGGGTCTTGCCGAGCTGCGCGTTTGTCCACGCGAGGATTTCCGCCGGGTTCGCCGCTGGGGAGCGAGGGACGATGACCGCGACCGGCGTCTCGCCCCACGCCTCGGACGGCATGCCAATGACCGCGCAGTCGGCGACGTCGGGATGTGTGCCAAGCACCGCCTCGAGGTCGGAGGGGTAGATGTTGAACCCGCCCGAGATGATCAGGTCCTTCTTGCGATCCATCAGGATAAGAAAGCCGTCCTCGTCGAACCGACCGACATCGCCGTGGCGAATATAGCGGTTGCCCTCGGCATCATACCACTCGGCGTCGCGCGTCGCGTCGCTACGGCCGTGATAGCCATTCATCATCGCGGGCGAGCGGCCGACGACCTCGCCCATTTCGCCCGGCGGCACCTCGACACCGTCGTCGTCGATCAGGCGGATCTCGTGCCCCGGCATCGGCTGACCCACGCTATGCAGCTTGGTCGGATGCGCGGTCGCGTTGAGCGCGCAGCTCGCCCCGCCTTCGGTCATGCCGTAGAACTCGACGAGCAACCCTGGCCAGCGTGCGACAACGTCGGCCTTCAGCACGGCGGAGAAGGGCGCGCTTGTGCTCGTCTTAAAGCGGAAGGCCGACAGGTCGAACGCGTCGAAATCGGGGAGTGCCATGATCCGCTGATACTGGACCGGGACGAGCATCGTGTGCGTCGCGCGGTAGCGCTCGGCGAGCGTCAGATAGCCGCGCGCGTCGAACTTGCCCATCAGTACGACGCTGCCGCCCCAGCCGAGCGTCGGCAGGACACTGACGAGCGTGGTGTTCGAATAAAGCGGGGTCGCGATCATCGTGACCGCGGTGTCGAACCCTGCGGCGCTGTTGCGCGCGATATGCGCCCAGCGCATCGCATGGCTCTGGACGATCCCCTTGGGCGTGCCGGTCGTGCCCGACGAGTAAATGATGTTGAAGGCATCGCCATGCGCGATCGCCACGGGCGTGGGGCGCGCACCATCGGGCGCGAGCCAGCGCTCCAACAGCTCGGCGTCGCCGGACCCCTCGGGCGGCAGGGAGGCGTCCGACAGGAGCAGGATCCGCGCGGTGACGCGTTCGTTCGCCAGAGCCTGCGCCATGGCCTCGTCCAGGACGACGATCGGTGCGCCGCTGTCCGCGATCATCGCCGCGATCGCTGCGGGAGTCGCCGACGGCGCGATTGGCGTCGCGACACAGCCGGCCCGTACCGCGCCAAGGAAAACAGAAAGATAGCTGGTCGACGGCGCGGCGACGATCGCGATCGCCTGTCCCGCGGCGATGCCGTCGCGTTGCAGGGCCGCCGCGACGCGGTCCATCGTCCGGTCGAGCGTCGCATAGTCGATACTGCCCTGCGAATCCGCAATGGCGGTCGAGGATCCGCGTTCGCGGGCGTGTGCGCGGATCAGATCCGGCAGGGTCGCGAAGTCGGTAGCGAGCAAATCGGAGGCGATCGTCATATCCGCGTGGCTAGGCGAAGTGCGCGTCGAATGCCATACGCGATATTCGAAAAGACGACTCGCGAAAGGATTAGCCGATGTTGTTCTACGACAGTGCCTCGCCGGCGCCCAACCCGCGCCGCGTCCGGATCTTCCTCGCCGAAAAGCAGGTGCGCATCCCGATGGTGCACGTGTCGATACCCAAGGCGGAGCACAAGGCGGCGCAGTTCCTCGCGGTGAACCCCTATGGCCAGACGCCTGCGCTGGCGTTCGACGATGGTCGCGTGCTGACCGAGAGCGTCGCGATCTGTCGATATTTCGAGGCGCTGCATCCGGACCCGCCGCTGTTCGGGCACGGCGCGCACAATGTCGCGGAGGTGGACATGTGGACGCGACGGGTCGAGCTGCGGCTGATGACGCCGCTGTCGTTGGTGTGGCAGCATACGCATCCCTGGACGGCGCGGATCGTGAAGCCGCAATATACCGAATTCGGCGAAACCCAGCGGCCGCGTGTCCGGTCGGCCATGGCCGAGTTCGACGCTGCGCTGGCGGGCGTCGAATGGCTCGACGGAGTGCGCTATACCATTGCCGACATCGTCCTGCTGACGACGATCGATTTCGCCGCGTTCGTCGGCATTCCCATCCCGGACGAGCTGGAGCATCTCAGGGCCTGGCACGACCGTGCGTCAGGCCGCCCCAGCGCGCAGGCCTAGCGCCGCTGGCGTCCCAAGTCCTAGCCCCGGCCTTGTGCTCCGGACCGGCTGGATGCAATCGCAGGGCTCTCGGGCCGGGATCCCCGACTTTAGTCCGGCATCCGCGAGGGCGCCCGAACTTCCCTTTGCATCCCCCGGCGAATCATGCCAAGAGCTGCCCATACCTGATGTTCAGTTTCGGAAAGAGACGGACTTAGGGTGGTTGAGCCTTGCAGCACTCTCGCAGTGCTCGGCATCAACAGGCAGGCAGTCCAACAGGTCGCCGCCTTGACGAGTTTGGAGAGGGGATAAGGCGGAAGGACGGCAAGGCCGTACCTTCCGCCGTCCTTCCTGAAACCCCAGCATCAGCGAGCATTGTGCGACCTGGCCTGACGTCGCATGCGCTGGCCCGTTTTGCGTCATCATCTGGCGTGATCTGATTGCGGCGCTTGAAGGCCGGCGGCGGCTGGTTTCCTTAGGGTCGGACCGCTGCGGCAAAGGCCCTCTCCCCGGGGCCACATTATCGCAAGATCGAAAAATGGTTCTGGCCGATCCGGAACTGGCGAAAGCCGTCTACATGACAGTATTGGCAGGGATTAGTAGCAATATGCTACGATTTTCCCGCTTGACGCGTAAGGCGTAGAAGAATCTATTCGATGATGCGGTACGGGCCAAAGTGCTTCGGCCGAACAGGGGAGAGTGATGTGGCCAAGCAGCGCTATTTCGTCGCGTCCGCGTTTTTCGTACTTGCATGGGCCCTTGCCGTTCCGGCGGCAGCGCAAATCGGGGGTGATCCACAACCATTGGGAACGACGGGAGCGGGGCAGGTCACGGCGAACCCCGCGCAGGCCGCCGCCGCCCAGTCCGAAAATGCCGACATCATCGTCACCGGCTCGCTGATCCGCGGGTCGTCCGAGGATGCCGCCGCACCCGTCGACGTGATTTCGGGTGACGAACTCGCGAAGCAGGGCGCGCCGACCGCGGTCGAGCTGCTCAAGAACCTGCCGACCTCAAACGGCGTGACCGGGGATGCGAACCAGTTCGACAGCCGCAGTCAGGGCAATGAAGGCGTCGCGTCGGTCAATCTGCGCGGGCTGGGGCCGCAACGTACGCTGGTGCTGCTCAACGGCAAGCGGCTGGTGCCGGTCGGCGGCGGTATTCCCATCGTCGACATCAACCTGATCCCCTCGGCCGCGATCGGCCGTGTCGAGGTGCTCAAGGACGGCGCCGCCGCCACCTATGGTTCGGACGCGATCGCGGGCGTGGTCAATTTCATCACGCGTACCGATCAGCAAGGCTTCCTGGTCTCGGGCGACTACCGTTATATCGACGGGTCGAAGGGCGATTACGGCACGGCCATGAGCTATGGTCACAGCGGCAACGGCGTGCGGATGCTGGCGTCGTTCGGCTATCAGCATCGGTCGGAGCTCCGTACGACCGATCGGGACTTCACCATCCAGCCCTACGCCAACAATCCCCAGGGCGGGTGGACCGGCGGCGGCAACCCCGGCAACCTCGATTTCAACGCGACCGTTCCGTTTCTCGACCCGGTGAGCGGGCGTCTGTTCACCGGCTATGGCGCGAACGGCGTGTCGAACGGGGTGAACTTCGTTCGTGACCTGGGGTGTGAATCGCTTGGCGGATTCCGCAGCGTCGCGGGCTCGACGACACCGACGCCGACCGCGGTCGGGACGATCGCGGTGCCGACCGATCGATGCTTCAACAATTACGGCCAGTTCGGCAATCTCGTCGAGCCGGAGGACCGGTATCAGGCCTATGCCGAGGTCGCGATCGACCTCACCAGTTCGCTGCAATTCACCGCGACCGCGCTTTATGGAGCGACCTCGACGCGGATCACGACGTCGCCGACCTATCTGCCGACGCTGCCGCCATCGGCGAATGCGGCGGGCGGCGGTGCGGGCTTCTTCCAGGTGCCGACCTATGCGCCGGCACTACGCGACTATTGCCAGGTCTATGGTACGGCGGCGGGCTGCCTGACCGCGAACGGCACGCCGCTCGCACCCGCGCTCGCCTTCCCCGTGCTCTTCCGTCCGGCACTGCTCGGTGGCAATCCGGTCATGCGGGGCGGGGACAATGACCGCGGATCGGCATTTTCCAAGCGCCAGTCCGAGGAAATGCGCTTTACCGCGGACCTGTCGTGGGAGGTCACCGACCGGATCAACCTGACCGCGAGCGGGACCTATTCGCAATATGTCCGCGAGAATGAGGGGACCGACACGTTCGGTGACCTGCTGCAGAATGCGATCGCGGGCTTTGGCGGCCCCAATTGCGCCTATGCGACCACCGCGTCGCGGGCCGGGCTGACCGCCGCGCAGATCGCTTCGCTTGCCGGAACGAATGGCTGCACCTTCTTCAATCCGTTCTCGACCGCGGTGGCGGCCAATCCGGTCACGGGTCAGGTGAACCCCAATTACGCCGGGTCGCGAAGCACCAACGGGCTCAGCACCGCGCCCGGCGCGGGGTTGGTCAACGACATTGCGACGGTCGACAATTTCTTCCGGACGACGCGCACCGTCTACAACACGCAATTGTTCGTCGGCGACCTCGTGCTTGGCGGGCGGACCGGGCTGCGACTGCCCGGTGGCGATGTCGGTTTTGCGATCGGCGGCCAGTATCGGCGCAATTATTATGCCGTGAACTATAATGCCGACAGCAATCTGGCGGTGAATCCCTGCCCGGGGACACCGCTCAATCCGCGTGCGACCTGTACGCCGCAGACGGGTGCGCTGGGCTTCCTCGGCACCAACCGGAACGCGTCCTCGGTGGGCGACGTGAAGGCGCTGTTCGCCGAGCTGCAATTGCCGATCCTCGAGGCGATCAATGCCCAGCTGTCCGCGCGGTATGAGGATTATGGCGGCAATGTCGGGTCAACCTTCAATCCGCAGGGGCGGTTGCGCATCCAGGTGGCGCCGTGGCTGGCGCTTCGCGGCGGGGCCGGAACGACGTTTCGTGGACCGCCCGCGCAGCAGCTCGAAGGCAATCTGACTGCGCTGCAGATCATCGGCACCTCGTTCCGTGCGGTCGACATCAACGGCAATCCGGATCTCGAGCCTGAAAAGGCGACGACCTATAGCGGCGGCGTGATCCTCGACGCGGGCGGGTTCAATGCGAGCGTCGACTATTTCCGGTACGACCTGAAGGGGCCGATCGAGCAGGAGCCGACACAGGGCATCGTCAACGCATTGTTCGGCGCGAGCGGCGCGGCGAATTGCGGCAATGCCGCCTTTGCCGCGCTCCAGCAGCGCTTCACCTTCACCGGTGCGGGCTGCGGCGTCGGCAATGTCCAGCGGTTGCGCACCATCTATGTCAACAGCGCCAATGTCACGACCTCCGGTCTCGACGTCCAGGCAAGCTTCCGCGGCGAGCTCGGGCTGGCGACCGTCACGGTGGGCGCGACCGGCACCTATGTCATCGACTACAAGACCAAGGACGTGACGGTCGAGGGGATCGTCGTGCAGCCCGCATTCGACGGTGTCGGCCTGCTCA
Organism: Sphingomonas sp. CFBP 13733; assembly: GCF_014841795.1. Classification (NCBI taxonomy): domain Bacteria; kingdom Pseudomonadati; phylum Pseudomonadota; class Alphaproteobacteria; order Sphingomonadales; family Sphingomonadaceae; genus Sphingomonas; species Sphingomonas sp. CFBP 13733. The sequence continues at coordinate 476,413 of NZ_JACYUP010000004.1, forward strand.
ACTACCAGACGACGGCCTATCCGGTGCCCGAGATCAAGGGCAACTGGTATGTGCAGGGTGACTACGACGTCGCCAGCCTGCGCGTGCAGTTCAACTATATCGATGGCTATACCGATCAGCGCGGCGCGGCGATCTTCGGGCCGAACTTCGGTGCGCTGGCCGGCGGATCGGTGACGGGCGGCAAGGAGATCGGCGCGTTCAAGACGATGGATGCCACGCTGAGGATCGCGTTGCCGACCGGATCGACGGTGTCGCTGTCCGCGCTTAACATCTTCGACCGCGCACCGCCCTTCGCGCGGCTGGACCAGAATTACGATCCGTTCACCGCCTCGCCGCTCGGGTTCACCGCAAAACTCGGTTTGTCGCAAAAATTCTGATTGCTCTCGGCGCTGGCCTTGCTTTCAACGATTGGGTACGGTCCCAACAGGGTCGCAAGGCCAGCAACGATACGAGAGGATGACCATGGCGACAGCGTTGAAGACGCATTCCGACATCGCCGATTCCCTGGCCATGAAGCGCCGCGGCCTGACGCTCACCCTGCTCACGCTCACCTATTTCTTCAGCTATATGGATCGGCAAATCCTCGCGATCCTGCTCGAACGCATCAAGGCGGACCTTGTGCTGACCGACACGCAGCTCGGGTTGCTTTCGGGACTCGTGTTCGCGATCTTCTACGCCACGCTCGGCATCCCGGTCGCGCGACTGGCCGACCGGACGAGCCGCCGCAACATCATCGCGGTGAGCCTGACGATCTGGAGCGCGATGACCGCGATGTGCGGTCTGGCGCAAAACTTCACGCAACTCATGCTGTTCCGCATCGGCGTCGGGATTGGCGAGGCCGGGTCGAGCCCGCCCAGCCATTCGATCATCGCCGATCTCTATCCCCCCGAAAAGCGCGCGGGCGCGATGGCAGTCTATTCGCTCGGCGTGGTGCTGGGGGCGGGATTCGGGACGCTGATCGGCGGCGTCGTTGCGCACAGCTATGGCTGGCGGGTGGCGATGATGACCGTCGGACTGCCCGGTATCGCGCTGGCGGTGCTCGTCCGGCTGTTCATGGTCGAGCCGCGTCGCGGCCTTTCGGACGCCGGTCCGGTCGCCGCGCCGGCGCCGATGCCGAGCGTCGCGCAGGGCTTTGCCTCGATGTGGGCGAGCGCGCCCGCGCGGCATCTCGTCGTCGGCGTGACCCTGACCTCGATGATCGGGTATGCGCTGACGGGGTGGGGGCCGAGCTTCATGCAGCGCTCGCTGGGCATCTCGATGCTCGACGTGTCGCGCTACATCGCGCTGCCGGGTGCCCTGTTCGGGGCAATCTCGGCGCTTGCCGGCGGCAAGATTGCCGACGTTCTGGCGAGGCGCCACGGCCTTCACGTCCAGAGCTGGGTCGTGTTCGTCATGAAGGGGCTGTCGCTGCCCTTCGCGCTGGCCTTCTACCTGATCGACGTGCCGGCAATCGCGATCGGCAGCTATTTCGTCTACCTGATCTTCGCCAATTCGTACCTGGGGCCGAGCTTCGCGCTCATCCAGCATCTCGCGCCGCTGAAGACCCGTGCGATGTGGGCGGCGATCACGTTGCTGGTCATCAACCTGGTCGGCCTCGGCCTCGGCCCGACGATGGTCGGCTGGCTGAGCGACCTGTTGAAGCCGACCTTTGGCGAGGAATCACTACGCTATGCGCTGGTGATCATCGTGATGATGACGCCCTGGGCGCTCTATCATTATTGGCGTGCGGGCGTGCTGCTCAAGCGTGCCGAAGATCAGGCCGCGCTCGCGACGGCCTGAGACATCGGGGCGGGGACCGGCGCGGCAGTCAGCCTGCGCCGGTCCCCGCCGCCCCTCTGCCGCTCAATCGTCGAACAGGCCGTACATCAGTGTCGAGGCGTACATCGCCACAGCCCGCTCGCGCGGCATGGTCGACGCCCATTTGCGCATGTCGAAGGCGGCATTCTGGACCGCCATCAGCGCCTGTGCGGCGATCAGCGCATCGACCGCGCGGATCGAGCCCTCGCCGATCCCGTCCATCATCATCCCCGCATAGCGCCGCGCGATCCCGTTCGACCGCTCGACCATCGCGTCGCGGACGCTGGGCGGCAGGCCGCTGAGCGCGGTCGTGCGGAGCAGCGGACCGCGCTCGGCGAACTGGACGTCGAGCAAAGTCGCGACGGTGCTCGACAGCTTGTGCCAATAGCTGCCGCCCTCGGCCTCACCGCGGCCCTGCGCATCGGCGATCGTGTCGAAGCTGCGGCGATAGCAGGCGATGACCAGATCGTCCTTGGCATCGAGATGGTGGTAGAAGCTGCCCTTGGTGACGTTCAGTTCGGACGCGATCTTCTGCACCGATGCGCCGCGATAGCCGAGTTCGTTGATCAGCCGCGTCGCCGCCAGCAGGAACGCCTCGCGCCCCGGTTCGGCATCGTCATGGCTGAGATCGAGCAGCGTCGGTGCCCAGCGCGCACCGGGTCCTGCGATGCCGTGCGCGAACACGTCCATCAACCGCGCCTCGACACGGGCATATTGGTCAGGCTCGTAGCGCGTCAGCCAGATCGGCAACCAGAAGGTATTTTCGAGCAGGACGTGCGCGCGCGCGCTCTGAATGTCGGTCTGTGCGCGGCCGGTCGACGGGCCCCAGAGGAGGCGGGTGCGGCGGAACACTTCGCGCCAGCCGTTCATCAGCCGGCTGCGGATCGGGTCTTCGGTGGCGCGCAGATCGGAGAGGACCGCGAACGCCTTTTCCTCGCCGCGCTGGATCCGTCCGAGCCGCGCCATGTTGAGCGCGAGATAGCGGGCGACGCGCGCCTGCGGGGTCTGTTCGACCATCGCCTCGTCGAGCATCCGCAGCAGATAATCGAGCGTATTCTCGAACGCGGCGGCGGCAAGGTCTTCCTTGCGCTTGAAATAGTAAGTAACGCTCGTCGTGTTGAGCCCGACCCGCCGCGCGACGTCCGCGAAGGTCATGCCCTTGGCGCTTTGCTCGTTGATCGCCTCTGCGGCTGCGGCGAGGATGGCGTCACGCTTGGCACGGAAGCGCTTCGTTCCCTGTTCGCCGTCTTCGATCGCCTCTGCCGGAACCTTCATCAAAATACCCTAACAGCTTCGATTTGAAGTTACAGTGCTTTTTAGGCGCTTTCGTGGCCGAGCGGAAAACCGGCTTTCGGCACGCTCCGGGATGCTTTACCGAATACGCGGTATGGTCTAATCGACCGCCAGACCGTGGACCGATGGAGAGCCCGCATGGATTTCAGCTTCAGCGACCGAGAGACCTATTTCCGAGATCGCGTGCGCGACTTCATCGACCAGAATATCCGCCCGCGTCAGGCCGATTACGACGCGCAGGCCCACCATGGCGAGCGCTGGAAGGTGATTCCGGTGATTGAGGAGATGAAGGAAAAGGCCAAGGCCGCTGGGCTGTGGAATTTCTTCATGCCCCCCCATTCTGGGCAGACTCACGTCGATGACAGCTTCGTGTTCGAGGGGACGCAGCTGACCAATCTTGAATATGCGTTATGCGCCGAGGAGATGGGCAAGGTCAGCTGGGCGAGCGAATGTTTCAACTGCTCGGCGCCCGATACAGGCAATATGGAGGTATTCCACCGCTATGGCACGCGCGAGCAGAAGGAAACGTGGCTCGGTCCACTGATGCGCGGTGAGGTCCGGTCCGCCTTTTTGATGACCGAGCCTGCGGTGGCGTCGTCGGATGCGACCAATATCGAGACGTCGATGGTCCGCGACGGCGATCATTATGTGATCAACGGGACGAAATGGTGGTCGTCGGGGGTCGGCGATCCGCGCTGCAAGATCGCGATCGTCATGGGCAAGACGAGCTTCGAGGGATCGCGGCATCAGCAGCAGAGCCAGATCCTGGTGCCGATGGACACGCCCGGCGTGACGATCAAGCGGATGCTGTCCGTCTATGGCTATGACCACGCGCCGCACGGGCATGGCGAGGTCGTGCTCGAGAATGTCCGCGTGCCGGTCGAGAACGTGCTGCTGGGCGAAGGGCGCGGGTTCGAGATCGCGCAGGGGCGGCTCGGGCCGGGCCGCATCCACCATTGCATGCGGACGATCGGCGTCGCGGAGACCGCGATCGAAGCAATGGCGAAGCGGCTGCTGAGCCGTGTCGCGTTCGGCAAGCGGATCGCCGACTTCTCGGTCTGGGAGGAGCGGATCGCGACCGCGCGGATCGATATCGAGATGACGCGGCTGCTGTGCCTGAAGGCCGCGGACATGATGGACAAGGCCGGCAACAAATCCGCGCAGATCGAGATCTCGATGATCAAGGTCGCCGCGCCGAACATGGCGCTGAGGATCCTCGACGATGCGATACAGGCGCATGGCGGCGGCGGCGTGTCGGACGACTTCCGGCTCGCGCACGACTGGGCGGCAATGCGGACGCTGCGCTTCGCCGATGGTCCCGACGAGGTCCACAATCGGTCGATCGCACGCAACGAGTTCGGCAAATACGGGGACTTTCGCAAAGGCGGCGTGTCGAGCGGGGATGTCGGGGTGAGCCGCTGACCCTGTCCCGTTCGTCCTGAGCGCAGTCGAAGGACATGCCCCGAACGAGTCAGTCCTTCGACTTCGCTCGGGACGAACGGCATTTTTGATTGCGCGCCCGCCAAATCTGGAGCCAGACCACCCATGAAAGCCGCAGTCCTTTTTGAAGCCAATACGCCGCTCAGCATCGAGGACGTCACCGTCTCGAAGCCGGGTCCGCGTGAGGTGTTGATCCGTACCGTCGCGGTCGGGGTGTGTCGCTCCGACCTGCACTTCGTCGACGGCGCCTATCCGCATGCGATGCCGACCATTCCGGGGCACGAGGCGTGCGGCGTGGTCGAGGCGGTCGGTGACGAGGTCGCCATGGTCAAGGTGGGCGACCATGTCGTCACCTGCCTGTCGGCGTTTTGCGGCCACTGTGAGTTCTGCGTGACCGGCCGCATGGCGCTCTGCGTCGACAGCTCGGTGCGACGTCCCAAGGGTGCGCCGCCGCGGCTGATTCTGGGTGACCGACCGATCGCGCAGATGCTCAACCTGAGCGCCTATGCCGAGATGATGCTGGTGCACGAACATGCCTGTGTCGCGATCGACCGCGACATGCCGATGGACCGTGCGGCGCTGCTCGGCTGTGCAATCACGACCGGGGCGGGCGCGGTGTTCAACACGACCGACGTGACGCCGGGCGAGACGGTGTGCGTGGTCGGGTGCGGCGGGATCGGGCTGGCAGCGGTGAATGCCGCGAAGATCGCGGGTGCGGGAAAGATCATCGCGCTCGATCCGGTGCCGGAGAAGCGCGCGATGGCGGAGAAGCTTGGCGCCACGCACAGCTTCGACGCGCTGTCCGAGACCGCCACGGACGAAATTGTCGCGCTGACCAGGGGCGGCGTCCACCATGCGATCGAGGCGGTCGGCCGGACGCAGTCGGCGGCGACCGCGGTCAAGGTGCTGCGGCGCGGCGGGACCGCGACGATCCTGGGGATGATGCCGCTGGGCGAGAAGGTCGGGCTGTCGGCGATGGACCTGTTGTCGGGCAAGCGGCTGCAGGGCGGGTTCATGGGGTCGAACCGGTTCCCGGTCGACATCCCGCGGCTCGTCGATTTCTACATGCGCGGGCTGCTCGATCTCGACACGATCATCGCGGACCGGATGCCGCTTGAACGGATCAACGATGCGTTCGACGAATTGCGCCGCGGCGACACGACGCGCAGCGTGATCACCTTCGCATGAGCGGCGATGCAGCCAGCACGATGGTCGGTACGATCCCGGTCAGCGATAAGGACCGGCTCGATCTCGACCGTTTGACGGCATGGATGACGGAGTCGGTCGAAGGCTTTGCCGGGCCGCTGCGCTACGCCAAGTTCGCCGGCGGCCAGTCGAACCCGACCTATCGGCTCGACACGCCGGCGCGCGCCTATGTCCTGCGACGCAAGCCGTTCGGGCCGATCCTGCCCTCGGCGCATGCGGTCGAGCGCGAATATGCGGTGATCGCCGGGCTTCATCCGACAGGCTTTCCGGTGCCCCGGCCGTACGGGCTATGCGAGGATCCCGACGTCATCGGCGCGCCATTCTATGTGATGGAAATGGTCGAGGGTCGGACGATCTGGGACGGCGCGATGCCTGGTGCGACGCCCGCCGAGCGCCGCGCGCATTATGACACGATGATCGACGCGCTCGCCGCGCTTCACAACACCGATTACGCGGCGGCGGGGCTCGCATCCTATGGCAAGCCCGGCAATTATTTCGAGCGGCAGGTGGGGCGCTGGACCAGGCAATATCGCGCGGCGGAGACCGAGCGGATGGAGTCGGTCGAGCGGCTGACCGACTGGTTGCCACGGACCTTGCCCGACCAGACGCGGACGTCGATCGTCCACGGCGACTATCGCATCGACAACATGATCTTCGCTCATGCGACGGACGGCGCGGGGGCGAAGGTCATCGCGGTGCTCGACTGGGAGCTGTCGACGCTCGGCGATCCGCTTGCCGATTTTTCCTACATGCTAATGAGCTGGGTGACCGAACCCGAAGGCCGGTCGGGGGTGCTCGGCCTGACCGGTTCGGAGACCGGGATTCCGACGATCGAGCAGGTCGTCGCGCGCTATTGCGCTGCGACCGGGCGGGACGGCGTCCCCGATCTCAACTGGTATTTCGCCTATAACCTCTTCCGGCTCACCGGGATCGTCCAGGGGATCAAGAAGCGGATCATCGACGGCACCGCGTCGAGCGCGCAGGCCGAAGCGACGGTGGCCAAGGTCCACGCGCTGGCGGATGCGGCATGGGGCTTTGCAGTGAAGGCGGGCGCATGACGCACGTCCCGAATGCGGAAGGGGAGAGGCAGGGCATGACGCAGTTCGACCTGAGCGGGAAGGTCGCGATCATCACCGGATCGTCGCGCGGGATCGGCAAGGCAAGTGCTTTCGAGCTGGCGGCACATGGCGCGAGGGTGGTGATCTCCAGCCGGAAACAGGAGGCGTGCGATGCCGTCGCGGCGGACATCAACGCGCGCTACGGCGAGGGCCGCGCGATTGCGGTCGCGGCGAACATCGCCGACAGGGCGGCGCTCCAGCATCTCGTCGACACGACCCGCAGTGCGTTCGGCCGCATCGACGTGCTGGTCTGCAACGCCGCCTCCAACCCCTATTACGGACCCCAGGCGGGGATCGGCGACGACCAGTTCCGCAAGATCCTCGACAACAACATCGTCTCCAACCACTGGCTGATCCAGATGGTCGCCCCCGGCATGACGGAGCAGCAGGACGGCAGCATCATCATCATCTCCTCGATCGGCGGGCTTCGCGGATCGCCGGTCATCGGCGCCTATTGCATCAGCAAGGCCGCCGACATGCAGCTGGCACGCAATCTCGCAGTCGAGTTCGGCCCGTCGGGCGTCCGCGTGAACTGTATCGCGCCCGGACTGATCCGCACCGATTTCGCGCGCGTGCTGTGGGAGGATCCCGAGCGGATCGCGGCGGCGAATACCCGCGTGCCGCTGCGACGCATCGGCGAACCCGAGGAAATCGCGGGCGGGGTGGTGTTTCTCGCTGCATCCGCGAGCCGTTTCGTGACCGGGCAGACGCTGGTCATCGACGGCGGCGTCACGATCTAAAGGGGAGGGCATCATGCGGTTCGAGAACAGGTCGATCATCGTCACCGGCGCAGGATCCGGCATCGGCCGCGCGGCGGCATTGCTGTTCGCGGCGGAGGGCGGCCGTGTCGTCGTCGCGGACCGTACCGAGGGTGCGGACGAGACCGCGCATCTGATCAGCCAGGCCGGCGGCATCGCCACCCCGATCCGTGTCGACGCGGGGGAGGAGGAGGACGTGATCCGCATGGTCGCGCTCGCCTGCGATACATATGGCGGGCTCGACGTGCTGTTCGCCAATGCCGGCATCTCGGGCGGCATGGCCAATCTCTTCGACACCGACGTCGCGCTGATCACCGAAGTGCTGCGGGTCAATCTGATCGGTCCGTTCCTCGCCATCAAGCACGCGGCACCACGGATCGTCGCGCACGCGGCCGAGATGGGCAGGGGCGGCGCGATTGTCCTGACCGCGAGTGTCGCCGGGTTACGGTCGGGCGCGGGCTCGCCGGCCTATTCCGCGTCCAAGGCGGGAGTGATCAACCTCGCGGCGGTGTCGGCGCAGCAGCTGTCGGGTGCGAACGTCCGGGTCAATGCGATCTGCCCAGGGCTGACCGAGACGGGGATGACCAAGCCGGTGTTCGACTATGCGCGCGAGGCCAACAAGATGGACCGCGTCGGCCGTCTCAACCCGCTCCACCGCGGCGCGCAGCCCGAGGAGCTTGCCCGGGTCGCGGTGTTCCTCGCCTCCGATGACGCAAGCTACGTCAACGGTCAGGCGATCGTGGTCGATGGCGGATTGTCGTCGAGCCATCCCGTGACGCGACAGGATTATGGCAAAACCGCAGCCTGATGCAGTCCGCTCAGGCGGCTGAGAGATGCAGGTCGGCGAAACCGGTGAAATAGCCGCGTAGCGTCGGGTCCTCTATCGGTGCGATCAGGGCCGCGATCGTGGCGGCGGGCGACGTCGCGCCACCACCAAGCGCAGCGCCGCTGGCAAATCCCATCGCCCAGCTGCCGAAGCTGCGCTTGGTGATCGTCTGTTTCGCGAGCTGCACCATCGCGAAATGCCGGTCGTCGCGCTGGATGCGATCGAAGGTGCGCGACACGGCGAGATCGTCACCCTCGAGCACCTGGAGGAACCTGTTGCCGCCGGCAATGAGCAGACCGGTCACGCCCGCGGCGGCATTGTTGCGACGCGAGACCCGCAGGATCTCGTCGATGACCGGCTGTGTCACACGGCTACGCGACGTGCTGATATAGAGAAGGCGCTGCATGCCGATGATCCCGGAGAATGATCGCGCGGGACTAACCGGAAGTTACGAAGACCGGGTTAACCCGCGTAAACCAAGGCTATTTTCGCATCCGGATCAGCCCCTCCTGCGCGACGCTCGCGACCAGCCGTCCGTCGCGGGAGAAGATTTTGCCGCGGTTGAAGCCGCGCGCATGGCCCGACCAGGGGGCATCGCAGGCATAGAGCAGCCAGTCGTCCGCGCGGAAATCCTCGTGCAGCCATAGCGAATGATCGAGGCTGGCGGTCTGCAGACCCGGCGTGATCCAGTTGATCCCGTGCGGCAGCAGCGCGGTTCCGAGCAGGGCCATGTCGGAGGCATAGGACAGGACCGCGCGGTGCATCGCGGGGTCATCGCCGATCGGCGCGACGATCCGAAACCAGTTGGCATGGCTCGGCGCCTGCGCGGGCGGATCGATCCAGCTGCGCGGGTTGACCGGGCGGACCTCGATCGGGCGCCAGCGCAGCATGTGCGCACGAAACTTCTCGGGAATGCCGTCGATATTCTCCAGCCGCAGGTCGCGATCGGAACGCAGCTCCTCGGGCGGCGCGACGTCGGGCATCGCGTCCTGATGGTGAAGACCATCCTCGGGGGTCTGAAACGACGCCGCCATGTTGAGGATCGGCTGGCCCTTCTGCATCGCGATGACCCGGCGCGTGGCAAAGCTGCGGCCCTCGAAATCGCGGACGACGCGGTAGACGATCGGGTAATCCTCGTTGCCTGGCCGCATGAAATAGGCGTGAAGCGAATGCGCCGCCTTGGGCGCCTCGGTCGAGCGCTGCGCGGCCTGGAGCGCCTGCGCGATCACCTGGCCGCCGAACACGCGACCGACGCCGCCGGGCTGGCGCTTGCCGACATAGAGGTCGGTGTCCACCTCGTCGATCTCGAGCAGGTCGACGAGGCCCTGGGCGAGGGCTTGGGGTGTTACTTCGGCAGTATCGTCAGGCATTTGACCTCCTTGGTCTCCCGCGACGGCGGGAGCCCAGTCTGAGCCCCCGCCTTCGCGGGGGTACAAGTTCGGGTCAATAGCCCGCGGCGATGGCCAGCCGGTCGGCGTGGAAGTTGGCGTCGCCGAACAGCTCGGCCAGCACGCGCGCGCGCTTCATGTAGAAGCCGATGTCATATTCGTCGGTCATGCCGATGCCGCCGTGCATCTGGACGCTTTCCTGCACGCTGAGCGTCGTCGCGAGCGCGGTCATCGCCTTGGCGACCGAAACGGCCTCGTCGGCCTTGTCGTGGCCCAGATCGAGCAGCTGCTGGGCCTTGAGCACCGCGGCGCGCGCGACCTCCATCTCCGAATAGAGATGCGCCGCGCGGTGCTGGAGCGCCTGGAAGCTGCCGATCAGCGTGCCGAACTGCTTGCGCTGCTTCATATAGCCGATCGTCATGTCCATCGCGCCGCCGCCGACGCCGAGCAGCTCGGCGGACGCGCCGGTGCGGCCCGCGCGGAGCAGGCGGTCGAGCGGGGCGCGGCCGGCATCGACCTCGCCGATCACCGCATCGGCATCGACCTCCACCCCGTCGAAGTCGAGCCGTGCCGCGAGGCTCGCATCGGCGAGGCGTTCGGCGTTCGCGCTGAGCCCGGCGGCGTCCTTCGGCACCGCGAACAGGGTGATGCCGTCGGCATCGTCCGCGCCGCCTGCGGTACGCGCGGCGACGATGATCAGGTCGGCGGTGTGGCCGTGCGCGACGAAGCGCTTGGCGCCGGTCAGTTTGAAGCCGTTACCCGCGCGTTCGGCGGTCATCGCGATGCTGTCGCGATGCTTGGCGGCCTCGTCGATCGCGAGCGCTGCTACCGTTTCGCCGGCGATGATGCCGGGGAACCAGCGTTCGGCCTGGCCGGTGCCCTTGAGCGCTTCGACCGCGGCGACGGCGGTGGTCAGGAAGGGGGAGGGCGACAGGTTGCGACCGATCTGTTCGAGCACGACACCCGCCTCGACATGGCCAAGGCCGAGCCCGCCCTGATCCTCGCCGATCAGAATGCCGGTGAAGCCCATCTCGGCGAACTGCTTCCACAGGTCGCGCGAAAAACCGGTGGCGTCATCGGCGTCGCGAAGCGCGCGCATGTGGCTGACGGGCGCGTGTTCCGCCACGAAGTCGCGGATCGTGTCCTGAAGGACGGTCTGGTCGTCGTCGAGATAGAGTGGCATTTATGTTCCCCCGCGAAGGCGGGGGCCCAGGAGCCCCGCGCGCAGCGTTCGTGATTCTGGGCTCCCGCTTCCGCGGGAGAACGGTAGAGCTCAGGCCGGCAGTTCGAGAATCCGCTTGGCGATGATGTTGAGCTGGATCTCGCTCGTCCCGCCCTCGATCGAGTTCGCCTTGGTGCGGAGCCACGAGCGCGGGATCGCACCGCCGCGCGAGCGGTCGCTGTCCCATTCGAGCGCGTCCGAGCCGCCCGCCGCCATCATCAGTTCGTAGCGCGACTTGTTCAGCTCGGTGCCGTAATATTTCATCATGCTCGGCTGCGCGGGGTGGGCCTTGCCCGCCTTGAGTTCATCGATGAAGCGTTCGGACATCGCCCCGAACGCCTTGGCGCGCACCTCGAACAGCGCGATCGACGCGCGGAGCAGCGGGTCGGCGAGGCGGCCGTCATGGCCGAGCCCGACGGTGGCGATCGCACCGTCGATCAGCGGGTTGCCGCCCGACGAGGCGAGACCCATGCCCGAGATCATCTCGCGTTCGTGGCCGAGCAGATATTTGGCGACGTCCCAGCCCTTGTTCTCCTCGTACACGCGGTTGACCTTGGGGACCTCGACATTGTCGAAGAAGGTCTCACAGAACGGGGAATTGCCGCTGATCAGAAGGATCGGCTTGGTCGAGACGCCGGGGGTGGCCATGTCGAACAGCACGAAGCTGATCCCGCCCTGCTTCGAGGTCTTGTCGGTGCGGACGAGGCAGAAGATCCAGTCCGCCTTGTCGGCATAGGACGTCCAGACCTTCTGGCCGTTGACGAGATAATGGTCGCCCTTGTCCTCCGCCGAGGTGGCGAGGCCGGCGAGATCGGAGCCCGCATTGGGTTCGGAATAGCCCTGGCACCAGCGGATCTCGCCGCGTGCGATCTTGGTCAGGTGATCGAGCTTCTGCTCCTCGGTGCCATATTTGAGCAGCGCCGGCCCGAGCATCGAGATGCCGAAGCTGTTGAGCGGGTTGCGCGCCTTGATCGCCGCCATTTCCTCGCGGAGGATCTTGGTTTCGGCGGGCGACAGGCCACCGCCGCCGTACGCCTTGGGCCAGTCGGGGACGGTCCATCCCCTGGCGGCCATCCGGTCGAGCCAGTCCTTCTGCGCGGGGCTCGATGGCTTGAACTGGCGACCGCCCCAGCAGACATCGTCCTCCGAGCGGACGGGCTTGCGCATCTCGGGCGGGCAGTTTTCCGCAAGCCAGGCGCGGGTTTCGGTGCGGAAGGTGTCGAGGTCGGTCATCGTGTCTTCCTTTCTCCCTCTCCCCCGAGGGGAGAGAGTGGGGTGAGGGGCTGCCAGGGGCGGAGCACGGCTTGGCTGCCCCTCACCCCGGCCCTCTCCCCCGAGGGGAGAGGGCGTAGAATTTACTTGATCTTTCCACCGCTCGCGGCGGCATCCTTCAGCGACTTGGCAACCGGGAAGCCGTATTTCTCGAGCCCGGCTACGACCTTTGGCAAGCCTTCCGACTGCGCCCAGAACATCGGGCCGCCGCGATAGACCGGCCAGCCGTAACCGTAGATCCACACCACATCGACGTCGGACGCACGCTGCGCCTTGCCCTCTTCGAGGATCAGCGCGCCTTCGTTGACCATCGTGTAGAGCGTGCGCGCGACGATCTCCTCGTCGCTGATCTCGCGCGGGGTGACGCCCGACTTGGCGCGGAAATCGTCGATGATCTCGGCGACGCGGGGGGAGTTCGACGGCGTGCGCTTCTCGTCATAATCGTAGAAGCCCGCCTTGGTCTTCTGGCCCCAGCGGTTTTCCGCCGCCAACGCATCGCGGATATTCTCGATCCGGCTCGGGTCGCGGTGCCAGCCGATGTCGACGCCCGCGAGGTCGCTCATCTGGAACGGGCCCATCGGCATGCCGAACGCGACGTGGACGCGGTCGATCTGCTCGGGGCTCGCGCCTTCGAGCAGCAGCTTGGTCGCCTCGACCTGGCGCGGCATCAGCATGCGGTTGCCGATGAAGCCATAGGTGACGCCCGCGACGACCGCGACCTTCCTGATTTTCTTGGCGAGCGCCATGACGGTCGCGAGCACATCATCAGCTGTCTTGTCGCCGCGGACCACCTCGAGCAGCTTCATGACGTTGGCGGGCGAGAAGAAGTGCATGCCCACGACATCCTCGGGACGCTTCGTGCACGCGGCGATCTCGTCGATGTTCAGATAGGAGGTGTTCGAGGCGAGGATCGCGCCGGGCTTGGCGATCGCGTCGAGCTTGGTGAAGATGTCCTTCTTCACCTCCATCGTCTCGTACACCGCCTCAATGATCAGGTCGCATTCGGCGAGATCGGTAAAGTCGAGCGTGGGCTTCAGCGCGCCCATCGCCTGTTCGACCTGTTCGGGCTTCATCCGGCCCTTGGCGGCGGTCGCCTCGTAGTTCTTGCGGACGACGCCGGTGCCGCGGTCGAGCGCCTCCTGCTGCATCTCGACGATCGTGACGGGGATGCCGGCGGACAGGAAGTTCATCGCGATGCCGCCGCCCATCGTGCCCGCGCCGATCACGCCGACGCGTTTGATCTCGCGCAGTTTCGTGTCCGCGGGGACGTCGTCGATCTTGGCGGCCTGGCGCTCGGCGAAGAAGATGTGGCGCTGCGCGGCGGACTGGACGCCCATCATGAGCGCCATGAACTGTTCGCGCTCGAACGCGATGCCGTCGGCGAAGCTCGACCCGTCGGCGGCCTTTTCGACGCAGGCGATGTTGGCGGCGGGCGCGTCGAAATTGCGGAAGCGGCGCGCGTTCTCCTTCTTGAATGCGGCGACCGCGTCGGGATCGGCCTGCGCGGTCTTCTCGGACGCGCGGGGCAGGGGGCGCTTCGCCGCGATCTCGCGCGCGAAGGCGATCGCGTCGGCTTCCAGGCTGTCCTCGCCGACGATCTTGTCGATCAGGCCGGCGTCGAGCGCCTTCTTCGCAGAGATCGGATCGCCCTTGGCGGTCATCTCGAGCGCAAGCTTGACGCCGGCGATGCGCGGGATGCGCTGCGTGCCGCCCGCGCCGGGGAGGAGGCCGAGCTTGACCTCGGGCGTACCGATCTTGGCCGAGGGAACGGCGACGCGGTAATGGCAGCCGAGCGTGACTTCGCAGCCGCCGCCTAGCGCGGTGCCGTGGATCGCGGCGACGACGGGCTTGGACGACGCCTCGATCATGTCGACGACGGTCGGCAGGCCGGGCTCGACCATCGGCTTGCCGAATTCGGTGATGTCGGCGCCCGCGAAGAAGGTGCGGCCGTCGCAGCGGATCACCATCGCGGTGATGCTCGCGTCGGCGACGCCGTCCTTGATCGCGGCTTCGAGCCCCTGGCGGACTGCCGCGCCGAGTGCGTTGACCGGCGGGTTGTTCGAGATGATGACGAGAACGTCGTCATGGCGTTCGGTGCGGATCGGGGTGGTCATTATTCTCTCCTGGTGACGGCCGCTGACGGGTCAGGTCATGGCGGCGTAGATCATCGTCTTGAGCTCGCGGCGGATGGGGTAGAGGCTGCTGGGCGAGACCTGGGTCATGAAGACCATCGACAGGCGCTCGACCGGATCGATGAAGAAGGCGGTCGAGAACATCCCGCCCCAGTAATATTCGCCCTTCGACCCCGGCATCATCGATCGGACGGGATCGATGGTCACCGCGAAGCCGAGACCGAAACCGGTGCCGGCATTGGTCGCCTCGCTGAACATCGACCGGGACATCGTCGTCAGGTCGGCGCCGCCGGGCAGATGGTTCTGCGTCATGAGTTCGAGCGTCTTGCGGCCAAGGATCCGCGCACCGTCGAGTTCGCCGCCGTTGAGGCACATCTGGCAGAAGCGCTGATAGTCGAGCGCGGTCGAGACGAGCCCGCCCCCACCCGACAACAGCGTCGGCGGACGGCTCCACGCGCTTTTCTCGCCGCGATCGAGCATCGTGCGCCCCTTGCCCGGCGCGACCGTGTAGCAATCGGTCAGGCGATCCGTCTTGTCGGCAGGAACCTGGAATCCCGTATCGTCCATCTTGAGCGGCACGAAGATGCGTGTCGTGAAGAAGGTGTCGAGCGTGACGCCCGACACGCGCTCGACGATCGCGCCGAGCACGTCGGTTGCCACGGAATAATTCCACGCGGTCCCCGGCGAGAATTCGAGCGGCAGCGCGCCCAGCGCGGCGACGAACCCGTCGAGATCGAGATTGCCGTGCCAGTTCTCGATCTTGCCTTCGCGATAGGCGGCGTCGACGTTCGACCGGTTCTGGAAGCCGTAGGTCAGCCCCGAAGTGTGGCGGAGCAGGTCGATCATCCGCATCGGCTCGGCGGTCGGTTTCACCGCAAAGGGGACCCCCGCACCGCCGCCATTATAGACGCCGATCCCCTTGAACGCGGGCAGGACGTGATGGACCGGCGTGTCGAGCGCGACGAGGCCCTGTTCGACCAGCATCATGAACGCGACCGAGGTGATCGGTTTGGTCATCGACGCGATCCGGAACAGCGACGTTTCGTCGATCGGCGCGCCGCCCTCGCGGGCGAGGCCCTGATGCGAGAAATGCACGATCTCGCCGTCGCGCGCGATCAGCAGCTGCGCATTGGGGAGCTTGCCGGTGACGATATAGCGGTCTTTCAACAGCCTATCGATCGCGGCGAGCCGTGCCGGATCGAAGCCATGCCGTTCAGCCGCCCCAGCGAACGCGGCGGTCATCGCCAGCTTCCCCGCATGCACCATACCCCCGGTTCGAACATGAGCACTCCTATTGCCTTGAGTGGCGTGCAAATCAACTCTAAACGTGCATCTGGTTGGCGGATAAGCCAAACCCGAAATTCATATTTGGAGTAGGCTGGCCTTGGCTCATGAACCAATCATCGCCCTGGACCCCAACTGGCCGGTCATGTCGATGGCGGAAACCGAACGGCGTCTGACTGCGCCCGGCGGCAAGTTCGAGATGGAGACCGTGACGATCGGCGGGGTTGCGACGCGGGTGTGGAAGAATGCGCCGCCGTCGCTGCGTTACCTGATCGAGGCCGCGCGCGGACATGGCGAGCGCGTCTTCACCATCTATGAAGACGAGCGCGTGACCTATGAGGCGACGTGGCGCGCGGTGACGACGCTGGCGGCGCATCTGCGGGCGCTCGGCATCGGGCCGGGCGACCGCGTCGCGCTGGCGATGCGCAACCTGCCCGAATGGCCGGTCGCGTTCTTCGCAGCGACGGCGATCGGGGCGGTGATGGTGCCGTTGAACGCGTGGTGGACGGGGGCGGAGATGGCCTATGGTCTCGCCGACTCGGGTGCCCGGGTCCTGATCACCGACGATGAACGCCATCACCGGCTCGAGGATATCTACGCGACGATCCCGTCGCTGGAGCAGGTGCTGGTCAGCCGCGCGGTCGCGCCGCTGACGGGTATCGCAGCGCCGCTGGAGGGCGTGATCGGGACGTCCTCGCACTGGGCGGCGCTGCCCGATCAGCCGCTGCCCGACGCGGTGATCGCGCCCGACGACGATGCGACAATCTTCTATACCAGCGGCACGACCGGTGCCCCCAAGGGGGCGCTGGGGACGCATCGCAACATGATGTCGAACATCCTGACCGGTGGCTATTCGGGCGCGCGTTCGGCCCTGCGGCGCGGCGAGATGCCGCCCGAGCCGACCCCGCGCGTGACGCTGACGGTCATCCCGCTCTTCCACGTCACCGCCTGCTCGGCGGGCATGATGGGCGTGATCGCGACGGGGAGCACGATGATCTTCATGCGCAAGTGGGACACCGTCCGCGCGATGGAGATCATCGAACGCGAAAAAGTGAACGTGACCGGCGGCGTGCCGACGATCGCGTGGCAGCTGATCGAGCATCCCGACCGCGGCAACTATGATCTCTCGTCGCTCGAATCGATCGCCTATGGCGGCGCGCCGTCTGCCCCCGAGCTGGTCAGGCGCATCCATAGCGAGCTCGGCGCGCTGCCCGGCAATGGCTGGGGCATGACCGAGACGATGGCGACGGTCACGCATCACGGCGCGGAGGATTATCTCAACCGACCGAGCAGCGCGGGGCCACCCGCGCCGGTCGTTGACCTGAAGATCGTCGCGGAGGACGGCGTCACCGAGCTTCCGATCGGCGAGGTCGGCGAGCTATGGGCGCGCGGGCCGATGATCGTGAAGGGCTATTGGAATAAGCCGGAGGCGACCGCGACGACGTTCATCGACGGCTGGGTGCGGACGGGCGATCTCGCGCGGCTCGACGAGGAGGGGTTCTGCTACATCGTCGACCGAGCCAAGGACATGATCATCCGGGGCGGCGAGAACATCTATTCGTCGGAGGTCGAGAACGTCCTTTACGCGCATCCCGCGGTCACCGACTGCGCGCTGATCGGACTGCCGCACCGCACGCTGGGCGAGGAGCCGGTCGCGGTCGTCCACCTCGCTCCCGGTGCGCAGGCGAGCGAGGTGGAGCTGCAGGCTTGGGTGCGCGAACGGCTCGCCGCGTTCAAGACGCCCGTCGCCATCCGCTTCGTGCCCGAGACCTTGCCCCGCAACGCGAACGGCAAGATCCTGAAAAAGGACCTGCAATCGCTTTTTGCGGATCGGATTCCGGCCACGGCATCATAGTTCAGGGCGATTCGTCCTGCATCGCGCAGGCGGAGTGTCAACACCGCTTGAATGCCGCCCCGATTGTGACAAGGGGAAGGGCAAGCGAGGGGTAACGGCATGGCGAACGACGATTATACGGCCCAGGCGGGTACGGCGGACGTCCATGAGGGAGGGCCGCCGCCCGCTAGGGGCGGGGCAACCACGGAAACCAGCGCGGAAGGGGTGTTCGAACCCCCGATCGGCGTTGGTGTCGAGGATGCGATGCGGATCGCGCAGCGACGCGATCGCCTGCTCGCCGCGCTGACGCTGACCGCCGGAATCGGGCTGGTCATCGCGTTGCCGTTCGCTTTGAAGGCAGGGGCGGAGTTCTTCCTGCCGCTGACGACCGCGCTGGTGATCGCCGTCGCACTGATTCCAGTGCTCGAATGGCTCGAACGGCGGGGTGTGCCGTCGCCGATCGCGGCGCTCGCGTGCATTCTGGTGTTCCTGGTCGCGGCCAATGTCGCGATCGCCGCGATCCTCGTGCCGGCAACCGACTTTTTCCGGCTGCTGCCGACACGGCTCGATCGGATCCAGAGCAATCTGGCGCCGCTGCTCGATCTCTATTCGAGCCTCGAGAAATATGTGAACAAGACGCTGCGGCAGGTCGCGTCGACGCCGATCAAGCAGCCTGCAACCGCGGGCGTCGCGGCGCCAAGTTCGATCCTGGAATTCGCCGCGACATCCGCGCCGGCGGTGATCGTCCAGCTGCTGTTCGGGATCCTGATCGTGTTCTTCTTCCTGTCCGGCTGGACGGGCATGCGACGGCAGACGATCACGGGCCGCACGAGCTTCGACGGGGCGATGGCGACCGCACGCGTGATTCAGGACGTGGTCGACGACGTCTCGGCCTATCTCGGCACGATCACGGTCATCAATGTCCTGCTCGGGATCGTGACCGGCACCGCCTTGTGGGCGATCGGCATGCCCTATCCGGCGATGTGGGGCGGGATCGTCGCCCTGCTGAACTACATCCCCTATTTCGGACCCGTGATCGGCGCGTTCCTGCTCGGGCTGGGCGGGTTGATGACCTTTTCGGATATCTGGATGGCGCTGCTTCCTCCGGCGTTGATGTACGGGCTGCATCTGGTCGAGGCTAATGCGATCACGCCGTTCATCGTCGGCCACCGGCTGACGATCAGCCCGCTGCTGATCCTGATCTCTCTGAGCTTCTGGGGCTGGGTCTGGGGCACGCTCGGCGCGTTGCTGGCGGTGCCGCTGCTGATCATCATCCAGACCGTGCTGGGCGCGGCGGGCAAGCCCGATATCGCGGGGTTTCTGTTCGAGCACGGCACGCTCGTCCAGCAGAAAAGCGGGCGGAATCGCCGTCGGGGGGACGCGTCCGACGACCAACGTGAAACAGGCGGCTGAATGGGGGTTGACGCTATCCCAACCCTCGCCTAGTTGCCGCCTCCACGCTGTTTCAGCGGGTGTAGCTCAGTTGGTTAGAGCGCCGGCCTGTCACGCCGGAGGTCGCGGGTTCGAGTCCCGTCACTCGCGCCATCGTTCGTCGATGGTGTGAGATAGTGTCTACGACGGTGACGACGGCCAGACCCGTTTGCGGGTGCTGTGCAGGGTCGTCATTGGGAATGCGGGTGTAGCTCAGTTGGTTAGAGCGCCGGCCTGTCACGCCGGAGGTCGCGGGTTCGAGTCCCGTCACTCGCGCCACCCTAAGGGGTGGCCGAGTCCCCCTTTAAAATATCAGCCGCCCCCAGATGCCGTCCGGATAGCGACCGGGATCAGCGCCCCGTCTCCATCCAGCGCAGCACGGGTTTCAGCGGCGCTATCCAGATCAACCCTGTGACGAGATAGAACGCCAGCTGGCCCAGCCAGTGCCAGCTGCCGACGATCGTCGACAGGCTGACGATCGCGACGCACCACAGGGTGATCAGCAACAGGATGCCGAGCATCCCGGCGGGTTTGCGCCAGCTAGGTGTCATGGGGTGATCCAATCCTTGTCTGTGGCGATGGCGTGAAGCGGCACGTCCCAGGCGTCGGGCGTCAGAGCGTCGACCTCCTGGATCGCCAGCGCGATGCCGATTCGCCATGCGTCGGGATGCGCGAGAAATGCGCGGTCGTAATAGCCTGCGCCTTGGCCGATGCGATTGCCGTGGCGATCGAACCCCACCAGCGGGGTCAGGATGATGTCGGGGGCGAGCGCGGCGGCATCGGCCGGGGGCTGGTGAAGCCCGAAGGGGCCGGCGATCAGCGCCGCCTCGGTCTCCCAGGCGAGAAACCGCATCGGTTGGTCGCGGCGCACGACGTGCGGCAGCGCGATGACGCACCCTGCTTCAATCGCGGCGCGTGCGAAGGGGGAGGGATCCGCCTCGCCAGCCATCGGAACATAGGAGGCGACAGTCAGGCCGGACGAAAGCCGGGCCCGGAACGCGTCCGGGACGCGGATCTCGACCGGCGCGGCGGCCGCACGGGCGGCCCGCAATGCGGTGCGGAGCGCGGCCTTGTCGCTCAAGGGTGCGGATCGATCATGCGGGTATCGTCCGATGACGGGATTGGTGATGTGGCGGGCCCACCATGGCCGTGTGCCGGGTTATCCACTGACGCACGGTACGTCAGGTGGGGACCATATGCTTCGGACCAGGGTCCTAACAGGGACAGCCCCCTATGGATGATGAATAGCCTCAGGGATAATAAAGGCTCGTACCGGGCAGAACCCGCCAAGGCCAATCTAGGCGCTCGGCGGGCTTTGCTCAAGGGCCTGCGCGAGTCCTTCGAGACGATCGGCGATGCGCGTCAGGGCGATCTCGCTGACCGCCGATCCTTCGGGCGGCCGATGCGCGGCTTCGTCGAGATCGTCGGCGAGCATGAGCGCTACGAACAGCATCGCGCGTTCGGCGCTCAGCCCCCCGGCGGCGCGGTCCGCGACCGGCCAGCGTTCGGCGAGCATCGCGCCGAGCAGGCGGACGCGCGATTCCTCACCGTCGCGACACGCGACCGCATGCGGGCGGCCACCGATATCGAGCATGACCTGTGCCATCAGTTGGGGCTCCCGCGGGTGATGACGTCGTCGAGCGCAGCCACCGCCTCCGCCATGCGCGCCTTGAGCGCGGCATGCCGCCTGGCGAGTGCGTCGCCGCTTTCGGCGCGTGCGTGGATCGCGGCTTCGATCCGGCCGATAGCGGCGTCGATCCTGTCGACCGCGGTTGGACCGTCGGGAGGCCTGTCGACGGCCGTCGGCGCGTCGGGAAGAGTATCTGGCATAGATTGCGAGATAGCATGGCCGGGGGGCGCGGCAAGCGGCTTTCGCCCGTGCCGTACACCGTCCATGGTGTTGACAGGGCGCCCCACCGCCCCGCAAAGGCAGCGCGCCCGGAACGGACTCACGGGCGTAGCGGAGATACAGCAATGACGGTCAAGGTTGCGATCAACGGTTTCGGGCGGATCGGCCGGCTCGTTGCCCGCGCGGTTCTCGAGCAGTCGAACGGCGCACTCGAACTCGTCGCGATCAACGATCTCGGCGACGCCAAGTCGAACGCCTGGCTGTTCAAGCGCGACAGCGTTCACGGCAAATATCCGGGCGACGTGTCGGCCGAGGGCAATGAACTCGTCGTCGACGGCAAGCGCATCCGCGTCACCGCCGAGCGCGACCCCGCGAACCTGCCGCACGCCGAACTGGGCGTCGACATCGTGCTCGAATGCACCGGCTTCTTCACCGACAAGGCAAGCTGCCAGAAGCATCTCGACGCCGGCGCCAAGAAGGTGCTGATCTCGGCACCGGGCAAGAATGTCGACCTGACGGTCGTCTATGGCGTCAACCACGACAAGCTGACGGCCGAGCACACGATCGTGTCGAACGCGTCGTGCACGACCAACTGCCTGGCTCCCGTCGCCAAGGTGCTGAACGACGCGATCGGAATCGAGCGCGGGCTGATGACGACGATCCATGCCTATACCAACGACCAGAAGATCCTGGACCAGATCCACCCGGACCTGCGTCGCGCACGCGCTGCGGCGATGTCGATGATCCCGACCACGACGGGCGCCGCGCGCGCCGTGTCCGAAGTGCTGCCCGAACTGAAGGGCAAGCTCGACGGGTCGGCAATCCGCGTGCCCGTGCCGGACGTCTCGCTGATCGACCTGACCTTCACCCCGTCGCGCGACACGACGCGCGAAGAAGTGAACGCGGTGCTGAAGGCGGCATCCGAGAGCGGCCCGCTGGTCGGCGTGCTCGACTGGTCGGACGAGCCGCTCGTCTCGATCGATCTCCAGCATACCCCGGCCTCGTCGACGATCGACAGCCTGGAGACCGCAGTGATCGACGGCAAGCTGGTCCGCGTCGTCAGCTGGTACGACAATGAATGGGGCTTCTCGAACCGCATGGTCGACACGGCCACGGCGATGGCGAAGTTCATCTGAACTTGCGATCCATGTACCCCCTCTTCCGTTCGCTTCGAGCGCAGTCGAGAAGCCGCTTCGCGTGACAGATGGTGTCTCGACTGCGCTCGACACGAACGGGCAGGGGGCGGTGGCCTCGACCTTGAATAGGGCAGGCACGATCGCCGGCATCGCGCGTCACGCCCGCGCGAAAGCCCCGATGGAGGTCATCGACCATGTCGAGATCACCATCGAGGCCGGGCTGCATGGTGACTTTCGCGGCTATGTGAAGCCCGGCGGCAGGGGGCGGCGTCAGGTCACGTTGCTCGAACGCGGCGACTGGGATGCCGCGATGGCCGAGGTCGGCTGTGATATTCCCTGGTACGAACGCCGCGCGAACCTTCTCGTCGACGGCTTCGACCTTCCCCAGATACCCGGCACGCGGCTTCGCATCGGCGCGGACGTCGTGCTGGAGGTGACGCGCCACACCGATCCGTGCGAACGCATGGAGGCCCTGGCGCCAGGATTGTTCGCCGCGCTCACGCCCGACTGGCGGGGCGGGGCGTGTACCCGCGTTTTGATGGGCGGCAGAATCGCCGTCGGTGACGAGATCAGGATCGAAGAATCATGAGCAAGCCATTCAAGACACTCGACGACATGGGCGATGTGCAGGGCAAGCGCGTGCTTGTCCGCGAAGACCTCAACGTGCCGATGGCCGAAGGGGCCGTCACCGACGACACGCGCTTGCGGGCGACCGTCGCGACGGTCGGCGAGCTGGCCGACAAGGGCGCGATCGTCCTGATCCTCGCCCATTTCGGCCGCCCCAAGGGCAATCCGAGCCCGGAATTCTCGCTCTCGCAGGTCGTCCGGCCGTATAGCGACGTGCTGGGCCGCGAGGTTCGCTATGTCGACTGGGAGGGCGCGGACGACGCGGTCGCGATGCTCGAACCCGGCAATATCGCGGTTCTCGAGAACACCCGCTTCTTCGGCGGCGAGGAGACGAACGATCCGGCGGTGGTCGCGCGTTTCGCGAGCCTGGGCGATCTCTACGTCAACGACGCCTTCTCCGCCGCGCACCGCGCGCACGCGTCGACCGAGGGGCTGGCGCATGTCCTGCCCGCCTTTGCCGGCCGCGCGATGGAGGCCGAACTCGACGCGCTCCAGAAGGCGCTGGGTGCGCCGGAGCATCCCGTGGCAGCAGTCGTTGGCGGCGCGAAGGTATCGTCGAAGCTCGACGTGCTGCGGCACCTGGTCACGCGCGTCGATCACCTGATCATCGGCGGCGGTATGGCCAACACCTTCCTCGCGGCGCGCGGCGTCGATGTCGGCAAGAGCCTGTGCGAGCATGAACTCGCTGCGACCTGCGAACAGATCATGGAGGCTGCCGACAAGGCGAACTGCACCGTCCATCTGCCCTATGACGTCGTCGTTGCGAAGGAGTTCAAGCCGAACCCCGCCACGCGCACGATCAACGTGCACGAGGTCGCAGCGGACGAGATGATCCTCGACGTCGGCCCGGCTGCGGTCGAATCGCTTGGCGACGTCCTGAAGAATTGCCGGACCCTGGTCTGGAACGGTCCGCTCGGCGCGTTCGAGACGCCGCCGTTCGACACCGCCACGGTCGCGCTCGCCAGGACCGCGGCGGCACTCACCGAGGGTGGTTCGTTGGTCTCGGTCGCAGGCGGTGGCGATACGGTCGCGGCGCTCAACCATGCCGGGGTCGCGGATGCGTTCACCTTCGTATCGACCGCCGGCGGTGCGTTCCTGGAATGGATGGAGGGCAAGGACCTGCCCGGCGTCGCCGCGCTGACGCGTTAAGGCGTCGGCGCCGGCTCGTTGAGCAGGGGCACGAGCAGCGTGTTCAGGTCGGCCAGGTCGAACGCGCCGGGTTTCGCATAGCGGACGACCCCGGCGCGATCGATGATGTAGTTGGTCGGCAGCGCGCCCATGACGCCGAACGCGCCCTTGATCCGCCGGGCCGATGGTATCGCCAGCGCCGCGAAGACCGGTTTCAGTTTGTATGCCGGGAGCGAATCTTCGGTTGCGACCGCGAAGACGCGCAGGCCATTGTCCTTGCGCAGCCGGTAATAGGTATCGAGCAGCGGCAATTCTGCCTTGCACGGCCCGCACCATGTCGCCCAGAAATTGAGGATGACGACCTGTCCATGCAGGTCGGTGCTGCTGATCCTGCTGCCGTCGATCAGCGTCATCTCGAATTTCGGCGTCCGGTCGCCGATCTTGATCGTCGCCGTGGCGTGAGACGGCGTCATCGCGATCGCCAGCGCCATTGCGCTCGCGACTACTCCCTTTGCCGAAACCGTCATCGCCCGCTCTCCCCCCGGAGGTTTTCCCCTCGTCATCCTCAGTGTCCGGGGATGGTGCGTCAATCCGTCCCGCGCGCGCGTTCGAGTGCGGTCGGGCAGGGGTTGATCCGGCGCTGTCCCCTGTCTATGTT
Source organism: Sphingomonas sp. CFBP 13733 (assembly GCF_014841795.1). Lineage (NCBI taxonomy): Bacteria > Pseudomonadati > Pseudomonadota > Alphaproteobacteria > Sphingomonadales > Sphingomonadaceae > Sphingomonas > Sphingomonas sp. CFBP 13733. Next base: position 500,812 of record NZ_JACYUP010000004.1, read on the forward strand.
TAACATGTTAAACGGAGACTCGGATGCTCGGCGTCAGACTCGATAGCGACCTCGAAGAACGACTCGCGGCGGTTGCCCGCACGCAAGGACGCAGCAAGAGCGATATCGCACGCGAAGCCGTGCGCCGCTACGTCGAACGCCACGATGAAGCGTTCCTTGCGGAGGCAAAGCGGCAATCGCTCCTCGCTGCCGCACATGATCGACACGCGACGGACGAAGACTGGGGTGCCATGTTCGCGGAGTCCCTGACGTGAAAATTACACGGGGCATGGTCGTGATCGGGGCTGGCAAAGGGGAGTCTTCCCGGAAGCCACGACCGTTCCTCGTCGTTCAGTCAGACCTGTTCGCTGATCATGGCACGGTCTCGCTGTGCCCACTCACCAGCGTCATCACCGGCACCAGCCTCTTTCGCGTGTCGCTCGAGGCGTCGCCCGAGACGGGTCTTCTCTGCGACAGCGAGATTCAGGTCGACAGGCTCGACACGCTCGACCGCAACGCCATCGTCAAGATTATCGGTACGATACCCATCACCACCATGACCCGGGTCGACGACGCGCTGCGCCGCTGGCTCGAACTCTAAGATAGGAATGACCATGACCTCGACCATCACACCGCACGTCAAATCCATCCTCGACAAGTATGAGGCCACGAGTTCGGCCGTGAAGGCGAACCTTGCGCGCATCCTGATGCAGGGCAAGCTCGGCGGTACCGGCAAGCTGGTGATCCTGCCCGTCGACCAGGGTTTCGAGCACGGCCCGGCGCGCAGCTTCTCGGTCAATCCGGCGGCCTATGACCCACACTATCATTATCAGCTCGCGATCGACGCCGGGCTCAGCGCCTATGCAGCGCCGCTCGGCATGCTCGAGGCCGGCGCGGACACGTTCGCCGGGCAGATCCCGACGATCCTGAAGTGCAACAGCTCGAACAGCTGGGCGACGTCGATCGACCAGGCGGTGACCGCGACCGTGGCGGACGCCGTGCGGCTCGGCTCGGCGGCAATCGGCTTTACCATCTATCCGGGCGCGGACCAGTTCTTCGACCTGGTCGAGGAAATTCGCGAGCTGAGCGAAGAGGCCAAGTCGGTCGGCATCGCAACCGTGATCTGGTCCTATCCGCGCGGCGGCGAGCTGACCAAGGACGGCGAGCTCGCACTCGACGTCGGCGCCTATGCCGCGCACATGGCCGCGTTGCTCGGCGCGCACATCATCAAGACCAAGTTGCCGACCGATCATATCGAGCAGAAGGAAGCCAAGCCGCTCTATGCCGGCACCGACTGGTCCAAGCAGGCCGATCGCGTCCGCCACGTCGTCCAGTCGAGCTTTGCCGGGCGTCGCATCAACGTGTTCTCGGGCGGCGCGTCCAAGGGTGCCGATGCGGTCTTCCAGGATGCACGCGATATTCGTGACGGCGGTGGCAACGGCTCGATCATCGGCCGCAACACCTTCCAGCGTCCGCGCGACGAGGCACTGGCGATGCTCGACCGGATCATCCGGATCTACAAGAACGAGGAATAAGCGCGGCTTCGCCCGTCCGTCATCCCGGCTCTGCGCCGGGGTGACGGGCGCGGCGCGACCCGCTAGGGGCGGGGAATGACCGAAGAAGATCCGCTGGGCCCGCTCGACCCGACATTCGCCGAGAATTTCCGTCGCGACATGCGGCGGCCGCCATGTCAGCTCTATCTCGTCTCGCCGCTCGACGTCGGCGGCGACTTTCCCGAACGACTGGCACGCGCGCTCGACGCCGGGCCGGTGGCGGCGTTCCAGTTTCGCGTGAAGGACATCGACCAGCACGCCGCTGCGGCGCTCGGCGCCCCGCTGCGCGCGATCTGCGCCGAGCGCGACGTCGCGTTCATCGTCAACGACGATATCGGGCTGGCAAAGCGGCTCGATGCGGACGGCGTGCATCTCGGGCAGAGCGATGGCGATCCGCGCGAGGCGCGCGCGCAGCTCGGCCCCAATGCGCAGATCGGCGTGACCTGTCACGGCAGCCGGCATCTGGCGATGGAAGCGGGCGAGGCCGGCGCGGACTACGTCGCGTTCGGGGCCTTTCATCCGACCACGACCAAGACCGTCGAGCATCTGGCCGAGCCCGTGCTTCTGTCCTGGTGGTCGACGCTGTTCGAAATGCCGTGTGTCGCGATCGGCGGGATCACGCCGGACAATGCCGCGGCGCTGGCGGCGGCGGGGGCCGATTTCATCGCGGTGTCGGGCGCCGTCTGGAATGGCGACGAGGTCGCTGCGGTCAAGGCATTCGGCGAGGTGCTCGCCAAGCGCTGAGCCGGATGCGGGACTGGTGTTACACGGACTGCACTTCCAGCCTGTGACGGTGCTTGCGCCAAGCCGTTGGAAACAACAGACGTCCCGACCGTTTGATCCACAGGCGTAACGGTTTGGGATCACGGCATGACGACAGCATTTCTGACGAAGACCTCGGTTCTGGCCGCCGTTCTGCTCGGTGCGACCACGTCTGCATCCGCACAGTCGACCTCCGTTACCCCCGTGCCGATCGATCGCAACGTCTTGCATGTACAGGTCATTCTCGACCATCTGGGCTTTGGGCCCGGGGTGCTTGACGGTCGCGGCGGGCAATCGCTCGTGGCCGCGCTCAAGGGGTTCCAGGAGGCGAAGGGACTGCCGATCACGGGCAAGCCCGACACGCAGACGATGCGCGCGCTGTATCCCTATCGTGCGGCACGGCCGACCGTCACGGTCGCGCTGACGCCCGAGATGCTCGCGGGGCCGTTCGTCAACCCGCTACCCAAGGACCCGGCGAAGCAGGCCGAGCTTCAGACGATCGGCTACCGGACGGTCATGGAGAAGCTGGGTGAGATGTTCCACACCACGCCGGCGGTGATCATGGCCCTCAACTCGCCGTCGACCAAATTGTCGGCGGGGACAAAGGTGGTGTTCCCCAACGCTCTGCCGACGTCGCGCGACTATGATCCCAAGTTCCGTCCCGACTGGCGCGCGACGCTCAACATGCTGAACGTCGATGCGAAGCAGCCTCAGGCGGATCACGTCGTCGTCGACAAGTCCGATGGCGTGCTACGGGTGCTCGACGCGAACGACAAGCTGATCGCGCAGTTCTCCGCGACGATGGGGTCGAGCCACGACCCGCTGCCGCTGGGGACGTGGACGATCAAGGGCTCCGACTATAACCCCAAATTCCACTTCAACCCGGCGCTGTTCTGGGATGCTAAGAAGGGACAGAAGAAGGAGATGCTGCCGCCGGGGCCGAACGGTCCGGTCGGCGTTGTCTGGATGGACCTGTCGAAGGACCATTACGGCATTCACGGCACCCCCAACCCCGAGACGATCGGGCGCGCCGAAAGCCATGGCTGTATCCGCCTGACGAACTGGGATGCGGCGCGACTGTCGATGATGATCAAGCCGGGGACCAAGGCGGTCTTCCAGGCCTGATCTCATGACGCGGACGTTCTGGGTTATTCTCGCGCTGATCGTCCTGGTGGTCGGCGCGTTCGCTTCGATGCTGTCGTTCGGCGACGGTGGGCGGCAGGCGGTGGCGTGGCGCACACCGTCGCCAGCCTCTCCGAAGGCTGAGGCAGAGGTCCAGAATGCTGGTGCGCCGCGAGCATTGACGATGCCGGTGCTCGGCGTGAAGCGCACCGCGGTCGGCAACAGCTGGAACGATCCGCGCGGCGGCGGGCTGCGCGGGCATCATGGCACCGACATCATGGCGGCGGGCGGCACGCCGGTCGTCGCGGCGGCGCCAGGACGAATCGAGAAGCTGTTCCAGAGCGCGCTTGGCGGGATCACCGTCTATGTCCGGTCACCCGACCGGCGCTGGACCTATTATTATGCGCACCTCGCGGGCTATGCGCCGGGCGTGCGCGAAGGGATGGCGGTCGCGGCGGGGGACCGCCTTGGCTATGTCGGCGATACCGGTGACGCGGGCGCGGGCAATTATCACCTGCATTTCGGGGTGAGCCGGATGCAGCCGGGCCAGCGCTGGTGGCAGGGCGAGGAGGTCAATCCCTACCCGCTGCTTGCCCGCGCGCGGCCATCCCGCTAAAGCGCGCGGCTTCGGGTTTCCGCACGGCCTTGCCTGGCGGACGGCCCCTAGCTCTTTCCAGCAGGAATCGGTCATGAAGATCAACGCGGTCGAGATTCGTCCCGGCAACATCCTTGAATATGAAGGCGGCATCTGGCGCGCCGTGAAGATTCAGCACACCCAGCCCGGCAAGGGCGGCGCCTATATGCAGGTCGAGATGAAGAACCTCATCGACGGCCGCAAGAGCAACACGCGCTTCCGCTCCGCCGAGAGCGTCGAGAAGGTGCGGCTCGACACCGTCGACTTCCAGTATCTGTTCCGCGACGGCGACGCGCTGACCTTCATGGACAAGATCAATTACGAGCAGATCACGCTCGATGCCGACATCCTGGGCGACGCCGCGGCGTTCCTGCAGGACGGCATGGATGTCGTGATGGAGCTCTGGGAAGAGCGGCCAATCTCGGTCCAGCTGCCCGACACGATCGAGGCGCTGATCGTCGAGGCGGATGCGGTTGTGAAGGGGCAGACCGCCTCGTCGTCGTACAAGCCCGCGGTGCTCGAGAACGGCGTGCGCGTGATGGTGCCGCCGCACATCGGTGCCGGCACGCGGATCGTGGTCGATGTCTATGAGCAGACCTATGTAAGGCGTGCTGATTGAACGACTCCCCCTCCCGCAAGCGGGAGGGGGCTGGGGGGTGGGCGCCCGCCCTCCACGGCACGCACCGATAGTGGCGTGATCGACTGACGTTGCGCGACGACGATAGCGCGCGCCCACCCCCGGCCCCTCCCGCATGCGGGAGGGGGGAGATAGAAGACAATGCCCAGCCATTCCGGCATCATGACCGTCATCGAGCGCGCCGCCCGCAAAGCCGCGCCGCGCCTGCGCCGCGATTTCAACGAGGTCCAGCAGCTGCAGGTCAGCCGCAAGGGTCCCGCCGACTTCGTCAGCCAGGCCGACCAGCGCGCCGAGCAGACGATCTTCGAAGAGCTGAGCCACGCACGCCCCGACTGGGGCATGTTGATGGAGGAGCGCGGCGAGGTCGCGGGCGATCCCAACAAGCCGCGCTTCATCGTCGACCCGCTCGATGGCACGTCGAACTTCCTCCACGGCATCCCGCATTTCTGCATCTCGATCGCGGTCGAGGAGCCGATGCCGAACGGCAAGCGCGAGGTCACGACTGCGCTCGTGTATCAGCCGCTCACCGACGAGAGCTTCTGGGCCGAGCGAGGCCGCGGCGCGTGGCTGACCGACCAGCGCCTGCGCGTGTCGTCGCGGCGCGATCTAGCCGATTCGCTGATCGCGACGGGTATTCCGTTCCTCGGTCATGGCGATTTCGCGCAGTGGAGCCGCATCTTCGGTGCGGTCGCACCCGAGGTGGCGGGGATCCGCCGTCTCGGCGCGGCGGCGCTCGATCTCGCCTGGCTGGCAGCGGGGCGGTTCGACGGCTTCTGGGAATCGAACCTGAAGCCATGGGACGTCGCGGCCGGGATGCTGCTGGTCAAGGAAGCGGGCGGCTACGTGACCGACTTCCGCGGTGGCGACCGCGCGATGGAGCGCAACGAGTTCCTCGCGGCGAATGATGCGCTGCATTCGCGGCTGCATAAGCTGGTGGCCGGCGCGCTGCGCTAATGCATCTTGGTCGGTAGACCGGGCCGGCCTGCCAAATGTCCGTCACCCCAGTATTTGCTGGGGTGACGGTATTGCTGGGGGCTACGACCGGCGCCCGGCGGTTGCCGCTGCTTGCACAACCATGCAGGTAACGCAGGTTTCCCACGGGGCTCATACAGCTCTTGCGAGTGATTCTCACGGGCCGCCAGCCTTGCCCCACGGGGCCCATCGGCCTAAAGGCTCCCCATCTGTTCGCATCTGCGAGAAGCCATTTGGTCGACCTGTCGCACTATCTTCCGATCCTCCTGTTCCTCGGGGTCGCCATCGCATTGTCGAGCACGTTCGTGTTCCTGCCGATGGCTGTCTCCAGGCTCACCGGGTCGCACAAGCCTACGCCCGAGAAGCTGAGCGAATATGAGTGCGGCTTCCCCGCATTCGAGGATCCGCGCAGCCAGTTCGACGTGCGCTTCTACCTGATCGCCATCCTCTTCATCATCTTCGATCTCGAGGCGGCGTTTCTGTTTCCCTGGGCCGTCTCGGTCTTCACGCTTGGCTGGACCGCGTGGATCTCGATGATGATCTTTATCGGCGAACTGGCCCTCGGCCTCGCCTATGCATGGAAGAAGGGAGCACTCGATTGGGAGTAGAGCTCACATCGCAGCCCGGTTCCGGTCTGCTGGCACCCGCCGGCGGTGGCGCGATCGTGCCGCCCGACCAGGGCTTTTTCGACGGCCTGAACGGTGAACTGACCGACAAGGGTTTCCTGGTCACCTCGACCGAGGAGCTGTTCCAGTGGGCCCGTACCGGCTCGCTGTGGTGGATGACGTTCGGGCTCGCCTGCTGCGCGGTCGAGATGATCCACGTCAACATGCCGCGCTACGATCTGGAGCGCTTCGGTGCCGCACCGCGCGCGTCGCCGCGTCAGTCGGACGTGATGATCGTTGCCGGCACGCTGTGCAACAAGATGGCGCCCGCACTTCGCAAGGTCTACGACCAGATGTCGGAGCCGAAATACGTGATCTCGATGGGATCGTGCGCGAACGGCGGCGGCTATTATCATTATAGCTACAGCGTCGTGCGCGGTTGCGACCGGATTGTCCCCGTCGACATCTATGTCCCCGGGTGCCCGCCGACTGCGGAAGCGCTGTTGTACGGTATCATGCAGTTGCAGCGGAAGATCCGGCGGTCCGGGAGCATCGAACGGTGAGGGCGCCCGCACCAGCCTATGCCGCCAATGACGGCACGATCGACGCGGCCCGCGCCGCACTCGGCGGCATGCTGCTCGACGCGGTCGACAAGGTCGGCGAGGTCGCTCTGCACGTCCGTCGTGAAGATCTGTACGACGCGATGATCGCGCTACGTGATACGCCGGGGCTTGCCTATCAGCAGCTCATGGAGATCGCCGGCGTCGACTATCCCGATCGTGCCGAGCGGTTCGAGGTCGTCTATTGCATGCTGTCGCTGACGCGGAACCACCGCCTGCGCGTCCATGTCGCGACCGACGAAGACAAGCCGGTGCCGTCGGTGACCGACATCTGGCCGGTCGCCGGCTGGCTCGAGCGCGAAGTGTACGACATGTACGGCGTGCTGTTCAGCGGCAACCCGGACCTGCGGCGCATCCTGACCGATTACGGCTTTCGCGGCCATCCGCAGCGCAAGGACTTTCCGCTGACGGGGTATGTCGAGCTGCGCTATTCGGAAGAGGCGAAGCGCGTCGTGTACGAACCGGTGCAGCTCGCGCAGGATTTCCGCACGTTTGACTTCATGAGCCCGTGGGAGGGCGCCGAATACGTCCTTCCAGGTGACGAAAAGGGCGCACTGCCGCAGGCCAAGGGGGCGCAGACCCCGCTGTCGGCCGATACGATCGTCAAGGCGGATGCGGCACAGAGCGCGACCAAGGCGCCCGACGCGCCGAGCGAGCCCTATGCGAAGAAGGATGTCCAGAACACCACGCAGAGCGGTGCGGGCGAGCCCGATCCGGGCAACCAGAAGCAGGACAAGCCCGTGGAGTCGGACGTGATCCCGACCAAGGGCGGAGGACAGAACCAGTGAGTCTCTATGTAGAGGAGCTTCTGGGCGAGGGCGATGCGGCCGATCCCACGACCGGCGACGTCACGATCCAGAACTACACGATCAACTTCGGTCCGCAGCATCCGGCGGCGCACGGCGTGCTCCGTCTGGTCATGGAACTCGACGGCGAGATCGTCGAGCGCGTCGATCCGCATGTCGGGCTGCTTCACCGCGGCACCGAGAAGCTGATCGAGTACAAGACCTACACGCAGGCGCTCCCGTATTTCGATCGTCTCGATTACTGTTCGCCGCTGTGCATGGAGCATAGCTGGGTGCTCGCGGTCGAGAAGCTGCTCGACCTCGAAGTCCCTGAGCGGGCGCAGTATCTGCGCGTGTTCTTCGCCGAGCTGACGCGCATCTCGAACCACATGCTCAACCTCGGCAGCCACGTCATGGACGTCGGCGCGATGACGCCGAACCTGTGGCTGTTCGAGATCCGCGAAGACTGCATGAACTTCTTTGAGCGCGTCAGCGGCGCGCGCATGCATTCCAACTATTTCCGTCCGGGTGGCGTGCATCAGGATGCACCGCTCAAGCTGCTCGCCGATATCGGCGACTGGCTCGACACGCGCCTGCCGCGGCTGTTCGAGGATGCGATCTCGCTCGTCGCGGACAACCGCATCTTCAAGCAGCGCAATGTCGACATTGCGATCGTCAGCCGTGACGATGCGATCAAATGGGGCTTTTCGGGCCCGATGATCCGCGGCTCGGGCATTGCCTGGGATCTGCGCAAGTCGCAGCCCTATGACGTCTATGCCAAGATGGACTTCGACGTGCCGGTCGGCACGCGTGGCGACTGCTATGACCGGTTCATGGTGCGCGTCGAGGAAGTGCGTCAGTCGGCACGGATCATGAAGCAGTGCCTGCGCGACATGCCCGAGGGTCCGATCGCGTCGCTCGACCGCAAGGTCGTGCCGCCCAAGCGCGCTGAGATGAAGCAGTCGATGGAAGCGCTGATCCATCACTTCAAGCTTTATACCGAGGGCTTCCATGTGCCCGCCGGCGACGTCTATGTCGCGACCGAAAGCCCCAAGGGCGAATTCGGCGTGTATCTGGTCGCCGACGGCAGCAACAAGCCGTACCGCTGCAAGATCCGCCCGACCGCGTTTTCGCATCTCCAGGCCTTCGACTTCATGGCGAAGGGTCACATGCTGGCGGATACGACCGCGATCCTCGGCGCGATGGATATCGTTTTTGGTGAATGTGACCGCTGATGGCTGAAGCTCCGAAAATTCCCGACGAGGCAGAGACCCGCGCACGCTGGGGCTCGTTCGCCTGGACGGACGAGAACCAGGTGAAGGCGAACGAGATCCTCGGGCGCTACCCGAAGGGCCGCGAGCAGTCGGCGTCGATCCCGTTCCTCGATCTTGCCCAGCGCCAGGTTGGTGCGGAAACGCAGACCCAGGGCTGGTTGCCGGTTCCGGTGATCGAGTTCGTCGCGCGCCAGATCGGCGTGCCGTACATGCGTGTCTATGAGGTCGTGACCTTCTACACGATGTTCAACCTCGCGCCGGTCGGCCGCTATCACGTGCAGGTGTGCGGCACGACGCCGTGCATGCTGCGCGGGTCGGACGACGTGCTGGCTGCGTGCAAGAACCGTGGCCTCGTCAAGGGCGGCACGACGCCGGACGGCATGTTCACGCTGACCGAGGTCGAGTGCCTGGGCACCTGCGCGAACGCACCGATGGTCCAGATCAACGACGATAACTTCGAAGATCTCGACTACGACAAGACGACCGAGATCCTCGAGGCGCTTGCTAGTGGCGGCACGCCGACGCCGGGGCCGCAATTCGGTCGCCGCGCGAGCTGCCCCGAAGGCGGCCCGACCTCGCTCAAGGCGATGGTCGACGCGAACCACGATTACCGGGGGGAGTGGGCCTGATGCTCGCCGACAAGGATCGCATCTTCACCAACGTCTACGGTTTTCAGCCGTGGAATATCGACGCGGCGATCATGCGCGGCGATTGGGACAATACCAAGGACCTGATGGCGCTCGGCCAGGACGCGATCATCGACGTGATGAAGGCGAGCGGGTTGCGTGGCCGCGGCGGGGCAGGGTTCCCGACCGGCACCAAATGGTCGTTCATGCCCAAGGAGCCGAAGCCCGACCGGCCGAACTTCCTCGTCATCAACGCCGATGAATCCGAGCCGGGCAGCTGCAAGGATCGCGAGATCATCCGCCACGATCCGCACAAGCTGATCGAGGGCGCGCTGATCGCCGGCTTCGCGATGCGTGCGCGTGCCGCGTACATCTACATCCGCGGCGAATATATCCGCGAGGCGGAGACGCTGTTCGCGGCCGTTGCCGAGGCCTATGATCGCGGTTTCATCGGCAAGAATGCGTGCGGGTCGGGCTACGACTTCGACGTGTTCGTCCATCGCGGCGCCGGCGCCTACATCTGCGGCGAAGAGACCGCGATGCTCGAGAGCCTCGAGGGCAAGAAGGGCCAGCCGCGCCTCAAGCCGCCATTCCCGGCAGGCGCAGGCCTCTATGGCTGCCCGACGACCGTCAACAACGTCGAATCGATCGCGGTTGCACCGACGATCCTTCGGCGCGGTGCGGCCTGGTTCTCGAGCTTCGGCGCAGAGAACAACCGCGGTACCAAGCTGTTCCAGATCAGCGGCCATGTGAACAAGCCCTGCGTCGTCGAGGAAGAGATGAGCATCTCGTTCCGCGACCTGATCGAGACGCATTGCGGCGGTATTCGTGGCGGCTGGGACAATCTGCTCGCGGTGATCCCGGGCGGCTCCTCTGTGCCGCTGGTGCCCGCCGCGCAGATCATGGACTGCGCGATGGACTTCGATGGCCTGAAGGCAGTCGGTTCGGGCCTCGGCACCGCGGCGATCATCGTCATGGACAAGTCGACCGACATCGTCCGCGCGATCAGCCGCATCTCCTACTTCTACAAGCATGAGAGCTGCGGCCAGTGCACGCCGTGCCGCGAAGGCACCGGCTGGATGTGGCGTGTGATGGAGCGGATGCGCACCGGCGACGCCGAGCTGTCCGAGATCGACATGTTGCAGCAGGTCACCAAGCAGGTCGAGGGTCACTCGATCTGTGCGCTCGGCGACGCCGCAGCCTGGCCGATCCAGGGCCTGATCAAGCATTTCCGCCCAGAGATGGAACGCCGTATCCGCGAACGTGGTGGTGACACCGCGCCGATGATGGAAGCCGCAGAGTAATGCCCTTAGTCAAAGTCGATGGCGTAGAGATTGAGGTGCCGCAGGGCGCCACCGTGCTGCAGGCGTGCGAGCTTGCCGGCAAGGAGATCCCGCGTTTCTGTTACCACGAGCGCCTGAGCATCGCCGGCAATTGCCGGATGTGCCTGGTCGAGGTGAAGCCGGGTCCGCCCAAGCCACAGGCGTCGTGCGCGCTGCCGGCGGCGGACAAGCAGGAGATCTTCACCAACTCGCCGATGGTCAAGAATGCCCGCGAGGGCATCATGGAATTCCTGCTGATCAACCATCCGCTCGATTGCCCGATCTGCGATCAGGGTGGCGAGTGCGATCTGCAGGACCAGTCGGTCGCCTATGGCCGCGGCCATTCGCGCTATGACGAGAACAAGCGCGCGGTCACCGAGAAGTATATGGGGCCGATCGTGAAGACGGTCATGACCCGCTGCATCCAGTGCACGCGCTGCATCCGCTTTGCCGAGGAAGTGTCCGGAGTTGAGGAGATCGGTGCGATCTTCCGCGGCGAGGACATGCAGATCACCTCGTATCTTGAGAATGCGGTCAAGAGCGAGCTGTCGGGCAACGTCGTCGATCTGTGCCCGGTGGGCGCGCTGACGTCGAAGCCCTACGCGTTCGAGGCGCGTCCGTGGGAACTCCGCAAGACGCTGACGATCGACGTTATGGACGCGGTCGGCACCAACATCCGGCTCGACAGCCGCGGTCGCCAGGTGTTGCGCTGCGTGCCGCGGATCAACGAGGACGTGAACGAGGAGTGGGCGACCGACAAGACGCGCCACGCGATCGACGGTCTCGTGCGTCGTCGTCTCGACAAGCCCTATGTCCGCGTGAACGGCAAGCTGGTTCCTGCGACATGGGACGAGGCCTTTGCAGCGATCAAGGCGGTTGATGCCGGGTCGAGCGTGGCCGCGGTCGCAGGTGACCTGGTCGACTGCGAGACGATGTACGCCGCCAAGGCGCTGCTCGCGAAGATGGGCTCGACGATGCTCGAGGGCCGTCAGACCGGCATGGCCTATGACGCGTCGAACATCGCCGCGGTCAATTTCAACACGACGATCGCCGGTACCGAGCGTGCTGACGCGATCCTGCTGGTTGGCACCAACCTGCGCTGGGAAGCGCCGCTGGTGAACACGCGGGTTCGCAAGGCGATCAAGAAGGGCGCGAAGGTCTTCGCGATCGGGCCCGAGACCGAGCTGACCTACAAGGTCGAGTGGCTCGGCGACGATCTGGCGCTGCTCGGCAATCTGCCCGACGCGGTGACCGAGGCGTTCGGCAAGGCCGAGCGCCCGATGGTGATCGTCGGTGGCGCGGCGCTGAAGGGTGGCCATGGCGCCGCACTGAAGCTCGTCGACACGCTGGGCCTCGTCAAGGACGGCTGGAACGGCTTCAACGTGGTCCATATGGCGGCGTCGCGGATGGGCGGGCTGATGCTCGGCTATGCGCAGACGGGCGGCATCGCCGACGTGATGGGGGCGAAGCTCGGCTTCTTCCTCGGCGCGGACGAGGTCGATTTCGGCCAGTTCGCGGGTTTCAAGGTGTTCGTTGGTCATCACGGCGACAAGGGTGCGGCGGCTGCCGACGTCATCCTGCCGGGCGTGACCTATGCCGAGAAGTCGGGAACCTGGGTCAACCTCGAGGGTCGCGTCCAGCGCGGCGAGCGTGCGGTGTTCGCCCCCGGCGATGCGCGCGACGACTGGTCGATCTTCCGCGCGCTGTCCGACACGCTTGGCCACACGCTGCCGTTCGACAGCTTCGAGGGGCTGCGCGAAGAGATGTTCGCTGCCGTTCCCGCGCTGCGTCACCAGGCGCTCGCGACGTTCGAGTGGAGCCCGCCGTCGCTCGACGGTGCAGGCGAGGGGGTTCTGGCCGGCTATCCGATCAAGGACTTCTACCTGACCAATGCGATCTGCCGCGCATCGCCGACGATGCAGCGCTGCTCGGCTGAACTTCTCCACGGGGAAGACTTTGCGGAGGCAGCCGAATGATCTCCTGGTTCGAATCCTCGCTCGGTTACGACTGGGCGTTCTTCCTCGCGACGATCATCGACATTCTCGCGATCGCGCTGCCGGTGATGCTGGCGGTTGCGATGATCATCTATGCCGATCGCAAGATCTGGGCGGCGATGGCGCTTCGGCGTGGTCCGAACGTGGTGGGTCCGTTCGGCCTGCTGCAGAGCTTCGCCGACGGTCTGAAGGTGTTCCTGCAGGAGACGATCGTCCCCGCAGCCGCCAATCGCGCGCTGTTCCTGCTGGCGCCGATCATCACCTTCACAGTCGCGCTGATCGTCTGGGCGGTGATCCCGTTCCAGCCGGGCGTCGTGCTCGCGGACATCAATGTCGGCTTGCTCTACGTGCTCGCGGCGTCGTCGCTCGGCGTGTACGGGATCATCCTCGCGGGCTGGGCGTCGAATTCAAAATATCCGTTCTACTCGGCGCTGCGTGCGGCCGCGCAGATGGTCAGCTACGAAGTCGCGATCGGGTTCATCCTGATCTCGGTCGTGCTGTGGTCGGGCACGTTCAACCTGTCCGGCATCGTGACCGCGCAGCAGAACATGTTCGGGCTGCATATCAACGGCTATATCGTCAATCCGCTGCTGTTCCCGATGGCGGTGATGTTCTTCATCTCGAGCCTCGCGGAAACGCAGCGTGCACCGTTCGATCTGACCGAGGCGGAGAGCGAGCTCGTCGCCGGTTACCAGACCGAATATTCTTCGATGGCGTTCGCGCTGTTCTGGCTGGGTGAGTACGCCAACGTCATCCTGATGTGCGCGCTAAACGCGACGCTCTTCTGGGGTGGGTGGCTGCCGCCGGTCGACTGGGCGCCGCTCTATTACGTGCCGGGGATCATCTGGCTGTTCGCCAAGATCCTGTTCTTCTTCTTCCTGTTCAGCTGGGTGAAGGCGACCGTGCCGCGCTATCGCTATGATCAGCTGATGCGGCTCGGCTGGAAGATTTTCCTGCCCGTCTCGCTGTTCTGGGTTTTCCTCGTGTCGGGCGTGTTGATGCTGACGCGCGTTGGAGTGGGTTCATGAGCGTTGCTCAGATCATCAAGTCGTTCACCCTGTGGGAATTCGTGAAGGCGCACGCGTTGACGCTTCGCTATTTCTTCAAGGAAAAGGCGACGATCAACTATCCGTACGAGCGTAACCCGGTGTCCCCGCGGTTCCGCGGCGAGCATGCGCTGCGTCGCTATCCCAATGGCGAAGAGCGGTGCATCGCGTGCAAGCTGTGCGAGGCTGTGTGCCCCGCCCAGGCGATCACGATCGAGGCCGAGCCGCGTGACGACGGCTCGCGCCGCACGACGCGCTACGACATCGACATGACTAAGTGCATCTATTGCGGCCTGTGCGCCGAGGCGTGCCCGGTCGATGCGATCGTCGAGGGTCCGAACTACGAATTCTCGACCGAGACGCGCGAAGAGCTGATCTACGACAAGTCGAAGCTGCTCGATAACGGCGATCGCTGGGAAAGCGCGATCGCGGCGAACCTTGCCGCCGATGCGCCGTACCGTTAAGCGAGCGCCGCGATGACACAGATTAACTCCGTCATCCCAGCTCAGGCTGGGATCTCCCCGTTTCCGAGCGCGCCCGCGCGGCGTGAGACCCCGGCTTTCGCTGGGGTGACGAGGACCTCATGATCCAGGCCCTAGCCTTTTATCTCTTCGCCTTCGTCGTCGTCCTGTCGGGCGCCATGACGATCGCGTCGCGCAATCCGGTCCATTCGGTGATGTGGCTGATCCTCGCCTTCTTCAACGCGGCGGGTCTGATGATCCTCGTCGGGGCCGAGTTCATCGCGATGCTGCTCGTCATCGTCTATGTCGGTGCGGTCGCGGTGCTGTTCCTGTTCGTCGTCATGATGCTCGACATCGACTTTGCCGAGATGCGCGCCGGCGTGGCGCGGTACTTCGGTATCGGGCTGGCGCTCGCGGTTGCACTCGCCGCCGAGGTGATGATCGCGATCGGCGCGTGGAGCACGGGGCCGATCCAGCTCGCCCGGCGCGCGGCGCCGATCGATGCCCGCGTCCCCAACATCCAGGCGATCGGCAACCTGCTCTACACGCGCTATCTGTTCGTGTTCGAGGCGGCCGGGCTCGTCCTGCTCGTCGCGATGATCGGTGCGATCGTGCTGACGCATCGCCAGCGTGGCGGCGTAAAGGCGCAGAACATCAGCCGCCAGAACGCACGCCGTCCGCAGGACGCAACGCGCAACACGCGCCCGGTCGTCGGGCAGGGAGTCGAACTGTGACGATCGGTCTCGTCCACTACCTCGTCGTCGCGGCGATCCTGTTCACCATGGGGGTGCTCGGCATCTTCCTGAACCGCAAGAACCTCATCGTCATCCTGATGGCGATCGAGCTGATCCTGCTCGCGGTGAACATCAATCTCGTCGCCTTCTCGGCCTTCCTCAACGATCTCGTCGGACAGGTGTTCGCGATGTTCGTGCTGACGGTCGCGGCGGGTGAGGCCGCGATCGGCCTGGCCATTCTGGTCATCTATTTCCGCGGTCGCGGCACCATTGCGGTCGACGACGTCAACCGGATGAAGGGGTAATACGGTTGATCCAGCTTATCGTCTTCCTGCCGTTACTGGCCGCGATCGTTGCCGGGTTCGGCAATCGCGCGATCGGCAACGTGCCGGCGAAAATCGTCACCACGGCCGCGTTGTTCGCGTCGTGCCTGTTGTCCTGGCCGATCTTCCTCGGCTTCATGGCGGGCACCAGCAGCGCGACCGTCGAGCCGTTGCTCAACTTCATCCAGTCGGGCGACATGAACGTCGCGTGGTCGCTGCGCGTCGATGCGCTGACCGCGGTGATGCTCGTCGTCGTCACGTCAGTGTCGGCTCTCGTCCATCTGTATAGCTGGGGCTATATGGACGAGGATCCCGACCAGCCGCGCTTCTTTGCGTATCTGTCGCTGTTCACTTTCGCGATGCTGATGCTCGTGACCGCGAACAACCTTGTTCAGATGTTCTTCGGCTGGGAAGGCGTGGGCCTCGCGTCCTACCTCCTGATCGGATTCTGGTTCCGCAAGCCCTCGGCCAGCGCCGCGGCGATCAAGGCGTTCGTCGTCAACCGCGTCGGCGATCTTGGCTTCATGCTCGGCATATTCGGCACGTTCCTGGTATTCGGCACGGTCTCGATCCCCGAGATCCTGGCGGCTGCGCCCGGCATGGCCGGTTCAACGATCGGCTTCCTCGGCTACCGCTTCGATACGATGACGGTGCTCTGCCTGCTGCTGTTCGTCGGCGCGATGGGCAAGTCGGCACAGCTCGGCCTGCACACCTGGCTGCCGGACGCGATGGAAGGCCCGACCCCGGTGTCGGCGCTGATCCACGCGGCGACGATGGTTACCGCAGGCGTGTTCATGGTGTGCCGCCTGTCGCCGATGTTCGAGATGAGCCCGGTCGCGCTGACCGTGGTCACCTCGGTCGGAGCCGCGACCTGCCTGTTCGCCGCCACTTGCGGCCTCGTCCAGACCGACATCAAGCGCGTCATCGCCTATTCGACCTGTTCGCAGCTCGGCTACATGTTCTTCGCAGCAGGCGTCGGCGCGTACGGCGCGGCGATGTTCCACCTGTTCACACATGCCTTCTTCAAGGCGCTGCTGTTCCTTGGTGCCGGCTCGGTGATCCATGCGATGCACCACGAGCAGGACATGCGCTATTATGGCGGCCTGCGTAAGAAGATCCCGGTGACGTTCTGGGGCATGATGGCGGGTACGCTCGCGATCACCGGCGTCGGCATCCCCGGCATCTTCGGCAACACCGCATTCGGGTTCGCCGGCTTCCATTCGAAGGATGCGATCATCGAGGCGAGCTGGGCCGCGGGTCAGCCGGGCGTGTGGTTCGTCGGTGTGCTCGTCGCGCTGCTCACCAGCTTCTATTCGTGGCGCGTGATGTTCCTCACCTTCTGGGGCAAGCCGCGCTGGGCCGCATCGGAGCACATCCAGCATGCGCTCCACGATGCGCACGGTCACGACGACCATGCGCACGACGCGCACCATGCGGACGATCACCATGCGAACCCGGCCAAGGCCGAGGATGCGGGCCATGCGCCGCACGATCATCACGATGCCGTGCATGCGCCGGCGGAAGGCGATGGCGGGTATCACCCGCATGAGAGCCCGCTGCCGATGCTGATCCCGCTCATCGTTCTGTCGATCGGTGCGGTGCTCGCAGGTTTCGTCTTCCACGGTTACTTTATCGAGCCGAGCGCAGGCGAAGAGTTCTGGAAGGGCGCACTCGCGTTCCGCGAACATCTGATGCACGAGATGCACGGCGTGCCGCTCATCATCAAGCTGTCGGCGACGATCGCGATGCTGCTCGGCCTTCTGACCGCCTGGTACGCCTATATTAAGAACCCGTCCTTCCCGGGCAAGGTGATAGAACAGTTCGGCGTGCTCTACGACTTCCTGCTGCATAAGTGGTATTTCGACGAGCTGTACGACCTGATCTTCGTCCGCCCCGCCTTCGCGATCGGCCGCTTCCTGTGGCACCGCGGTGACGAGAAGACGATCAACCGGTTCGGCCCCGACGGGTCGGCCTGGCTGGTCCAGGTCGGCGCGCGCGTCGCCGGCCGCTTCCAGACGGGATATCTATACACCTATGCCTTCGTCATGCTGATCGGCCTGACAGCCGCCGTAACCTGGGCGATCGGACTCTATTAATGACCGGCTTTCCTATCCTCTCCGTCCTGATCGCGGTCCCGATGATCGCGGCCATCGCTTGCCTGTTCGTCTCGGCGAACACGGCCCGGATGCTCGCGCTGGCGGCAACGCTGATCGATTTCGTGCTCGGCATCATGCTGTGGATGAACTTCGACATCGGCGGCGCGCAGTGGCAGTTCGTCGAGCATGCACCCGGCATCTTCGGTCCGTTCGGATGGTCGCTCGGCATCGACGGCTTCGCGCTGATGCTGATCATGCTCAGCGTGTTCCTGATGCCGATCTGCATCGGCGCCAGCTGGCGCTCGATCACGACCCGCGTGCCGGAATATATGGCGGCGTTCCTGTTCACCGAAGTGCTGATGATCGGCACGTTCGCGGCGCAGGACCTGTTCCTGTTCTACGTGTTCTTCGAAGCCGGCCTGATCCCGATGTACCTGATCATCGGTATCTGGGGCGGGGCGAACCGGATCTACGCGTCGTACAAGTTCTTCCTGTACACGCTGCTCGGCTCGGTCCTGATGTTCATCGCGATGCTGTACATGGCGAAGACCGCGGGCACGACGAGCATCCCGGCGCTGCTCAACTACGACTTCCCGGCGCATGTGCAGACCTGGCTGTGGCTGGCGTTCTTCGCGTCGTTCGCGGTCAAGATGCCGATGTGGCCGGTCCACACCTGGTTGCCCGACGCGCACGTGCAAGCGCCGACCGCAGGGTCGGTGATCCTGGCGGGCGTGCTGCTCAAGCTCGGCGGATACGGCTTCCTGCGCTTCCTGTTGCCGATGTTCCCCGAAGCCTCGGGCCAGCTCACCTGGCTGATCTTCGGCCTGTCGGCGGTCGCGGTGATCTACACGTCGCTTGTCGCGCTCGTGCAGTCGGACATGAAGAAGCTGATCGCCTATTCGTCGGTCGCGCATATGGCGATCGTCACGATCGGTCTGTTCGCGTTCAACCGCCAGGGTATCGAAGGCGCGATGATCATGATGCTGAGCCACGGGCTGGTATCGGGTGCATTGTTCCTGTGCGTCGGCGTGATCTACGACCAGCTCCATACCCGCGAAATCTCGCGCTATGGCGGCCTGGCGATCAACATGCCGCGCTATGCGATCTTCTTCCTGTTCTTCACCATGGCGTCGATCGGCCTGCCGGGCACCAGCGGCTTCGTCGCCGAGTTCCTGTCGCTGATGGGCACCTATCAGGTCTCGACCTGGACGGCGCTGCTCTGCACGACCAGCATCATCCTGGGTGCGGCGTACATGCTGTATCTGTATCGTCGCGTGGTCTTTGGCGAGATCAAGTCGGACGACGTTCGCGGCATGGTCGACCTGTCGGCGCGCGAATTCTGGTTGCTCGCGCCGATCGCAGCCGTCGTGCTGTGGATGGGCGTCTATCCCGAAAGCTTCCTCGCGCCGATGCGCAAGGATGTCAGCGTCTTGCTCGCGCGCGTCGACCGCGCCAAGCCGGCCAGCGATTCGAACCCAACTGCGGGGAAGCCCGCCACCGTGCATGAAGCCGCGCACGGGGAGGCACACTGATGGAATACGCCGCTAACATCGCAATGACGCTGCCCGAGCTGGTGCTGGCACTGGGCGCGATCGCGCTGATGCTCGTCTCGGCCTGGGGCGGGGATACGTCGACGCGCGCCGTGTCGATCGCCTCCGTGTTCGTCCTGGTCGGCGCCGGGATCGCGCTGGTCGGTCCGGCATCGTCGGGCGGCTACGCCTTCGACGGCCTGTACCGTGCCGATGCGTTCGGTGCCTTTGCCAAGGTGCTGATCTACATCGCCTCCGCGGTCGCGATCATGATGGCGCCGAGCTTCTTCGCGCGGTCACAGGGCGAGGATCTTCGTCCCGAATATCCGGTTCTGATCCTGCTGTCGGCCTGCGGCATGGGCATCATGGTCTCGGCCAGCGACATGCTGACGCTCTATGTCGGTCTCGAGCTGCAGAGCCTTGCGGCGTATGTTCTCGCCAGCTTCATGCGGCGCGACGGGCGTTCGGCCGAGGCAGGCCTCAAATATTTCGTGCTCGGCGCGCTCGCCAGCGGCATCCTGTTGTACGGCATCTCGCTGGTCTACGGTTTCAGCGGCACGACTTTGTTCTCGGGCATCGCTGACGCCTATGCCGGGACCAAGTCGCTTGGCTTGCTGTTCGGTCTGGTGTTCGTCTTCGCAGGGCTTGCATTCAAGATCAGCGCGGTGCCGTTCCACATGTGGACGCCCGACGTCTATGAGGGCGCACCGACGCCCGTCACCGCCTTCTTCGCCTCGGCTCCCAAGGTCGCGGCAATGGCGATGGCGGTACGCGTCGCGATCGAGGCAATGGGGCCGGCGACGGACCAGTGGCGCCAGATCGTGATCTTCGCGGCGCTCGCCTCGATCATCCTCGGCGCGGTCGCCGCAATCGGCCAGACCAACGTCAAGCGCCTGCTGGCCTATTCGTCGATCAACAATGTCGGCTTCGCACTGATCGGTCTCGCTGCAGGGACGCCGGAAGGTGTGTCGGGCGTGCTGATGTATCTGACGATCTATGTCGCGATGACCTTGGGCTCGTTCCTGGTCGTGCTGCAGATGCGCGGCGACGACGGGCAGCCGGTCGAGACGATTGCGAGCCTTGCGGGCATGTCGCGGACGCGGCCGGGGCTCGCTGCAGCACTCGCAATCTTCATGTTCAGCCTTGCCGGCATCCCGCCGCTGTTCGGCTTCTATGCGAAGTTCGCGGTGTTCAGTGCGGCCGTCGATGCAGGCCTCTTCCCGCTCGCCGTGGTCGGCATCGCGGCATCGGTGATCGGCGCCTATTATTACCTGCGTGTCGTCAAGACGATGTATTTCGACGATCCGGCACCCGCCTTTGCGCCGATGGACAACAAGGCTGAGGGCGGGTTGATCGCGCTGGCGGCGGTGTTCGTCTCGCCGGCCGGCTATCTGCTCATCCCCGTGCTCGGCGCATGGACGATGGCGGCAGCGCGGGCGTTGTTCTGAGCATCATCCGTACCGTTGCGGAGACAGGATCGACCAATGCCGACCTGCTGGCGCTGGCCCGCACCGGCGCCGATGACGGCCTCTGGCTGAGGGCGGTCCGGCAGACTGCGGGACGCGGCCGGCAGGGGCGGGAATGGTCATCGCCTGACGGTAATCTCTATGCGAGCACGCTCGTGCGGTTGCGTCCGGGCGATCCGCCCGCCGCCAGCCTCGCGCTGGTCGCGGCGGTAGCGTTGTATGAGGCCGTGTCGACCTTCCTAGTCGCCGGTATCCAACAGGGATCCACGGACTCGAGCGCGACGCTGCTGCTCAAATGGCCGAACGACCTGCTGCTCGCCGATGCCAAGCTTTCCGGTATCCTACTTGAGCGCGCGGACGATGCGGTCGTCGTTGGTTTCGGCGTCAACATTGCGCACCATCCCGAGCTGGCCGATCGCAAGACGACCGATCTCACGGTGCATGGCGTCGTCATTGAGCCCGCGTCGTTCCTCGACATCCTTGCCGACGGGTTTGCGCGCTGGGTCGCGCGTTGGCGGACGGAGGGGCTGGCGCCGGTCCGCGCGCGCTGGGTCGATTGCGCGCATCGGGCGGGCACCGCGCTGACCGCGCGGCTGGCGGACGGCGACGCGGTCGAGGGACTGTTCGTGGGGCTCGATAGCGATGGCGCGTTGATCCTGCGCACCGCGTCGGGCGAGCGCCGTGTCATCCACGCCGCCGACATATTCCTGCTGTGATGCGGCGCGTCATCGCCATCGCCGCGGGTCTCGACTATGCACTATCCGCACGGAAAGGTTGAAGGTCCCCGCATGCTGCTCGCCATCGATGCCGGCAATACCAATGTCGTGTTCGCGCTCGTCGAGAAGGGCGTCATCGTCGCGCGTTGGCGGATCGCGACCGATCCGCGTCGCACGGCGGACGAATATGCGGTGTGGCTGAGCCAGCTGATGCAGCTCGGTGGGCATGACCGGGGCGCGGTCGAGGGCGTGATCATCGCGACGGTGGTGCCGCGCGCGCTGCACAATCTGCAGGTCCTCGCGTCGAAATATTTCGCGACCGAGGCGCTGATCGCCGGCCGCGCGCCGGTCGAATGGGGGATCGCGATCGATGTCGACGAGCCCGCCTCGCTGGGCGCTGATCGTGCGGTCAACACGATCGCCGCGCACGCGCTGCACGACGGCGACCTGATCGTCATCGATTTCGGCACGGCGACGACGTTCGACCTCGTCGACTATCGCGGCGCGTACAAGGGCGGCATCATCGCGCCGGGGATCAACCTGTCGCTCGACGCGCTGGTCACTGCCGCGGCCAAATTGCCGCGGATCGCGATTGAGGCACCCGGCGATACCAGCGTGATCGGGCTGAACACGGTCTCGCAGATGCACATCGGCATCTATTGGGGCTATGTCGCGATGATCGAGGGGCTGGTGGCGCGAATGAAGGCCGAGGTCGGACGCCCGGTCAAGGTCATCGCGACCGGCGGACTTGCTACCCTCTTCGAAAAACAGACCGACGTGTTCGACGTCATCGAGGCCGACCTGACGATCCAGGGGCTGGCGATGATGTGGGACCGTCACCATATCTAGGGCCATTGGGCTCGCGCCAACCGGCCTGCGGGCCACATTCCCCTGTAATCCTGAAAGTAATCAATGACTCCGAAGAACGAACTCCTTTTCTGTGGCCTTGGCGGCTCCGGCGAAATCGGCATGAACGTCAACCTGTATGGCTGCCAGGGCAAATGGGTGATGGTCGATCTCGGTATCACCTTTGCCGATCCGCAATATCCCGGCGTCGACGTCATCCTCCCCGACCTGTCCTTCATCGAGGAGCGGATCGACGATCTGCTCGGCATCGTGATCACGCACGGCCATGAAGACCATATCGGATCGCTGCCCTATCTCGCCGAAGACCTTGGCGTGCCGATCTATGCGACGCCGTTCACGATGGGCCTGGTCCGCGGCAAGCTCGAGGAAGAGGGGATCGCCAACCGCGTGAAGCTCAAGATGATCCCGATGGGCGGCAACTTCCAGCTCGGGCCGTTCGGCTTCACCTTCGTCGAAATGTCGCATTCGATTCCCGAGGCGAACGCGCTGCTGATCGACACGCCCTATGGTCGCGTGTTCCACACCGGCGACTGGAAGCTCGACAAGAACCCGGTGATCGGCAATCCGACCAAGCCCGAAGGCTTCATGGCGATCGGCGACAAGGGCGTCGACGTCTTGGTCTGCGATTCGACCAACATCTTCAACACCACCGCGTCGGGGAGCGAGAGCACGGTCCGCAAGGGCCTGTTCGAGGAGGTCAGCAAGGCCAAGGGCCGGGTGATGATCACCAGCTTCGCGTCGAACGCCGCACGGCTCCACACGTTCGGCGAAGTGGCGAAGGAAACCGGCCGCAAGCTCTGCGTCACCGGACGCTCGCTCGACCGGATCATCAAGGTCGCGCGCGCGACGGGGTATCTGAAGGACTTCCCCGAGACGATCGATCCCGACACCGCGATGCGGCTGCCCAAGAACAAGGTGCTGATCATCGCCACCGGCGGGCAGGGCGAGGAGCGCGCCGCGCTCGCGCGGGTCGCCAATGGCAGCCACACGATCACGCTCGAGGCCGATGACACGGTGATCTTCTCGTCGAAGCAGATCCCCGGCAACGAGGTCCAGATCGGCCGCATCCAGAACACGCTGGCCGCCAAGGGCATCCGGATGGTGACTGAGCGCCAGGCGCACGTCCACGTCTCGGGCCATCCCGGCCAGCCGGAACTGGCGCAGATGTACGAGTGGCTGCGTCCCGACACGCTGATCCCGACGCATGGCGAGATGCGCCACATGATGGAGCATGCGCGCTTCGGGCTGGAGCAGGGGATTCCCCGTGCGCTGGTGCAGAGCAACGGCGACATCGTCCGGCTGGCGCCCAAGGGGCCGGTCAAGATCGGCAATGCGACGGTCGGACGTCTGGTCCTCGATGGTGACGTGATCCTGCCGGCGGACGGCACCACGCTGAACGAGCGTCGCAAGCTGGCGATCAACGGCCAGATTTCGGTCGCGGTGGCGATCGGCAAGGACGGGCGGATGCTTGGCCAGCCGCAGGTCCGCGTTCAGGGCGTGCCTGTCGAGGAAGATCGTGCCGCGTTCGTCGCGGATGCGGTCCAGGCGGTTGCCGACACCGTGCGGGGCGGCAAGCGCGATATCGACAAGATGCGCGAGCAGGTCCGGCTTGCGGTCCGCAAGGTCTCGACGCGCTGGACCGGCAAGAAGCCGATCGTCGACGTTCTGCTGATCGAAGGCTGAGCCGATGCGCTGGACCTCGGCACTCGCGATCTACGTTCTGTTCTGGGCGTTCTCGGTGTTCCTGGTCCTGCCATTCGGTGTGCGGACGACGCGTGAGGTCGGGGGCGAAACCGTCCCCGGCCAGTCCGAAAGCGCGCCGCATGATTTCCACGCCGGCCGCGTGGCCTGGCGCGTGACGATCGTCGCGACGACGCTGTTCGTGCTGTTCCAGCTGAATTACGCTTACGGCTGGATCACGCCGCAGATGTTCGACCTGTTCGACACACGCGACATGGTCCGCCGCTAGCGCGACCGGGGCGGGCGCCCCTATTAGCGGAGGCGTTCGATCGCCTGTGCGAGCGCCACGTAGAGCTTGCCCATATCCGACGAGAGCAGGGTGACGCCGAGTGGTGAGCCGTCGCGCTGTGCCAGGATCGCGCGCAACATCGATTCGAAGTCGTGGATGTAGCGGTTCACCATCTCGCGGAAGCCCGCATCGTCGTCATACAGGTTCGCGATCGACCGGGCATCGTTCGCATCGAGGATCCGCACCGCACGGCGGGTGAAGACGCCGCGATCGCCCTTAAGATAGGCGGCCCAGGCGCTGTCGGCGACTTCGGGGGCGAACGCCTTGGCGATGTCGATCGAGGCCGAATTCAGCGATTCGATGAGCAGCGATACCCGCCGCGCGAACGTGTCGCGATCGGCGGTCTCGCGGTCGTTGCGCGCCTCTTCGAGCCGGGTTTCGACGACCGCGGTCTGTTGCGCAATCGCCTCGACCTGTGCCGCCAGCCGCTCGGTCGCGCGCGTCGTCGCGTCGACCGCGGCGTCGGTCGCGTCGCCGATCGCCTGGATTTGTCGATCGACGGTGTCGCCGGTCGCGCGGCGCAGCGCAGCACTGCTGGCGAGCTCGAGCGCCTGCGCGGCGTCGGGAATGACCTGAGCGAGCGTGTGGCGCGCGGTATCCGCCGCCGCGGTCGCGGTCTCGCGGACGCGCAGCAATGCCTCGACGAGACGGGGTGCGGCCTCTTCGGAGAAACTGTTGGTGCGGTCGATCGTCTCGTCGACCATCTGGCCGAGTGCGTCCGCCTTGGCGCGTCCCGAGGCCAGCGTGTCGAGCAGGGTGTTCGACAAGCGATCGAGCACGCTACGCTGTTCGGCGATGACCCCGGCAATCGCCTCGATCGCGTCGTGCGTGCTTTCGGCCGCGGTGACGAGCGCGAGCAGTTCGGGCTTTGCCGCGACCACGATCGCCTTGCTGTCGGCAACGCGCCGGTCGAGCCGGGACAGCGCGTCGGGCAGCGTTTCGTCGATCTCGCGCGCCGCGGCGTCGAGGGCGATCAGCAGCGACTCGGTCGTGCCGATCGTCCGCCCTGCCATCGCCTCGCCCGAGCGGAGCGCCTCGGTCATCGCGTCCGCCGAGCCGCCCAGTGCGCTGATCGACGCAGCGAGCAGCTGGGTTCGTTCGACACCATGATGGTGGAGCGTCTCGATCCGCGTCTCGACCTGGTCGAGGCCTGAACCGAGCGAGCCGAGGATATCCTCCCCGGCTGTACGCTGATCCTCGAGGCGGCGCGCCACCTGGGCGATCGCCGAATCAACGCCGGCGATCCGGTCGGCAATCGCCTCGGCGCTCGCGCGCGTCGCGCCGTCGAGTGCAGCCTGATTGGCACTGACCATCGCCAGCACCGCGTCACCCTGCGCGGCGATGCCCTTGCGTGCCTCGTCGACCGCGTCGGCGGTGCGCCCGAGCAGCGCGTCGACCGCTGCGGACATCGTCTCGGTGACGGCCTCGAGCCGCACGCCGGCGGTTTCGCTGGTTGCCTCCATCCGGATGATATGCGCGGCCAGCCGCTGCGCCGCGCCGCTCGCCACCGCATCGGCCTCCCGGCCACGGGCTGCCAGCGCGCCGATCTGCGCATCAAGGGCACCGGCATGCTCGCTGGCGGAAAGGCCGGCGCGCTCGAGCTGGTCCGCCATCGCTTCGGTCTCGGCATGCGCGCGCGGCAGCGAGGCGAGCAGGACACCGAGCGACGTCTGCGTCGCGTCGGCCGCGGCAACGAGGCTGCGCGTGTGCGCGTCGGCGCGTTCGATCTCGGTCGCGAAGCCTTCGCCGATCGCGCCGAGAAACTGATGCGCGGTCTCGCCCATCGTCATCAGCGTGTCGACCTGGTCCGCCAGATGACGGCGATTGCGGTCGATCGTCTGCGCGGTCGCGGCGACCGCCTGTTCGAGCCGGGCGGATTCCGCCTGCATTGCGCGCGCCGTGACGCCGAACCGCGCCGCCTCGGCCCGGCTGGTCCGCATGCCGAGCAACCAGATGATGCCGATCAGCGCCGGCACGACGCACAGCGCTGCGAGGAGCTGGACCAGCGCGACCGGCCCGATCGCACCGATCTCGCCGCGGACGAGCCAGAGCATGACGGCGAGCCAGAGCAGGACCGCGGCGATCGCCGCACCCGCGAAGATCCGCCCGCGATCGGCGCCGTCGTCGTCCGCCGGCAGGATATAGTCGTCGATAAACACGGGTGCGCGTTCCTTCAGAGGCGGTGGTGGGACGTCGCCAAGGTCCGGATCCCGGGCAGGGTCCGCGCGCAGGCCGATGATGGAAGAACCCCCGTTCATGCCCGGGTTTTACCATGAAATCGGCTTTGACAAAGCGAATAGCGCAACCTCCCGTTAAGTCGGTCGCGTGTACGCCCCATCTCATGGCCTATGATCCCGGAGCAATCGACGCCGCCCTGGCAGCCGCGGTCGGGGACGATCCGCTGCTGATCGCCGACCTGCACCTCGCCTTCACCCACAGCGCGGCGGACGCGCTGGACGCTATGGTGGACGCATCCGACGCCGAGGCGTGGCGCGCCGCGGCATGGCGGCTGAAGGGGCTGGCGGCGAGCTTTGGCGCGATGCCGCTGATGACGCTGGCGCGCGCGGCGGCCGACACCCCGCCCGGCGACGACGACATGCTGCGCCGGCTGGGCGACGCGGTAAAGCAGCTTTGACCCGGATGCAGGGCGTCGATCTGCACGCGCTTCCGACGCGCGGGCTTTGCATCCGCCGTTTCGACGCCTAACAGCCGCAGATGCTTGCCGGGCTTCTCTTTGCTATTCACGATGCCGACGATCGTCCCGATCGCCTGGCTGCCACTTTGCCGTTCAGCGGCGTCACGCTGATCGAGTATCAGGCGCGGTTGCTGATAGCGGCCGGCGTGCGTCAGGTGATCGTGGTCGTCGCGCGGCTGACGCCCGAGTTGCTGGGCGCGATCAATCGCATCAACCGCCGCGGTGTCGCGGTCGATACCGTCCGGACTGCGGCGGAGGCGATGGAGAAGCTCCATCCGCTGGCGCGCGTCTTGATGCTCGGCGACGGGCTGGTCACGACCGAGAGCATCGTCGCGGCGATGGCGAACGAGGGCGGCGATGCGCTGCTCGTCGTGCCTGAGGACGATGCGGGACCCGGGTTCGAGCGCGTCGGTGGCCAGATGGCATGGGCCGGTGTCGCCCGGCTGGAGCCCGCACGGATCGCCGAAGTCGCGGGCCTGCCCAATGATTACGACCTGCAATCGACGCTGCTGCGGATCGCGGTGCAGGCGCGCGCGGTGCAGATCCTGTTGCCGACCGATGCAATTCGCAGCGGGCACGGCATCGAGCGCGAGGCGCGGACGCTGGAAGAACGCGGTCGTGCGGTGCTGGCGACGATCGTGTCGGGGCGCAGCGGCTGGTTCGACCGTTTCGTGCTCGCGCCGATCGCCAGGCTCGGCCTGCCGTTCCTGGTCGATAAGAGCGTTGCCGGCACGACCGTCGGCGCGACGTCACTGGGTATTGCCGCCGCCGGGCTCGGCGCGATGCTGTTCGGCTGGCTGGCGACCGGACTGGTGCTTGCCAGCACGGCCTGTGTCGGTCTGGCGATCGGCTCGGTGCTGAGCGGTCTGCGCGACGATGAGTCGGTCGCGACGATGCAGACGCGCGGAATCGGCGTCGTCAGCGCGCTCGCCGTTCTGCTGTTTGCCTTTCTGTGGGCGGGCTATTCGGCCGACAACAGCGCGCTTGTCATGGCGGCCGCGCTGCTTGCGATCGCGGCACTGGGGGAACGCGCGATCGTCGAGCGCGCGCGCCGCATGTGGTGGGGCAGTGCGCCGGCCTATCTGCTGATCGTCACGATCGTCGCGATCCTCGGATTTCCGCTGTTGGGCCTTGCGATCGCCGGGCTGTACGCGACGGTCACGCTGGCCGCGGCAATCGAGCATCTTCGTCTTCAGCCTTAGTACCGCCTTAACAATAAGCGGGTAGGCACGGCGCATGTCGGTTGGCTCTGAACCCTTGCCTGATCCCGCGCTGTCACGGGCGAGTGCGATCGCGCGCGCCGCGCGTGCGCGTCAGCGGGCCGACGACCGGCTGGAAACGACGATCACCGACTTTTTCCTGACCGCCGATGCGCGGCTGGAGGAACGTACGCGGTTGATGTTGGCGCATGTCCTGCGCGGGATCATCGGGGCGATCGAGGCGGATATCCGCCGCCATGCCGCCCGCGTTCTCGCCGGGCTGGGGGAGACGACGCGGGCGGAGGCGATCCTGACGCAGGGCGGCGCCTTGCTGCGGCTGACGCGGTCGGGGGTGTTGCGCGATCGCGATCTGATGAAGGACCTGATCGCACGCGTCCGGCATGACCTGATCGCCGATGCCCTTCCCGCCGCGATCGCCGGTCCCGAGGAGCCGAGCCTGTTGATCCGCCTGACGGGGGTCTCGGATACGACCGTCGCCACCGCGGCCGGCGCGCTGCTCGCAGCGGAAAGCCGGCGTCGCGCGGCCAATGAATCGGGAATGATCGCCGGAAGCGACGTGCCCGCCGACCTGCATCGCCGCCTCGTCTGGTGGGTTGCCGCGGCGGTGCGCGACGGGCTTGACGATGCCTTGAAGGACGCTGGCGAGATGGTCGCGATGCAGGGCCGCGGCCAGAGCGATCAGGCGATCACCGAAGCGGCGCTGCGCAGCCTTGCCGCGCATGATGACGCGGAGCGCCCCGAGGCCGTCGCGATCCGCCTCGCCGCGGCGATCGATGCCCGTCGCGACGAATTGCCGGCGCTGCTGGTCGAGGCGCTCGGCGACCGGCGTCTGACCCTGTTCGTCGCGGTGCTGGCGCATGCGATCGGGATCGATGCCGAACAGGTCCGGGTGATCGTACTCGATCCCGACGGAGAGCAACTGTGGCTGGCGCTGCGGGCGGCGGATCTCGACCGGGAAACGATCGCGCGGATCGGGCTGGCGCTGGCCGATGCCGATCCACGCCGTGATATCGAAAGTTTCGCCGACGCGCTCGACAGCATCGCGAGCGTCGGGGTCGACGATGCGCGCGCGGCGATCGCACCGCTGGCGATGCACCGCGAGTTTCGCGCTGCGTTGCGGGCGCTGGCCGGGGCAGACCGACGATGACGGGATATATGACAGGCGACACTGCGGTCGCACTGGCGGAAGTGGCAGGGGACGGCGTGTTGCTGTCGGCGGATCCGATCCTGCTTGCGCTCAACAGCCGCGCCGGGGGGGTGATCGGCGCGCCGATCGCGGTGCCGCAGCTCGCGATGATCGCCCGCCTGGCGCGCCGGCTGGGAATCGCGGTTTCGCGCAGCGTGGTGATCGCCGACGACGACGTCGATCTCGATCTGTGGGTCCGTGCGCAGCCCGAGGGCGATACGGTCGGCCTTGCGGTAAGTGGCTGGCGCGAACTCCAGCCGTGGCGTCCAGCGGCACCGAACCCCGGTGCAGGCGTCGATTTCCTGTCGAGTGGTGCCGACTGGCGTTGGGAAACCGACGCGGCGCTTCGCCTGACATTCGTATCGCCCGACGCAGGGCCCCGCATGGGCGTCGACCCGCTCGCGTTGCTCGGCAAGCCGCTGACGAGCCTCGTCATGCTCGACAGCGGCGATGACGGCGCGCTGCCGATCCTCGACGCGGTCGCGCGCCGTCAGCCGCTCGACGCACAGCCCGCGCGGCTGCGGGGGTCGGGCCGCGCGATCATGCTAAGCGCCGTGGTCCGCCGTGACGCGGAACGTGCCTTTGCGGGGTTCATCGGCAGCGGGCAACTGGTCGACGATCCCGCGGACGTGCCATCGCCGCCCGCCAAGCCCCGGCCGGCGGGGGCGGACCAGCTGTCGCCGACCTTCACCGCGGGGCTAGACCGCGCGTTGCGGACACCGCTGGCGCGCATCGTCGCGAACGCCGACAGTATTCATGCCCAGACCGATGGCCTGGTGCAGCCCGATTATGCCGATTATGCCGCGGATATCGCCAATGCCGGCCGCCATCTGTTGGCGCTGGTCGACGATCTGGTCGATCTTCAGGCGGTCGAGCGGCCCGACTTCGCGCTGCTTCTCGAGACGATCGATATGGCCGACATTGCGCGGCGTGCTGCCGGGCTGCTGGCGGTGCGAGCGGGCAACGCGAATGTGACGATCACCCGGCCCGCCGCTGAAGCCCGCGTCGTCGCGCGCGGCGATTTCCGTCGCGTGTTGCAGATCCTGGTCAATCTGATCGGCAACGCGGTGCGCTATTCGCAGTCGGGTGGCGCGGTGCTGGTGACGGCGCATGCGGGGAGCGATCAGGTGACCGTCGTCGTCGCGGATACCGGCAAGGGCGTGGCGCCCGCGGATCATGCGCGGATTTTCGAAAAGTTCGAGCGGGTCGACGCGTCCGAGCCGGGCGGCAACGGCCTGGGCCTCTATATCGCGCGGCGGCTGGCACGCGCGATGGGCGGCGACCTGACGATCGACAGCGCGATCGGCGAGGGGGCGCGCTTCGTGTTGTCGTTACCGACGCAGGCGACGCGCGGCCAGGATCAGTACCAGGCCTAATACCGCGAGCGCGGCGCCGCGGTCCGCCCAAGGCCGCTGATCGAGCATGAAGCTCGATCGCGGCCAATGGACATAGCCAAGCCCCTGGCCGATCCACAGGAACCCCATCAGCGCGCACAGCACGCCGATGACCATGAGGATCGGCCGCAGCTTCATCTCAGCGCGACGCCATCGGCGTATAGTCGCGCTGCGTCGGGCCGCTGTAGAGCTGGCGCGGACGGCCGATCTTCTGGTCGGGATCGGTGATCATCTCGTTCCACTGCGCAACCCAGCCGACGGTACGGGCGAGTGCGAAGAGCACCGTGAACATCGAGGTCGGGAAGCCGATCGCCGAGAGGATGACGCCCGAATAGAAGTCGACGTTCGGGAACAGCTTCTTCTCGATGAAGTAGGGATCGCTCAGCGCCAGACGCTCGAGCTCGATCGCGACGTCGAACACAGGGTCGGTGACACCCAGCTCGCCGAGTACTTCCTTGACGGTCGTCTGCATGACCGCCGCGCGCGGATCGTAGTTCTTGTAGACGCGGTGACCGAAGCCCATCAGGCGGAACGGATCGTTCTTGTCCTTCGCGCGGGCGATGAACTCGGGGATCCGGTCAACCGTGCCGATCTCGTGCAGCATGTTGAGCGCGGCTTCGTTCGCGCCGCCATGCGCGGGGCCCCACAGGCAGGCGATGCCGGCCGCGATGCACGCAAACGGGTTGGCACCCGACGAGCCGGCGAGACGGACGGTCGAGGTCGACGCGTTCTGCTCGTGATCGGCGTGGAGGATGAAGATGCGGTCCATCGCCTTTTCGACGATCGGATTCACGACGTACTTCTCGGCCGGGACGGCGAACGTCATCTTCAGGAAGTTGCCGGTGTAGCTCAGCGTGTTGTCCGGATAGACGAACGGCTGGCCGACACTGTACTTGTACGCCATCGCGGCGATCGTCGGCATCTTGGCGATCAGGCGGTGCGACGCGATGACGCGCTGTGCCGGATCATGAATGTCGGTCGAATCGTGGTAGAAGGCCGAGAGCGCGCCGACGACGCCGCACAGGATCGCCATCGGATGCGCGTCGCGACGGAAGCCACGGAAGAACTGCGCGAGCTGCTCATGCACCATCGTGTGGCGCGTGATCGTGTTCGAGAAGGTCGACAGCTCTTCTTCGCTGGGCAGTTCGCCGTTCAGCAGCAGATAGGCGACTTCCATGAAGTTCGACTGTTCGGCGAGCTCGCCGATCGTGTAGCCGCGGTGGAGCAGCGTGCCGGCATCGCCGTCGATATAGGTCAGCTTCGACTGGCACGAGGCGGTCGAAGTGAAGCCCGGATCATAGGTGAAATTGTCGGTCTGCGCGTACAGCTTGCGGATATCGATGACATCGGGGCCGACCGTACCGGACATGACCGGATAATCGAATTCCTTGCCGTCGACCTTGAGGTTTGCGGTCTCGCTCATGCTTGTATCCTTCCTCGAAATCTTATCAGTCTGCCATCCGGTCGGCGATCCGACCGAGGCTCTCGTCACGCCCGAGCAGGTCGAGCACATCGAATATTCCCGGCGACGTCTTGCGACCGGTCAGCGCGGCGCGAAGGGGTTGTGCAACCTGCCCGAGCTTTAGGCTTCGCGCTTCGGCCACGCGCCGTACCGCGCCTTCGAGCGCTTCCGTATCCCACTTGTCGAGCGCGTCAAGTTCAGCATGCGCGTTCGTCAGAATCGCACTCGCTTCACCCTGCAAAAGGCTCGCTGCGGCGTCATCCATCGCCAAAGGTCGCTGGCTGAACAGGAAATTCGAACCTTCGGCGAGTTCGTTCAGGTTCGCTGCACGTGGCTTCAGGACCGGCATGGCGCGAGTCAGAAGGTCGAGTCCGCCATCGGGCAGGGCATGGCCGAGCCGATCGGCGGCGAGCTGGGCCAGACGCGCATCATCGGCCTCGCGAATATAGTGGCCGTTCAGATTCTCGAGCTTCTTCAGGTCGAAGCGCGAGGGCGACTTGCCGACGCCCGACAGGTCGAACCACTCGACCGCCTGTTCGCGGCTGATGATCTCGTCGTCACCGTGCCCCCAGCCGAGCCGCAGCAGGTAATTGTCGAACGCCTCGGGCAGGATGCCCATCTCGTCGCGATAGGCCTCGATGCCGACCGCGCCGTGCCGCTTGGACAGCTTGGCACCATCGGGGCCGTGGATCAGCGGGATGTGCGCATAGATCGGATCGGGCCAGCCGCCCTCGATCGCGTCCATCGCGCGGTAGATCGGCAGCTGGCGGAACGCGTTGTTGAGGTGATCGTCACCGCGGATGACGTGGGTAACACCCATGTCGTGATCGTCGACGACGACCGCGAGCATATAGGTCGGCGTGCCATCGGAGCGGAGGAGGACGAGATCGTCGATTTCCTCGTTGCGGACCGTCGCCGATCCCTGGACGCGATCCTCGATCGTGACCGCACCCTCCTGCGGCGCGCGCAGGCGGACGACATGGGGAAGATCGGGGGCCTCGCTCGCTGGACGATCGCGCCACGGGCTGCGAATGCGAAGCGGCTTCTTGGCCGCCTGCGCCTCGGCGCGCATCGCCGCGATCTCGTCATTGGTCATGTAGCAGCGATAGGCGTGACCGGCCTCGACCATCTGGTGCGCGACGCGGGCGTGGCGATCGGCGCCGGCGAACTGCATGACGACGTCGCCGTCCCAGTCGATCCCCAGCCAGCGCATGCCGTCGATGATCGCGTCGATCGCCGGCTGGGTCGACCGCACGCGGTCGGTATCCTCGATACGCAGCAGGAATTTGCCGCCGTTCGCCTTGGCGAACAGCCAGTTGAACAACGCAGTGCGCGCGCCGCCAAGATGCAGGAACCCCGTCGGCGACGGAGCGAAACGAGTAACCACGGGTGCGGCCGAAACGACGGCATCCGTATCAGATATTGCGCCCAACCGCGGGTGCTCCCAGACTGTAGAAACGATGGCCGGATCAGCCGTGGCCGCCTCTAGCATGCGTCCCCGGCGGCGACAAATGGGCGTGCCGCCCTGGATGGCGGAGCCGGGCCGGGCGATCGAACGCTGGCTGGAGGCGGAGCGCGACCAGCTCATAACATGGCTGCCGGTCGGGCTTGGCGGCGGCATCGCACTGTGGTTCGTGCTGCCCGATCCCGTGGCATGGGGCACCGCGATCCTTTTGCTGGCTGCCGGCGGTTTGGCCGGACTTGCGGCGGGGCGCGGCGGGCGCGCGGCGCGAATGCTCGCGATCGGCGCGATTGCGGCGACGCTCGGCATCGGGCTGATCTGGGTGCGATCGGACCGCGTGGCGGCACCGGTGCTCGCGGGGCCGACATTCGTGCAGCTGTCGGCGCGGGTCGAGACGATCGAACCGCTCGTCGCGCGCCGGCTTGTGCGGTTGACGGTGCGGCCGGTCGGGCCGGGGCAGGACGCCGATGGCGCGCCGGTTGCGTTGCCCGGCCGCGTCCGCATCAACCTGGCAGAGGCGGATGCGCCGGCGACGCTGGGGATCGGCGCGACGATAAGGCTGCGCGCGCGACTCATGCCGCCGCCCTTGCCCGCGGTGCCCGGCGCCTATGACTTTGCGCGCGTCGCCTGGTTCGGCGCGATCGGCGCGACGGGGCGGGGCTTTTCGCCTGTGGTGGTAGCAGAGCCGGGCCGCGGTGGCGCGGGGGTCCGGGTGGCGTTGTCGCGGCACATCGTCGCGCAACTCGACGGGAGCGCGGGCGGGATCGCCGCAGCGCTGGCGACCGGCGACGTCGGCGCGATCAGCGACGCGGATGCGGAGGCGATGCGGCGCGCCGGGCTGGCGCATCTCCTGTCGGTGAGCGGCCTCCACATCACCGCCGCGGTCGCGGCGACGATGCTGATCGTGCTGCGGCTGCTCGCGCTCAGCCCGTGGCTCGCCCTCCACACGCGACTGCCGTTGATCGCCGCGCTTGCCGGTGCGGCGGCGGCGATCGGCTACACCGTGCTGACGGGCAGCCAGGTGCCGACAATCCGCTCGTGCGTCGCGGCGTTGCTGGTGCTGGTCGCGCTGGCGATGGGGCGCGAGGCGATGACGTTGCGGCTGGTCGCGACGGGGGCGATCGCGGTGATGCTCGCGCTGCCCGAATCGCTCGCCGGGCCGAGCTTCCAATTGTCGTTCGCCGCAATCACCGCGATCATCGCGTTGCACGAGCATCCCGTCGTCCGTGCCACGTTCGCGCCGCATGACGAGGGCCGCGGCAGGCGCCTCTTGCGCGGCGCCGCGTCGCTGCTGCTGACCGGGCTCGTCGTCGAGGCGGCGCTGATGCCGATCGCAGTCTATCATTTCCACAAGGCCGGGCTGTACGGCGCGGTCGCCAATATCGTCGCGATCCCGCTGACCACGTTTGTCGTGATGCCGTTCGAGGCGCTGGCGCTGCTGCTCGACACGATCGGGATTGGCGCGCCCGCCTGGTGGCTGGTCCAGCATGCGCTCGACGCGCTGCTGTGGCTCGCGCGCGGCGTGGCGCATGCACCGGGCGCGGTCCGCGCGCTGCCGGCGGTTCCCGATGGGGCGTTTGCGCTGATGGTCGGCGGCGGGGTGTGGATCGCGCTGTGGCGGACGCGGTGGCGACGGATCGGAATGCTGCCCTTGGCGATTGGCGCGATCTGGGCGCTGACGACGCCGTCACCCGATATACTGGTCACGGGCGATGGTCGCCATGTCGCGGTCCGGACCGCCGCCGGGCTCGCGCTGCTTCGCGATCGGGCGGGGGATTATGTCCGCGATACACTGGCGGAGAATGGCGGGGTCGATGGTGAGCCGCTGCTGCTCGCGGATCAGCCCGACGCGCGGTGCAGCCGCGACCTGTGCCTGACCGATGTCGTCGCCCACGGCCGGGCTTGGCGCGTGCTGGCCACGCGCAGCGTTTACCGGGTGCCGATCGCGGAGATGGTTGCCGCCTGCCGGCGCGCGGACATCGTCATCAGCGAGCGCGGGCTGCCGCGCGGTTGTACGCCGCGATGGCTGAAGCTCGACCGGTCGATGCTCGCGCGGACCGGGGGGATCGCGTTGACGTTGACCACGGGGCGGATGGTGACGGTGCTCAATCCGGGGGACCGGCACCCGTGGCGCGATCCACCGACGCTGGCGCGGCCAATGCGACGGTTCGGGGCGGCGGGCGATCAGCATGGGCTGGCCGGGGGGGCGGCGTCGGTCCGGTTTCGAGTGCCGGCTCGGGGGTGGTCAGAGCGATAGGTCGCGACTGGGTATGTCGGGTCATGATCCTGCGAAGGTGGGGCCTCCGATTGGGAGGGCCGCAATTCCGAAACGCGGACGATGGTGCCTGGGGCCGTTGGTCACGAACGCCACTGCCGGTTGCGTGGCGGTGATGACCGCCAGCGCCACCCGGCATTCGTCAGTCGTAGCGGCGCAGGATACCCGACAGCTTGCCCTGAACCCGGACCTGTGCGGGCGCATAACGCTGCGGGTCATAGGCGCGGTTGGCCGGGTCGAGCCGGACCATTGCGCCTTCGCGGCGGAAATATTTCAGCGTCGCTTCGCTGTCCTCGATCAGCGCGACCACGATTTCGCCGTCGCGGGCGATCTCGGTACGGCGGATCAGCGCATAATCGCCGTCGAGGATGCCGGCTTCGACCATCGAGTCCCCCGAAACCTCCAGCGCATAATGCTCGCCGGTGCCGAGCAATGCGGCCGGAACGGCCAGCATCGAACTGCCTTCAAAGGCTTCGATCGGGACGCCGGCGGCGATCCGGCCGTGCAGCGGGATCTCGACGACGTCGTTCGCCGCGATGCGGGCGGGCGACGCGGGCGTGGCGCTGGCCGTGTCCGGCGCAGATACGGTGCCGGCCGATGCCGCAGCCGCCTTCGGCCCCGACTTCGCCGCAGTCTGTGCGATTGCAGCCTCGGGACGCTCGGGCATTCGCAGCACTTCGAGCGCGCGCGCCCGGTTGGGCAGGCGCCGGATGAAGTTGCGCTCTTCAAGCGCGCTGATCAGACGGTGCACGCCCGATTTCGATTTCAGGTCGAGCGCGTCCTTCATCTCCTCGAACGAGGGCGACACGCCCGTCTCGGCGAGGCGGTCATTGATGAAGCAGACAAGCTCGTGCTGCTTGCGCGTGAGCATAACGGTTCTCCGTCCGGAACAGACGAGGAACTTCTATGGAACACTTGCAGCTTCGTCAAGCGGTGACGTCACGCGATGACGAGGATTTCCGCCGAGTCGCCCGCCCTCGCCGCCGGCGCGTCGCCATCGCGGATGATCAGGCAGGACGAGCGGGCGAGCGTCAGCAGCATCGAGCTGTCCTGGATGGTCGAGGCATAGGCGCGGCCGTCGCGCAGTTCGGCGCGCATATAGTCGGTCCGCGACTGGTTGGGCGGAAGATCCTCGCCGAGCAGCGCGTGCGTCGTCTGCGGCAGGGGATCGCGCGCGCCGAGCATGTGCGCGACGACGGGGCGGACGAAGAGGATGGCGGTGACGAAGGCGGAGACGGGATTGCCAGGTAGGCCGAGCAGCATCGTCCGCCCGAGCGCGCCCGCCATCATCGGCTTGCCCGGGCGCAGCGCGATCCGCCAGAAGTCGATTGCCCCGCCAGCCGCCTCGATCGCGGGGCGGACGAGGTCGTGATCGCCGACCGACGCGCCCCCCGTGGTCACCAGTAGATCGGCATCGACCCCGGCAAAGGCGTCACGCAGCGTGTCGAGCCTATCAGGCAATATCCCCAGATCGACGATGTCGACGGGCAGATCGGCAAGCATCGCGGCGAGCATGATGCCGTTCGATTCCGGCAGCGGGACGGGATCGTTCGTCGAGCCGGGCGGGACGAGTTCGTCGCCCGTCGCGGCGACCGCGACGCGCAGCCGGCGGCCGACCGACAGCGCGCCGTGCCCGCCGGTCGCAGCGACCGCGATGCGCGCGGGCGTCAGCCGATCGCCGGCCGCGATCAGCCGCGTGCCGATCGCGAAGTCGAGCCCCTTGCGGCGTGTGTTGCGGCCTTCAAAGGCGGGGCCTTCGCCGTCGAGCATCAGCCGGTCGCCGTCGCGCGCGGCCTCTTCCTGAACAAGGACGGTATCAGCGCCGGGCGGCATCGCCGCGCCGGTGAAGATGCGCGTCGCCTCGCCCGGGGCGAGCGTGCCGGCGAAGGGGCGGCCGGCCGCGCTCTCGCCGATGACGGTCCAGGGGCCGGGCAGATCGGCGTAGCGGATCGCATAGCCGTCCATCGCCGAAAGGTCGGTCGCAGGCTGGGTGCGGCGGGCGAGAATGTCCTCCGCCGCCCAGCGACCCATCGCGGAGCGCAGCGGCACGGTTTCGGCCGGCACGCGCGATGCCATGGCGAAGAGGCGGGACTGGGCTTCGGCGACGGGGACGAGAGGGCGCATGCGGGCTCCGTTCAGCGGGGCGATGAAGGTCTGCGCTGCTCGCACGAATGCCGCGGGGCGGAAAGCGGGCAACGCCGCGACCGGCAGGACACCGGTCGGTTATGCGATCAACGTACGAGGTAAGGCAGACGTTGCGGTGAGATGGGACGACATGCCCTGCGTTGCGTCGCGCGCAAATCCTGTCGTCAGCGCAGGCAAAACGCGCTAGCCCTGTGGCGCAGGTCCGACGCAAGCCGGATCCGCACAGATCGCGTCGGTGCCCCTCGGGGCTTGAATGGGAATGCGGTGCGGGGTTTGCCCCAAGACCGCAGCTGTCCCTGCAACTGTAAGCGGCGAGCGACACGCACGCGCCCCCTGCGACGGGGGCAGCCACTGGGCCGATGGCCTGGGAAGGTGTGCGTCGAGCCTTGACCCGTGAGCCAGGAGACCTGCCGGCGTCTGGTCGCTCTTGTCCCGGTCCAGGGGGTGGCCGAGGCACGGTGAACGCCGTCTGAGCGACGACCATGCGGCGGGGGCCGCATCGGCGACGCATGCCGGCCGCTCAGGGCGTCCGGTCGGCGCGCGTCCCGGTCGTTCGCGGCAGGCCCCCGTCCTCGTCGGACGCCGGGGATGTGCCAATGACCAAGATCATGACCGGGCGGACCGCCGGTCGTTCGACGCGACACCGGATCGGCTGGATGTTCGCGATGCTGGTGGCGGCCAATATCGCCGCCTGGGGATGGGCGTTCGCGCTGTTCCAGGCGCAGCCGCTGATGCTGGGCACCGCGATGCTCGCCTGGGGGCTGGGGCTGCGGCATGCGGTCGACGCGGATCATATCGCGGCGATCGACAATGTGACGCGCAAGCTGATGCAGGACGGGCAACGGCCGATCGGGGTCGGCTTCTGGTTCGCGGTCGGTCATTCGGCGATCGTCCTGATCGCCGCGGTCGGAATCGCGCTGACCGCGAGCGCGCTGGCGCAGTTCGAGGCGTTCAAGCAGGCGGGCGGGGTGATCGCGACGCTGGTCTCCGCGCTGTTCCTGTTCACGATCGCGGCGATGAACCTGATCATCCTGCGATCGGTGTGGCGGACCTTCGGCCATGTCCGCGGCGGCGGGCGTTATGTCGAGGAGGATCTCGACCTGCTGCTCGGCAATCGCGGGCTGCTCGCGCGGCTGTTCCGGCCGATGTTCCGGCTGGTCACGCGCAGCTGGCACATGGCGCCGCTCGGCTTCCTGTTCGGGCTGGGGTTCGACACCGCGACCGAAGTCGCGATTCTCGGCCTGTCGGCGAGCCAGGCAGCGGACGGGCTGTCGATCGGCACGGTGCTGGTGCTGCCGGTGCTGTTCGCGACGGGCATGGCGCTGGTCGACAGTGCCGACGGGGTGGTGATGCTCGGCGCGTATGAATGGGCGTTCGTGAAGCCGATCCGCAAGCTCTATTACAACATCACGATCACGCTGATCTCGGCGATCGTCGCGATCGCGATCGGCGGAATCGAGACGCTCGCGCTGCTGGCATCGAAGCTGGGCCTGAGCGGGGGCGTGTGGGACGTCGCTTCGGCGCTGGGTGAGAATTTCAACGGGCTGGGCTTTGCGATCATCGCGCTGTTCGTGGCGTGCTGGGTGCTGAGTTTCGCGATCTACCGGTGGAAGCGGTTCGACGAGATCGAGGTGGTGCGGGGGTAACGAGCAGCGTCGTCATCCCGGGCTCGACCCGGGACCCAGGGCCAGGCAGCGCATTACGCGTAGCTCTGGGTCCTGACTTTCGTCAGGATGACGGAGGTCAGGTGCATTGGCACAGTCGCCAAACTCCTCTAAACCCAACCCCGAGGTTTGGTTCTACCGAACCTCAACAGATCGCGCCGGTGCCCTTCGGGGCTTGAATGGGAATGCGGTGCGGGAGCTTTGCCTCCCAATGCCGCGGCTGTCCCTGCAACTGTAAGCGGTGAGCGAGACGCACAGGCCCCCGATGCGGGGGCAGCCACTGGGTCACGAGACCTGGGAAGGCGTGCATCGAGCTTCGACCCGCGAGCCAGGAGACCTGCCAGCGTCATGGTCGCTCTTGCCTTGATCCAGGGGATGGTCGCGGCACGGTACTCCGTCTGAGCGACGAACGCGTGCGGCCGTCAGGTCGTGCGCGCGTGTGGCTGCGGGCGTGCGTCCGTCCGTGGCTGTCGTTCCGACGCCCGGAGAGTATCGCATGACCGACCCCCAGCCGACCCTGGCCAAGATTCCCGTTACCATCGTCACCGGGTTTCTCGGCGCGGGCAAGACCACGCTGATCAGCCACCTAATCCGCAACGCCGGGGGCCGGCGGCTCGCGGTGATCGTCAACGAATTCGGCACGCTCGGCATCGACGGCGATATCTTGAAGGGGTGCGCAATCCCCGATTGCCCGGCCGAGAATGTCGTCGAGCTCGCCAATGGCTGTATCTGCTGCACCGTCGCGGACGATTTCATCCCGACCGTCGAGACGTTGCTCGCGCTCGACCCGCGGCCCGACCATATCCTGATCGAGACGTCGGGGCTCGCCCTGCCCAAGCCTTTGCTCAAGGCGTTTGACTGGCCCGCGATCCGGTCGCGGATCACGGTCGACGGGGTGATCGCGCTGGCCGATGCGGAAGCGGTCGCCGCGGGACGGTTCGCGCCCGACCTCGCCGCGATCGAGGCGCAGCGTCGCGCCGATCCGAGCGTCGATCACGAGACGCCGCTCGCCGAGGTGTTCGAGGACCAGCTTGCCTGTGCCGACCTGGTGCTGCTGACCAAGGCGGATCTGGCGGGCGAGGCGGGGGTCACCGCGGCGCGCGCGGTGATCGCGGCGGAGTCCGCGCGTGCGTTGCCAGTGATCGCGCTGACCGACGGGGTGATCGATCCGCGCGTCGTGCTGGGGCTGAACGCGGCGGCGGAGGACGATATCGCGGCGCGGCCGTCGCATCATGATGGCGCGGACGATCACGAGCATGACGATTTCGACAGCATGATCGTCGACCTCGGCGAGATCGCGGACCCGGCGGCGCTCGCCGCGCGGATCGAGACGCTGGCGCGCGACGCCGACATCCTGCGCGTGAAGGGCTATGCCGCGGTGACGGGCAAGCCGATGCGGCTGCTGGTGCAGGCGGTCGGGGCGCGGGTGCGGACGCAATATGACCGGCCATGGCGCGCCGACGAGGCGCGGCAGACGCGCCTGGTGGTGATCGCCGAGCATGACCGGATCGACCCTGCAAGGATCCGGGTCGCGCTTCAGGGCTGACGACGATGCACGTCGTCTTCCGCGAAAGCCACGGGCTGGAGGAAAACGCGGTCCCGCAGGACCTCGCGCAGAGCCCGGCGGACCTCGTCGTCCTGTCCTTTTCGGACGGGGATCTCGGCGCGTTCGCGGCCGGGTGGCGGCGTGCGGCGGCGAACGGGAACCCGCTGCCGTCGCTTCGGCTCGCCAATCTGTCCGCGCTCGCGCATCCGCTGTCGGTCGATACCTATGTCGAGCGGACGCTGGACGGTGGCGCAGGCACGGGCGCGAAGGGGATCGTGATCCGGCTGATCGGCGGGCGGTCCTACTGGTCTTATGGGTTGCAGCAGGTCGAGGCACTGGCGCGGGCGCGGGGGATCGCGCTGGCGGTGCTGCCTGCGGACGGGCGGATCGACGCGCGGCTCGATGCGGCGTCGACGGTGCCGGTGTCGACGCTGCGCCGGCTCGCCGCCTTGTGCGACGATGGCGGCGCGGTCGCGGCGCAAGCCGCGCTGGCGCAGATGGCGCTGGCGGCGGGGCTCTATGCCGGGCCGGTCGCGGGGGTGAAGACGGTCCCCGAGGTCGGCGGGTGGC
Organism: Sphingomonas sp. CFBP 13733; assembly: GCF_014841795.1. NCBI lineage: Bacteria > Pseudomonadati > Pseudomonadota > Alphaproteobacteria > Sphingomonadales > Sphingomonadaceae > Sphingomonas > Sphingomonas sp. CFBP 13733. The sequence continues at coordinate 542,583 of NZ_JACYUP010000004.1, forward strand.
AGCCGCGGGATGGTGTGACGTGCCTCGCGGCGTTCGCGATGACCGCGACGCGGCCGCGAATCCTGCTGATTTTCTACCGCTCCTACCTGACCGCCGCGGATCTGGACCCGATCGAGGCGCTGCATGCCGGGCTGAGTGGGGCGGGGTTCGACGTCGTCGGGCTGTTCGCGCCGTCGCTGAAGGCGCCGGGCGCGGCGGGGTGGCTGGCGCGTTGGGTCGTCGCGCTCGCCCCGGCGGCGATCGTCAACGCGACCGCCTTTTCCGGCCGCGGCGCGGACGACAGCTCGCCGCTCGACGGGGCGGGGGTGCCGGTGTTCCAGGTCGCGCTGGCGACGTCGGACCGCGCCGCCTGGGGGGGGTCGACGCGCGGGTTGTCCCCCGCTGACCTGGCGATGCACGTCGTCCTGCCCGAGGTCGACGGACGGCTGTTCGCGGGCGTCGCGAGCTTCAAGGAGGACGGCGTCCGCGACGACGCTCTCGGCTATGCTCGGCGCGAGCACCGGGCCGAGCCCGCCCGGATCGCCGCGATCGTCGCGCGCGTCGCGGCCTGGGTGCTTCTGGCGGAGCGGCCGGTCGCGGAGCAGCGGCCCGCGGTCGTGCTGTCGACCTATCCGGGCAAGGATTATCAGATGGCGCATGCGGTCGGGCTTGACGCGCTGGCGTCTGCCGAGGCGATCGTCGAGGACCTGGCGGCCGCGGGTTATGCGACCGGGGAGACTGCATCCGGAGGCCTGGCCGAGGCGCTGGCGACGGGGCGGATCGGGTGGCCGGTCGCGGCGTATCGCGCGGCGCTTGGGGGCTTGCCGGCCGTGTTGCGCGATGCACTCGAGGAAAGCTGGGGGGCGCCCGAGGACGATCCGGGCTGTGTGGACGGCGCGTTCCAGTTCGCGGGAGTCGAGCGCGGGGGCGTGGTGATCGCGCTCCAGCCCGAACGTGGACGGAGCGCGGCGCGGGTCGGCGAGTATCACGACCTGTCGCGCTGTCCCCGTCACGCCTATGTCGCCTTCTATCTGTGGCTGCGCGCGCGGGGGAGCGATGCGCTGATCCATATCGGCGCGCACGGGACGCTCGAATGGCTGCCGGGCAAGGCCGTCGCGCTGTCGGGGGAATGCTGGCCCGAGGCGCTGACCGGGGCGATGCCGGTGCTCTATCCGTTCATCGTCAACGATCCGGGCGAGGCGGCGCAGGCGCGGCGGCGGATCGGTGCGGTGACGATCGGCCATGTCCCGCCGCCAGCCGCGACCACGCGCAGCGGTGCGGGGCTGGGGCGGCTCGAATCGTTGCTCGACGAGTTTTCAACCGCCGACGGGCTCGACCCGGCGCGTCGCGACCGGCTGCAACGCGACATCGCCGATGAGGCGCGCGCGACCGGACTGGCGGCGACGCTGCGGCTCGACGAGGCGGCGAGCCAGGCGGAAGCGATCACGCGGATCGACACGTTCGTGTGCGACGTGAAGGAGAGCCAGTTCGGCGACGGGCTGCACGTCTATGGGCGTGGCGACCAGGGCGAGGCCGAGCGCGACGGGCTGCTGAGCGCGTTGCGGGGCAGGCGGATCGCGGCGGGGCCGTCGGGCTCCCCGTGGCGCGGACGCAGCGACGTCCTGCCGACCGGGCGCAACCTGTATGCGACCGACGCGCGCGCGGTGCCGTCGCGCGCGGCGCATGCGCAGGGCGTGCGGCTGGCCGACGAGCTGGTCCGCCGGCACCTGCAGGACGAGGGCGACTATCCGCGCGCGCTGGTCGTCGACCTGTGGGCGTCGGCGACGATGCGGACCGCGGGCGAGGAGTTCGCGATGGCGCTCCACCTGCTCGGCGCGGAGCCGGTCTGGGATACTGCCTCGGACCGGGTCACGGGGGTCGAAATCCTGCCGCTGGCGAGGCTCGACCGGCCGCGGATCGACGTGACGCTGCGTGTGTCGGGGCTGTTCCGCGATGCGTTTCCCGCGCTCGGCCAGATGTTCGGGCAGGCGGTGCGCGCGCTGGCGACGCGCGACGAGCCCGACGACTGGAACCCGTTCGTCGGCGCTGCCGTCGGTGCGCGCGTCTATGGGCCCGAGCCGGGTCGCTACGGGCTCGGGCTCGGCGATGCGGGCGAGACGTACGGCGAGGCGGCGCGGGAAGCGGCGGGCGCGGCGTGGCTGGCGGCGTCGAGCCACGCGCTCGACGGGGCGGTCGACGACGGTGCGACGCGGTTCGATCCGGCGGGGATCCGCGACCGGGTCGCCGCCGCCGATGCGTTCGTCCATGTCCAGGATTTGCCCGAGACCGACCTGTTGCTCGCCGCGGATTATGCCGCGCACGAGGCGGGGTTCGCGGCGGCGCAGGCGGTTGCCGGGGGTAAGGCCGCGGCGCTGTATCATCTCGATGCGCGCGACCCGGAACGGCCGCGTGCGCGGTCGCTGGACGAGGAGATTGCGCGGGTCGTCCATGCGCGGGGGGCGAACCCGGCCTGGGTCGAGGGGATGATGCGGCACGGGTTTCGCGGGGGCGCGGAGATCGCCGCGACGCTCGACCATATGGCGATGTTCGCGCAGCTGGCGCGGGTGGTGTCGCCCGAGCTGATCGACCTCTATTATGATGCGACATTGGGGCGCGACGCGGTGCGTGCGTTTCTGGAGAGCGCAAACCCCGCGGCGCTGGCGGCGATGACCGCGCGGTTCGCGGCGTTGCACACGGCGGGGCTGTGGCCGACGCGGCGTAATTCCATCCTCGCGCAGCTCGAGCTGCCGGCATGAGCGCGTTCGTCGTCAAGGGATGGTGCCCCGATGCGTGGCGGCCGATGGCGGCGGGCGACGGGCTGCTTGTGCGGATCCGCCCGCCGCTCGGCCGGCTGACGCGCGCGCAGACACTCGCGCTGTGTGATGCGGCAATGGCGTGGGGAAATGGCGAGATTGACGTGACCAGCCGCGCGAACCTGCAGATCCGCGGTGTGACCGAGGCGGGATGGCGGGGGCTGGTCGAGGCGTTGCTGGCGGTCGGGCTGATCGACCCCGATCCGGAGCGCGAGGCGCGCGGCGCGATGCTGGTCGCGCCCGACTGGCGGGACGGGGACGATACGCAGCATATCGCCACCGCGTTGCGCGAGCGGCTGTCCGACCTGCCGGTGCTGCCTGGCAAGGTTGGTTTTGCGATTGATGCGGGCGCTGCACCGCTGCTGACCCGCGCGCCCGCTGACTTTCGGGTCGAGCGCGCGGTGGACGGCAGGTTGCTGGTGCGCGGCGAGGGGCGTGCGGCGGGGGTGGACGTGACGCGCGACACCGCGGTCGACGCGCTGATCGCGCTGGCGCGGTGGTTCGTCGACAGCGGCGGTGCGGCGGCGGGGCGGATGGCGCGCCACGCAGCGGCCGTGCCGGAGCCCGCGACCTTGGTTCCCGCGCCCACCGCGCCACCGCCCGAAGCCGGGGCGCATCCGCTGGGCGCGGCGATCGCGCTCGGCTTCGGGCGGATCGCGGCAGTAGAGTTGCGCGACCGGATCGCCGCAGACCCGGTCACGGCGATCCGCGTGACGCCGTGGCGGATGCTGATCCTCGAAGGCCGTGTGCCGGATAGCGCGCGTGACCAGAGCAGCGTGCGCGCCGGGGTCGACGCCTGTGTCGGTGCGCCCGCCTGCCCGCAGGCGAGCGTCGAGACGCGCGACCTCGCGCGGCGGCTGGCTCCGTTGGTTGCTGGCAGCCTGCACGTGTCGGGATGCGCCAAGGGGTGTGCGCGGGCGCGGCCTGCGGACGTGACGCTGACCGGGCGCGACGGGCGGTTCGACCTTGCCCTGCGCGCGCGCGCGGGCGCGCCGCCGCTGCTCGGCGCGCTCGAACCCGCTCAGATTATCGCCCATTTCTCCCAGCCGTCCGGAGCCGCCTGATGCCCTATGCCTATGAGACCGACGGGGCCGCGATCTATCGCCAGTCGTTTGCGATGATCCGCGCCGAGGCGGATCTCGAGCGGTTCGACGTCGAGGAGGAGCCGGTCGCGGTGCGGATGATCCATGCTGCGGGGCTTGTCCCCCTGGCGGGGGATATCCGCTTTTCGCCCGGCTTCGCACGGACCGCGCGTGCGGCGTTGCGGGCGCGCGCGCCGATCCTGTGCGATGCGCGGATGGTGACCGAGGGGATCACGCGCGCGCGTTTGCCGGCGGACAATGCGGTGATCTGTACGCTGCACACACCCGAGACGGTCGCGCTGGCGAGAGAAATGGCAACGACGCGCTCGGCCGCCGCGCTGGAATTCTGGCGACCGCATCTGGCAGGCGCGGTGGTGGCGATCGGCAATGCCCCGACTGCGCTGTTCCACCTGCTCAATATGCTGGAGGATCCCGATTGTCCGCGGCCCGCGGCAATCATCGGCTGTCCGGTGGGTTTCGTCGGAGCGGTCGAATCGAAGGATGCGCTGTGGGCAGCGCAGCCGGTGCCGTGCGTGATCGTCGAGGGGCGGCTGGGCGGCAGCGCGATCACCGTCGCGGCGATCAACGCGCTGGCGAGTGCGGCGGAATGATCGGCGTGGTGGCGCCATCCGCGACCTTGGTGCCGCCGCCGGGACAGGTGGTCGTAACCGGCACGATTCACGGCGTCGGACTGGGGCCGGGGGCGTGCGACCTGATGAGCGTGCGCGCGGATCGGCTGGTACGCGGTGCGCGCCACGTCGCCTATTTCCGCAAGGCGGGACGCCCGGGACAGGCGCGCCGGATCGTCGAGGGGATGCTCCGCGACGACGTGATCGAATATCCCATGGAATATCCCGTCACCACCGAGATCGCATTGTCCGATCCGCGCTACAACGACCGGCTGTCAGGCTTTTACGCGGGGTGCATCGATCACCTCGCGGCGCTGGCACTGGGCGGCGAGGACGTGGTGGTGCTGTGCGAGGGCGACCCGTTCTTCTACGGATCGTTCATGCATCTCTATACGCGGTTGCAGGGGGTCGCGCCGGTCGCCGTCGTTCCCGGCATCACCGGCATGTCGGGCGCCTGGACCGCGAGCGGCGCGCCGATCACCTGGGGCGACGACGTGCTGACGGTGGTGATGGGGACGCTGCCCGAGGCGGATCTGGTGCGGCGGATCCGCGACACCGATGCGCTGGTGGTGATGAAGATCGGCCGGCACCTCGCCAAGCTGCGCCGCGCGGTCGCCGCGGCGGGGCGCGAGGAGGCGGCGTGGCTGGTCGAATATGCCGCGATGGCCGAGCAGCGCGTCACGCGGCTGTGCGAGGCGGATGCGGTCACGCCCTATTTCGCGATCCTGCTGATCCACGGGCAGGGGCGGCGGCCATGACCCTGAGCGCAGGGGCTGGCTGGCTGGCGATCGCTGGGCTGGGGCCGGGGGATGCGGCGCTGGTGACGCCCGAGGTCAGCGCGGCGCTGGCCGAGGCGACCGACGTGATCGGCTATATCCCCTATGTCGCGAGGGTTCCGGCGCGCGACCGCCTGACACTGCATGCGAGCGACAACCGGGTCGAGATCGACCGCGCTCGCCATGCGCTCGAACTGGCCGCGAGGGGCGCGCGCGTCGTCGTCGTGTCGTCGGGGGATCCCGGCGTGTTCGCGATGGCGGCGGCGGTGTTCGAGGCGCTCGAGGCGGGGCCGGGGGCGTGGGGCGGGATCGACATCCGCGTGCTGCCGGGGATCACCGCGATGCTGGCGGCGAGTGCGCGCGCGGGCGCGCCGCTGGGGCATGATTTCTGCGCGATCAACCTTTCGGACAATCTGAAGCCCCAGGCGCTGATCGAGCGACGCGTGCGGCTGGCGGCGGAGGCCGATTTCGCGATCGCCTTCTACAATCCGCGATCGAAGGCGCGACCCGACGGGCTGGTCCGCGCGTTCGAGATTCTTCGCACGACGTGCGGCGACGATCGCCCGGTGCTGTTCGCGCGGGCGGTGTCGACGCCCGAGGAAGCGCTGTCGATCGTACCGCTGACCGAGGCGCGGGCGGAGATGGCGGACATGCGGACGATGGTGATTGTCGGATCAAGCCTGACGCGGATCATCGCGCGGGCGCAGGGGCCGATCCTCTATACGCCGCGGTCGACGCCATGATCGAGCCAGTCGAGCACCGCGTCGACCGAATCGACCGCGTGTCGCGCGGGCAGCGGCGGGCGGTCGATCATGATCACCGGCAGGCCGAGCGTGCGCGCGGCGACGAGCTTGGCCGCCGCGCCGCTGCCGCCCGCGTTCTTGCAGACGACCAGGTCGGTCGCGTGGTCGCGCATCAATTGGGTGTCGCCGGCGGCGTCGAACGGGCCGCGGTCTACGACCAGGCGGTGGCGGGGCAGCGGCGGCGGATGGTCGGGCGTATCGACGAAACGCAGCAGATAGTCGTGCTGCGGCTGCTGCGCGAAGGCATCGACATGCATCCGGCCGAGCGCGAGCATCACGCGCTGCGGCGGGCCGGCGAGCGTCGCGACGGCGGCCGATATATCGGCGACGCGGTGCCAGCGATCGCCCGCGACCGGGGTCCAGGCGGGGCGGGCGAGCGCGACATGCGCGACGCCCGCCTGTGCCGCGGCGTCGAGCGCATGCCGGTGCATCTGCGCGGCGAAGGGATGCGTCGCGTCGATCAGGTGCGTGACACGGTGCTCTTTGAGATAGGTAACGAGGCCTCCGACGCCGCCAAAGCCGCCGATGCGGACGGGCACCGGCTGCGCGCGCGGGTTGGCGACGCGGCCGGCATAGCTCAGCACGGTTGGATCGCCGCGCGCCGCCAGCCGTGCGGCGAGCGCGCTGGCTTCGCTGGTGCCGCCGAGAAGCAGGATGGTCGGGATGACTGAGGCTCCGTGGCTGACGATTATCGGGATCGGCGAGGACGGCGTGGCCGGGCTATCCGCTGCAGCGCGCGCGGCGCTGGCCGATGCCGAGATCGTGACGGGCGCGACCCGGCATCTGGCGCTTGCCGGCGAGCTTAGGGGGGCGGTCGAGGCTTGGCCAGTGCCGTTCGAGGACGGGATCGCGCGGCTGATCGGGCATCGCGGCCGGCGGGTGGTGATGCTGGCATCGGGGGATCCGTTCTGGTTCGGCGCGGGGACGTCGGTGACGCGGCATCTCAGCCCGGGCGAGTGGATCGCGCATCCCGCGCCGTCGAGCTTCGCGCTCGCAGCGGCGCGGCTCGGCTGGGGACTCGAGGACTGTTCGTGCCTGGGGCTGCACGCCGCGCCGTTCGGGCGGTTGCGGCCGCATATCGCGCGGGGGCGGCGCGCGATCGTGCTGGTGCGCGACGGGGCGGCGGTCGGTGGACTGGCGGCGTATCTGGATGCGGCGGGGTTCGGCGCGTCGGCGCTGCATGTGCTCGAGGCGCTGGGCGGGTCGCGCGAACGGATCCGCCACACGACCGCCGCGACATTCGCGTTTGACGACATCGCGCATCTGGTCGCGGTCGGCATCGTCTTCGAGGGCGCCGGCGCTGTCCTGCCGCAGGCGGGGCTGTCCGACGACTGGTTCGCGCATGACGGGCAGATCACCAAGTCGCCAATCCGCGCGGTGACGCTCGCCGCACTCGCGCCGAAACCGGGCGAAAGTTTGTGGGATATCGGCGCTGGATCGGGATCGATCGGGATTTCGTGGCTGCTCGCGCATCCGTCGACGCGGGCGACCGCGCTCGAGGCGGATCCGGTCCGCGCGCGGCGGATCGCCGCCAATGCCGCGGCGCTGGGCGTCGACCGACTGGTGGTGGTCGAGGGGCGGGCGCCAGACTGTCTCGGCGAGCTGCCGTGTCCGGATGCGGTGTTCATTGGCGGGGGACTGTCCGAGGCGCTGTTGCGCGCGCTGTGGCCGCGGGTCGAGCAGGGCGCGCGGATCGTCGCCAATGCGGTGACGCTCGAATCGGAGGCACTGCTGACGCAGTGGCAGGCAGCGCAGGGGGGGAGCCTGATGCGGATCGAGGTGGCGCAGGCGGTGCCGATCGGGACGCGACGCGGCTGGCGCGCGCAGTTTCCGGTGGTGCAATGGACGTATCCGGCATGATCGTCGCGGGTTTTGGCTTCAATACCGCCGCGGATGCCGCCGCGTTGCGCGCCGCGCTGGCCGCCGCGCAGCAGGGGTTGCCGCCGGTCGAGGCGCTGGCGGCGCCCGACGACAAGCAGGGGCTGCCTGGCGAGATCGCGGCACTGCTGGGTCTGCCGCTGATCACGGTCGATCCCGCCGCGCTGACTGCGGCCAGTCCCGTCACCCGGTCGCCGGTAAGCCTTGCCGTGCGGGGGACCGGCAGCGTCGCGGAGGCCGCTGCACTCGCCGCCGCGGGGCAAGGCGCGCGGCTGCTGACCCTTCGCCATATTTCGCCGTGCCGACGCGCGACCTGCGCCATTGCCCAAGGATTTCGACCATGACCGTGCATTTCATTGGTGCAGGGCCGGGTGCGCCCGACCTGCTGACATTGCGGGGGCGCGACCGGATCGCGATGTCACCGGTGTGCCTCTATGCCGGGTCGCTGATCCCGGAGGCGCTGCTTGAGCATTGTCCGCCGGGTGCGCGGATCGTCAACACCGCGCCGATGGACCTCGACCAGATCATCGCCGAGATCATCGCCGCGCATGCGGCCGGGCAGGATGTCGCGCGGCTGCATTCGGGGGATCTGTCGATCTGGTCGGCGATGGGCGAGCAGCTGCGCCGGCTGCGCGCGCTGGACATACCGGTGACGATCACCCCGGGCGTCCCCGCCTTTGCCGCCGCCGCCGCCGCGCTCGAGGTCGAGCTGACCTTGCCCGAGCTGGCGCAATCGGTGGTGCTGACGCGGACGCCGGGGCGGGCAAGCTCGATGCCGTCGGCGGAGACGCTCGCCGCGTTCGCCGTGACGCAGGCGACGCTGGCGATCCACCTGTCGGTGCACAATCTGCCGCAGGTCGTCGCGGATCTGCTGCCGGCTTATGGTGGCGACTGCCCGGTCGCGGTGGTGTGGCGCGCGAGCTGGCCCGACGAGCAGATCGTCCGCGCGACGCTGTCGACGATCGAGGAGGCGGTGACGGGGCGGCCCGAGCGGACCGCGCTGATCCTGGTCGGGCGCGTGCTGGCGCCGGGCGATTTCGCGACGAGCAGCCTGTACGCGCAAGGCTATGACCGGCGGTTCCGGCCGCAATCGGCGGAGTCCCGGTTCGCAGGAGACACGCCATGACGCGCGGCATGACCCCGGGGCTGCTGGTCGCTGCGCCTGCGTCGGGAACGGGGAAGACGACGGTGATGCTCGGGCTGTTGCGGGCGCTGCGCGACGACGGGATCGCGGTGCAGCCGTTCAAGTGCGGTCCGGACTATATCGACCCCGCGTTTCACCGCGCGGCGAGCGGGCGCGCATCGTTCAACCTCGACAGCTGGGCAATGACCGGGCCGCGGCTCGACGGGATCGCGGCGCGCGGCGACGATGCGGACATGACGCTGGCCGAAGGGTCGATGGGGCTGTTCGACGGTGTGGCGCACGCGGGCGCGACGGGCAATGGCGCGAGCGCGGACGTCGCGCGGCGGTTGGGCTGGCCGGTCGTGCTGGTTATCGACGTGTCGGGTCAGGCGCAGTCCGCGGCGGCGACCGCTTTGGGGTTCGCGCGCTATGATCCAGGCGTAAGGGTCGCAGGCGTGATCCTCAACCGCGTGGCGAGCGAGCGGCACGAGCGGCTGGCGCGCAGCGGGATGGAGGCGGTCGGGATCCGCGTGTTCGGCGCGCTGCCGCGGCGGGGCGACCTGACGCTCCCCGAGCGACATCTGGGTCTGGTGCAGGCGATCGAGCATCCCGCGCTCGACGCGCAGATCGCGGCCTATGCGACGTTCCTGAGCGCGCATGTCGATATCGCCGCACTGCGCGAGGCGGCGGCCGCCACGCCGCGGCCGGTCGCGCAGGGGACGGTCGTGCCAACCCCGCCGGCGCAGCGGATCGCGCTGGCGCAGGATGCCGCCTTCTCATTCACCTATGCTCATGTGCTGGACGGGTGGCGCAGCGCGGGCGTGGAGATCCTGCCCTTTTCGCCGCTGGCGGACGAGGCGCCGGCGAAGGATGCCGATCTGGTCTGGCTGCCGGGGGGCTATCCCGAACTGCATGCGGGTGCGCTGGCGGCGGCGGACCGGTTCCGTGCGGCGCTGGCGCTGCATGCCGAGACGCGACCGGTGCACGGCGAGTGCGGCGGCTATATGGCGCTGGGCGAAGGGCTGATCGATGCGGACGGGACGCGGCACCGGATGGCGGGGCTGCTCGGGCTGGTGACGAGTTACGAGAAGCGGCGGATGCATCTGGGCTATCGGCGGGCGACGCTGCACGCGCCGATCGGCGGGATCGCGGCGGGGGCGATGCTGGCGGGGCATGAATTCCATTATTCGACGATCCTCGACCAGCCCGACGCGCCGCTGGCGCAGGTGATCGACGCGAATGGGCAAGCCGTGCCCGAAACCGGCTCGCATCGCGGCGGCGTGACGGGTAGTTTCTTCCACATGATCGCCCCCCTTGGCCCACCGGCTGCATGACCGGTTTCGTTTCGTTCGTCGGTTCCGGCCCCGGCGACCCCGAATTGCTGACGCTGAAGGCGGTGACGCGGTTGCAGCGCGCCGACGTCGTGCTGTTCGACGATCTGTCGTCGGGCGCGGTGCTGGGCCATGCGCGCGTCGGTGCCGAACTGGTCGCGGTCGGCAAGCGCGCGGGGCGGCCGTCACCGCGCCAGTCGCATGTCTCGCAACTGCTGGTCGACCACGCGCTGACCGGCGTGCGCGTCGTCCGGCTGAAATCGGGCGATGCGGGCATGTTCGGGCGGCTCGAGGAGGAGATCGTCGCGCTGCGCGAGGCTGGCGTGACGTTCGAGATCGTTCCTGGGATCAGCGCGGCGAGCGCCGCCGCCGCCGCCGCGGCGATACCGCTGACGCGCCGGCTGTCCGCGCGCCGGGTGCAATATGTCACCGGCCATGACGTGACCGGGAAACTGCCCCAGCAGCGCAACATGGCTGCGCTCGCCGATCCGGAGGCGACGACGGTCGTGTTCATGCCGCAGCGGACGTTTCCAGCTCTGGTTGAGTCGCTCGTCGCACATGGTCTGCCGGGTGACACGACCGCGCTGCTCGCGGAAAATGTCGGGCATCCCGACCAGAGCCTGACCTGGTCGACGATCGCGGGGCTGGCGGCACGGCTGGCGGAGGGCGTGTCCGACAAGCCCGCGCTGATCCTCTATGGATCGTTGATGGCGCCGTGAGCGGGGTCGAGATCGCGATATCGCTGATCGGGATCGGCACGGGCAATCCCGATCATGTGACGCGCGCGGCGGTGCTGGCGATGAACGCCGCCGACCTGATCCTGCTGCCGCGGAAAGGCGCGGGGAAATCCGATCTGGTCGATCTGCGCCGGACGATCTGCGCCGCGCTACTGACCGGGCCCGCTAAGGTGGTGGAGTTCGACCTGCCCGAGCGCGATGCCGACGCGCCGTACCGTGCGGCGGTCGACGCGTGGCATGACGAGATCGCGGCGGTCTGGGCGGCGCAGATCGCAGAGCATCTGCCGGACGGGGGGCGGGTCGCGTTCCTCGTCTGGGGGGACCCGTCGCTCTACGACAGCAGCCTGCGGATCGCCGAGCGGCTACGTGGGGGGGGGCGGTCGATCGGGGTCAGCGTGGTGCCGGGGATCACCAGCCTGCAGGCGCTGACCGCGGCGCATGCGATCCCGCTCAACACGCTCGCTGCGCCCGTGACGATCACCACCGGTCGGCGGCTGCGCGCCGAGGGGTGGCCAGCGGGGGTCGAGACGCTGGCGGTAATGCTCGACGGGGCGTGCGCGTTCGAGACGCTCGCACCCGAGGGAATCACGATCTGGTGGGGGGCGTATTTGGGGATGGCGCAGGAGGCGTTGATCGCCGGGCCGCTCGCCTCGGTCAGGGCGGAGATCGTCACGTGCCGTACCGGGCTGCGCGCCCGGCACGGCTGGATCATGGACGTGTATCTCCTGCGCCGCACGGGCGGCTGAGCGTCACTCCGACAGGTCGCTCAGCAGCTCGCGGACGCGGTCGAGGCGGGCGAGGGGATCCTCGATCCGTTCGCGGACCAGCCAGCGGCGCTTCGCCGCTTCGAACGGCGCCGGAAGGGCGGCGGTCGGATTCCCCGGCGTGAAGGCGATGGCGCCCGGGCCGACATCGATCTGGCGAATGTCGGCGGCGGCGGCGAGCGCTCTGATCCGCGCGCATTCGAGCAGGCGGACGGCATTGTCGGGAAGTGCGCCGAACCGGTCCTCGAGCTCGGCCTGGAACGCATCGAGCGCGGCGATGTCGGTCAGATGCGCGAGCTGGCCGTAGAGCGTCAGCCGCAGGTCGGTCTCGGGGATCCACTCTTCGGGAAGCATGCCGCCGACGCCGAGATTGAGCACCGGCTGGCACTGATCGACCGGTTCGCCGCGCGCGGCTTTCAGCGCGCGACCCAGCAGGTGCTGGTAGAGGTCGATACCGATCAGCTTCATGTGGCCGGCCTGATCCTCGCCGACCAGATCGCCCGCGCCGCGCATGTCGAGATCACGCGCGCTGATCGCGAAGCCCGCGCCGAGCTGGTCGAAGGCCTGGAGCGTGCGCAGGCGCTTCATCGTCGCCTCGGCGATCGTGGCCTCGCCGTCGGTCGACAGCAGGATCTGGCCCCGCCGGCCTCCGCGTCCGACCCGACCGCGCAGCTGGTGGAGCTGCGACAGGCCGAACCGGTCGGCATGGTGGACGATCATCGTGTTGGCGCGCGGCACGTCGAGCCCCGCCTCGATGATGTTGGTCGCGAGCAGCACATCGCCGTCGCCCGCGGCAAAGCCCGCCATTGCGTCGTCGAGCTCGGCCGCCTCCATCTTGCCGTGCGCGATGACGAGGCCGAGTTCGGGAACGAGCCGCGTGAGCGTTTTCGCGAGCGGGGCGATGTCCTCGATCCGCGGCACGACGACAAAGCTCTGGCCGCCACGCGCGCGTTCGCGGCGGAGCGCCTTGCGGACCGCGGCGTCGTCGAATGGCGCGACGATGGTGCGGATCGGCTGGCGGCGTGCGGGTGGCGTCGCGATGACCGATATCGCCTGAATGCCGACCATCGCTGACTGGAGCGTGCGCGGGATCGGCGTGGCGCTGAGCGTGAGGACATGGCCCGCGCCCATGTCCCGCAGCGACGCCTTGGCCTTCGCGCCGAACCGCTGTTCCTCGTCGATCACGACGAGCGCGAGATCGGCAAAGACGACGCCCTTGCCGCCAACCGCGCTGGTGCCGACGACGACCGCGATCGACCCGTCGGCGAGCCCGGCGCAGACGCGCTTGCGCTCGGCAGGCGTCGACAGCCGAGACAACGCGGCGACCTCCAGCCCGGTGCCGACAAAGCGCGTGCGGAACGTTTCGAGATGCTGGCGGATCAGCACCGTGGTGGGCGCGACGATCGCGACTTGGCGACCGGCTAGCGCAACGAGCGCGGCGGCGCGGAGCGCAACCTCGGTCTTGCCATAGCCGACATCGCCGACGATCAGCCGGTCCATCGGCTTGCCGCTGGCGAGGTCGCTCCGGACCGCCGCAATCGCGCGGGCCTGGTCGGGGGTCTCGGAGAACGGGAAGCCCGCAGCGAACCGTTCGTAGAGCGCGACATCGGGGACGATCGGTGGTGTCGTCCGCGCGTCGCGTTCGGCGGCAACTGCCTGAAGCGCACGTGCGCTTTCTGCGATCGCCGTGTCGATCGCGGCGCGACGCTTGGTCCAGCTTCCGCCGTCAAGCGTGTCGAGCGTCACCGCGTCCGCATCTGCGCCATACCGCCAGATGCGATCGGCCTCATGCACGGGGACGAGCCGGCGCGCGCGCTTGGCATAGTCGAGCACGATCGCGTCGGCCGCGACGCCATCGAGGTCGGGCAGCGCCTCGACCCCAAGAACGCGACCGATCCCGTGATCCTCATGCACGACGATGTCACCAGTCTGCAGCGTCGCACCTTCGGCAAAGGCCGCAACGCCGGCACCGGGACCGTCGTCCAGTCGTGCGCGGCTGCCGAGCAGGTCGGCGGCGGCGACGATGGTGAGATCGGCATGGACAAAGCCCTGGTCGAGCGGAGCGCAGAGCAGTGACACCGAACCGACGGGTGCGGCCGCCGCCTCGGCAAGGCTGTCGACGGGCTTTGCGTCGACACCGAGCCGCGATGCGAGGAAACGAAGGTCACGCGCGGACCCGGCGATCGCGAGCCGGCCATCGGCGATCACCGAACGCGCGAAGCGGCGGAACGCGCGGACCGGATCGCGCCGCTCGATGAAGCGCGGGGTGCGTTCGACCGGGGTGTCGGTGGCGAGGATCTGGCGGCCGGCGGTCGCCTTGTTCCAGGCGCGCGTGTCGACCAGCGCGGCCTTGACCTGACGCGCCGCGGTGCCGTCGGCGGCAAGCGCGAGGAACCGCGTGCGGCGGTCGGCGACCAGAGGGTCGAAATGGAGCGCGGCGTCGGGCAGATGCTCGGTGATCGCGACGCCGTCACCCAGATCGGGTTCGCAGGCGCGACCGACGATCACCGCGTCGAGCGTTTCGAGGCTGCGCTGCGACACCGGGTCATAGCTGCGAATTTCGGTGATGACCGAATTGTCGTCGAATTCGATCCGGGCGGGGTTCGCGCGGTCGGCCGGAAACAGGTCGACGACGCTACCGCGGATCGCGATCTCGCCGGGTTCGTCGACGCGGTCGTCGATCGTGTAGCCGATCGTTTCGGCGAGTGCGGGCAGCGCGGCGATGTCGATCGTGTCGCAGACGCGGAACACCGGAGGCGCCTCGTCGAATGCGGCAGGGGCTGGATAGCGGACCGCGCTCGCCTCGGCGGAGAGCACGAGGAGAATCGGGTCAGCCGAAGCTTTAGCGGTCGCGGCGCGCAGACGGCGCAGCGCCTCGACCCGACGGCCGACATTGGCGGCGCTGGGCGGCGCGGAGTCGCCGGGGAGCGCATCGCTCGCGACGAGATGGACGACGGTCATCGTCGGGGCGAACCCCTCCGCGAGACAAGCGATCGCCTCGGCGCGCGCCTCGTCCTCGACCACCAGAATGGCACGGTCGATCCCGGCGGTCAGCAGCTCGGCAACGACGGTCGCCGCGGGCAGGGTTGCCGGTGCGGCGCGCGTGTCGCCCGGCAGGTCGATATGGTCGGTACGCTTCAGCATGGCCCCTCCGGTCGGGCCGTTGGCGCCCATTGAATGAACGGTATGCGGACCGGCTCGTTCCGTGATCCGTGCACGAAATGTTCCGACCGGCTCAGCCGAGCAGGCGGCGATACTCGGATTCGGCATGGCCATAGGTGTCGCCCGCCATCCGCATCAGAATGTCGCGGTCGCGGACCAGCACGCGGCCGCGGACCGAGCGAATCGCATGCTCCTCCTCGAGCCGGTGGAGCGCTTCGGTCACGCTGCTGCGCCGGACGCCGAGCATCAGGCGGAACTCTTCATGCGTCATGCAGATCGCGTCGTCACGGATGCGATCGTGATAGAGCAGGATCCAGCGCGCCATGCGTCGCTCGATCGAATGCGCGAGCGACGATACGATCGTGCGGCCCATCTGGGTCATGAACACCTGCACGAAACGGAGCAGCGCAAGCCGCAGCGTGTCGCTCTGCGCGGCGGCGGCGTGGAAGCGGTCGAGCGGGAGCTGCAGCGCGACGCCCTGTTCGGCGCGCATCACGACGTCATAGGGCGAGCGGTCATCGCCGAGCAGCGCGGACCAGCCGACAAAGCCCTCCGCACCGATCAGCCCGACCGCAAAGCGATGATCGCCCTCGAGCGCGTCAAGCACGCCGGCGATCCCCTCCTCGGGAAAGCAGAGCGTCTCGATCCGGTCGCCCGCACGCGTCAGCGACTCGCCGACCGCAAAGGGGACGCGGTCGAGATGCGGGGCGATCAATGCGAAGTCGTCGGGGCTCAGACGCTGAAGCAGCCGATTTCCTGTGCCTCGCATAGACGACGCGTCACCAGCCCCATCCCGGTCGATGGTCTCCAGTCGATTGTCGCCCGCCATCACGCCCCCTGAAACACTGCACGAATTCAATACGATCCGGTCTTCGTCCGGTTTCGTACAGCAACTCCCACGCCGCCGCCGGGGTTGCGCCTCTCAATGATACAGGAGGCAATTTTGACACATTCCATTCGACGGACGCTGCTCGCCGGCGTGTTTGCATCGACGCTCGTTATCATCCCGGGCGCCGCGCTCGCTCAATCGGCACGCAGCGACACCGCGCCGCCGCCGCCCCCGCCGCCTGCCACCAAGATGGCGCCGGCCAAGGCTGCGCCCGACATGCAGGCCGTGCTCGACGCGCTGGCCGGCCTCGGCGGCAAGCCGATCGAGACGCTGACGCCCGCCGAAGCACGCCAACAGCCCTCGGCTGCGGATGGCGCAAAGGCGGTGATGGCACAGAAGGGGATGCCGACGACGCCCGACGCATCGGTGACGACGCAGGACATTCCTTACGGCAGCGACGCCAAGCAGTTTGCCCGCGTGTACAAGCCGGCGAGCGCCGCCAATGCCAAGGGCCTGCCGGTCGTGGTCTATTATCACGGCGGCGGCTGGGTGATCGCGGACGTCGCGACCTATGACGCGGCCCCGCGCGCGATGGCCAAGGCGCTGAACGCGATCGTCGTGTCGGTCGAATATCGCCATGCGCCCGAGTTCAAGTTCCCCGCGCAGCATGACGATGCGGCGGCGGCCTATCGCTGGACGCTGGCCAATGCCGCGGCATGGGGTGGCAACCCGGCGAAGATCGCGGTTGCGGGCGAGAGCGCCGGCGGCAATCTGGCGGTCGCGACGGCAATCTATGCCCGCGACAATCGCCTGACCGCGCCGCTGCACATCGTCTCGGTCTATCCGATCGCCAACAGCAGCAAGACGCTGCCGTCGCGCAGGGATTCGGCAAACGCGAAGCCGCTCAACGGCGCGATGCTGCCGTGGTTCGGCTATTACTACCAGACCAGCAAGGCGGATGCGCAGGATCCGCGGTTGAACCTGGTCGGCGCGAACCTGCGCGGGCTGCCGCCGACGACGATCATCAATGCGCAGATCGATCCGCTGCGGTCGGACGGCGAGACGCTGGCTGCGGCGATGCGCGCGGCGGGCGACAATGTCGAGCAGCGTACCTTCCCGGGCGTGACGCATGAATTCTTCGGCATGGGCACGATCGTGCGCGGCGCCAAGGATGCGAACGATCTCGCGGTCGCACGGCTGAAGGCGGCATTCGCCATGGCTCCTGCGAAGCGCTGATGCGTTGGGAGGGGGATAGTTTCTCCCTCCCATTTTTGCAGCGAGTAATGCCATGACGTCGACGACCCATGCCTCTTCGCCCCGCTATCGTGCCTTCGGGCGGGTTGTGGCCCTGCTGATGGCGGAGCGCTGAGATGCCCGTGATGACCACGCCGACGCTGGCAATCGCCTATACCGATACGGGCCCGCGCGAGGGCGATGCGGTGTTGTTGCTGCACGGCTGGCCGGATGATTCCTCGACCTGGGACGACGTCCTGCCCGCGCTTCATGCCGCGGGGCTGCGGACGATCGTGCCGAGCCTGCGCGGGTTCGGCGAAACGCGGTTCCTCGAAGGCGATACGCCGCGCACCGGCAACAGCGCGGTCCTGGCGATGGACGCGATTGCGCTGATGGACGGGCTGGGGATCGCGCGGTTCATGGTCGCGGGGCATGACTGGGGCTCGAACATCGCCGAGGCGCTGGCGGTGGGATGGCCCGAGCGGGTGCAGCGGATCGCGATGCTCGCGACGCCGCCGCGACTGGGCGGCATGCCGACGCCGCCGTTCGAACAGACGCAGCGGCAATGGTATCACTGGTTCATGGCCACCGCGCGCGGCGCGCAGGCGGTGCGCGATGACCCCAGGGGGTTCGCGCATGTCCACTGGACCAACTGGTCGCCGGCGGGCTGGTTCGACGAGGCAACCTTTGCGCGAGTGGCGCGCGCGTTCGGGAATCCGGACTGGGTCGACGTCACGCTGCACAGCTATCGCGCGCGCTGGGACGAAGCGGCGCCCGATCCCGCGAGCGTCTGGCTTGAGGAAGCGGTAAAGGCGAGCGAGACGCTGTCGCTGCCCGCGCTGTACATTCAGGGTGCGGAGGACGGGGTGAACCCGCCAAGCGCGACCACCGCGGTACCGGAGAAATTCTCGGGACCCTTCGCGTTCGTCACCTTGCCGGGCGTCGGCCATTTTTCACAGCGTGAGCGGCCCGAGGCGGTCGCCGACCTGCTCGTCACGCTGTTCACCGGCGATCCCGCCACCTTGTCCGACACGATTTACCGGAGCCAAGACATGTCCAAGTTCAAACCCCTTCTCGCAGGCGCCGCGCTGTTCGCACTCGCCGCCGCCGCAACCGCGGCCGGCGTCGCACAGGCCAAGACCGCGGCGAGCCCGCTGACTCAGGTGGCGACGTTCGACCACCAAGTGACCGGCGTCGCGGTGACCGCAGACGGACGACGGTTCGTCAACTTCCCGCGCTGGACCGACGATGCGCCGATCTCGGTCGCCGAGGTGCTGCCGGACGGAAAGCTTAAGGCCTATCCCGACGATACGTGGAACAGCTGGCGCAACGCGCGCGCGAACGAATTGCCGGTCGGCGACTATTTCGTCTGCGTCCAGTCGATCGTGCCCGACGGGCACGGCAATCTGTGGGTGCTCGATCCCGGCGCACCCGGTAACGAAAAGCCACTCGAGGGAGCACCGAAGCTGGTGAGGATCGACCTGGCGACGAACCGCGTAACCAAGGTGATCAAGGTCACGCCCGATGTTGCGCTGCAGGGCACGTACCTCAACGACATCCGCTTCTCGCCCGACGGCAAGACTGGCTACATCACCGATTCTGGCACGCGCGGCGCGATCATCGTGATCGACCTGGAGAGCGGCAAGGGTATGCGCGCGCTCGACGGGCATGGCTCGACGCAGATCGACAAGAGCGTGACGGTCATGACCGACGGCAAGCCGCTGGTCCGCCCCGATGGCCGTCAGCCGGCCTTCTCCGCGGACGGGATCGCGATCTCGAACGACGGCAAGACGCTGTATTATCAGGCGCTGACCGGCAAGACGCTCTACGCGATCGATACCGGGCTGCTCCGCGAGGGCGTGAGCGCGGCGCAGCAGGCGGCGGGGGTGAAGACCATCGCCGAGACGCATGTCGCGGACGGTCTGTGGATGAGCAAGGCGGGGGTGCTGTACATCACGTCGCCCACCGACGACAGCATCACGCGGCTGGTCGGCGATCACGTCGAGCCGGTGCTGACCGACAAGCGGCTGCGCTGGCCCGATACCTTCTCCGAAGGGCCCGACGGGCGGATCTATGTGACGGCGAGCCATATCCAGGACACCAGCTGGTTCAAGCCGGGTGCGCCGGCATCGCTGCCGACCGCATTGTTCGCATTCGACCCGGTGCGGTGACATAAACGGGCGCCCCGGGCATGCAGACATGCCGGGGCGCCGCTGTCCGGCAGCGGCAGAAAACGTCAGATTGCAACAGGGTTAACATAGCGCAACGCGATAACCGCGCACCCCGGGATCGAATGTCGTGGCGTGTCGTTTCGCCATACTAACGATACGGGGTCGCCTTGTTCATTCTGCATTTGGCCCTCGGGGGCTGCCTGAAAGCGCCGCCCATCGACTTCGGCATTACGGCCGACTCCGGGGGGCATCTGGCGTATGTGGTCGACGCAGCGCTGGTTCAGGCAGAGCTTCCCGGCGTGGACCGGGTCTCGATCGTTACCCGGTTGTTCCGGTCTGCGGATCTGCCATCCGTGCATGGCCGGCGATCGGAGCGCGTCACCGACATGTTGACGATCGATCGGGTCGATAGTGGCGACGACCGCTATCTCGAGAAGGAGGCGCTCGCCGCCGACTTGCCCGCATTCACCGAGGCGTTTTGCCGTCACATCGCCGGACTGGCGGTCATGCCCAACGTCATCCATGCGCATTTCGCCGATGCCGCAGCCGTCGCGATCGAGGCACGCCGCCGGTTCGGCATTCCGTTCGTGTACACGCCGCATGCGCTGGCGATCGACAAGCGCCGTCAGGGCCTTGGCGGAGCCGAACTCGGCACGCGGATTGCGGCGGAAACCACCGCGATCGCTGCGGCAGACGCGCTGATCGTATCGACCCGGGACGAGGCCGAACGGCAGGTCCCGGCCTATGGCGTCGGGGTCGTGGGCCGGATCCACTGCGTGCCGCCGGGCGTGCCCCGCCGTCCCTATGCAGGAGGCACAGCGACGTTGGTTGACCGTCTGGGAGACTGGCTCGATCGGCCGGATCTCCCGATCCTGCTGGCGATCGCGCGACCGGTGGCGAAGAAGAACCTCGCGGTCCTTGTCCGCGCGTTCGCGGCGGATCCGGTTCTGCACGAACGTGCGAATCTGGTGATCCTGGCTGGGCAACATGGGGGCCAGTCGTCGAACGAGGAACGGGCGGTGCTGGGCGAACTGCAGGCGCTTGCCGCTAGTCCTGCACTGCGCGGGCGGTTTGCCTTGCCGCCGCGGCACGATGCGGCGGACGTCACCGCGCTGTACCGGCGAGCGGCGGCAGGCGGCGTGTTCGTCAACCCGGCGCTGCACGAGCCGTTCGGGCTGACCCTGATCGAGGCGGCGGCAGCCGGCGTGCCGGTTGTCGCGACCCGCAACGGAGGGCCAGCGGAGATCGTCGCGCAGATCGGTCACGGGCTGCTGGTCGATCCGCGCGACGAGGCGGGAATCGCTGCGGCATGCCGCGCGGTGATCGGAGACGCCGGACTTCATGCGCGGCTGAGCCGGGCGGCACGCGTGGGGAATGCGGCGTATGACTGGCGGCGTTATGCCGGGTCGGCTGTCGGGATCTATGCGGCATTACGGCGCCAACCCGCTCTGCTGGCCTGCGACATCGACAATACGCTGACCGGGTCGGTCGACGGCGCGGCGGCGTTCGCGAGCTGGCGGCATGGCAGTAGCTTGCCGTTCGTGGTCGCGACGGGGCGCAGCTTCGCCGAGGCGCGCGCGGTGCTGGCGCAGTGGCATTTGCCCGAGCCGGACGCGTTCATCGTTGATGTCGGGACGCGGATCCTCCGTCCGGCAGCGCATGGCGGGTGGCAGTCCTGCGTCGCGTTCACCGCCGCGCTCGATAAGGACTGGGACCGGGCGGCGGTACGTGCGGCGATTGCCCCGCTCGGCATCTGCGCCCAGCCGGTCGTTACCGAGGGCGCGCACAAGCTCAGCTTCTTTGGCGACGCCGCCGACGCCGCAGCGATCCGCGCGGCTCTGGCGCAGGCGGGGCTTGCAGCGCGGGTCGTGTTCTCGCACGGCCGGCTGATCGACGTGCTGTCCCCCGGTGGTGGCAAGGCGGCGGCGATCGCGGCCTATGCGGCCGGGTTGGGATTGACGCTCGACGACTGCATCGCAGCGGGCGACAGCGGCAATGACCTCGACATGCTCGACGCGTGCGGGTTCGCGATTGTTGTTGCCAATGCGAGTGATGAACTGGCGACACTTGCTGCGCGTCCCGGGCTGCATCGCGCCACGCGCAACCATGCCGCTGGGGTGGTCGAGGGGCTGGCGCGGCTCGGATTGACCACGCCGGCCGTGCAAGTCGCGGCATGACGCGTCCGTTCGGCTATTTCGTCCACCATCAGGGTCGCGGACATGCGGAACGCTGTGCCGCGATCCTGCAGGCGCTGCCGCCATCGCGTCCCGTGACGATCTTCTGCGCGCGCGGCGACATCTTCCCCACGCTGCCCCCGCAAGCGCGGGTCGTGACGATCCCGTCGCTATTCGAGCCGACCGGACAGGAAGTGGCGATGGACTGGGTCGCGACGCCCGCGACGCTGCACTGCGCGCCGCTCGGCTGGCCGGGGATCCGAAGCGCGATGGCGACGATCGCCGACTGGTTCGCGCAAGGAGACCCGGCGCTGATGATCTGCGACGTGTCGGCGGAGATCGCGCAGCTGGCGCGGATCTGCAGCGTCCCGCACGTCAAGGTGCTGCAGCATGGCGACCGCGGCGATGCCGGGCACCGCGCGGCCTATGACGGCGCCGCCGGGCTGCTCGCCGCGTTCCACCGCGATCTCGCCCAGCCCGACTGGGACGCGCCGATGGTCGAAAAGACCTGTTTCGCCGGAGGGCTGGGGGTCGATACGCAGGGCCCCGACCGGAGCGCGGCGCGGGAGCGGCTGGGGATCGGCGAGGGCGAGGAGATGATCCTCGTCATGGCCGGCGGCGGCGGCAGCGGGTTCGGGCAGGCGCCGCTGGGCGTCGGCGCGCGCAGCCGGCCTGCCGCGCGCTGGATCACGATCGGGCCGGTCGTGCGCGACTGGCATGCGACCGAACCCGCCAATATCGACCATCGCGGCTGGGTGGAGAATGCGGCGGACTATGTCGCGGCGGCGGATCTGGTGATCGCGTCGACGGGCAACACGACCTGCCAGCAGATCCTGGCGGCGGCGCGGCCGTGGATCGCGGTGCCCGAATGGCGTTATTTCGACGAGCAGCACCGCAAGGCGGACGCGCTCGGCGCGGCGGGGGTGGCGTGCATCCGGCCGCATCTGCCGTCGTCGGCGGACGCGTGGACCCAGGCGATCGACGCCGCCTATGCGCAGCACCGTCCCGAACGGCAGCGCGCGATGATCGCCGAGGCTCCCGCCGACGATGCCGCGCGCTGGCTCGAGGCGCTGGCGGCGCGGCTCTGGGGCACGGCACCGCACCCGGCCTGATCCGTTCTGCCCCCGTCGTTACCCTGTTCCGTCCTGTTCCCAGATCCCATTGGAGCCCTGCCCATGTCCGCTATCTCGATCGTCACGCTGGCCAAGGGGCGGGCGGAGCATCTCTACAATCTGGTTTTGGGGCTCACGAGACAGACGACCCCGCCGCGCGAACTGATCGTCGCGGTGATGCAGGACGAGCCCTATGTCCTGCCCGAGACGGATTTTTCGGTCCGCCAGCTGATGATCGCGGGCGAGGCGTTGCCGCTGGCCGCTGCGCGCAACCTGGCGGCGCGGACCGCGACGGGGGAGGGGCTGATCTTCCTCGACATGGACTGCATCCCGGCGCCGGGTCTCGTCGCGGACTATGCCGGGCACCTCGCGACCTATGACGGGTTGCTGATGGGCGAGGTGATGTACCTGCCGGGCGGCGCGACGAAGGGGGATTGGCGCAGCGAGGATTTCGCGGACGTCGCGGTGCGGCATTCGGACCGGCGCGGCCCGCCTGCGGAGGGGATCGAGGCGTGCGGCGACTATCGCTGTTTCTGGTCGCTCAACTTCGCGATGAGGCGCGCGACCTTCCTCGCGGTCGGCGGATTCCACGAGGGCTATAACGGCTATGGCGGCGAGGATACCGATTTCGGCAAGGTGCTCGACACCGCGGGCGTCCCGATCGCGTGGATCAAGGGCGGGCTGGCGCATCATCAATATCATCCGCATCACATGCCGCCGGTGCATCATCTCGACAGCGTGATCCGCAATGCCGAGCTGTTCGAGGCGCGCTGGGGCTATCGGACTATGGGGCACTGGCTGCACGCATTCCGGCTGATGGGGCTGATCGACGACCGGCCCGGCCAGCCGATCCGCGTGCTCCGCCGCCCCGATGACGCGGATCTCGCGCTGACCGGACAGCAGAGCCATCAGCCCTATGCCAATACCGCAAGCGTCATCCGGCTGCTGGAAGAGCGTGTCGCTGCGAGTGCCGCGGCGGCGTGAGGATCGCCTTGCTCTCGCACGTCCGCCAGCGGATCGCGCAGCCGTTCATGGGCGGGATGGAATCGCACAGCTGGTATCTGGCGGAAGGGCTGCAGGCACGCGGGCACGACGTCGTGCTGTTCGCGAGCGGCGACAGCGACCCGCGCTTCGCGATCGATCCGGTGCTGCCCCAGCATTATGAGCGGGTGTTCCCCTGGGCCGAGCATCGCGGGTCGGCGCCGCTGATCGCGCACGTCGACCAGGGCTATATCGCGGCGTGCGAGAGGATCGCGGCGGGCCGGTTCGACGTGGTGCACAACAACAGCCTGAGCCGCTTCCCCATCGAGCCGCAGCGGACCGCGATCGTGCCGACCGTCACCTCGCTCCACGTGCCGCCCTATGACGCGCTGCACTGGTTCGTGAAGGCGAGCCCGTCGCCGACGCACCGGCTGACGGTGACGTCGCAGTCGCAGCTGCGCGCCTGGTGGCCCGACGGCGCGCCTGCCGAGGCGTCGGTGCTGCACAACGGCATCGACCCCGCCGCGTGGCGGTTCTCGCCCGCAGGGGACGGCAGCGCGGTCTGGTCGGGACGGATGACGCCGAACAAGGGGCCGCATCTGGCGGTACAGGCGGCACGGCGCGCGGGTGTGGCGATCACGCTGTACGGGCAGATCGAGGATCCGGACTATTGGGCGGCCGAGGTCGCGCCGCATCTTGGACCCGACGTCCGTTATGGCGGACATCTGGACGGCGCGGCGCTGGCGTCGGCGCTCGGGCAGGCGTCGGTGTTCCTGTTCACGCCGTGCTGGGACGAGCCGTTCGGGCTGGTCGCGGCGGAGGCGATGGCGTGCGGCCTGCCGGTCGCCGCATTCGACATGGGAGCCGCGCGCGAGGTCGTGGGCGAGGCGGGGTGCCTTGCAGCGCCGGGCGACGTCGAGGGGCTGGCGGCGGCGATCCCTGCGGCGATGGCGATCCCGCGCGATGTACCGCGTGCGCGGGTCGAACGGCTGTTCACGCGCGACCGCTGGCTCGACCGGTGCGAGGCACTGTATGCGGAGGTATGCGCGGCCAAGGCGGAGACGGTCGCGTGACTGTGTCTGCACGGATACGGGGCGATGACGTCATCGCGGCGCAGCAGGAGGCGCTGGCGGCGCTGTACCGGCAGCATGTCGGGCACGGCGACCGCTATGCGCTGCTCGACTTTCCCGATCACGCCAATGTCGGCGACAGCGCGATCTGGCTGGGCGAGATCGCGATGCTCCGCGCGATCACCGGGCGCGATCCCGATCATGTCTGTACCTGGGACGCGTTCGACGCGGACGCGTTTCGCCGCGACAGTCCGGCGGGCGTCGTCTTCCTGCATGGTGGCGGGAACCTGGGCGATATCTGGCCGCATCATCAGCATTTCCGCGAGGCGGTGCTGGCGGAGTTTCGCGACCGGACGATCGTCCAGCTGCCGCAGTCGATCCATTTCCGCGCTGGCGAGGGGCTCGACCGCTTCGCCGCCTGCGTCGCCGCGCACCCCGATTTCCACCTCTATGTCCGCGATGCGCAGAGCCTCGACCTCGCACAGCGGTTGTTCTGCACGGTCGCGCTCGCGCCTGATTCCGCGTTCGCGCTGGGGGCGCAGCCGCGTGGGCCGGCGGATTGCGACCTGCTGATGCTGATGCGGACCGATGACGAGCGCGTGGCGGGGGATCGCGGGCCGGTGCCGGAGGGGGCGGTGGTGCTCGACTGGCTGGAGGACGGCGTGCTGCCCGTATGGGAGGTGGGGGCGCCGCGTCCTGCGCACTATGAGCGACTGGCTTATGCGCGGGTCGCGCGCGGGCTGACGCTCCTGTCGCGCGGGCGGCAGATCGTCACTGACCGGCTGCACGCGCATATCCTCGCGCTGCTGCTGGGCATCCCACACCTCGCGCTCGACAATGATTATGGCAAGCTGTCCGCCTATATCGCCGCCTGGACCGCGCCGTCGCCGCTGCTGCTGCGCGAATGATCGACGTCAGTGTGCTGATCTGCACGCGCGACCGGGGGGCGTCGCTGTCGCGCACGCTCGACTCGGTGACGCGCGCGGTCGGCGTTGCGGGGGACGTGGCGGTCGAAATGGTGGTGGTCGACAACGGGTCCCGCGACGACACCGCGGCGCGGCTGGCGGCCTGGCAGGCGGAGCAGGCGTTTCCCGTGCTGCTGCTGGCCGAACCACTCGCGGGGCTGGCGCGGGCGCGCAATCTGGGGCTGGCGCATGTCCGCGGGCGGATCGTCGCGATGACCGACGACGATTGCGTGCTCAAGCCGGACTATCTGCTCGCGCTGGTCCGCCGGTTCGCGGGGGTCGCGACGCCGACGATCGTCGGCGGGCGGATCCTGCCGGGCGATGCCGCAGACCTGCCGGTGACGCTGAAGCTCGAGGATCATCCGATGGAGCCGGTGCCGGGCGCGTTTCCCGGCGGGTTCGTGATGGGCGCGAACCTTGCCTTCACGCGCGACGTCATCGCGCGGACGGGCCGGTTCGATACGCGGTTCGGCGCGGGCGCGCGGTTCGTGGCGGCGGAGGATACCGATTTCCTGTTCCGCGCGATCGCGGCCGGGGTGGTCGTGGCCTATGACCCGTATTTCGTCGTCGAGCATCATCATGGGCGCTGCCGGCCCGACCAGGTGATCGCGCTGCTCGCGGGCTATGGCTATGGCGACGGCGCGCTCTACGCCAAGCACATTCTCAGCGACCGGCGAATCCTGGGGGCGATCCGCCGCGACCTTGGCGATGCGCTCGGCGAAATCCGCGCGGGGACGCGGCCCTTTCCCTATATCCGGCGCTTCCACAGCTTCCGCCTGCGCCATATGCTGCGCGGCTTTCTCGCTTATGCGGGCGCCGAACTTACCGCGCGGGTACGGCTCTCAAACCCACACGAAAAGGCCTGATGCCGCGGCGTCGCAGCATCAGGCCCATGTTCGATTGTCCAGACCGAGCCCGCAGGCTCAGGCGGTGATTACTTCGAGCGTTCGACCTGCTCGAACTCGAGCTCGACCGGGGTGGCGCGACCGAAGATCGACACCGACACCTTGACGCGGCTGCGGTCGAAATCGAGTTCCTCGACCAGGCCGTTGAAGCTCGCGAACGGACCGTCGAGCACCTTGACCTGATCGCCGATCTCGTAGTCGACCTTGACCTTCTGCTTGGGAGCGGCCGCGGCCTCTTCCTTGCTGTTCAGCATCCGCGTGGCTTCCGCCTCGCTGATCGCCTGCGGCTTGCCCATGCTGCCAAGGAAGCCGGTCACCTTGGGGGTGTTCTTGACGAGGTGATAGACGTCGTCGTTCATGTTCAGCTTGGCGAGCACATAGCCCGGCATGAACTTACGCTCGACCGCGATCTTCTTGCCGCGGCGGGCCTCGGTGATCGTCTCGGTGGGGACTTCGATCTGCTCGACGAGCTGTTCGAGACCCATACGGGTCGCCTCTGCCATGATCGAGTCGCGGACCTTGCCCTCGAAGCCCGAATAGGCATGAATGATGTACCAGCGCGCCATGTGCGGACCTTATTGAGCGAGTTTCAGAAGGGCGGTGACGATCGCCTGAAGGATCGAGTCGACGCCGAAGAAGAAGAGCGCGAGGATCGTCGTCATGATGACGACCATCACCCCGGTCATGATCGTCTCGCGACGCGTCGGCCACGTAACCTTCGAGGTTTCGGTGCGGACCTGCCGGATGAATTCGAGTGGGGACGTTTTAGCCACGGTGCTGTTCGAACCCGCCTGATGGAGACATGAAAAGAAGCGAGGCATAGACCCATAACCCGCTCCCTGTGAAGGGTCGCCCCGTCAATAGGGCCCCGTCAAAGGGCCCCGTCAAAGGGGTGGGGCATGCGTCCGTCTCGCTGTCGGATGGCGGCGCAGATAGCTTCCGCGCCGACGGAACGCAAGGGGCGGGGCGGCAGCGTCCGGCGGGCGGCCCTGTGATGACCGGACTCGGCAGCGCGTAAGCCACGATGCACCAGCCGTTCGCACACGGTCGGACGCATAAGGGGATGCGTGAAAGGCGGGACCGGAAGGCGCGGGGGCGGGCGTTTGCGCCCTCTCCCCCGCCGGCCGTCAACCGGTGCCGGTCTTGCCGGCGGCGCCTCTCCTGCGTTTCTGTTATGTTTGCCGGCGTGACGGACCGTCATCGGTATATCAGCGCGCAAACCAAAAAAAAGGCCGGTCAAAGACCGGCCGTAAAAGTTTTAGGAGAGGATGCCTGAAAGGCACAGTCTTTGTGCATCGCAGCAGCGAATTTCACAACTGCGCAAATTGCATTATGAAATGCGTTTTGTGCAATCGCAACGGACGCGACTTTGCTGATTCCTGACCCCATGGTCAGAAATGCATATCGACGACGATGTAAGAGAATCTGGCAGGAGTGCTCGGATTCGAACCGAGGGCCTTCGGTTTTGGAGACCGACGCTCTAACCAACTGAGCTACACTCCTGTGCGGTGGCGGGCTCTAGCGCCATGTCCGCCGCAGGGCAAGCGCCTGTTCATGCCCGACGCACGATTGTCGAACGTGCAACCAATCTGGCGTCGGGTTCAGGGCAGGGTGGGGTGATCCCCGTGTTGACCGCGGCTGACTCCTGACCTATAGGCGCGCCCTGTTCTTCGGGAGTCTTTCCCGCCGGGCATGCTTGAACATTGCTGGATGCATTCCAGGGCCTGAGGAGCGTTTTGCGCTTCCTAGGGTCCTTTTTGTATTCTCAGGCGCCTCAATGGCTCCAGCAAAGTAACCATTTGAAAGGTGAAGGCTTCAATGCCGACGATCAACCAGCTGGTCCGCAAGGGCCGCGATCCGCAGAAGGCCAAGTCGAAGGTCCCTGCGATGGAAGCCAACCCGCAGAAGCGCGGCGTTTGCACCCGCGTCTACACGACGACCCCGAAGAAGCCGAACTCGGCTCTGCGCAAGGTGGCCAAGGTTCGCCTGACCAACCAGCGCGAAGTCATCAGCTACATCCCGGGCGAGGGCCACAATCTTCAGGAGCATTCGGTTGTCCTGATCCGTGGCGGTCGTGTCCGCGATCTTCCCGGTGTTCGCTATCACGTCCTGCGCGGCGTGCTCGATACACAGGGTGTGAAGGACCGGCGTCAGTCGCGTTCCAAGTACGGCGCCAAGCGTCCGAAGTAAGCCGATCAATGCCAACCGACGCAAGTCGGCACTGGTATGTTTGATCACACAGGCTGAAGTTTAGAAGGAATATAAAATGGCACGTCGTCGTCGTCCCGAAAAGCGGGTCATCCTGCCTGATCCCAAGTTCGGGGATGAGGTTCTGTCGAAGTTCATGAACAGCGTCATGCTGGACGGCAAGAAGTCCGTCGCAGAGCTGATCGTGTACGGTGCATTCGAAACCGTCGAAAGCCGCGCCAAGCGCGACCCGATCGGCGTTTTCCACGATGCGCTGAACAACGTGAAGCCGGGCATCGAAGTCCGTTCGCGTCGCGTCGGTGGTGCAACCTACCAGGTTCCCGTCGAAGTGCGTCCCGAGCGTGCACAGGCGCTGGCAATCCGCTGGCTGATCGGTGCGGCACGTTCGCGCAGCGAGAACACGATGGCCGCACGGCTGTCGGGCGAGCTGATGGACGCGGCCAACAACCGCGGCAACGCGGTCAAGAAGCGCGAAGACACGCACCGGATGGCAGAAGCCAACCGTGCATTCTCGCACTACCGCTGGTAACAGCGGGCTTCGAAGCCTAGCATTGGTAACCGTGTCACGGGCGGTCTTTCGCCCGTAACGCAAACACCTATATATTGGGGAGCCGGCACGTTCGGCTCCCCATATCCTTAAGGAAGCACGATCATGGCCCGCAGCCATCCGCTCGACCGTTACCGCAACATCGGCATCATGGCGCACATCGACGCCGGCAAGACGACGACGACCGAGCGCATCCTCTATTACACCGGCAAGTCCTACAAGATCGGCGAAGTGCATGAAGGCACCGCGACGATGGACTGGATGGAGCAGGAGCAGGAGCGCGGGATCACGATCACGTCGGCTGCAACCACCTGCAAGTGGCGCGCCGAAGAAGGTAAGGGTGAAGAGCACCTTATCAACATCATCGACACCCCGGGCCACGTCGATTTCACGATCGAAGTCGAGCGTTCGCTGCGCGTCCTTGACGGCGCGGTCGCGTGCTTCGACGGCGTTGCCGGCGTTGAGCCGCAGTCCGAGACCGTGTGGCGCCAGGCCGACAAGTACGGCGTGCCGCGCATGTGCTTCGTCAACAAGCTCGACCGCACCGGTGCCGACTTCTATTTCTGCGTCGACTCGATCATCGAGCGTCTCGGCGCGCGCCCGGCGGTCCTGTACCTGCCGATCGGCATGGAAGGCGGCTTCAAGGGCCTGGTCGACCTCGTCGAGAACCGCGCGATCATCTGGCTCGAAGAGAGCCTGGGTGCGAAGTTCGAATATCAGGACATCCCGGCTGACATGGCCGACAAGGCCGCCAAGTATCGCAGCGATCTGATCGAGATGGCCGTCGAGCAGGACGATGCTCTGATGGAAGCCTATCTTGAGGGTAACGAGCCGAGCGTCGCCGATCTTAAGAAGCTGATCCGCAAGGGTACGCTCAGCATGGCGTTCGTGCCGGTGGTCTGCGGTTCGGCGTTTAAGAACAAGGGCGTCCAGCCCCTGCTCGACGCCGTGGTCGACTATCTGCCGTCGCCGCTCGACGTTCCCGCCATTCAGGGCCTGAAGCTCGACGGCGTGACGCCGGACGAGCGTCCGTCGTCGGACGAGGTTCCGTTCTCGGCATTGGCGTTCAAGATCATGAACGATCCGTTCGTGGGCACGCTGACCTTCGCCCGCATCTATTCGGGCAAGCTGGAGACCGCATCGCAGGTCACCAACTCGGTCAAGGACAAGAAGGAAAAGGTCGGCCGCATGCTGCTCATGCATGCGAACAGCCGTGAGGACATCCAGGAAGCGTTCGCGGGCGACATCGTCGCTCTCGCAGGCCTCAAGGACACGACCACTGGCGACACGCTTTGCGCGATGAACGCACCGATCATCCTCGAGCGGATGGAATTCCCCGAGCCCGTGATCGAGCTGTCGGTGGAGCCGAAGACCAAGGCCGACCAGGAGAAGATGGGCGTCGCGCTCAATCGTCTCGCACGCGAGGATCCCTCGTTCCGCGTGTCGTCGGACCCCGAGTCGGGCCAGACCATCATCAAGGGCATGGGCGAGCTCCATCTCGAGATCCTGGTCGACCGTATGAAGCGCGAGTTCAAGGTCGAGGCCAATGTCGGCGCTCCTCAGGTCGCGTATCGCGAATATCTGAAGAAGCCGGTCGACGTCGACTACACGCACAAGAAGCAGTCGGGCGGCACCGGTCAGTTCGGTCGCGTGAAGGTCAAGGTCACGCCGGGCGAGCGCGGTTCGGGCATCACGTTCAAGGACGAGATCAAGGGCGGCAACATTCCGAAGGAATATCTGCCCGCGATCGAGAAGGGCTTCCGCGAGACCGCTGCTTCGGGTTCGCTGGTCGGCTTCCCGATCATCGATTTCGAGATTGTGCTGTATGACGGCGCGTATCACGACGTCGACTCGTCGGCTCTGGCGTTCGAAATCTGTGCACGTGGCGCAATGCGCGAAGTGGCGCAGAAGTCGGGCATCACGCTGCTTGAGCCGGTCATGAAGGTTGAGGTCGTCACCCCGGAGGACTATCTGGGCGACGTCATCGGCGACATGAACAGCCGTCGTGGCCAGATCCAGGGCACCGACAGCCGCGGCAACGCGCAGACGGTCGAGGCGATGGTGCCGCTGGCCAACATGTTCGGCTATGTGAACTCGCTCCGCTCGTTCACGCAGGGCCGTGCGCAATACTCGATGCAGTTCTCGCATTATGATGAAGTGCCGCAGAACGTCGCTGACGAGGTGAAGGCGAAACTGGCCTAACCCTTTAAGGGGGTAGGGCTAGCGTCAGGCTTTAACAGCCGCTATGGGGCCGCGTTCGCGCGGTTCCCGGTGTGGCACCGGAATACGAATCAGAAGGTAGGAAACAATGGCCAAGGCAAAATTTGAGCGGAACAAGCCGCATCTCAACATCGGCACCATCGGTCACGTCGATCATGGCAAGACGTCGCTCACCGCTGCGATCACGAAGGTTCTCGCCGAGACGACCGGCGGTACCGCTGTCGACTTCGCAAACATCGACAAGGCTCCCGAGGAGCGCGAGCGCGGCATCACGATCTCGACCGCACACGTCGAGTACGAGACGGCCAACCGTCACTACGCGCACGTCGATTGCCCGGGCCACGCCGATTATGTGAAGAACATGATCACCGGCGCAGCCCAGATGGACGGCGCGATCCTCGTCGTTTCGGCGACCGATGGCCCGATGCCGCAGACCCGTGAGCACATCCTGCTCGCACGCCAGGTCGGCGTGCCTGCCATGGTCGTGTTCATGAACAAGGTCGATCTGGTCGACGACGAGGAAATCCTCGAACTGGTCGAGATGGAAATCCGCGAGCTGCTCAGCTCGTACGACTTCCCGGGCGACGACATCCCCGTCATCAAGGGTTCGGCAACCTGCGCGCTGTCGGGTTCGAACCAGAAGCTTGGCGCCGACGCCGTCACCGAGCTGATGCAGGCTGTCGACGACTACATCCCGCAGCCCGAGCGTCCGCTCGACAAGCCGTTCATGATGCCGATCGAGGACGTGTTCTCGATCTCGGGTCGTGGTACGGTCGTCACCGGCCGCGTCGAGACCGGCATCGTCAAGGTTGGCGAGGAAGTCGAGATCGTCGGTATCCACCCGACCGTTCGCAAGACCACGGTCACGGGCGTCGAGATGTTCCGCAAGCTGCTCGACCAGGGCCAGGCTGGCGATAACGTCGGCGCGCTGATCCGCGGCGTTGCACGCGACGAAGTCGAGCGTGGCCAGGTGCTCTGCAAGCCAGGCACGATCAAGCCACACACCGACTTCAACTCGGAAGTCTACGTGCTGTCGAAGGAAGAGGGTGGCCGTCACACGCCGTTCTTCGCCAACTACCGTCCGCAGTTCTACTTCCGTACGACGGACGTGACCGGCACCGTCGAGCTGCCTGAGGGCACCGAGATGGTCATGCCAGGCGACAACGTGTCGCTCGGCATCAAGCTGATCGCACCGATCGCCATGGACGTGGGCCAGCGCTTCACGATCCGCGAAGGCGGCCGTACCGTCGGTGCAGGCGTCGTCAGCCAGATCGACAAGTAAGCATCCTCTCCTTCGGGAGATGATCGAAGAGCCCGGCTTCTCGCGAGAGAGGCCGGGCTTTTTCGTGTTCGGGGGCGGCCACAGCGTCGCCAGAGCGTTGGGCGGCAAGCATGCAATTGCCAGGGTCCGGCGATCGGCTAGATTAGGCACGTCACAGGGGGGCGGGGCTCATGCGTGCGCAATGTCAGTGCGGCCAACTCACGGTCGAGCTTCCGGGGCCATCGCCTGCCGTGGTGGCATGTCACTGCATCGCCTGTCAGCGCCGAAGCGGATCGCCCTTTGGTGTTCTAGCCTATTATCCCGAGGAACTGCTCGCTGTCGCCGGTGAGGGCAAACGGTTTGAGCGAGCGACGGACGAAGGCAATCGCTTCGAGACGGTCTTCTGCCCAGAGTGCGGATCAACGGTCTATGCGAGGACCGCCAAGCACCCGTCGATGATCGGGTCGCCGTGGGCGCTATCGCCGATCCTGCTTTCCCAGCTCCCGTTCGCTCTGTTTGGGAGGAATCGATGCATCACTGGGTGACCTTGCCACGTGAAGTACAGCATTTCGCCAAAGGCCGCGTGTAGGCGTCGGTTATCCGGCTGCTCGGGCGCCCGCCCTAGACCGAGGTAGTGCCAAAGGGGTCGGGTGGGGGTAGTCATGAGCCTATTGCCGCCGCGAGGGGGCGGCCTAAAATCGTCGTCGCCCTAGTTGCCTTTTCGGCGACTCTCCCGTAATGGCCCGCCTTCGGTTTAAACATCAACCAGCAAGAGCCCGGAAACGGGCCCGCTCTTTCGCATCGGTAGGGACTATGGACAGCAATATCCGCATTCGTCTGAAGGCGTTCGATCACCGTGTGCTCGATCAGGCCACTGGCGACATCGCCGACACCGCACGCCGCACCGGCGCGCTCATCCGCGGTCCGATTCCCCTTCCGACGCGCATCGAAAAATTCACCGTGAACCGCGGCCCGCACATCGACAAGAAGTCGCGCGAGCAGTTCGAGGTGCGCACGTACAAGCGTATGCTGGATATCGTCCAGCCGACGCCGCAGACGGTCGATGCGCTGATGAAGCTGGACCTCGCCGCTGGCGTTGACGTCGAGATCAAGCTCGCCTAAGGGCGAGCGCGGCGCGGTCGACCGGTAACGGTCCCGCGCCGTTCGACATTGGGATACCGCCGTCGGTGCAAACCGACGGGGCAGCGTCCCCCGTCACGTTCCTGCATTCGCAGGAGCACCAGCCCGGGACGGGGCGCGTTTCGTATTTACCGGGTTGATCCGACTCCATTCAGGGCTTTTGCCGGGGATGGGGTCAGGTGGATGCATCATGGAGCTTGCTCCGGACATGGTCCGCAAGCCCCCGAGGAATAGTCCGACGGGGCCTCTGTCTAGGAAGGGACAAGATCATGCGTACTGGCGTGATCGCGAAGAAGATGGGGATGACCCGCCTGTTCCAGGAAGATGGTCGGCACGTGCCGGTCACCGTTCTGGCACTTGAAGGCAATCAGGTCATTTCCGTTCGCGAAATGGATCGTGACGGCTACACCGCCGTCCAGCTTGGTGCAGGCGTTGCCAAGTCGAAGAATGTCGCAAAGCCGCAGCGCGGCCATTTCGGCAAGGCCGAAGTGGAGCCCAAGGCTGTCGTCCATGAGTTCCGTGTGAACGCAGACGGCCTGCTCGACGTTGGCGCCGAGATCTCGGCTGACCATTATGTCGCAGGCCAGATCGTCGATATCCAGGGCAAGACCCAGGGTAAGGGCTTCCAGGGCGGCATGAAGCGTTGGGGCTTCGGCGGTCTGCGGGCAACCCACGGCGTGTCGGTCTCGCACCGTTCGCTCGGTTCGACCGGTCAGCGCCAGGATCCGGGCAAGGTCTTCAAGAACAAGAAGATGGCCGGCCACATGGGCGACAAGTATCGCACCCAGCAGAACCTCGAGATCGTATCGACGGACGTCGAGCGTGGTCTCCTGTTCGTCAAGGGTTCGGTTCCTGGCTCCAAGGGCGGCTGGCTCTTCGTCAAGGACTCGGTGAAGGTCGCGCGCCACGCCGACGCACCGTTCCCCGCCGGTCTCAAGACCGTCAACAGCAACACCGCAGCAGACACGCCGGCCGAATCGACCGACGCACCTGCAGCCGACGGCCAGGAGGGCTGAGCGTGAAGATCAAGCTTTCATCTTTCGCCGGCACCGAGGGCGCGGACATCGAGCTCAACGACGAGATCTTCGGTCTCGATCCGCGCGCCGACATCCTGCACCGTGTGGTCACCTGGCAGCTCGAGAAGCGTCGCGAGACGGCTCGTGGCACCCGTGAGCGCGCAGACGTCGCTCGCACCGGCAAGAAGTTCGGTCGCCAGAAGGGCGGCGGTACGGCACGTCACGGCGATCGCCGCGCGCCCGTGTTCATCGGTGGTGGTAAGGCTCACGGCGCTCGCGTCCGTGACTTCAACCCGTCGCTGAACAAGAAGGTTCGCGCGCTCGGTCTGCGCATGGCGCTCAGCAGCCACGCCAAGGCGGGTTCGCTGGTCATCATGGACAGCCTGGCTGTCGAGGGTGGCAAGACCAAGACGCTGCAGGGCGATCTCGCCAAGCTCGGCTTCGGCAAGCGTGCGCTCGTCATCGACGGCGACATGGTCGACACCAGCTTCGCATTCGCTGCGGGCAACCTGTACGAAGTGAACGTGATGCCGGCAGCCGGCGCGAACGTTTACGACATCCTGAAGCATGACACGCTGGTGCTGACGCGCGCCGCTGTCGAAAAGCTGGAGGCGCGCTTCCATGGCTAAGAAGCAGAAGGCGGGCATCGATAATCGTCATTACGACGTTATCCTGGCCCCGCACATCACCGAGAAGACGACGACCCTGTCGGAGCACAACGCGGTGGTGTTCAAGGTGTCCAACGACGCCACGAAGCCCGAGATCAAGGCGGCCGTAGAGGCGCTGTTCGACGTGAACGTCGTCGGCGTGAACACGCTCGTCCAGAAGGGCAAGACCAAGAAGTGGAAGGGCACGAACTACTCGCGCTCGGACATGAAAAAGGCAATCGTTACGTTGAAGGACGGTCAGTCCATCGACGTGACGACGGGGATCTGAGGCCATGGCACTCAAGCATTATAATCCGACATCGCCGGCACGCCGCGGTCTCATCCTGGTCGACAAGTCGTCGCTCTGGAAGGGCAAGCCCGTCAAGGCGCTGACCGAAGGCAAGCACAAGACCGGCGGTCGTAACAACAAGGGTCATGTGACCTCGCGCGGCATCGCCGGTGGTCACAAGCAGAAGTACCGCTACATCGACTTCAAGCGTCGCAAGTGGGACGTCGAAGGCACTGTCGAGCGGATCGAGTATGATCCCAACCGCACCGCGTTCATCGCCCTGGTCAAGTACCCGGACGAAGAGCTCGCCTACATCCTGGCGCCGCAGCGTCTGGCCGTCGGCGACAAGGTCCTCGCGGCTAAGAAGACCGACGTGAAGCCAGGCAATGCCATGGAACTCGGTCAGATGCCGGTCGGCACCATCGTCCACAATGTGGAGATGAAGCCGATGAAGGGTGGCCAGATCGCTCGCTCGGCCGGCACGTATGTGCAGGTTGTCGGTCGCGACAAGGGCATGGTGATGGTCCGCCTGAACTCGGGCGAGCAGCGCTACATCCGCAGCGATTGCATGGCGACGGTTGGCGCGGTTTCGAACCCCGACAACCAGAACCAGAACCTGGGCAAGGCAGGGCGTTCGCGCTGGCTTGGTATTCGTCCGCTGACGCGCGGCGTCGCCAAGAACCCGGTCGACCATCCGCACGGCGGTGGTGAAGGCCGCACCTCGGGTGGCCGTCATCCGGTCACGCCGTGGGGCAAGCCGACGAAGGGTGCGCGCACGCGTCACAACAAATCGACCGACAAGATGATCATCCGGTCGCGTCATTCGACGAAGAGGAAGGGCTAACATGGCTCGTTCAGTCTGGAAGGGTCCGTTCGTGGACCTTCATCTGCTCAAGAAGGCAGAAACCGCCCAGGACACCAACGCGCGTTCGCCGATCAAGACCTGGTCGCGTCGCTCGACGATCCTGCCGTCGTTCGTGGGCCTCACGTTCAACGTCTATAACGGCCGCAAGTTCGTGCCGGTCTCGGTCAACGAGGACATGGTCGGGATGAAGCTGGGCGAGTTCGCGCCCACGCGCTACTTCCCCGGCCACTCCGCCGACAAGAAGGGCAAGCGCTGATGTCTAAGCAAGTCAGCCCGCGCAAGGTCGCGGACAACGAGGCGCTTTCGGTCGGTACGCAGATCCGCGGTTCCGCGCAGAAGCTCGGCCTCGTGGCTGCGCTCATCCGTGGCAAGAAGGTCGGCGATGCGATGAACATCCTCGCCTTCTCGACCAAGGGCATGGCGATCGAAGCCCGCAAGGTTCTGGCCTCGGCCATCGCCAATGCGGAGAACAACCACAACCTCGACGTCGACTCGCTGGTCGTCGCCGAGGCATCGGTTGGCAAGTCGATCACGATGAAGCGCTTCGCGACCCGCGGCCGCGGCAAGTCGACCCGCATCCTCAAGCCATTCAGCCGTCTGCGCATCGTCGTGCGCGAGCAGGAAGAAGCATAATGGGTCAGAAGAGCAACCCCATCGGTCTGCGTCTGCAGATCAACCGTACCTGGGATAGCCGCTGGTACGCCGAAGGCGCCGACTATGGTCGGCTCCTGCTCGAGGATCTCAAGATCCGCGCATATATCATGAAGACGCTGCCGCAGGCCGCGATCTCCAAGGTTGTGATCGAGCGTCCGGCCAAGCTGGCCCGTATCTCCATCTTCGCTGCACGCCCCGGCGTGATCATCGGCAAGAAGGGTGCGGACATCGAGAAGCTGCGTTCGACGATCGGCAAGATGACGTCGTCGACCGTGTCGCTGAACATCGTCGAGATCCGCAAGCCGGAAGTCGATGCGCGTCTCGTCGCGCAGGGCATCGCCGATCAGCTCGAGCGTCGTATCGCCTTCCGTCGCGCCATGAAGCGTGCGGTTCAGTCGGCGATGCGTCTCGGTGCCGAAGGCATCCGCGTGAACTGCGGCGGCCGTCTTGGCGGCGCCGAGATCGCACGGTCGGAGAGCTATCGTGAGGGTCGGGTTCCGTTGCACACGCTGCGCGCGAACATCGATTATGCCGAGGCTACGGCGCACACGTCTTATGGCGTTTGCGGCGTGAAGGTCTGGGTCTTCAAGGGCGAGATTCTCGGCAACGATCCGACGTCGTACGACCGCATCATGATGGAGGCTCAGACCTCCGGCGTGCGGCCGCAGCGCGACGATCGTCGCTAAGGGGCAGGAACAGACATGCTGCAACCAAAAAAGACCAAGTTCCGGAAGGCCTTCAAGGGCAAGATTTCGGGCGACGCCAAGAGTGGCTTCTCGCTCAATTTCGGCTCTTACGGCCTGAAGGCCATGGAGCCCGACCGGATCACCGCACGTCAGATCGAGGCGGCCCGCCGCGCGATCACGCGTCACATGAAGCGCCAGGGGCGTTTGTGGATCCGTATTTTCCCAGACCTTCCGGTCTCGGGA
Source organism: Sphingomonas sp. CFBP 13733 (assembly GCF_014841795.1). Classification (NCBI taxonomy): domain Bacteria; kingdom Pseudomonadati; phylum Pseudomonadota; class Alphaproteobacteria; order Sphingomonadales; family Sphingomonadaceae; genus Sphingomonas; species Sphingomonas sp. CFBP 13733. Next base: position 580,876 of record NZ_JACYUP010000004.1, read on the forward strand.
AAGCCAGCCGAAGTCCGCATGGGTAAGGGCAAGGGCGCGCCGGAATATTGGGCCGCTCGAGTCAAGCCGGGTCGGATCCTGTTCGAGCTCGACGGCGTCGACGGCAAGATCGCCGCCGAGGCATTCGAGCGGGCGGCCATGAAGCTGCCGATCAAGGTAAAGGTCGTTGCCCGCCTGGGCGACACCTCGCATCTGGGAGGCGAGTAAGATCATGGCTCGTATCGACGACATGAAGGCCAAGAGCGACGACCAGCTGTCGGAGTCGCTTGGCGAACTGAAGCGCGAGCAGTTCAACCTGCGCTTCCAGGCCGCCACGAACCAGCTCGAAAAGCCGAGCCGCGTTCGTGAGGTCCGCCGCGACATCGCTCGCATCAAGACCCTGCAGGCTCAGCGCACCAGCGCTGACGCCGCGAAGTAAGGAACACATCATGCCGAAGCGCGTGCTGACCGGTCTGGTCGTGTCCGACAAGGGCGACAAGACGGTGGTCGTGAACGTCGAGCGTAAGGTGAAGCACCCGCTCTACGGGAAGATCATCCGTCGCTCGAAGAAGTATCATGCTCATGACGAGAGCAACGAGTTCAAGCAGGGCGAGACCGTGCGGATCGAAGAGACCGCACCGATCTCCAAGCTGAAGACCTGGAAGGTGATCGAGCGGGTCAACACCCACGCGACGCCGGAGCGGGCTTCGGCCGAGGGCTGAATCAAACATGAGGGCAGGGGGGCAACTCCCTGCGCTCTTGTTTTCGTAAACGGGAACGGCTAAGCGGCCGCTCCTCCCCGTTGCGGATTCGTCCGCGGCGGGGTGATTTTTTAGGCGGGGTTCGGTCGGTATCGACCCCAGAGACAGAGAAGGGATACGGATCCATGATCCAGATGCAGTCCAATCTCGACGTCGCTGACAACAGCGGCGCGAAGCGGGTGCAGTGCATCAAGGTGCTTGGGGGTTCCAAGCGTCGTGTTGCAGGCGTTGGCGACATCATCGTCGTCAGCATCAAGGAAGCGCAGCCACGGGGCCGCGTGAAGAAGGGCGACGTTCACCGCGCGGTGATCGTTCGTACCGCCAAGGATATCCGCCGTGCAGACGGTACAGTCATCCGCTTCGACGGCAACGCCGCGGTGCTGGTCAACAAGAACGAGGAGCCGATCGGCACCCGTATCTTCGGCCCAGTCGTTCGCGAGCTGCGTGGCAAGAAGCACATGAAGATCATCAGCCTTGCGCCGGAGGTGCTGTAATGGCGAGCCAGCGTATCAAGAAGGGTGACAAGGTCATCATCCTGTCCGGCAAGGACAAGGGCAAGACCGGCGAAGTCACGATGTCGATGCCGAAGACCGACAAGGTCGTCGTCTCGGGCGTGAACATCGCGGTGCGCCACACCAAGCCGACCCAGGGTGACCCGCAGGGTGGCCTGGTTCGCAAGGAAGCACCGATGCACGTCTCGAAGGTCGCTCACGTGACCGCAGACGGCAAGCCGACCCGCGTCCGCTTCGAGGAGCAGGATGGCAAGAAGGTCCGCGTGGCCGTCAAGACCGGGGAGAAGATCAATGGTTGATCAGAACACCGCCGCTGGCACCGAGGCCGCCTACACGCCGCGCATGCGGAAGATGTATGATGAGACGATCATCAAGGCGATGACCGAAAAGTTCGGCTACAAGAACGTCATGGAGATCCCCCGGATCGACAAGATCGTGCTGAACATGGGTGTCGGCGAAGCGACGCAGGACAAGAAAAAGGTCGACCAGGCAGCCCAGGAAATGGAGCTGATCGCCGGCCAGAAGCCTGTCGTGACGAAGGCCAAGAAGTCGATCGCGCAGTTCAAGCTGCGTGAAGGCATGCCAATTGGCGTGAAGGTTACCCTTCGCCGCGAGCGCATGTACGAGTTTCTCGACCGTTTCATCACGATCGCTCTTCCCCGCGTCCGCGATTTCCGCGGTCTCAACCCGAAGAGCTTCGATGGCCGTGGCAACTATGCCTGCGGTATCAAGGAGCAGATCGTGTTCCCAGAAATCAGCTATGACCGGGTCGACAAGGTCCGCGGCATGGATGTGATCGTGACGACGACCGCCAAGACCGACGACGAGGCTCGCGAGCTTCTCCGTCTCTTCGGCTTCCCGTTCCCGATCGAAGACGACGCTGCCGACGAGAAGAAGGCAGCTTAACTACCAACCGCCGCCCCTGACCTCGTGTCACGGGCGGCGCTTCAGGAAAGAAAGAACTTAAGTCGATGGCGAAACTGAGTTCAGTCAACAAGAACGAGCGCCGCAAGCGCATGGTCAAGCAGTATGCCCCGAAGTACGCGGCACTGAAGGCAATCGCAGCGGACAAGACGCTCGACGATGGGGAGCGTCTGATCGCTCGCCTCAAGATGGCGGCAATCCCGCGCAACGCGAACCCGACCCGCATCCGTAACCGGTGCGAGCTGACCGGTCGCCCGCGCGCCTATTACCGCAAGTTCCGGCTCTGCCGTATTCAGCTGCGCGATCTGGCCAACAAGGGCCTGATCCCCGGCGTCACGAAGTCGAGCTGGTAAGGACTACATCATGGCAGTGACCGATCCCCTGGGTGATTTGCTCACCCGTATCCGTAATGGCCAGCGCGCGAAGAAGGACTCCGTCCTGACTCCGGCGTCGAAGCTGCGCGTCCGCGTGCTCGACGTTCTGCAGCGTGAAGGCTATATCCGTGGCTATAGCGAAGAGCAGATGGGCCCCGCGGCCGGCCTTCGCATCGAGCTGAAGTATTTCGAGGGCCAGCCTGCGATCAAGCATGTCGCGCGCGTCTCGAAGCCCGGCCGTCGCGTCTATTCCGGTTCGCAGGAACTTCCCCGCGTCCGTAACGGCCTCGGCATCACCATCGTCTCGACGCCCCGCGGCGTGCTTTCGGATTCCGAAGCACGTGAGCAGAACGTCGGCGGCGAAGTCCTCGCGGAGGTGTTCTGATGAGCCGTATTGGTAAGAAGCCGGTCACCGTACCGGCGGGCATCACGCCGACGATCGAGGGCAAGCAGCTGACGATGAAGGGCCCCAAGGGGACCCTGAAGATGCCGCTGCGCGACGAGATCAGCTACACGATCGAAGACGGCGGCATTTCGGTGCAGCCGGCCAACGACACCAAGCGCGCTCGCGCGTTCTGGGGCATGCAGCGGACCATGGTTCAGAACCTGGTCACCGGCGTGTCGGAAGGCTTCACCAAGAAGCTGCTGATCAGCGGCGTCGGCTATCGTGCCGCAGCCCAGGGTCGCAACCTCAAGCTGCAGCTCGGCTACAGCCATGACGTCAACATCGACGTGCCCGAGGGCATCGAGGTGAAGACGCCGGACAACACGACGATCGAGATCTCGGGTTCGGATAAGCAGATGGTTGGCCAGCTGGCCGCGGAGATTCGTCAGTGGCGCAAGCCCGAGCCGTACAAGGGCAAGGGCATCAAGTACGACGGCGAGTTCATCTTCCGCAAGGAAGGGAAGAAGAAGTAATGACCAAGGGACTTTCTCTTTTCGCCAAGCGGCGTCGCCGCAACCGTACCGCGCTGCGCGCACGCGCCGGCACCCGTCCGCGCCTGTCCGTGCATCGCTCGGGCAAGCACATCTATGCCCAGGTGATCGACGATGCCGCCGGCACGACGGTCGCTTCGGCCTCGACGCTGGAGAAGGACGTGCGCGGCACGTCCGGCGCCAACATCGACGCGGCGACTTCGGTCGGCAAGCGCGTCGCCGAGGCTGCCAAGGCAGCGGGCGTGACCCAGGTCGTGTTCGATCGCGGCGGCTTCCTCTACCACGGTCGCGTGAAGGCTCTTGCCGATGCCGCGCGCGAAGCCGGATTGGAGTTCTAAGACATGGCTGACGAAAACAACACGCCAGCGGTAATCGCACCCGAGACGACCGCACAGGACGTCACGGCTCAGAACGTACCCCAGAGCACCGGGTACCAGGGCAACAGCGCCGGTGGCCGTGGTCGTCCTGGTGGCGGCGGCGGTGGCGGTCGTGGTGGCCCCGGCGGCAACCGTGGCGGTGGCCCCGGTGGCAACCGTGGCGGTCGCGATGGCGGTCGTGGCGGTCGTGACAATCGTGGCGGTCGTCCGGGTTCGGACGATGGCGGCGAAGAGCTGATCGAGAAGCTGGTGCACATCAACCGCGTCTCGAAGACGGTCAAGGGCGGCAAGCGCTTCGGCTTTGCAGCACTCGTCGTCGTCGGCGACGGCAAGGGCCGTGCAGGCTTCGGTCATGGCAAGGCACGCGAAGTGCCGGAAGCCATTTCGAAGGCGACGGCAGCTGCCAAGAAGAAGATGGTTCGCGTTCCGCTCAAGGACGGTCGCACGCTGCATCATGACGGCAACGGTCACTTCGGTGCCGGCAAGGTCACGCTGCGGTCGGCGCCTCAGGGTACGGGTATCATCGCCGGTGGCCCGATGCGCGCCGTCTTCGAGTCGCTGGGCGTTGCAGACGTCGTGACCAAGTCGGTCGGCACGTCGAACCCCTACAACATGATCCGCGCAACGTTCGAAGCCCTTGGCGAGCAGACCTCGCCCAAGGCCGTCGCACAGCGTCGCGGCAAGAAGATCGCCGACCTGCTCGGCCATGGTGGTTCGAAGACCGCCGAGGCCGATGCAGCTGCGATCACGGAGTAAGCGATCATGGCTACCATCAAGATCACGCAGACCGGTTCGCCGATCCGCCGCGAGAAGGACCAGCGCGCAACGCTGGTCGGTCTCGGCCTGAACAAGATGCACAAGACCCGCGAGCTGGAAGACAGCCCAGAGGTCCGCGGCATGATCCGCAAGGTGCAGCACATGGTGTCGGTCGAAGGCTGAGCCTTCACGTCCCACGTGACAAATACGGGAAAGGGGGCTAACGGCCCCCTTTCTTATTCCAGAATCCAACCCGGTTTTTCAACCAGCGCGTAACAAGCGAAAGCGAGTGCATTACCATGAAGCTCAACGAACTCCGCGATAACGAAGGTGCCCGTAAGTCCAAGATGCGCGTCGGACGCGGCATCGGCTCGGGCAAGGGCAAGACCGGCGGCCGCGGCCAGAAGGGCCAGAAGAGCCGCGAGGGCGTGTCCATCGCCGGCTTCGAAGGCGGCCAGATGCCGCTCCACATGCGTCTGCCTAAGCGCGGCTTCAACAACATCTTCCGCAAGGACTTCGCAGAGGTCAACCTCGGCGCGATCCAGCTCGCGGTCGATGCCGGCAAGATCGAGGCGAACGCCACGCTCGACCACAACGCGCTGAAGGCCGCTGGCCTGGCACGCGGCGGCAAGGACGGCGTCCGCCTCCTCGCCAAGGGCGAGCTGACCACGGTCCTCTCGTTCACCGTCGACGGCGCGTCGAAGGGTGCGATCGAGGCGGTCGAGAAGATCGGCGGCAAGGTCGAGGTGATCCACTTCGTCCCCGCAGCCGAGAAGGCTGCCGCCAAGAAGGGCGTGAAGTACAAGGAGCGTGCGGCGCACAAGGCGTCGTTCAAGGCCTGAGCCGAACGAGAAAGGGGGCGGGTGCGAGAGCGCCGGCCCCTTTTTTTTATTTGCCTGACCTGGCGCCTTCCTGTCGCCCGCTTCCGACCCGCCCGTTTTTCGGGACCACCCTTCCTCCGTTCGCCCTGAGCGTAGTCGAAGGGTACGTCACCTGGGGCAACGTCCTTCGACTTCGCTGAGGACGAACGGGGCAGGAGGCGACCGAGTGCCCCTCGGGCTCGCATAACGCACCTAGGCATTAGACAAGCGCGCTCCTGCGCCTATATGAGCGGCGGGGGCGGTCACAACGCTTCCCGCCTTCTTTGTTTCCAGGACGATCACACGTATGGCATCCGCAGCCGACCAGATGGCGCAAAGCGTCAGCCTGTCCAAATTCGCCAAGGCGACCGATCTCAAGAAGCGGTTGTGGTTCACGATCGGCGCCCTGATCGTCTTCCGCCTGCTCAGCTATGTCCCGTTGCCGGGTGTCGACCCGACCGCGCTGGGGCTGTTGTCGCAGCAGACGCAGGGCGGCGTGCTCGACTTCTTCAACACCTTCTCGGGTGGCTCGCTCAGCCGCATGTCGCTGATTGCGCTCGGCGTGATGCCCTACATCACTGCCTCGATCGTGGTGCAGCTCGCGACCTCGCTGAGCCCCACGCTTGCCGCGATCAAGAAGGACGGCGAATCGGGCCGCAAGCGCCTGAACCAGTATACCCGCTACGGCACGGTCGGTCTGACCGCGGTGCAGGGCTATTTCATCGCCGTCGGACTCGAGACGCTCGGCGCGAACCAGGGCATCGCCGCGGTGATCGAGCCGGGCATGACCTTCCGCATCGCGGCGGTCATCTCGCTGATCGGCGGGACGATGTTCCTGATGTGGCTGGGTGAGCAGATCACCAGCCGCGGCATCGGCAACGGCGTGTCGCTGATCATCATGGCGGGCATCGTCGCGCATCTGCCGACGACGCTGGTCAACCTGCTCGAGGGCGGCCGTTCGGGCAGCCTCGACCCGATCAAGCTGATCGGCATCATCGTCGCGGTCGTCCTGCTCGTCCTGTTCATCTGCTTCATGGAGCGCGCACAGCGCCGCATCCTGATCCAGTATCCCAAGCGCCAGACGCAGCGCGGGATGCAGGCCGATCGCAGCCATCTGCCGCTGAAGATCAACACCGCGGGCGTCATCCCGCCGATCTTCGCCTCGTCGCTGCTGCTGATGCCGCTGACGATCTCGCAGTTCGCCGGCCAGCGCGTTGCGGGCGAGTCGCAGTGGGGCGATTTCATCATCACGCTCAACCAGTATCTGCAGCACGGCAGCCCCGTGTACATGCTGCTCTACGGTGCCGGCATCATCTTCTTCTCGTTCTTCTACACCGCGATCGTCTTCAATCCCGAAGAGACCGCGGACAATCTGAAGCGGCATGGCGGGTTCATCCCCGGCATCCGTCCGGGCAAGAACACCGAGAACTACTTCGATTATGTTCTGACGCGCATCACCGTCATCGGTGCCGCCTATCTGACGATCATCTGCCTGCTGCCCGAATATCTGGTCACGGCGCTGTCGATCCCCTTCTATCTCGGCGGCACCAGCCTGCTGATCGTCGTCAACGTGACGATGGATACGGTGACACAGATCCAGAGCCATCTGCTCGCGCATCAATATGGCGACCTGATCAAGAAGGCGAAGCTGAAGGGCGGTCGACTTCGCTAAGTTGCGGGGTTACCGGTTTATAATCCTGCACGAACGAGGGGAGTGCGTTTCGTGAATATCATCCTTCTTGGCCCGCCAGGCGCGGGCAAGGGCACGCAGGCCGCGACGCTCGTGGCCGAACGCGGCATGGTCCAGCTGTCGACCGGCGACATGCTGCGCGCTGCGGTCGCCGCGGAATCGCCCGTCGGCCTTCAGGCGAAAGCCGTGATGGCCGCCGGTGGCCTGGTCAGCGACGACATCGTGTCGGGCATCATCGGTGAGCGGCTCGACCAGCCCGATACGGCAAACGGCGTGATCTTCGACGGCTATCCGCGCACTGCGGCCCAGGCCGAGGCGCTAGACGGGCTGCTCGCAGCCCGGGGCCGTACGCTCGACTACGTGATCGAGCTCGGCGTCGATGAAGCCGCACTGATCGACCGCGTGGTTGGCCGGTATACCTGCGCGAACTGCGGCGCCGGCTATCACGATCGGTTCAAGCAGCCGGCGGTTGCCGGAGTCTGCGACGTGTGTGGCTCGACCGAGTTCAAGCGCCGTCCCGACGACAATGCCGAAACCGTCAAGACACGCATGGCCGAATATCGCGCCAAAACCGCGCCGATCCTGCCAATCTACGATGCGCGTGGTCTTGTGCGCCGCGTCGACGGGATGGCGGACATCGGCCATGTCGGTGTCGCGATCGCAGCGATCCTCGACGACCGCTGACGAGACAATCACAGACCCGGACATGACAGGTTTGTCATGTTCGGGTCATCCCCCTGTCGAGTGCCCGATCCTAAGAGACGCGTGTCGCCCGAAAGAGCGGCGCGAGTTTCCAGAGATCGGTGCCCGTCACTCCCGGGGGTACCGTGGGGGCCGGCGGGAAGTGATTTCCGCCGGCCTTTCCGTTATGGGACAGGGGAAAGCGATGACGCCGTGAACCGCAAGATCCTGATTGTCGAAGATGATGTCTCGACCGCAAGCTATCTTGCCAAGGGGCTGACTGAGGCGGGCTACGCCGTCGAGACTTGTGGCGATGGGCGTGACGGACTGTTCCTCGCGAGCGAGGGCATCTTCGACCTCATCATCGCCGACCGGATGCTGCCAGGGCTCGACGGCCTCGCCATGGTCAGCGCGGTCCGCGCGGCCGGCATCGTCACCCCGGTCCTCATCCTCTCCGCGCTCGCCGCGGTCGATCACCGGGTCGACGGGCTGAAGGCCGGGGCCGACGACTATCTCTGCAAACCCTTCTCGTTCGCGGAACTGTCGGCGCGCGTCGAGGCGCTGGTGCGCCGGTCGGACCGCCTCGCGAGCGATCCGCAAAAGACCAAGCTGTCGGTCGGCGATCTCGAGATCGACCTGCTTTCACGCGTCGTGTCGCGCGGTGGGCACACGATCCCGCTGGGTGCGCGCGAATTCAACCTGCTCGAATTCCTCGCCCGGCATGCGGGGCAGGTCGTGACGCGGACGATGATGCTCGAGAAGATCTGGAACTATCACTTCGATCCGGGATCGAACGTCGTCGACGTCCATATCGGCCGTCTGCGGCGCAAGCTCGAGGACGGGTTCCCGACGCCGATCCTCCATACGGTACGCGGGGCAGGATACCGGCTCGCCGTGGAGGGCTGAACCGCGATGCGCCTGTCGGTCACCGCGCGGATCGCGCTGCTCGCGATCATGCTGTCGCTGGTGTCCAACCTCGCGCTGATCGGCTTCGTGTGGAAACAGACCAGCGCCGATGCGATCGATGCGATCCGGCGCGAGACCACCGAACAGTCTGATGCGCTGCGCACCGTCTGGCAGGTCGGCGGTATTCCGGAACTGCGCGAGGCGATCGGCGAGGCGGTCAGCCCCGGCGACGTCTCGCTGGTACTCGCGCTCGTCGACGCGGACGGACGGACCGTTCAGGGAGTCGCGCCCGCGCGGCTGACCGTGCCGCTGCGGATGACCCGCTTCAGGATCGCCCGGCTTGGCGACGACGCGTTGTGGAACGCGCGCGAGACGGGGTACGCCCTGTACCCGATCGGCCGGCAATGGCTGCTGACCGGCCGCAACCTCGACCTGATCGCGGCGGAGGAACGTGCGATGGAGCGCGCGCTGGCCTTCGCCATCACCCTCTCGCTCGCGCTCGGCATCGTCGGGGGACTCGTTCTCGCGCGTTATGTCGGGCGGCGTCTCGACGGGATTGCAAACGTGGTCGAGGCCGCAGGCGAAGGGGACCTGTCACGACGCGTCGCGGTGGTTGCAGGCGGCGGGGATGCGTTCGACCGGCTGGCCGCGCGGCTGAACGTCATGCTCAGCAAGCTTGAGGGGGTGATGGCCGAGCTGCGCGTCGTGACCGACAGCCTGGCCCATGACCTGCGCTCACCACTGGCCCGTCTGCGGACCAAGACCGAGCAGGCGGTGCTGATCGCGGACCCCGACGCGCGTGAAGTGGCATTGGGCGGGCTGCTGACCGAGACCGACCTCGTCATGCGGATGCTGACGATGGTGATCGAGATCAGCCGGTCTGGATCGGTGTCGCGCGACCGGTTCATCCAGGTGTCGCCTGCGAACCTGCTCGAGGAGATCGGCGAGCTCTATGCCCCGGTCGCCGAGGATGCGGGCCTCAGCTTCGTCGTGGCGATCGACGATCGGCCACCCGCCATGGCGCTGCACCGCGAACTGCTCAGCCAGGCGATCACCAACATGATCGACAATGCGCTGCGGCATGGGGCCAGCGGTGGCATGGTAACGCTCCGCCTGATCGAGCGCGGTGACGGCGTCGCGATCCAGGTCGAGGATCGCGGGCCAGGGATCGCGGTGGCGGACCGTGCACAGGCGCTCAAGCGATTCGGGCGACTCGACAGCGCACGCACGACCCCGGGGGCGGGGCTGGGCATGGCGCTGGTCGAGGCGGTCGCGCGGCTGCATGACGGCCGGTTCGAACTGGGCGACAATGCGCCCGGCCTCGTCGCGCGGATCGTCCTGCCAGTCTGACTGCGAGCGGGGATGGCTTTGTCCGGGCGGACGCGGCAAGAGGCTGCCGATGGACGCACTTTCGCTTTTCGGGCTTGCCGCGGTTTCCTTCACCCTGCTGTGCTACGCCAAGGAATCGGGATCGCACTGGTGGACGTTCGGCTTCGCGGTGGGGTGCCTGTTCGGATCGGCCTATGGCTTCCTGCAGGGGGCATGGCCGTTCGGGCTGGTCGAGCTGATCTGGTTCGTCGTCGCGCTGCGGCGCTGGATCGTGATGCGACGGGTGGCCGGGGCCCGGCCCTGACGCGGTCGCGCGGCGCGGCTTGCGGGGGCACATCACGCGGGCGGCGGAACCCGCGGCTTGACAGTTCGTTAGCGCGCGCCTAATTCGACCTCCCCGATACGACGGTTCCCGGCGGCGCTCTTTTGCGTTCGCCGTTATCGTGCGTTTCGGATCATCGCTAGGAGATGAGGGCCGTGCAGCCATGCCGGACCTCGTGGAGCAGGAGAACCAAGTTCATGGCACGTATCGCGGGTGTTAATATCCCGACCAACAAGCGCGTGGTGATCGCGCTGACCTATATTCACGGCATCGGTTCGACCAAGGCCAAGGAAATCGTCGTGAAGCTCGGCATTGCTGACACCGCACGAGTCCAGGACCTGACCGACCAGGAAGTGCTGCACATCCGTGAGGCGATCGACGCCGACTACACCGTCGAAGGCGATCTGCGTCGCCAGGTGTCGATGAACATCAAGCGCCTGATGGATCTCGCCTGCTATCGTGGTCTTCGTCACCGTAAGGGCCTGCCGGTCCGCGGCCAGCGCACGCACACCAATGCGCGCACCCGCAAGGGCAAGGCTAAGCCGATCGCCGGCAAGAAGAAGTAATCCGACTCAACACCGGATTACTCCGCCGGCGCTGGTCCCGAGGGACCGCCCGGCGTCACGCAGATACAGGTCAGGAAATACACCATGGCACGCGAACCTCAGCGCATTAAGCGGCGCGAGCGCAAGAACATCACCTCTGGCGTCGCACACGTGAATGCCAGCTTCAACAACACCATGATCACGATCACCGATGCCCAGGGCAACGCGATCTCGTGGTCGTCGGCCGGCGCAATGGGCTTCAAGGGCTCGCGCAAGTCGACTCCGTACGCGGCGCAGGTCGCAGCGGAAGACGCGGGCAAGAAGGCCGCCGAGCACGGCGTCCGGACGATCGAAGTCGAAGTGAAGGGCCCCGGTTCGGGCCGCGAGTCGGCACTGCGCGCGCTGCAGGCAGTCGGTTTCCAGATCACGTCGATCCGCGACGTGACCTCGATCCCGCACAACGGCGTTCGTCCTTCGAAGCGTCGTCGCGTCTGATTTCTCCGACGTTGCCCGTGCGCGGTTGATCGCGCGGCACGGGTGCATATTCATGGCCGGTGGACGTCCTGTCCGCCGGCCCCCAAATTAGGGGAAGCAAGTGTCTGTCAACGCAAAGAACTGGCAGGAACTCAAGAAGCCCAGCGGCCTGGAGAAAAAGGCCGGTGGCGACACCAAGCGCAAGGCGACCTTCATCGCTGAGCCGCTCGAGCGTGGCTTCGGCCTGACGCTCGGCAACGCGCTGCGTCGCGTGTTGCTTTCGTCGCTGCAGGGCGCGGCCGTGACCTCGATCAAGATCGAGAACGTGCTGCATGAGTTCTCGTCTCTGGCCGGCGTCCGCGAGGACGTGACCGACATCGTCCTCAACGTGAAGCAGATCGCGATCCGCATGCAGGGCGAGGGGCCCAAGCGCCTCCAGCTCTCGGCAACGGGTCCGGGTGAAGTCAAGGCCGGCGACATCGCCGTCTCGGGCGACATCGAGATCATGAACAAGGATCTCGTGATCTGCCACCTCGATGAGGGTGCGACGCTCAACATGGAGCTGACCGCCGACATCGGTAAGGGTTACGTGCCCGCTACCGCAAACCGCCCGGCCGACGCGCCGATCGGTCTGATCCCGGTCGATGCGCTCTACTCGCCGGTACGTCAGGTGTCGTACAAGGTCGACCCGACCCGCGTCGGTCAGGACCTGGATTACGACAAGCTGACGCTGACGATCGAAACCGACGGCACGATCACCCCGGAAGACGCAGTCGGCTATGCCGGTCGCATCCTTCAGGACCAGCTCGCGCTGTTCGTCCACTTCGACGATTCGTCGGTCACCCGTTCGTCGGCCCCGATCGGCCAGGCAGCACCCGCTGCCGGTGGTGCGGAGCCCGCAGGCGATACGCAGCAGATCAACCGTTACCTTCTCAAGAAGGTCGACGAGCTCGAGCTGTCGGTGCGTTCGGCGAACTGCCTCAAGAACGACAACATCATCTACATCGGCGATCTGGTCGGCAAGACCGAAGCCGAGATGCTGCGCACGCCTAACTTCGGCCGCAAGTCTTTGAACGAGATCAAGGAAGTGCTGTCGTCGATGGGTCTTCGTCTGGGCATGGAAATCCCGGGCTGGCCGCCTGAGAACATCGAAGAGATGGCCAAGAAGCTCGAGCAGGAAATCATGGGCTGATCTGGCACCGGGGCAGCCATGCTGCACCGGAGACCAGACAGCCCGGCCGGCGGGTCGGTTTCGACCGACCCGTTCGACGACACGGCTTTGCCGGGTCGCCACCCGGCTGGAGACAAAGCGGGCAAGGCGCGGGTTTCGTGATTGACGGAACCCGTCCTTGCCGTCTTTACGAAGGCATCGGTCGCCGGCCTTAACGGCGACCAGCTCCCGGGTACCTCATACGGCCCCTGAACGAACGAAAAGGTATTAAACATGCGCCATCGCGTAGGCGGCCGTAAGCTTCAGCGGACCTCGGCCCACCGTCTTGCTCTGTTCCGCAACATGAGCGCCGCGCTCATCAAGCACGAGCAGATCACCACCACCGTCGCCAAGGCGAAGGAATTGCGTCCCTACATCGAGAAGCTGATCACGCTCGCGAAGAAGGGTGGCCTGTCCAACCGTCGTCTCGCGCACGGCAAGCTGCTCGACGATGCCCAGCTGGTGAAGCTGTTCGACGTTCTGGCGACCCGCTATGCGGATCGCAACGGCGGCTACACTCGCGTCATCAAGGCCGGCATCCGCATGTCGGACGCCTCGCCGATGGCCGTTATCGAGTTCGTCGATCGCGACGTCTCGGCGAAGGGCCAGGATTCGGGTCCGGTGATGTCGGACGAGGATTACAACGAAGCGGCATAATCCCCGCCTCTCGTTAGTCGAATTGCAGGCCGCGTTTCCCATCCGGGAGGCGCGGCCTCTTTCGTTACGGGTCCCATCCGGCTATGCGCCCGACATGGAGCACCCAGACAGCATTCTCATCGTCGATTTCGGCAGCCAGGTAACCCAGCTGATCGCCCGCCGCGTGCGCGAGGCGGGCGTCTATAGCGAGATCGCCCCCTTCCAGTCCGCCGCGGCCGCGTTCGAACGGATGCAGCCAAAGGGGATCATCCTGTCGGGTGGTCCCGCCTCGGTCACGACCGAGAACAGCCCCCGGGTGCCGCAGCATTTCTTCGAGGCGGGGATCCCGATCCTCGGCATCTGTTACGGCCAGCAGGTCATGTCCGCACAGCTCGGCGGCAACGTGATCGTCTCGGGTGACGGCGGCGAATTCGGCAGCGCGTTCGTCGAGGTGAAGGCGCCTTGCGCGCTGTTCGACGGGCTGTGGGCCGAGGGTGAGCGGCACCAGGTCTGGATGAGCCATGGCGACAAGGTCGACGCGATCCCGCCGGGCTTCACCCCCGTCGCGGTGTCGACCGGTGCCCCCTATGCGATCGTCGCCGACGAGGCGCGGCGCTTCTACGGCGTGCAGTTCCACCCCGAGGTCGTTCACACGCCCGATGGCGGCAAGCTGATCGCCAATTTCGCGCGGCACGTCTGCGGGCTGAGCGGCGACTGGACGATGGCCGAGTTCCGCGAGACCAAGATCGCCGAGATCCGCGCGCAGGTCGGTAGCGGCCGGGTCATCTGCGGCCTGTCGGGCGGCGTCGATTCGGCGGTGGCGGCAGTTCTGATCCATGAGGCGATCGGCGAGCAGCTCACCTGCGTCTATGTCGACCACGGCCTGATGCGCGCGGGCGAGAGCGAGCAGGTCGTCAGCCTGTTCCGCGGCGCCTACAACATCCCGCTGATCCATGTGAACGTCGAGGAGCTGTTCCTCAGCGGTCTCGCCGGGATCACCGACCCCGAGCTGAAGCGCAAGTTCATCGGCAAGACGTTCATCGACGTGTTCGATGCCGAGGCCAAGAAGCTGGGCGGGGCGGAGTTCCTGGCTCAGGGTACGCTCTATCCCGACGTGATCGAGAGCGTCAGCTTCACCGGCGGGCCGTCGGTAACGATCAAGAGCCACCACAATGTCGGCGGTCTGCCCGAGCGGATGAACATGAAGCTCGTCGAGCCCTTGCGCGAACTGTTCAAGGACGAGGTCCGCGCGCTTGGTCGCGAATTGGGTCTGCCCGAGATCTTCGTCGGGCGTCACCCGTTCCCCGGACCCGGCCTCGCGATCCGCATCCCCGGCGAAGTCACCAAGGAACGCTGCGACATCCTGCGCAAGGCGGATGCGATCTATCTTGAGGAGATCCGCGCGGCGGGGCTCTACGACACGATCTGGCAGGCGTTCGCGGTGCTGCTGCCCGTGCGCAGTGTCGGCGTGATGGGCGACGGCCGCACCTACGACAACGTCCTCGCCCTGCGCGCCGTGACCTCGACCGACGGGATGACCGCGCAGGCGTTCCAGTTCCCCGGCGACTTCCTGCCGCGCGTGGCGACCCGGATCATCAACGAGGTCAAGGGCATCAACCGCGTCACCTACGACTATACGTCGAAGCCGCCCGGCACGATCGAGTGGGAGTGAGCCCCATGGGCGGCGTGCGCCTCTTCGCCTGAGCGGTTTCCCCGATTGCAGGATGGGCGCGGGTGTTCCATTCCCTCGTAGACAAGCAGGACCGGGGGAGAGCGGTGATGAACATGCAGAGGGCGTCGACGACGCTGGCGATCGCGATGACGTGTGTTGCCGCGATGGTCCCGGGCACAGGCGCGGCGCAGGGCGTGACGCCCCCGGTCAAGGTCGAGGGCGGGTCGGTGACCGGCACGACGGCCGCAGGCGTCGCGGTCTTCAAGGGCATAGCCTTTGCAGCGCCGCCGGTCGGCCCCTTGCGCTGGTGGGCGCCGCAGCCGGTGCAGAAATGGTCGGGCGTGCGCGCCGCGGACCGTTTCGGGCATGACTGCATGCAACTGCCCTTTCCGAGCGATGCGGCGCCGCTCGGCACGACGCCGGCGGAGGATTGTCTCGTCCTCAACGTCTGGCGTCCGGCGGCGTCAGCGGCGCCTAAACCCGTGCTGGTCTGGATCTATGGCGGCGGGTTCGTGAATGGCGGGTCGTCGCCTGCGGTCTATGACGGGTCGGCGTTCGCACGGCAGGACGTCGTGTTCGTCAGCTTCAACTACCGGCTCGGACGGTTCGGCTTTTTCGCGCATCCCGCGCTGAGCGCGGCGAACGAGGGACCGCTCGGCAACTATGCGCTGCTCGACCAGATTGCGGCGTTGCAATGGGTGCGGGCGAACATCGCAAAATTCGGGGGCGATCCGGCGCAGGTCACGCTGATGGGTGAATCGGCAGGGGGCGCTTCGGTTTTGAACTTGATGGCGTCACCGATGGCGAAGGGGCTGTTCGCGCGGGCGATCGTGATGTCGGGCGGCGGGCGGACATTGATCGGTGGCGTGCCGCTTCGCGGTGAGGCGGGCGGCAGGCCTTCGGCCGAGACGATCGGCGTCAACTTTGCGACGGCCCAGGGCATTACGGGACGATCTGATGCGGAAACGCTCGCGTCGCTTCGCGCCTTGCCCGCCGAGCAGGTGCGCGGCGAGTTGAACCTTGCCTATCGGGGCCCGGTGAATGTGCCGACCTATGCCGGCGGACCGATCGTCGATGGCCGCGTCGTGGTCGGCACGACCGACGGAGCGATGCGGCGGGGGACCGCGATAGCGGTGCCGATGATGGTCGGGACCACCGATGCGGATATCGCGGGCTTTGGCGAGACGTCCAAGCAGGGGCTGTTCGCCAGCTTCGGTGCGCAGGCCGACGCCGCCCGCGCCGCCTATGATCCCGCGGGCGCGCAGGAACTTGCCGCGGTCGGTCCCGAGGTAGGACGCGACCGCCTGATGCACGAACCCGCGCGGCTCGTCGCGCAGGAGACGCAGCGCGCGGGGCAGCCCGCCTATCTCTATCGCTTCGGTTATGTCGCGCAATCGATGCGCAAGGACTGGTCGGGTGCGCCGCATGCCACGGACATCCCGTATTTCTTCGACACGGTTGCGGCGAAATACGGCGCGGCGCTGACCCCGCAGGATGCCCGCGCCGCGCAGCTCGCCAACCGTTATGTCGTAAACTTCGTGCGCAAGGGCGATCCCAACGCGCCGGGACTACCGCGCTGGCCGGCCTTCGACACACGCCGGGGCACACTGCAGCTACTGCAGGCCGATGCGAGTGCGATCAACGGCGTGGATCCGCTCAAGGCCCGGCTGGACGCGGTACAGGCGGCCGCCGACGCCGTGGCAGCAGGCCCCGAACGGCGCTGAGGCACGCCGCGCAGCGCTCACGCACATAGTTCGTGCGTTCGTGTCTTCTGTCGCTTTCTGAGGGAATCGGCCCGCTCGAGAAAAGGGGATAACTCGTGCGGGCCGCAGTCCAGCGCCGACGCTGCTGTCTTGGGGAAGCGCGTCGGACAGATCGGATATGGGCGGAATGCCGCGATGTATCAAGACTTTTGAAAGGAAGTTGTGCCGACCGATTGCGGGACAAACCTGGAGATCGAATTGCGATTCGGCGAACCCGAATGCGCTATGTGCGGTCTGCACCGAACGATGCCGACAAAGCGGGGAGGGATGGTGCTGCGCGCCCCGCCGGCCCGTGTGACTGAAAACTGGCGGGGCGCTGAAGGTTACGCGATACTCGGCAACGCCTCTGCCCATGGCTTATGCCAAGCAGTCGTGAATTGAAAATGAACGGGGCGCCCCGCCCGTCCGTGCGACACTCTCGTATCCGGGCGGGGCGCCGAGGACGCGATGCCGTATCGGCACTGCGTCGCTGACGACAAGCTAGCACCGGCGGCAAAACTTGACAGCACCGCTCGTCACGCCGCTGCCTCGTTTCGCCCGAAAATCTGCGCTAGGCGGGGGATGCAGCCGTTAGGGCGGGCCGGTGGTATCGGAGCGAAGGCATGCGGAGGATCGGGGTGACACTGGGGGTGATGCTCGTCGGCGCATGCCAGCAGACGGGCGATGGCCGGGATGCCGCCGCCGTGGAACGCCGCGTGGTGGTCGGGACGCTGACCGGTGACCCCGTGGCGGGTGCGCGCGTGTTCGTTCAGTGCAAGGCCTGCCACACGATCGGTGCGGACGCGCCCGATACCGACGGTCCCAATCTCTACGACGTGGTCGACGGCCCGGTCGCGCAACGCCGGCCGCGATTTGCCTATACCGCGGCGTTGCAGGCAATGGGCGGGCGCTGGGATGCGGCGCGGCTCGATGCGTGGCTCCGGGCACCGCAGGGCCTGGTGCCGGGGACGACGATGCGCTTTGCCGGTCTGTCCGGTGCGCAGCAGCGCGCCGACGTGATCGCCTATCTCGCGACCTATCGCCGAGACCGTTAGGGAAATTGGCGCGCCCGGAGGGAGTCGAACCCCCGACCGAGGAGGTAGAAGCTCCTTGCTCTATCCAACTGAGCTACGGGCGCGCACGCGTTCCGATTAGCGTGCATTGCACGAGCTTGGAACCGTCATCATAACGACGCGATGAATATCGTGGATCCCGACGCGCCCGAGCCGGTGGCGGCCACTGCCATGCGCAGTGAACAGTTCCGCTATTTCGATTTCGTGATGGCGGCATTCGTCACGATCCTCCTGCTGTCCAACGTCATCGGCGCGGGCAAGCGGGCGGTGATCGACCTGCCGTTCATCGGTGCCTGGCCGTTCGGCGCGGGGATCCTGTTCTTTCCGGTCAGCTATGTGATCGGCGACGTGCTGACCGAAGTCTACGGCTATGCGCGTGCGCGCCGCTGCATCTGGGCCGGGTTCGGCGCGATGCTGTTCATGGTGTTCATGTCGACGGTGGTCGTCGCGCTGCCGCCGGACGCGGGGTGGACGGGGCAGGCGGCGTATGAGTCGGTGTTCGGACAGGTGCCGCGGATCGTGCTGGCCTCGATCTGCGCGTTCTGGGTGGGCGAGTTCGCCAACAGCTTCGTGCTCGCGCGGATGAAGATCTGGACCAAGGGGCGCATGCTGTGGACGCGGACGATCGGGAGCACGGTGGTAGGGCAGGCGTTCGACAGCCTGATCTTCTATCCACTGGCCTTTTACGGCGCGCCCGACTGGCCGGTCGAGGCGATGCTGATGGTGATGGTCAGCCAGTTCGCGCTGAAGGTGTCGTGGGAGGTGCTGCTGACGCCGCTAACCTATGTCGCGGTGGGGTGGCTCAAGCGGCGCGAGGGGGTCGATGTGTATGACGAGGGGACGGACTTCTCGCCGTTCCGGACGCGGGTTTGAGCCTGTCGCATGCGATCCGCTTCCGCCCCCACCCGTTCGTGCTGGGCGAAGTCGAAGCACCTGGGTCTCAGGCCCTTCGACTTCGCTCATGGCAAACGGATGGGGTGGGGTAGGGTGACGAACCCGATTAAGCGCTGACGGCTTCCATCAGACCTTCGAACAGCCGTCGGCCATCCGTGCCGCCATGCGCCGCTTCGATCCGGCGTTCGGGGTGCGGCATCATGCCGAGCACGTTGCCCTTGTCGTTGAGCAGGCCAGCGATGTTGCGCACCGATCCGTTGACGCTCTCGGCATAGCGGAAGGCGACGCGGCCTTCGCCTTCGAGGCGGTCGAGCGTCTCTGTGTCGGCGAAGTAATTGCCGTCATGATGCGCGACCGGGAAGGAGACGCGTTCGCCAGCGCTATAGCCAGACGTGAAGCGGCTCGAGGACGTCTCGACAGTCAGCGCGACGTCACGGCAAACGAAGTTCAGCCCCTGGTTGCGCATCAGCGCGCCGGGCAGGAGCCCCGCCTCGGTCAGAACCTGAAAGCCGTTGCAGATGCCGAGCACGGGTAGGCCCTTGCCCGCCTGCTCGACGACCGCGCGCATGATCGGCGAGCGTGCGGCGATCGCGCCCGAGCGCAGGTAATCGCCGTAGGAGAAGCCGCCGGGCACCGCGACCAGCCCGACATCGCCCGGCAGGTCGGCATCGCCGTGCCAGACCATGGTCGGCTTGACGCCGGTCACCGTTTCCAGCGCGACGGCGATGTCGCGGTCGCAGTTGGAGCCGGGGAAGACGATGACCGCGGTCTTCATGCCTTCTCGACCCGGTAATTCTCGATCACCGTATTGGCGAGCAGCTTGCGGCACATGCCGTCGATCGTCGCGTCGTCGGTATCGTCGGCGACCTCCAGCTCGATCAGCTTGCCCTGGCGGACGTCCTGCACGCCGTCGAAGCCGAGGCTGCCGAGCGCGTGGTGGATGGCGCGGCCCTGCGGGTCGAGCACGCCGGGCTTGAGTGTCACGAAAACCTTGAGTTTCATTTACTTGCCCCGGTTCTTGCGATGCTTTTCGAGGTCGAGGACCGAATTGTCGCCGCCTTCGGGCAGCAGGCCAAGACGGCGTGCAACCTCCTGATAGGCCTCGACTTCGCCGCCGAGATCGCGGCGGAAGCGGTCCTTGTCCATCTTCTCGTTGGTTTCCATGTCCCACAGACGGCAGCCATCGGGGCTGATCTCGTCCGCGAGGATGATGCGGCCATAGTCGTTGTCGAAGATGCGGCCGAATTCGAGCTTGAAGTCGACGAGGCGGATGCCGACGCCGGCGAACAGCCCGCACAGGAAATCGTTCACGCGGATCGCGAGGTCGGCGATGTCGTGCATCTCCTCCTGGCTCGCCCAGCCGAACGCGGCGATATGCTCGTCGGAGATCATTGGATCGCCGAGCGCATCGTCCTTATAGTAATATTCGATGATCGTGCGGGGCAGCTTGGTGCCCTCCTCGATCCCGAGACGCTTCGAGATCGAACCCGCGGCGACGTTGCGCACGACGACCTCGATCGGGACGATCTCGACCTGGCGGATCAGCTGCTCGCGCATGTTGAGCCGGCGGATGAAGTGCGTCGGCACGCCGATATGATCGAGCAGCGTGAAGATGTGCTCGGAAATCCGGTTGTTGAGAACGCCCTTGCCGTTGATCGTGCCCTTTTTCTGGGCATTGAACGCGGTCGCGTCGTCCTTGAAATACTGGATCAGCGTGCCGGGTTCGGGACCCTCGTAGAGGATCTTGGCCTTGCCTTCGTAGATCTGGCGGCGGCGAGCCATGCGCGGTCCCCTGAAAATTGAGCGGCCCCGACCCCCACGATAATCTTCGCGGAGCCGAGGCCGGAATAGGCCGCGCCTATAGGCGAAGGGCGCGGGCGGTGCAATCGGATCGGCGTACCGGTGTGAACGGAATGCAGGGCTGTCGATGCTATCCCGCGACTTCGGGAAGCGGCTGGTCCACCGGCGCCGCCCGGGCGGGGCGGGCCGGGGTCAGTCGGCGAACGGGACCGAGCAGCGGTTTCTCGACCAGCAGATGGGCGAGCAGGCCGATGATGATCGCGATGATGACGATCAGGACCACGACGGGTTGCTGCGGCAGTCGGCTGACCGCGGGGATCTTCACCAGCCATCCATAGCCCATCATCACGAAGGCGTGGGTGAGATACAGCGCATAGGAGGCGTCGCCGAGCAGGACGAGGAACCGCGCAACCGCGTTGCGTGGTGCACCGATCGTCAAGACGCTGGCGACGACGACGACTGCGGGCAGGCCCCACGCCGCGATGCGCGGCAGTTCGGGCAGGCTGGTGGTGGCGTCGTGCGCGACGAACAGCGGCACGACGGCCATGACCGCCATTGCGACAAGTGCCATGACGGGCGGCACGGGCCAGGCCCGGTCGCGGCGTGTCCAGGCGGCATAGCCATATCCAAGGACGAGGCCGAAGCAGAATTCGAGCGATAGCGGGCTCGCTAGAAACTTGGCGGTGGCGGTCGGAGGCATCAGCGATCCCGCGACCTGCAGGCACAGGATCGCCGCGATCGTCGCGATCACCGATAGCGTCGCCGAGCGCGCCCAGAGCGTGGCCGCGAAGAGAAGGTAGAAATACATTTCATAGACGAGCGTCCACGCGGTTCCGAGCAGCGCATTGCCCGGCAGCAGCATCAGCGCGCCGGCGATCGTCCGTGCGGGATAATGGTTGGAAGCTAGGAATCCCATCGCCGAGATCGTCAGCACGGCGAGGCAGCACAACCAGTAGAAGGGGTAGATGCGGGTGGCGCGGCGGAACAGGAAGGTCCCGGGTGTCGGCGGGCCGCGGCGATCCCTGAACGTGACGTGAAACATGATGAAGCCGCTGATGACGAAGAATATGTCGACGCCCGATGCGCCCGATGTCGTCAGCCAGTCGGGGCTGAACTTTCCGATCGCACCCCCCGACTCCTCCAGCGTGTGATGGACGACGACGGCCAGCGCCGCGATCGCACGCAGCATCTGAATGCCGTATAATTCGACATGATCCGACTGTTTGATTGTCACTGCTACGCCCCCACGGCGCGACGCTCCCCATGCGCCGCGCCTATCGGCTAACAGATCATGTAATGAAAGTCAGTGTTGGTTCGTAGGATACAAAGCAGCGTTATTTTACAACTCTTGGCCGTCAGCTAAGGCTTCTATTCTCAGGTAACGGCAAGTCGTTCCGAATACTGCGGATTCTGCCACTCTCCCGTTTCGACGATCTTTTTCAGCACCTCGCCCGCGCACCAGACGTCTTCATGACTGAGATAGAGCGGGGTCAGGCCGAGGCGGAGGATGTCGGGGTCGCGGAAGTCGCCGATGACGCCGTGCGCGATGAGCGCCTGCGTGATCGCATGCGCATGGGGGTGGCGGAAGCTGATATGGCTGCCGCGCTGGGCGGGATCGCGCGGACTGACGCAGTCGAGGCCGAGCGCGTCACCGGCGGCGGCGAGGATGTCGAACAGACGGGCGCTTTTGGCGGCGACGGCGTGCTGGTCGATGTCGGCCCAGAGATCGAGCGCGGTTTCGAGCGCGGCGGTCGACAGCATCGCGGGGGTGCCCGCGAGCCAGCGCTTCATCCCCGGCGCGGGGCGATAGGCGTCCTCGAACGCGAAGGGCGCGGCGTGGCCCATCCAGCCGGACAGCGGGCTGGCGAGCCTGTCCTGCCAGCGCGTCGCGACATAGATAAAGGCGGGCGCGCCGGGGCCGCCGTTGAGGTATTTGTACGTGCAGCCGACCGCCAGATCGGCGTCGGCGCCGTTCAGGTCGATCGGCACCGCGCCGACGCTGTGGCTGAGGTCCCAGAGCATCAGCGCGCCGGCATCGTGGGCGCGGGCGGTCCACGCGGTCATGTCGAAGCGCTCGCCGGTCTTGTAGTGGACATGGGTGAGCAGCAGCACCGCGGTGTCCTCGTCCAGCGCCTCTGCGAGATCCGCGCGCGCGACCACCTTCAGCCGGGCGCCGGGGATGCAGGCGACCGCGCCCTCGGCGATGTGGAGGTCGGTCGGGAAATTGCCGGCCTCGCTCAGCACCGTGTGGCGGTCGGGGTTGGCGCGCAACGCCGCGACGAGCGCCTTGAACAGATGCGTCGAGGTCGTGTCGCCGATGATCACCTCGTCGGCGGCGGCGCCGATCAGCGGGGCGATCTTCGCGCCGATCCGCTGCGGCGCGTCGATCCAGCCCTCGTTCCAGCTGCGGATCAGCCGGTCGCCCCATTGCCGGGTCGCGACGTCGGCGAGCGCGGCGGGCGTCGCCGTGGGGAGCGCGCCGAGTGAATTGCCGTCGAGATAGATGACGCCTTCCGGCAGCGCGAACTGCGCCCGGTACGCTGCCAGAGGATCGGCGGCGTCGAGTGCGCGGGCTTCGTCGAGGGTCATGGTCGGGCCTTTGTAGATACGGGCGGGTTCACGGTCATTTCAGGGCAGCCGCGATCAGCCGTTTCGCCTCCGCCCAGGCCGCTGTCTCGGGTGCGACGAGTTCGACATGGCCGGTTGCCGGGATGGTGTGGAGGAGGGCGGTGTCGCCTGCGGTTTTTGCCTTGGCGACATAGTCGGTGGCGAAGGGGAAGGGGATGATCCGGTCCTCGCGACCGTTGACGAGGTCCTGCACTATGCCGAGCGGGAGAAGGCGCGGCACCGAGGTGTCGGCGTACACGTCCCCGCGGGCCGCGCTGGGCATGCCGACGAGCTTGGCGACGACCTCCGTGCCGCAGCCATTGGCGGGGGTGGCCGCCGTCGCCTCAAGATCGGGCAGGCCGCCGAGGCTGATGACATGGTCGATGTGCAGCGGCGCGCTGCTATGAAGCGGGCTGGCAGCAGGAAGCTTCGCGCGGGCGGCGAGCCAGAGCGCGAGATGGCCACCGGCGGAATGGCCGATCGCGACGATGCGGCGCGTGTCGAGACTGAAGGTCGCCGCGTTCGCAGTGAGCGCGTCGGTCGCCTTCGCCGCGTCCTCGAAGCTCCCCGGATAACCTCCGCCGGCGCGGTCGACGCCGCGATAATCGATGTTCCAGACCGCGATGCCGTCCTTGCGCAGATCGTCCGCAACCCAGTTCATCAGGCTGCGGTCGGCGATGCTCGTCGTCCAGCAGCCGCCATGCACCATCACCACGACCGGGAAGGGGCCTTTGCCCTTCGGGCGCCAGACATCGACCTTCTGCATCTGGTCCGGGCCATAGGCGATGGTCGCGTCTGGGCTCGGCTTCGGCCGTTTGACGAGGTCGGGCCAGGTCAGGAGCTTGGGTGCGGGCGGTCCGGCGATCACCGGTGTGGAGATGGCGGCGAGCGCGAGAAAGGCAAGGCGGATCATGGGGTTGCGGGGCCTTTCGGGGAGCAGGTGACGAACGCAGAAGCGGTCATGGTCTGACGGTGGCGGACGTCGCGGGTGGACGCAATATCGGTGGGAGGCTTGGCTCGTGGGTCCTGACGTTCTTCAGGGTGACGGGCAGCGGATGAGGACAGGGCGTTCTGGTCGGGGTGGTGAGAACAACAGTGGAACCTTTGGGCCGCGCTTGCTATCCACAAGGCAACTATGGTCACCGATTTCAAAGATCCCTTCGATTCCATCGTCGACGCCCCCTTCGACAGCGCGCTGAGCGAGCGGTATCTCGTCTATGCGCTCTCGACGATCACCGCGCGGTCGTTGCCCGATGTGCGCGACGGGATGAAGCCGGTGCACCGGCGGCTGCTCTGGGCGATGCGGCTGCTGAAGCTCGATCCGAGCCAGGGCTACAAGAAATGCGCGCGCGTCGTCGGCGACGTGATCGGCAAATATCATCCGCATGGCGACCAGTCGGTCTATGACGCGATGGTCCGTCTCGCGCAGACCTTCTCGCTGCGCTATCCGCTGGTCGACGGGCAGGGCAATTTCGGCAATATCGACGGGGATAATGCCGCCGCCTACCGCTATACCGAGGCACGGCTGACTCAGGTTGCGGTCGACCTGATGGAGGGGCTCGACGAGGATGCGGCCAATCTTCGCCCGACCTATAATGGCGAGGACGAGGAGCCCGAGCTGTTCCCCGGCATGTTCCCCAACCTGCTCGCCAATGGCGCGAGCGGGATCGCGGTCGGGATGGCGACGAGCATCCCGCCGCACAACGCCGCCGAGCTGATCGAGGCGGCGATCCTGCTGGTCGATCAGCCCGATGCCGACAATGACGCGATCCTGGCGCATGTGACGGGGCCGGACTTTCCGACCGGCGGGCTGGTCGTCGATCCGCCCGCGGTGATCCGCGAATCCTACGCCACCGGGCGCGGCGGGTTCCGGGTACGTGCGCGTTGGGAGATCGAGCGTGAAAAGGGCGGGATGTGGACGCTGATCGTGTCCGAGATCCCGTACGGCGTACAGAAGGGCAAGCTGATCGAGCAGATCGCCGACCTGATCAACGCCAAGCGCCTCCCGATCCTGGCGGACGTGCGCGACGAATCGGATGCCGAGATCCGCATCGTGCTGGAGCCGCGCAGCCGGACGGTCGATCCGCAGGTGCTGATGGACGGGCTGTTCCGGCTGACCGATCTCGAGACGCGGGTGAGCCTAAACCTCAACGTGCTCGACAAGGATCGCACGCCGCGCGTGATGTCGCTGCGCGAGGCGCTGGCGGCCTGGGTCGAGCATCAGTTCGTGGTGCTGACCCGGCGGACCCAGCACCGGCTGGAGAAGATCGCGGACCGGATCGAGCTGCTCGACGGCTATCTGATCGCCTATCTCAATCTCGACCGCGTGATCGAGATCATCCGCACCGAGGACGAGCCGAAAAAGGTGATGATCGCCGAGTTCAACCTGACCGATCGTCAGGCGGAGGCGATCCTGAACATGCGGCTGCGGTCGCTTCGCCGGCTCGAAGAGTTCGAGATCAAGACCGAGCGCGACAAGCTCGACAAGGAACAGGCGACGCTGACCGCGTTGCTCGCCGATCCCAAGCTGCAGAAGAAGCGGATGAAGGCGGACCTGCGCAAGATCCGCGACCGCTATGGCGCCGAGACGCTGCTCGGCAAGCGGCGCACCACGATCGAGGAGGCCGCCCCGACCCGCGACATTCCGCTCGAGGCGATGATCGAACGCGAGCCAATCACGGTGATCCTGTCGCAGCGCGGCTGGATCCGGGCGATGCGCGGGCACAATGATCTGGCCAGCCCCGAGGCGCTGAAGTTCAAGGAGGGCGACGGCCCCGCCTTCGCCTTCCACGCGCAGACGACGGACAAGCTGCTGCTGGCGGCGGAGAATGGGCGGTTCTTCACGCTGGCGGCCGACAAGCTGCCGGGCGGGCGCGGCTTTGGCGAGCCGGTACGCGCGATGATCGACCTCGACGGCAGCGTCGGGATCGTCGCGCTCTTGCCTGCGGCGCGGCAGGCCAAGCTGATGGTGGCGGCGACCGATGGCCGCGCGTTCATCGCGACCGCGGCGGACGTGATCGCGGAGACGCGCAAGGGCAAGACGGTGATGACGCCGCGGATCGGCGAGAAGGTGAAGCTGGTCCGCCCGGTCGACCCCGCGGACGATTATGTCGCGGCGATCGGCGACAACCGCAAGCTGCTGGTGTTCCCGATCAACGAGCTGGTCGAGATGAATCGCGGGCAGGGGGTACAGCTCCAGCGTTACCGCGATGGCGGGCTGGCGGATGCGATCACCTTTGTGTTCGCCAACGGCTTGAGCTGGGCGATGGGCGGCGAGACCAAGCGCACGCGGACCGAGGCGGATCTGGGGCCGTGGCGTACGGCGCGCGGCGCGGCCGGGCGGATGCCCCCCACAGGTTTTCCCCGCGACAACCGATTCGGCTGAAATTCGTCTATGCTATGGCGATGCGTGCTGACCATCGCGATCTGGCTCTAGGGTAAACCGGGGGCCAGCGGCCGGGTCGTTGCGGACTGGTGCCGGGCTGTCTGAACCGGCGTTGAAATAATCGTACTCGTTTTGGGTCTTTTGTAAATTTCACGCGGCCTTAACGAAGCCGGGTTAGGCAGGACTATGGAATGGGTTCTTCACGAGGCCGAACAACCGGCAACCGTCTCGGCTGAACTCGTCGCGCGGGGCCTCGAGCTGAGCCCGATTCCGATGGTCCACCTGACGCTCGAGAACGGTGGGCTCGAGCTGTTCGCGATGAACCGGGCCTATCGCCTCGCCGGGCTGGGCGTCGTCGCGACGCGGTCGCCGATGATCGCCGATCTGGGCGATCGGATCATCGCCTTTCTGCTGACGTCGCAGACCCGACTCGACTTCGACTGGGCCTTTGGCGACACAATCGATTGCCGGCATTACCGCGTGACGATCGCGCGGAGCAGCGCAGCGATCCACGACCGGTGCACGCTGAGCTTCGTTGACCGGACCTCGCAGATCCATACCGAACGCAGCATGCGGCGCGAGATGACGACCGACAGCCTGACCGGGCTGCTCAACCGCGAAGGGTTCGAGGATCTGGTCGAGGCGGTCGAGGATCACGCCGCGCGCGCGGTCCTGGCGATCGATATCGACCGGTTCGGGCGGCTGAACGCGTGCCTGGGATCGCTGGTCGGCGACGAGATGCTGATCACCGTCGCGCGGCGGATCAAGGGCGCGCTGCGGGTGCGCGATACGCTGGCGCGGGTCGGCGGCGGGCAGTTCGCGGTGCTGATGACGATCGACGAGGATCCCGCAGAGGCACTGCGTCTCGCCGACCGGATCCAGCGCGCGCTGATCGCGCCGTTCCGCCTCACCGATTACGAGATCCGCGTCGAATGCTCGATCGGCATCGCCTATGGCCGGGACGAGACCGGGGACACGGCCGAGATGATCCGCCACGCGCAATTTGCGGTGAAGCGCGGCAAGGCGACGGGTCGGACCGAATGCTATCAGCGCCAGGAATTCGTGATCGCCCGCGAACAGTTCGGCATGGAGACCGCGCTGCGTCGCGCGATCGAGAATGACCGGCTGCGGCTCGCCTATCAGCCGATCTGCGACCTTGCGACCGGGCGTATCGTCGCGTTCGAGGCGCTGGCGCGGTGGACCGACGAGGATGGTCGCGAGATCCCGCCGACACAGTTCATTCCGGTTGCCGAGGAATCGGGGCTGATCGTTCCACTGGGGCGCTGGGCGATCGATGCGGCGGCGCGGACGCTGGCGGCGTGGGACGTGCGTGCCGGCGGGCATTGCGGCGTTCGCGTCGCGGTGAACCTGTCCGCGATCCAGCTGCAGCGCGACGCGATCGCGCCGGTGGTCGAGTCGGCGCTGTCTCGCTCGCGACTCGGCGGCGATCGGTTCACGCTCGAATTGACCGAAAGCGCGATCGTGTCCGACCCGGACCGGATCGCGCAGGCGATGCACGCGCTGAAGGATCTCGGTACGACGCTCGCCATGGACGATTTCGGCACCGGTTATTCCAATCTCGCCTATCTCCAGAAACTGCCGATCGATGTGCTGAAGATCGACCGGAGCTTTGTGACGGGGATGCTGGCGGACCGCGACAAGGTGTCGATCGTCCGCGCGATCCTCAGTCTCGCACAGGCGCTTAACATGCAGACGACCGCGGAGGGGATCGAGACGGGCGACTTGGCCCAGACGCTCGCGGCGCTCGGATGCACCTATGGCCAGGGCTATGTCTTCGCGCGGCCGCTCGAGGCGGCTCAGGCGTTCGAGTCGATCTTCAGCCGGGTCCCGATCCTGGCCTGAAGGCTCAGGCGAGCGTTTCGGTGACCGCCTTGTCCGCGATCGCATCGACCCGGGCCTGATCGGGAAAGCCCTCCGCAATCCACTGAGTCTCGATCCGCCGGCGCATTGCGGCGACGTCGGGCCCCTTGCGCAGGCCCCGTTCGACCAGCGCGCCGCCGTTGATCGGAAATGCCGGCGGCGACCAGTCGGCAATCGGCGCGACGTCCGCACCTGCGATCAGCAACCGGTCGATCGCGCCAGCCACGCCGTGGCGATAGGCGAGGGCGCGCGGGCCTTCGTCGCCAATCCCCTGCGTCGCCGCGACGACGCGTTTGCGATTGGTGTTCGACAGTTTCAGCCGTGCAGCGACCACATCGCCGTCGCGGGCGGGGATCAGTGCGGCCAGACGCCGGATCGGATCGGGCGCAATGCCGGCGGCATGTTCGTGATCGACCAGCGCGGCCAGCCGCTCGACCCCGTCGGCGTCGATCTCGGGCAGCACCGCACGCCAGATGCCGCGCTCGACCATCAGTGCGATCACCGCAACGGCGCGCGCCGCGACGAGCAGCTTGAGCAGTTCGGCGGCGATCCGCTCGCGGGACAGCGCCATCAGATCGTTCGCGCGGGTGGTGCACGCCTCCAGCCCGGCAGCGTCGATCTCGGTCCCGAACCGCGCATGAAAGCGGAAGAAGCGCAGGATTCGCAGATGATCCTCCGCAATCCGCTGCAACGGATCGCCGATGAAGCGCACGCGCCCTGCGGACAGATCGTCTAGGCCACCGAAATAGTCGAAGATCTCACCGCTGACGGGATCGGCATAGAGCGCGTTGATCGTGAAATCGCGGCGCGCCGCATCCTCGCGCCAGTCATCGGTATAAGCGATCGTCGCATGCCGCCCATCGGTCGCGACGTCGCGGCGTAGCGTCGTGATCTCAACGGTTCCCCCCTCGGTCATCGCGGTGATCGTGCCATGCGCGAGCCCGGTCGGCACCGCGCGGATCCGCGCATCCTCGAGCCGTTCGAGCACCTCCTGCGGAGGAAGGCTCGTCGCGATGTCGATGTCGATCGCGCCGGTATCGGCCGGTGCCAAGCCGAGCAGGGTGTCGCGCACCGCCCCGCCGACGAAGCGCGACTGCGCCGACGCGCCGCCCAGCACGGCGGTCAGCGCGGCGAGGCCGGGGCGCGTCCGCCAGGCGGCATCGGGAAGGCTCATGCCCATTGCAGTCGTCGCCTCAGATTGACGATCATTGCAGCGGTCGCGCCCCAGATGCGGCGGTCGTTCCAGATGATCTCGTAATAATGCCGCTCATGACCCTGCCACTCGACGCTGGCTTCGACATGATTGCCCGAATCGAGCAGGAATTCGAGCGGAACCTCGAACACGTTTGCAACCTCCGCCTCGCTCGGGTGGAGCACCAGGTCGGGGGGAATGACGCCGATCACCGGCGTCACCTGGAAGCCGGTGACGGTGCGATAGGTATCGGCCTGGCCGATGACGGTCACGCGTTCGCGCGGCAACGCGATTTCTTCCTCGGCCTCGCGCAGCGCGGCGGTGACGATATCCTCGCCGGGATCGATCCGGCCGCCGGGAAAGGCGATCTGGCCCGCATGCTTGCGCATCGTCTCGGTACGCTGGGTCAGGATCACCCCGGGTTCGGCACGATCGGTCACCGCGATCAGCACCGCCGCGGGCAGCAGCGTATCGCCGGGCGGCAGATCGATGTCGTCACGGTCGCCGGTCAGCAGGATCATGCCCGGTTCGACCCCCCGCGACAGCGCGCTGCGCAGCCGATCGGCGAGCGTCACGCGGCGATGTCTTCGGGCGACGGCATGGCAGGTTCGAGCGGGAAGAACTGGCCGTCGCTCCATAGTCCGACCGGCGACTCGCCGCCCGCGATCGCGCGGTCGGCGAGCTCGTAATAGACCGGCCGGGCGACCACCGCCTCCATCCCGCCACGGACCATCAGATAAGGTCGCGGGCCGTCTTCATCCTCGACGAAACGGATCGGGTGCGCGGCGCCCGCGGTTACGAGGTCGCCGGTGTTGAGCCGGAAGGTCAGCCTGGTCGCCGGACCCTCGCCATCGATCTTTACCTCGACCGCAACGAACGGCACGTCCTCGACGACGATGTCGAGCTTCTCGACCGGGGTAACCAGGACATAGCCGCCCGATGGCTCGCGCCGGAGGATCGTCGAGAAGAGCCGGACCATCGTCTCGCGGCCGATCGGCGTGCCCTGATGATACCAGGTCCCGTCGCGCGCGATCCGCATTTCGCTGTCGCCACAATGCGACGGATTCCATTTGTCGACCGGCGGCAGTTTCTGCTCGTCGGCGAGCCGGGCGATTTCGGCGAGGCTCAGTGAGGCAAGATCGGGGAGGGGGTCCATAGGCATGAGCGCGAGGTAGGGTGCGCATGGCCTCTCGTAAAGTCTCGCGGCAGGCGAAGCGCCAGGCCGCGCTGCGGCGTCGTCAGCCGGCTGCGCCTGGGCGCGGGCCGAGCATTCCAGCGTCGTCGGGTACGGCCCCGCCCAGTGCAAGAAGCCGGTGACGTTCGACCGGACCCGGTGCCTGCCACGCGGCTGTGCGCTCGGGGGAAAAGCCGAAGAACCGGCCATAATAGTCCGGATCGCCGATCAGCATCAGCGCGTCGCCCAGATCGCTCGCGGCGGCCACCTCGAGCGCACGCGCCACGAGTGCACGGCCGATACCGTCGCCCTGATGCCCCGGTGCGACCGCGACCGGGCCGACCATCACCAGCGGCAGCGCCGCCTGCGCGGTCATGAGTGCGATCGGCCAGCACTGGATCGAGCCCAGCAGCACGTCGCCCGACACGGCGGCGAAGCTGAGTGCCGGGATCGCTATTCCATCGCCGCGGATCATATAGGCGGTCCGGCCATGACGATCCTGCCCGAACGCGCGGTCGAGCAGCGCCTCGACCTCGGCATGCGGGACGGCGTTCAAGGGGACAAGTTCGAACACCGGCTTCTCCAGCGCCGGCGCAGGAACGTCCGGGGCCGCGCGCTTTACGCAGCACGTCGCCGAACGCAAGCGGAACCGGCGTAGCGCCGCGTCCGCCCCGGGCCTTCCCTACGGTCGCGGCTCTGCTAGAGCGCGGCGATGCAAGACAGTCTTCAGCTCGAAGTGCACGACATGGAAGTGCAGGTGCTCACCGGAATCTATTCGGAGGAGACGCATCTGCCCCAGCCGCTGCGGATTTCGCTCACCGTCGATCTCACCTGCCCGAGCCGGTTCGATCCCGACACGCCCTTGTCGGCGTCGAAAAACTATCTCGATCTGAAACATGCCGCGACCACGGCCTTGCCGACGGGCGTGCATTTCACGCTGATCGAGGCCGTTGCCGACCATATCTGCGAGACGCTGTTCCTGCAGGACGCGCGTGTTCAGCGGGTCGCGGTGAAGATCGTCAAGCTGGCGATCGCCGAAGCAGGCGAAGCGATCGGCGTGACGCTCGTGCGACATCGTCGGTGAGATCGTGCGGCTGATCCTGAGCGAGCGTGACGACATCGCGGCGTGCGTGCGCGATGCGCGCGCGCGACTGGGCACCGACGACAGCCTGGTCGTGGTGATTCGCGAAAGCAGCGATTCGCTTTTTGCCGCCCAGGCCCGCGCCTCGATCGCGCCGCTTGCGATCGAGGCGGCGCCGGTGACGCGAATCAACGCCATCCTGTCCCATAATGGGGCGCGGGCCGCCGATGTCGAGGCGGCGATCGGCTATCTCGAAACGGCGTCGTCGACGACCGGCCAGATCCTCGAGATCCGCTGAGCGGACCCTCGCTCGGTGGTCCGGTCAGCGCCGCGGGCTTCGTCCACAGGGGCCGAGCGCACGAAGAACGAACTGATAATCCTCACGCGCGATTACCGCATCGGTGGCTGCCATCGACGCGACGCTGCGATCAGGCATCGCGGCGGGAAGCGCGCAGGCTAGCCGGTACCACAACAGCGAACCACGCGGCGGGGGGGCCGCGGCCTCGTCGACGATCTCGCTCAGCGCGACCGCCCAGCGGGGTTGCTCGCCGGGCCGCCGCAGGATCGACAGCGAGACGGGACGCTGATCCGAAGTGGTCAGGAAGATCTGCGTTTCGCCTTCGCCGGGCAGGGCGCCGGGCACATGAAAGGCGTTGCCGATCCCGGTGATGACGGGCGGCGCGTCGGCGGCGAGCACCTCACGGGCGATGCGGCGGACCTGCGCGTCGAGTGCGGGCGTCCAGTCGCGTTGCGCGTCGCGCGCGACGAGCTGGATCTGGGCGGTCGACGTTCCGGCGGTACGTCCAAACAGCAGCACCCGCGCCTTTTTCAGCTTTGGCAGGCGACCGTTGGAATCCGGAGCGACATCAAGCAGATAGCCTAGTCTTGGGGCCACACCACCACTGCCGCGAATCAGCGCGGTCACGTCGGCCTCGACATAGAAACGGACGAGCCCGGGTGCGACGTCCGCCGCCTCTGCGCCCTTGATGCGCGCGGTCGAGCGAATCGTCGCGTCGGCGATCACCGGCGCGGCGAGAACGAGATCCGCAAGGTCCGCATAGCCCGCGCCTTGGTCGGCGGCCGCGGGCTGGGACGGCTCCGCGCCAGCCGCTCCAGCGGGCGCTGCATCGCGCGCGCCTTCCCATTGCCGATCAAGCTGTTCGGGGGTCAGCGTCGTCGAGTCGCCGGCGCTGTTTTGCTGCGGCGCGGTCGGCACGGATTGCGGCGGGGGGGCCGTTTGCGCAACGATCGGGGCCGCGGCGATGACGGCGAAGAGGGTCATGAGCGGTGGGATGGAACGTGGGGATATCATCGCCATGGGCTACGCGATGGCGCATGAACGTTACAGAAATAAAATTGCCATCATACGCTTGTACGTTTGTTGCGTCCGACAAAGCGTTTGCGTGTCGCATGGCGTGGCGATAGACATTGCGCACTGCCGCGTGGAATTTTTGCTTCACGGCACACGTTTGCGTTGCGCCTGCCCCCATGCGCGACTGCGTGAAGGCAGACAGAATAAGGGAGTGTCGTTGCTGAATGGCCTATGTTGACCAGAAGATGTCCTCAGGCAAAATCGTCGCGATCGTCATCGTCGCGCTGATTCATGCTGCCTTGGGCTATGCTTTCGTCACCGGCCTCGCGTTTCAATACGTGAAAAAGGCCACCGAAAAGTTAAACACGTTCGACGTGGAGCCGCCGCCACCGCCGCCTCCGCCCGACGAGCCCCCGCCGCCGCCGCCTGACCAGCCCAACCTGCCGCCGCCGCCGACCACCGTCGTCGTGCCGCCGCCGGTCGTTGTTACGCCGTCGCCCGCTCCGGCGATCACGACGTCGAACATCATCCCGCTGAGCCAGCCAACGGCACCGCCGGCGCCTCCCGCGCCGCCAGCGCCGCCGGCCCCGCCAGCAGCACCGACGGTCAGCAAGGCCGCGGGCGCCAAGGGTAATCCGGCTACGTGGGTGAGCCAGGACGACTATCCGCCGAGCGCGATCCGTGCCGGCGAACAGGGTGCGGTCGCGATGCGCTGGGACATTAATGCCCAGGGTCGTGTCGAGAACTGCACCGTGACGTCGTCGAGCGGTTCGCCTGCTCTCGATCGGGCAGCCTGTGCTGCGATGACGCGACGTGGTCGCTACTCGCCGGCGCTCGATCAGGCCGGGAACCCGATGCGTTCGAGTGCGACGCAGCGTATCCGGTGGACGTTGCCGGAAAATTAATCTGCGTCTCGGCGCACTTAGACCAACGAATCTTAAGAGGATCATCCGACCATGTTCACCACTATTCTTGCCGCGGCGGCGCCCGCAGCAGCCGAAGCCAACCCGTACGGCCTCGAAGCGGCACTTCGCGAAGGCGGTCTCATCTCCCAGACCGTGTTCGGCATTCTGGTGCTGATGTCGGTGGTTTCGTTCTACATCCTGTTCTCCAAGCTGTTCGAGCAGCAGAAGATCATCGGCCAGGGCAAGCGCGTTCGTCAGGCCTTCTGGTCGTCGAACAGCCTTCGCGAAGGTTCGGCCAAGCTCGAGAAGAACTCGGCCTACAAGCAGATCGTCGACGACGGTCTGGCCGCTCAGGAGCAGCATTCGAAGCTGACCGATCCGGTCGAGGCGCATGACTGGCTGCACGGTTCGCTCGCGCGTTCGGAAGCTGCGATCAACTCGAAGCTGGGTGGCGGTCTCGCCTTCCTTGCAACGGTCGGTTCGGTTTCGCCGTTCATCGGTCTGTTCGGTACGGTTATCGGCATCTACCGCGCACTCGTGAAGATCGGTGCATCGGGTCAGGCATCGATCGACAAGGTCGCAGGGCCGGTCGGTGAAGCACTGATCATGACCGCACTGGGTCTCGTCGTCGCAGTTCCTGCCGTGCTGTCGTACAACTGGCTGCAGCGTCGCAACAAGTCGATCGCGGAGGACCTGTCGGCCTTCTCGAACGACGTGCTCGGCTTCCTGGCATCGAACGGCGCCGTGCGTCCGATCACCGCTTCGGGCGTCAAGCCGGTTGTGGCCAAGCCTGCCACGGCGACCACGACTGCCGGTCAGACCGGTGGCGTGCCGCGCGCTAACTAAGACGCGAGAAAGGCGGGGCTGCCGTTCGCGGCAGCTCCGCTTCCTTCCCGCCGGCGGTGCCGGTGGCGATAAAAGAATAGGATAGTTCGCACATGGCGATGAGTGTTGGTGGCGATTCCACCGAGAAATCGATATCGGACATCAATACGACGCCGCTGGTCGACGTCATGCTCGTGCTCCTGATCATCTTTCTGGTGACGACGACCGTCGCGGTCCAGGCGGTGCAGCTGAAGCTCCCCGAGGTCAAATTTGATCCGACCACGACCAAGCCCGAAAATGTCTCGCTGTCGGTGACGACAAATGGCGATGGCAGCTGTGCTGTGTATTGGAACATGACCCCGGTCACCTCGACCGAGCTGCTCGATCGCGCGGTCGCCAAGCTGAAGACCGAGATCGACCGTCAGGGTGGCGTGAATGCCGCAGGTCTTGAGCTGCCCGAGGCGCATATTCGCGGCGACGTGAACACGCCGTACAAGTGCATCGGCGGCACGATCTACACGATGCAGCGCGCCGGCTTCGCCCGCGTCGGCTTCATCTCCGAGCCGCCCCCCGGCGGCACCACCGAACGCTGACGATCGCTCGGACGTATTTAGGAGTAGTATAGAATGGCAATGGGCGGCGGCAAAGAAGATGACGGGCCGATGATGGAAATGAACATGACGCCGTTGATCGACGTCCTGCTCGTTCTCCTCATCATGTTCATCATCACGATCCCGATCCAGACGCACGCGGTCAAGGTCGACCTTCCGGTCAACAGCAAGAACCCGCCGCAGAACCCGATCGACCCCGAGAAGAACAAGATCTCGATCGACGCATCGGGCACGGTGGCCTGGAACGGGTCGCCGGTCGACGAGGTGACGCTGCGCCAGTATCTGGACCAGACCGCGGGCATGAACCCCGAGCCGGAACTTCACTTCCAGCCGGACCCGCAGGCGCGGTACGAAGTCGTCGATCGCACGCTGGCCGTCGTGAAGCGGTCTTCGATCACGAAGCTCGGCTTCATCGGTAACGAGCAGTATCGCAACGACTTCTAAGTCACGCGACACGATCGATACGATGCCAGGGGCGGTCCGCAAGGGCCGCCCCTTTTGCATGTCCGACGTCCATGACACCGGGGGCGGAAAGAGCGACGGCATGCCGCGCGCGCACCTCACGGCCTTACCAGGGCAATATCCGTAAAAATCCCATATTGCGCCACAGTCATCGAAGTGACACAACAGTGTCACAAAAGTGAAACCTTTCGACTCAGAAGGGCGGTGGAGACGGGATGATGCGCAAATTCGGCTTTGTAGTTCTTGCCCTTGTCGGCGCGGCAGCACCGGCGCTCGCGGCGGATCAGAATGGCTATCAGGCGATCGTGTCGGGCGATCTGGCCGCGGCCGAACGCCATATCCTGGCAGAGCAGGCAGTCTATCCGGGTCGCCCCGAACTGATGCTCAACCTTGCCGCGGTTTACCGGCGGACCGGCCGCGAGGCGGACGCACGGGCGCTGTACAAGCGCGTGCTCGAACGCCGCGACATCGCGATGGACCTTCCCTCGGGTGCGGTGGCCTCGTCGCATGATCTGGCACGACGCGCGCTCGGCGTGGCCCCGGTACAGATCGCCACGCGCTAAACCAGGGCCGACGCGCTCGTCCGGCGCCGGTCCTGTGGTTCCGGTAGTGAGGCAGAGGCGTCGACCTCGCGCGTTCGACGCCTGAGGCGGTCAGAGGCGGGGCAGGGTGACCCCGCGCTGGCCCATATATTTGCCCGCGCGGTCGGCATAGCTGATCTCGCACGGCTCATTGCCGCGCAGGAACAGGAACTGGCAGGCGCCCTCGTTCGCGTAGATCTTCGCGGGGAGCGGCGTGGTGTTGGAGAATTCTAGCGTCACATGGCCCTCCCATTCGGGTTCGAGCGGGGTGACGTTGACGATGATCCCGCAGCGCGCATAGGTCGATTTGCCCAGACAGATCACCAGCGTGTCGCGCGGAATGCGGAAATATTCGACCGTCCGCGCCAGCGCAAAGCTGTTCGGCGGGATGATGCAGACATCCGTCTTGCGGTCGACGAAGCTGTTCGCGTCGAAATTCTTCGGATCGACGATCGCACTGTCGACATTGGTGAAGATCTTGAACTCGTCGGCGACGCGCGCGTCATAGCCGTAGGAGGACAGCCCGTAGCTGATACAGCCGTCGCGGCGCTGCGCCTCGTGAAATGGCTCGATCATCGCATCGCCCAGCGCGCGTTCGCGAATCCAGCGGTCGGACATGACGGACATGAGACATTCCCCTTTTCGCCGCTGCTTTCGCGCGGATGGTCGATGGCGGCAAGAGCGCGTGCACGCGGAGAGCGTTTTTGCCTTTGCAGCCGGCGTGTCGGGCGGTCATGGGGCGCGGCATGAACCAGATTCGGCAGCCTTTTCCGTGCGGTACCTCCGTCGAGCCACAGCTTCCGGACCATGATGACGAGCGGGACCGCGCCGCGATCCGCGCGCGCCGCGCCAGCCGCTATGTGCGGATCGCGCTGGCCGGATCGATCGCGCTGTCGGGCGGCGCGGCGCAGGCGCAGTCGGTGCAGGACCTGCAACGCCAGATCGACGAACTGAAGGCGACGATCGCCGAGCTCAAAGCCGCGCAGAACGGACCGATTGCTCAGGCGGCGCCGGTCACGGCGCCAGCTCCCGCGGCAGCCACTGCGCCGGTCGCGGTTGCGGCAACGCCTGCGCCCGCCCCGGCGCCCAAGCCGGCAACCGCGGTCGCCCCCTCGACGCAATTGGCCGCGGCAACGCCCGAGCCGAAGCGCGCCTGGTATGATCGCATCGCGATCCGCGGCTATACGCAGATGCGGTTCAACGAGATCGTGTCGGGCGATCGCACCGCGCCGGAGGGCAAGTCGCGGTTGCGGTCGGTGCATGACGGCAGCATCGGCGACAATACCGGCTTTTCGCTCCGCCGCGTCCGGCTGGTCCTGCAGGGCGATCTGACCGACCGGGTGTCCTTCTATCTCCAGCCCGACTTCGCGGTGAACGTCAGCAACCAGTCGGGCGGCGAGCGACGCGAGGGCTTTGCCCAGCTGCGCGACGCCTATGTCGACACGTTCCTCGACGCGGATCGCCGCTTCCGGCTGCGGTTCGGGCAGTCGAAGGTGCCATTCGGCTGGGAGAATATGCAGTCCTCGTCGAATCGCATCACGATCGATCGCAGCGACGGGATCAACAGCGCGGTCCCCGGTGAGCGCGATCTGGGCATCGTCGCCTATTACACGCCCACCGGCGTGCAACGGATCTGGGATCGCCTCGAGGAGGACGGCCAGAAACTGTTCGGCAATTACGGTGCGTTCGCTCTTGGCGTCTATAACGGCCAGGGGATCAGCCGTGCCGAGACCAATGACGGCATGATGACCGTGGCGATGGCGACGTGGCCGTTCGCGCTCGACGGGCTTGGCGGGGCGTTCAGCGGACAGGTGTTGGAGGTCGGCGCGGCGGCCATCCGTAATCGCGTCCAGCCCGAACTGCGCAGCGGCGGGGTCAGCGACACGAGCTTTGCCGATGAGCGGTTCGGGGTCCACGCGATCCTCTATCCGCAGCCCTTCGGGTTCCAGGCAGAGTGGAACTGGGGGCGCGGCCCCGAATATGACGACGTGTCGCAGTCGATTACGACCAAGCGGCTCAACGGCGGCTATGTCCAGGCGATGGCTCGCGTGCGGTCGTCGCCGCTCGGCCCGTTCATGCCCTATGCGCGCCGGCAATATTATCGCGGCGGGTGGAAGGCGCTGCCCAACGCGCCGCGGCTCGAGACCGACGAGTTCGAGCTGGGGATCGAGTTCCAGCCGACCCCGCCGATCGAGCTGACCGTCGCCTATGCGCGGATGACACGGCGCGAGGCCGACGAACGCCGCGAGGGCCGGGCGGAGGGCGATCTGATCCGCACGCAGCTGCAGTTCAACTACTGATCGGGGATCAGCCGATCCCGAGATCCGCCGGGCCGAACGCATCGGGGAGAAGCTCCGACAGGCGGTAGCTGCGGACAGCCTCGCCCTGTGCCGCGCCGCAATGCACGGGGAGATCGCGCCCGCCCATCTGCGCCGCCTCGTTGATCACCTGGCGGCACCGGCCGCACGGGCTCACGGGGGCGGTGCCGGTCGCGCGACCTTCGGCATCCATAGCCCCGCCGATCACGCCGATCGCAACGACGTCACGCAGGCGGCCCTGCGCGCTGGCGGTTGCGAGCGCCACCGTCTCGGCACAGAGCGACAGGCCATAACTCGCATTCTCGAAATTGGCGCCGGTGATCACGCTGCCGTCGTCGAGCAGCACCGCGGCGCCTACCGCGAATCGCGAATAGGGCGCATGCGCGTGACGCGCGGCGTCGCGCGCCGCGGCGATCAGGCGGGTTGCCTGATCGGTATCGAAACCATCGCTCATCCTGCCACCACGTCCCAATTCACCGGTCCCTCGATTCCCTCGACGCGCCGAAAATTGCTCGCGCGCCACATTCGCCAAGGCCGTGCCGCATAATCGGGCTTGAGCAGATTGGCCATCGCCCAGACCGGCCGCGGCAGCGCCGCCGACAACGCATAGCTGCCCTCGACCGACTTGCCGATCCGCAGCAGGACGGGCTTGCCGGTATGCGTCTCGACCATCGTCACGAAGCGCGTCAGATCGGCGACCAGCGCGGCCTTTTCGGGGCGGGCGACGCAATCATCACGGAACTGCACATCGACGGCGACGGGCAGCGCATCGGCGGCGGCGGGTACGAAGGTATTGAACGCATTGGCCTGTTCGACCGCGGGCTGGCACAACGAATAGATATGCACCGCGCCGCGCCGCAGCCCGGCTTCGGGAAGCGCCGCCCAGTTCGCCTCGAACGCGGGATCGCGGCGATCCTTGCCAGAGGTCGCGACGATATAGGCGAAGTCGACGCCGCGCGCGCGCACCGTTCCCCATTCGACCGGCGCGGGATTTTCGCCCAGGTCGACGCCTTGCAGCGGATAGGTCTCGGTCGCGGGATGCCACTGCGTCGCATAGGCCCAGCCGCCAATCGCGATGCCGCCCGTGCCGAACAGCAGCGTCGCAAGCTTCAGCAATGTCGTGGCCATCAGCGTTGCTCAGCCACGCAGATGGAGGACGCAGATGAGCGTGAACAAGCGGCGGGCGGTGTCGAAATCGACCTCGATCTTGCCCGACAGTCGGTCCTTGAGCAGCTCGGCGGCCTCGTTGTGGACGCCGCGCCGGGCCATGTCGACGGTTTCGATCTGCGCAGGCGAGGACTGGCGAATCGCCTGGTAATAGCTGTCGCAGATCGCGAAATAGTCCTTGATCGGTCGGCGGAAACGGCCGAGCGCGAGCACCAGTGTCTCAAGATGCGTGTCGTCCTCACGATGGATGTGAATGCCGAGACGGCCTTCCTCCGTCTCGAGCCTGATGCGGTACGGGCCGGCATAGCCATCGGCATGCTGGCGCTGCGGCGCGAAATAATTGCCCTCGATCAGGTCGAAGATCGCAATCCGGCGTTCCTGTTCGATATCCGCGGAGCGCCACGCAATCGTGCGCTCGTCGAGCTGTATGTCGATGATCCGCGGGTCGGCCATGCCATGTGCGATAGCGATGGTCGTAACGCGTGTCACTTGTCGCCTGCACCGGCGGCCGCCGATCCCGGCGGACTGGTCGACTTATCCCCATCAATCTGGCGCAGTTGGCTTGGAGCGATCGCGCGCAGTGCGTAGAACGCAGTATGGCAACCCTTGCATTCCCCGTCCCCGCCGTGGCCGAACCACAGCAGCTTCCCCGCAACGTCGAGGCCGAAGCCGCGATGCTCGGCGCGATGATGATCGACAACCGGCTCGCCGACGATCTGGTCGACAAGCTCGAACCCACGCATTTCTTCGAACCCGTGCACGGGCGCATCTTCGCCGCGATCAAGACGCTGCGCGGCAACGACATGCTGGTGACGCCGGTCACGCTGCGGCCGATGTTCGACGCGGACGAGGGCATGCGCGAGCTGGGCGGCCCCGCCTATCTGGCCGGCCTCACGGGCAGCGGCGCAGGGCTGATCGGTGCGCGCCAGTTCGCGCAGCAGATCTATGACCTGGCGATGCTGCGTGCGCTCGTCTCGGTCGGCCGCACCCTGGTCGACCGCGCGATGGACACCTCGGAGGAGGTCAATCCGCGTGCGCAGATCGAGCTGGCCGAGGAGGAATTGTTCAAAGTCGCCGCGGATGGCGGGGCGGAAAACTCGGTCAAGACGTTCGCGCAGGCGACCACCGCGGCGGTCAAGATGGCCGAGCGGGCGCTCAACTCGGGCGGCAATTTGTCGGGCGTGACGACGGGTATCGATTCGATCAACGCCAAGATCGGCGGCATGCATCACAGCGATCTGATGATCCTCGCCGGGCGTCCGGGCATGGGCAAGACGTCGCTCGCCACCAACATCGCGTTCAACGCCGCGCGGCGCTGGATGCGCGACATGGCCGACGGGATCGCCCCGAAGGATTCGGTCGGCGCGAAGGTCGCGTTCTTCAGCCTCGAAATGTCCGCGGATCAGCTGGCGACGCGTATTCTTGCCGAGCAGTCGCAGATTTCATCCGAATCGCTCCGCATGGGCAAGATCAGCCGGACCGAGTTCGCGCAGTTGGCGGCCGCGGCGGCCGAGCTGGAGAACCTCCCGCTGTTCATCGACGACACGGGCGGCCTGTCGATCGGCGCGCTGCACACGCGCGTCCGCCGGCTGCAGCGTCGCCACAATAACGAGATCGGGCTGGTGGTGGTCGACTATCTCCAGCTGCTGTCGGGGTCGGGCAAGAGCAAGGACGGCAACCGCGTCCAGGAAATCTCGGAGATTTCGCGCGGGCTGAAGACGCTGGCGAAGGACCTGAACGTCCCGGTGCTGGCGCTGTCGCAGCTGAGCCGCGCGGTCGAAAGCCGCGAGGACAAGACGCCGATGCTGTCCGATCTTCGCGAATCGGGGTCGATCGAGCAGGACGCGGACATGGTGTGGTTCGTGTACCGCGAGGATTATTACGTCGCGTCGAAGGAGCCCAAGCGTCCGGCCGAGGGCGACAGCGCGAAGATCTTCGAGGATCACGCGTCCTGGGCGGCCGAGATGGAGCGGGTCTACGGTCTTGCCGAGCTGATCATCGCCAAGCAGCGCCACGGCGCGACCGGCAAGGTGCGGATGAAGTTCGACCCGACGATCACGAAGTTCTCGGATCTGGCCGAGTATTGAAACTCTGGTGTCCCTCTCCCCCAGGGGGGAGAGGGACACGGATCAGATGATCGGGTCGTAGCCGCCGGGGGCGTGGATCCCGCATTCGACCTTGTCGAAACTGCGCCAGCGCCCCGCGCGCGGATCCTCGCCGGGGGCGACCTTGGTCGTGCAGGGCGCGCAGCCGATCGAGAGATAGCCCTGCGCTTCGAGCGGATGCCGCGGCAGGTCATGCGCGGCGAAATAGGCGTCGAGCCGCGCCTTGTCCCAGTCGGCGAGCGGGTTGATCTTCAACCGGCCCTCATCCTCCTCGAACCGCGGCAGCGCGGTGCGCGTGCCCGACTGGAAGCCCTTGCGCCCCGAGATCCACGCGTCGAACGGCGCGAGCGCCCGGCGCAGCGGCTCGACCTTGCGCAGGTCGCAGCAGCCATCGGGGTCGTAGGACCAGCGTTCGCCCGCACGATCCTTGACCGCGAGCAGCCGCGGATCGGGTCTGAACACGCGCAGGTCGGTCAGCCCGAGCCGCTCAGCCAGTGTATCACGATAGGCGAGCGTCTCGCCGAACATCTTCTGCGTGTTGGTGAAGACCACCGGCACGTCGACATCGACCTGCGCGACCATATGCAGCAGCACCGCCGATTCGGCACCGAAGGACGAAACCGACGCGATCCGCCCGGCCAGCTCGCCGGTCAGCAGTTCGCGCAGCATCAGCGCCGCCGGAACGCCGGCGAACCGGTCCTGCATCGCCTGTGCGTCCGCCCTGGTGAAGGCGGGGGTGACGTCGATCGTGTCGATCCGGCGGAGCGCTTCACCCATGGCGCAGCTTCCAGACCGGCACGGCGCCGTCGGCCGCCTTCTGATAGGGCGTGTCGTAGCGCGCGAGGCTGGCGCGGAGCACGTCGATATCGATCGGGGCCTCGGGCGCGAAGCTGTCGAAGCCGCAGCGGCGCATTAGCGGAATCTGGTCGACGAGCACGTCGCCCGCCGCACGCAGCTCGCCGGTATAACCCGCCTCGCGCAGGATCCGCGCCGCGGAATAGCCGCGGCCGTCGCGATAGCCGGGAAAGCTGACCTCGATCAGCGCGAGCTGGTCGATCTGCGGCAGCAGCGCGCGCGCATCGTCGCCCGCCTCGAGGCGAACGGCGGCGGCGTTGCTCTGGCCGATGAACGAATCGAGCGTCACCGCAGGCTCGTCATGCGGCTCGTCGTCGCGGAATCGCAGCAGCGTCTGGTCCGGATACTCAACCATAGATCGCCTCCTTGAACGTCTCGAAGCCGACGCGGCGGTAGGTGTCGAGGAAGCGCTCGCCGGGGTCGCGGACCTGAAGATAGCGGTCGGTGACGCGTTCGATCGCGTCGACCACGCCGTCTTCCGAGAAGCCAGGGCCGGTGATCTTGGCGAGGCTCACATCCTCCGCGCCTGATCCGCCGAGCGAGAGCTGGTAATTTTCGGTGCCCTTTTTGTCGACGCCGAGGATGCCGATGTGGCCGGCATGGTGATGCCCGCAGGCGTTGATGCAGCCGCTGATCTTGAGCTTGAGCTCACCCAGCTCGCGCTGGCGGCCGAGATCGCCGAAGCGCGTTGCGATCTTTTGTGCGAGCGGGATCGAGCGGGCATTGGCGAGGCTGCAATAATCGAGACCGGGGCAGGCGATGATGTCGCTGATCAGATCGAGATTGGCCTCGGCCAGCCCCGCCTCGTTCAACGTCGACCACACCGCGTGCAGATCGGCCATGCGGACGTGCGGCAGGACGATGTTCTGCGCATGCGTGACGCGCAGCTCGTCGAAGCTGTAGCGCGTGCCGAGATCGGCCATCACGTCGATCTGATCGGCCGACGCGTCGCCGGGGATGCCGCCGACGGGCTTCAGGCTGATGTTGACGATCGCATAGCCGGGCTGCTTGTGCGCCTTCACGTTCTGGTCGAGCCAGACCGCAAAGTCGGGATCGCTGCGGTCGATCTCGGTGGACGCGTTTTCCTCGAATGCGGGCGCGCCGAAATGGCTCGTGATCCGCTCGAGTTCGGCGCGCGGCGGATCAAGGCCGAGGCCCTTCACCGCGGCGAATTCCTCCTCGACCTGGCGACGATATTCGTCGGGGCCGATCTCGTGCAGCAGGATCTTGATCCGCGCCTTGTAGATATTGTCGCGGCGGCCGTAGCGATTGTAGACGCGCAGGCACGCCTCGAGATAGCTCATCAGGTCGTCGGCGGGGACGAAATCGCGAATCTCGTGGCTGATCATCGGCGTGCGGCCCATGCCGCCGCCGACATAGATCTTCGCGCCGAGTTCACCGTCGCGGACGTGCAGCCCGATGCCGATGTCGTGCAGCCGCATCGCCGCGCGATCCTCGTCCGCCGCGATCACGCAGATCTTGAACTTGCGCGGGAGGTAGGTGAATTCGGGGTGGAACGTCGACCACTGACGGATCAATTCGGCCCAGGGGCGCGGATCGGCGACCTCGTCCGCGGCGGCGCCGGCGAACTGGTCGGAACTGATGTTGCGGATGCAGTTGCCCGACGTCTGGATGGC
Source organism: Sphingomonas sp. CFBP 13733 (assembly GCF_014841795.1). Taxonomy (NCBI): domain Bacteria; kingdom Pseudomonadati; phylum Pseudomonadota; class Alphaproteobacteria; order Sphingomonadales; family Sphingomonadaceae; genus Sphingomonas; species Sphingomonas sp. CFBP 13733. Next base: position 625,427 of record NZ_JACYUP010000004.1, read on the forward strand.
ATGCATCTCGACCGTCGACAGCTCTTGGAGGATGTCCGGGGTCTGGTCGAGCTGGATCCAGTTGAACTGGATGTTCTGCCGCGTCGTGAAATGGCCGTAGCCGCGATCATATTTGCGCGCGATGTGGCCGAGCATCCGCATCTGCCGGCCGTCGAGCGTGCCGTACGGCACCGCGACGCGCAGCATGTAGGCGTGCAGCTGGAGGTAGAGGCCGTTCATCAGGCGCAGCGGCTTGAACTGGTCCTCGGTCAGCTCGCCCGAAAGGCGGCGGCGGACCTGGTCGCGGAACTCGTCGACGCGCTGGTCGACGATGGCCTGGTCGTATTCGTCGTACTTATACATGGGGGGTTCCCGGTAGGATTTGGTTCACGCGGAGCCTGTCCTGAGCGAAGCCGAAGGGGCGCGATGGCGCGAAGAAGATTGGGTTCACGCGGAGGCGCGGAGACGCGGAGGAGAAAGACGAGTAAGGAACTCCCGCGCCAGCGGGCAGCAAATCTGCCTCAGTCAGCGAGTGTGAGGGCCGCTGCGCGGCAGGGGAGACACCTCCGCGCCTCCGCGCCTCCGCGCGAACCATCTTCTCACTGCTCTCGTCGCGCCTTCGCGCCATCGCGTGAATCATATAACCCAACTCCCAGCGCTAGGATCGGCCGGCTTGAGCGTAAGGTCGGGCCGCATCGTCGGACCCAGCGCACGGATGCGGTCCTTGATGTGCGCAGGGCGGGGGCCGTCTGCGGTTGCCGTCGCCTCGATCAGATAGGGGACGTTGACACGGCGTGCGCCTTCCTCCGCCTGGAGGATCGATTCCCCCGCGACGCCGACATCGGCCGCATCCTCGATATGGCGCGACCAGCCGTCGCCGGTCCACCAGATCACGTCGCCGGTGGGAAGATCGTTTCCGGTCAGGAGCTTCATGCGGCGGCCTCTGCAATTCGTGCCCAGCGGGCGAGCTTGTCCTGCGCGTCGGACAGTTCGACGACCTCGCCGACGACGATGATCGCGGGGCTCTTCACCGCCTCGCGCTGCACCATCGGGCCGAGATCGGCGAGCAGCGTCCGCATCGCACGGCTGCCCGATAGCGTGCCGCGCTCGAGCACCGCAACCGGCATGTCGGGCGCGACGCCATCGGCCATCAGCTTGTCGGCGATATCGGTCGCGGTTGCGATGCCCATGTAGATGACGAGCGTACGGCCCTGACCGGCAAGTCCGGACCAGTCCTGCTCGGTCAGACCCTTGCACTGGCCCGCGACGAAGCTGACCGCACTCGAATGATCGCGGTGGGTCAGCGGCAGCATCGCCTCGGCCGCGCAACCCAGCGCGGCGGAGACCCCGGGGATCACCTCGACCGGCAGGCCCGCCGCACGTACCGCCTCGACCTCCTCGCCGCCGCGACCGAACACGAACGGATCGCCGCCCTTCAGCCGGACGACAATCGCGCCGGTCTTCACATGCGCGATGATCAGCGCGTTGATCGCCTCTTGCGGCAGCGTGTGGCGCGCGCGCTGCTTGGCGACCGAGATGCGCTGGGCGGCAGGCGGCGCGATATCGAGCACGCGCGGATCGATCAGCCCGTCATGGACGACGACGTCGGCAATCTCGAGCGCGGCGACCGCACGCACGGTCAGCAGTCCGGGATCGCCGGGCCCCGCCCCGACGAGGATGACGCGCCCGCGGGCACCGGGGTCTAGCAAGCTTACCATATCAGGAAGATGGGCGCTGGGCGGGCGATTGGCGAGCCCAGCATTATTTGCCCCGGGGCTAGTCCTGCTTTCCCACGTGGTGCGGGGGCCAACGCCGGAAACGTTCGCAGGCCCCGGTCACGGGCTGGTGGCGGCGGAATCTGCGCGATAGGAAGGCGCGACGAACCGGGTAACCCGGACGCGATGGGGAACTTCGATAATGCGCCTGACCTGCCTTGCCGCCATGTTGCTGGCGACCACCTTCATCGGCGCGGTGCCGCTGTCGAGCCAGGCGCTGCCGCCGCCCGCGCCGATACCCGGCGACGGCCCCGAGGATGCGAAGCTCAAGCAGCTTTTCTATGCCAGCGACGAGCGCGATCTGAAGAACGATCCGCTGCAGGCGATCTTCCGCGGCGACATGCGCTATGCCGATCGCTTCGGCGAATATCTGACCGATGCGCGCACCGCGCAGGACAAGCGCAACGTCGAGCAGGATCTGGCTGCGATCGCCGCGATCGACCGGGCGAAGCTGACGCGGGTCGACCAGATCGCCTATGACGTGTTCCGCAACGGCCGCGAGGTCGCGCTGCGCGGGTTCGCGCCGAATCTGGTCGCGATCGACCGGCTGCTGCCGCTCAGCCATTTCGGCGGGTTCCAGACCTTCTATCCCGATTTCGCGTCGGGCAAGGGCGGCGCACCGTTCAAGACGGTCGCGGATTACGAGAACAACCTGCGGCGCAATGCGGGCTATGCCGCGGTCTATGACCGGGCGATCGCGCGGTTCCGCGAGGGGATGGCGAAGGGCGTGACCCAGCCCAAGCTGGTCGTGCGCAACATGATCGGCCAGTTCGACAATCTGATCGCCGAGGGCGTGGAGAAGTCGACCTTCTACGCGCCGGTGACGATGTTCCCCGCGTCGATCCCGGCGGCCGACCGCACGCGGCTGACCGCGGCCTATGCCAAGCAGGTGCGCGAGGTGATCAATCCCGCGCATGTCCGGATGCGCGATTTCCTCGCCAACGAATATCTCGCCAAGGCGCGCGACACGGTCGGGCTGTCGGCGCTGCCGGGCGGGGCCGCGCTTTATGCCCAGCGGATCGAGGACAGCACGACGCTGCCGCTCGAGCCCGAGGCGGTGCATCAGCTCGGCCTGTCCGAGGTCGCGCGGATCACGCAGGCGATGGAGGCGCAGAAGGCCGCGGTCGGGTTCAAGGGCACGCTGGCCGCGTTCTTCGATTATCTGCGGACCGATCCTCGCTTCCAGCCCAAGTCGGCGGCGGCGGTGCGCGAGGGCTATGAGGCGATCGGCAAGCGGGTCAACGCGCGGATCGCGACGCAATTCTCGCTGGTGCCCAAAAGTCCGCTCGAGATCCGTGCAGTGCCCGATTTCCGCGCGAAGACGGATGCGGCGGGGTCGTATCAGCAGGGGACCCCCGACGGCACGCGGCCGGGGATCTTCTACTACAACACCTATGACCTGCCGACGCGGTACCTGTGGGGGATGGAGACGCTGTACCTGCACGAGGCGGTGCCGGGGCATCATTACCAGATCAGCCTGGCGCAGGAGAATGTCGCGCTGCCCGCGTTCATCCGGTTCGGCGGCAACACCGCCTATGTCGAGGGCTGGGCGCTCTATGCCGAGACCTTATGGAAGGAATTGGGCGTCGAAAGCGATCCCTATCAGCGGATGGGCGGCCTGAACGACGAGATGCTGCGCGCGATGCGGCTGGTCGTCGATACCGGCATCCACGCCAAGGGATGGAGCCGCGACCAGGCGATCGCGTACATGCTCGCCAATTCGCCGATGGGGCGGACCGACGCGACCGCCGAGGTCGAGCGGTACATCTCGATTCCCGGGCAGGCGCTGGCGTACAAGATCGGCCAGCTGACGATCCTCAGGATGAAGGCCAAGGCGCAGGCGGCGCAGGGTGCCGCGTTCGATCCGCGCGCCTTCCATGCGCAGGTGCTCGATACGGGCGCATTGCCGATGCCGGTGCTGGAGAAGAAGATCGACGACTGGTTGGGCGGGGCGAAGTAAGCCCCATGATCCTCCCCCTGGCGGGGGAGGATTTCAGTGCGGCTTTAGGCCCGCTACCCGCCTCAGCCGTCGCGCAGGCCAATGCCGATGCTGGCGCGCGCGCTTTCGGATTCGCTGCTGACGACCGGATAGGCGCAATAGTCGGCGGCATAATAGGCGCTGGGGCGGTGGTTGCCCGACCAGCCGACGCCGCCGAACGGCGCGCCCGACGAGGCGCCGTTGGTGGGCTTGTTCCAGTTGACGATGCCGGCGCGGATATTGGCCCAGAACCGGTCGTAGAGCGCGGGCGTCTGGCTGATCAGCGCGGCGGACAGGCCATAGCGGGTGTTGTTCGCCTCGGCGATCGCGGCGTCGAAATCATCGGTGCGGAAGACCTGCAGGATCGGTCCGAACAACTCGAGATCGGGGCGCTCCGCCATGTCGGTGACGTCGATCATCGCCGGGCGGAGGAAGGGCAGCGTATCGACAGGGCGTTCGAGATGCCGGATCGGCCGGCCACCGCGCATCAGCAGCTCGAGAAAGCTCTCGGTCAGCTGGTCCGCCGCCTGATTGTCGATCACCGGGCCCATGAACGGCGCCGGGTTCGCATGCGGCTCGTCGACGATGATCCGCGCGATCATCCGCTCGATCGTGTCGAGCAGCGGCTGGGCGAGCCGTTCCTGGACGATCAGCCGGCGCGCGGCGGTGCAGCGCTGGCCGGCGGTGGTGAAGGCGGACTGGACGACGAGCACCGCCGCGGTGTGCAGGTCCGGCGTGTCCCAGACCATGATCGGGTTGTTGCCGCCCATTTCGAGCGCCAGGATCTTCTCGGGCTTCTCGGCAAAGGCGCGGTTGAGCGCGAGGCCGGTCTGGGCCGAACCGGTGAAGAGCAGGCCGTCGATATCGGGATGCGCAGCCAGCGCCTTGCCCTCCGCGGGGCCGCCGACGAGCAGCCGGATGCAATCCTCGGGCACCCCGGCGGCGCGGTAGCACTCGACGAGGAACGCGCCCGATGCGGGGGTCTTTTCGGACGGCTTGAAGACGACCGCGTTGCCGGCGATCAAGGCGGGGACGATGTGGCCGTTGGGCAGGTGTGCCGGGAAATTATAGGGGCCGAGCACCGCGAGCACGCCGTGCGGCTTGTGGCGCAGCGCGACGCGGCTGTTCATCGGCGCCTCCATCCGGCGCTGCGCGGTGCGTTCGGCATAGGCGCTGACCGAGATGTCGACCTTGGCGATCACCGTCTCGACCTCGCCGCGCGCTTCCCAGATCGGCTTGCCCGTCTCGCGCGCGATCAGGTCGGTGAACGCGTCGTTGCGCTGGCGGACGACATTGGCGAACCGGCGCATCGTCTCGATCCGGAACGCGAGCGGCTTGGACGCCCAGCCGGCCCAGCCCGACCGCGCGGTCGCCACTTCGGTATCGACATCCCCGATCGGGTGACGCCACAACAGCGTACCGGTTGCGGGTTCGTAGGAGAGGATCTCATCGGCCATATCGGGCTCTTGCCCCAATTTTAGAAGAGTTTCCACCATCCGCCGCACCGTCGGCCGCGGCACCCGCGTTCAGGCGAGCGCCTCGCCCATCGCCCGGATCGCCGCGACCTTCGCGGTAAGACGGCTCCAGTCGTCGGCGTCGGCGATCGGCGCCCAGATCGATTCCACCTCGTCGATCAGCAGGCTGCACGGCGTGCCCGACCAATAGGGATGGGTGCGATCCTTGCGCGCGGCATAGCCGCCAAGCGCGGCGCGGACCTCGTCCCAGTCGGGGCCGTAGCTTGCGGGAAGCTCGCCGCCGAACACATCGAAGAAGAACCGGTCGATACCCGTCCCGCTGGTCCGCAGCGCGCGTTCGGTCGCCTGGACGAGCGCGCGGTCACTGTCCGGATCGCGCGGGCGGACGCCCAGCCGCCACAGGATCGCCGCGCCCACTTCGGTCTGATAGGCGGGGCCGAAACCGTCGAGCGCGGCGATCAGCGGATCGCTCTCGGCGATCGTGCGCAGCGATACCGCGAGCTGCATCACGTCCCAGTGGATCGCCTCGGGCTGGCGACCAAAGGCGTACAGCCCCTGATGATCAAAATAGGCGGCGGTAAAGCCCGGGTCCCAGGTCGGCGCGAACCGCCACGGGCCATAGTCGAAGCTTTCGCCGGTGACGTTGATGTTGTCCGAATTGAGCACGCCGTGGACGAAGCCCGCGGCCATGTAGCGCGCCGCGAGCCGCGCGGTCCGCGCGACGACGAGCGCGAGGAGGCGGACCGGATCGTCGCCTTCCCCGTTCCCGTCCTCGTCGAACAGGTTGCGCAGCGTATAGCCGACCAGCCGGCGTAGGGCGCCGTCGTCGCGATGATAGGCGAGGCGCTGGAAGGTGCCGATCCGGACATGGCTGTGGCTGAGCCGGACCATGACCGCGGAGCGGGTCGGGCTCGGCTCGTCGCCGCGCTGCAGGTCTTCGCCCGTCTCGATAAGCGAGAGCGTGCGCGAGGTCGGGACGTTCAGCGCCTCGAGCATCTCGGTCGCGAGGATCTCGCGAACGCCACCTTTCAGCGTGAGCCGACCATCTCCCGCGCGGCTCCACGGCGTCTGCCCCGACCCCTTGGTGCCGAGATCCATCAGGCGGCCGCGATCGTCGCGCATCTGGGCAAAGATGAAGCCGCGCCCGTCACCCAGATCGGGATTGTAATTGCGGAACTGATGACCGTGATAGCGCAAGGCGAGCGGCCCGGGCAGCGTGTCCGGCAACGGCGCGAACCGGCCGAAATGGCGGGTCCATTCATCGTCGTCGAGCGCCGCGAGGCCGACCTGCGCGGCGGCGCGATCGTTGCGGAAGCGGAGCTGGGTGCGGGGAAAATCGGCCGCCGCGACCGGATCGAAGAACGGGTCGCCGAGGTCGAGCAACGTGGTTTCGGGGCGATAGGCGGGGAAGGCTTGCGGGTCGATGGGCATGCGGCGATATGGTGGCCGCTACCCGAAGGACGCAACCATGGCCGCTTACGAAAACCTCTATTGGTGGTCCAGGGACGGGCTGCGGCTGCATGCGCGCGACTATCCCGGCGGCGGCGATGGTCGTCCGCCGATCCTGTGCCTGCCCGGGCTGACGCGGAACGCGCGCGATTTCGATGCGCTGGCGGCGCGGCTGGCGGGACGCTGGCGGCTGATCGGGATCGATTTCCGCGGGCGCGGCGAGAGCGCCTATGCCAAGGATCCGATGTCCTATGTCCCGCTGACCTATGTGCAGGATGTCGAGGCGTTGCTGGTTGAGCATGGCATCGACCGTTTCGTCGCGTTCGGGACGTCGCTCGGCGGGATCGTCACGATGCTGATGGCGGGGCCGGCGCGCGGGCGAATCGCAGCCGCGCTGCTCAACGATGTCGGGCCCGAGATCGACGCGCAGGGCCTGTCGCGAATCCGCGGCTATGTCGGCAAGGCGAGCGTCTTTCCGACCTGGATGCATGCCGCGCGCTGCGTGTCGGAGAGCAATGCCGACGTCTATCCGGACTGGACGATCGAGGACTGGCTGGCGATGGCCAAGCGCATCTACCGGCTCAACAGCTCGGGCCGGATCGTGCTCGATTACGACCTGAAGATCGCCGAACCGTTCCGCGTGCCGGGCAGCGAGGCCGGGCCGGACATGTGGCAGGCGCTGGCAGGCCTGCGCGAGATCCCGACGCTGATCGTGCGGGGCGGTCGATCCGACCTGTTGTCGGCCGCGATCGCGGATCGGATGGTCGCATCGCTCGACCGCGCGACGCTCGTCACCGTGCCCGGGGTCGGTCATGCCCCGACGCTGAGCGAGCCGATCGTCCAGGCGCCGATCGACGACCTGCTGGCGCAGGTGCTTGAGGGGGATGCTGTCCGCGCCTAGGGGACGGGGACGGGGCGTCGCATCTGTGCCTCGTCCCGCCTGCTCGATGACCGGAACAGCTTATGACCGCACCCGCCGACCTTCATGTGAATCATCGCTCCCTCGAGGGTCGACGCGCGATCATCACGGGAGGGACGACAGGGATCGGCCGGTCGATCGCGGTGCTGCTCGCGGCAGGGGGCGCCAAAGTCTATATCTGCGGTCACGATGCGGGTCATCTCGAGGACGCGCTCGTCTGCATCCGCGCGGTCGGCGACGGCGACGGGATGGTCACCGAGCTTGCCGATCCGGACAAGGTCCGCGCCTTTTTCGATGCCGGCGAGGCGTATCTGGGCGGGTTCGACATCACCGTCGTTAACGCCTCGATCGCCGCGGGCGGGCTGACGCAGATGGACGAAGACGCGCTGCGCTACGCGATCGCGGTCAATTTCACCGCCTATCTGCTCAGCGCGCATCATGCCGCGCACCGGATGACGCCGATCGGCGACCTGATCCTCATCGGGTCGCTCAGCGCGCATATCCTCGGGCCGAGCTCGACCGTCTATGCGGGCATCAAATCGGGCATCGCCGGCTTCGCCGAGGCGCTGCGTCGCGAGCTGGGGCCCAAGGGGATCCGGGTGTCGCTGATCGAGCCGGGCAAGGTCGGCTCGAACATGCAATATCCCGACGTGCCCGACGAGAAGCAGCGGGAAATGATCGCGGCGGAGCAGATGCTGCGCGGCGAGGACATCGCTGCGGGCGTCGAGTTCCTGCTGACGCAGCCGACACGCAGTGTGATCCAGCAGCTCGTGATCGTGCCCCGCGCGCTGGAGGGGGAATAGCGACACCGCTCACCCGTCCCGTTCGTGCTGAACGAAGTCGAAGCACCTCCGCCCGGGGCATGCCCTTCGACTTCGCTCAGGGCGAACGGGGGAGGGGGCGGGCGTTGGAAGCGGGACTTCCGCAAGACAAGACTTCAAGGAGAATAGCATGTTCGATCAGCTCGTCTTCACTCCCGCCGACATCGACCTGTCGCGCTCGCCGCTGGCGGGCAAGGTCGGCGCCGAGACCTATGTGCTCGGCGCGTTCAATCCGGGGATGACGAGGCTGTCGAACGGCAACCTTCTGCTGATGGTGCGCGTGGCAGAGGCGTTGCGCGAGCCGGTCAAGGGCGGCAACGTCCATGCGATCCGCTGGCAGGACGGCGCCTATCTGCGTGATGCGTGGCCGTTGCAGATGGTCGACACCAAGGATCCGCGCAAATTCCTGATCCCCGGCGGCGGGTGGAAGGTGATGGCGCTCACCTCGCTGTCCTGGCTGCTGCCGGTCGAGCTCGACGCGGAGGGCCGTTCGGTCGTCGCGGTCCATTACGACAAGGCGATCGCGCCGCGCACGCCCTACCAATGCTATGGCGTCGAGGATGCCCGCATCTCGAAGGTCGGCGACCGCTATCTGATGACCACCTGTTCGGTCAGCCCGGAACGGCATTCGACCACCCTCTATTCGTCCGCCGACGCGCTCGACTGGCAGCTCGAGGGGATCGTGCTCGATCACCAGAACAAGGACATGCTGATCTTCGAAGGGCTGATCGGCGGGCAATATTGGGCGCAGACGCGGCCGCTCGGCGACCTGTATTTCGCCTATCCGCCGGGCAGCGAATGGCGCGCCGGGCCGTCGATCAACCTGTCGCGCTCGCCCGACGCGCTCCACTGGAAGCCGCATGACAAGCCCGGCATCCGCCCTCACGCCGCCACGGTCTCGACCGCGCGGATGGGCGGGGGGACACCACCGATCCTGACCGATCGCGGCTGGCTGAGCCTGTGGCACGGCGTCGAGCCGTCGGGCGTGGTCGGCATCTACCGCACCTATTGGTCGATCCTCGACAAGGACGACCCGTCGATCACGATCGTAACCCAGCACGCGCCGCTGCTCGAGGCGAACCCCGCGCTGACCGAGCCGCTGAAGGACCAGATGTACGTCGACAATGTCGTCTTCACGACGGGCATTGCGGACGCGGGGGATTTCTACGTGGTGGCGAGCGGCGAGGCGGACCTGGCGTGCCGGATCACCCACATCGCGAAGACTGCGTTCGACCCGCCCGCCTGATGCGGTTCGTGGCGTATTTTGGTGGGGAGCGGACCCTACCTCTCCAAGGCTGACACAAGACTGGTGAAAGCATCTACGTTCGCTTTCTGATGCGAAAGCACCCCGGCAGTAATATCCTGCGTAGTGCCATCCGGCATGACAAGCTGTGCCTTCACTCCGCCGTTACTGAAGAGATCGACCTGTCGCAGAGATTCTTTGCGCTGCTCGTTCGCCCATTTGATCAAGTCATCCAGTGTTTTCACCGTCCGCCCCCCTCCGTTGTCGGCATCATAGCACGGCATGAAATTATGCTTCTAGTGTCCGCAAGTGGGCGGAAGCTGACAGCAATCCAGCGCGCCTGCTCCCTTGAAACCCCGGCGAGAAATCGGCATCGCGTCGGGCATGGCCGCACCCGTCAACATCCTGCATCTCCACTCCTCGTTCGACCTCGGCGGGAAGGAGGCGCGGGCGGTGCGGTTGATGAATGCGTTCGGCGATCGCGCGAGGCATACCATCGTGTCGGGCGTGGCCGATGCGCTGGGCGCGCAGGCGTCGATCGCCAAGGGGATCCGCTACGAGATTGCGCAGAACCCGCCGCCGCTGACGGGCAAGCCGTCGGTCGCGCGCTACGAGGCGATCGCGCAATATATGCGGCGGTTCGATCTGGTGCTGAGCTATAACTGGGGGGCGATCGACGGGGCGATGGCGCGCCGCGCGTTCGGCAAGGGCGCGCCGCCGCTGGTCCATCACGAGGACGGGTTCAACGCCGACGAGGCGGGCGGGCTGAAGATCGAGCGCAACATCTATCGCCGCCTCGCGCTGGGCGCGGCGCATGCGCTGGCGGTACCGTCCGAGGTGCTTGAGGCGATCGCGCTGAAGACCTGGAAACAGCCGCGCGAGCGGGTGCACCGGATCGTGAACGGCATCGGCACCGCCTATTATGCGCAGAAGCCCGAACCCAAGGCGATCCCGGGGTTCGTCCCGAAGGCGAAGGAGGTCGTCATCGGCGCGCTGGCGGGTCTGCGCGAGGTGAAGGACCTCACCGCACTGGTGCGTGCGGTCGGCGGCGTGTCGGGGCGGGTGCGGCTGGTGATCGTCGGCGAGGGACCCGAGCGCGCGCGGATCGCCCAGGCGGCGGCGGCGATGGGGATGGCCGACACGCTCGTCCTGCCGGGATTTCTCGATCGGCCCTATCGTTATATCGGGCATTTCGACATCCTCGCTCTGTCGTCGCGCAGCGAGCAGTTTCCGATTTCGGTGGTCGAGGCGATGGCCGCCGGCCTGCCGATCGCGAGCTATCCGGTCGGCGACGTCGCGCGGATGGTCGCGCCCGAAAACCTGCCGTTCATCACCGAGGCGCCGAGCGAGGTACGGCTGCGCGATGCGTTGCAGGCGCTGGTCGCGGATCCCGCGCTGCGCGCGTCGATCGGGGCGGCGAATCAGCGGCGCGCGCGCGCCGAATTCGACGAATCGGTGATGATCGCGCGCTACCGTGCGCTGTACGAAGAGGCGCTCGGCAGACCCGGCGCGCTAACCTAGGTCTTAATTTGCTCGCACGCTGCGTCCTTGCGATATAGGGGGCCGTATTTTCCGGGAGAGGTGACGTCGTGTTCAAGGGCCTGAAGCCTATCGTCTATAACGGTCGCGAAGTGTGGCCGCTGGTGGAAGGCGGCAAGGGAGTCGCGGCGACCAACCATGCGTCGGCCGGAGCCTGGGCCGCCGCGGGTGGTATCGGCACGGTTTCTGCCGTGAATGCCGATAGTTACGATCCAGAGGGCAAGATCATCCCGCAGGTCTATGCTGCGCTGACGCGGCGTGACCGGCATGAGGAGCTCGTCCAGTATGCGATCGACGGTGCGGTCCAGCAGGTCGAGCGCGCCTATGAGATCGCCGACGGCAAAGGCGCGATCAACATCAACGTGCTGTGGGAAATGGGCGGCGCGCAGCGGATCCTGCACGGCGTGCTCGAGCGGACGCGCGGCAAGGTGGCGGGCGTCACCTGTGGCGCGGGCATGCCCTACAAGCTCAGCGAGATCACCGCGTCCTACGGCGTCAGCTACCTGCCGATCGTCAGTTCGGGGCGGGCGTTCCGCGCGCTGTGGAAGCGCGCCTATTCGAAGGCGGCACAGTGGCTCGCCGCGGTCGTGTACGAGGATCCGTGGCTGGCGGGCGGGCATAACGGCCTGTCGAATGCCGAGGATCCGCTGAAGCCGCAGGATCCCTATCCGCGCGTGAAGGAACTGCGCGACGTGATGCGCGAGGGCGGTATTTCGGACGACGTGCCGATCGTGATGGCGGGCGGCGTCTGGTACCTGCGCGACTGGAACGACTGGATCGACAATCCCGAGCTCGGCACGATCGCGTTCCAGTTCGGCACCCGCCCGCTGCTGACGCGCGAAAGCCCGATCCCGCAGGGGTGGAAGGACGCGCTGACGAAGATCGAGGAAGGCGATGTGCTGCTGCACAAATTCTCGCCGACCGGTTTCTATTCCTCGGCGGTGCGCAACCCGTTCCTGCGCAGCCTCGAGGCGCGGTCCGAGCGCCAGATCGCGTTTTCGACGCAGGAGGCCGGCGACCACATCTTCCAGCTCGACGTCGGCGTGAAGGGCAAGAATTTCTGGGTGACGCGCAACGACTTGCTGCGCGCACGCCAGTGGTTCGGCGAAGGCTTTACGGACGCGCTCAAGACCCCGGACAACACGCTGGTCTTCGTCGGTCCGGAAGAAAAGGGCATGATCCGCAAGGATCAGGCGGACTGCATGGGCTGCCTGTCGCAATGCTCCTTCTCGAGCTGGGCGGATACCGAGACCAACTCGACGGGGCGGCTAGCCGACCCGCGCAGCTTCTGCATCCAGAAGACGCTGCAGGATATCGCGCATGGCGGCGACATCGACCAGAATCTGATGTTCGCCGGCCATGCGGCGTATAACTTCAAGAAGGACCCGTTCTATTCCAATGGGTTCGTGCCGAGCGTCGGGCAGCTGGTCGATCGGATCCTGACCGGCGACTGAGTCGGTCAGGGCAGGGGGGCAAAGGCATGACGCTGCATGCGTGGACGGTGTTCCTGGTCGCGGTGATCCTGTTGTGCGGGACGCCGGGGCCGAACATGCTGCACGTCATGACGCGCAGCATCACCTTCGGCGCGCGGCGCAGCCTGGCGGCGATGGCGGGGTGCCTCACCGCGCTGGTCCTCGTCCTCGCCGCATCGGCGGCGGGCGTCGCGGCTTTGCTGACCGCCTGGCCGCGGGTGTTCGATGCGCTGCGCTATGCCGGTGTCGCCTATCTAATCGTGCTGGGGATCAAGGCGTGGCGCGGTGCCGGCGGACCGGTCGATCTGGGCGCCGACACGCTGCCGCGCACGATATCGGCTGCACGGCTGTTCCGCGGCGGGTTCGTGATCGGCATCAGCAATCCCAAGCTGCTGCTGTTCGCAGCCGCCTTCCTGCCGCAGTTCGTCAACCGCGCCGCACCGCAGGGGCCGCAGTTCGCGATCCTCGTCGTCACCTTCGCGGTGGTCGAAAGCCTCTGGTATGCGGTCTATGCGATGAGCGGGCGGACGCTCGCGCGGCATCTGACGCGACCGGCATTGCGGCGCGCCTTCGACCGCGCGACGGGGGCGGTGTTCGTCGGCTTCGGGCTCGCACTGCTCGGAACGCGCGTCTGACGCGGCGGCCGAGGTTGCCGATCGGCGGGATAGCGCGCATACCGGACGCATTGCGGCGCTTCATTCGGGCAAGCCACGACTGAGAGACGTATCGCGCTCCCGCTCCCTGCCGGGATTATCAGATGACCACCACGCCCAGCGCCGATGTTGCGCCCATTTCGCGTGCGATGAACGTACGCGTCACCGAGGCCCAGGCCGTCGCGATGTGCGCCAAGCACAAGGCCGAGATCAGCGCGATCGAATCGCTGCCGTCGGGCGGAACACGGATCGTCCTGATGAACATTGCGGATGCCGCGACCGTCGCCAAGGCGTTCGGGTCGAAGGTCCTGACGGGCACCGTTCAGCGGACCGGCTGGATCCGCGCACGGTGACTTGAGGGGCGACGCGCGGACCTTCAGGCCCGCGCGCGCCAGACGTTTCAGTCGGCGACCGTGCCGACCACCGCGCCGCCGGCACCACCGACCGCTGCGCCCTTTTCGACGCTACCCCCCGTCGCCGCGGCGACACCCGCACCGCCGGCTGCACCAATGCCTGCGCCCTTGAGCGTCGAACAGGCGCTCATCGACACGGCGGACGCGATCAGCAGCGCGGAAACAGCAATCTTCTTCATGGGATACTCCTTTTTCTCTCCGGGGGTATCCAACAAATGCCGCACTGCGGAATCAGTTCCGGGCACGGGAAAGGGGACGGGGAGCGGCCGTCAGGCCCAGCCTTCGAGCACCTGGTCTGGCGGACGGTGGCCATCGGCCCACATCCGGATGTTCTGGATCACCTTCTCGCCTGTCGCGATCCGCCCCTCGAACGTCGCCGATCCCATGTGCGGGAGCATCACGACGTTATCGAGCGCGAGCAGCCGCGGATCGATCTGCGGCTCGTGGCGCCAGACGTCGAGCCCTGCGCCGGCGAGCCGGCCCGCCTCGAGCGCGTCGACCAGCGCGGTCTCGTCGACCACGCCGCCGCGCGAGGCGTTGATGAGGAAGACGTGCGGGCGCATCAGCGCGATCCGGCGCGCGTCGATCATGTCCCGGCTGTCGGCGTTGAGCGGGGTGTGGATCGTGACGATGTCGACTGCGCCGAGCAGCTCGTCGAGCGAGGCGTGCCACGTCGCCCCGAGCGCCTGTTCGAGCGCGACGGGCAGGCGGCGGCGATTGTGATAGTGGATCGAGAGGCCGAATGCGGCGGCGCGGCGCGCGACCGCCTGTCCGATCCGGCCCATCCCGACGATGCCGAGTGCCTTGCCGCCGATCCGGTGGCCGAGCATCCCGCCGGGGCTCCAGCCGGTCCATGCGCCCGAACGAACGAGCTTCTCGCCCTCCGCCAACCGCCGCGGCACCGACAGGATCAGCGCCATCGTCATGTCCGCGGTGTCTTCGGTCAGCACCCCCGGCGTGTTGGTGACGATGATCCCGCGCGCACGCGCCGCCTTCAGGTCGATATGGTTCACGCCCGCGCCGTAATTGGCGATCAGGCGAAGGCGATCGCCCGCGCCGGCGATCAGCGCGGCGTCGATGTCGTCGGTCACGGTCGGGACCAGCACGTCGCAATCGGCCATCGCGGCGGCCAACTGGTCGCGGCTGAGCTTGGCATCGCCGTGGTTGTTGGTCGTGTCGAACAGCGCCGCCATACGGTCCATGACCGCATCGGCGAGTTCGCGCGTGACGGCCACCTTGGGGTTGGGGCAGCGCCGGGTGTCGGGCCAGCTATCGGGGCGTGGATCGGGCATGACTGTGGCTTGGCGAACGTCATCCACGGCGTCAACGATGGAGCGGCAAAACCGCGCTGCCATCCGTGGAACGGCGGCGCGCACGCTTAGCAGTTGAAACCGCCGCCGCGGTGGCGATAGAGCTTGGCCGGACACGAACCGCGTCGGCAACAGGACATCAGCATGCGCATTCTCGCCTTCGGGCTCGCCGCCCTCGTCACGGCGGCGCTGGGCACCGAGCCTGCCGCCGCCGCGGATCCGGTGCGCAAGCTTCCCTATTATGCCTCGATCTCGGCGGGGCGCGCGCGATTGCGGACCGGCCCGGCACGCGCCTATCCCGCCAGCTGGCTGTATCAGCGTGCCGACCTGCCCGTGCGCGTGATCGCGATCCACAAGGAATGGCGCAAGATCGCCGATCCGGACGGCACCGAAGGCTGGATGCAGGCCAATCTGATGAGCAGCACGCGCACCGCGATCGTACGCGGCACGACCCCGATCGCGATCCTCGACCGCCCGAGCGAGAGCGGACGCCTGCAATGGCGCGCGGCCCCGGGCGTGGTCGGTCGGCTGAGCCAGTGCGGCAATGGCTGGTGCAAAATGGACATCAAGGGGCAGGCGGGTTTCGTGCGCGTCGACGCGCTGTGGGGAGTCGACGCGGACGAAGCGCTGCCCTGAACGATGACGGGCCATCGCACCCGGATCGCGTCATGCGGATAGAGCGCGACGATCTGACGCGCGACGCGGTCGTCGATCTGGTCGCGCTGCACCAGCGCGCCGCGCATGCCAACTCGCCGCCGGACTGTGTCTTTGCCCTCGACCTCGCCGGGCTGCGCGATGCGTCGGTGGTGGTGTGGTCGGCCTGGGACGAGGCGGGGGACGATGCGACGCTGCTCGGGATCGTCGCGGTGAAGCGGCTCGACGCGGGGCATTGCGAGCTGAAATCGATGCGGACGCATCCCGACCATGTACGTCGCGGCGTCGGCGCGGCGCTGCTCGATCATGCGACCAGCCATGCCAGAGACATGGGCGCGACCCGGATCAGCCTCGAGACCGGGAGCAACGCCGCCTATGCCGCGGCCCGCGCGCTGTACGAACGCGCAGGCTTTGTCCGCTGTAAGCGGTTCGGATCTTATCCGCCCTCGCGGTTCAGCCGATATTACACGCTGGATCTCTGACGGCGGCAGCGCCGGCCGGGATCGACTTGACGGCGCGGGACGTGCCCGGCACGCGCGGCGGATGATCGACGCCATGCCCGTGCCGAGCCCAATGATCGCCGCGGCGGCACTGGGCGTGCTCGGGGCGATCGTCGGCAGCTTCATCGCCGCGCTCGTGATTCGCTGGCCGCAGGACCGGTCGGTCGTTCGCGGGCGGTCGGCGTGCGACGCCTGCGGGCGCACGCTCACCGCGATCGATCTCGTCCCGCTGGTCAGTGCACTGCTGCTGCGCGGCCGGTGTCGGTCTTGCGGTGCTCAGATCGATCCGTTGCACTGGCGGATCGAGGCGTGCGGGCTGGGGATCGGTATTGCCGCCGGGCTCGCTGCGCCGGGGCAGGCCGCCTTGTGGGGCGCGGCCTTTGGCTGGCTGTTGCTGGCCCTCGCCGCCCTCGACCTCGTCGCCTTCTGGCTGCCCGACCGCCTGACCCTCTTGCTGGCGCTCGGCGGCGCGGCGGGCGGTGTTGCCGGACTGGCGCCCGACGGAGTCGACCGGCTTATCGGCGGGGTCGCGGGGTTCGGGCTGCTCTGGGCGATCGCGGCGGGCTATCGCCGGATCCGCGGACATGACGGGATGGGCGGCGGCGATCCCAAGCTGTTCGGTGCGATCGGGCTGTGGCTCGGCTGGCAGATGCTGCCCGCCGTGTTGCTGATCGCCAGCATGGTCGGGCTGGGCGCGGTGCTGACGATGCGCGTCGGCGGCAAACCCGTGACCGGGCAGACCGCGATGCCGTTCGGCGCATTGCTGGCGATCGCGGCTTATCCGGCCTGGCTCTTCATGATAGCGTCGGGCGGATGATGCTATTGCTTATCGCCGCGGCCGTGCAAGCCGCCACGCCCGCCAAGACGGTGCCCGGCGACACCACCAAGGCTCCCGCGACGCTCGGTCCGATCGGCAAGCAGGCGATGCCCGCACGGGGATGCGCGGCGTATCTCTGGTCGACGGGCGACCGCGCGCTGGTGGCGATGGCGACCGCCGACTCGGCTCGGCTGCGTCTCGCAGTCGACGGCAAGCCGGTCGATTATGCACGAGTCGACGAGGCCGGGCCGGGTGGCTACGGCTTTGCCGGGGTGACGACCTATCGCGGTGGCGACCTGACCGTCGCGCTCGACATGACGATCGTCACGCGCGAGGATCTGGCGTCCGGCGCGATGGTGCCCAATGCGACGCTACGGCTTGAGCGGCCGGGCCGCGATACCATCGTCCTTCCGGTGGCCGGTATGATCGGCTGCGTGTGAATCGCCGGATGACGGAAACCAACCCAAGTTTCGTGCGTTGCGAGGGATTAACGGGGATGAATCGAACGCGGTCGCCCTTCGAAAGGGGATCGTGTTTCCTGTGACGAGTTCGACAAGACGGCACTATTGGCTGGCGATCGCTCTGGCGGCTACTGTGGCTGCGCCCGGCGAAGCCCAGCTGGCAAAGCCCGGTACCGCGCCCGCCAAGGGACCGGATGCACCCACGGCCGAGCAGCGATCCGACACCGGCGTGGCCGATCCGAAGGGCAACGCCCCGATCGTTCCCGACGCGGAATTCAACCAGGCGCTGCCGCCGCTTTCGAACGACATCAACGCACCGCTCGAACCGATGGCGAGCGAGACCGCGCCCGTGACACCCGCGACGGATGTGACCTCCGCGACAACCGCGACGGGCGCCGTATTGCCCCCCATCGGTCCCGAAGATCCCCAGCTGGTCGTGCCGCTTCCTGCACTCGCGAGCTACGACACGGCACCGCTGGCGACTGCTGCGGACATCAAGGACAAGGATGCGCCCGAGATCCGCTATGATGCGGAGATCAATGGTCTGGCCGATGCGGGCGACGGGCTCGAAGCGCGCTACAAGGCGCTGTCCGCGCTGAAGGGCGGCGGCAAGGCGGCGAACACGACGCAGGTTTCGGCGCGCGCGAAGGAAGATGAGGCGCTGGTCGTCCGGCTGCTGAAGTCGCTCGGCTATTATGACGCGACCGCAGTCTCGACGATCGAAACCGTGCCCGACAAGCCCGGCCGGCTGAAGGCGATCGTCAGCGCGCAGCCGGGGCGGCTCTACACGCTCGGTTCGATCGACGTGAAGACCGCGCAGACCATTCCGCCGGATCTGGTGCGGAGCCAGTTGCCGCTGAAGGTCGGCGATCCGATCCAGGCGGACCGGATCCAGGGGGCGGAAGCCAATGTCTCGCTGATGCTGCCGCAGATGGGCTATCCCTTCGTCAAGGTCGGCGAGCGCGACATCCTGCTCGACGACGAGGCGCAGGTCCCGACCGGTGCCTATACGCTGCCCGTCGATACGGGTCCGCGCGCCTCGTTCGGGCAGTTGCGCACCGAAGGCGACGCGGTGTTCGACATCGAGCATCTGAACGTCTTTCCGCGGTTCGAGGCGGGGCAGCTCTACGACAACCGGATGACCGACGACCTGCGCGACGCGCTCGTCGCGACCAGCCTGTTCCAGAGCGTTTCGGTGGTCCCGCAGCGGACTGGCCGCACCGACCCCGACGGCACCGAGCAGGTCGACTTGCTGGTCCGGCAGGAAAAGGGCCCGGCGCGCACGCTGGGCGGCAATGTCGGCTTCTCGACCGGGCAGGGCTTCCGCGCCGAGGGGACCTGGCAGCATCGCAACCTGTTTCCCTATGAGGGTGGCCTGCTCGCGTCGGTGATTGCAGGGACGCAGGAACAGGGGCTTGCGGGCACGTTCCGTCGCGCCAATGCCGGGCGTCGCGACCGCACCTTTAGCCTGACGGCGGGGGCCAATCATTCGAACTACGACGCCTATGAGGCGTTCACGACGAGCGTCGGCATCCGCTGGAGCTATGATTCGACGCCGATCTGGCAGAAGCCGATCACCTATTACTACGGCGGCGAGCTCGTCGGCACGAACGAGAGCGTGTATGATTTCGCTCGTGGCGAGAACGTCCGACGCACCTACGGCATCGTCGCGCTGCCCGGACAGCTGCTGTTCGATCGCTCCGACAGCCTGCTCAACCCGACCAAGGGGTTCCGCCTGAGGCTCAACGCCAGCCCCGAAACATCGGTGCAGGGCTCGGTCAAACCCTATGTCCGCGCGATGGTCGAAGGGACCTTCTACTATCCCGTGTCGAGCAGCATCGTGATCGCCGGCCGCGCCAAGGCGGGGACGATCCAGGGCGTCGCGCGCGACGACCTGGCACCCTCGCGGCGCTATTATGGCGGCGGCGGCGGATCGGTCCGCGGCTATGGCTATCAGCGGCTCGGGCCGTTCGATCCCAATGGCGACCCGGTCGGCGGTCGTTCGCTCAACGAATTCGCGCTCGAGGCGCGCTACCGGTTCGGCGATTTCGGCATCGTGCCGTTCATCGACGCGGGCAACAGCTATGAGAGCAGCACGCCGAACCTGTCGAGCCTGCGCTACGGCGCGGGTATCGGCGGCCGCTTCTACACCAGCTTCGGTCCGATGCGCATCGACGTCGCGACGCCGCTGAACCCACGCGAGGGCGATGGCAAGGTCGCGCTCTACATCTCGATCGGGCAGGCATTCTGATGGCCGAAAACGGCGCACCCCCTGCCGACCAGGGACCTATCGATCAGGCTGACGACAGCGTCGTAGCCCGGCGGCCGCTCTGGCAGCGGATCCTCAAGGGGATCGTGATCCTGGTCGTGGCGCTGATCGCACTCGTGCTGATCGTGCTGTTCGGGATCAACACCGATCCCGGTCGCCGCCTCGTCGCGGATCAGATCGGTGGCTATACGACCGCGTCCGGCCTCAACATCAAGGTCGGGCGGATCGATGGATCGATCTACGGTGCAATGACGCTCAGCGACGTTCGCGTGTCGGACCCGACCGGCGTGTTCCTCACCAGCCCGAAGCTGCGCGTCGACTGGCGCCCATTCGCCTTTGCCAGCAACCATGTCGACGTCCGGTCGCTGACCACGCCACTCGTCACGCTGCAACGGCGTCCGGTGCTCAAGGCAACCCCGACCGATCCCAACGCGCCGCTGCTGCCCGATCTCGATATCGACGTGAACCGGCTGGTGATCGACCGGTTCGTGATCGGCAAGCCGGTGACGGGCCAGACGCATATCCTCAAGATCGACGGCGCGGTCCATATCGCGGACAAGCGTGCACAGCTGACGACCAACGCCGCCGCGCTGACGGGCCCCGGCATTGCTGGCGGCGACCGGCTGATCCTCAAGCTTGATGCAGTGCCCGAACAGAACAAGCTCGACGTCAACGTCAAGCTGACCGCGCCGGTCGGCGGCGTGGTCGCGACGATGGGGTCGCTCAAGGCACCGTTGACCGCGACGGTGGACGGACGCGGAAGCTGGGCCGCATGGCGCGGTCGTGCGGTCGCGACGCTGGGCGGCGGCGAGCTCGCCAATCTCGGCCTGACCGCGAAGAACGGCCATATCGAGGTACGCGGCGCGACCCGCCCCGGCCTCTATCTCGAGGGACCGGTCGAGCGCCTGACCGCGCCACAGCTCGACGTGTCGATCGACACGACGCTGAACGACCGCAAGGCCGACACGCGCATGACGCTGAAGTCGGACGCGCTGGCGGTCGATGCCGGTGGCCTGATCGATCTCGCCAACAGCCGGTTCGCCAATTTCGCGGTCGACGCGAAGCTTCTGACCCCGGGGGCGATCCTGCCCAATCTGCGCGGTCGTGATGTCACCGCGCGCGTCGTTCTCGACGGGGCGTTCGCGACCCCGACGGTCGACTACAAGGTCCGGGCGGCAACGATCGCCTTTGGCGACATGGGTGTCGAGAACCTCTATGCCGAGGGTCTCGCCCGCGTGAATGCCGACCGCATCCTCCTGCCGATCAAGGCGCGCGCACGTCGCGTGACCGGGCTCAATGCGGCGGTTGGCGGCCTCGCGACCAACGTCGCGATCGACGGGGACTTCGCGATCTCCGGCGTCAATGTCCTGTCGGACAACCTCAAGATCCGTTCGGACAAGATCGACGCGACCGCGGTCGTTGTCGCGAACATGTCGACCGGACGCTACACCGGCGCGCTCAAGGGGCGGGTCAACAACTACCGCGTCGACGGGATCGGCATCGTCAACCTGACGACCGATGCGAAGCTGGTGCCGGGTCCCAATGGCGGATTCGGCATCACCGGCCGCGTCGTCGCGCAGACCGCACAGATCTTCAACGAGGGCGCGCGCAGCTTCCTCGGCGGAAACGCGATCGTCCGCTCTGATATCGGGTACAGTCCCGAGGGGATCGTGACCTTCCGCAACCTCCGCATGAACGCGCCGCAATTCCGCGTGACGCGCGGTGAGGGGCGGTTCGATCCGGCCACCGGTGCGGTGCTCGTCAACGCGGATGCCTATTCGACCGTCTACGGGCCGCTGTCGGCGCGGGTAACGGGCAGTGCGACGGCGCCGGTCGTCGTTCTGCGCGCACCGCGGCCCGGCGTCGGCGTCGGGCTGGTCAACCTTCAGGCGCGGGTCGTCGGGCGGAACGGCGCCTATGCCGTCGTCGCCAGCGGCGGCACCGATTACGGCCCCTTCACCGCCGATGTGCTGGTCACGCCGGGCACGCAGCTGGCGGTCGACGTGCGCCGTGCGGTCTTCGCGGGCATCGTTGCACGCGGCCGGATCGTGCAGAGTGCGGCAGGGCCGTTCGCCGGTGCGCTGCAGTTCGCGGGGCAGGGGCTGACGGGCAATGTCCGTCTCGCCAACCAGGGCGGGTATCAGCGCGCCGATGTCGCTGCGCGGGCCTATGGCGCGAAGATCCCGGGGATGGTCGATTTCACGATCGGCCGCGCGATCGTCGATGCCAGCGCCGTGCTGTATCCCAAGGCGCCCGAAGTGATCGCCGACGTCCAGATCGCCGACATGCGCTACGGCGAGGTCGTGTTGTCCGCCGCACGCGCGAAGGTGAATTACGTCGGTGGCAAGGGCACCGCCCAGGCGCTGGCGACGGGGTCGAGCGGCGTGCCGTTCCGCCTCGCGATGAATGCGAAGCTGAGCCCCGATAACTATCTGGTCGCGCTCAAGGGCCAGGCGAACGGGATCGACTTCCGCACCGCCAATCCCGCGCGGATCCAGGCGACGCAGGGCGTCTATCGTCTTTCGCCGACCCGGATCGACTTTGGTCAGGGGACCGCGGCCGGCGCAGCGCGGCTCGCGGGCACCTATGGCCGCGGATTGAACGCACAGGCGCGGCTCGACAAGCTCGACCTGTCGGTGCTGAGCGCGCTGATGCCGAACCTCGGGATCGGCGGCACCGCGACGGGCAGCCTCGACTTCGCCCAGGCCAACAGCACTGCGGTGCCCACGGCGAACGTCCGCGCGACGGTGAGCAACTTCACCCGTACGGGGATCGCGGCGGTTTCCGATCCGGTCGACATCGTGTTCGCCGGCACGCTGAATGCCGATGGCGGGACCGGCCGCGCGCTGGTTCGGCGCGGGCCGACGGTGGTGGGGCGCATGGTCGCCAATCTCCGGCCGCTGGGCGCTGGCGCGTCCTGGTCGGAACGACTGATGGCGGCACCGCTTTCGGGTGGCATCCGCTACAACGGGCCATCGGCGGTGCTGTTCAGCCTTGCCGCGCTGCCCAATCAGCAGCTGTCCGGGCCGATCGCGATAGCGGCGGACTTCTCCGGGCGCGTTCAGGCGCCGCGTCTGAACGGCATCGTACGGGCCGATTCGCTGACCTATGACAATGAGGTCTACGGCACGCGCCTGTCGCAGATGGCGATCAATGCGCGGTTCAACAACGACCGGCTTGAACTGACGCAGCTGCGGGCCCGTGCCGGCAATGGCAGTGTACAGGCCCAGGGCAGCGTCGGGCTTGCCGCGGACAGCGGCTTCCCGATCGATCTGCGCGCGGCCCTCGACAATGCACAGCTTGCCAAGAGCGACGCGCTCAGTGCGACGACGACCGGGTCGGTGCGGTTCACCTATGGCCGCGATGGCGGACTGCTCAAGGGTGACCTGCAGATCCCGGAGGCGCGCTACGAGATCATCCGCCAGGGTCAGGCGGAAGTCGCCGAGCTGACCGGTATCCGTCGCAAGAGCGAGATCCGGCCGGCCCTGCCGACCGATCGTCCGGCGCGGCCCGCGCCGCCGAGCCTGATCAAGCTCGACCTCCGGGTGCGGGCGCCGAACCAACTGTTCGTGTCCGGCATGGGTCTCGAATCGGAATGGGAGATGGACATGCGGATCACCGGCACGTCGACCGCGCCGGTCGTCACCGGTGGGCTCGACATCGTCCGCGGTACCTATTCGTTCGCGGGCAAGCGGTTCGAGGTCAATCGCGGCACGATCCGCTTCCGTGGCGGGGCGCTGACTGATCCGGACATCAACATCCAGGCGACGACGACCACGAACAACATCACCGTCGTCATCAACGTCACGGGCACCGGCCAGCGGCCGCAGATCGCTTTCACCTCGACCCCGGCGCTGCCACAGGACGAGGTGCTGAGCAGGCTGTTGTTCGGGACCAACCCCGAGAATCTCTCGGCGACCGAGGCGATCCAGCTGGCGTCTGCGCTCAATTCGCTGCGCGGATCGGGTGGCGGGCTGAACCCGCTCGGCAAGCTGCGCTCGGCGACCGGCTTCGATCGTCTGCGCGTCCTTGGCGCCGACGAGGCCAGCGGGCGTGGCACTAGCCTTGCGGCAGGCAAGTACCTGACCGACAACATCTATGTGGAGATCGTGACCGACGCGAAGGGCTTCACCTCGACCCAGCTCGAGATTGCCCTGACCAAGGCGCTCAGCCTGCTCTCGTCGGCCGGCGCGCAGGGCGGGACCAATGCCAGCGTGAAATACTCCAAGGACTATTGATCGCCTCATCCCGTGGCGGCGCGGATCGCGCCCGCCACGGGATCTTCCCAGACGCGAGACGCGGCGCGTAAAGCTCGCCGCGCGATCCTCGCAGCCAGACCCAGTGCTGCCCGATTGCGGACGCGGGCGCGCTACGCCGACCCATATACTGTGTTGCTGGTTTTGCAGGCGAGCTGCTTCGGCCTGCGCCCTGGCGCTGATGCGCTACCCATCTTGTCTGTATGGTGCAGCCGGGCGGCGTCATGCGCGCGCTGCAGCGGTAGCGACCGGTCACATATCCAGACGGCCGTGGGGTTGGCCAGTCGGCGTCTACCCGTCGGCTTCAGGCCATAACGGGTCTTAAAACACTATAGTTGAATGGCATTCAAAGTGGCCCGGCGCCAATGGAAGCTTGCCCGCGATACGCGGGTTTTTCCAAAAACGCCGGGCCGGCACCTGTTTACCAGGGGCGCATGTGGTCGCCGTAGATGAGCGAAAGAATGAGCTTCAGCACTTTTTTCTCCCTTGTTCACGCCCGTTAGGACGCAAGGGGAAGTTAACCGGGCGTTAACTTGAATTCAACATGGTTTATTAATCGTTAACCACGTTTACGTGCCAGCATGGGAGGCTTAACGCTATCTTCAGTATCGGCAGCTAGCGTTTAGGGATGATCGACCTCTCGCATATTCCTTTCGGCTGCACGTGCGACTCGCATCGCGGCGGTTATGCGTCTGCGAGGCTGTCGCATGACTGACGTGTCGGATCCCGCGACTATGTCGTGCCTGCCCGTGGCCTTTCATGGCTGGCAATTCGTCATCCTCGCCGAGGTCGCGAATTTCGCAATGCTTCGCCGCCATGTCGGACGCGCGCGCGCGGACACGCTGGTCGGCGATATCGCGCTGCGGATCGCGGCGGTTCTGCCGCAATCGCGTACAGAAATAGCAGCGCGTGATCTGATCGACATCGCGCTTCTGGCGGATCAGCAGAACGAGCTCGACCTCGCGCTCGAGCTGATCGCACATGCCTTCACCACGCCGTTCGACATCGACGGCGAACTTTATCACGTCGACCTGACGCTGGGCGGCGCATCGGTCCGCGCACCGCAGCACGACGAGGTCCGCCTGATCGAGGAAGCCGAGCTCGCGCTTGCCGATGCCCGGGTCGAGCGCGGACCGATCGCACGCGACGTATCGGCGGCCAGCGCGTCGCTCGACCGGCTGATGCTGGCGCGCGAGCTGCACAAGGCGATCGGCGGCGACCAGCTGTTCCTTCAATATCAACCCAAGGTCCATCTGCGCCGGCAGGAGATCGTCAGTGTCGAGGCGCTGGTCCGCTGGCGCCATCCGCAGCGCGGCCTCGTACTGCCGAGCGACTTCATCCCGATCGCGGAGGAGAGCCGCGACATCGTTGCGCTCACGCTGTGGACGATCGGGCAGGTGATCGGCGACCAGCGGATCCTGGCGGCGCATGGTCATGAACTGCCGATCTTCATCAATATCGCCGGCGTCTTGCTCGCCGATGCGCGTTTCGTGCGGCAGGCGTGCGAGATGATCACGTCGAGCGGTGCGCGTCTCGGCTTCGAGATCACCGAGACGTCGGTGATTCGCGATCCGGAAAGCGCGATCCGGAATTTGCAGATCTTCGCGGATATCGGCATCGTGATCGCGATCGACGATTATGGTGCCGGCCTGTCGTCGCTCGCCTATCTCAAGCAGCTTCCCGCCAGCGAGCTCAAGATCGACAAGCTCTTCGTCACGCAACTCACCAGTTCGAACCGCGATCCGCTGATCGTCCGGTCGACGATCGACCTCGCGCACGCGCTCGAAATGGAAGTCGTTGCAGAAGGGGTCGAAACGCCCTCGGCGATGGCGCTATTGTCGGTCATGGGGTGCGACATGATTCAGGGATTTCTGGTGAGTCGCCCGATCGGTATCGACGCTCTGCTGCCGTTCCTCGCGGAAGAGCGTCATCTGGCAATCGCCCGCGACGTGCGGTCACCGCTCACGCGGATCGCGGCTGTCCGGAAGACCGGCTGAGTGAACCAGCTGGGTCGGCGGCGGCTAAGCCTTTGGCATGGGCTGCCGGCGATCCTTCTCGCCGTCAGCGCAGTGCCCGCGGCAGCCGGGGCAGAGCCGCTGCCGCAGGTCCGGTTCGATATCGCCATCGGGAACGCCAAGTCGCTGGTGCAGACCGATCCAGGTGAGGCCATCCGCAGGGCATCGACAGCCGAACAGGCCGCCGCCGCCATAGCGGATCCCGAAAGGCGGCAGCTGGCCGTCGCGACCGCGCGCTGGCTGCAGGGGGAAGCGGCGCTGCGGATCGATCGCGACGATCGCGCCGCCGTGCTGATCCACAACGCTCTGGCAACGGTGGTTAGGCTGGATCCCGGTTCGGCGCTGAATGCCGAGATCCTTCTATCCCGCGGGGGCGTTCATGCGACTCGCGCGGAGTTGGCGTCGGCGCTGGCGGACTATCAGGCCGCGCACAATATCTTCCGCACGCTTGGGGACATGCGCAACCGTGCCAAGGCGCTCATGCTGATCGCCACGCTGTACGGCGATGGCAATGACAGCGAGTCCGCCCTCAAATATCTCAGCCAGGCGCTCGACGTCTACCATGGCGACCCGGGCCTGCTGGTGGCGATCTACAATAACCGGGGCTCCTGCTATCAGGATCTTGGCCGTTACGACCAGTCTGTCGCACAGTATCGCAAGGCACTGGCGCTCGCCGAGCAGATGAAGAGCCCGCTGCTGCAGTCCCGCATCCAGGGGAATATCGCGCATGTATTGCTAAAGGCGGGCAAGACCGCAGCCGCGGCAAAGGCGATCGCTGCCAGCCAGCGCCTTGCCATGCAGTCGGAGGCCGCAGTCTGGCGGGTTCAGCTGCTGCCGATCGCCGCCGAAGTCGCCCTCCAACAGGGGAATTTGCCGCGCGCGCTCGCGCTCATCACGCAGCGTTTTGCGGGCGTCGATCTGACGAAGACCAACCTGTCGTATCGGGAGGGGCATCAGGTTGCCTATGCGATCTATAAGGCCCTCGACCGGCCCCTCGACGCGCTCGTCCATCTCGAGGCGCAGAAGCGTCTGGATGATCAGGCGACCACACTCGCCACGAATATGAGCACGGCCTTGCTGGCGGCGCGATTCGACTTTGCGAACCAGGAACTCAAAATTTCCAAACTGCGCGCCGATGAGCTCGAGCGCAGCGTGCGGTACGAAAAGGACCGGGCGAAGACGCAGCGACTGATGTTCATCGGCGCGATCGCGGCGGTTTCAATCATCATCGGCCTGCTCGCGCTGGGGCTGGTGACGATTCGCCGCAGTCGCGACAAGGTGCGCGCCGCGAATGACGACCTCGCGATCACCAACGCGGCGCTCGGCAAGGCGCTTGCGGCGAAGACCGAGTTCCTGGCCACGACCAGCCACGAGATCCGCACGCCGCTGAACGGGATATTGGGCATGACCGAGGTCATGCTCGCCGATGCGCGCCTGACGCCCGACCTGCGCGATCGCCTCGGCATCGTGCGCGGCGCGGGGGCGACGATGCGCGCGCTGGTCGACGACATTCTCGACATCGCCAAGATGGAAACCGGCAACCTGACGATCGAGTTCGCGCCGTTCGATCTGTGCGCCACGGTGACCGATGCTGCGCAAATGTGGGAGGAGCAGGCCCGGTCGAAGGGGCTGTCGTTCACGCTCGACATGGCCGACTGCCCCGCCCGGATCATGGGCGACGCCGCGCGGGTGCGGCAGATCGTGTTCAACCTGTTGTCGAATGCGCTGAAGTTCACCCGCGTGGGCGCGGTGACGGTGGCGTTGCGAACCGGTGAAGACCGGCTGTGGCTCGACGTATCCGATTCGGGCATCGGCATTCCGGCGAACAAGCTCGACGAGATCTTCGAATCCTTCCGCCAGGCGGATGCCGGAACGACGCGGCAGTTTGGCGGCACCGGGCTCGGCTTGTCGATCTGTCGCAACCTCGCGCGCGCGATGAACGGCGACGTCACGGTCACCAGCCGCGAAGGGCAGGGCGCCACGTTCACGCTCAGCCTGCCGCTGGTCCATGCGGAGGCGATCGCGCTCGGCGACCTGGGGGCCGATCAGGGACCCGGCGCGGCGACGCTGATCATCGACCGAAATCCGATCATGCGCAGCATGTTCCGGACCCTGGTGACGCCGCATTGCGACATCGTCCTGACCGCCGCCTCGATCGACGAGGCTGTTACACTGCTGGCGCAGACGGTCGTCGCGAACATCGTGATCGACGATGCGACGTTGCGCGCCGGTGGCGATCTGGGGCCGGCGCTGGAGCAGCTGACGCGGGCGGCAGGTGATGCCGCGACGACGCTGTTGTGGCCCGCCGATCGGCTCGACGATCCGGCGCTGCTCACGACTGCCATTACACGCATCGTTGCGAAGCCGGTATCGGGTGCGGATTTGGTCGAAGCGATCTTCGCGTCGCCGGTAGTTAAAAACAACGCAATTCCCGATCTTGTCTCGCGGGCGGCTTGATGCGTAAACGCCTAGCAATGACGGACAGCGCGCCTCTCCCGGTCGAACCGTCACGGAGGATATGTTGAACATCTTGTTCATCGAGGACGATCGGATGAACCGCCGCGTGGTGGGCGACATGCTCGACGTGGCCGGCGCGACGATGGTCGAGGCGGAAAGCGCCGAGCGTGGCCTCGAAATCCTCGACGAGCAGGATTTCGAGATGGTGCTGGTCGACCTGCGCATGCCGGGCATGGACGGGATCACCGCGATCCGCCACATCCGCGCGCGGTCCGACGGCAAGGGCATGGTCCCGATCATCGTCGTGACCGCGGACGTCGCCCCCGACCTTCGTCAGCGCTGTCTTTCCGCGGGCGCCGACGATGTGATCTTCAAGCCGGTCGCGATGGATTCGCTGTTCGACGCGATCGGCCGGATCCTCGCACGTGAGGCACAGGGCGACGGGCTGATCGGCTGATCACAGGCCGGTCATACGGCCGCTAGAGCGTCTTTTCGTAGACCTGATAGACCTTGTTCATGCGGCTCTCGATCGTTTCGGCGATCGAGCGCATCCCCTGATTGTCGTCGAGGATCCAGCCGATCTCGGCGCGGGTGGCGCCGTAATCCTGCGAGGCGGAACGCCGGATATATTCGATCATCATGAAGGCGAGCTGGCTTGCCATGCGCGACGACTGCAGCTCCCGGACGACGCCCATCAGCGGGACGCGGACCGTCTTCACCTTTGGCTTGCGCAGCCACAGCAAAAGCTTGGCCCAGCCGAACGGCAGGAGCGACCCGCGCAGCGGCTTGATCGCCTCGTTCAGGTCGGGCAGCGTGATCATGAACGCGACGGGGTTGCCGTCGACCTCGGCGATCCGGATCAGGTCGTTGAAGACGATCGGCTTGAGCTTGACCCCGACATCCTTGATCTCGGGGGGCGTCAGGGGCACGAACCCCCAGTTGCTCGACCAGGCATCGTTGAGGATGGCGAGGATGATCGCGGCCTCGTCCTCGAACCGCGACTTGTCGACCTCGCGGATGACGATCCTCGGATTTTTCTCGCCGGACTTGATGATCCGCTGGACGATCGGCGGGAACTGCCGCGTGACGTCGACCTCATAGGTCATCAGCCGCTTGACGGGGACCTGGCCCGACCGCTCGACCCAGTCGCGATATTCGGGGCGTGCATGCCCCATCATGATCGTCGGCGCGTGATCATAGCCTTCGACGAGGAGCCCGGGCTCCTCCCAGATCGACATGCTGATAGGGCCGAGCATCCGCGCCATGCCCTGCGCGCGCAACCAATCCTCGGCCGCGGCGAGCAAAGCCTGGAACACCGGCTCGCTCTCCGCCTCCATCAGCCCCCATTGGCCGACGCCCGGGCCAAAGCCCTGTTCGGCGGGCATGGTGAGCGCGAGCGTGTCGATATGCGCGGAGATGCGGCCGACGACCCGGCCATTCTCCTCGGCGAGGAACAGCTGCGCCTTGGCATGGCTGAACCAGCCATTCTTTTCGGGCGTGATCAGCCCGAGCGCTTCGGTCTTGAGCGGCGGGACCCAGTGCCGATCGTCGCGATAGAGGCCGAAGGGCACGTCGACAAAGACCTTGCGATCACGCTTCGTCTCGACCTTGCGGATCGTTATCGTACCGGCCATTGGCTCGCCCCTCAGCGCATCGTCGTCAGCCGCTGCGGATATCGACGATTACGCGGTTCGTACAGCGGCTATTCCTCGGTCCGGAACAGCACCGCCTCGCCGATCAGGAAGAACAGGAGGAAGGGCGCCCAGGCGGCGAGAAACGGCGGATAGGCGCCGAGATTGCCCATCGCGAGCGCGAAATTGTCCGCGACGAAATAGGCAAAGCCCAGCCCCATGCCGATCACCGCGCGGATGAACAGCTTGCCCGAGCGAGCGATGCCGAACGCCGCGACCGCGCCCAGCAGCGGCATCAGCACCGACGACAGCGGTCCCGACAGCTTGTGCCAGAGCGATCCCTCGAGTGCCTTGGTCGGGCGCCCCGCATCGGCCAGATCGCCGATCGCCGCCTTCAGCGCGCCGAAGGACAGGCTGTCGGCGTCGACGCTCGCGAGCGTGAACTGGTCGGGCCGGACATCGCGCCCGACGACCACCGAGCCGAGCGTGGTCAGCGTGCCGCTGGCGACGTCGAACCGCGTCGCGGGGCCGATCTCCCAGCCCCCGGCGACGCGCTTGCCATTGGGGGCGCGAATGATCGAGACGAGGCTTCCGCCAGCGCGATCATAGAGCGTCACCCCGCCGAGCCGCGTTCCGGCGCCCTTGCCGCGCGTCTGGTTCACCTGGATCAGGTCGTCGCCGTCGCGCACCCAGACATTGGCACGGTCGCCACGGTCGATCGGCATCGCGCCGTAATTGACCTTCTGCCACTGCGACAGGGTGGCGGTGGCGCGCGATACGACGCGGTCGTTGAAGCTGAAGCTGACGATCGCGACGACCAGGCTGGCGATCAGCAGCGGGGCGAGCACCTGATGCGCGGACAGCCCCGACGCCTTGAGCGCGATGATCTCGCTGTTCTGGTTCATCGTGATCAGCGTCAGGATGGTGCCGAGCAGGACCGAGAAGGGCAGCGCGAAGGCGATGATCTGCGGTGCGCGCAGGCTGACATATTGCCAGACCTGCGCGTCGCCATTCCCCGCCTGCGCGAGGATGTTGCCCGATTCGCTCAGCAGGTCGAGCGCCTGGAGCACGAGGACCAGCGCCGCGAGGATGCTGAACGTCCGCGTCATGAACAGCCGGCCCATATAGACCGCGACCGTGCGCGACGGAAAGATCGTGATCCTGCTCATGCCGTCTTCTCTTTGCGGCGCCCGGGCAGCCGGCTGGTGATCGCCTTGCCGATCCGGCCGACGCCGCGCTCGAGCGCACCGATCGGCTCGCCGCCGGGCACATAGGCGATGGTGTAGTACATCCACAGGATCAGCCCTGCGAACACCGTGAACGGCACCCAGAGCGCGATCAGCGGGTCGATCCGGCCAAGCTCGCCGACGTCCGCCGCATATTGGTTCACCTTGTGATAGGTGACGATCATCACGATCGACAGGAAGACGCCGAGACCGGACGTCGATCGTTTCGCCGGCACGCCGAGCGCCACCGCCAGCATCGGCAGCAGGAACATCATCGCGACCTCCGCCAGACGGAAGTGGAATTCGGACCGGCTCGCATCACGCAGCTCGGGCGTCGCCGCCTCATGCCCCGCACGCGCGAGTTCGGGCAGCGTGAATTCCAGGTTGCGCCCGCCGCGGACGCGGAAGCTCTCGAACTTGGGCAGGTTGATCGGCAGGTCATGGCTGCTGAAGGTCAGCACGCGCGGCGTCTTGAATTCGGGCCGTTCGTGGATCAGCGTGCCGTTGGCGAGACGGAAGATAATGACGTTGGGATCGTCGGTCGCGAGGAAGCGTCCCTTTTCGGCGGTGACGCCGATCCAGTCGTTCTTGGGCGTCTGCGCATGGACGAAGATACCCGACAGCTCGCGCCCCTTGTCGCGGCTCTGCTCGATCCGCAGCGTCATCCGGTCGCCCAGATGCGTGAACTCACCGACCTTGATCGATGCGCCAAGCGCGCCGGTGCGCAGCTCGAAGCGGAGCCCCTCGTAATAATAGCGGGCGATCGGCTGGAGATAGCCGACGATCAGCAGGTTCGCGATCGCCAGCACGATGGCGAACATATAGGGCACCCGCAGCAGCCGGGTATAGCTCATCCCGACGCTGCGCAGGACGTCGAGTTCCGACGTCGTCGCGAGCTTGCGGAACGCGAGCAGGATACCGAGCAGCAGCCCGATCGGGATCCCGAGGCCGAGATATTCGGGCAGCAGATTGGCGAGCATCCGCCAGACAACGCTGATCGGTCCGCCCTCGGTCGCGACGAAATCGAAAAGCCGGCGCATCCGGTCGAGCACGAGCAGCATCGCCGCGATGATCAGCGTCGAAAAGAGCGGGACCGCGATCAGCCGGGCCATGTAGCGATCGATGGATTTCATGAAGCGGGGGCTCTGCGAGCGCCTCGAACGCGAGGCGTGGGGCGGGTCTATATCAGCTTTTCGCGCGGGATATAGGGCGACGGCTATAGTTCGGACGGGGCGGGCCTGTCACGGTCTATTCGGCCGCCATCTGGCGGGGCGGGGTGGGGCGATCGCTGCCCATCGCCGCCGCGACCGCGCGTTCCAGGCCGCTCAGCGTGAAGGGTTTGCGCAACACCTCATGCTCACCGAATTCGCTCGTCGCGGCTTCACCCGCAAAGCCCGTGACGAACAAGATCGCGATGTCGGGGAACAGCGGCCGCAATGCCGCGATCATCTCGGGCCCCGTCTGCCGCGGCATCAGCACGTCGGAAATGATCAGGTCGATCGCGCCGTGACGCGCGAGCATCGCCGCCGCATGGGTCGGGTCGTCACAGGCGACCGGATGATGGCCAAGCTCCTCGAGCGCACCGATCGTCGCGGCGAGCACGCGCGGATCATCCTCGACCACCAACACGTTCAGCCCCGTCGGCGCGACGGGCTGTACCGGCTCTGGCAGGTCCGCAAACGGCAGGACGGGCTGCGGCTCGATCGCGGGATCGCTGGTGTCGCGGGGCAGATACAGCGTCACCGTCGTCCCTTCACCGACCACGCTGGCAATCGCGATCTCGCCGCCCAGCTGCCGGACGAGGCCGAAGATCTGGCTGAGGCCAAGGCCCGTGCCCTTGCCGGTTTCCTTGGTGGTAAAGAACGGCTCGAACACGCGCTCGGCGACGTCGGGCGACATGCCGCTGCCGTCGTCTGCGACCGTGATAGTGGCAAAGTCGCCCGCCGGGCAGTCGCCGATCGCGCCCGCGGCCAACACTGCCGCGCCGGTGGTCACGATCATCGTGCCGCGGCCGTTCATCGCGTCGCGCGCGTTGACCGCAAGGTTGAGCACCGCATTTTCGAGCTGGACGCGATCCGCGCGGACCCGCCAGCCCTCGGAGGCGTCGACCACGTGCAGCGTGATCGCATCGCCGAGCGTCCGGTCGAGCAGGTCGGACATGCCCTCGACCAGCCCTGCAACCCCCATCGTCTCGGGTTTCAGCGAATCCTCGCGGCTGAACGCGAGCAGCCGGCGGGTCAGCGCG
Organism: Sphingomonas sp. CFBP 13733; assembly: GCF_014841795.1. Taxonomy (NCBI): domain Bacteria; kingdom Pseudomonadati; phylum Pseudomonadota; class Alphaproteobacteria; order Sphingomonadales; family Sphingomonadaceae; genus Sphingomonas; species Sphingomonas sp. CFBP 13733. The sequence continues at coordinate 658,984 of NZ_JACYUP010000004.1, forward strand.
GCGGCACGGGTGGCGCCGTCGGTCGCGCTCTCGATGTGCCGCCGCGCGGTCGCCGGATCGCGCGCGATGTTGCGCAGTGCCAGTTCCAGCCCGCCCAGAATGACGGCGAGCATGTTGTTGAAATCATGCGCGATACCCCCGGTCAGCCGGCCGACCGCGTCCATCTTCTGGACTTGGCGCAGCTTGGCGTCCTGCACGCGCAGCTCGGCCGTCGCCTGTTCGACCGCGGCGGACAGTTCCTCGGCACGGCTGCGCTCCATGTCCGCGTCCGCCTGCGCGACCGCCCGGTCGCTGACCGCGCGGATCGTGAACCAGCCCAGCCCGATCGCGCCGAGCACGATCAGCATCCCGAACACCGCGAGCACGCCCGCGATCGAGCTCGAACGTTCGACCGATGCCATCGCCCGCGACGTCCGGTTGTCGAGCAGCGCCCGCTCGCGCGCGATGAGCCGGTCGAGCGTCCGGTTGATCGCGATCAGCGTCGGGGCGTTGCGGCCCTGGTAATAGCGCGCGAACGCCTGCGAATTCTTGCCGTAATTGGTGCTGAGCGCGGTCATCGACAGCTCGCGGCCGCGGTCCTCATAGGCCTGGCGCAGTTCGGCGATGTGCCCGCGTTGTTCGCCATTGTCGTAGGTCAGTCGCTCGAGCCGGTTGAGCTGCGTCCCGGCCAGGACCCATTCCTCGAAATAGAGCCGGCCCAGTTGCCGGTCGCCGCTGATCACATAGCGGCCGAGCGACGCCTCCGACCGGGCGATCGTGCTCGAGAGCGTGCGCGCGAGGATCATCACGTCATAGCTGTGCGCCTGCAGCCGCAACGCGCTGTCGCGCTGGCGGTTCGCGCTGCTCAGCGTGGCGATGAGCCCGACCAGAACGGCGGCGCCCAGCAGCGCCATCACGATGAGCGTGATGGTCCGCCAGGTCGCACCGCCCCCAAGGGCTGCCGCGTCGGCCTCGTCCTGCGTCACCCCGCGACGATAGCGTGCGTATTGCTCCCGACGCAATGACAGCGGCCGGCTGCTAGCCGATCACGCCGACGGCGCGACCCGCGTCGCGGAACATGGAGAGGATCGTCTCGACTTGCGCGTCGGTATGTTCGGCGCACAGCGAACAGCGCAGCAGGAACGTGCCCGCAGGCGTCGCCGGCGGGCGCGCCATGTTCACGTACAGCCCGCCCTCGAGCAGCGACTGCCAGATCGCGATCGCCTGTTCCTGGTCGGTCAGGATGATCGCGATGATCGCCGAATCCGACGTCTCGGTGCCGAGCTTGAAGCCCATCGCCTTGAGGCCCGCATGCATCGCCCGCGCATTCTTCCAGAGCTGCGCGCGCTTGTCGTGCGCGGTCATGAGCTTGCGGATCGACGTCGCGGCAGTGGCGACCACCGACGGTGGCAGCGACGCGGTGAAGATGTACGGGCGGCAGGCGAAGCGGACCATCTCGAACTTGGGATGGTTCGACACGACGAACCCGCCGACTGTGCCGACCGATTTCGAGAAGGTGCCGACGACGAAATCGACCTGGTCGGTCAGCCCCATCTCCTCGTACACGCCGCGGCCATTGGGGCCGAAAAAGCCCATCGAATGCGCCTCGTCGACCAGCACCATGCAACCATGCTTCTTGGCGACCGCGACCATTTCCTTCAGCGGGGCGATGTCGCCGAGCATCGAATAGACGCCTTCGAGCACCACCAGCTTGCCGGCCTCCTTGGGCAGGCGGCCGAGCCGCTTGTCGAGATCGGCGACGTCGTTGTGGCGGAAGCGGACGATCTCGGCATTGCCCTGCTTGCAGCCGTCATAGATCGACGCATGGCTGTCCGCGTCGAGGATGACGTACTCGCCCTTGCCGGCGAGCGTCGAGATGATCCCGAGATTGGCCATGTAGCCGGTCGAGAACACGATCGCGCCGCTCATGTCGTAGAACTCGCGCAGTGCCTGCTCGACGTCGATATGATCGTGGAACGTGCCGTTGAGCATCCGGCTGCCATTGGTGCCTGAGCCGAATTTCTCGAGCGCGTCCTTGCCCGCCTGGATGACGTCGGGGTCGAACGTCATGCCCATATAGTTGTAGGTGCCGAGCAGGATCGTGTCCTTGCCGCGGATCACCGCCTGGGTCGGCGACTTGACCTCGTCCATCACGATCGTGAACGGATTGCGCACGCCGGACTTCACCAGCGCCTCGCGTTCGGCGATCAGCCCGTCGAACTTGCTCATCAGATCGCGTTCGGGCGCGACCTCGGGGGGATCGACGGGGAGGGCGTGGGCGGTGGTGGCGGCTTCGGTCATCGTCATTCGGCCTTAAAAACTTCCGTTCGTCCTGAGTAGCGGCTGAGCAAAGCCGAAGACGCGTATCGAAGGGCAGGTGGTTCGATACGGGCCTTCGCCGCGCTCAGTCCCTACTCACCACGAACGGGATATTTTTGGTTAGTCCTGCTTCAACTTCGCGACCGCATCGACCAGCTGGCCGACGGTCTCGATCTCGGCCTGCATGTTCATCGTGATGATGATGTCGAATTCATCCTCGATCGCGGCGACGAAATCCATGACGGTCAGGCTGTCCCATTCCAGATCGCCCTGGAAGGTCGTCGCATCGCTCAGCGCGACGCCCTTCTTGTTGAACGGCTCGATCTGCGCGGTGACGGTGTCGTAGATCTGCTGACGGTCGCTCATGCTCTTCCTTCCGGGTGTCGACGCAATCCTGACAGCGAATTGCGGCGGCTTTTCGGCGCTATAGCAGCCCCGCCGCGCGATACCACGCCGCGGTTTGCGCCAGCGCCTGCGGCGTCGGGACCGAGGGCGTCCAGAGCGTGGCCGGCGGCGGCGTGTGCGAGACCCAGTCGGGATGGCAGAAATAGCGGACCCGGTCGCGCGTCAGCTTGGCCTTGCCGCGCCGGACGAGACGGTCGGCGGCCGACGCCAGCGACAGGACGACACGCGGCATCGACAGCGGCGTCACCGATTTGCCGACCGCGACGCCGATCGCACGCGCGAAGTCGCGATTGTCCCAGCCCTTGGGCGTGCCGTCATCGGGTTCCATGATCGCCGGCGCCACCGGGATCTCGGCCAGCGCGAGCAGCAGCGCGGTCAGATCCTCGACATAGAGCAAGGAGACGCGCGTGCCGGCAGGGGGCATCGGCACATATCCCGATCGCGCGGCCTTGAACACGTCGAGCAGGTCGTGATCGCGCGGGCCGAAGATCGCCGGCGGGCGGACGATCGTCCAGTCGAGCCCCGACGCAGCAACGCACGTCTCCGCCTCGGCCTTCGACCAGCCATAGTTGGAGAGCGCCGGCGCGCGCGCCGCCAGCGACGAGACCTGGACGAAGCGGCGGATCCCCGCCGACCGCGTCGCGTCGACGATCGCCTGGGTGCCGGCGATATTGCCCTCGGCAAAGCCCGCGCGATCGGCGGCGTTGACCACGCCGGCGACGTGGATCACCACGTCCGCGCCCTCGACCAGCGTCGCAAGGCTCTTCGGGCGATCGAGCGCGCCTTCGATCCAGGTCACGCCGGTCCGCTTGGCCTGCGGCTTGCGGGCGAGCGCGCGGATCGCGTGCCCCGTCTCCAGGGCATGGTCGATCAGGTGGCTGCCGACGAACCCGGTGCCGCCGGTGATGGCCAGGATCATGACGGCTCGCTCCATATCGACGGTTGCGCGGCAGTCATACGAGCGCCAGATGATTGCGATGGACGAGCGCCGAGCGCGGCGCATAGCCGAGGATCGCGGCGTGATCGTCGCTGTGATGGCCGAGCAGACGCGCGGTGTCCGCCGCGTCATATTCGGCAAGACCGCGCGCGACCGTGCCGGCCGGCCCCTCGATCGTCACCAGATCACCGCGCACGAAGCCCCCGTCGAGCCCCGTCGCGCCCGCGGCCAGCAGGCTGCGTCCCTGGCCGAGCGCGGCGGCGGCGCCGGCGTCGACATGGATCGTGCCTTTCGCGGTCAGCCCGCCCGCCAGCCAGGCTTTCCGCGCAGACGCGGTGCGCTCTGCGCTGAAGATCGTGTGGCGGGCAGGGGTGGAGAGCGGATGGTTGATCCGGCCCGAGGCGATCACGAGCGGAATGCCTGCCGCCGTGGCGATTCGCGCGGCGGCGATCTTCGATGCCATGCCGCCCGATCCCATCCCGGACCCCGATCCGTCGTCCGCCATCGCGGCGACCGTGTCGATCCGCGGGACATCGGCGATGTGGGTGGCCGAAGGGTCGACATGCGGATTGGCGGTATAAAGTCCGTCGACGTCGGACAGCAGGACGACGCCCTGCGCGCCCGCGGCCTGCGCGACCCGCGCCGCGAGCCGGTCATTGTCGCCGAAGCGGATTTCGGCGGTCGCGACGCTGTCATTCTCGTTGATGACCGGCACGACCCCGAGCGACAGGAGCCGGTTGAGCGTCGCGGCGGCGTTGAGATAGCGGCGGCGGTCCTCGAGATCGTCGAGCGTCACCAGCATCTGCGCCGCGTTCAGCCCCTTCGCGGCGAGCAGCTCGGCCCAGACCTGGCTCAGCGCGATCTGCCCGGTGGCGGCGGCGGCTTGCGCATCCTCGAGACTCGCGCGGCCGCCCTTGGCCAGGCCAAGTCGCCGCGCGCCGAGCGCGATCGCGCCGGACGACACGATCGCGACCTGCTGCCCTGCACTGGTGCGCGCGGCGATGTCGGCGACGAGCCCGGCGAGCCAGTCGCGCCGGACGCTGCCGTCGGGACCAACGAGCAGTGCCGAACCGATCTTTACGATCAGGCGGGGACAGGAGGACGGCGGAAACATCATTGGTCGACCCCGTAGGTCCTCCCCGTAGGTCGTCATAGCCTGCAACACCCTATCGTCATTCCCGCGAAGGCGGGAACCCATATTGGCTGGCCTCACCACCGAATCGCATACCCCTGAGGCTATGGATCCCCGCCTGCGCGGGGATGACGATGGCGTACATGATCGGGATACGGCGCGGTTTTGAACGCTACAGCGGCGACCATGCGACCGGCTCTTCGCCCTCCGCCAGCTCCTTCGGCGCACCCGGTGCCGGGCCGATCTCGCCGATCAGCTTGTCGAGGACTGCCTCTACGCCGGCGCCACTCGCGCCGGACATCGCCATCACCTCGGCGCCGCTGGCCTCGGCCAGTTCGGCCGACAGCGCTGCGATCAGCTCGGCGTCGAGCATGTCGGTCTTGTTCAGCGCGACGATCACCTTCTTGTCGGTGAGGCCCTCGCCGTAATTGGCCAGCTCGTCGCGGACGATCCGGTAGGATTCGCCGACATCCGCGTCGTTCGCATCGACCAGATGCAGCAGCACGCGGCACCGTTCGATATGCCCGAGGAACCGGTCGCCGATGCCTGCGCCCTCGGCCGCACCCTGGATCAGCCCGGGAATGTCCGCGACCACGAATTCGCGCTGCTTGTGGCGAACCACGCCCAGCTGCGGCCGGGTGGTGGTAAAGGCATATTCGCCGACCTTGGCCTGCGCGTTCGTGACCTGGTTGATGAAGGTCGACTTGCCCGCATTCGGCAGGCCGACGAGACCCGCATCGGCGAGCAGCTTCAGTCGCAGCCAGACCCAGGCCTCGCCGAACGGCCAGCCGGTGCCGTGCTGGCGCGGGGCGCGGTTGGTCGATGTCTTGTAGCTGGCGTTACCGCGCCCGCCATCGCCGCCGCGGAACAGCACTTCGCGCTGGCCGACTTGCGTGAAGTCGATCAGCACCTCTTCCTTGTCCTCCGACAACACCTGCGTGCCGAGCGGGACGCGGATCACGAGGTCCTCGCCGCCCGCGCCGGTGCGGTTCGAGCCCGAGCCGCCCGAGCCGCGCGGGGCACGGAAATGCTGCGTGTAGCGAAAGTCGATCAGCGTGTTCAGGCCGGCGATGCATTCGAACACGATGTCGCCGCCCTTGCCGCCATTGCCGCCATCGGGGCCGCCATATTCGATGAATTTCTCGCGGCGGAAGCTGACGGCACCGGGGCCGCCCTCACCCGAACGTACGTAGATCTTGGCTTGGTCTAGAAAATGCATTGCCGCCCCATAGCGAAATTGGCGAAAATCGCCAGCCTCTGCGACTCGGGCCCTGGTCGGCGTTGCTCAGGCCGACGGGCAGGCGGCGGCGTCCTTGCTCGCGAGCAGCGCGTCGAGCGCGAGTTCGCGCGCCCTGGTCGCGGGCAGGCCGAGCGCGCGGGCCATCGGCGCGCCCATTAACGCGTCGCCCAGCGCCATCAGGACCAGCGTCAGCGTCTGGTCCTGGATCGGCTGGTCGCCGGGCATGTCGCCCTCGGCAAGTTCGTCGACCAGATCGTGGATCGCGGTCAGAATCGGGTCGAGCGCGTCGGTGTTGCCCGACAGGATCATCCAGCTCGCCAGCGCGCCCGCGCCGCCCTTGCCGAATGCGTCGAACGTCATCTCGACTACTTCGCGCGGATCCAGCTCGCCCGCGCGCACGCGCAGCACTGCGGCGCCGATCGTGCCGACGATGTCCGCCGCCATCCGCGTGATCAGCGCCGTCTGCAGCGCCTCGGCCGAACCGAAATGGTGGAGCAGATTGGCGTGCGTCCGCCCGATCCGGCCCGCAACCGCCTTCAACGTGACCGCGCCGGGACCGCTTTCGACCAGGAGCGCGCGCGCGGCCTCGACGGCGGCATCACGCGATTCGGTCGGGGAGAGGCGCTTGCGGGGTGTTGACGTCACGAAATGAAAAACCTACTTACAACTGTGTCAGTAATGACGATCTGTCTCTGTTTGGAGGTTTCCGTGGCGAAAGCAACCACACCCGTCGATCTGACGATCACGCCGCGCGATCGTCGTTTTGGCCGGGGCTCGCCGATTCGCCGGTGGTGGCTGAACGACGATCCGATCGCGACGGCCTTTTACAACGCCTTGTCGGTCACCTTCCCCAAGGGCGAGGGCTATTTCGTCGACAGCGTTCGCCGGTTTCGCGACGGTACGCCGCCCAAGCTGACCGCCGAGATCAACGCGTTCATCAAGCAGGAGGTGATCCACACCCGCGAGCATGTCGCGTTCAACCGGCACGTCACCGACCAGGGGTATGACGTCGCGCCGCTGATCGCCGATGTCGACGCCGCGCTCGCACTGACCAAGGGGCGCCCGCCGATCGCGAGTCTCGCCGCGACGACCGCGCTCGAACATTTCACCGCGATGCTCGCGCATGAACTGATCGCGAACCCCCGGCACCTCGCCGGCGGCGACCAGCAGGCGGCGGCGCTGTGGCAATGGCACGCCGCCGAGGAGATCGAGCACAAGGGCGTCGCCTATGACACCTGGCTGCATGCAACGCGCGACTGGCCGCGGTTCACGCGCTGGCGGGTCAAGTCGCTGGTGATGCTGATCACCACGTGGCGCTTCTTCACGGGGCGGGCGCGGGGCATGACCGAATTGCTGCGGCAGGACGGGCTCACGGGCCCGCGGATCTGGGCGCGGATGGCATGGTATGCGTTCGGCAATCCGGGGATGGCGCGCAAGATCGCGGGTGTCTGGGCTGCCTATTTCCTGCCCGGTTTCCATCCCTGGAAACACGACGACCGCGCGCTGATCGCGCTGGCCGAGAGTGATTATGAGGCGGCGGTGCTGCCGGTCGAGAGGCGGGCGGCGGTGGCCTGAGCTACGGTTGCGGCCACTCTTCTGCCGCGTTCTCCCGCGAAGGCGGGAGCCCAGAGTCCCAAACGGCACCGCCCGCGACTCCTTGACCCCCGCCTTTGCGGGGAAACGGGAGTAGGGCGAATCGTCGCCCAACATTTCACCCCGGCGGAGGCCGGGGCCCAGTTGGAAAGGTCGTAGTAACGACGCGATGACCGCAGTCAGCGACGTCCCCCAACTGGGCCCCGACCTTCGCCGGGGTGGTGCAATTTCAAGGTCGGGATGCGCGAATCACGCCGCCATCGGCATCGGCGCACATCGGTCCTCATCGAGCACCAGCTCGAACAGCACGGCCTGAGCCTCGCCGCCACGCCCGCGCGACGTTCGCGGCTCGACCCGCCCGGTTGGCCGGAAGCCAAGCTTGGCCAGCACGCGGCCGGAGGCGGGATTGTCGACGAAATGGAACGCCTCGAGCCGCCGGAGCCCGAGCGCATGGCGGGCGATCGCGATCACCGCCTCGCCAGCCTCGGTCGCATAGCCGCGTCCCCAGGCATCGGGCGTCACCCAATAGCCGAGTTCGTGGCCGTACCCGTCCGGCGATGCATGGATATCGATGCCGCCAACCAGCCGCGGCGCGCCGGGGTCGAGCGCATCGATCAGGAAGCGCGGCTGATGCTCGCCGCGCGGTTGCGCCAGAAAGGCCGCCGCGTCGCCAAGTGAATAGGGCCAGGGTGCCCGCGTCAGCTTGGCGATCACGGCTTCGTGCCCGATCGCCTGCGTCAGCGCAGGCGCATCCTCGGGCCAGCCAGGCCGCAAGGTCAGTCTCTTCGTGCGCGCGAACATTGCTCTTTTCCTCTCGCGTCGTCGGCTGCGCGCATGCCACGTCAGGATGACGGGACGGCGACAGCCAAGGGGAGGGAGCAATAAAAAAGGGAGCCGGGGTGACCCGTCTCCCTTGTTCAGGTTCGCTTTCGCGACCCGGGTCACCCTGGTGGGCAACCCGGATGGTTACCCGATGTTATTCGGCTGCAACTGCCATGTCGGCGGCATCATTCGCTGCCAGCTCGACCGAGCAGAACTTGCGACCAAGTTTGCCCTGGCTGAACACGACGCGACCATCGACCAGCGCGAACAGCGTATGGTCCGTGCCGATGCCGACATTGGTGCCCGGATAGAACTTCGTCCCGCGCTGGCGCACGAGGATGTTGCCGGCAACGCATGCCTGGCCACCGAACTTCTTTACGCCGAGACGACGACCGGCTGAATCGCGACCGTTGCGCGAAGAGCCGCCTGCTTTCTTATGTGCCATCTGAAGCTACTCCTTATGCCTGAGCGGCCGGGGCGTCAGCCTCGGTCTGCTTGGCGGTCTGGCCGCCGACGGACACGATCTTCAGGATCGTGTGCTGCTGGCGATGGCCGTTCTTGCGACGATAGTTGTGACGACGACGCTTCTTGAAGACGATGACCTTGTCCGCCTTCGCCTGAGCGATGATCTCTGCAGCGACGGTGAAACCCTCGACCGAGCGCAGTTCCGAGCCTTCGCCCGCCAACAGCACATCACCCAGCGTCACCGACGCACCTGCATCGCCCTCGATCTTCTCGACGACGATCTTATCTCCGGCGGCGACGCGATACTGCTTGCCGCCCGTGCGCACGACTGCGAACATGGCCCTTGTCACTTTCCAAATACATGTGCCCCACGAACGCAGGGTCCGCCGGGAGAAGCCGGGGAGCTAAGCGAGGGGCGTGACGATGTCAACCAAGAAGGGCCATTGCGGGGGGCTAAAACATCGCGGGCCCTGGCAGGAACCACGTCAGGGCGCCGCGCCCGGCAGGCGATCAGTGCCGGTGGACGGCGCGCAGCGTGTAGCGACCATCGGCAAAGTCGGTGAACAACCCGGCGATACCCGGATGGTCGACCGGCTCGTCGCCCGCGTCCGACACCAGATTCTGCTGGCTGACATAGGCAACGTAACTCGACTCGCGATTCTCGGCGAGCAGATGGTAAAAGGGCTGGTCCTTCTTCGGCCGCATCTGTTCGGGGATCGCCTCATACCATTCATCGGTATTGGCAAAGACCGGATCCACGTCGAACACGACCCCGCGGAAATCGAACAAGCGGTGCCGGACGATGTCGCCGATCGAGAAATTCGCATGGACGATTGGCGGGGCAACGACCTCGACCGCCGCCGCCGGTGCCGGCTCGGACGAGAGGGCATCGGACGCGGCGATGTCGGGGGTGGCGGGGTCGATGGGGATGTCGTGGCGGGGCATGGCGACAATTTAAGCGCTGTTTCGCGACGCACAAGCCGGGCCGCTCGTGATTGCAAAAACCCTCTTGCACTGCGGCGAGGTCTGATTTAGAGGCCCGCCCTCGACCGATCGGAGGCGCTGCTTGCAGCTCTTCGGATGACCTTGCGGAGAGGTGGCAGAGTGGTCGAACGTACCGCACTCGAAATGCGGCGTACCCGCGAGGGTACCGTGGGTTCGAATCCCACCCTCTCCGCCATTTATCTTGCGCCATGTGGATCACAGAGATCCCTGGCCACCGCGCCGGGGCCGCGCACTTCTCTATAGCTATCGTCCGATGATCCGCTGCTGTGGACAGCGCATTCATGTGCTCAGAGCAGTAGGCGCGGGACGACAGTCGGGGAGGGGGTGCGTTATCTCCCATGCCCGTCCCGGCCAAGGCCCCTCCAGATCGAGACCGCGATGCGTACGTTCCTTCTGAACATCCTGCTGGCGGTCGGGCTGGTGGCCCTGGCCGTCCTTTCGCGGTTCATGCTGCTCGATACCTATTCCCGCTGGCAGATCGCGGCATTCTGGCTGCTGGCGGCGCTGCTCGAATGGGGCGTCAAACCGCGGATCGGTCTGAAAGCACGCTGGCTGACCGCGCTCGCCACCGCGATCGCGACGACGCTGGCGATCCTCGCCGTGCGCTGGCACGTCGAAGGGCTGTGCCCGCACACCTGGCCGCAATGCGCGTCCTATCCGTTCTGGCGTGTCGTCCTGCACCTGATCCAGCGCGCATAGACCAGAGGTGCGGCCCGGTATCGCCAAAGCAACGCCGGAAGCGTGGCCCGACGGCAACAAGTCCCGATAAAGTACAAGGATCGCCGATAGACCCGCAATTTTCCGTGGAGAAATTCTTCTGTATCCGCCTAGGCGTTGAATTGCTTGAACTCGCCTATGTGCTGGCTCGGCGTGAACCGCATCGACGGCGCTCGTAAGCAATGCTGCATTGCCCAGTGGCGTCGCCAGTCCGGTTACATCATTCGTTCAATATACCGGGCGGCACGTCATGAAGATTGCTTTCTTTCTTTCGAACTATCCCGTTCTTTCGGAAACGTTCGTCGTTCGTCAGATCAGGGGTATGATCGACCTCGGGCATCAGGTTACGATCATTACCGGCCAGCATGATCTTTCTGTCGATGATCCACTATCCGGTGCCGCGCGTATCGTCTCCGTTCGCGCGAATACAGGAGGCTCATCGCCGATCGCGCATTTGCTGAAAAAGTCGGCTCGACTTCTGCTTGGTGCGCAATCCGGCAAGAGCCGACGGCGAATTCGCGCAGGACTTACTGGCTTGCGCGATGGAATTGTCGCGCCGATCGTCGATATTCTCAGTGTCGGCGAACAGGGACTTGGTCATTTCGATGCCATCATCGCGCATTTCGGTCCCGCGGGCGTGCGGGCCATGTATCTGCGCGATGCCGGTCTGATCTCGGGCCCGATCGCCACAGTCTTTCATGGTCTTGACGTGACCGAGCATAGTCTCGTCAAAAAATTCCTGCCGCATTACCGCCGCCTTTTCACCCAGACCGAATCACTGCTTCCGATCAGTGAATTGTGGAAGAAGAAGCTGATCGGCTGGGGTGCTGACCCGGCGATGATCACGGTCCACCGGATGGGGGTCGACGTCAGCGACTTTCCAATGCCGCAGCCACGTCGCGGCGCTGCCGGGCCATTGCGGCTGCTGACGACGGCGCGCTTCGTCCAGAAAAAGGGGCTGATCTACGCGATCAACGCGATGTGCGCGGCGCCGGGCGACTCGCATCTGTCGATCATCGGCTACGGGCCGCTGGAGAAGGAACTGCGCGAGGCTGCTGCGGCCTGTCCGGCGCGTGTGACGTTCCTCGGCAAGATCCCGCACCGCGAGGTGCTTGCGGAACTCAAGCGGTCCGACGTGTTCCTGCTGCCGTCCGTCGTCGCCGACAATGGCGACATGGAAGGGATTCCCGTGTCGCTGATGGAAGCCATGGCGCTCGGCGTCATCACCGTCTCCACCTGGCATAGCGGCATCCCGGAACTCATCGACGACGGCGTCGAGGGCTTTCTGGTCGAGGAGCGCAATGCCGGACAGATCGCCGACATCATAACGACAATCGAATCGGGGGAGGTGGATCTGGCGAGCATGCGGGTGGCGGCACGCGCCAAGATTGAGCGCGAATTCGACAATCGGGAGCTCGATACCAGACTCGAGCAGATTGCGTTCACGCTAGCGGGCATCGTTCCGGCGACGGAGCCGGTACGCGTGGCGGAAGCGGTGTCCTGATGCTCATCTGCTGGCATCGCCTCGGCGAATGGCGCGTTGTTTCAGTGGATGAGGCCGGTGGCGAGACTTGGGTGCGGCAATGCAAGAAGTGCGCATACTCCCAATCGCGCTTTTCCTTCGGGAGACGGCCGCACCAGCGTTGATGCCGCCGTCCCGAGGTCGGGGTTCGTTCGTCCGCCTCTATCCCGCCCGGCCACAACCCCGCGCGGTCAGCGGCCGAGCAGGCGGTCGAGATAGGCGTCCTTGTGCTTGGGGCCGAAGCTGCCCTTTTTCGGCTCGATCTTGAACAGATACCGCTCATTCCAGGCCGCGCCACCGCCCCACCAGGTCACGCCGACGACCGTATCGGCATTGGTCTTGAGATAGGCGATCGCCGCTGCGCCTGCCGCCTCGCAGCTCGGCGGTATCGCCCCGGCGCGTCCGAACGCCGATTCGGTGATGATCCCCTTCAACCCGCGCGCCCGCAGTTCGGACGCGAAATTGTCATAGCCCGGCGTCCCCGTGCAGCTCGGCTGGGTCCCGCTCGACCCCTTGTCGAAATAGCGGTGCCCGTTGATGATGGTCAGGCCGAGCGGATCCTTCAGCCCGCCCGCGCGGTCGAGTGCGACCAGCGCGCTTTCGGACGGCTTGGCGGCGTTCTCGCGCTTGCGGAGCCGGAAGGTGGCGGAGGACCCGGGATATTCCGGCGCGATGACATTGCGGATCCCCGCGGCGCGCAGGCCCGCGATGATCTGGTTGGTATCGCGCGCCCATTGATCCCAGTCGTTGGTCAGCACCGGGTCGTCGAAATGCCTCGGCTCGTTCATCGGGTCGATGATGATCCGGTCGGACTGCGGCATGCTCGCCATCAGCGACGTCCAGAACGCAACCTGTTCGGATACCGATGGCCAGCTATAGTCGTGACGATCGAGCACGACATAGGCACCGCGCTCGAGCGCGGCGCGCGTCGCTGCCACCAGCTTCCTGCGGATCGCAGGGTCCGCCATCTGCGGTCCCTTGAACGGCAGGCGGACCATCGTGAACCCCTTGTCGAGATAGGCGCGGACCGACGCTGGCGTCGGGCAGAGCGTACCATCGGCGACAAAGCTGCACCCGGCAATGTTTACGCCGAAGACGGGGCCCCTGATACGGACGTTGGTGCTCGCGCTGGACCTGACGGGCGTGTTTGCTCTTTGGGGTGCGTCGGGCGGCGGCATGCGCTGTGGGGATGGCGCGGCCGAGGCCGGACAGCCCAGCCCGGCGGTGGCGATGGCAAGGCCGACAAGGCCGGCGGCGATCGATGGTCGGGTCATGACATGTACCTGGCGAATAAGGGTGAAAGCGAATCGGTCGCGCTTCGGATCCGCCTCCCTATCATCGAATGTCGGGATGCTTGGCGTCGATCAGAGTCCGCGGTCTGACGCCGCGAGGGCCGCGTTATCGCGGGGAAGTGTCCCAAGACAGAGCTCATGCCTGGCAAAGCGCCGTCCAGATCCGCGCACATCACACCGCCGAACGCGATCGCCGCAGTGCATCGCGTGATGTGGCGACGATTAGGATATGAAACTGGAGGCCCGACCGGGAATCGAACCCGGGTGCGAGGATTTGCAGTCCTCTACGTCACCACTCCGCCATCGGGCCTCGATGCGGAGCGCGCAAATGCGGGCTTTTGTGCGGCGGGTCAACCGGGCGATCGCGTTTGAGGGCTAAAATAGTCGTGGGGTGTGCCACGGCGGTGCGGTGCCGGGTTGGGGGACGGCTTGCACGCCGGCGATGGATTGGGCACGATACGGTCCAATCCCTGGCTTCATATGGAGTTTCTTTTGGACGTGATGCAGGTGTCCGGGGGAACGAACCGTGCAGGGCTGGCGCCCGATGTCTTCGCGATGCCCGCGGGCATGGCGATCCGATATGACCAGCCCTGCGACGCGCTCACCGACCTCATCACCGGCTATCATGTCTATCGCGCGACCGGTCCGGCCAGCATCGGCCAGGTCAACCGCTTCCTGCCGGGGACGGCCAATGTCCGGTTCGCGTTCGAGGCGGGACCGATCAGCGTGGCGATCGGCCGGCGGACCTTCGGCCCCCTGCCGGCAGCGACTTTGTACGGCCCGACGGGGACCGCGCTGAAGGCGACGACCAATGGCGGCGTCATGATCGGGTTCGGGGTCAGCGCGCTGGCCTGGAGTCGGTTGTTCAACCGGTCGGCGGCGGAGTATCGTGACCGGATCGTGCCGCTTGCCGACGCGCTCGGGCCGGTCGCGACCCAGCGTCTGACGACCGCACTACGGGCGGCCGAGCGCGACGACCAGGTCGCGCCGATCCTCGATGCCATCCTGTGCGACCTGCTCGGGCCGCCGCACTGCGAATCTGCGACGATCCGTCAGCTTACCCGGCTGATCGGGCAGGATGGCGGCGATGACGTCGCCGCGGTCGCGGCCAAGCTGGCGATCAGCCCCGACACGCTGCGGCGGCTGGCGGTGCGGCATTTCGGCTTCACCCCCAAGATGCTGCTGCGGCGCGCACGGTTCCTGCGCTCGTTCCTGCGCGTGTTCCGGACGCCCGGCGGCACCGATTATTCGGCGATCGACCCGAGCTATTTCGACGTGTCGCATTTCCTGCGCGACGCCGGCACGTTTCTCGGGATGACGCCGCGGCGGTTCATGGCGATGAGCACGCCGTTTCTCGACGCGAGCGTCCGCGCGCGCGCCGCGGTGCTCGGCGCGCCGACCCAGGCGCTGCAGGTTCCCGCCGAAACGAGCGAGCGGATCATCAGCGCGGTGCCGGCCCGCCGGGCACCGAAGATCGATACCGCCCCCGATTCCACGCCCACCCCCGTCATCGACCCGGCGGAAATTCCGATGCCCGATCAGGGCGGGCCCGTGCTAGGCGCCTGAGCGAGGTGTTGCCGCATTCTGCGTGCGCCCTCGGCGTCCCGCCCGCGGCATTTCGGTGTCACACGGGCGGGCGGGGCGCCCTAGTCCCGGCATCCGGCCCCTGTGCCATTCCGACCTCTGTGCCGTTCCGAGCCGGGCCGTCTCGCGCGATTCGCGACAGGTCGCTTGGCGCGACGCTGGCGGCACGGTAGAGATTGACGCAAGCGAACAAGTGTATTGCGCAACTAAAACAGCTGTGCGACAGGATGGACCATGACGACGATCAGCCTCGATACGAACTCCACTACCCGCACGCGTGCGGCTGTCGGCACGTCCGACGGCAGCCCCGATTTCGCGGTCATGCGTCACGCCATGGTGGCCAGCCAGCTGCGCACGAACGCGGTCAGTGACCAGCGCGTCGTCGCGGCGATGGCGCGGGTGCCGCGCGAGGCGTTCGTGCCTGACGATGTCCGGTCGATCGCCTATCGCGACGCACCGATCCCGCTCGGCGGTGGCCGTTACGCCAATCTGCCGATGGCGACCGGGCGGTTGCTGACCGAGGCCTATCTGACCGCCACCGACCGGGTCCTGCTGATCGGTGCCGCGACGGGCTACACCGCCGCGGTTCTCGCCGAGATCGTCGGCACGGTGGTTGCGGTCGACAGTGACGCGTCCTTGCTCGGCACCGCGCGCGATGCGCTGGGCGCCACGCTGTCGGTCGAACTGGTCGAGGGGCCGATGGCACAGGGCCATGCCGCGGGCGCGCCCTATGACGTGCTCGTCATCGACGGCGCGGTCGAGGCGATCCCCGACACGCTGGTGGCGCAGATCCGGTCGGGCGGCCGCATCGTCGCCGGGATCGCGGATCGCGGCGTGACCCGGCTCGCATCGGGACGAAAGACCGATGGCGGCTTTGCACTGGCGGCGTTCGTCGATGTCGAGTGCGTGACGCTGCCGGGTTTCGAAACACCCAAACCCTTCAAGTTCTGAGGCACATCATGCCGCGCGCCGCTCAAGTCCGCCGTCTGCTCTCGGGTGTTGCGCTGCTATACAGCGCTGCACCGGTCCATGCGGAGACGCTCCGCGAGGCGCTGGTCAAGGCCTATAAGACCAACCCGACGATCACGGCGCAGCGCGCGACGCTGCGCGCGACCGACGAGAATGTCCCGATCGCGCGCGCCTCCGGGTTGCCCTCGGCGAATGCGACCGGCGATTACACCGAGTTCGTCGTGACCGCCGCGAACAGCTTCATCGCCTTGCCGCGTCAGGTCGTGGCACGCGCGAACGTCTCCGTGCCGCTCTACCAGGGCGGGCAGGTGCGCAACTCGGTCGCCGCGGCCAAGACGCGGGTCGAGGCGGGCCGCGCGACGCTGCGCGGTACCGAGGCCGATCTGTTCACCAACGTCGTCGGCGCCTATATGGACGTGATCCGCGACGAGGCGATCGTCGGCCTGAACACGCAGAATGTTCGCGTACTCGACATCAATCTCCAGGCCAGCCGCGACCGGTTCCAGGTCGGCGACCTGACCCGCACCGATGTCGCTCAGTCCGAGGCGCGGCTCGCGCTCGCGCGGGCGCAGCTCCAGTCGGCCGAGGCGCAGCTGATCACCAGCCGGGAAAACTATATCCGCTTTGTCGGGACGCCCGCCGGCACGCTCGATACGCCGCCGACGCTGCCGCATCTGCCCGACAGCCCCGCTCTGGCGGTGACGGTGGCGATCGACAATAATCCCGTGCTGATCGCGGCGGCGAAGGAACGCGACGCGACGCGGTACGATGTCGGTGTCGCGCGGGCGAGTCGCCTGCCGCAGATCAGCGCGACCGGCGGCGCCAGCTACACCAACTATCTCGGATCGGCGTCGACGACCGACGGCAGCATCAACACCTTTCCCAATGCGAACAAGGCGGTACAGGCGGGCCTGTCGCTGACGATGCCGCTGTTCCAGGGCGGTCGTCCCGCCGCGCAGGTCCGCCAGGCCGAAGCGTTTCAAAGCCGCGCGATCGAGAATGTGACCGCAGCCGAGCGCAATGTGATCGCGCAGGCGCGCTCGGCCTATGCCGTCTGGCGTTCGTCGGAACAGGTGATCCAGTCGTCCGAGACCGCGGTCAACGCGAACAAGCTGAGCCTCGAGGGTGTCCGGGCGGAGAACAGCGTCGGGACGCGCACGATCCTCGACATCCTCAATGCCGAGCAGGAACTGCTCAACAGCCAGGTCACGCTCGTGACGGCGCGGCGCGACGCCTATGTCGCGGGCTTCGCGCTGCTGGCGGCAATGGGGCAGGCGGAGGCGCGCGACCTCGGGCTCGACGGCGGCGTGCTGTACGATCCGGTCGCCAATTACGACCGCGTCCACAAGAAGATCTGGGACTGGGGCGGTGATGGCGAGCCGGTGCCGGTCGCGACGCGTACCGTCCAGTCTCCCACGCAGGACGCCGCCGTACGCCGTGAACTTGACCCGTTGCTCGACAGCCCGGTTGACAGGAACCCGGCATTGACGACAGGTAAGGATGCGCCGAGCCGCCAATAGGGGCGCGTGGGGCGACGGGGTTTGGAATGGTCCGTATGGGGGATATCAGCGCGGAGCCGTCGATGGAGGAAATCCTCTCGTCGATCAAACGCATCATTGCCGAAGAAGGCGACGGCATGCCGAGCCGCCAGCGGCGCCACCAGCGGGCGATGCCCGCATCGGCGGCCACCGATTACGCGGCCGATTACGACGACGACGCGATCGACGACGATGAGATCCTCGAACTGAGCGACCCGATGCCGATGGTTGACCGCACCCCCCGCCCGCCGAAATCGCCGGTGCTGACCTCGGTCGACGCCGCGCCGGAACCACGCCAGGCGCCGCCGCGAAGCCAGCCCCAGCCGCATGTCGCACCGCATGTCGCGCCCACAGCCTCGCATGCGCCCCAGCAGCATGCTCCGCAGCCTGCAGAAGAACCGGCCCAGCCGATCATGTCGCGCGAAACCGCTGCGGCGACGCGTGCGCCGCTCGAGGCGCTGACGCGGATGATGGTCAAGCCCGAGGGAAGCAGCGACGGCACGCTCGAGGGTCTGGTCCGCGAGATGCTGCGCCCGATGCTGCGCGAATGGATCGACGCGAACCTGCCCGACATGGTCGAGGACATGGTCGCGCGCGAGATCGCCAAGATCATGAACCAGCAGCCCTGACCGGGCCGGCCGCAGCGTTTCGCGCTGCGGCCTGTATCGGGACCTGGCCGGCCGGCGGCGATCGGACGATGCTCGCCGGGTTCTGGTCCAAACGACTGTAATGTCACGACGAGCGGAACCGTGACGGTTCCGCTATGGTTGTTGGCGAATGTCCGATCACAGTGTGTCCGCGCCTGAAATCCCCGCCCGTCTCGCCGCGCAGGGCGTCCGGGGCGATATCGCGCCGGCCGATGCCAGCAGCGACATCTTCTTCGCGGCGGTGCGGACTACGCGGATGCCGATGGTGGTCACCGACCCGCATCGGCCCGACAACCCGATCATCTTCTGCAACGATGCCTTCTCGTTCATGACCGGCTACTCGCAGGACGAGATCCTGGGCTACAACTGCCGCTTCCTGCAGGGCCCCGAGACCGACCGCACGGTCGTCGGCGAATTACGCGCCGCGATCGCCAAGCGTGAGGAAGTCTCGGTGGAGATGCTCAACTATCGCAAGAACGGCTCGACCTTCTGGAATGCGCTCTACGTCTCGCCCGTGTTCGGCGACGACGGCGAGCTGCGCTATTTCTTCGCGAGCCAGCTGGACATCTCGCGCCGCCGCGAGGCCGAGGAGGCGCTGCACGAGGCGCAGCGGATGGAGGCGGTCGGTAAGCTGACCGGAGGGATCGCGCACGATTTCAACAATCTGCTGCAGGTCATCCAGGGCTATGCCGACATCCTCGACGCACGGATCGACGCGAGCGATCGATCGGCGCGGCGGGCGGTCGATGCGATCTCGACCTCGGCCTCGCGCGCGGCGACGCTCACGCAACAGCTGCTCGCCTTCGCGCGCAAGCAGGAATTGCGCGACCGCTTGATGAACCTCAACCAGCTGCTGGGCGATTTCCGGCCGATTCTCGACCGCAGCATCGGCAGTGGAATCACGCTGAAGCGCGACCTGGCGACCGATCTGTGGAATTGCCGCGTCGATCCGGTGCAGGCCGAGATGGCGCTGCTCAACATCATCGCCAACGCGCGCGACGCGCTCGACGGCACGGGGGAGATCACGATCACGACGCGCAACGCCGTCCTTCCCGAGGATGGCGGTGTCGCGAGGCTGGAGCCCGGCGAATATGTCGTGCTGAGCATTCGCGACAACGGGCCTGGGATCGATCCCGGGACGGTCGACAAGATCTTCGAACCCTTCTTCACGACGAAGGAGATGGGCAAGGGTGCCGGGCTGGGGCTCGCAATGGTCTACGGCTTCGTCCGGCAGTCGGGCGGCCTTGCGACGGTGCGCAACCTCAGCGGGGGCGGTGCCGAATTCTCGCTCTACTTCCCGCGTGCGAGCGGTGCGGTCGAGCGCAAGACCGCGGGGCCGATCGCACCGCATGCGGGCGGTGCCGAGCGGGTGCTGATGGTCGAGGATCAGCGCGAAGTGGGCGAGCTTGGGCGGACGATCCTTGAGGATCTCGGCTATGACGTCGTCCTGGTCAACAGCGCGCGCGCCGCGCTCGACACGCTCCGTCAGGACGCCGAATTCCGGTTGCTGTTCACCGATATCCTGATGCCCGGCGGCATGAACGGCGTCACGCTGGCCCAGTCGGTGCGGCGCGACTATCCGCACACCGCGGTGCTGCTGACGACGGGCTTTGCCGACGAGGCGATCGACGAGGGCAGCCGGTCGTTCGAACTGATCCGCAAACCCTATCGCCGGAATGAGTTGAACGACCGCATCCGGGCGGTGCTCGACAAGCCGGGGGCGCGGACGTGAGGCTGGTCTAGCCCGGACACGCTCGCTAAGGCACGCGGTATGAGCGAGCTTCCCAAAACCTTCGACCCCGCCTCCATCGAATCGCGCTGGTATGCGCATTGGGAGGCCAGCGGCCAGTTCCGCCCCGACCGCCCGAACGCCGAGCCCTGGACGATCGTCAACCCGCCGCCCAACGTCACAGGCAGCCTGCATATCGGCCATGCGCTCGACAACACGCTGCAGGATATCCTGACGCGCCATGCACGCCTTAAGGGCAAGGACGCGCTCTGGGTGGTCGGCACCGATCACGCGGGTATCGCGACGCAAATGGTGGTGGAGCGTCAGATGGGCGCGATGACCCCGCCGCAGAAGCGCACCGACCTCTCGCGCGAGGATTTCATCGCCAAGGTCTGGGCGTGGAAGGAAGAGAGCGGCGGCGAGATCACGCAGCAGCTCCGCCGCTTGGGCTGTTCGATGGACTGGGCGAACGAGCGCTTCACGATGGACGAAGGCTTTTCGAAGGCCGTCCTCAAGGTGTTCGTCGACCTGCACAAGCAGGGGCTACTGTACCGCGACAAGCGCCTCGTGAACTGGGATCCGGGCCTCGGCACCGCGATCAGCGACCTCGAGGTCGAGACGCGCGAGATCAAAGGCAGCTTCTGGCACCTGCGCTATCCGCTCGCCGACGGATCGGGGTTCATCGAGGTCGCGACGACGCGGCCCGAAACGATGCTCGCCGACATGGCGGTCGCGGTGAACGGCGCGGACGCGCGCTACACCGCGCTGATCGGCAAGCAGGTGAAGCTGCCGATCACCGGGCGTCTGATCCCGATCATCGCCGACGACCATGCCGATCCCGAGCTCGGATCGGGCGCGGTGAAGATCACGCCGGGGCATGACTTCAACGATTTCGAGGTCGGCAAGCGCGCCGGCATGGCCGCGGGCGCGATGCTCAACATGCTCGATGCCAAGGCGCGCGTCGTGCAAGTGACCGACGGGCTGATCCCCGCCGACCTGCTCGGGCTGACGACCGCGGAGGCGCGGAAAGCCGTCGTCGCGCAGCTGAAGGCCGAGGGCTTCCTGATCGCGCATCTCGACAAGGACGGCGTCGAGCACGACGCCGAGCCGCGCACGATCCAGACGCCCTATGGCGATCGCTCGGGCGTGGTGATCGAGCCGTGGCTGACCGACCAATGGTATGTCGACGCCAAGACGCTCGCCCAGCCCGCGATCGAGGCGGTGCGCGTCGGCGCGATCGATATCGTGCCCAAGACCTGGGAGAAGACGTTCTTCAACTGGATGGAGAACATCCAGCCCTGGTGCGTCTCGCGCCAGCTCTGGTGGGGCCATCAGATTCCCGCATGGTTCGGGCCCGACGGTACGCCGTACGTGGCTGAAACCGAGGCCGAAGCGCAGGCGCTCGCCGGCGCCGGCGTGACGCTGGTGCGCGATCCCGACGTGCTGGATACGTGGTTCTCCTCCGCACTCTGGCCTTTCGCAACGCTAGGCTGGGACGGGTCTTCTTACCCCTCCCCTTCAGGGGAGGGGCAAGGGGTGGGGCCGTCCCATCTCATCGAGACCGACGCGCGCGGGGCGGCTCCCCACCCCAACCCCTCCCCTGAAGGGGAGGGGCTTGCCCCCGCGTCTCAACTCGGCGGCCGCTATCCCAACGACGTGCTGATCTCCGGCTTCGACATCCTGTTCTTCTGGAACGCGCGGATGATGATGCAGGGGCTGCACTTCATGAAGGACGTGCCGTTCCGCACGCTCTACCTGCACGGCCTTGTCCGCGCGGCGGACGGCGCGAAGATGTCCAAGTCGAAGGGCAATGTCGTCAACCCGCTCGGGCTGATCGACCAATATGGCGCCGATGCGCTGCGCTTCTTCATGGCGGCGATGGAAAGCCAGGGCCGCGACATCAAGATGGATGAGAAGCGCGTCGAGGGCTATCGCAACTTCGCGACCAAGCTGTGGAACGCCGCGCGGTTTGCGCAGGCCAACGGCATCGTCGCGAGCACCACGCTCGAGGCGCCCCGCGCGGAACTCGCGGTCAACAAGTGGATCATCGCCGAGACGATCGCGACCGTGCAGCAGGTCGACCTCGCACTCGCCGACTACCGCTTCGACGGCGCCGCCAACGCGATCTACCAGTTCGCGTGGAGCCGCTTCTGCGACTGGTATCTCGAACTCATCAAGCCGCAGATGGTCGATGACGTCCGCGGCCAGATCGACGATGAATCCAAGGCGGTCGCGGGCTGGGTGCTCGACCAGATCCTGGTCCTGCTCCACCCGTTCATGCCGTTCATCACCGAGGAGCTGTGGCACGCGATGGGCGAGCGCGATCACGACCTGATCGTCGCGCAGTGGCCGATGGCCGATGCGCGCTCGCTCGATCCCGAGGCGAGCAGGGAGGTCGACTGGCTGATCCGGCTCGTCGGCGAGATCCGTACGGCGCGCAACGAGCTGAACGTACCGCCGGGTGCGCGTCTGCCGCTGCACGTCCGTGATGCCAACGCGGCGACTCTGGCGCGGCTCGAACGCCAGGCCCCCGCGCTCGCACGCCTCGCGCGCGTCACGCATGCCGAGGGCGAAGCCACCGGCGGCGCGGCGCAGGTCGTGGTCGACGAGGCGACCTTCGTCCTGCCGCTCGAAGGCGTGATCGATCTCGACGCCGAGCGCACCCGCCTGACCAAGGCGATCGCGGCGGCGGAGAAGGAGCGCGACGCGCTCGCAGGGAGGCTCGGCAATGCAAGCTTCGTCGAGCGCGCCAAGCCCGAAGCGGTCGAAAAGGCCAAGGCGGACCATGCCGACAAGGCCGCCGAAGCCGCGCGGCTGCAGGCGGCACTGGGACGGCTGGGCTGACCTGCCCCCGTCCGCTGTGCGGGACGGGGCCGGGGTGTGCGTACGCGTGCTGCGAGCATATGGGGTCAGGGTCGGTCCTGACCCCATATGCAAAGGGGAGGGGACCCGACTGCGATGCCTGATGCGACGGACACGCCTGCACCAAGGACCGGCCAGCGCGACCTGACCACAGGGCCGATCGGCAAGACGTTGCTCGCGTTCGCGCTGCCGACGCTAGGATCGTCGGTCCTGCAATCGCTCAACGGTTCGATCAACGCGGTATGGATCGGCCAGTTTCTCGGCGAGCGCGCGCTGGCGGCGACGACCAACGCGAACATCATCATGTTCCTGCTGGTCGCCGCGGTGTTCGGCTTCGGCATGGCGTCGACGATCCTGATCGGCCAGAACATGGGCCGCCGCGACATCGATGCGGTGCGCCGCGTGCTCGGCACGTCGTTCGGGCTGTTCACGATCATCTCGGTGCTGACGGTGGCAATCGGCTGGCTGGTCGCGCCGGCGATCCTGCGCGTGCTCGCGACGCCTGCCGAGGTCTATCCGCTCGCGCTCGCCTATCTGCGCGTCATCTTCGTCGCGATGCCCGCGGGGTTCCTGACGGTGCTGCTGACGATGGCGCTGCGCGGCACCGGCGATTCGCTGACCCCGCTCAAGTTCATGGCGCTCGGTTCGGTCGTCGACGTCGCGCTCAATCCGCTGCTGATCCGCGGCTGGGGGCCGATCCCCGCGCTCGGGATCGAGGGATCCGCGCTCGCGACGCTGATCGCCAACACGGTCTCGTTCGTCGCACTGCTCGGCTATATCTATGCCAGGGACCTGCCGATCCGGCTGCGTGGCGCGGAGCTGCGCTATATCCTGCCCGATCGTGCGCTGCTGAAGACGATCGTCGTAAAGGGCGTCCCGATGGGATTGCAGATGCTCGTCGTCTCGACCTCTGCGCTGGCGATGATCGGGCTGGTCAACCGGCACGGCACCACCACGACTGCGGCCTATGGTGCCGCCAACCAGCTCTGGACCTATGTGCAGATGCCCGCGATGGCGGTCGGTGCGGCGGTCAGCGCGATGGCGGCGCAGAATATCGGTGCGGGGCGCTGGGACCGGGTCGACCGGATCACGCGCGCGGGGCTGATGATGAATCTCGCGCTGACCGGCGGGCTGGTCGCGCTGCTGACGCTGCTCGACCGGCACGTGCTGTGGCTGTTCCTCGGGCAGGATACCGGCGCGATCGGCATCGCCACGCGGATCAACCTGATCGCGGGGTGGAGCTTCATCCTGTTCGGCGTGTCGATGGTCCTGTCGGCGACGGTCCGCGCGAACGGCGCGGTGGTCGGTCCCTTGCTGATCCTAGCGGTCGCGATGGGGCCGGTACGGTTCGGGCTCGCCTATGCGCTAGAGCCGATGATCGGCGCGGATGCGATCTGGTGGAGCTTTCCCGCGGGCTCGCTCGCCTCGATGCTGCTGACGATCGGCTATTATCTGCATGGCGGCTGGCGCAAGGGCCGGATCGTCACCGAGCCCGCCGCACACGACGCGGGCGAGGCAGCCAAGGCGGATTGCGAGCCCGCCAGCCGGTCCATGCCGGTCGGCTGAGCGCCGCCCTAGGCCTGGGGCGGCGTCACCGGGGCCATGACTTGGATGATCCCGGCGGCGATCCTGGCGGTCACCGGGGTCTTGGCGAGCACCTCGCCATCGATCGAGATCGGCAGCTTGGGGATCGTGTCGACGCGCATGCTCTTGCCGCGGAAGTCGCGGACCTCCTCGTGGCGCGATTCGTGACGGAAGACGCTGGCGACCCAGTTCTGGACCAGCCGCCGCTTCATCTTGCCCATCACCGCCTGCACGACGATCTCGCCCGAATCGACCGCCGCCGCGTCGACCAGCTCGGTCCCGCCATGATAGGGACCGTTCGAGATCCGCACCTCGACGACGCGCATCCGCACCGCGTCCGGGCCCTCGCCGACGATCAGCGTGAACGGACGGAAGCGCATGAACTGATACGCCGCCCAGCCGAGATAACCGACCCGGCCCAGCACCTTCTTGAGGCCGTGCGGCACCGTCTCGGCGATCTTCGGGCTGATCCCCATCGCCGCGCAATTGGCGAAATAATCGCCGTCGATCATGCCGAGATCGATCCGCCGCGGCGCGCCCGTCCGGATGACCTCGACCGCGCCCTCGATCGTCAGCGGAATGCCCAGCGTCCGCGCAAAGCTGTTCGCGGTCCCGAGCGGGAGCACGCCGAGGATGACGTCGTGCCCGACCATCAGGTCGACCAGCCCGCTGATCGTGCCGTCGCCGCCACCCAGGATCAGCAGATCGGGCTTGGCGGCGAGCGCACGGCGGACGGTGGGTTCCAGATCCTCGGGGTTCTCGACCGCATGCGCGTCGACCTCATAGGGAAGCCCCGACATCGCCGCACAGGCGCGCTTGAACAGCGCCTGTCCTTTGCGCGATTTCGCGTTCACCACGAGCGCGGCGGAGCGGATCGGCCGGTCGCGCGCCGGCCCGGTATCGGGCGCCTGGGTCGTTTCTGTGGTGGTGGCGGTCATGCGAGGCCCAACGCGCGAAAGGGAAATGCGTCCCCGAGGCCGAATCGGCAGCGATCGGTTTCGTTCGCGCCGACCGTAACGCTTGCCTGCGCGGCGTCCATCCCGCAAAAGCCGCGCCATGTCCGCAAGCTATCCCGCGCTGCGCCTGCGCCGCACCCGCTCGTCCGACTGGAGCCGCCGGCTCCATGCCGAGACCGTCCTCACGCCGGCCGATCTGATCTGGCCGCTGTTCGTCGTCGAGGGGGAGGGCGTCGAGCAACCGATCGCCAGCCTGCCCGGCGTATCGCGCTGGTCGGTCGACCAGATCGTCGCGCGCGGTCGCGAGGCGCGTGACCTCGGCATTCCGTGCATCGCGCTGTTCCCCTACACCCAGCCCGAGCGTCGCACCGAGGATGGCCGCGAGGCGCTCAACCCCGACAATCTGATGTGCCAGGCGATCCGTGCGCTCAAGGATGCGGTGCCCGAGGTCGGCGTGCTGACCGACGTTGCGCTCGATCCCTATACCAGCCACGGGCATGACGGGCTGGTCGACGCCGCGGGCTATGTCGTCAACGACACCACCGCGGAGATGCTCGTCGCGCAGGCGCTGAACCAGGCGGCGGCGGGCGCGGACATCATCGCGCCGAGCGACATGATGGACGGTCGGATCGGCATGATCCGCACCGCGCTCGAGGCGGAGTCGCATCACAACGTCCAGATCATGTCCTATGCCGCCAAATATGCGAGCGCCTTTTACGGCCCGTTCCGCGATGCGGTCGGCAGCCGCGGGCTGCTGAAGGGCGACAAGAAGACGTACCAGATGGACAACGCCAATGCCGAGGAGGCGCTGCGCGAGGTCGCGATGGATCTCGCCGAGGGCGCGGATACGGTGATGGTCAAGCCGGGCCTGCCCTATCTCGACATCATCGTCCGCGTCCGTCAGGCGTTCGAGGTGCCGGTCTTCGCCTATCAGGTGTCGGGCGAATATGCGATGATCGAGGCGTCGGCCGCAGCGGGCGCGGGCGACCGTGACGCGCTGGTGCTCGAGACGCTGATGGCGTTCAAGCGCGCCGGCTGTTCGGGCGTGCTGACCTATCATGCGGCACACGCGGCCCGGCTCCTGAATGGATGAGTTCAGGCTTGAGACCGAGCGTCTCATCCTGCGCGCGTGGCGGGACGCGGACGTCGAGCCCTTTGCGGCGATGGGGCGTGACCCCGATGTGATGCGCTTTCTCGGGCCGGCGGCGACGCTCGCCGAGACGCAGGCGGCGGTCGGCCGGATGGTCGATCGGCAACGTGCATCGGGGCATTGCTTCTGGGCGATCGAACGCAAGGCGGATGCCGCGTTTCTCGGCTTTTGCGGTCTGGTGCCGAGCAAGCCGCCGATCGACGGCGCGATCGAGATCGGCTGGCGTCTCGCGCGTCATGCCTGGGGGCAGGGCTATGCGTCCGAAGCCGCGGCGGCGAGCCTCGCCTGGGGCTGGGCCCATCTACCCGTCGCGCATATCGTCGCCATCACGGTCCCCGCCAACATGCGCAGCCGCGCGCTGATGGAGCGGCTGGGCATGACCCATGTCGAGGACGGCGATTTCGACCATCCCGATCTCGCCGCCACCGACCCGCTGCGCCGGCACGTCCTCTATCGGATCCATCGCCCCACCAATGTCTGATCCTTCCCCGATGGCGCGGTGGTGCCGCGTCCTGTTCGTCGCGACGATCCTGGCAGGGTCGTTCCTGCTGTTCCTCGTCCAGCCGATGGTCGCGCGCATGGCGCTGCCGCGGCTCGGCGGCGCGCCTGCCGTGTGGAACTCGGCGATGCTCGTCTACCAGGCGCTGCTGCTCGGCGGCTATGCCTATGCGCACTGGCTCGGACGGGTGAAGCCGCGCGCGCAGGCGGCCATCCATCTCGGCGTGCTCGCGGTCGCGGCTTTGTGGCTGCCGATCGGGCTGTTCGCGCTCGATCTGCCCGCCGATGCGCAGCCTGCGGTGTGGGTGCCTTGGCTGCTCGGCCTGTCGATCGGGCCGCTGTTCTTCGCGGTGTCGGCCCAGGCGCCGCTGATCCAGCGCTGGTTCAGCGCGTCGAGCGGCGGCGCGGATCCCTATGCGCTCTATGCCGCGTCCAACCTCGGCAGCTTCGCCGGGCTGATCGCCTATCCGCTGGTGGTCGAGCCGCTGCTGGCGATCCACGGGCAGAGCCTGTTGTGGACCGCAGGCTATGCGGTGCTCGTCCTGCTGGTCGCACTCTGCGCGACGCGGCTGCCGCGCACCGCGTCGGCCGAGCATGTCGCCGCGACCAGCTCGGCGCCGGGCGCGGCGCGGATCCTCCACTGGATCGCGCTCGCGCTGGTGCCGTCGGGGCTGATGCTCGCCACCTCGACCTATATCACCACCGATATCGTCGCGATGCCGCTGCTCTGGGTGCTGCCGCTCGGGCTCTATCTGCTCAGCTTTACCATCGCCTTCGCGCAGGACCGCACGCTCGCCGACCTGCTGACCCGGATCGCCCCGGTGACGATCCTGCTGTTCGGCGGGGTGATCATGGGCGGGTTCAACGACAAGCCAGTGTTCAGCGCGACGATCGCGCTGACCTTGCTGTTCATGGTCTCGGTCGCGCTCCACACCGCCATGTATCGCCGGCGTCCGGCCCCCGACCGGCTGACGGGCTTCTATCTCGCAATGTCGGTCGGCGGCGTGCTGGGCGGAGTGTTCGCGGCGTTGCTGGCCCCCGTGATCTTCGACTGGACCTATGAATATCCGCTGCTGATCCTGGCAGCGGGCGTGCTCGTGCCGCAGATGTATTTGCTGGCGACGTTTCGCGCGGTCTGGTCGGGGCCGGCGGTGCGGCGCCGTCTCGGGCTCGCGGCCATCATCCTCGTCATGGCGGTGGCCGCCGGGCTGAGGATCAGCAACCCCGACGGCATATTGGGCGACCAGCATCAGGGCGCGGCCTTCCTGATCGTCGCCGCGATCGGCCTCGCCACACTTGGCGCACGGCTGCCCTATGTAGTCGTGCTCGCCAGCACGCTGGTGATGTTCGGGGGCTATCGTGCGCTGGAACTCAGCGCCGAGCGGGGCGCGCGCGAGCGCAGCTATTTCGGCGTCTACACGGTGCGCGACGGAGAGGGGGTCCGCGAGCTCGATCACGGCACCACCGTCCACGGCATCCAGCTGCGCGGTTCGCCCGCGCGCGAGCGGACGCCGACCACCTATTACGTCGCCGGATCGGGCGTGGGGCAGGCGATGCTGGCGCTCGGCCCGCTCTATGGCCCGGCGGCGCGGGTCGGTGTCGTCGGGCTGGGGACGGGCACCCTGTCCTGCTACGCGCGTCCGGGCGAGCAGTGGCGCTTCTACGAGATCGACCCGGCGGTCGTGCGGATCGCGCGCGATACCGGCCAGTTCAGCTATCTGTCGCGCTGCCTGCCCGATCCGGTGATCCGGATCGGCGACGCGCGGATCGCGCTGGCGGGGGAGCAGACCGCGAGCCTCGACCTGCTCGCGCTCGACGCCTTCTCGTCGGATACGGTGCCGATGCACCTGATGACGCGCGAGGCGTTCGCGACCTATGGCCGCGTGGTGTCGCGCAACGGGCTGCTGCTCGTGCATATCTCGAACCGCTATATCGACCTCGAACCGGTGGTCGCGGCCGCCGCGCGCGAGGCGGGGTGGCACGCCGTCCACCTGCTCTATCGTCCCTCGCCGCTCGACGCCGATCATCCCTCGCCATCGGACTGGATCGCGCTGTCGCGGGACCCGCGGGCGATCGCGCTGCTCCGGCAACGCAATTCAGGCTGGGAGCCGATCGTCGCACGCGACGGCATGGCCGCCTGGACCGACGATTATTCGACGATCCTGCCGCTGCTCAAGGGGCTCTGGTAGGCTGAGGGGGCGGCGTCAGGCGGCCGGGAGGCTCGCCTGGATCTGCGTGATGGTCGTTCCCTGCTTCTCGGCTTCGGCCTGCGCCGCGTCGCGCACCGCATCGAGCGCGGGATAGGCCGGCGCGAGCGTCGCCGCGCGATCGGTCGCGCGACGCTCGATATCGGTGACGAGCAGCGACGTCTGCGCCCGCCAGTCGTCGAGACCGGCCAGCGCGGTCTGGGCCGTCAGCCACGGCTCGCTGCCGACCGCACCGCCGCGTGCGGCGCGGGCCGCGGCCTCGGTGCTCGCCGCATCCTTCGCAAAGCCCGTCCTGATCCGGTCGAGCTGCGTCCGGAACGCTGCAATATCGGTGTCGAGCGTCGGGTCGGGCTGGACCACCACCGGCTTGCCCGCGGGTTCCCCGAAGCCGATCGATTCGGTCGGGCGGATCCCGAGCGAGGGATAGCTGGCGGTATCCTTGCTGCAGGCGCCGACCGCCAGCGCGGGTGCGAGAAGAAGGGCGATCAGCGCGGGGCGGAAAGGCTGTTTCATGCCCGTCGCTCTATGCCGCCGGCGCGGCGTACACAACTTTATCGCGCAACACCCTTGCGCCGCGAAAAATGCCTGCTATCAGCGCCCCTCCAGTGCACCCATAGCTCAGCTGGATAGAGCATCAGACTACGAATCTGAGGGTCGGGCGTTCGAATCGCTCTGGGTGCACCAGGATTTCCTGCCTCGCGGCGGGGCCAGACGGCCAGACACGGGCCGGCCGTAAACGGCATGGCGATGCACCCATAGCTCAGCTGGATAGAGCATCAGACTACGAATCTGAGGGTCGGGCGTTCGAATCGCTCTGGGTGCACCATCGTCCACAACCTGCCGCGGCACGATGCCGATAGCGGTCAGATCCCATAATATCCGCACTGCATCGGCGTCGCGACGCAACTGTCCCGTCGCATCACGCAATGCCCCCGTGCTTTTCGTCATCCTCCGAAAACTTCTTGCCGCGGCCGCTTGCACAGCCGCGAAGTGCTGGGTATAGGCGCCCCTCCAGTCACCGGTCGGTCCCCCAAGGGCGTAACGATCGGACTCCGTCGGGGAGTAGCTCAGCCTGGTAGAGCACTGTCTTCGGGAGGCAGGGGCCGGAGGTTCGAATCCTCTCTTCCCGACCATCATGCACCGCATGATCATGGCATGCCCAGGCGGCAGGCCGCTATTCCGCACCATCAATGCCGTTAAGGCCAAGAAGGTCTTGATTGGGTCGCGTCGTGTCCGTGCGCGAGCGGCATTCCGACTTGTCCGCCTCCGGGCCGATGGGCGCGCGCAGGCTTACAGCGCGCT
This sequence comes from Sphingomonas sp. CFBP 13733, assembly GCF_014841795.1. Lineage (NCBI taxonomy): Bacteria > Pseudomonadati > Pseudomonadota > Alphaproteobacteria > Sphingomonadales > Sphingomonadaceae > Sphingomonas > Sphingomonas sp. CFBP 13733. The sequence continues at coordinate 689,438 of NZ_JACYUP010000004.1, forward strand.
GCCTAGTGCGTAGTTTCCGAGGCTGAGAACCCGCGGCTCAATCCCGTACTCCTCGACTCCCTGACCGTCTCCGGCGCGGCGCGCGACCGGATGATGGCTGGCGCAGGATGGAGTCGGCGCGATGATGGATGACGAGCCCGGTGCGGCCCAGCCTCGGCATGCCGTGATCCTGTGCCATCCGGATCTTGCGAGCTTCAACCATGCGATCGCGCACCGCTATTGCGAGGCGGTGCGCGCGAACGGCCAGCACGTTGTACTGCGCGACCTCTATGCGATGGGCTTCGATCCGGTGCTCAAACCGGCGGAATTGCCGACGCGGGATGCGGCGGTTCTCGCGCAGGACGTGCAGGACGAACGCGCGGCGATCGCGGGCTGCGACGTGTTCGTCCTCGTCTACCCGCTCTGGTTCGGATCCCCGCCGGCGATGATGAAGGGCTATATCGAGCGCGTGTTCGGCGCAGGGATCGAGCCTGTCGCGGTCCAGCAGCGTGCGCGCAGCCTGCTGCTCGGCGGCAAGCGGCTGCTGACCTTCACGACCGCGGCGGGCAGCCGGGTCTGGCTCGACGATCAGGGGCTAGGGGCGGGGCTGACGACCATGGTCGACCAGTATCTGGTCCACGCCTTCGGCATGCGGTCGCAGGAACAGCGCCGATTCGCCAATATCACCAGCCATCTCGATCCGCAGGTCGCCGGCCAGCATCTGAACGCCGTCACCGCGCAGGCAAACCGCACCTGCGCGCAACTGGCATTCGGCGACGAAGCGCTGCTGCGCGACCCTTCGCTGACCAGCCGGCTGGCCGGCTGATGCGCCCCCATCAAAGGACTATCGACATGCGTCCCATACCGCCCGCGATCCCCGCCGCTCGTCGATGGACTCCGCAATCTTGACCGGCCTCGCCCACAAGGCACCGCCGCATGCCGTGTCGTGCGCCGATCCGTTGTCGCCCGATGAGCTGCAGCGGATGGACGCCTATTGGCGCGCCGCCAATTATCTCTCGGTCGGCCAGATCTATCTGCGCGACAACGCGCTGCTCGAACGTCCGCTGACGATCGCCGACGTCAAGCCGCGGCTGCTCGGCCACTGGGGCACGACGCCGGGGCTCAACTTCCTCTACGTCCATCTCAACCGGCTGATCGTCGCGCACGACCTCGACATGATCAACATCATCGGGCCGGGGCATGGCGGTCCGGGGCTGGTGGCCCACACCTATCTCGAGGGCTCCTATACCGAGCGCTATCCCGCGATCGAGCGCAGCCGGTCGGGCATGCACCGGCTGTTCCGGCAATTCTCCTGGCCGGGCGGAATCCCCAGCCATGTCGCGCCCGAGACGCCGGGATCGATCCACGAGGGCGGCGAGCTCGGCTATTCGCTGGCGCATGCTTACGGCGCGGCGTTCGACAATCCGGACCTGCTGGTCGCCTGCGTGATCGGCGACGGCGAGGCGGAGACGGGGGCGCTGGCGGCGAGCTGGCATTCGAACAAGTTCCTCAACCCCGCGCGCGACGGCGCGGTCCTGCCGATCCTGCACCTCAACGGGTTCAAGATCGCCAACCCCACGCTCCTCGCGCGGATCGACGAGGACGAGCTCGACGCGCTGCTGCGCGGCTATGGGCATGAGCCGCTCTATGTCGGCGGCAGCGACCCCGCGCTGGTCCACCAGCAGCTCGCCTCCGCGCTCGACACCGCACTGGCGAGGATCCAGGCGATCCAGGCCGAGGCACGCATCCCCGGCGCGACGCCCGAACGCCCGCGCTGGCCGATGATCGTGTTCCGCACGCCCAAGGGGTGGACCGGCCCGAAGACCGTCGACGGCAAGCCGGTCGAAGGCACGTGGCGCGCGCATCAGGTCCCGATCGCCGACTTCAAGGACCCCGAGCATCTGCGGCTGCTCGAGGACTGGATGCGCAGCTACCGCCCCGAGGAGCTGTTCGATGCGACAGGCAAGTTCCTCGACATCTACGCCTCGCTCGCCCCGACCGGGCATCGGCGGATGGGGTCGAACCCGCATGCCAATGGCGGCGAGACGATGGTGGCGCTGTCGCTGCCCGACTTCCGCGCGCATGCCGTGCCGGTCGCCGCGCCGGGCACGGTCATGGCCGAGGCGACGCGGGTTTTCGGTCGCTATCTGCGCGACGTGATGAAGCTCAACATGCCGAACGTGAACTTCCGCCTGTTCGGGCCCGACGAGACCGCGTCGAACCGTCTCGCCGATGTCTATGACGTGTCGGGCAAGGTCTGGATGGCCGAGGTCGAGGCGGTCGACGAGCACCTGACGTCCGACGGCCGCGTGATGGAGGTGCTGAGTGAGCATCTGTGCCAGGGCTGGCTCGAGGGCTATCTGCTTACCGGCCGCCACGGGCTGTTTTCCTGTTACGAGGCGTTCGTCCACATCGTCGATTCGATGGTCAACCAGCATGCCAAATGGTTGAAGGTGACGCGCGGCATCCCGTGGCGGCGGCCGATCGCGTCGCTCAACTATCTGCTGACGTCACATGTCTGGCGACAGGATCACAACGGCCTGTCGCATCAGGATCCGGGGTTCATCGATCACGTCGCCAACAAGACCGCGGAGGTCACGCGGATCTATCTGCCCCCCGACGCCAATTGCCTGTTGTCGGTCGGCGACCATTGCCTGCGCAGCCGCGGCTATGTGAACGTCATCGTCGCGGGGAAGCAGCCCGAATGGCAGTGGCTGGGGATCGACGCGGCGGTGCGGCACTGCACCGCGGGCGCCGGCATCTGGGACTGGGCTGGCGACGATGCGGAGCCCGATGTGGTGATGGCGTGCGCGGGCGACGTCCCGACGCTCGAGACGCTGGCTGCGGTCACGCTGCTGCGTGCCTATGTCCCCGACATCCGGATCCGGGTGGTCAATGTCGTCGACCTCATGGTGCTGCAGCCGCGATCCGAACATACGCACGGGCTCGACGAGCGCGAATTCGACGCGCTGTTCACGCGCGACACACCGGTGATCTTCGCGTTCCACGGCTACCCGGCGATGATCCACAAGCTGACCTACCGCCGCGCCAACCACGCCAACATCCATGTCCGCGGCTACAAGGAAATGGGCACGACGACGACGCCGTTCGACATGGTCGTGCTGAACGATCTCGACCGGTACCGGCTCGCGCTCGACGCGATCGAGCGGATCCCGCGGTTCCGCGACCGCGTCCCGCGCGAGACCGCGCGCTACTGGACGACGATGGAACGGCACAAGCTCTACATCGCCGAACAGGGCGACGATCTGCCGGAGGTGCGCGACTGGCAATGGGCGCGCTGATCCTCGCGCTGAACAGCGGGTCGTCGACGTTGAAATACGGGCTCTACGCCGTCGACCCGGAGCCTGCGTTACTGATCGGCGGGACGATCGAGACCGCCGACGGTCACGTTTCGGTCCTGGACGCGCTCGACGCCGCGTTGCGGGACAGCCCGGCGCCGACCGCGATCGGCCACCGGATCGTCCATGGCGGCCCGCATCGTACCGCGCATTGCCTGATCGACGATGCGGTGACCGCGGATCTGGTCGCGGCCTGTGCGTTCGCACCGCTCCATGGTCCGGCGGCGCTCGCGCTGATCGCGGCCGCGCGCGCGCGCTATCCCGGGCTGCCGCAGGTCGCCTGTTTCGACACCGCCTTCCATGCCGATCTGCCAGACGTCGCTCAGGTCCTGCCGATCCCGCGTCACTACCGCGCAAGCGGCGTGCGGCGGTACGGCTTTCACGGCCTGTCGTGCGAATCGATCCTGGCGCAGCTCGGTAAAAGAGTGCCGTCGCGCCTCGTCATCGCGCATCTCGGCAACGGGGCGAGCGTCACCGCGGTGCGCGACGGGCGATCGGTCGACACCAGCATGGGGCTGACGCCGTCGGGCGGCGTGATCATGGCCACGCGGACGGGGGATATCGACCCGGGCGTCCTGCTGTACCTGCTGCGCGAGACCGGGCTCGACGCCGGGGCGCTGGCGACGATGATCGATCACGGTTCGGGAATGGCGGGGATTTCGGGACTGTCGGGAGACATGCGCGTGCTGCGTGCGGCGGCCGGGAGCAACCCCGACGCCGACCTGGCGATCCGGATGTTCGAGCGATCGGTCTGCAAGCAGATCGCGGCGATGGCTGCGACGCTCGGGGGGATCGACCTGCTCGTGCTGACCGGCGGGATCGGCGAACATGACCGCGCGACCCGGCAGGCGATCGGTACCGGCCTGGCATGGCTGCCGGGCTTGGCGATCCGGATCGTCGCCTCGCGCGAGGATGACGAGATCGCCCGTCATGCCGCCCGGCTGAGCCAGGCGGGGGGCGTCGGACCCTCGCGCTGACCGCTTCGGTTCGCACGGCGTCCTCACCCGGCGAGCGTCAGCATGGCGGCCGCGATCGCCGCGAGCAGGGCACCGTCAGTCGTCGCGCGGTCGAGGATCCGGTCACCGTGCCGGTCCGCCGCCGCGCGCAGGGCCGGCGACGGCACCCGCCCGTCGAGCAGGATCGCCCGCCCAGCCCAGCCCAGGCCCCGCATCGTCGCGAGCGCCGCCATGCCGTCGTCATCCTGCCCCGCCAGCCGGGGATCGGAGAGGTCGAGGATGATGCACGCATGGTCGCGCGATGCCGGATCGGACACCAGGGCCGTACAGCTTGCATAGGACCGTACCCGGTAGCGTTCTGACAGCAGCAGGATCTGCCGCGCACGGCGTCGCGCGGGATTGCCGTCGACCAGCGAGATGCCCGGGCTGATAGGCAGAAACGGGGCCGGTGGGGTCATCGTCGATCCTTGTCGGACCTTCGATGACAGGACCCGCGGACCCGGTCTGTACGTAAAACACGGGGGGCGCTCAGGCGGGGTCGACAGGTTCGCCCAGGCCCGCGGCAAAGGCGATGCGCAGCACGTCCGACAGGCTGCGCGCCATCAGCTTTTCCATCAGATTGGCGCGGTGGACCTCGACCGTCCGCGTCGCGATGTCGAGATCGAACGCGATCAGCTTGTTCGGCCGGCCCAGGACCATCCCGTCGAGCACGTCGCGCTCGCGCGGGGTCAGCGCCGCGAGCAGGACGCTGGCCTCGGCCGCGGCGAGCTGGTCGCGGCCGATCCGTGCGGCCTTGGCGAGCGCGGTCTCGATCGCCGCGAGCAGCGTCGCGCGCTCGAACGGCTTTTCCAGAAACTCGATCGCCCCCGCCTTGATCGCACGCACCGCGAGCGCGACGTCGCCGTGCCCGGTCAGCATGATCACGGGCAGGGCGATGCCGCGCTGCGCCAGCGTCGCCTGGACCTCGAGCCCGTCGATATCGGGCATCCGCACGTCGAGCAGGACACAGCCACGCGCCTCGCGCGTGACGTGCTTGAGGAAATGCGTGCCCGACACATGTGTCTCGACCGCATAGCCCGCCTTGCGCAGCAGGAAGCCGACCGACTGGCGGATCGCGGGATCGTCGTCGACGACGTGCACGACTCGGCTGGTCTCATCCATCGACAACATCCTGTGTGGCGAGCGGTATCGTGAAGTGGAAGGCGGTACCGGCGGGGCATGTCGGTTCGACCCAGATCCGGCCGCCATGCGCCTCGACGATCGTCCGACAGATCGACAGGCCAAGGCCCATGCCGTCGCTCTTGGTGGTGGCGAACGCGTCGAACAGGCGTTCGCGGATCGCCGGATCGATGCCCGCACCGGTATCGGCCACGCTGATCCGCACCCAGCCTTCGCGATCCGCCAGCGTCGCGATCGTCAGGCGCTTGTCGGGCGCGCAGGCCATCGACTGGATGGCGTTGCGGATCAGATTGACCAGGACCTGCTGGATCTGGATGCGATCGACCCGCACCAGATCGGCGCCCTGGCGGATATCGGTGGTGACCGTGATCCCCGCCTCGTGCGCGCCGAGCAGTCCCAGGCTGATCGCCTCCTCGACGAGTGCGGCGAGCGGTTCGACGCGCAGCGCGGTGTCGCCGCCCTCGACGAACGCGCGCAGCCGCCGGACGATCGTGCCGGCGCGCAGCGACTGCGCCGCCGCGAGCTCGAGCGCCTCGGCGATCTCCGCCAGCAGCGGTGACGGCGCGTCGCCGATCATGTCCCGCGTCGCCTCCAGATAATTGGCGATCGCGGTCAGCGGCTGGTTGATCTCATGCGCGAGCGTCGATGCCATCGTGCCCATCGCGCTGACCCGCGAGACGTGGACCAGCTCGGCCTGCAGTTCCTTCAACCGGCGCTCGGTCGCCTGGCGCTGGCTGATGTCGCGGATGAAGCCGGTGAAGATCCGCTCGCCCGCGATCGACGCCTCGCCGACCGCGAGCTCGATCGGAAAGACCTCGCCATTCTTGCGCAGCGCGTGTTCGAGCCGGACATTGCCGATGACATGCCGCACCCCGGTCCGCCGGTAGGTGTGCAGATGCGCGTCATGCGCGGCGGCATTCGCGGGCGGCATGAGCATCGCGACGTTGCGACCGATCACCTCGTCCGTCTCATAGCCGAAGACGAGCGCGGCGGCGGCGCTGAACGATACGATGACGCCATATTCGTTCATCACGATCATCGCATCGGGAACGGTGTTCAGGATCGAGCGCAGATGATGTTCGCGCCGGAGGATCGCGGCCTCCGCCGCCTTTTCGTCGGTGATGTCGCGGATCACCTTGCCGAAGCCGCGCAGCGCGCCCGCATCGTCGTGCAGCGCGGTGATCGTCACGCTCGCGAGAAATTCCGATCCGTCCTTGCGGACCCGCCAGCTTTCCTCCTCGATCCGGCCACCGGCATGCGCGCGCTCGAGATCTGCGCGCGGCTTGCCTGCCGCGACGTCTTCGGCCGGGTAGAAGATCGCGGCATCGCGGCCGATGATCTCGGCCTCGGTCCATCCCTTGATCCGCTCGGCGCCCCGGTTCCAGATCGTTACACGCCCCTGCGGGTCGAGCATGTAGATCGCATAGGTCGTCGCCGCGTCGATCAGCAGGCCGAGCTCCTCCGCCAGTACGGCGGGACGTCCGGCAGCCGCGTCGCCCATGTCGGACGGATGCGCGATCATGCGGGCGAGGCGGCCGGTCGGGCTGGGCGCGTGCGGTTCATCGGGCTCTGGGCCTTGTCCGGCGGTCGGGTCCGATACGCCGGCGGCCAAGATCCTGGTCGCCGGTACGGAGCCGGCCTGCACGATAGACCAGAACCGCCGCACCGGCCACCGCGGGTCGATCGCGCACCCCAATGTCCGAACGGGTCAGGCGGGCGGCGATGCCAGCGTCAGTCGCAGGATCATCGCGGAGGGATCGCCAGGGCAGGGGGCTGCCGTCCACCCGCGCTCGCGCTCCATGTCGATCGCCTGGTGATTGTCGCGGCTCTCGATCGATTCGAGCGTGCGGAGGCCCTTGGCGCGCGCAAACGTCGCGACGTGATCGAGCAGGACCCAGCTGATCCCGCGCCGCTTGAAATCGCTGCGGATCGCGACCGCGACCTCGGCGCGCAGGCCGTCGTCATCACCGACCAGCATCGCGGTTGCGAGGATCCGGCCGCTGCCGATCTCGCAGGCAAGGAAATGCTCGCTATGCTCGTGATCGACGCGCAGCAGCGCGAGCAGCTGCTCGTGCCCGACATGGTCGATCGCACTGAGGAAGCGGAAGCGCAGATCCTCCTTGCCGACATGCGTGAAGAAGTCAGCCAGCGCCGCCTCGTCATCCGGCGTGATCGGGCGGACGTGAAACGCGTAGCCGGTCCGGGTCGTCAGATCCGCGCTCCAGTCGGTGGCCGGCGCGGGGAGGGTATCTGGCGAATCGGTGTTGCGGGCGGCATCGGCCATGCTGGCATCCTTCCACGGGGTGCACGCCCTCGAAAATGAGGACGGCCCCGGGTAGCGCCCGCTCGCCCGTCGCTGCACCGTCGGGAAACACGTAGCGACACGGTCACCGCACACGACGAACGGCGCGATCCGATAGAAACCAGCGATGTCGGAATGGGTAGACTTGGTGACCCCTACGAGAATCGAACTCGTGCTTACGCCGTGAGAGGGCGTCGTCCTAACCGCTAGACGAAGGGGCCGTGTAGTCGAGCCGCGCTCCTACGGAAGCGGGGCGCGGGCGTCAAGGCGGTGCGGCGGCAAAATCGCGCGATGTGCATGTTTTGCCGGCGGACCGCCTTGGCGGTCGGTGTCGTCAGGCGGCGACCTTCTTGCGCTCGGCCATTTCGGCGTTGAGCATTTCGGCCAGAAGAAACGCCATCTCAAGGCTTTGGCTGGCGTTCAGGCGCGGATCGCAATGCGTGTGATACCGGTCCGCCAGGCTCTGCTCGGTGACGTCGACCGCACCGCCGGTGCATTCGGTGACGTTCTGCCCGGTCATCTCGATATGGATGCCGCCGGCATGCGTGCCCTCGGCGCGGTGCACCGCGAAGAAGCCGCGTACCTCGGCGAGGATGCGCTCGAACGGGCGGGTCTTGTAGCCATTGGCCGCCTTCACGACGTTGCCGTGCATCGGGTCGCACGACCAGACGACGGGATGCCCCGCGCGGGTCACCGCACGGACAAGCTTGGGCAGCGCCGCCTCGATCGAATCATAGCCATAGCGCGTGATCAGCGTCATCCGGCCGGGGATGCGCGCGGGGTTGAGCGTGTCGAGCATCCGCAGCAACGCATCCGGCTCGAGGCTCGGACCGCATTTGATACCGATCGGATTGCCGATGCCGCGCAGATATTCGACATGGCTCGACCCCTCGAATCGCGTCCGGTCGCCGATCCACAGGAAATGCGCGCTCGTGTCGTACCAGTCGCCGGTCAGCGAGTCCTGCCGGGTCAGCGCCTGCTCATATTGCAGCAGCAACGCTTCGTGGCTGGTGTAGAAATTGGTCTGGGCGAGCTGCGGCACGGTTTCCGGATCGATCCCGCAGGCCGCCATGAACTCGAGCGCCTCGCCGATCCGGTCCGCGGTCTCGGCATATTTCTTCGACCAGGGGCTGCGGCCCATGAAGTCGTGCGTCCAGCGATGCACCTGATGCAGATTCGCATAGCCACCCTGCGCGAAGGCGCGGAGCAGGTTGAGCGTCGCCGCCGACTGCGAATAGGCGCGGATCATCCGCTGCGGATCGGGGGCGCGCGACTCGGCCGTGAAGGCGATGTCGTTGACGTTGTCGCCGCGATAGCTCGGCAGCTCGACGCCGCCGATCGTCTCGGTATTGGCGGAGCGCGGCTTGGCGAACTGGCCCGCCATGCGGCCGAGCTTCACGACCGGCAGCTTGGACGCGAAGGTCAGCACGACCGCCATCTGCAGGATGACGCGGAAGGTATCGCGGATGTTGTTCGCGCTGTGCTCGGCAAAGCTCTCGGCGCAGTCGCCGCCCTGGAGCAGGAACGCCTTGCCCGCCGCAACCTCGGCGAGACTCGCGGTCAGGTTGCGCGCCTCGCCGGCGAAGACGAGCGGCGGAAACGTCGCAAGCTGGGCGGTCGCGGCATCGAGCGCGCCGGCGTCGGGATACGAGGGGAGCTGGCGGGCTTCGTGCGTGGTCCAGCTGTCGGGGGCCCAGTTCGCGGCCATAATTGTTCGTCCGATTGGTGAATTCGAGGCGCGGCCATGCGCCGAATCAGCTTTTGGCGCAATCAAGTAAAGCTTGCAGGCGGGTGAGCACTGGATGCTATGTGGCCTGATCGCAGCGATCCGGTCGGTCAGGGGTTGCCCGAGATTGTAGAGAAAGCGCTTCTCAATGTCGGGCAGGTTTGGCACAGGGCGACGATGGATCTTCCCTTGCGAATTATCATTGCATTTTCGATCGTTGGCGTCGGTGTCGCGATCGGCGTGCCCGTCCTGATCATGACGATGAAGCGCCGCCGTCGCGACAAGCGCCGCCGTCGCGGGATCAAGGACTATAACAGCCCGAACAACGGCACCGCGCGCAGCTGATCGTGCGACCGCCGGTGCCTGCCACCGACGGTCTCGTTCAATAGCCCGCGCCGAGATTGGCGACGTTTCGCATCGCAGACCCCGCGCGGAACGCCTCCAGATTGTCGAGGAACAGCGCCGCGCCGCGCTGGAACATCCTGGTCTGGCTGCGACCCGACAGATGCATCGTTAGGATCGTGTTCGGCGCGGACCATAAGGGGTGATCGGCCGGCAGCGGTTCGGGGTGCGTCGGATCGAGGAACGCCCCGCCAATCTGTCCCGAACGCAAGGCGGCGAGCAACGCCTCGTCATCGATCATGTCGCCGCGCGCGATGTTGATCAGCCAGCCGCTGTCCTTCATCGCGGCAAGCTCACCGCTGCCGATCAGCGTCTTGGTCGCATCGGTCGAGGGCGCGGCCAGCACTACCCAGTCGAACTCCCCGAGACGGTCGCGCCAGGCATCGGGCGTGAGCGTCGCGTCGCGCCCGGTCCGGGTCACGCCGGTGACGTCGACGCCAAAGGCCGCGAGCCGATCGCCGATCATCGCGCCGATCGTGCCATAGCCAATGACCAGCGCGCGCGTGTCGGCAAGCTCGATCTTGCCCGGCGCGTCCTTCAGCCAGACATGTTCGGCCTGCGCGCGGAGGACGGTGTCGAGGCGCTTGGCGGCGACGAGTATCCCCATCACCGCATATTCCGCGACCGCGACCGCGTTGATGCCCGCACCGTTGGTCAGGATCACGCCCCGGTCGTGCAGCCATGCAAGGGGGAAGGCGTCGAGGCCCGCATAGATGGTCGACACCCATTTCAGCTGCGGCCCGGCGGCGCGAATCGCGTCCGCCACCAGGTGAGTCGGCTGCATGTCGACCCAGGCGATGTCCGCATCGGCGATCGCCGCATTCGCCTCGCTTGGCGTTGCAAACCATTCGACGTCGAGATCGGACGGCAGATGCGGTTCGAGCAGCGGGCGGGCGGCGGCGGGAAGGACGGCTTTCATCCTCGCGTCTGTACCGCGCTTCGGGTGCGACGCCAAAGCGCGGAGTCGTCTCCGCCGCCAATCAGCCGATCCGCCAGTCCCAGCCGAGCGGATCACCGTCCATCACCTCGACCCCGGCGCTGGCGAGGTCGTCGCGGATAGCATCGGACCGCGGGAAGTCCTTCGCAGCCCGCGCGGCGCGGCGCTCGGCAAGGCGTTCGTCGACGGCTGTGGCGTCGAGCGTCGCCGAGGCCGGACGGACGCGCAGATCCTCGCGGCGCAGGGCTGCGAGATCGAGTCCCAGCACTGCATCGAAATCGACCAGCGCGGCGAGTCGGTCGGCGGGCGACAGCCGCTTGTCCGCGAGCAGTTCGTCGAGGACCGGCAGGGCGCGCGGCGTCGCAAGGTCGTCGCAGACCGCGATGTCGAGTCGGTCGCGGTAGCCAGCGAGCAGCGCGCGGACGGCGTCGGTCGCGGGTTTGGCGGGATCGCTCGCCAAATTGCCTGGGGCCGCCCGGTCGCGCAACGCCTGCACGGTGAGTGCCAGCCGCTTCAGCCGCGTCGCCGCCGCCGCCAGATTGTCCCAGGAGAATTCCAGCTCGCTCCGATACTGCGCCTGCAGGCACATCAGCCGATAGGCGAGGGGGTGGAAACCGCGATCGATAAGCGTCTGGAGCGTCGTGAACTCCCCGCCGGATTTCGACATCTTTCCCGAGCGTTCGACCAGGAAGTTGTTGTGCATCCACAGGTTCGCGCCGGTATCCGCGCACCCGCAACGCGCCTGATTCTGCGCAATCTCGTTCGGGTGGTGGATCTCGCGGTGGTCGATCCCGCCGGTGTGGATGTCGAACTGCGGCCCCAGATATTTCTGGCTCATCACCGAGCATTCGAGATGCCAGCCCGGCGCACCGCGTCCCCAGGGCGAGTTCCATTCCATCTGGCGCATCTCGCTGGGGGCCGATGTCCGCCAGATCGCGAAATCCTGCGGGTGGCGCTTGCCCGCGACCGGATCGATCCGGCTCTCGCCGGCATCGTCGTTCGACCGGGCAAGCCGGCCATAATCCGGGACCGTGCTGGTATCGAAATACAGCCCGTCCTCGAGCCGGTAGCAATGCTCCGGCGCAATGGCCTCGGCAAAGGCGATCATCTCCGCGATATGGTCGGTCGCGAGCGGGAAACGCGTCGGCGTGCGGATGTGGAGGTCGATCAGGTTGCGTTTGAAGGCTTCGGTGTAATGTCTTGCGATCGCCCAGATATCCTGCCCGCTGGCGCGCGCGGCGGCCTCCATCTTGTCGTCGCCCGCATCGGCATCCGAGGTCAGGTGGCCGACATCGGTGATGTTGACGATGTGCGTGAGCCCAAAGCCCTTCCACGTCAGCGTCCGCGACAGCGTGTCGGTGAAGACATAGGCACGCAGATTGCCGATATGGGCATAGTTGTAGACGGTCGGTCCGCAGGAATAGAGCCCGACATTGGCGGGATCGATCGGCGCAAACGGCTCGAGCCGGCGCGTCAGGCTGTTATACAGGGTCAGGGCATGCGTGGTCATGCGCGGCTCTTAGCGCTGGCTTGGCAGGCCCGCAAACCGCCTCCCGACGTGAACCCCGACACGGACCGGGCGGGTTTGGCTTGAAACAGCGGGCACACGCTGTTAGGGGCTCCCGTTCATGCGGCGCGGACTTGTTCGCGACGGCACTATCCATTCGTATCTATTCGACCGGAGCTTAACGGGTTTATGCAAATCATCGTCCGCGACAACAACGTCGACCAGGCCCTTCGCGCGCTCAAGAAGAAGCTGCAGCGTGAAGGTGTGTATCGCGAGATGAAGTTGCGCCGCCACTACGAGAAGCCGTCGGAAAAGCGCGCTCGCGAGCGTGCGGCTGCGATCCGTCGTTCGCGCAAGCTCGAGCGCAAGCGCGCCGAGCGCGACGGCGCACGCTAAGCTTCGCCTGCAGTAGGAACCCTCGGCTGCACGCGCATCAGGGTTTTGGGGGCCGCGTCACCGCGGCTCCGATTACGAATTCTACGGCACGCGCGGCGCTCCGGCGTGACCAGATGACCCGGGGTTTGTCCGATGTCGACCGTCACCGCCGTTCCGCTGCAGCCGACCAAGCGCAGCTATCTCATCTATCTGTGGCTGGGCATCGCGCTCGCGCTGATCGGCGCCGTCGCGCTCGCGCGCCAGGGTGACGATCCGCTGACCCGCAACGGGCGCGCCAAGGGCGTGGTCACGACCGCCTCGGGCCTCCAGTACAAGATTCTGACGCCGGGCAAGCCCGGTGCCGCCAAGCCGACCGATGCCGACGTCGCGCTGGTGAATTACGAGGGCAAGCTCCTCAACGGCACCACCTTCGACAAGTCGCAGCAGCCCACGCCGCTGCCCGTCACCGGCGTCGTTCCCGGCTTTTCCGAAGCGCTCAAGCTGATGCCAAAGGGCGGCAAGTACCGTTTCTGGCTGAAGCCTTCGCTCGGCTATGGCGACAAGGCCAGCGGGCCGATCCCAGCCAACTCGACGCTCGTATTCGACGTCGAACTGCTCGACTTCCTGCCGCAGAGCGTCGTCCAGCAGATGCAGGCGCAGCAGCAGATGCAGATGCAGCAGGGTGCGCCCGGCGCCGGCGCCGGCGGCGCGGTACCGCAGCCGCGCTGATCGCCTCTTCGGGCGGTTCGCCGCCCGACCTGCCGGACTCGGCACCATGATACAGGGCCGTCCGTGACTGATCGTCGCGGGCGGCCTTGTTATGTCGGCGTGACGCGGATCATGCAGGGTTCGGCCGACGCGCCCGGTGATGCTTCGATTATCTCGCGCCCGCATGCCTTGGCCAAGGGTGGGTGCGCCGCGTCAGGGGTTAAGCACCATCCGGCATTACAGCGGCATGACGGATCATGCTCGACTGCCGGAATTCGTGTGCAGGCCTCAGTCCCGCGGATCGTCGCAATCTATCGTCGATCCCGGTGGCACGCGGTGCTTGCGCAGCGGTGCGAGGCGGGGAGGAGCGCTTGAGTGTCGCCGTACCCGCCCCGGGCCCATCTGCGGCAGGCAAAAAAATAGCGGCCCAAGGACCGCTATTTTCCAGAACTGAGCCTAGGCTTAGTTGCTGTCGCTGTCGTCGTCGTTATCGGCAACGATAACGATGCCGCCGACAACGGCTGCTGCTGCGAGAACTGCAACGATAACGCCGCCGCCTGCAACCTTGTTCTTCTTTGCGGTAACCGAACCGGCGCGAGCCGACTTCGAAACCGAAAGGCTTGCTGCCGAATTAACCGGTGCTGCCATGGCCGGAGCAACTGCCATCGTGGCTGCTGCTGCGGTCAGGAGATACTTCCCAAGACGCATGATGAACTCCCTTTGTGCTCGTCGCGTAGGTCTTTGGCACGAAACCTGACCTTGCGCAACCGAGGTAACTGGAACGGTACGGAAGAGTTCCATACTGTTGCGAGCGGGCAACATGCCCTGATCGCCCTGGGGGTATACCCTATTGTAGTAGGACGAGAAGGCATAGTTTTCAGGATTCGAGATAATTTTCCGACGAACCGGGGCGGGGTGCCGTCTGCAACGTCCATGTACGATCGCCCTCGATACCCAGCGCGGTCAGCCGACCGGTCGCATAGGCGCCCGTATCTATGCCGATACGATGCGCCATCGTCTGGACCTCTTCGATCACCGTGTGGCCATGGACGATCATCTTGTCGAGCGGGCTGCGATGATCGAGAAACGGGTCGCGGATCCAGCGCAGATCCGAACCGCGCTGGTCCTCAAGCGGCGTTCCCGGACGGACGCCCGCATGCACGAACGCATAGTCGCCGATCGTGATCAGATCCTCGAAGCCCGCCAGGAACCTGCGATGCGCCTCGGGCACGAGTTGCGCGAGACGTTGCACCAGCTCCTCGTAATCGAGCCGCTCATATTCCGCCGCGTCCATGCCGTAGCTCAGCACCGTCTCGCGACCGCCGATCCGGCAAAAGAGCCGCAGCGCCTTGGGCTCGCCGTCGAGCGCGCCGAGGAAGATCTCCTCGTGATTGCCCTGCAGGAACCGCACGTCGGCGCGCGCCGCGGCATAGCCGATCAGCCGATCGATCACCGCGGCCGAGCCCGGACCCCGATCGACGATATCGCCCAGGAAGATGACCGTCGTCTCCGCCGCGCCGCGCGCCGCATCGTCCGCGTCGATCTGCGCGATCAGGTCGTCGAGCAGATCGGCACAGCCATGGATGTCGCCGACCGCATAGACGCGACGGCCTTCGGGGATCGAGCAGGAGCGGCCCGCGGATCGCGGGGCCTTGGACCGAAAGAATCTTGAAATCATAAAGTCTATATCCGTTGGCACCGCACATAGAGGCTCGGGCGCGCCGTCGCAACGCGGCGCGGTTCGTCGACTCCTGCGCGAGGGTGGATGGCGTGCGGCTGAAAGCCGTCTATCAGGGCCGCATGTCGATCGTCATGCGTATCCTGCCCGCAGTCCTGCTAAGCGCTGGTGCGGCCTCCGCGGTTCCGCCGCTGCCCGTCTCCGTTTCCGTCTCCCTCGCCGGCACTATCGCCGCTCCGGCTGCGGCACCCGCGGAGGCCCCGCCCAGGGCATTCTTCGAAGCGTTGCGCGCCGCGGATCTGCGGCTTGCGACGATCGGATACCGGCTGACCACCGCCAATGCGGCGTTGTGCGATCGTCTTCAGCCGCAGATCGGCATGCCGATCCATGCGCTTAATCAATATAGTGCGGAGGCGAGGCCGAATGCGATCGGCGTGTTCGGGTTCGAAACGCGGCTGGGGGTCGAGGCGGTGGTCGCCGACGGACCGGCCGCGCGGGCGGGCGTCCGGTCGGGAGATTCGATCCAGCTGCTCGCGGGCAAGCGGCAACCCGGGATCGGTGCCGCCGACGCCGCGGAAAGCCCCGCCGACCGCGACGCTGCCGAGGCCCTGATCGCAGCGCAGCCGCCCGGCGCACCGATCGCGATGACGGTCCTGCGCGACGGGCGCGCGGTCACGGTCTCGATCCCGGCTGTCGCGGGGTGCCGCTCGCGATTCGAGATCTTGCTCGGCAGCGGCCTCGATGCGAGCGCGGACGGCTCGGTCGTCCAGATCGGCGAGAAATATTTCGAAGGCTATAGCGACGCGGAGATCGCAGTGATCGTCGCGCACGAGCTGGCGCACAACATCCTGCGCCACCGCGACCGGCTCGATGCGGCGAAGATCAGTCGCGGGCTGATGGCGGAACTCGGCCGCAACGGCCGCCTGATCCGTCAGACCGAGGACGAGGCGGATCGGCTCAGCGTCTATCTGCTCGCCAATGCCGGCTATGATCCGCGCTCGGCGCCGCAATTCTGGCGCGAGAAGGGGGGCACGATCGACGGCGGCCTCTTCCGCAGCCGCACCCACGCCTCATCGAAGGCGCGGGCGACCGCGCTCGACGCCGTCGTCCAGGACATTGCCCGCCGCCCCGAACGGCCGATCCTGCCCGCCGATGTCCTCGCGCTGCGGACCCAGCCGCTCCGCTAGCCCGCGGTCCGCGCCGCCTGCTGCGCCGTGCCGCGCGGCTGGTCGGGCCAGATCCCGCGCGTATCGAGCACCGTCTTCTCGCTGCGCTCCTCAAGCGGGATCGAGCGGAAGACGTCGTGATCGACCAGCACGACCATGATCGGGCAGGTCTCGATCGCGGTGTCGACGTCGATCAGGGTCGCACCCGTGCCGTCGAAGGCCGGTGGCAGCGTGCTGGCATAGGGCTCGACGATCCGCACACGATCCCCGAAGCGATTCGCCACCGCCAGCGCGACCTTCATCGCCGGGCTCTCGCGGAAATCGTCGATATTGGCCTTGAACGCGAGGCCCAGGCACGCGACCGGCGCGGCCGGATCCGCCGCGATCATCGCGGCGACCTGCGCGATGACGTGATCGGTCTTGCCGTCATTGACCTCGCGCGCGGTGCGGATCAGCGGCGTCTGGTCGGGCGCGGCATGGACGAGAAACCAGGGGTCGACCGCGATGCAATGCCCGCCGACGCCCGGCCCGGGCTGCAGGATGTTGACGCGCGGGTGGCGGTTGGCGAGCCGGATCACCTCCCAGACATCGACGTTCATCGTGTCGGCGATCAGCGACAACTCGTTGGCGAACGCGATGTTGACGTCGCGAAACGCATTCTCGGTCAGCTTCGTCATCTCCGCGGCGCGCGCGGTGGTGGTGACGCACGCGCCGCGCACGAACCGGCGATAGAAGGTCAGCGCCTTGCGCGCACAGCGCGGCGTGATCCCGCCGATGACGCGGTCATTGTCGATCAGCTCGACCAGGATGCGTCCCGGCAGCACGCGTTCGGGGCAATAGGCGATCGCGATATCGGCCTGGTCCCGGGTCCGCCCGGGCACGCGCAGATCGGGGCGCAAGGTCGCCAGCAGGTCGCGGACCTTCTCGGTCGTCCCGACGGGCGAGGTCGATTCGAGGATGACGGTATCGCCGGGCTTCAGCACAGGCGCGATCGTCGTCGCGGCCCCCAGGACATAGCTGATGTCGGGCGCGTGCGCGGCGTCGAACGGGGTCGGCACCGCGATCACGAAGACGTCGGCGGGCTCGACCGTCATCGCCGCGCGCAGCGTACCGCGCGCCACCACGCCCGAGACCAGACCGTCGAGATCGACCTCCTCGATATGCACGCGCCCCGAATTGATCGTCTCGACGACGCGTTCGGTCACGTCGACGCCGAGCACGCGCGCGCCGGTCCGCGCGATGATCGCCGCGGTGGGCAGGCCGATATAGCCCAGCCCCATGACGACGACGTTCAGTTCAGTATCGGAAAGCATGACGGATGTTCCTCAACGATGGGCCGGTGGGCTGGCGACGGCCTGGGCCATGGTCTGCGCGATGGTCTCGGCGATCCGGGCTGCGGCGTGGCCGTCGCCGAACGGATTGTGCGCGCGCGCCATCGCGGAATAGGCTGCTTTGTCGTCGAGCAGCGTGAAGATTTCGGAAACGATGCGGTCCTCCGACGTCCCGACCAGCCTTGCGGTACCCGCCTCGACGCCCTCGGGGCGCTCGGTCGTCTCGCGCATCACCAGCACCGGCTTGCCGAGCGCAGGCGCTTCCTCCTGCACGCCGCCCGAATCGGTCAGGACGATCTCGGCAAGCCCCAGCGCGCGGACGAAGCTCGGATAATCGAGCGGCGCGATCCGCGCGATATCGGGCTGGTCGCCGAGGATGCGGTCCATCACCGCGACGACATTCGGGTTGGGATGCATGGGAAAGACGACCGCGACGTCATCGCGCGCCGCGATCCGCGCGATCGCCCGCGCGATCCCGGCCATCGCGTCGCCGAAATTCTCGCGCCGGTGCGTCGTGACGAGGATGATCCGCTTGCCCGCACAGTCTGCCACGACCGGGTCCAGCGCGGCACCGAGCGCCGGATCCGCCGCCACCCGCGCATGGGTCCAGTGCAGCGCGTCGATCACCGTGTTGCCCGTGACGTGAATCGTCGAGGGGGCGACATTCTCGCGCAGCAACGCGTCCGCCGCAGTCTGGGTCGGCGCGAAGTGCAAGGCGGCGATCGGCGCGACGATCCGCCGGTTCACTTCCTCGGGCCAGGGATGATGGATGTCGCCCGAGCGCAGCCCCGCCTCGACATGCGCGACCGGGACCTTGCGGTAATAGGCCGCCAGCGCGCCGGTCATCGCGGTCGCGGTGTCGCCCTGCACGACGACCATGTCGGGCTGCTCGGCGTCCATCACGTCGCCCAGCCCGACCAGCAGGCGCGCGGTCAGCCGATCGAGCGTCTGCCCCGCTTCCATCAGGTCGAGATCGATATCGGGGGATAGCCCCGCGATCGCGAGCACCTGGTCGAGCAGCCCGCGATGCTGCGCGGTCACGCAGGTCCTGACGACCAGCCCCGGCTGCGTCTGCAACGCCCGGATGACCGGGAAGAGTTTGATCGCTTCGGGGCGCGTCCCGAAAATGACGAGTATTTTTGACATGGAACCCGCCTACACCCCACGTCTTTAATGACGCGCTAACCGCCGCAGTTGATTTGCCGACTCCGTTCGGCGGCTTTATGCACCCGCAACGATCTGCACCCGCAACGATACAAGGGACTACTGAATGACGATCAAACCGCTGCGCAAGGCCGTATTCCCCGTTGCTGGGCTTGGCACGCGATTCCTTCCGGCGACCAAGTCGATGCCCAAGGAGATGCTGACCGTCGTCGACAAGCCGCTGATCCAATATGCCGTCGAAGAGGCGCTTGAGGCGGGGATCGAGCAGATCATCTTCGTCACCGGACGCGGCAAGGGTGCGCTCGAGGATCATTTCGACATCTCCTACGAGCTCGAGGCGACGATGCGCGCGCGCGGCAAGTCGCTGACCGTGCTCGACGGCATCCGCCAGCGGCCCGGCTCGCCCGTCTATGTCCGTCAGCAGGAGCCGCTGGGTCTCGGCCATGCGGTCTGGTGCGCGCGCGAGATCGTCGGCGACGAGCCGTTCGCGGTGCTGCTCCCCGACGAGCTGATGGTCGGCAAGCCCGGCTTCATGAAGCAGATGGTCGAGGCGTATAACAAGGTCGGCGGCAACGTCATCGGCGCGCTCGAGGTCGCTGATTCGGAAACCGACAAATACGGCATCATCTCGCCCGGCGCGACCGACGGTCGCCTGACCGAGGTCACCGCGCTGATCGAGAAGCCCGCCAAGGGCACCTCGCCGTCGAACCTGATGATCCCGGGCCGCTACATCCTTCAGCCCGAGGTGATGCGCATCCTCGAAGGGCAGGAAAAGGGTGCCGGCGGCGAGATCCAGCTGACCGACGCGATGGCGCAGCTGATCGGCAACCAGCCGTTCCACGGCTTCACCTTCGATGGCCAGCGCTACGACTGCGGCGACAAGGCGGGCTATATCCAGGCCAACCTCGCGCTCGCGCTCGCACGCGACGATATCGGACCGGTCGTCCGCGCCTTCGCCAAGACGCTGCTGGGCTGAACGGCCCGCAACATGCGGGGCGGGTGGGTTCAGCCCATCCGCCCCGCTCGTTTTCGGATCAGCCGCCGCCGCAGCAGGGGCAGCCGGGATCCTTGGGCAGCCGGATCGTCCGGAAGCGGAGCGACAGCAGGTCGATCAGCAACAGCTGCCCCGCCACGTCGTCGCCGAACGGCGCGACCGCACGAATCACTTCCAGGGCGGCCAGGCTGCCGACCACGCCCGTGACGGGGCCGAGGATGCCGTCCTCCGCACAGCTCGTCTCGGCACGCTCGGGGTTCTCGCCGACGAAGCAGCGATAGCAGGGCCGGTCGGGCTCCCAGCCGCGATAGACGCCGAGCTGGCCTTCGAACTGTCCGACCGCCGCCGAGACCAGCGGGATCCGCGCCGCATGCGCCGCATCGGCGACGACGAACCGCGTCGCGAAATTGTCACAGCCGTCGAGCACCACGTCCGCGCCCGCGATCAGCGCGCCGATATTGCCCTGGTCGACCCTCAGGCGGTGCGCGTCCACCGCGACGTTCGGATTGATCCGGCGCAGCGCCGCGGCCGCGGCCTCGACCTTGGCGAGACCCTGGTCTTCGGTGCGGAAGATCGTCTGACGCTGCAGGTTCGACGTCTCGACCGCGTCGTCGTCGATCAGCACGAGGCGCCCGATCCCGGCGGCCGCGAGATACTGGATCGCCGGCGAGCCGATGCCGCCGGCGCCGATCACCACCGCCGTAGCCGCCTTCAGCCGTAGCTGACCGGTGCCGCCGAACTCGCGAAGAACGATGTGCCGGGCATAGCGCGCGAGTTCGTCGTCGGAGAGCGTCATGCCTTCCACGCGAACACCATCGTCGTGCGGTACCAGCTGTCGGAGGCGGCGCCGCGCAGATCGACATTGTTGCGCGCTGCGCCCAGCAGCAGCCCGGCGGCGAACTGCTCGACCGTCGGACAATCGATCGCGCGCGGCGTCACCCGTCGCACCCGGCCATCCGCCGCGGCGAGCAGCGCGAGGTCGAGGTTCAGGACCCAGCCCTGCGGCGTCCGCGTCGCGCCGCCGCACCGCCCGGCAAGCACCTCGCGCTGGACGAACGTGCTGGCATCCAGCGACGGGGCGACCGCGCGCCGCAGCCGCAACACCGGCAGCGCGCTCCAGTCCTGTGGCGGCAGCGGGACGCCACCCGTCACCTGAGGCGGCGCGGACGGCGCAGGCGCGGGGGGCAGGGTCGGAACGACGGGCGGGGGGATGATTCGCGGCACGGGCAGCGCCGGTGCGGTCTGCAGATCGGCGGCCGGCGCCTGCACGGCGCCCAGCGACGCTGCCAGAAGGAGCAGCGCGATCATCGTCCGGTCGACCCGAATCCTCCATGCCCGCGCACCGTGTCGTCGAGCGTCTCGACCTCGCCGAGGCTCGCGCGCACCACCGCCGCTGGAACGAGCTGTGCGATCCGGTCGCCCCGGGCGATGTCGAAGGGGGCATCGCCGAGATTGGCGAGGATCACCTTCACCTCGCCGCGATAGTCCGAATCGATCGTCCCGGGCGTGTTGAGGCAGGTCACGCCGTGCTTGAGCGCAAGCCCCGAGCGTGGCCGCACCTGGACCTCGTAGCCTTCGGGAATCGCGATCGCAAAGCCGGTCGCGACCGCCGCGCGGGCGCCCGGTGCGAGCGTCAGCGGCTCGGCCGCCACCACGTCCATGCCCGCGGCACCCCCGGTGGCATAGGCGGGCAGGGGGAGGCCGTCGCCATGCGGCAATCTCTTGAGGTCTATACGGATCGTCATGCGGCGCGGTTTAGCGCATCGGCTGTGCGGGTTCCAGCGCATCGGCGACGCGCCGTGCCAGCTGCGCCGCGACTGCATCCTTGCCCTGCCGCGGCCAGCTCTCGACGCCGTCCTTCGTGACGATGTGGACGCTGTTGCTGTCGCCGCCCATCACGTCGCCCGACACGTCGTTGGCGACGATCCAGTCGACGTCCTTGCGTGCGCGCTTGGCGGTCGCATGCTCGACGACGCGTTCGGTCTCGGCCGCGAAGCCGATCAGCAGCGCGGGGCGCTGCGGGCTGCGCGCGAGTGTCGCGAGGATGTCGGGGTTCTCGGACAGCGCGAGCGTCGGCGTCGCGTCGACCTTCTTGATCTTCTGCACCGCGGCGTCGACGTGCCAGTCGGCGACCGCCGCGACCATGATCGCGACATCGACGGGCAGCGCGCGGTCCACCGCATCGGCCATCTCGCGCGCGGTCTCGACGTCGATGCGCGTCACGCCGGCGGGGGTCGGCAGCGTCACCGGCCCCGCCACCAGCGTCACCCGCGCGCCAAGTGCCGCCAGCGCGCCCGCGATCGCGAAGCCCTGCCGCCCCGAGGACCGGTTGGCGATGTAGCGGACGGGGTCGATCGGCTCGTGCGTCGGCCCTGCGGTGACGAGGATGTGCCGGCCCGCGAGACGCTGCGGCTCGGCCTCGAGCGCCGCATCGATCGCGTCGGCGATCTGGTCGGGCTCGGGCAGCCGCCCCGGTCCGAATTCACCGCACGCCATCGGCCCCTCGTCGGGCGCCATGACAGTAATGCCGTCCGCGCGCAGCTGTGCGACGTTGCGCACCGTCGCGGGGTGCAGCCACATCCGCACGTTCATCGCCGGCGCCGCGAGCACCGGCTTGTCGGTCGCGAGCAGCAATGTCGTCGCAAGATCGTTGGCGAGCCCGCTCGCCATCCGCGCGATCAGGTCCGCGGTCGCGGGCGCAACGACGATCAGGTCGGCCTGCCGGCTGAGCTGGATATGCCCCATCTCCGCCTCGTCCTTCAGATCCCACAGGGTGGTATAGACCTTGTCCTCGCTGAGTGCTGCGAGCGTCATCGGCGTGACGAAATGCTGCCCCGCCTCGGTCAGCACGCAGCGGACCGCATGGCCCCGCTTGCGCAGGAGTCGGACGAGTTCGCTCGCCTTGTAGGCGGCGATGCCGCCCCCGACGATCAGGAGAATACGCTTCATGCCGCGAGTCCTAGCGGATCACGCGCGTCACCGTAATCCGTCGTGTATCGCGCGCCGCGACGATCATGTCGCGCAGGCCATCGACCGCGAAGACGATCCCGACCAGCAGGACGGGGGTGGTGATCAGCGCCCAGGGGAAGTCGTCGCTGCGCACGCCCAGCGCAATCACCGCCGCATAGCCCAGCAGCGTCGCGAGCGCGCGGACGGCGGCAGGATCGCGCCACGCCAGCCATCCGAACAGCGCGGTCGCGATCAGGACCGCCGCCAGCCAGTCCGGCAGCAGCGCGAGGCCCGACGACAGCGTCACGAGCTGCACATAGAAGCCGAACCCCTCCAGACCGCTTAGCCCCTGCGCGCTCCTGTCGAGCGGACCGGTGACCAGCGTCACCGCATGCGCATGCGCGGCGAGCGCGACGAAGAAGACGAGCGTCGCGCCGACCCATGCGGCGGCCTCGCGGCGCTCGCCCTCGATCCACGCGATCACCGCCATGATCACGACATAGATCAGCGCGGTCTCGCGGATCAGCATCGCCGACAGGCCGAGCGCGACCGCGGGGATCCACTCACCGGGGCGCCGCAAGGCGAGCGAAAGCGCGATCAGAGCCCCCGCCCAGACTTCGGGGAAGACGACCAGCGGCGGCTCGAGATGCACGTAGAGCCCCGTCAGGATCAGCAGCCCCGCGATCCCCACGGGGATCGGCCCGGTCATCGCCGGGCGCAGCCGGACGATCCACGCGCCCATCGCGCCAATGCAGAGGAGCGGCAACAGCGCAGTGACGAGCAGCGGCGGCACCGCCGCCTGCACCACCGCCAGCGTCGGCAGGCGGACCGTCGTATAGGGCTTGAGCGGGGCGCGCGCGACGCGGTGCGCTTCTGCCGCCGCGACATAATAGGGCGTCCCGCTGCGCACGTTCGCGACGACGCTCTGATAGAGCAGCAGCTCGGTCTGGCCTAGCGGCGCGGACGCCACGCCCGCCTCGCTCGGACGCGGTCCGGGCGCGCTGGTCGCGGTCAGGCACGCGAGCAGCAGCATCGCGAACAGCGCGAGCCCCAGCCGCGCCTGCGACCGGGACATGCCGGCAAACCGGCTCGGGCTGACCAGCCACAGGGGGGCGCCCCGCCGCGTCCTCATCCGACGTGCAGGCTCAACCGAAGACCAGCGTGGCGGCAACCCCGGCCATCGCCGCGATCACCGCGACGAGGCCATAGCGCCAGCCGCCGCCGATCCGGATGACCTCGATCTCGCGCAGCGGCATCGTCGGCGGCGCGCCGCCGGGTGCCGGGTAATGCGCCTCGATCCGGCGGACCAGTTCGGGCAGCCGGGTCAGCGTACGCACGTCCTCGATGATCCGGTCGGCGATCGCCGCCTCGGGGCCCAGTTCGCCGCGGATCCAGTCGCGCACGAACGGCTCCGCGCTCTCCCACAGGTTGATGTCGGGATCGAGGCTGGTCGCCACGCCCTCGACCATCACCATCGTCTTCTGCAGCAGCAGCAAATGCGGCTGCGTCACCATGTCGAAATCGCGCGTGATCGAGAACAGGCTGTCGAGCATCATGCCGATCGACATGTCCTTGACCGGCAACCCGCGCATCGGCTCCCCGACCGCGCGCAAGGCGGTGGCGAATTCGGCGACGTCGTGGTGCGCGGGGACATAGCCCGCCTCGAAATGGATCTCGGCGACGCGTTTGTAGTTGCCGGTGATCAGCCCGTAGAGGATCTCGGCGAGCCAGACGCGCGCGCGCCGGTCGATCCGGCCCATGATGCCGAAATCGATCGCCGCGATCCGGTTGCCCGGCAGCGCGAACAGGTTTCCCTGGTGCATGTCGGCATGGAAGAACCCGTCGGCGATCGCCTGGCGCAGGAACGCGCGGACCAAGGTCTGCGCGAGGCCGGGCAGGTCGTAGCCGGCCGCAACCAGCGCGGGACGATCCGACAGCTTGATGCCGTTGATCCACTCGATCGTCATGACCTTGGCGGTCGATCGGGCCCAGTCGATTGCGGGGATGACGAAATCGGGCTCGGCGGTCATGCCGTCCGCGAGCTCGGACGCCGAGGCGGCCTCGCGCCGGAAGTTCAGCTCGCGCAGCGTCCAGCGCTTGAACGTCTCGATCGTCAGGCGCGGCCGCAGACGCATCGCCTCGGGGCTCAGCGCCTCGAGCTGCGCCGCCGCCCAGCTATAGGTGTCGATCGCACGCGCGAAATCATCCTCGACGCCGGGGCGGAGCACCTTGACCGCGACCTGGCGGCCATCGGTGGTCGTCGCGCGGTGGACCTGCGCGATCGACGCGGCACCGACCGGGACCTGCTCGATCCGCGAGAACAGCGTTTCGAGCGGCTTGCCGAAGCTCGCCAGCATCGCCGCCTCGATCGTCTCGTAAGGGACGGGCGACAACTGGTCCTGCAGCCGCAGCAGATCCTGCGCGGCATCCTCGCCGACCAGATCGGGGCGGGTGGCGAGCGTCTGCCCGAGCTTGATCGCGGCGGGGCCGATCGCCTGGAACGCGTCGGCATAGCGCGGCACCTTGGGCACGCGCGCGCCGAACCGGGCGATCCGCGCGAGGCGACGCACCGCGGCCGGCGTATTGGGATCCCGCTCGATCCCGCGCAGCGCGCCGTGCCGGGCGAGAATGCGACCCCATTTGAGGAGGCGCCAGACATGGGTGGTCGAGGCGGTCATCGGGCTTGTGCGTCGTGAGAAGGGGTTTGTTCACGCGAAGGCGCGAAGGCGCGAAGAGAAGAATTTGGTTCGCGCGGAGACGCGGAGGCGCGGAGAAGGTGCACCCTGCCGCAACTGCGGCTTTCCAACACTAATGTTGTAGCAAAATGATGCTGCCGCGCGCGCAACATCTCAGCGTCCTCTGCGCCTCTGCGCGAAACCCTCTTCGCGCCTTCGCGCCTTCGCGTGATCACTAAATCTTCCAACCCGAATGAATCGCGACGAGTCCGCCCAGCAACGGCTCGACCTTCGTCTGCACGAAACCCGCATCCGCGATCATGCCCTTGAACTTGGGCATGTCCGGGAACCGACGGATCGACTCGATCAGATAGCGATAGCTGTCGGCATCCTGCGCGAGCAGTTGCCCGAGCTTCGGGACCATCTTGTGCGAATAGGCATCGTACACCTCGGCAAAGCCCGGCCAGACGGTGGTCGAGAATTCGAGACAGTAGAAGCGCCCGCCACGCCGCAATACGCGGTGGGCCTCGCGCAGCGCCTTGGGGATGTCGGTCACGTTCCGGATTCCGAACGCGATCGTGTACGCGTCGAAGAACCTGTCGGGGAAGGCCAGCGTCTCGGCATTCGCCTCGGTCCAGACCAGCCCGTCGAGCCCGCGCTTGTGCGCGCGTTCCATGCCGACCTCGAGCATCTGCGGATTGATGTCGGCAACCGTGATCGACGCGCCCGACGGCTCCATGCGGAACGCGATGTCGCCGGTGCCGCCCGCCATGTCGAGGATCTGCTCGCCTTCGCGCGGCTTCACGCGGCGGACGAAGCGGTCCTTCCACAGCCGGTGCATGCCGCCCGACATCGCGTCGTTCATCAGGTCATATTTGCTCGCGACGTTCGAAAACACGCCGCCGACGCGCGCGGTCTTCTCGGTGGCGGGAATGTCCTCATAACCGAACGAGACGGTATCGGCCTTCGGGGCGGTGTCGGGGATGAGAGCGGGGGCGGGCGCGATGTCATTCATGCCCCGTGCTCTAGCGGCGCCTTGTGGCGCGGGCAAACGCAACCTAGCTGGAAAACGTGCCAGAACTTCCCGAAGTCGAAACCACCGTGCGCGGGCTCGAACCCGTGCTGCTCGGCCAGCGCCTGGCCTCGGTCGAACCGCGCCGTGCGGACCTGCGCAAGGCGATTCCCGTCGACCTGCGGCAGCGCATGACCGGCGCGACCGTCACGCGGCTGTCGCGGCGCGCCAAATACGGCCTGATCGACACCGATCGCGGCGATACGCTCGTCTTCCATCTCGGCATGTCGGGACGCTGGCGGGTCGATCCCAGCGCGCTCCTGCCGCACGACCATCTGCTCATCGGCACCGCGGCGGGTCGGACGGTCGCGCTCAACGACCCGCGGCGCTTCGGCTTTCTCGATCTCTGGTCCAGCGACGCGATCGCGCAATATCCGCCGTTCCTCGCCATGGGCCCCGAGCCGCTCGGCCCCGATCTGACCGCGGCCTATCTCCTCGCGGCGCTCGAAGGGCGGGGGGCGTCGATCAAGGCGATGCTGCTCGACCAGCGGATCGTCGCAGGCCTCGGCAACATCTATGTGTGCGAGGCGCTGCACATGGCGAAGATCGCGCCGAGCCGGGCGGCGGGGCGGATCGCGCTGCCGCGACTCGAACGGCTGGTCGAGGCGATCCGCGCGGTGCTGACCGCCGCGATCCTCGCGGGCGGATCGAGTCTGCGCGACTATGCGCGACCTGACGGCGAGCTTGGCTATTTCTCGAAACAATGGCGCGTCTATGGTCGCGAGGGCGAGCCCTGTTCGTGCGGCGCGCTGGTCCGCCGCAGGACGGAGGGTGGGCGTTCGACCTTCTGGTGCGCGCGCTGCCAAAAGGCATGACGGAACGCGGTTGACGATTCGGTGCGGAGTGGGTAGGAGCCGCGCTTCGAGAGGGCGTAGGAGCAATCCGGCGCCCCTTTTTATCATTCGAACATCCAGAGGGCTTCATGGCGAACACGCCGCAGGCGAAAAAGCGTATCCGTCGCAACGACCGTCGCGCGGAAGTGAACGGCAACCGCGTTGGCCGTATCCGTACCTTCATCAAGAAGGTCGAGGCCGCACTGGCTTCGGGCGACAAGGGCGCAGCGACCACCGCACTGGCCGCGGCACAGCCTGAGCTGCAGCGTGGCGTCGCCAAGGGCGTGCTGCACAAGAACACCGCGAGCCGCAAGTTCGCGCGTCTGACCAAGGCCGTGACCGGGCTCGCATAAGCGACCCGACATGGCCGGAGCGGATTGCCCGCTGGGATCTTCCCGGCGGGTTTTTTGCGTCTGCAAAGGGAACGGAAGGCGCGCGCGCGCAACCCACGGATTCCCCGCGATTCGAGTGATGCCGGATCATGCCGCACCGGCTCCGAAATCGTAAAAATTGGCCAAACACAGCCACTTATAAAAATATCGACGCATTTCCGGGGCTTGATCAAGTCAACCCGCTTTATTTCGAAAATGTGACGTGCTCGGGCCTTGCTAGACTCGCCGATCGCTTCATAACTGAGCGAACGGCGGCGGTGAATCACGGACGTGAATCACCACTGCGCAAGCAACAGGGCGAAGATGCCGGGCGACCCTATGGGTCGTCACGGGGGATCATTTTCTGTCGGGACTATATCACCAGCGCGGCTGTCGCGCGGGGTCGGAGAAGTGTGCGCGTGACGAATTGGCAAGGATCGACCGTGCACGCTTCGGAGGCCGAAAAGGCCTGGGATCGCGTGCGCTCGTCCCTGCGCGAGTCTGCCGGCGCGCGCCTGTTCGAGCAGTGGCTGAAGCCGATCGAGCTGATCCCGAGCGACGACGAGGAGTCGATCCGCCTCGCCTTGCCGTCCGCCTTCATGACGAACTGGGTCCGCAACCATTATGCGGACCGGCTCGCCCTCGAATTCCGGCAGATCCTGCCGCAGGTCCGCACCGTCCAGATCGAGACGCGCAGGCCCGGCCCGAAGCCCGTGCTGCTGGTGATGCCGACCCCCGCGGAGACCCTGGACCGCACCACCGCAGCTGCGGCCGTGGAACCCGCGCAGGTCCTGGTCAAATTCGGCGTCGACCCGTCGCTGAAGCCCGCCCCCGCCCCCGCGGCACAGCCCGCGCCCGCCTACGACACCGTCATCCCCGAGCGCCCGCCGCTCGATCCGCGCTACACGTTCGACCGCTTCGTCGTCGATGCGTCGAACAAGGTCGCGTTCAACGCCGCCAAGGTGCTCGCCGAGCCCGGACCCGTGCGGTTCAGCCCGCTGTTCCTTCACAGCAACACGGGGCAGGGCAAGACGCATCTGATGCATGCGATCGGCCACACGTTCCTCGCGGCCAACCCGCACGCGGTCGTGCTGTGCATGTCGGCCGAGCGGTTCATGTATGATTTCGTCGCGGCGATGCGCGCGCGCGACACGCACGCGTTCAAGCGCCGGCTGCGCGGCGCCGACCTGCTGCTGATCGACGATCTCCAGTTCATCGCCGGCAAGGACGCGACGCAGGAGGAATTCTTCCACACGATCAACGAGATCATGACCGCCGGCAAGCGGCTGGTGATCTCCGCCGATCGCTGCCCGCAGGCGCTTGAGGGCGTCGAATCGCGGATCATCAGCCGCATGGCGGTCGGGCTGGTCGCGGACATCAAGGCGCCCGACCTGCTGCTGCGCCGGACGATCCTCGACCGCAAGCTCGTCGACCTGCCCGACCTGCGCGTGCCGACCGACGTGCTCGACCTGATCGCCAGCCGGATTCACGCCAATATCCGCGAGCTCGAGGGCGCGCTCAACCGCGTCATCGCCTATGCGCAGCTGACCGGCGAGACGATCGACCTTGAGTTCGCGATCGCGACGCTCGGCGAAGTGCTGCGCGGCGCGCAGAAGCGCGTGACGATCGACGAGATCCAGAAACTGGTGACGGCGCATTTCGAGCTGAAGCCGCTCGACATGATCTCGGCACGCCGCGCCCGTGCGGTCGCGCGGCCGCGACAGATCGCGATGTATCTCGCCAAGCGCCTGACGACGCGGTCGCTGCCCGAGATCGGGCGCAAGTTCGGCGGCCGCGATCACTCGACGGTCATCCACGCGGTCCGCAAGATCACCGAACTGCGCGACCAGGACCGCGACATCGACGCCGCGGTCCGTGTGCTGATGCGCGAACTGGAGGGCTGAGGCCTTCCCGCCTCTTACTCCGTCATCATCCTGACGAACGTCAGGACCCAGAGCCACAAACCACACCGCCTGTTACCCTGGGTCCTGACGTTCGTCAGGATGACGGGAGGGGGCGTCAGTATGACGGGAGGGGCGTCAGTATGACGGGTGCGAGGCAGCCTAGACCTGCAACCCCATCGCATCCTGCGTCTGCTTCAGCACCGGCGCCGCCAGCGCGCGCGACTTTTCCGCGCCGTCGCGCAGCACCGCCGTCACCGCGCTGCGATCGTCGAGCAGCCGCACCATCTCGTCACGAATCGGCCCGAGCTTGGCGACCGCCAGATCCGCCAGCGCCGGCTTGAACGCGCCGAACCCCTTGCCGCCATATTCGCCCAGAACGGTCGCCACATCGCTGTCCGCCAGCGCGGCATAGATCGTCAGCAGGTTGCGCGCCTCCGCCCGGTCGCCGAGCTCGTCGACGGTCGCGGGCAGCAGGTCGGGATCGGTCTTCGCCTTGCGGAACTTGTCCGCGATCGTGTCGTCGCTGTCGATCAGCTTGACCACCGACTGTTCGGACGGGTTCGACTTGGACATCTTCGCCGACGCATCGCGCAACGACATGATCCGCGGCGCCGCCTTGCTGATCAGCGGCGCGGGGAGCGTGAACAGGTCGACGCCGTAATCGCCGTTGAACTTGGTCGCGATGTCGCGCGCAAGCTCGAGATGCTGCTTCTGGTCCTCGCCGACCGGCACGTGAGTCGCATTGTAGAGCAGCACGTCCGCCGCCATCAGCACGGGATAGTCATACAGCCCGACGCTCGCACCCTCGCGGTTCTTGCCCGCCTTGTCCTTGAACTGCGTCATGCGGTTCAGCCAGCCGACGCGCGCGACGTTGTTGAGCAGCCATGCCATCTCGCTGTGCGCGGGCACGCGCGCCTGGTTGAACAGGATCGACTTGGCCGGATCGACGCCCGCCGCGATCATCGTCGCGGCGACCTCCAGCGTGTGCGACGAGAGTTCGGCGGGCGCGATCCATTCGGTCGGCGCGTGCAG
Organism: Sphingomonas sp. CFBP 13733; assembly: GCF_014841795.1. NCBI lineage: Bacteria > Pseudomonadati > Pseudomonadota > Alphaproteobacteria > Sphingomonadales > Sphingomonadaceae > Sphingomonas > Sphingomonas sp. CFBP 13733. The sequence continues at coordinate 720,037 of NZ_JACYUP010000004.1, forward strand.
GTCGGCGATGAAGAACATCGACTCCCCGCCCTGCGCGACGACGTCGTCCTGCAACGCCACCCATTGCTTCACCGCCCCCAGGTAATTGCCGAGATGGAGATTACCGGTGGGCTTGATGCCGGAGACGACGCGCATGGGAAAACCTTATTTGGAACGACGCAGGAGCGTGGAGATGTCGCCCAGCCGGAACGCGCCGGTGAGCAGGGTGGCGATCGCATAGACGACCCCGCCGGTCGCGACCAGCACGAGCATCGCCCCCCAGCGCTCGGTCCCGCTGCCCGTGACGAACGGCTGGAACAGGTCGTTGAGGAAATACATCACGCCGCCCATGATCAGCGCGGCGACCAGCAGCCGCCACGTCCGCCGCACCAGCCGTGCATCGGGGACGAAATGCCCGCGACGGACGAGCGTCCGGTAGAGCATCGCGACGTTGACCGTGCTCGCGATCGCGGTGGCGAGCGGCGGACCCATATGGCCGAGCGGCTTGATGAAGGCGAGGTTGAGGACGAGGTTCACGACCATCGACATCGTCGCATAGCGCACCGGCGTCTTCGTGTCGGACCGCGCATAATAGCCCGGCGTCAGCACCTTCACGAGGATATAGGAGGGCAGCCCGATCGAGAAAGCGGCGAGCGCCTGCGCGGTGAGGATGCTGTCGTCGAGCGCGAACTTGCCGTGCTGGAACAATGCGCCGACGATCGGCACGCCGCAGACGATCAGCGCCACCGTCGCGGGCAGCGTCAGGAACAGCGCGAGCTCCATGCCGCGATTCTGCGTCGCCATCGCCTCCGTCTCCTCGCCGCGACCGAGCTGGCGCGAGATGGTGGGGAGCAGGACGGTGCCGAGCCCGATGCCGATCAGCCCGAGCGGCAGCTGGTTCAGCCGGTCCGCGAAATAGATGTACGAGACCGATCCCGCGGGCAGCAGCGCGGCGGCGAGCGCGGTCGAGACGACGAGGTTGATCTGCACCGCACCCGCACCCGCGGCGGCGGGCCAGATCAGCGACATCAGCCGCTTCACCTCGGGGTTGAGCTGGGGCCGCTTCAGCCGGAGCACGACGCCCGATCGGCGGCAGGCATAGATCAGCCAGAGAAGCTGGAGCGCGCCCGACACCGTCACCGCGATCGCCTGGTTGCGCACGGTCATCAGCGGCAACCGCTCGTGGAACAGCAGCAGCGCGGCGATCAGCGTCGCGTTGAGCAGGATCGGCGCGGCGGCGTTGATCCAGAATTTATGCAGCGAATTGAGGATGCCGCCGAGCAGCGAGACGAGGCTGATCAGCAGCAGATAGGGCAGGGTGATCCGCGACAGGTGGACCACATAGGCAAACCGCTCGGCACTCGCCCCGTTGAACCCGAAGGTCAGCAGCCACGTGACGGGCCAGGCGGCAAGCTCGAGCAGCACCGTCATGCCGATCAGCACCGGCAGCAGTACCGACAGCGCGTCTTCGGCAAAGGCGATGCCGTCGGGCAGGCCGCGGCCATCCTTGTCGCCGACCTTGCGGTTGAACATCGGGATGAACGCGGCCGAGAACGCGCCCTCGGCGAAGAGGGCGCGGAACATGTTGGGAAGGCGGAAGGCGATCAGGAACGCATCCGATGCGAACCCCGCGCCGACGAACCGCGCGAACAGCGAATCGCGCACCAGCCCCAGGATTCGGCTGGCGAGCGTCAGCCCGCCAACCGATCCCAGCGCCTTGGTCAGGTTCACCTATGCGCCCTCCGGTCCGGGCTTCACGCCTGGCCGAAATCGCCGACGTTCGGCTGGATGCCCTGCTGCTCCGACTGCTGGAGATAGAGCTGCGCGAAATCGATCGGCTCGAGCAGCAGCGGCGGGAAGCCGCCGTCACGCACCGCATCCGACAGCACGCGGCGTGCGAACGGGAACAGCAGGCGCGGGGCCTCGCCCAGCAGGAAGGGCTGGACATGCTCGGCGGGGATGTTGCGCAGCCCGAACAGGCCCGCAAAGGACAGGTCGACGATGAAGGCGACCTGGCCGTCGGTCTCGGCGCGGACGTCGATCTTCAGAACGACCTCGTGCACCTCGTCGCCGACCTGCGCCGCGCCGATGTTGAACTGGACGTCGATCGCGGGCGGGGTCTGGTTCTGGTAGACTGCGGGCGCGTTGGGGTTCTCGAACGAGAGATCCTTGACGTATTGCGAGATCAGGCCGGCGGCGGGCGCTTCGTCGGCACCATTGGCAAGCGGCTGATCCGCGATCGACATGCCGTTCTGGTCGTCCATGATCTGCGAATCCTTCGTATAAATGAGGTGGGACCGAAGCGGACGGGTCGCGCGTTCGTGTCTTGAGGCAGTGCGCGTAGCAGTGCCCGACGGGTGTTTCAACGGCTACGGATCCCACGGAATCCTAGGCGGGTTTGAAAAGAGACGCCGTTGCCCTATGTTGGGACGAAGATCGGAGGCACGGTTGTTTTACGTAGTACTTCTCGCGATGGTCGCAGGGTTCCTGGCGATGCGTCTTTATAGCGTGCTCGGAAAGCGGACCGGTCATGAACAGCAGCCCCTGCCGCGTGCGGCAGAGGAGCGGTCCATACCCGTCACGATCCCGCGCACGATCGATGCGGCCGCCGAACAGCGGACGATCGCGAACCGCAACATCGACGCGCGCGCCGAACCCGGCCTGCGCTCGATCATCGCCGTCGAGCCCGGCTTCGACGTCAACCAGTTCCTCGAAGGCGCGCAGGCGGCCTATCGCATGACGCTGGAAGCCTTCTGGAAGGGCGATTCCGATACGCTCGCCGATCTGGCCGAGGACGACGTCCGCACCGCGTTCGTCGAGGCGATCGCGGCGCGCGAGGCGGCTGGCGAGACGCTCGACAATCGTCTGGTGACGATCGAACGCGCGGTGATCGCCGATGCGTCGGTTTCGGGCCGTGAAGCCCGCATCTCTGTGCGCTTCGATGCGGACATCGCCGCGATCACGCGCAACGAGGCGGGCGAAGTCATCGCCGGGTCGCTCACCGACGCGGTCGAGACGCATGACATCTGGACGTTCGTCCGGACGCTCAAGAGCGCCGGCCCGAACTGGAAGCTCGCGGACACCGACGAGGCGTGACGCGCGCGATCAGGGGGATTGGCGGTTCGTTCGCGCTGGCCCTGGCCCTCAGCGGGTGCGTCGGCGGTGTCGCCGCACCAACCGACCGCCCGTCCTCGCCGGGCACCGCATCGCCGGCGGCCACCGCCGGAAAGCCGTCACGGGGTCAATTTACCCCAAACAGTGACAACATTCGCAACATTCGCGGCATCCAGATACCCGCCCGCATTGTTGGGGCGGTACCGCTGGCTGCCGTTCCCGTCGCACCGCCTCTGCCCGGTGCGCTCGCCCCGGTCAGCGCGGTCACGGCCGGCGTAACGCCGGGGCCGTCGCTCGCTACGCTGCCGATCAGCGATGCGCAGGCCGAGGCCGCACGCCTGGCCTTCGTCACGAGCTGCCCCGGCTTGCAGCGTCGTTCCGACCAGTCGGGGCTGACCCGCGGCGCCGATTGGCAGCCCGCCTGCGCCGCGGCGCAGGCGACCGGACCCGGTGGCGCGCGCGCATTCTTCACCCAGTGGTTCGAGGCGGTCCAGGTCGGTGACGGCAAGGCCTTCGCGACGGGCTATTACGAGCCCGAGATCGCCGGCTCGCTCGAGCGTCGCGACGGCTATGCCCCGGTCTATGGTCGCCCGCGCGATCTGATCGACGTCGATCTCGGCGCCTTTTCGACATCGCTGAAAGGCAAGAAGATCCGCGGCCGCGTGGCGGGGTCGAACTTCATTCCCTATTATGACCGCACCGCGATCGAGCAGGGTGCGCTGGCCGACACCGCGCCGATCCTTGCCTGGGCGAAGGATCCGGTCGAGCTCTTCTTCCTGCAGATCCAGGGGTCGGGGCGGCTGCGCCTGCCCGACGGGTCGATCCTCCGGATCGGTTACGATACGCAGAACGGTCGCGACTATACCGGCATCGGCGCGCTGATGAAGACGCGCGGGCTGTTGCAGCCCGGCCAGACGTCGATGCAGGGCATCGTGCAGTGGCTCCACGATCACCCCGTCGAGGGGCAGGCGATCATGCGCGAGAACAAAAGTTTCGTGTTCTTCCGCGAACTCGACGGCGCGCCGCAGGGTGCGATGGGCTATCCCGTGACCGGGCAGGTCAGCGCGGCGGCGGACGTGAAGTTTGTGCCGCTCGGCGCGCCGGTGATCCTGTCGCTCGACCGGCAGGACGCGACCGGCCTGTGGATCGTCCAGGATACCGGTGGCGCGATCAAGGGCAGCAACCGGTTCGACACCTTCTGGGGTGCCGGCGCCGCTGCCGAGGCAACCGCTGGCGGCATGGCGGGGCGCGGCACCGCGTTCCTCCTGCTCCCGATCGGCACCACCGCACGGCTCAACGCCGCAACTGCGAACGGGGCGCGCTATGACGGGTCGTCCGCTCAACCCTGACGAGGCGCATCTCTGGGCGCGCGTGATGCAGACCGTGCGCCCAATGCGCGCGGTCCCCAAGCTCGTGCCCCCGGTCGTGCCGTTAGCCGCGCCCGTCGCGACGACGCGCAAGGTAAAGCCTACCAAGGGCATCCGCCTGCCAACGCTCCCACCCCCGCCCGGCGCAGCGCCGTTGAAGGCAGCGGCGCGCACCCTGTCGCCGGCCAACACGCTCGACGGTGGCTGGGACAAAAGGCTGCTGCGCGGCGCGGTCAGTCCCGACAGTTCGATCGACCTTCACGGGCACACGCTCGCCTCCGCGCATGCAATCCTCGACACCGGCCTGTCCCGCGCGATCGCCCGCGGCGACCGCGTGCTGTTGCTGGTGACAGGCAAGCCGCCGCGCCCCGAGAGCGAACGCCCGCATGCCCGCGGCGCGATCCGTGCGGCGGTCATCGACTGGCTGTCGATCTCGCGTCATGCCGGCGGGATCGTCGCGGTCCGCGGCGCGCATCCCCGGCACGGCGGGGCAGGGGCGCTCTACATCATCCTGCGCCGCAGCCGCGAACTGGGCGGCTGACACGATGGGTTATCCGCGCTCGACCGCACGAACGATGACGTCGGCATAGATGTCGGTCAGGCGGTACAGGTCTTCGACCGCAACCGCCTCGTCGACTTTGTGCATCGTCGCATTGATCAGCCCGAATTCGACCACCGGGCACAGCTTCGCCAGAAACCGCGCGTCGGACGTTCCGCCCGTCGTCGACAGGTCGGGAACGACCCCCGTTACCGCGGTGATCGCGTCGGACACCAGCGTCGACAGCGGCCCGGGCGTCGTCAGAAAGGCCTCACCCGACACGCGGCCGGTGACGACCGCTGCGGGATCATGCCGTGCCGCCAGTGCGCCGATCCGGGCGATGAGCGCGTCGCCGCTGTGCGTGTCGTTGAACCGGATGCTGAGCCGCGCCGACGCTGCGGCCGGGATGACGTTATGCGCGGGATTGCCGACCGCGATATCGGTGACCTCGATGTTCGACGGCTGGAACCACGCATTGCCCTGGTCGAGCGCGACGGTCTCGATCTCGGCAAGGATCGCGACCAGCCGGGGGATGGGGTTGTCGGCGAGATGCGGATAGGCAACGTGACCCTGCCGCCCGGGGACGCTGATCCAGATATTGACCGAGCCGCGCCGGCCGATCTTGATCGTGTCGCCGAGCGCGGCGGTGGAGGTCGGTTCACCGACGATGCACTGGTCAGGGCGGATGCCCCGTGCCGCCATCCGATCGATTAGCGCGCGCGTCCCGAAGGTGGCAGGACCTTCCTCGTCCCCGGTGATGATCAGCGACACGGTGCCCGCGTCGGTCCGGCTGGCGGCAGCAGCAAAGGCGGCGATCGCGCCTTTCATGTCGACAGCGCCGCGCCCGTAGAGCAGGCCGTCGCGGACCTCGGCCGACCAGGGCGAGCCGTGCCACCCCTCGCCCGGGGGGACGACGTCGAGATGCCCCGCAAATGCCAGATGCGGCCCCGATCCGGTCCGGACCGCGAGCATGTTTTCCACCGGACCGTCGGGCGCTTCGCCGATCGTGAAGCGGTCGACGTCAAAGCCGATCGGCGTCAGCGCCGCCTCCAGCACGTCGAACACACGGCCACGCGCCGGCGTGACGCTGTCCTCGGCCAGCAGCGCCTGCGCCAGCGCCAGCGGATCGATCACCGCAGCGCGCTCGGCGCCGGCTGCTCATATTGTTCGATCACCCAGTCCTCCTCCTGCGCACCGGCGATCCAGTCCTGCATGAAGGGGTGGTCGAACATCGCCTGCATATAGCCCTGCGCGAACCGGGCGATCGGCAACTGATAGGTAACGATCCGCGTGACGACGGGCGCGTACATGATGTCGGCCGCGCCGAACGTACCGAACAGGAAATCGCCGCCGCCGCCAAAGCGCGCACGCGCCTGTGCCCAGAGCTCCATGATCCTCTGGAGATCGACCAGGACATCGTCGTCGGGGCGCTGTGCCGGGAAGATCTGACGGACGTTCATGCTGTGCTTCTTGCGCAGCGCGGCAAAGCTCGAATGCATTTCGGCCGCCATCGAGCGGGCCATCGCGCGTGCCGCCTCGTCGTCGGGCCAGAACCGGTCGCGACCGACCTTGTCGGCAAGATAGTCGACGATCGCCAGGCTGTCCCATACGACCGCCTCACCATCCCACAGGATCGGCACCTTGCCCGACGAGGGGGCGAACTCATCGCCCTGGCGTCGCTTTTCCCATTCCGCATCGTAGAGCGGGACGACGACCTCGTCGAAGGGCAGCCCGGACTGCTTGCAGGCGAGCCAGCCGCGAAGCGACCAGGAGGAATAGGCCTTGTTGCCGATGACGAGTTTCATGCCCTGCGAACTAGCGGGCCGAACGCGCGAGGGCAATCTCCACGGCCTCTGCGGCCGCGCCGACCTCAGCTGACGGCTTCGACGACCGCCGCGCGCAGTTCGGGGATGCCCATGCCGTACTCGCTCGACGTCACGAGGATGTCGGGATGCGCGGCGGGGCGCTTGCGGGCCTCGGCCGCGGTGCGCTCGGTGACCTCGACGAGTTCCGACGCCTTGATCTTGTCCGCCTTGGTCAGCACCATGCGATAGCTGACCGCAGCCTTGTCGAGCATCTCGAGGATCTCGCGGTCGACGTCCTTGATGCCGTGGCGCGAGTCGATCAGCACGAGCGCGCGCTTGAGCACGTCGCGGCCGCGAAGGAAGTCGTTGATCAGGAAGCGCCACTTCTTGACGACATCCTTGGGCGCCTTGGCAAAGCCATAGCCGGGCATGTCGACGAGGCGGAAGGCGAGCGGCGCGCCGACTTCGAAGAAGTTCAGTTCCTGCGTGCGTCCGGGCGTGTTCGACGTACGCGCCATCGAATTGCGCCCGGTCAGCGCATTGAGCAGCGAAGACTTGCCGACGTTCGACCGCCCGGCAAACGCCACCTCCGGCACCGACGCATCGGGCAGGAATTCGAGCGTCGGCGCCGATTTCAGGAAGCCGACATGGCCGGCGAACAGCTTGCGCGCATACTCGAGCTGCTCCGCGGTGAACGGCGCGTCGGTCGGCTCGAGATGGGGACCCAGATTCGGGCCGGCGGTTGGAAGGTCGTTCACTTGGTCACCGGTGCTTGCAGGCCCGGATGTCGGGCGTAGAGGAGCTTCTGCTGAAGGATCGTCAGGCAGTTCGACGTGATCCAGTAGACCTGAAGACCGACGGCGAACGGCGCCATCACGAACATCAGCACCCAGGGCAGCAGCTTGAAGACCTGCTTCTGCGTGTCATCCATCGGCGTCGGGTTCAGCTTGAACTGGAAGTACATGCTGATGCCGAGGATGATCGGGACGATGCCGATCGCGATCATGTGCGGCGGGGTGAACGGCAGTAGACCGAACAGGTTGAGCGGCGTCAGCGGATCGGGCGCGGACAGATCCTTGATCCATGCGACGAACGGCTGGTGACGCATTTCGATCGTCAGCATCAGCACCTTGTACAGCGCGTACATGATCGGGATCTGCAGCAGCGTCGGCGCGCAACCCGCGAGCGGGTTAACCTTCTCCGCCTTGTACAGCGCCATGACCTCCTGCTGCATACGGACCTTGTCGTCCTTGTACTTCTCCTGCAGCGCCTTCGTCTTGGGCTGGACCGCGCGCATTGCGGCCATCGACTTGAACTGGCGCTGCGCGATCGGGAAGAGCAGGCCGCGGATCGTCACCGTCAGCAGGATGATCGCGACGCCGAAATTGCCGACCATGCGGAACAGCCAGTCGAGATAATAGAAGATCGGCTTCTCTACGATCCGGAACCAGCCCCAGTCGATCGCATAGTCGAGCTTGGCGACGCCGCCCGCCTGGTCGGTATAGCGATCGAGCAGCCGGACCTCCTTCGCGCCTGCAAAGAAGCGCGACGTCTGGGTCACCGCCTGGCCGGGGGCGACGAGCTTGGGCTGCAGCGCGTAATCCGCCTGATACGCCTTGTTGGCGCCCGCGCGGAACTGGCCGTCAAACGCCTGGCCCTGGTCGGGAACGAGCGCGGTCAGCCAGTATTTGTCGGTGAAGCCGAGCCAGCCGCCGGTGGTCGTGAACTTCTGCGGTGCCTCGTCGATGTCGTCATAGTTCGGACGGTAATGCGCGCCGCCATTGTCGACCGACATCGGCCCGACGTGGATCGTCATCGACGACGGATCCTTGGAGATGCCGACACGGTTGACGAGACCATAGGTGGCAACGGGGACGGGCGCGGTGCCAGCGTTGAGCACGGTCTGGCGGACCGTGAACATGTAATCGCCGTCGACCGCGATCTGGATGCGGAAGCGCTGGCCCGTGGCGTTGGTCGCATCGAGCGTGACCGGAGTCGTCGGCGTCAGCGTCGTCGCGCCCGACGCAGTCCAGACGGCGTCAGCGGCAGGCGGAGCAAGCCCCTGCGCGCGCCAGCCGAAGCTCGCGAAATAGGCGTCGGGTGCACCGGCCGGTGAAAGCAGACGGATCGGCGGAGAATCCTTCGCGACGGTCTCGTCATAGCCCTTGAGAACGAGATCATCGATCCGCGCACCCTTCAGGTTGATCGAGCCGGACACCCGCGGGGTTTCGATACGGACGCGCGGCGTCTCGGCGATGACCGCGGCGCGATCGCGCACTGCGGCGGCACCATCGGCGGCCGGATCGGCGGCGGGGTTCGCGACGGGCTTGGTCTTGCCGCCTTCGATTTTCGTCACCGGTGGATTGGCCGTCGGGAAGAATTTGCCCTGGATCATCGGCCATCCGAACAGGATGAGCGCCGCGATAACCGCGAACAGCACGAAATTCTGCTTGTCGTCTTTCACAGGGCGGCGTCTTTCAATTTCTCAGGCTTCAGCTCTGGGACTGGGTCGGGTCCGTACCCGCCCCAAGGATGGCAGCGCGCGATGCGCTTCGCCGCCAACCAGCCCCCCTTGCGCGCGCCATAGCGCCCAACGGCCTCGATTGCATAGGCGGAACAGGAAGGATCGTAGCGACAGCTAGACGGCAGGACCAGCGAAGGACCGAGTTGCCAGCCGCGCGCGACGAGGATGATGAGGCGGGCTAGCACGATGCGGCCGGGACCAGTGCACCCCAAAACTGTTTCCCCGCGAAGGCGAGGATCGAGACTGGACTCCCGCCTTCGCGGGAGAACAAGAAGCGGTGCAAGATCGCGCCTTCGGCACAGCGCCATTCCAGACTGCGGACCACCCCGGCATAGGCCGGGGCCCAGTTGGGGGACGCTAGTGACGAGTGGCTGCGGTGCATTAAAGAGGCTTTCCCACCTGGGTTCCGGCCTTCGCCGGGGTGGTGGTATCCACTGCAGCAGCAGCTGGTGCTTGCGGCGTGACCTTGCGGAACGCCTTGCCGAGCTCGGTCCGCAACAGCGCGTAATCACGCTCGATGCCGCCGTTGCGCCCGATCAGCACGTGATCGGCGCCAGCGACACCGCGTTCCGCCAACAGCTCACGCGCCAAAGCCCGCAACCGCCGTTTCATGCGGTTACGGACGACGGCGTTGCCAATCTTCTTGGTGACGGTGAAGCCGATTCGCATCGTCTCGTCACCGTCATCGCGGGGGCGCATGAGCAGGACGAATCCCGGCATCGGTGCGCGCTTCCCCGCATTCGCCGCGAGAAAATCGCGGCGTTTCGACATGATCGTCAGGCCGGCATCGCCGGCCGCGACGGTCAGGCCGACAGCTTCTTGCGACCGCGGGCGCGGCGGGCGTGGATCACTGCCCGGCCGCCGACCGTGGCCATCCGTGCGCGGAAGCCGTGACGGCGTGCACGTACCAGGTTGCTCGGCTGAAAGGTCCGCTTCATTGGTCATTCCCTAGGTCATCAAATAGAAAACGGCCGCCACGGGGACGGCCTTGATGGGTGGGCGCTTAGGCAAACTAGGGGGACAAGTCAATTCACCCGCTCCGTCTTCGCTGAATCGCCTCGCTGCGAAACCGCGGCGGCACGATCGCGCGCGTGCCGTCGCAACGCGCTGCGGCGGCGCATCATCCGGTCGACGAAATGGCCGCCCCGCGGCCAGCGGCGCTTCAGCCGGCCCCAGCGTCGCCGTGCCCGTGGCGAATTGCGCAAAACCAGGACCATGCCGCCGGCAAACACGAAGACCCCCGCCGGCCCGGGCACCGGTGTCAGCAGGGGGGCGGCAAGGATCATTATCCCGCCGCACAACAGCTGGACGAGGCGATAGGTCGAGGAGCGGACGGCGTTCACGCGAGGCATTTGGGACCGGTGTGTTAGATTGGCAAGACGGCACCGTGCCGCCTGCCATTGCCCAAAGGCCAAATCCGGTATGAATAGGGCGTGACGGTGGCGATCCGCCATGACGAGCGACGCGGCGGGGGATTTTCATGGCGGCGATCGTGTCGACAGTGGCGTATCTGGGGCTGGAAGCGCGCGCAGTCGAAGTACAAGTCCAGCTGATTCCGGGACTTCCCGCGTTCAACCTCGTCGGGCTGGCGGACAAGGCGGTCGGCGAAAGCCGCGAGCGGGTCCGCGGCGCGATCGCGGGGATGGGCCTGGCATTGCCGCCGAAACGGATCGCGGTGAACCTGTCGCCGGCCGATCTGCCAAAAGAAGGATCGCATTTCGATCTTCCGGTCGCGCTCGCATTGCTGGCGGCGATGGGGGTGATCGATGCGGAAATGCTCGCCGATTATGTCGTCGTCGGCGAGCTCGGCCTCGATGCGCGGATCACCGCGTCGCCCGGTGTCCTGCTGGCCGCGCTGCATGCGTCGAACGAGGGCAAGGGGCTGATCTGCCCTGCCTCACAAGGATCGGAAGCGGCCTGGGCCGGGTCGATCGAGGTAGTTGCCGCGCCCGACCTGCTCGCGCTGATCAACCATTTCAAAGGCCATGGCCTGCTGCGCGCGCCCCAGCCTGGTGAGGTCGATGTCGCGCCGGCCGGGCCTGACCTTGCGCAGGTTCGCGGGCAGGAGACCGCCAAGCGCGCACTGGAGGTCGCTGCGGCGGGTGGGCACAATCTGCTGATGTGTGGTCCGCCGGGGTCGGGCAAATCGCTGATGGCGGCGTGCCTGCCGGGGATCCTGCCGCCGCTCGACCCCGCCGAGGCGCTCGAAGTGTCGATGGTCCAGTCAGTGGCAGGCGCGTTGTCGGGGGGGCGGCTGACTCGAACCCGCCCGTTCCGCAGCCCGCATCATTCGGCGTCGATGGCTGCGCTGACCGGGGGAGGGCTGAAGGTGAAGCCCGGGGAGGTCAGCCTAGCGCATCTGGGTGTGCTGTTCCTCGACGAATTGCCCGAGTTCCAGCGGGCGGTGCTCGATTCGCTGCGCCAGCCGCTTGAGACGGGAACGATCAGCGTCGCGCGCGCCAATGCGCATGTGACCTTCCCCGCGCGCGTCCAGCTGATCGCGGCAATGAACCCGTGTCGTTGCGGTCATCTCGGCGATGCCGGCCTCGCCTGTGTGCGGGCACCGCGCTGCGCCGCGGACTATCAGGCCAAGGTGTCCGGGCCGCTGCTCGACCGAATCGACCTCCACATCGACGTGGCAGCGGTCACGGCGGCGGATCTAGTCCTGCCCCAGGCCGGCGAGGGATCGGCAGCGGTGGCAGTGCGAGTGGCCGCCGCCCGCAGGGTGCAGACGGAGCGCTATCGTGATCATCCCGTGCGGACGAATGCCGAAGCGGACGGTCCGTTGCTCGAGTCGGTCGCTACCCCCGATGCGCCGGGACAGCGTCTGCTGGTGCAGGCGGCAGAGGCGATGCGGCTGACCGCTCGAGGTTATACGCGAATACTGCGCGTCGCGCGGACGATCGCGGATCTGGCCGGCGCCGATCACGTAGCGCGTATCCATGTCGCGGAAGCGCTGAGCTATCGCCGCCGTCCGCCAACCAATTGACGCATGTTTTCACGTCTACAAGATACTTGATCTATGATAATAAGCTAGTACTACTCATTCTGTTAATTGTTGTAGATTAACAATGACCACACCGAGTTTGGAGTGAGGTGGCGTCGCGCCGGTCCTTATGCCCGTCCGGCCCCGATAGAGCGCGGTAAGGAGCGACAGTGACATTTATCGACCCCGCCCCATTCCGGGCTGCAGCCCGCGCTCCAGCAGACGCGATCGCACCAGTCGAGACGGCGACCCGTGTGACGTGCGGTGCCTGTGGCACCGGCAGCGTGCTCCCGTTCGATTTCACGATGGCGTTCCAGCCGATCGTCAACATCGCGACGGAGCGGGTCTGGGCCTATGAAGCGCTGGTTCGCGGCACCGACGGTGCGGGCGCGGGGGCGATCCTCGACAGGGTGTCGGGGGACATGATCTACGGGTTCGATCAGGCTTGCCGTGTGCGTGCGGTGGAGATGGCTGGCGCGTTGTTCACGCCGGGCGAGGACGTGAAGCTGTCGATCAATTTCATGCCGAACGCGGTCTATGAACCCAATGCCTGTATCCGGGCGACGCTGGGGGCAGCGGCGCGGGTCGGCTTCGACAAGCGCAACCTGATGTTCGAATTCACCGAGAACGAACGCATGCGCGACGTGCCGCATGTACGGCGGATCATCGAGGCGTACCGTGCGCAAGGGTTCGTGACCGCGATCGACGATTTCGGCGCGGGCTATGCGGGGCTGGGGCTGCTCGCCGAACTTAATCCCGATGTCATCAAAATCGACATGGCATTGATCCGCGGGATCGACGGGTCCGCCGTGAAGCGGTCGATCGTCGCCGCGGTCATCGCATTGTGCGACGAACTTGGCATCATCCCGATCGCCGAGGGGATCGAGACTTCGGGCGAACTGGCGGCGTTGCGCGCGCTCGGGGTACGGTTGTGCCAGGGCTACCTGATCGCGCGTCCCGCGATTGCACGCCTTCCGGTCCCCTTCGCGGACGCCGCAGAGGTGGTCCACGCCTGACGGTCCGGTGCGGCCCGGGCGCGGTACCGGGCTGCGCCGATCCGCGTCGCCGCGGCGATGTCGTGACCGCCGGCGGAACGTCGCTGCGCACGGCGGGTTTAGCCGGCGTAACGATCAATATGATCCAGGGGGATTTGCGGTGACCATCTCGGATGTCCGTGCGACGCAACTCGCACGTCTTGGCTTCGCCGCGCGCGGGCTGGTTTATTGTCTGGTGGCCTGGTTTGCGGTCGATGCCGCAATGCGCGGCGGGACGATCGCCGACAATCAGGGGGCGATCGGATCGCTGGCGGACGAGCAGCTAGGTGTCGTCCTGCTGGCCGTCATTGCCGCGGGTCTGCTCGGCTATGCGGTGTGGCGGCTGACCGAAGCGATCGCCGATCCGGAGCAGATCATGCGCGACGCCAAGGGCGCCCTGACACGGATCGGGCACGTCGTCAGCGGGATCGCGCACCTCATCCTTGCCTGGAGTGCGGCACGTCTCGCCTGGCAACCACGGACGGGCGGCGGCGGGCAGTCCCCGGGTGACGAGAGCGCCCGCGACTGGACAGGCTGGCTGCTTTCGGTGCCGTTCGGCCGCGTGCTGGTTGCCGTAGTCGCAATCGGTATCCTCACCGCGGCTGTGATGCAGGCGAAGAAGGCCTGGAAGGGCGATTTCGTCAAGGACCTGCACAATGACGGCTCGCTGCCTTCCTATGTCTGCACGATGGGGCGGCTGGGCTATGGCGCCCGCGCAGTCGTCTTCACGATCATCGCCGGCTTCTTTGCGGTCGCGGCATGGCAGGCGCACGCCACTGAAGCCGGCGGCATGGCCGACGCGCTGGCGATGCTGCAGGACCAGCCGGGGGGCAAATGGCTGTTGGCCGCGACGGGCGTCGGGCTGGGATTGTTCGGCGTCTACAGCTTTGTCGAAGCGCGCTTTCGCCGCGTTCAGGTTCGTCTGCCGGGGTGAAGATCGCGGCCTAAGGCGCGGGAATAGCGTGCGATCTCATTCGTTCGCTTGTGCACGTGACACATCGCGGGCAGGTTGTGCCGATGAAACGCCTCCTGCCGCTGCTGCTGCTCACCGTCTCGGCCACCACCGCCGCCATCGCCGCTGATCCACGGCCGCCTATCCTGTCACCGGACCGGATCAAGTTGGACGTCAAGACACTGAGCGCGGATGCGTTTCACGGGCGCGGGCCGACCCAGGCGGGTGAGGCGGTCACGCTCGATTTCCTTGAGCGACGCTTCAAGCAACTCGGGCTGAAACCCATTGCCGGTACCAGCTATCGGCAGCGTGTGCCCCTGCTGCGTTGGACCCGCGATGCCGCAACCTTCACGCTGCATCTCGGCGATCAGTCGGTGCCGTTGCGGCCCGGAATCGAGATCGCGGCATCGTCGCGGATCGTCGGCACGACCGCGCTCGATCATGCCGATATCGTTTTTGTCGGCTATGGCGTGGTCGAACCGAAGCTCGGCTATGATCCGTATCGCGGCGTCGATGTGCGCGGCAAGATAGTCGTCGCCCTGGCCGGCGATCCCGATGTCGAGGCGGGACGCGACCTGGGATTTGGGGGACGGGCCTCGAGTCCGGCCGCACGGACCAAGCTGAGCGAGGCGCAGAAGCGCGGCGCAGCGGCGTTCCTGACGATCCACGAGACGTTTCCCGCAAGCTATCCCTGGCTGCAGATCGCGAACGGCGACGCGGTACCGGGCTATGCGCTCGACACCGGGACGGTGCCTGCGGCGTTCGGACTGCGCGGCAACCTGCGCAACGACATTGGAATCCGTCTGCTGCGGCAGGCGGGGCTGGATTATGCCACGGCGAAGGCTGCCGCACAGCGCGCCGATTTCGCTGCGATCATATTGAAGGGGGCGACCCTGTCGGCGCGTGTTCAAACGCGGATGGAGCATGTCGCGAGCCACAATGTCGTCGGCCTTCTTCCGGGCACCGATCCCGCGGCGGGCAGCATTCTCTATGGCGCGCATTGGGATGCCTATGGGGAGAACGCGTTCGATCCGCCCGCGGACCGAATCCGCAACGGCGCGATCGACAACGGGACCGGCACCGCGACGCTGCTCGAGATCGCGCACGCCTATGCGGGCGCCGCCCGGCCGCGGCGTTCGGTCGTGTTCGCGCTGTGGACTGCGGAAGAAAAGGGGCTGCTCGGTGCAAGCTGGTATGCCGACCACCCCGTCCTGCCGCTCGCGACGACCGCCGCACAGTTCAATCTCGATCCACATGTCGTGCTGGGGCGGACGCGCGATCTCGAGCTGATCGGCGTCGGGAGAACGCCGATGGAGCGCGATCTCGAGCGGGTTGCGGCGGCGCAGGGGCTGCGAATCGTGCCCGAGGAGAATACCGAGGCGGGCTGGTATTACCGCTCGGACCATTATGCGCTGGCGCAGAAGGGCGTGCCGGGGGTGTATTTCCGCGCGGGCCGCGATCTGGTGACGGGTGGGGCGAAGGCGGGCGAGGCAATGCGCGATCGGTTCAACGCACGATGCTATCACCAGACCTGCGACGAATTCGACACACGCTGGGACATGACCGGCGCCGCGCAGGAGGGCAGCGTCGCCTATGCGCTGGGCCGCGAGGTCGCCGAGGGGACGGTATGGCCGGTCTGGAACGCGTCCGAGCCGTTCGCAGCGGAGCGCGACACGACTCGGGCGGCGCGCAAATGACGGGCACGGCCGTGGCCGGGCCGAAGGGGCGTTGGGCCCTGTGATAGTCAGCAAGGCGGCGGGAAATATCGCGTCATCCGGGCTTTATTCAGGCTAGGGCGATATTGCCCGTGCGACGCAGGACGCGATCGCTATAGGGACGCTATGCAAAGCCTTTCAAAGACAAAGACGAACGCCCCCTGGTTCGGTACGATGCTGAGCGGTGCCGCGGTGGTGGCCCTGTTGCTCCCGGTCGACGCCGTTTCGGCCCGAGCGGCGCAGGAGCAGCTGGTGCCGCCGCAACTGTTCCAGACCCAGCCGCAAAGGCCCGTCGCCCCATCGAACCCGCCGGCCGTCCAGCCTGCGCTTCCGGCGCAGGCGATGACGCCGCGCATGGCGGTGCCGCCAGTGGTTCCTACCGTTCGCATGCCGGTGCTGTCCGTTGCCCAGGTCAAGCAGCTGCAGAAGCTGCTTGCGTCGGACACGATGGGGCAGGGGCTCGCGTTCGCGCGGCCGTCGCTCGTACTCGACGTCGACAATGACACATTGGTCCGCGAAGCGCTCGACCATGCCCGCGCCGTCCATGCCGGGCGCTTGTCCGAAGCCGACTTCCAGCGGGACTGGGGCATGCGCCCGCCGGCCTTCGATCCGCTGCCGGGCTTTGCCGATGCGGTGAAGCGTGACCGGATCGCCGCGTGGATCGCCGCGTTGCCGCCGCCCTATTCAGGGTATGACGGGCTCAAGGCCGGGCTCGAGCGCTATCGCGCGATCGCGGCGGCGGGCGGTTGGTCGGTGCTGGCGAGTGGGCCGGACATGACGATCGGCGCGACGGGCCCACGCGTGACCGCGCTCCGCCAGCGCCTCGCGGTCGAGGACAAGGACGTATCGGCCGGTGGTGACCGGTTCGACGCTGCGCTGCTCGAGGGGGTACGTCGCGCGCAGCGGCGCTACGGGCTCAATCCGAGCGGGATCGTGTCGGGGCAGACGCTGGGTGCGCTGAACGTCTCGGCGACCGATCGCGTCCGCCAGATCATGGCGAACATGGAACGCTGGCGCTGGCTGCCGCAGGAGCTGCCCAAGGATCGCATCCAGGTGAACATCGCCGCCGCGGTCCTGACGGTATTCGATGGCGACCGGCCGATCACTTCGATGCGCGCGGTCACCGGGCGCCCCGGCGACGAGACGCCAATGCTGACCTCGACGATCCACAGCGTCGTGATCAACCCGCCCTGGAACGTCCCGACCTCGATCGCGACGCGCGAACTGTGGCCGAAGGAAAAGGCCAATCCGGGATACCTGAAGCGCAATGGCTTCAAGGTGATCGGCGGCACGCGGCTGCAGCAGGCCGCTGGTACGCAGAGCGCGCTGGGGCGGTACAAGTTCGATTTCGACAATCCCTATTCGGTGTATCTGCACGACACCCCGTCACGCGCGAAGTTTGCGAGCTTCAGCCGTCTGGCGAGCCACGGGTGCGTCCGGCTCGAAAAGCCCGCCGAGCTTGCCAACCTCCTGCTCGCGGGTGATCCGCAATGGACCCCCGAGATGGTCGCGGCGACGGTCGACAAGGGCACGACGGTGCGGGCGCGGCTCAGCAAGCCCGTGTCGGTTTATCTCCTCTATTGGACGGCATTCGCCAGTGGTAACGGCCAGATGAACTTCCGCGCGGATCCCTATAGCTGGGATTCGACACTGGCCTCCAAGATCGAGGCACGGTCGGCGGCGCAGGCGATGGCAGCACGATGAGGGACATGACCATGACGACCAAGACACATGCGATCCGCTTCGCGCTCGGCGCGAGCCTGTTCGCGACCGCGCTCGGCGGCTGTTCCCCGTCCGAGCCGGACACCGCACCCGTGACCGAAAACAGCGCGTATGAGGAAGAGGCCCCGGCTGAAGCCGAAGCGCCGGCGGTGGTCGAGGAAGCGCCTGCGCCCGCCCCTGCAGAGGTGAAAGCCGAGGCACCGCCCGCTCCGGAAATCGCGCCGGACGTTCAGATGCAGGACGATGCCGATGCGACGGGAATGACTGCGCGCGTCCGCCGCGACGGCAGCAGCGCGAGCGAACCCGCCGATGACGTGCCCGCCACGAACGAGATGGAGCCGCAGTGAGGCTGATGCCGACCGGCGCCTATCAGCGCCGTATCCCGGCCGTGCTGGCGGCGCTGGCCACGCTGGTTCTGCCCATGTCGTCTGCGGTATCGACGGCGTCGCCCGCCGGGGTGGCGAGCCGCGCCGCGCCGGTTCCGCTGGCGGCGATTCCCGGGACGGCAATGGCGGTTCCGGCTTTGGCGGAACCGGTGCTCGCCGCGCCATCGCCCGCGGCGGCGCGGACGGTGTCGGCCATCCTGATCGATGCGCGCGACGGCCGGGTATTATATGCGCAAGGGGCCAATCTGGTCCGTCGACCCGCGTCGCTGACCAAGATGATGACGCTGTTCCTGGCGTTCGACGCGCTCGACGCGAACAAGCTGCAGCTTTCCGACACCGTCAAATTCTCACGCGCTGCGGCGAACCAGCCGCCGTCACGGCTCGGTCTGCGGCCCGGTGCCGGGCTGACCGTCGGCGAAGCCATCCGGGCGATCGCGGTGAGTTCGGCCAATGACGTGGCGGTAGCGCTTTCCGAAAAACTGGGCGGCAGCGAAGCCGGCTTCGCGCGGCGGATGACCGCAAAGGCGCGGACCCTCGGCATGCGGCGGACGTCGTTCACCAACGTCACCGGATTGCCCGGCGCCAATCTCACGACCGCGACCGACATGGCCATGTTGTCCAAGGCACTGATCGACCAGCATGCGGATCGCTATGCCTATTTCAGCACCCGGTCGTTTCGCTGGGCTGGACGGCAGTTGCAGAACCACAATCACATGCTCGGCGCCTTTGACGGGCTCGACGGCATCAAGACCGGCTATACGGTGGAGGCCGGATTCAATTTGGCGGCATCGGCCAAGCGCGGCAACCGCCGACTGATTGCCGTCGTCCTGGGAGAGCGAACCGCACGCTCACGCGATCGGCTGGTCGCGCAAATTCTCGAGCGCGGGTTCAACGGTAGCGAGGGCGCCCCGAGCTAATCTGTTGCGGCTCAAGCCAGGGCACCCCGTACGCCACGGCGCACGGGGCGCCTGATTGGCGCGGGGGCGTCAGGTGCGTTCGATCAACTCGATCTCGGCCTCGACCTCGATCTCCTCATCCTCGCCGCCGTGCGTGCCGTCATCCTCTGGGATGATCAGGTCGACGGTCCAGTCATAGACCTTCTCGCGGTTTTCGCCCTGTACCCAGACGCGCACTGCGCCCTTGGTGATTTCTCCACCCATCTGCCCGACAAAGTCGGAGATGAGTGTCTCGGCGGCATCCTCGTGATCGGTCGCGCCGGAGATGCACGCGGACTGCATCTCCTCTTCGAAATCGATCAGCTGTGCCCAATATTGTTTCGCCATGTGTCGGTCCTGTTCGTGGGGAGCTGCGTGCGCCGGGGTCAGCGTGCGATACCGCCCGCCGGGGTCGAGACTGGAGCGATTTGCCCCGACGCGGGCAGCAAGGCCAGCGCCGTCTTGTAGCAATCCTCGATATGCGCGTTGCCGACCAGCTTCATCGCGCCGAAGCTGATCGTGGCGGCGAAGGCAGACCCGACGAACGGTACGTACTTGGCGAGCGATCCCGCCGCGAGCCGCGTGCCGACCCGACGCAGCAACGCCGTAACGACCCGCTTGGTGACCATGCGGCCGATCACGTTGTTACCCATGCTCGACGCCATCACGAGAACCTGCTGCGCAAGATGCGGCTCGAGCTTTTGAACCTGCTCGTGATCGAGCTGGAACATCTCGCTGATCTTCGGCAGCAGGGTGGTCAAAAGGCCGACATCCGCGACCAGGTCGACGCCCGGAATCGGTACGACCGCGGCGCCCGCCGACATCAAGGATCGCCGGGTGACAAGCGACCGGCTTTCGGCGCGGACCCGCTCCAGATCTTCGAGCCGTGTAATCATCGATGTCGATCTTTCCAAATGGTTGAATTGCGGCGCGATACCACAGGCTTTGCAACTTCGCGACGTGGCTTGTTCGCTGCCGGATGCAGGCTGCCGTGCCGGCCGGTGCGGAGATATAACCAACTTGGCATATTCAATTGACCGGCTGGGGTGGATGTCGGACTATAGGATCGTATTTGGGGCCGTCGGCACGCACGACTGACGGGGCGGCGCGCGAAGTCACATCGATGCGCGCCTCGACGTTCCGGGGAGGGAGCAAGCCGTGGATTTCTCGGATTTCGAGCCGCATGCCGGTGGCGGGGTGACTGCGGAGGAACGCGCGGTGCGGCTCGGCCCGAGCCTGTCGGGCACAAATCTCGAACGGGCCGGCGACTATAACCAGCGCGTCGTGCTCCAGGTCATCCGTCGAAATCCGGACATCACCCGGACTGAGATCGCGACGATGACCAACCTCACCGCGCCGACGATCGCGAATATCACTGGGCGCCTGTTCGAGGCTGATCTCATCGTCGATGCCGGGCGCCGCAAGGGCGGACGTGGCCAGCCGGCGGTACGATTGCGGATCAACCCCGATGGATGCTTCGCGATCGGGCTGAACATCGACCGTGATCACGTCACGCTCGTATCGCTCGATCTGGCGGGGCAGGTCCGGTCCCGGTTCACACAGCAGATCGCGTTCGCGATGCCCGACGACATCATTGGCATCGTCAGCAAGGAGATCGCCGAGATCCGGGGATCGGGCGTGCTGCGCGCAGACAGGATACTTGGCGTCGGCGTGGCACTGCCCGACGATCTGGGGCAGGTGGCGCTGCCGCATCGCCCGGCGGGTTATGAATGCTGGGGCGCGGTCGACCTTCAGGCGCTGCTCGCCGACGTCGTTCCATGGTCGGTGCATATCGATAATGACGCGGCGGCGGCGGCGATCGGCGAGGCGCAGTTCGGCGGCGGGCTGGACCATGCGAGCTTCTTCTACATTCTGGTCAGCGCAGGGCTTGGGGGCGGGGTCGTCATCGACGGATCCTATTATCGCGGCGCCGACGCCCGCAGCGGGGAGCTCGGCTTTCTGCCGCTGGCGGGCATGCCGGGTCAGGTGCTTCAGGACGTGGTGTCCTTGTCCGCGCTCGCCGCGCGGCTTGAACAGGCTGGCTTGACTACGCCGTTCGACCCGGCGCTGGACGTTGCCGAACAGTTCGGCGCGACACTCGATGCATGGGTCGACGAGTGCGCGAGCGCCCTCGTGCCCGCGCTGACTGCCGTCAACTGCCTGATCAATCCGGCCGCGGTGCTGATCGGCGGACGCCTGCCCGATACGGTGCTAGACCGACTGGCGGCGGAAACGACACGCAAGTTGCTCGCGGCGGCGCCGACGATCCCGGCGCGTGCACCGATCCGGCGCGCCACACTGTCGCGCGATGCGCCCGCCGTGGGCGCTGCGATCCTGCCGTTTCTCGACCGGATCCTGCCGTCGGACGCCATCCTGATTAAAGGCTGATTGTTAAAGCAAATTGACTTTATCTTTCTCGCGGGCAGGGTGCCTCCAAACCAAAGTCAGAGAGAGATGCAGTGATCCAGATCGGTATCGATGTCGGCGGCACGAAGATCGAGGCAGCGGCCCTCGACGCCGACGGTCAGTTCCTTGCCCGCGTGCGCAGCCCGAACCCGGGAAATTACGGCGACGCCATCGGGACGATCGGCGACCTGATCGCTCGCGCCGAGAGCGAGGCGGGCGCCATGGGCTCGATCGGGGTCGGTACGCCCGGATCGATCAGTCCGCGCGACGGGCTGATGCGCAACTCCAACGCCACCTTCCTCAACGGCCGCGCCTTTCGCGAGGATCTGGAGACTGCGCTCGGCCGTCAGGTCCGGATGGCCAATGACGCGAATTGCATGGCACTGTCCGAAGCGGTTG
This sequence comes from Sphingomonas sp. CFBP 13733, assembly GCF_014841795.1. Taxonomy (NCBI): domain Bacteria; kingdom Pseudomonadati; phylum Pseudomonadota; class Alphaproteobacteria; order Sphingomonadales; family Sphingomonadaceae; genus Sphingomonas; species Sphingomonas sp. CFBP 13733. The sequence goes on from NZ_JACYUP010000004.1 coordinate 741,899, forward strand.
ACGGTGCGGCAGCCGGCGCGCGGTCCGCCTTTGCGGTGATCGTCGGGACCGGCGTCGGAGGCGGACTGGTCGTCGACGGCCACATCGTCGAGGGCGCGAACGGCATGGGGGGCGAATGGGGCCATGTCCCGCTTCCGTGGATGACCGCGGCGGAATATCCCGGTCCGTCATGCTGGTGCGGACAAAGCGGGTGTCTCGACATGCTGATATCGGGGACTGGTTTCCGGCAGGATCATGCCGCCCGGTCCGGGCAGATGCTGGACGGCGCCGCGATCGTCGAGGCCGCGCGACACGGCGAAGCCGACGCGGTCGCATCGCTCGACGCCTATGTCGATCGGCTTGGACGCGCGCTGGCGATGATCGCCAATATCGTCGACCCGGACGTCTTCGTGTTCGGCGGCGGCATGTCGAATGTCGAAGCGATCTACGCCCGGCTTCCCGCGGTGATCGATCGCTACAGCTTCGGTGGCGACTGGAAGGGGCAGGTGGTGCCGGCCCGTTGGGGTGATTCCTCAGGCGTGCGCGGCGCAGCGCGGTTGTGGCCGCGCTGAGCCTCCTGCGTCGGAGCCCGCGAGGCGCCTAGCCGGCTGACCGGCGGTGCGCGGTCATCCGGTGAGCGTGCGGTTAAATAGAGCGATGACCGCGTTCAGCGTCTGGGCGAACAGGGCGGGATCATAGCGTGGTCCCTCGTCACGCAAAAACGCGTGCTGGCCGTTGACCTCGAGCCAGCCATAATTGGCACCGACCGCCTCCAGTCGCGCGCGGATCGTCTCGCGCGCGGCAAACGGGACATGCGGGTCCTGCCGCCCCCAGATGAACAGCGTTTCCGCTTTCAGGTCCGCCATGCGCGCCAGACTGTCGTCCTGCTTGCCCGCACCGAGCGTGCCGCTGTGGATGTCGGTCGCGTAAAAGCACGCCGCTGCTGCGACGCGGGGATCGAGTGCGGCGCGGTAGGCGAGATGGCCCCCCAGGCAGACGCCCATCGTCGCAAGCCGCCCGGTACAGGCGGGATGCGCAGCAAGGCCGTCGAGCGCTCCGACCGCATCCGCGTCGAAGGCGTGAACCGGTTTCGTGACCTTCAGCGCGTTGCCGCGATCGGTGCCGGCCGCGTCGTAGCGCAGCACCGTCCCGGGTTGCTCATACTCATGATAGACCTCGGGCACCGCGACACAGAAGCCGTGACCGGCGACATAGGCAGCAAGCCGGCGGATCGGGTCCGTGACCTGGTAGATTTCCGAGAACAGCAGAACGCCGGGATAGCGTCCCTCGACCGCGGGGCGGAAGAGGTGCGTGCGCATGACGCCGCCTGGTGACGGCATGGCATCATCCGAAGGAGTGCCGCTGGCGATTCGAGGGATATCGATGAATTCGTCGCTGCGGATGATCATGGGGTAGGGGGCTGTCCTGCGGGGGAATGGGGGATGGTCAGCACGCTTTGTGCGCCGACCGGCTCGGCGCTTCTGACGTCGAAGCTGCCACCGAGCTGTCGCGCTAGCGTGGTGGCGATCTTCAGGCCGAGGCTCGTCGAGCGGCGCGTGTCGAATCCCTCGGGCAGTCCGGCGCCGTCGTCGGTCACGCAGAGCTGCAACCCGGTGGCGGTCTGGACGAGATCGACCCGGATGCTGCCATGATCGCGTCCCACCAGCCCATGCTCGATCGCGTTGGCGATCGCCTCCGCCATGATCAGCGCAACGGGGATCAGCGCGTCGGGGGGGAGCATGACGCCGGGCGGTGCGGAAACCGAGTGGACGATACCGGGATTGCCGCCCGCCTCGATTACGTCGGCAGTCAGTTGGTGGAGGAACTGGTCGAGCGCGATCAGCGATCCGCTGGTATCGTAGAGCTGCCGCTGGATCCGGCCGATCAGCGTGATCTTGGTCGCTGCATTGTCGAGCGCGAGGGCCGCGGCAGGGTCGGCGATACCGCGCTTCTGCAACGCGAGGACGGCCCCGATCATCTGGAGATTATTCGATACGCGGTGCTGCAATTCGCGGAACAGCACCTCTGTCCGATCAGCCAGCAGCCCGCTGCGCAGCGCAAGGTCGGCGTTGCGTTCGCGCTCGTCGCGCAGCCGGTGATTGGCCTGCTGCATCCAGTGGACCAGCGCGATGTCGACGGCAGCAACAGCGGCATAGAAGAGCAGTGCCACCGCGGTATCGACGCCGAGTGTGAACCCTTGGCGTGGCGCGATGAAATAATACCAGGCCAGCACACCGCACAGCAGCGCAGCCGCCGAACCGGGACCGCGCCCAAGCAGGAAGGATGAGATGATGACCGCCGGGAAGAAGGTCAGGAAGGGAAAACCGGGCGGCAGCAGGTGATCGACGCGGATCCGGATCGCGCAGGCAGCGATGGAGAGGGCGACCGCAACGCCGTACGCGATGGCGCGGCGATCCCATAGCAGCGGCAGACGTTCGAGGAAACGGAGTGGGGTGGAGGTCACACGGGTGTCGTAACAGCGCAGCCCGCCGCTTCCAAATTTTGGATGCGGCGGGTGACACTCTGCGCGGCGATCAACGGGGTTTGACGAACTTGAGCGTCATCCGGTCGCTTTCGCCGATCGCGGCATAGCGCGCGCGGCCAACATCGCCCTCGGCGTAATTGGGCGGCAGGGTCCACACGCCCTTGGGATAGTCATGCGTATCCTTCGGGTTCGCATTCACCGCGCTCTCGCCTGCCAGCTTGAATCCTGCCTTGGTGGCATAGGCGATGACCGAAGACCGCTTCATATAGCCGCTCTTGCCTTCCTCGATCTTGCCCGATGCTTCGGGCAGATGGTGTTCGACAAGGCCAAGCGTGCCGCCGGGCTTGAGCATCGCGAACATCTGGTCGAACGCGGCCTGGGTCTGATCGGCGGCCCCGAACCGCCAGTTGTGCACGTTGCGGAAGGTCAGCACGACGTCCGCCGAGCCTGCGGGAACGGTCGGCTGGCCGGCGACTGCCGGGAACATGGCATAGCGCAGCGCGCGATAGGCTTCGGGCATCGCCTGGCGCTTGGCCCGGACAGCTGCGAGACCCTTCTCGCTCGGCGCAGCGGCATAAAGCGTGCCGCGGGCCGCGAGATAGGGCGCAAGGATCTCGGTATACCAGCCGCCGCTGGGCCAGATCTCGACGACCGTGTCACCAGGCTTCACACCGAAAAACGCCAGCGTCTGGGCGGGGTGGCGGAAAGCGTCGCGAGCGATCGTCGCGGGCGTTCGCGTCCCGGCTTTGGTCGCCGCGACGAGAGCGGCGCTCGGCGCGGGATCGGGTGCGGCATACGCCGCTGTGGCGGCCGACAGGCCGGCAGCGATAACCAAGGCAAGGCGCGTCATAGGACCTCCAGTCAGAAGCCAGCAACATAGCGCCCTAATCTGACGGGCCGCAACCCGCCTACAGTCTCGGTTTCCCCTGACCATTTGCGAGAGCTCGCAGCGGCCAGCAGATAAGGTTTGAAGTAAAGATGCGCCGGGCCGACGAGACTTTCGCCGGCCCGGCCTCGGCATCAGTCCGCGCGGGGCTGAGCCGGCGTGAACCCGCCATCCTCGTCCATCACGCGCAGAATGCCGTCGTCGATCGCAAACACCGCGCCGCGGATCTCGAGATCGCCGGCAGCCTCTGCATCGCGGACGAACGGGAAGGTCCGCAGATTTTCAATCGACGTCCGAACGGCAGCCTGCTCCATCGCCTCGCGAGCCTCTTCAGACTTCAGATCGGCATGATCCTTGGCGACGGACTCGCGTGCGCCATCGAGCAGATGCACCCAGTCACTGATGAAGCCACCCTGGCCGCGCTCTGCCTTGTCGAACGTGCCTGCGAGCGCCGCCTTGCAGCCGCCGCACTGGCCATGGCCGAGTACGACGATCTCGCCGACCTTGAGCTGCGTGACCGCAAATTCCACCGCGGCAGAAACGCCGTGATAGCCGCCGCCCGTCTCGAACGGCGGAACGAGGTTGGCGACGTTGCGGACGACGAACATCTCACCAGGCAACGTGTCGAAGATCTGCGCGGGTTCGACCCGGCTGTCCGAACAGGCGATCACCATGACGCGCGGTTCCTGTCCGACTTTCAATTTCTCCCAACGGTCATGCTGGCGGCGCCAGTCGGACGTCCGAAACCGCTGGTATCCATCTACAAGATCGGCAAAATCAGTCATTGTGTATCGTCTCCCGGGATACGGCCAAAACGGCCAATTTCAGAAACCCCTTGTCATGCGAGCGGTTCCCCGGGAAGCCCGCAACACTGCCGATCCTGCGATAGGGCGAGCGATCTGCCCCGCGAGTGGCGCAGGTACGGGGGAATCGTAGGCACGCCCCCCGCACGGAGGAATTGCGCGACCATGGGGTTGGTCAGGCCCTATGCCATGGGCAGGGGCTCCGGCGCCATGGACAGGGCGCTGCCGCGCGCAGCATTGCGCTACGAGGATATTTTGCGCTCGCCTGATCAGCGCTTTCGCTGGGGCTGGTAGCGACACCCGCCGCTCACAAACCGCATGGCTCAGTGGACGCCGCAAACATCCTATATTGGTACGGAGTGTTGCCCTTATTCGGGGTTCGCCAACGGATGCCTCGCGAGCCTAAGCGAGTATTAGATCCGCTGCGGTCGATCTTGGCGTCAGCTGCCGGGGTCATGATGCGCTAGCGCCTGTCAGTAAGCGTGGGCAAGTCCCTCGACGGGAAAAGGAATGTGTCTTCGGCTCGCGACTGACACCATCTTCCGAAACGTGGAGTACCTTGGCAAATTGATGCGCTGACGCGTCTTGCCTTGTCGAACGAACTCGGCCCGGGCCTTGCTGGCGTCAGGTCCGCAGCCACGGGGCAACCGCCGGACTGGAATGCGTCCCTCCCAGAATTGGTAATAAAAAGGTAATTTTCGCATTAGATTCGGAAAATGAATTTGATATAGGTAGCGACGCCTAGACATCGACCTGGCTACCAAAAGAATACCGGGCGATTCGCGGGATTTACGGGTGCAGGCATGGGCTGCATCGGGATGGCGCGATGGCGCCTATGAAAAGGGGCTTTGACCAATGGTTTTTCCTAAGCAGATGTTGCTCGCATCCACCGCCGTGGTCGCCAGCGCGATCGCCGGGCTGATCGCGCCTGCGGGCGCACAAACCGCGCCGTCATCGGCCCCGCCAGCCGCCGCCGAGCAGCCCGGATCCGCGCAGACACCCCCCACGCAGGCCGCCCCCTCGGGGGACGCGGACAGCGACATCGTCGTCACCGGTATCCGCGGCAGCCTGCGTAGCGCGATCGCGGTCAAGCGCGAGGCCAATGCCGTGGTCGACGTGATCAGCGCCGAAGCGATCGGCAAGTTTCCCGACCGCAACGTCGCTGAATCGCTGTCGCACATCCCCGGCGTGAGCATCGATCGGCGCTTTGGCGAGGGCGAGAAGGTCGCCATCCTTGGTACCGATCCCGCACTGAACCGGATGCTGCTCGACGGTCATGCGCTCGCATCGGCGGATTGGGGCGGCAACGACAATGACCCGTCGAGCCGCACCTTCAACTATTCGTTGCTCGCGCCCGAACTCGTCGACCGGCTCGAGGTGTACAAGTCGCCCGAACCGCGGATCGAGGAGGGGAGCCTCGGGGGCACGGTCATCGTCCGCACCCGCCGGCCGCTCGAGCTCAAGGCCAATTCGATCTTCGCGTCGGGCGGCTATTCGTACAACGACCGTTCGGACAAGGGCAATGTCCGCGGCTCGGGGCTGTACAGCTGGAAAAACGATGCGGAGACGTTCGGTGTGCTGGTCGCCGCGACCTATGACAAGCAGAGCCTGACGCGCGCCGGCGTGGAATTCTTCGGCTATGACAATGCCGCGGCGAATGCGGACGGCACCTATAACAGCCCGTTCGTCAACCGCGCGCAGGACGGCACGCTCAGTCTGAAGAGCCCGGGTGCGACCATCACCGGCGGAACGATTGCGGATCTCTACAAGGCCGCATCGCCGTTCGGCATCAACTATGCCTATTTCCAGCAGACGCGCGAGCGCAAGAGCGTGTCCGGCACCGTTCAGTACCGCCCCAGCTCGGAGCTGACGCTGACGCTCAACGGCCTGCACATCAATGGCAATTACGACAATTACAGCCAGTCGATGTACACCATTCCCGGGGCCTGGACGGGCAACGTGCTGCAGTCGGCCAATATCAGCAACGGGGTCGTCAACGCCGCGACCTTCGGTGCTGCCACGAGTCAGAGTGCGCAGCTCGACACGCTCGTCCGCAAGACCAAGCTGACCACTGACAATCTGAACCTGTTCGCGGATTGGGAAGGCGATGACGGCGCCAAGGTGTCGTTTGCAGGCGGCTGGAGCCGGGCGAGGGGCGGGCGCAATCCCGAATATCTGTTCAACGTGCAGACCAGACTGCCGTTCAGCTATGCCTTCACCAACGATACGGCGACGGTCAATTTCACCGGCGATCCGACCAACCCCGCAAACTACTTCACCAACCCGAACAACAATCCCGCACAGATCGAGGGTAGCCCCGTGCTGGTCGGCGGCACGCAGCTGAACGCCGCGCAGATCGGCGGCCTCGATTACAGCGTGACGACCGATCGCGACATCTTCGGCGGCTATGATGCGACGATCCCGGTTTCGTTCGGGCCGTTCACGCAGCTGATGCTAGGCGCGCGCGTCACCGACCATGTCAACCGCATCGACGGCCGCGGCATCAACACCTATCTCACCACGTCCCAGCTCGCATCGCAGCTCAACGTGCCGACCGCGTCGACTCCGGACGGCACATTCAGCGGCAGCGGCGGGCTCGGCAACGCGACGCAGTATCTGAACCTGTCCGAACAGTCGGTGATCGACATCCTGGCCAATGCGATCAATTCGCCGCTGATCCGCAAGATCGGCGCGTCGACCCGGGTCAAGGAAACCGTCGCGGCGAGCTATGCGCAGCTCAATTTCGAACAGAGCGGCTTTCGCGGCAATATCGGCGGCCGGCTGGTCTATACCAAGGACGTTTCGGACTACGCGCTGACGCTGTCGACGGCGGCCAACCCCAACCCCGTGCCGACCCCGACGACGACATCGACCGACTATCTGAAGTTCCTGCCGAGCTTCAATATCGCCTATGAGGCGAGTTCGTCGCTCATCTTCCGCGGTGCGGTCGCCAAGGTGATCTCGCGGCCACGCTATCAGGATCTGGCGGCATCGATCTCGCAAAACGATACGACGCGCGATGCGGGTGGCGGCAATCCCAATCTGAAGCCGTATGAGTCGACCAATTACGAGCTGACCGCGGAATTCTACCCGCGTCCGGGCAGCCTGCTCGCGGTCGAGGCCTTCCGTCGCGACATCAGCAACTACATCATCACGACCCGGACCGAGGGGGTGACGCTGTTCAATTCGCTGACCGGGCGGCTGGAGAACAATTACAGCGTTTCGCAGCCGATCAACGGCGGCAAGGCGAAGGTGAACGGGATCCTCGTTTCCGGGCAGAGCGAGATCTGGGGCGGGTTCGGGCTCCAAGCGAATTATACCTATCAGGACAGCACGACCTCCTCGACCGACGCGTCGGGCGCCGATCTCAACCTTCCCTATCTGTCGAAGCACACCGTCAACGTGATCCCCTATTTCGAAAGCGGACCGTTCCAGGCGCGGTTGAGCTACAATTACCGGACGAAGTATTTCCGCACGATTGGCCGTCTCGGCTCGCGCGAAATGGTCGCCGCGTATAACCAGCTCGATCTGTCGGCAGGGTTCAATCTGACCAAGCAGGTCACGCTGTCGCTCAACGCGCAGAACCTGCTCGACGAGACCTATCGCCAGTATAACGCGACGCCCGATCGGCCCACGGCCTTCTACAAGAACGGGCGGACCTATGTCGCGTCGCTGTCCTTCCGGCTGTAGGTCTGGCGGCCGTTAAATAGGCCGCGCCTAGTCTCGCTCGCCCGGAGACCGCCTGTCTGCAGACGGCTCTGTGGCGAGCGGGCGTTCATGGCTTAACGGGGTGGCGTGGCGCGCCGGAGCGGCAACCCCGCCTTTGCTGGACCTCTATGAAGAAGCCGACCGCCACCCGGGTCGCTATTTAGCCAAGGGCCGCACGATCGCCGGACGTGCCAGGCTCTTTGGACAGTTGGAGATAGGCGGGGTCGAACGCGGCCAGGTCGACCAGCGCCGGCCAGTCGTGGATCGTCAGGCGTCGGGCCTCGAGCGACAGCAAGCCGTCACGGCGCAGCTCTTGAAGCGCACGATTGGTGTGGATGGACGTCAGCGCACAGGCATCCCCCAGATGAAACTGGGTCAACGGCAGCGCACAGCTGCCGTCCTGTACGAGCCCAACCCGGTCCATTCGCAGATATAGCTCGCACAACAGATGTGCGATTCGCTGTTTGGCACTGCGTTGCCCGACATTGAGCGTCCAGGCGCGCTGGATCGCGGCGGCGGTCAGCGATTCCCACCACAGGGCCTGCGTCAGGAGCGGGTGGTCGATCGCAAGCCCGGCCAGCATCGGGGCATCGACCACCGCAACGCGTGCAGGGGTGATCGCGGCGATCGTTTGGTCCATCCCCGCCAGCAGGAAGACGTCGAAATCACAGACATCGCCCGGGAGATAAAAGGCGACGATCCGACGGCGCCCATCGACGAGCATCGTGTAGCGGCACGCCCAGCCGTCAAGCAGGACATGGATCCCGCTTGGCTGCATCCCCCGGTCGAGCAACACCGTTCTCCCGGAAATCGGTCCGGCCTTGGCCGCAAGCAACGTGTTAAGCGCGACCTCCTCGGCAACCGACAGGGGGTGCCGGTCGCGCAGCTTCCGGACGAGCTTGTCCGCCGCGGGACTCCGCGTCGCAAAAGACGCGCGTGGGCCTGAGGTGCTGCCGGGGCGATGTTCGGATAAGACGCTGGTCATCAAGTAGGAACGAGAACGCCTCTGCGGGGGATGACCGGGAAAGGGTGTGATGCGCTCGGCTCACCGTTCGAATCGCTCGACTTATGGAATATCCTGATCCCGCTCAGTGGCAACGCACTTGGATCGCGTCGTTCCTGCGGCCGGGCTCGTACAATATCGCCGGCCGGACCCTGTTCCGCGCCGTTGGGGGCGCAGAACGCGCCAGGGCGCAAAAATTGCCATAAAAGTGAAATTTGGGTTTGACGGGATTGGGGATGGGCCCTAGAGGGGTGTCACCGCAGCGAACGGCCACACGGTCTGGTTGCTGAGGTCGCAAACAA